>JBFWJS010000002.1:0-655570 GCA_050253075.1 Deferribacterales bacterium
CGCCGCCAGCGTTCGTTCTGAGCCAGGATCAAACTCTCCATCCAAACTCTTTATATAAACCCTCGCGGGTTTAAGAACATCACTGTCTCCATTATCACATATCGACCTTATTCATATGTCAAACATCTGCAGCTTGAGCGTTTGCTCTCGCTTGATTTTGTTAACCTCAGTCTTTCAACTGAGCGGAGGATTATCTTATCGAAAACCGCTTCCCGTGTCAACAACTTATTTTAATTTTTTTAACATCTTTTTTTGCTTCGTTTTTCGCAAAAAAATAACCGCTTCGTTCTATTTGAAGCGGAGCGTTGTTATAACCGTTTCGTCCACCTAAGTCAATAGGTTTTTTAAACTTTCTAACATCTTTTCTGCTTTGCTTTCGGCAAAAAAAACCGCTTCGTTCAAACTGAAGCGGAGTGTTGTTATATCCGTTTAGCTTGCCTAAGTCAATAGGCTTTTTTAAACTTTCTAACATCTTTTTTGAAAAGCAAAACCTTTCAAAAACAACCCCTGCAAAAGTGGTCTTTCACAGGGGAAGGTAGTTATATCGATTTCCGTTTCTTTAGTCAACAGGTTTTTAAAACAAATATCACTTTTTTTCGAAGTATTTTGCTATAGCCTTGTCAGACATGATTAAATCCACGAGGACAACCCTCGTCATCGCCTCTGCTACGGGCACGACACGGGGTGCGACACAGGGGTCGTGGCGTCCTTCTGTTATTATAGACTTCTCATTACCATATATATCTATGGTCTGTCTGGGAACCGTGATAGAGCTCGCAGGTTTTACCACGAATCTGAACACTACGTCCTGACTGGTAGACATGCCGCCTAGCGTACCCCCTGCATTGTTGCTGAGGAAGCCGTATTTGGACATCTCGTCATTGTTTTCGCTCCCTCTCATGAGAGCTGCCTCGAACCCCTTGCCGAACTCTATCCCTTTAACGGCGGGAACAGACATGATGGCATGGGCTATCATAGCGTTCAGTCTGTCGAAGACGGGCTCGCCTATTCCGATGGGCAGTCCTTTCACAACACATTCAACGATGGCACCGACAGAATCGCCTGCATCCCTCGCCTCTAATATATACTCTTCCATCTTTTTCGCTGCTTCAAGGTCGCACGTGCGGATGATGTTTTCCTCTACTATATCAAGGTCACGCTTCTCGGCCTTATGCGGACCGACCTGTATGACGTATGCCTGAACGGTGACGGCAGATTTCTCTAGGATCTTCTTAGCCACTGCGCCTGCACAAACACGACCGATGGTTTCCCTTGCGCTGGAGCGTCCGCCCCCTCTGTGGTCTCTGATGCCGTATTTGGAAAAGTATGTGAAATCCGCATGCCCCGGCCTGAAGAGGTTTTTGACATCATTATAGTCTCTGGACATCTGGTTCTTATTAAACACCATCATCATTATAGGTGTACCTGTGGTTTTGCCTTCGAAGATACCGCTGTATATCTCTACGGTGTCTGATTCGTCCCTCGGCGTGGAGACCTTGCTCTGCCCGGGGCGTCTTCTGTCCAGTTCTGTCTGAATATCTTCAACGGAAAGCTCGAGGTTTGGAGGGCATCCGTCAAGGACGACACCCACTGCCTTACCGTGGCTTTCTCCGAATGTTGTTATAGTAAAATTGGTTCCGAATGTGCTTCCTGCCACATTATCCTCCTATATCGAAACGAGGGCTAAGATTACTTCGTCGCACAGCTCCTCGTAATGACTGCTAATCAGTTTTCCATGACCTCTCCGCCTGTTATGCGGAAATGCTTGCCTGTGTTTACGTCTTCGCACATGCAGGGTTCGATGAGTCCTCTGTCTTCATATCCGTTAGACTCCCATGTGCCCTGAATGTATTCGTTCATGAAATGTATGCGCTTAAGCCACTTACAGCTTTTATACCCCCAGAGGTTCGGTATGACCATCCTGATAGGACCGCCGTATTCAAACTCTATGGGCTCGCCGCCCACGTGGGTGCAAAGCAGTATGCGCGGATTGTCCAGATCCTCTGCCCATATGGCAGTGCTGTATCCGCCGTAGCTTTCGGTATATACATATGTATATTTGCCAGGGTTAACCCACTTTATGAAATCAGCCCATGAGACACCCTGCCAGTCTGCACGCACAGACCATCTGGATACTGAAGTCAGCCTGCTGTTGAGAGTGACTGTTTTGAAATTGCCGAGAAGATCGTCTATCTGAAACTTCCCCGTCTTTTCGCACTCACCGCCAATCTGGATGGTGTAGTCCTGTCTGTCGGGGACTTCTTTTGTCTTTTCAACATTGAAAACAGGGCAGTTTACACTGCGGAGGAAACCCATATATAAGCTCCATTAGTTTATATAAAAACCTTTTGCGAAATACGCAACAGATTATTTATACTCTAAAACTTCTATATTCTCCATAGTAATCAGACCGCCGTCGAGCATTTCTCTTATTTCGGGGATGATCTTATTCAGATTTTCCTCGCTGTCTATCATCTCGATGACTATTGGAAGGTTTTCGGATATCGCCAGTGTTCGGCTGGAGCGGATTACGGCACTCTTTCCATAACCATATATGCATCTCTGCACGGTTGCACCCGCTATGCCGTTTGTCAGGGCGAGCTCTACTATTGCTTTATACAGAGGTTTGCCGTCGAATGTGTCGGAGCCCCCGAGGAATACTTTCATCAGCTTATGTGTGCCTTTCATATCTGACTCCTAAATACGTGCTAAGTATATGCCTGCGAATGCGGCGATTAAGCTAAGGATGACATTACCAAATATATATACAAAGGCGGAGGCGTATGCGCCGTCTTCGAAAAGGTAAAGTGTCTCCACCGAAAAGGTGGAAAATGTGGTGAATGCGCCTAGAAAGCCCACAGCAAGGAGAAAACGCATGTTTTCGCTGATGGCGAGCTTCTCCACGGATAATGTGAATATGAGACCCAAAAGGAATGAGCCGAGAACATTTACGAACAGTGTTCCGAAGGGGATCTTATTACCGAGAAGCATCATTGTGCCCTTTGAAGCATAGAAACGGGCGATCGCCCCGAAAAATCCGCCGAGACCTATTAGAAGAATTTTCATTTCATAACCTTAATTAAGTCTTTACATAACACTATTTAACTCTTATATAAAAAACATGGACACACTACAAGGCATTTTTGCGATATGCATTATCGCATTTATTTTAAACCTGCCATTCGGATGGCTCAGAACCTACACACGGAAATTTTCCATCCCGTGGGCTGTCTGCATTCACGCCCCTATCCCGATGATAGCATTCATACGCATATACACCCACACAAGCTGGGTCTACATCCCGCTTTTCTTCGTCTTTTCCATAGCAGGACAGATTATCGGCAGCAGGCTTAAAACCCGACTTATATCTTCTTAATCTTAAGCCTGAGCGAGTTACTCACAACACTTACAGATGAAAAAGCCATAGCTGCACCTGCAAACATAGGGGAAAGCTGTATGCCGAATATCGGATAAAACACGCCCGCAGCCAGCGGTATCAGCGCAATGTTGTAAAAGAATGCCCAGAAGAGGTTCTCTTTTATTATCGTAAGTGTGGCACATGAGAGGTTCAGAGCTTTCACTATGCGGTCTGTACCGTCACCGAGGATGGTGATGTCGCCCGACTGCATCGCAACATCCGTGCCCGAGCTCATAGCAAAGCCTACGTCACTGGCAGCGAGAGCCGCAGCATCGTTTACACCGTCACCTACCATAGCGACAATGTCGCCCTCTCCTCTGTATTTTTCGAGTATATCGAGCTTACCTTTCGGGCTGATGCCGAAGTGGTATTCCTTTATGCCTATACTTGCTGCCACAGCTTTGACAGACCTTTCGTTATCGCCTGATACTATCACGGGCTTCACGCCTCTTTTAATCAGCTTCTTCACAGTGGCTGCTGCATCTTCCTTGATCTTGTCGGTGATGCCGAGCATGCCTGCGTATTGTCCGTCGACGGATGCATATACGTGTGAGCCGTTGAACTCTGAAGGTTTGACATCTATGCCGTTTCTCTTGAGGAAGTCGAGCTTACCCACTAGGACTTTACGCCCCTCAACCATGCCGGAGACACCTTCTCCGTCAAAGTTTTCGAAATCTGTAACCTCGCTGAGCCCTGCCCCCATCTCCTTCGCATAGTTCACTATTGTGGATGCCAAAGGGTGCTCGGAAAGAGCCTCTACGGATGCTATCTCGCCCATGTATTCAGGCGCTATGCCGAACTTTTCGACCTTCAGGTCGCCTGTTGTAAGGGTTCCTGTTTTATCAAATATGATGCGGTTCACTTTACATGCTTTTTCAAGTGTTTCGCCGTTTTTCACAAGTATACCGTTTGATGCACCGCGTCCCGTGCTGACCATAACCGCTGTAGGTGTTGCGAGCCCCATCGCACAAGGACATGCGACGATAAGCACAGACACGAAAGCCAGAAGGCTGTTAGCCAGAACCGGCTGCGGCCCTAAAAAGAACCACACAAGGAATGTAACGGCAGATATCACAAGCACCGTCGGCACGAATACAGACGAAACTTTATCGGCCATCCTCTGAACAGAAGGCTTTGATGCTGTTGCGCTTTTAACTGTTTTTATGATGCCCGCAAGCACTGTCTCATTCCCCACGGTTGTAGCTCTATATATAAGTGTGCCCGCTGTGAGCACTGTTCCTGCGTAAACTATGTCGCCCTGCCTTTTAGACACGGGGACAGATTCACCCGTGAGCATGGATTCGTCCGAGCGCCCCTGCCCGCTGACAACCTCTCCGTCCAGAGCGATAGCTCCGCCCGGCTTAACCCTTATCATATCGCCTACAAATATACTGCTGGCGGGGACTTCCTCTTCCACACCGTCTTTGACGATTATTGCTGTCTTCGGTGCAAGGTTCAGAAGAGCTTCGATAGCACCCTTCGCCCTCTTCTTCGCACGGGCTTCCATCATACGTCCTAGCAGGATGAATGTGATGATCACACATGCTGCATCGTAATACACATGATAGCTCCCCCTGCCTTTGAAATAGTCTGCGAATACCGTAACGAAAGCAGAATATATGAAGGCTGAGAGCGTACCCACGGCAAGGAGCGTGTTCATGTCTGATGTGCCGTTCTTGAGGTTTTTCCACGCTATTTTATAGAATACTCCACCGCCGAAGATCATCACTGCGAGGGAGAGGAACATTAATATCCAGAATTTAAAGGGCTCGATGGCGTCTATCTTCATCATTGATATAGTGAAAACGACTAAGGATATCGGAGCGGCTATCATCAGCTTTGAAGCGTAAAAGGATGTTGTCTCGTCCTCCAGCATGTCCTGATCGACACCTTTAAATTCGTAGCCGATCTTTTCGACATTCTCGCCGATTGTCTCGACGTCTATAGCTGACGGGTCGTAGCTGACCAGTGCAGTATTCGTAGCGAGGTTCACTGTGACAGAGTCCACCCCCTCCACTTTCTGCAGTTTCTTCTCCACCCTGCGGACACATGCCGCACATGTCATCCCGCCTATATTTATGTTACTGTCAATCAACTTCTTTTCGCTCATAGATCTTAGCTCCTTGACCCCGATATAAGTTTTAAATAAGAACAAATGTATAATATAACCGCCATATTTGATAGGGAAATCCACATTGTCTACACATTTAGACTGGTTTAGAATTTCTTATTAGGAGGTTATACCATGGTTTACAAACTAACGAAAATACTTGTGTTGTCAATAGTATTGTCAATACTCGTATCCTGTGGAGGCGGGGGAGGAGGCTCAACCCCTGCAGCAGATGCCGGAGGTTCTGATTCAGGAATCTCTCTGGATGACTACACCTACACAGCCGATTCAGACGGCAGTACAGTTGAAGTGGACGTAACAGTCACAGACAACAGCTCGACGCTGAACAAGAGTGCCGATGCGGTATATTATGACAGCGCAACATATACTTATGACGCTGCAAACAGCGACAGCGACACACTTGTGCTCACAGGTGCGGGGCTTGTCGCACCGGCAGTCGGCCAGATCGTTTTTGGTGTGAACGCAGACGGCACTACCGGATATCTGAGACGTGTGGTATCTGTCACAAGCAACGACGGGACAACGATGGTTCTCGAAACTGAGAATGTCAGCTTTCAGGAAGCATTCCCAAACAGTGAGCTGAACCTCAGCATGAACTTCAGTGATGCTGCGACAGGCTCAGGAGATACCAGAGCATCCACAGAGATACTCAACATAGACAGAGAGATCTCTCATCAATTCTATGACGGTATCAAAACAGTGCTCGACCTTTCCGTTTCATCTGATTTCAATGTAGACCTTGATCTCAGATTCGGCATAGATTTCATCGAAGAGTTTGAGACATCCATCAATTCTGATATGTCCAGCACACTCGTATTCGATGTGAATCTGCCTTATGAACTTTCGAAAGAATTTTCAAAGGACTTTAACCCTCTGTTTGATAAAAACTTTACTGTATTTATCTCAGGCTTTCCTGTGCTGATAAATGTGAAGGTTGTGCCTGTTATCGGTGCTGACCTTACGCTCACAGGTTCAAGTACATTTAAATACGGCTATTCATTCGACACAGATTTCACCGCCGGCTTCAACTATACCAGAGGCACAGGCATAACAAAGATCGCAGACTATACATATAACTCCAGCAACATAGGACCGGCATACACACTCGAGGGAGCAGCATCCGCCGAAGCATACGCAAGGCTTCAGGTGATGGTATCCCTTTACGAGGTACAGGTAGACATCCCTGTCTACGGCGAATTTGAGATAGACGGACCGGGTATCGGTCTCGACCTCGGACCAAAAGGTGCTTTCAACGCATCTGCGACATATAACTCCGACTCAGACACGACAGACTGTCTGCTCGACCTCACTGTCGGCATCAGCAGTACGCTGACACTCGACTACGGCGGTTTCGGCGACCTGATAGACGTGGAAGACTCTGAATTCGAGCTTTTCAGCTATGACAGGTCTGTATGGTCAACAACAGAGTGTCCTTTCACAGGGGCGACATCCAGCCTCGAAGGAACTGTCGTTGATGCAGACGGCAGTCCTCTTTCAAGCGTCACAGTCACCCTCACCCCTGAAGACGAAGATGCAGGCGAGGCTCTCACTGCCACCACAGACGGCGGCGGTGCATACACATTCGCAGAGGTATCGACAGGTATCTATACTATCAAGTTTGTAAAATCCGGCTATGTAACAGTGGACGGAAACACAACCATAGGCGAATCACCCGCAGTATACGGACAGACCACGATGGCCGAGGAAGGCAGCGGAGATGACGGTACGATAAACTTCTCTGTAGCTGATGCTTCCAACCCTACCCTCGCAGTGGCAAACGCCCAGATAATGATACGCGAAGGCGACAATGACCCTCAGGGCGAATTTGTTAAGCGGGTATACTCTGACTCTGTCGGTGCGGTATCCACAACACTCGAACCGGGCAACTATACTGCCGAAGTTTCCAAAGACAGCTATGAAACAGCCTACGAGTCGTTTGTCATCACAGGCGGAGAGGCATCGTCCAAGACAGTGCTCCTCTCGGCAGAGCTGGATGAGGATGATGACACTGCATCCACAGGCGTCGGCGGAGAGGCAAGGGTTGTACTCACATGGGGGGTAGCTCCGAGAGACCTCGACTCTCACCTCACTTGGGGAGAAAACCATGTGGCATACTACAACATGACAGTGGATGAAGTTTCTCTCGATGTGGACGACACTACAAGCTACGGCCCCGAAACAGTGACCATCAGCGATGTGGACACAGCCACCACATACAATTACTATGTGCACAACTACTCAGGCGAGTCTGACATGGGCACATCAGGCGCAGTGGTTAAGCTATACTACGGCGGTACAACCAGAACATACAACATACCTAGCGGTGTTGGTCTCTACTGGAACGTCTTCTCCATTGAAAACGGACAGGTAGTGGCAGCCAGTGCATCGAATGCTCTGACATCAGAGCCTAGAGACAGAGCAGGCAAGCTCATACGTACACTCGAATACCTTTTCGAAAAGTAATAACAATCGAGGGGGTGAAAGCCCCCTCTCAATTTATACGGATCTGAAATGAAGAAAATAACGACAACACTATTACTGATAATACTTTTGCTGGTTTCATTCGGGGCGCATGCAGCAGATTCATGCTCTATCGAAAGCGTGCTGAGAAAGGCGGATATGAGATATCTGGAAACAGACCTCAGTGAATCTCCGCAAAAGATAAGGCTTTTCAGAAATTCATTCTTCGGTAAAAAGGCTGCGAAGCTGGAAGGGCGAAGGCTGATATCTTATCTGCAGAACTGCTATAAGGTGAGCTACAGCACAAAGAGCACCCTGTTTAAATATCAGGTATTCATAGAGCTGAGTGACAAATAAAAACGAAATTGGTCATTCTGAGCAGAGCTAAGAATCCAAGCTCATTAGGTGCTCCACGGGTTCGGATCCTTCGGCCAAAGCCTCAGGATGACGAGACATACGCAAAAAAGGCTCCCGAAATCACTACTAGCTCAAGATATATGCTGATAATAAAAGTAAAACGTCACTCTGAGGGAGCTTGCGACCGTCAGAGTCTCAAACCGCTGACTATCTAAGTCTTTTTGTCACAGTGACTTTAAATGGTTGGTTAGCTATATTCTGAGATTCTTACGCCTGTCTACAGGCTCAGAATGACAAGAAAATCTTTTCTGGAAAAATTAATCCCCGATGTTATTGCTAACACCGGGGATTCTTTTAATTTCATTTCGCAAAGCCAAACAAGTTTTGCTTTGCTCTCACTACGCTGATAATTCGTTCAGCTCCGTGGGATACATCCTGTATCCTAGTCAATTAATGCCTGGTCAACTACTTCGTCAAATTGGGAGACATATACTATCTCCAGCGAGTTCTTAACATATTTCGGCAGACTGCGGAGATCCTTCTCATTCTTTGCAGGTACAAGAACCTTCTCTATACCTAGGCGTTTAGCAGCCAGCAGTTTTTCCTTCAGCCCTCCGATAGGCAGGACCTTACCCGTGATGGTAATCTCACCTGTCATGGCTACTTTCTTATTCACCTTTCTGCCCGTGAGGCAAGAAACGAGAGCCGTCGCCATTGTGATACCCGCACTCGGGCCGTCCTTTGGTATAGCACCCGCAGGGACATGTATGTGAAAGTCGAAATTCTCAAAATCTTCAGGAGCAATATTAAATTTCTCACTGATAGTGCGGACATATGTGAAAGCAGCCCTTGAGGACTCCTTCATAACATCGCCGAGCTGGCCTGTTACGTTCAGCACGCCTTTGCCCTTATATTTCGAACATTCGATAAAGAGTACGTCGCCGCCGACAGGTGTCCATGCGAGCCCTGTCACTGTGCCCACTTCGTTCTCTTTCAGCTCCTCTTCACCCGTGAATTTCTCAGGTCCGAGGTATTTCTCCAGAGCCTTTTCAGTCACGAGGAAAGACTTTCTCTTATCACCCTCTGCTATGCGTCGTCCTATCTTTCTGCACACCGTGCCGATGGTACGCTCAAGGTTACGCAGACCGCTCTCCATCGTGTATCCTGATATCAGAAGTGAGAGAGCTTTTTTGGTGAATCTGACCTCATAGTCGTCCATGCCGTTCTCTTTTATCTGGCGAGGAATGAGGTATGTCTCTGCTATTTTTATCTTTTCTTCCTCGGTGTATCCGGGGATGTTTATTATCTCCATCCTGTCTTTCAGAGCAGGCGGTATAGGGTCGAGGTAGTTCGCCGTTGTGATGAACATAACCTTAGACAGATCGAGCGGTACGCCGAGATAATGGTCTACAAAGTTTACGTTCTGCACAGGGTCGAGCACTTCAAGCAGAGCACTGGCAGGGTCGCCCCTGAAATCATTGCCCAGCTTGTCTATCTCGTCCAGCATGAATACAGGGTTGTTCGAAGCGGCTGTCTTCATCCCCTGAATGATCTTACCGGGGAGAGCGCCTATATATGTACGCCTGTGGCCTCTGATCTCGGCCTCGTCACGCACACCGCCGAGAGACATACGGACATATTTACGCCCCATTGCTCTCGCCACGGACATACCGAGAGACGTCTTACCAACTCCCGGAGGACCCGCAAGGCAAAGTATCGGGCTCTTGATATCCTTCTTCAGCTTACGCAGTGCGAGGAAATCGAGTATCCTGTCCTTCACCTCGTCCAGACCGAAGTGGTCTTCGTCCAGAATCTTTTTAGCCTCTTTGATGTCCAGCTTGTCCTTTGTGCTTTTGCTCCAAGGCACATCTATCATCCAGTCGAGGAATGTGCGTACGACGGTGGCCTCTGCGGAGTCTCCGTGCATCTTCGACAGTCTGTCGAGCTGCTTCATAGCCTCGTCGTTCACCTCTTTCGGCATTTTGCATTTCTTCAGTTTTTTGCGGTATTCTTCCATCTCTGCCATGAAGTCATCCTCTTCGCCCAGCTCTTTGCGAATGGCTTTGAGCTGCTCACGGAGGAAGTATTCCTTCTGGCTTTTGTCTATCTCGCCTCTGGCGTCGTTCATTATCTTCTGCTGGACTTCGAGTATGGAGACCTCACGGGTGAGGAACTCGCCCACTTTTTTCAGCCTTTCCGCCGTGTCTTCCAGCTCCAGCACTTCCTGTGCTTCGTCCACTTTCAGACCGAGGTTAGACACTATGATATCAGCCAGCTTGCCCGGCTCGTCTATGCTCTCGATAACTGCTATGAGGTCTGGCAGCATCGGCTTGCCCATGCTCACAGCCTGACTCAGCAGTTCCTTGATATGGCGCAGGAGAGCTTCGTGTTCGGTATTTTCCTCATCCTCTGCGTCGTGTATCTCTTCTATACGGACTTTGTAGCCTGTGTCAGTCTCTTCATGCTCTACGATCCTGCCCCGCTTCACCCCCTGCACAAGGAGCTTTATGCGGTTGTCAGGCATCTTCAGCATGCGGAGTATCACAGCCACCGTACCTATCTCGTATATATCATCCCCTTCGGGCTCTTCATTCGATGCATCTTTCTGACATGCGAGGAAGATGAGCCTGTCTTCACCGAGAGCCTGATTCACAGATTCTATACTCTGCTCTCTGCCCACGTATAAAGGAAGAACCATGTATGGAAAGACTACAATGTCTCTTACTGGCAGCAGCGGAAGTGTTTCAGGTATAAGTATTTCAGTTTCAAATTGTTCCACTTTGATCCCCCTAATCAGTTATTACTTCGGTTCCGCATGAGCATTTGGAGATGCGTATCTCCAGCACACCGTCTTTCAATACGGCTTTTGCCAAGTTGTCGTTTGCACAAAACGGCAGTCTGACTATCCGCTTGAACCTGACGGATTCGCGCTCAACACGTACATAGCGTGCTCCCGGAACCGTGATCTTCGGTCTGCGTCCTTCTATGACGACAAGGTCATCATACAGATAGACCGTGAAATCCTCTTTGGCCAGTCCGGGCAGCTCGACATATATCATCACATCCACATCCGTGATGCGCACATCAATGGGCGGTGTATTTGTCTCGGCCAGATTGACTTTGCTGGAGCTTATGAATTTTATAAGCTCCTCGACCTCTTTTTTCATAAGGCCGTGTATAAAACGTATCTTTTCTATAGAGTCGTAGTTATCGTGCATTACGATACCTCATGTTTTAAAAACGCTTTAACGCTTCCTTCATTACTCTTATAGCATGTTCCCTAAGGTCTTCTCTTTCAAGGGCAAAATTAACCACAGCTTCAAAAAGTCCGTTCATATTACCGCAGTCGAACCTGTCGCCTTCGAAAACATAGCCGTAGACACCCTGAGATTTCGCAACATCCAGTATAGCATCGGTGAGCTGTATCTCACCGCCTGCGCCACGCTCTGTTGTCTCCAGAGCTTCCATCACCTCGGGGGTGAGGATGTATCGTCCGATGATAGCCATATTTGACGGCGGGTTGGTCTTCGGCTTTTCGACCATACCTTCCAGCCTGAAGAGCCCTTTAGACTCTTCTGCACCGGGCTTTACTATCCCGTATTTGGATGTCTCTGAGTCTGCGACCTCCATAAGGGATACGACAGACTTGCCTGTTTTGTTATAGTTATCTATCAGCTGCTTTGTGACGGGTATTTTACTGCTGATGATATCGTCGGGCAGGATAACCGCAAAGGGCTCCTTCCCCACTATCTCCTTAGCACAAAGGACGGCGTGACCGAGCCCGAGGGGCTCTTTCTGACGGATATATATGATATCGCACATGGTGGAGAGCTTCTTCATCTCCTCCAGCACTTCTGTTTTGCCTGAATCTGCAAGCTGATATTCCAGCTCGGGTGTCCTGTCGAAGTGGTCTTCGAGGGCTTTCTTGCTTCTGGCAGAGACGAAAACGACACGCTCGACCCCTGCTTTTATAACCTCTTCCACTGCGTACTGTATGAGAGGTCTGTCTATGAGAGTGACCATCTCTTTCGGCATCGACTTCGTAGCAGGTAAAAGCCTTGTCCCAAGCCCCGCAACGGGGAATACTGCTGTTCTTACTTTCATTAAAACCTCTTATTTGAAATAAAGGCCGGCATATCCGACTACTTTATTATTATCGCCGTTCACCACACCGCTGTGGGTGTGCTCGATGAAAACCGGTTCGTCTGCATTTTTACCCAGAGAGTAAATGAGTCCCATGCAGGCGGGTATCACACCGCACATGGATATGCTCTCGTCGGCTATTATATCGTAAAGCCCCTGCGCATCCATCGCCATGAGCTTGTCTATCGCCATTTGATCTTTCTTTTCTGTCGTTTCCACGTCTTCGAAATGGTTGAAGTCGGAGCTGACCACCACCAGCCCGTTGAAAACAGATGCTATGTTCTCCGCTGCCGTTTTCAGGTCAGCAAAGCTGATGTACTTCACAGTGATGCACACGACCTTTACCTGCGGATTAAAATACTTTAGTATCGGCAGTATAACCTCTAGGGAGTGCTCGTATGCGTGCGCTGTCACGTCCTTATGAAAATACGGATGCTCGCACAGCTTTTCGACAAGCGGTCTGTTCATGTCCACATCGCCCAGAGGCGTGCTCCAGCTCCCCTCGGGGAAGACGGATACAGCGGGACCATTGCCTGTGTGGTTCGGCCCTATGAGTATGACAGTATCAGGTATTTTAACATTTGAAAGGGTTCTGACCGCAGTAGCTCCGGAATAAACATATCCCGCATGGGGGACAATCACTGCCTTTGCCTCCACAGGTGTCGTATCTTGTTTATGTTCTTCGATAAACTGAGCGACAGATTCCTGATCGGAGGGGTAGAAGACTCCTGCTACCGCTGCTTGTCTGCGCATATGTATCTCCCGACCTTTTCAACCCATTGATCTGACATTTTGATGGAAATATTGAAAAAGCTAAAATCGTTCACGAGGATGAGGTGCTTGTCTATGTTGTTCACAATCCAAGGCATCCTGTTTCTAGATATTACCAGTTCTTTAACCTTATTGAAATTAAACTTTTTGATAAATCCGAGGTTAGCTTTCAGCATTTCTATGTGATCATGGTTCTTTGAGCCGATGGTAACAAGCCTGTTACCCGATGCGCACATTTCTATTCTTTCGCCTTTGAAGAAGAATATAAAGTAATCCTTGCCCAGAGCTTCCTTCAGGTCAAAATCAGTGTCATACATGATCAGCCTTTCTGTTCCGCCGAGGAATTCCATATATCCTGTAATGATCGTAGCGTGTTCGTTATCTGCTGCTATTTTTGAAAAGCTGGTGGCACTGCTCACAGGGGTGGTTATCACCTCTTTCTTATTCAGTGCGCCCCTTTTCAAAAGGCATAGGTCGACAATGTCTCCTGATGAAAGGTCTTTCGATACGGTAGCAAGCTCGCCCTTTATCTTTGACAGTGTCATTCTGGAGAGGAAGTTCTTCTTCATACGGGAAAAGGGTTTAACATCCCCCTCTGCCGTATCCGAAGGGAAGATACTTCTGTATTTTCCGTCGTAAAACATATGAATATTGACAGCGTCTATTTCCGGGAACTGATCGTTGCGCACCAGAACGACATTGCGTCCGCAGCTGCGCACCATCTCGGCTATCTTCAACATGTTCGGAGACGGGTTTAAAAATATATATTCAGCCATCTAAGCCTTAACCATAAACTTTTATCTCATTATAAAAAGCATCACGCTCCACGGCGATAAGACCGGCAGAGGTGCAGAAATCAACCAGTGTGTCCACTGTCAGCCCCTCGCTGCTCTTGGCTCCTGCCGCGTGTGTGATATTCTCTTTTATTATTGTACCATCAAGATCATCCGCACCAAAGCGAAGTGCTGTCTGTGCTGTTTTTTCACCCAGCATTACCCAATAGGCTTTGATGTGGGGCACGTTTTCCAGCATTATTCTGGAAACTGCGATAGTCTTTAGGTCGTCCACGCCCGTGGCGGGGAATATGTCGTTTAAGAAGGTGTTCTCCGGGTGGAAAGAGAGAGGGATGAAAGCGAGGAACCCGCCAGTCTTCTCCTGCAGGTCTCTTATAGCCTCCAGATGTGCGAGCTTGTGCTCGTCCTTCTCAATATGCCCGTAGAGCATTGTCGCATTTGTCATTATGCCGTTCTTGTGTGCTGTCTCGTGTATCTCCAGCCACTTTTCAGCGGGGATCTTCTCCGGACAGATAACACTGCGAACCTCAGGGGCGAATATCTCTGCCCCGCCGCCCGGCATCATCTCCAGACCTGATTTCTGCAGGGCTTTGAGCACTGCCTCCTCAGACTGGTCAGATATACGGGCAAAGTATTCTATTTCAACGGCACTGAATGCCTTTATCACCTTTTCAGGGTATGTGCTCTTAAGAGCAGAGAGTGCTTCGGTATAGAAGCTGAAAGGTTTTGTCGGGTGCAGACCGCCAACGATGTGTATCTCGGCGACGTCCTTCCCCTTCTCTTCCACGTATCTGAGCATGTCGTCTATCTCAAAGAGGTAAGCACCGTCTTCGCCTTCGTCTTTCTCAAAAGCGCAGAAACGGCATTTACTTACGCAGATGTTGGTATAGTTCAAATGGAGGTTTTTGACAAAGAAAGTTTTCTTACCCCATTTTTTCTGTCTGATACTGTCGGCCTTCTGCCCCAGTTCCAGAAAATCTATATTAAAAAGATTGTCCACAGTTTCCATTCTCCAGATTTGAAACTTTAGCTATAAGAAGTATTTGAAAAGGTAACACAGAGGTGGGTATTTATCAATAAATAACTGTGTGAATAAGACCTATTCACTGCAGGTAATAGTACCTTCGGAAAACATCTGAACCTGATTCCTGCCGGATTCCTTAGCGTTATAAAGGGCAATGTCCGCCTTCTGTACAAAGCTGTCGACATTGTCGCCTTTTTTATAAGATGCCACGCCGAAGCTGCAGGTGATCTTTCCGCAGCCTTTGAATTCATGGTCACTGATGGCTTTGCGTATGATGTCTGCCTTCTCTCTGGCACCTTCGAGGTTTGTCACGGGCATTAGCAGAGCGAATTCCTCGCCACCGTATCTGGCAAATACGTCTGTCTTACGGATATTTTTCTGGATTGTCTGTGTCAGCTCCACAAGGACGATGTCGCCAACAAGGTGACCAAACTTATCGTTTACCTCTTTGAAGTAGTCAACGTCTATCATAAGCAGCGAAAGATCCTGTCCGTATCTGGCGACTCTGTCAAGTTCACGCTCAACCTCTTCGAAAAACTTTGTCCTGTTATACGCCTTTGTCAGCGGATCCTGCTGTGAGAGCATGCGGTACATCTGACGCTCCCTTTCAAGGGAGGTAACATCGGCAAACGTGATGAGCCACTCTTCCTTTTCAGGAACAGGCTTTATGTTCATAAGGCAGGTCATTTCTTCGTCTTCGTTACCGCCCAGCGGCTTTAAAACGACAACTCTATTGACTTCTTTCGATTCGACTGTCTCTTTTATCCATTCCTGAGGCTTTTTACCGCTGTAGAAAGAATCATCCTTTTCCACCAGCACATTGCTGATGTTGGTATATTTATCTATATAGTCTTCGGCAGAGCTGCACTGAAGGAACTCTTTGAAAGACTCATTCAGATAAGAGCACCGCTTTCCGTCTGTGGTAATCACAAAGTTAGGGTTCAGGTCAAGCACTTCCCTGAGGAATGAGTTCTGCTTCTCCATCTTTTTATCATGGAGTACAGATGCGGAGATGCGCTGTATCACGGTCATGAGCTCGGTGAAGTTGATAGGCTTCTTGATGTACTTATCTATACCTATATCGATGGATTTAAGGAAGAGTTCCTCATCGTTATGACCTGTTGTCACTATGATAGGAGTAGACGGACTGATCTCCTTTATGGCAGCAGACATTTCCAGACCGTCCATAACAGGCATTCTGATATCCGTAATGACGAGATCAGGCTTTATATCGTTAAAGGCATCCAGAGCTTCCTTTCCGTTCTGAAAAGTATATATCCGGCCTGTCCTGCGCTTGAGAAAGCGTTCAAAACCCTGCCTGATAAAGGGCTCGTCCTCTACATACATTATTTTGATTTCTGAGATAATATTATCGCTCATTTACCACCGATCATTTAATAAAATATAACATATAATTGTATCTAATTTAGTGTAAATAAATTTTACATTTACGTCAAAGGCAAAAAAAAGGCTCTGTGATACTTACACAGAGCCCTTTGTCATTTTTAAGATTTTTTTAATATTACAGGAGAAACCAGACTGCCAGCAGTCCTGTAATACTCATTGTTATCGTGTAAGGCAGAGCCAGCTTAACCATCTCCAAATAAGAGAGTCTGATAAGCGGAGCCAGAGCAGATGTCAGAAGGAAAAGGAAAGCCGCCTGACCGTTTGGTGTTGCAACAGACGGGATGTTTGTTCCCATGTTGATAGCAACGCCGAGCTTCTGGAACTGTATAAGATGCGCAAGCTCTGTCGGAGTGTGTGCAGCCTCAGGATGTCCGAGCATAGGGATGATATCCTGAAAGTGTGTCGCTGTCTCATTGATATAAACCGTAGCAACGAAAACGTTGTCAGATATAGCAGAGAGCACACCGTTTGCGATGTAGTAAGCGACAAGCTGCATCTGTCCGTGCATGCTGAGCACATAGTTGATAACAGGCTGGAAGAGGTGCTGATCGTGGATAACTGCCACAATAGCAAAGAACACAACGAGAAGAGCCGTAAACGGAAGAGCCTCTTCGAAAGCGTGTCCGATCTTGTGTTCACTGATGACACCGTTCAGTGCTGTAAGCAGAACGATAACCATAAGACCGATAACACCGACCTCAGCAACGTGAAGCGCAAGTGATACGATGAGAAGCACGCCGATAACAGCCTGAACAACCAGTCTGGCCTTACCTGCTGAATCGAGCTTCGCCATATCTTCTTTAACTTTATCTTCGAGTACCGCACGCACTTTATCAGGGAGCTGTGCTCCGTAGCCCATAATTTTTGTCTGTTCGAGTATCACGCATGTGAGCAGACCGACGATAAGAACAGGGATGGAAACAGGCGCACTGTGAAGGAAGAAGTCAGCGAAATGCCAGTGGAGCTTCTCGCCTATGATAAGGTTCTGAGGCTCGCCAACGAGTGTTGTCGCACCGCCGAGAGCAGTACCCACAGCACCGTGCATCATAAGGTTTCTGAGGAAAGCTCTGAATTTATCAAGGTCTTCCCTGTATGAGCCCTCCGTGCCTTCGTCATTGCCTATATTATACCCCTCTGTTGAGTGGGT
This sequence comes from Deferribacterales bacterium, assembly GCA_050253075.1. Classification (GTDB taxonomy): domain Bacteria; phylum Chrysiogenota; class Deferribacteres; order Deferribacterales; family Geovibrionaceae; genus Denitrovibrio. The sequence goes on from JBFWJS010000002.1 coordinate 17,653, forward strand.
CGAAGAATACTTATGAAATATTCCATAGAATCCGTAAGCAACAGAGATGATAACCGCCGTAACAGTCAGAGCGTCAAGGAACGCTGAGAGGAAAGCACCGGCGAAGCAGAAAAGCAGCGAAAGGATGGTCTTAGACCTGACACCTACGAGTATCTTTGTAAAGAGGAAGAGAAGTCCTTCCTGCATAAAGTGGATACCGGCAACCATAAACATAAGCAGCATGATAACAGGAAAGTTAGCGTGCGTTTCGTGGTAAACAGTGGCAGGAGAAGTCAACCCCATTATCACACTCTCTATGGCGAGCAGACCTGCCGGAGGCAGAGGATAGCACTTAAGTGCCATAGCAAGCGTAAAAATAAACTCAATGATAATTATCCATCCGGTAATGAACGGCCCTACTATGTAAAGCAGGATAGGATTGAGTACGAGGAACGCGATAATGGTCATTTTGTACCATTTAGGCGCCTCACCGAGGAAGTTTTTGGTATAAGCGAGTCCTAAACTCATTTTTTGATCACCTCTGTATGTAGTTGTACTTACCTGTAAACTTTACCCAAACGATATGGCAATTACAAGTAAAATCGGTACATTTTCGATCAAATATTAATCAGCAAAACCTTTGCTTTGTTACCTTTTTTTAGTGATCCTGTATTTTCGTCTAAAAGCAAAAGTCCGTTCACAGATGCGAAACTATTAAAATGCGAGGTCTTTTGTGTTCCTGCATCCGATGCATAAAATACTCCGTTTTCGACCTCAACGACAGCACGGTTCATCTCAAACCGTCCCTCCTTTGCCCTTGTGTCGGTCTTCATAACGGCGTCTATCACTTTGAATTCATTATTTTTTTGTCCGTATGCCTTTCTCAGTGCAGGTAAAACGTAAAAGAACAGGTTTGTGGTGAATGCCGCAGGATACCCGGGCATACCGATGAAAGTACATCCGCTCTTTTTAGCCAGCATAAGCGGGCTGCCGGGCTTCACCTTTGTTCTTTCAAAAAGGATATCATATTCAAACGATCTGAACACGTCTTTCACAAAGTCATATTTCCCCATAGAGATACCGCCTGAAGATATGATGATGTCATACTTCTCGCTCATCTCGTCAAATGCCTTTGCGACATCCTCACGGTTGTCCTTTACGTGTCCGTAATATTCATAGTCAAACCCGAATCTGTTAAAGAATGATTCGAGAATGTATTTATTAGTGTTAAATACCATACCCTTGCGGTATTTGTCCTCTACTTCGAGTATCTCGTCGCCTGTGACGAATATGCCTATCTTAGGCCTTTTAAAAACCTCGATCTCACTGCGTCCGAGGTAAAACAGCACAGGGAAGAGCCCTTCTGTGATAACGCTCCCCTTCTCTGCCACGAGTGCGCCTTCTGCACACTCTTCACCTATATTATTAATGTTTTCGCCTGCACCCATAGCAGGGATTGTGACTGTTCCGTCTTCGTCTTTGCAGTCCTCTACACGTGCAACGGAGAGTGCGCCCTCAGGGACGGTAGCTCCCGTCATGACAAAAACTGTCTCGGCATCTTTTATAAACTCAGGTCCTTTGCGCCCTGCGCCTGTCTCGCCCAGCAGTTTGTAAGACTCATACCCGGGGATATGCGCATAGCCGTCCACAGCAGATTTGCGTGTGTCGGGATATGCCCTAACGGTCTTTATGTCCTCCGCCAGAACCCTGCCGTAGCTGTCTCTGACAGATATCTTCTCTGTCTGCGGTGTATCAAATGACGAGTATAAAAGCTCTCTCGCCTGATGTCTGTCTGCTGTCATCTTATCCCCTTCCAAACGGACATATCGGATATACGCACTTTTTACAAAAATGACACAGTCCGCCGTGCGCCAGCTCAGCCATGTCTTCCTTATGTATCTTCACCCCTGCGAGTATCCTGGGCATCAGGATATCCAGAGATGTTGCACTGAAATGAAGCGCAGCAGCAGGAACGGCACACACGGGGATATCGCCCAGATAACCTACGGTGAGGTTGTTCCCCGGCTGTATAGGAGAACCCTTCATGTCATATTTAACGCCTGCCTCAGCCATAGCCTGTGCCGTGATGTCGTCAGGGTCTACGGATGTTCCGCCTGTGGTAATGACCAGCTCGGATTTGCCTGCCATCTCCTTCACTGCGGCCGTGACCACTTCCTTCTTATCAGGCACTATTTTATAATCAACAACTTCCACGCCGTAGCTCTCGAGCTTTGCGGTCAGTATAGGTCCGAAGCCGTCTTTTATGCGCCCTTCGTAAACCTCGCTGCCCGTGACGAGTATCGTTGCAGTCTTTATCTTATAAGGTTTAACGTCCATCAGAGGAGTTTTCAGTATCTCCTTCACCCTGTCCATTATCTCATACTCACAGACCAGAGGTATGATGCGGAAGGCAGCCACCTGCTTTCCTTTCTTCACGCCCATGTTGGTGTGTATGGTCGGCAGAGATGTAGTCCCCAGCAGGTTCAGCTCATAGAGCCGCTTCTTATCCACCTGAAAGACTCCGTCGCAGTCAGCGTAAAAGCTGATCTTGCCTTCGACAGGTTCTTTGTCAAAAGTGATATTCGCACCCGCTGCTATGGGAGCCGTCATCCTCGCTGCGTCGTCCTCATGGACTCCGTCGTCGTTACCGTCTTCTATGAATACCGTGTTTCTTCCCAAGCTCTTGAGATGCTCGATCTCAGACTGCTGAATAATGTGCCCTCTTTTGTAAGCTCTCCCTTTGATACCCTTTTCTTTGTTTACTTCGGTGATATCATATGCGAGAACCTCGCCGACGGCGTCTTCTACTTTTATTTTCTTCATCGAAAACCCCAACTTTTCAATAAATCTTAACGGTATTATTACGCCAATGATTTTTGTTGTAAAGCATTACATATACTAACGAGTTAAATACATTGCTTTAAATCATAATGGTTTATTGAATCCACCATCTGAAAATAAGACCGATTTCAACCATATGTCGATAATTTGAATTGAAATCATCTCAATGCACGTTAAACTAAGAGTGGAGGTGTACCAATGGTTAGACATTACGCTAAATGTATCATGATTCTGGTTTTTATTCTCTGTACTGCTGTTGCTTTCGCACAGACCCCCGCTGAGGCTTTCAAAGCGAAGACAAGCGCCGCTGCGAAAATAGTGGAACAGCTCACCCCTGCGCAGGTAATGGACATGATAAAGTCGAAGAAAGACGTTATGATCGTGGACGTTAGAGAAAAGAATGAAGTGGAAGCAGGAAAGATAGAAGCACCAAACTATCTCCACTCACCGAGAGGTCTTGTGGACGTAATAGCTGCGAAAGGCGCTCTTTCACCTGATAAAAAATATGTGATCTATTGTAAGAAAGGCTCGAGAGGTCTCCTTGCTGCCGCTGCTCTGAAGGAGCTCGGCTTTGAAAATGTATATAATCTCGACGGCGGCATCCACGCATGGATGGACGCTGGCTACCCTATCACAAACTCGCTGGGAACATTTAAAACTGTCCCATACGAGCTGACAGGTTGCGCTGAAAACTAGAAATTTGTAACTTCAGGACAGGTCAGTACCTTAGCAACATAAACAGGTATTGATCTGTCCAATGCTAATACAACACCGTCGGAAGGACGGCAGTCCATGATCTTCTCTTCACCGTTAACGGCAACATAGAGCTTCGCAGTGAATATCCCGCACTCACAGTCGTCTATCACCAGTTTATGAAAGCTGACGCTCTCTGCCCAGTCAAGAATAGGGGAAAGTATGTCAAAAGGCGATTTCTTACAGTTTCCACTGGTACATTTTCTGGATGAGATGTTCTCCGCCTCGAACTTACCCACGGGGATAAGAATATCCTGCTCTTCTCTGCTGATAGACTCCAGCATCATCATATATCTGGATGTCAAAGGCTCCCTGATAACTCCTGCCACATTCACCTGATACATTTATCCACCTCTCACACTCTCACGCCGAGCAAGCTGTTTGGTCTCGGCTCGGTGATCTTCACTTTAACAAAGTCACCAGTGGTTAATATACTATCACTTGTAAAATTTACCACCCTATTTTGGCGGTTTCTTCCGCTGAACTGATTATCGTCCTTCTTAGCTGAGCCCTCGACCATCACCTCGACTATCTTGTCCTGATACTGTGCAGAGTTTTCTGCGATTATCTTTTTCTGTGCGTCGAGCAGTTTCGCAAGGCGTGCCTTCTTAGTGTTCAGAGGCACATCATCATCAAAGTTTTCCGCCTTTGTACCCGGACGTGTGGAATAGTTAAAGGCGTATATCATGTCATAGCGTATCTCTTCCAGTGCTTTCATTGTCGCCTGAAAGTCCTCGTCGGTCTCACCGGGGAAGCCGACTATAAAGTCTGAGGAGAGAGCCAGATCGGGTATCATCTCCTTCGCCTTCATCACACGCTCGTAGTAGTGCTCATATGTATATTTACGGTTCATCTTTTTCAGAACATCATTGCTCCCCGCCTGAAGAGGCAGGTGCAGATATTCGCATATTTTATCATTGTCGCGCATCACTTCGATGAGCCCGTCGGAGAAATCTTTCGGATGGGAAGTGACAAAACGCACACGCTTTATCCCCTCCACTTCGGTCACTTTGTTTAAAAGCTCGGGAAAGCCTATGGAGTCAGCCAGTGTAGTGCCGTATGAGTTTACGTTCTGACCGAGGAGGGTCACTTCCCTCGCTCCGTTATCTGCGAGGTATTTCACCTCGTCCATTATCTCGTGAATCTCACGGCTCTTTTCCCTGCCCCGCACATATGGGACAATGCAGTAGCTGCAGAAGTTGTCGCAGCCCTTCATAATAGTAACGAATGACGATACGCTCACCTCACGGCTGAAAAGGTCTATCTCGAGCCCGCCGTCATTCACCATGGTGTCGCTGAGGCGTTCCCCCGCTTCCACATGGCTGATGACCTCCTCCAGTCTGTGCAGACCGTCGGTGCCGACCACAAAATCGATCTCTTTGTTACTCTTCAGGAGGTTTTCCCCCTCCTGCTGAGCCACGCATCCGCAGAAGCCTATCTTCACCTCGTTCGGGCGTTTCTTTTTAAGCTGTTTGAAGCGTCCGATGGCAGACTCTGCCTTATGCTGAGGTTTTTCTCTTACACTGCATGTATTTACTATAAGGTAGTCGCCGTCTTCCATCTCTTCGGCAGGGGCGAAACCCATCTTTTCAAAAACTGATGCTATACGAAGGGAGTCGTATTCGTTCATCTGACATCCCATAGTATGAATAAAATATTTACGCAAATTCGTCTCCGTAATCTCTGATATGCTTTAAAACTTGATCCACTGTGATGCGCTTCATCGCATCCGTGTCTATATCCGTCTCATGCCCCAGATCGAGCATCTTTCCGACGCTCTCGGGGCGTATATATGTCACATTGTCGCCCAGCGCACCCCATCTCTCGGGGTTTGTGGGGCCGAGCAGTTCCAGAAGGCGGGCACCGCATGCCGCCGCCATATGCGCTATCCCCGTATCCACGGATATAACATACCTGCTCTTTTTCAGCACGGGCACTATCTCTTCGAAATGCCTGTCTATCATAGCACGGCAATAGCCTATGCCTGAGAATCCCGCCACGGCCTCTATATAGTCCCTCTCGGATTCTGCCCCGGTGAAGACTATCTCAAAGCCTCTCTCGTCGAGCTTCATTATCAGCTCCGCCCACTTTTCCATACTCCACATACGCAGAGAAGCGGTCTTCCCCGATGCGCACATATGTATGGTTATGACATTGTCGCCGATGTCCGTACTGCGGTACACCTCATAAAACTCATGTCCGTAAAGGCAGTAAACGCCGAGGGCGCTGCCTATCGCTCGGAAGTTGTTTATCTCGTGCCTGTCGCTTTTGTGCTCCACAGCCATGTCATAGCTGTAGTGCCTGTACTGACGGTCACGTTTGAACCCTATGCGGAATTTACTCTTTATCAGCATACTGATAAAAGCGTCAAACCTCGGCCACTGACCGAAGTCTATCAAAAGGTCAAATTCCTCTAAGTGTCTGAGATCAAAAATAGAGCTGAAATCCGAAAGATCAGCCACCTTAAACTCAATATTACAGCAGAGCCTCCCTATGAGAAACTTCGCTGCGAAATAGTTGCCTATCCCCGTCACCACTGTCACGTGGCATCCGTGGTAATGCTTTATTATATCCTTCACCACTGCGCTCATGAGCACGGTGTCGCCTATGCCGGCGGTCTTTACTATGCAGATACGGCGCACCTTTTTCGGGATGCCCCGCCTCTTTCGATAAAGCGAAGGGAGAAATATCAACGGGATACCGGCATATCTGTCAGCAAATCTATGAAATCCTGTCACACGCCGGTTCATCGTCATTTTATATAGCCGTCTGTTTTCTCCAGTACGTCGAGGTATGCGTTTACGCCGTCTTCAAGGCTCATGAAGTCGCCTTCATACCCGCCGGAACGGAGCTTGTCTATATCAGCCTGTGTATATGCCTGATATTTACCTTTGAGAGCCTCGGGGAAAGGCATGTCGCTGATGACGGCATCGCTGTATCTCGCTTTGAAGATATCTGCGATATCGCCGAAGCTCCTGCATTTACCCGTACCGCAGTTGTATATGCCGTTCAGGAAAGAGTTTTCGAAGAAGTGCATATTAACTTTAACGACATCATCCACATGAATGAAGTCTCTTTTGAAGTTTGCGCTCCCTTCGAACACTTTTATCTCTTTATTCTCTCTATACTGGTTAAAGAAATGTCTGATGACGGATGCCATGCGTCCTTTATGGTTTTCCTGCGGTCCGAAAACATTGAAGTATCTGAGACCGACCACCTGTGACTTAACCACATGGGGGAATTTACGCACATAGTTATCGAACATGAACTTGGAAAAAGCGTAAACATTGAGCGGATATTCGCACTCACGCTTTTCGATAAAGCCGTCGTCGCCGTTGCCGTAAACAGATGCGGAAGACGCATAGATGAACCTGATATCGTTCTGTACACACTGGTTGAAGAGTGCGCATGAATAGTCATAGTTGTTCTCCATCATATACTTGCCGTCTGTCTCCATAGTGTTGGAGCATGCGCCCTGATGGAACACCACTTCTACCTCGCTGGCTATCTCGTCGAAGATATCCATGAAGCTGGTCTTGTCCATATAGTCGGCAAAGTCCAGTTTGTTCATATTGAGGTGTTTCTCGCTTTTGGAGAGGTTGTCTATTATCAGAATGTCGTTGCGCCCTCTGTCGTTCAGCGCCTTGACAATGTTGCTTCCTATAAATCCGGCACCACCGGTAACTATTATCATTTATCTGCTCCTTGCATGATTTCGATCGTTTTGGTCGTGGAGTATCCGTCCACAAAGTCTATAATGACGGTCTTCTTCGCAAATTCACGCCCGACAACGCCCTCGACGGTATAGTCACCGCCCTTTACGAGCACGTCCGGCTGAACCCTTCTGATAAGCTCCAGAGGAGTATCTTCGTCAAATATAGCTATAACATCTATAAACTCAAGAGCGGATAACACCTCCGCCCTGTCCATCTCACTGTTTATCGGTCTGTTTTCGCCCTTCAGCCTTTTCACCGATGCGTCGCTGTTCAGCCCCAGTATCAGCACATCGCCGAGGGCAGCCGCTTTACGCAGATACGTGACATGCCCCTTATGGAGTATGTCAAAGCATCCGTTGGTGAAGACTATTTTCTTTTTCATCCCCTTTGTACGGTTCAGGTAAGAATCGAGCTGTTCAGGCGTGACGATCTTTGAGTGCATGTTGAACGAGTCGTTCAGCTCACGCAGTAAGACGGGCGCAGTGCCCACCTTGCTGACCACTATGCCTGCGGCCTTGTTCGCCACTTTCACGGCTTCTGATATCTCGAACCCTTTGCCGAGGCAAAGCGCAAGTGAAGCCACGACGGTATCACCCGCACCCGAAACATCAAAGACCTCTCTCGCCTCTGTGGGGATGTGCATGTATTCCTCACGCCAGACGATAGTTATCCCCTTTTCGCTTCTGGTGACAACCATATAGTTCACACGGGTTCTCTCTATCACTTCACGGGCGGCGAGTATTATCTCTTCATCCCTGTTTTCGATCTGTCTGCCCACGGCTTCGCCCAGCTCTTTCACGTTTGGAGTGATGGTGGTCGCTCCTGCGTATTTACGCCAGTCGGAGCCCTTCGGGTCAACTATCACGGGTATCTTTCTGTTTGAAGCGAGGCGTATTACCTCTTCACACATTTCAAAGGTGCAGAAGCCTTTGCCGTAGTCGGATATAACAACGGCGGAGCATCTGTCCAGCTCCTTTTTTATCATCGACATGGCAGTATCTGCCAGCTTGTCTTTTATGGGTGTTATCTCTTCGAAATCGAGCCTGACTATCTGCTGTTTGTCCCCTATGACACGCAGTTTTGTCGTGGTTGGGCTCTCAGTCTCCACGAATGAGTATCTTGTATTTATGTCGTCCAGCATGCATTTCAGAGCGAGTGCATCGGCATCTTTACCGCATGCGCCCACCATGACGGCACCGGACTGCAGGTGTGCGATATTGTTCGCCACATTCCCCGCACCCCCGAGGGTCTGTGTCATCTTCTTCACGTTTACCACAGGGACAGGTGCCTCGGGCGATATCCTGCTGACAGTGCCGAAGTGGTATCTGTCGAGCATCACATCCCCGATAATCAAAACGTCGATCCCTGAAAAATCATATCCCGGCATGTATATTTCCTTAGTTTGTTTTCGTCAGTTTGAGCTCGTTTATCCGCTCGGCTGCCGTTGTATATCTGTCGTCGAACGGCTGTACCAGAGAAAACCAGTAGAGGGAATCACGAACATAATGCTCGTTTGCATCTCCGCTGCTCTTTATCTCTCTGTATCTCATCTCTCCCAGTCGGAAGGCGATGTCGCTCATCTTTCTTCTTATCTTTTCATTCTTTACTTCGATGTTGTTCAGCCCTTCATAGGCTCTCAGCAGATTTCCGTCTGCCTCCTGTTTCAGGGCGTTTTTATACTGTGTCTCGGCGGCGCTGTCCAGCACAAGTGTGGAGTCCCGCTCTATCTTCTTGATGAGCTCGTCCGCCTTGTCCTTTACCAGCGAAGTGGATGTAACCTTGCCCGCCAGCTCATATGCTTTGCTCATCTTCAGCTTAGCAGCGGAGACCTTCCCCTCGAGAGCGAGGTTTACCGCTTCCTGATAGAGAGCTTCCGCCTCTTTATAGTCTTCGTTCCCCTGCACTATGGGATAGACCTTCCCTTTCAGGGCTATTATCTTTCTGTTCAGAGGGTTCTTACGCAGACCTTCCTCGAGCATGTCGTGGGCTTCCACATATTTACCTTCGTCATACAGCTTTTTCGCATCTTCGTAATACTGATAGCTGATATCGGAGTAAGTATAGTAAAGTCCGCCCGCTGCCAGAGCTATGGCGATGATAAGGAATATCCATTTTCTCACTGCACCCCTCCGTTATATTTTGTTTTGAGTGCCTCGTCTGTTATCTTTGAGGCTGTTTCATCTGCGGCTGCCTGCTTACCCAGCTTTCTGAGTGCTACGGCTGCGTAATAGAGGTTCTGATCGCCCTCTTTGTTAAAGAACATGTTCACCACAGCCTGATTCTCGCCTTTTGAGAGCAGTATGTCCGCTATCTTATATCTCTCGCCCTCACACTGGTAAAACTTGCTCTGAGCACTGCCTGTATACATATCATTATAAAAGACGTATTCGCCGTATCCGCACATCCCCGTGAATATCGAAGGCTTAAGGGAGTCGATAAACTCTGTCACCTTTTCCTTATCGCCGTTCTTCACAAGGCATGCGCCCTTGACCTGTACAAACTCGACTGAATACTTCTGCATACATTCATTTATTATATCACAATCGAACTGCACGCCCTTATTCTTATATACATCCACCGCACGGCAGGCATTTGCGCCTGTGAGGGTATATTTCTTTTTAAATGTCTCGTATTTACCTATGAAGGCGTCTTTGTCTCCGCCTTTCCACAGCCTGTCGAGCTCGAGCCCTGCGATATCCTCGTCCTCATAAACTGCGCTCACCTTGCCGAAGCGGTTCATGTCGCCGCTTTTGTAAAAGTAGAGTGCGAAGTATTTCTTCCCTTCGTCGTTCAGCTTTGAGATGTCGAGGCTGTCGAATATCGAGCCGACCATTGCAGGATCTTCGGAAAATCTGGATATGACCTTCAGCTTTGTTTCCTGCAGAGCTGTCTTTTCTATTATGAGTGATGCGGTATCTTTCCCCACCTCACACTTGGAATCGAGGTAAAAGTTTATGGAAACCTCATCTGTCACGTCTTTCAGATATTCTGCTGCGCCCGCACAGTCTGTCTTTGTCAGCAGGAGCATCTTGTCAGTGACCATCTGAGCCTTGTCAAAGCGTCTGTCGTCCACGGTGAAAACAGCGTTCAGATGCTTTACGGAGCTGTCGAACTTTTTGTCTGCTAGGTACATACGGTAAAGGAGATAATGAGCATATTCAGCCTTGCGCTGTTCTGTCTCGCCTTTCAGATATTCTTCAAAGCTGGGCAGAGATATCTCATACAGTCCGTCACGGAATGCGTTCAGACCGACGAGATAGTCGTCCTCATGGGCAGATGCCGTGGAAAGGCTAAACGCAAAAAGTGTTACCGCTAGGATTATGACCCTTATTTTTTCAGACATTCAGCTATCACCTCTACGGGGTGCTTTATGGTTTTTCCTCCGCCCATATGCACCATCTGTATGGTACACGTCGGGCAGTCTGTCACGCCGACAGGTGCTTCGGAGGCTTTCAGTTTATTTGTCATAGGCTCGCCTATCTCGGTGGAGAGCTTATAGTTATCAGCTTTCATACCCCAGCTTCCCGCCATACCGCAGCAGTTGCTGGCGAGGTCTTCCACACTAACGCCTTCCACGCTCTTCATCATCTTTATAGAGCTGTCGTTGTCGGGCAGTGCACGGAAGTGACATGATTTATGATAAGCCACTTTTGCGCCGTTCCCCTGAAACTCCAGCTTGTCCATATGCATGTTTATCAGTGTGCTGACGTGTATGTATTTATCCTTCACCTTCTGGATCATATCGTCGTTTACGACGTATGCCCACTCCTTAAAGAGCGAGAGCCCGCATGATGTACATGTGGTGACTATGTAGTCCACCTCGTCTATCAGCTTGCCCCAGCTGGCCAGGTTCTGAGTTATCTTTTTCTGTGCGCCGTCCTTCATACCTTTCGACAGATGGGGAAGTCCGCAGCAGTGCTGTTCAGGCACGATGACCTCTATACCCGCTGCCTCCATTACCTGCACGGCAGACATGCCGATGTTTGGTCTGACATATCCGGCATAACATCCTGAGAAATAGAGCACCTTTGTGTGCCCTTCCGGTGATTTATGCCCTGTCAGCCTTTCGAATAGGGACTGCTTATCCAGAGGTACGAACTCACGCTCGGCAGCTATACCTGCGGAAAGCTCCATAACCTTTCTGGCTGCTTTGAACTGCATAACAGGCTCCATAGTCCATGTCACCTTACGGAGCTTGCGCCCCATATCCTCGAGCATGGTCGGAACCCTGTCTGCGAATTTAACACCGAAACGCTTAACATACTGGGCTTTCGCCTCCATGCTCAGCTTCGGAATATTTACATTTGAAGGACACTCCACATGACAGCTTCCACAGGCGACGCAATGGCTGATAACTTCCTGCAGAGCCTTTTCATATATGGCACGCTCATCCACGGCACCGCTTATCAGCGCACGCAGTATGTTCGCCTTCGCTTTCGGAGCGGAGAATTCGTCACGGGTCACTTTGTAAACAGGGCACATGCGTGTGGCTGTGGTCACGGTGGTACACTTTGAACAACCGTGGCATTTCTCTGCCTCGTTTGTGAAGCCCTCAGCCCATACGAGCTGTTTATCTTTCATATCGCTGCTGCGGTAGTCTTTACCGTAGCGGAGATATTTCATCATCTGGTATTCGTCGTGATGGGTCAGAATGTCGGGGTTAAGCCTGCGTTCAGGGTCGAATATCTGCTTAACATCCTGAAATACGTCGTAAAGCTCGCCGTACTGCTTTTTGATGTAGCAGCTTCTGATGCGTCCGTCGCCGTGCTCGCCGCTTATCGCTCCGCCCAGACCGTTCACCAGCTCAAAGACCTGATCGTCCAGCTTCTTGAGCATTTCGATGTCGTACGGGTCTTTCAGGTCGAGCAGCGGTCTCGTATGGAGCAGACCTTTTGCTATGTGTCCGTATATGACGAACTGCACGTTGTTCTTTTCGAGTATTTCATAGAGCCCTTCGAAGTATTCCACCAGCCTGTCTGTGGGCACGGCGGCATCTTCTATCAGGGCGAGGATCTTCTTTTTACCTTTCAGCTTATACAGTATCGGCACGGCAGCCTTACGCACAGCCCAGAACTTCTCTTTCTCTTCAGCTGTGGCTGCCATGTGCATCTCAGGCGAGAGGTTCTCACGCTCGAGGATGGCCTTCGCCTCCTCTGCCAGCTTCTGTGTCTCCTCTGCGCTGTATCCGTCGAACTCTATCATGCATACATTGTCGTATCCGTCGGGGATGGCTGCCCTCAGCTTTTCATCGCTCTCTTTGGCGAGCGACAGGAGAGACTTATCCATGATCTCTATCCCTGCAGGGTTCATAGGCATTATAGCCTGTACGGCCTTTGCAGAGTTTATGATGTTGTCAAAGTATGCGACGACAAGGCTGTCGTGGGTAGGCTTGTCCAGCAGTCTGAATTTCAGCTTTGTCACGACGGCGAGAGTACCTTCGGAACCGCCGAAGAGTTTGCCGAGGCTCAGTTTTCCGTCCTGAACCATGTCACGGAGGTTATATCCGTTTGAGTTGAACTTTATAGCGGGGTATCCGCTGTTTATCTTATCGAGATTATTTTTATATGTATCCGCAAGTCTTTTGAAAGGCTCGTCCAGCTCTTCATAAGGTGTTTCCGCCAGCTTGCTGAATGTATACACCTTCCCCTCTGTGGTGACAAACTCCGCATCTTCGATATAGTCTGCGACGTTGCCGTATTTCACCGAGTGGGCACCGCTTGCGTTTGTGCCGTACATACCGCCGAATGTTGCGTATTCACCGCTGGAAGGATCAGGAGGGAAAAAGAGCCCCTTACCTTTGAGTGCGACATCCAGCTCTCCGAAGCGGAAGCCAGGATAGCATGTGAATGTCTTTGCTTCTGTATTCAGCTCTATCAGCCCGTTCATGTATTTGGCGAAGTCGAGGACAATACCGTTACCTATTGCTGAACCGCAAAGTCCGCTACCTGCGCCCCTGCTGTGAAGGGAGAGTCCGTACCTGCCTGCGAATTTCACCGCAGTGATGACGTCCTCTATGTCAGTGGGATAAACAACGCAGGCGGGCTCAACACGAAAGTACGAACCGTCTGTGGAGTGCAGGTAACGTCTGATAGTGTCGGTATAGACATCGCCTTTTATATTTTCTGAAAGCTCTTCAAAAATGTTCTTTGTAAGCTGTGGCATTTTATCTCCGAATCTTTTTTAGTTCTTAGACCGTAAGATCAGGTCATAGGTCTTGGCATGATACAGTTATTTTCCACTGTTTTCAAATGCTTAATATAATATATGGATGACTTTTTTACGCAAGTTTTTAGACTTGAACAGATGGCGTTGTTGGGATATTCTCTTTAACTATGAAAAAAACAAAAATAGCAATAACAACAGGCGACCCTGCGGGCATTGGGGCAGAGATAGCATGCAAGTTCGCCTCCGGATTAACAGGACAGGAAGATTTTGAACCGGTATTTATATCATATGAAAATGTGATAGATCATACATATGATACTATTCTCAAGACTTCCAAGCCAAAAATGACCATCATCGAACCTGATGAAAAAATGGATCTCGACATCGAATACGGTGTTATCAAACCCGAATACGGCAAGGCATCCATGCTGTATGTGGAAAAGGCAGTAAGGATGGCACAGGCTGGCGAAGTGGACGCTGTCGTCACCTGCCCTATCAACAAAGCCTCCATCAAGGCGGGCGGATATAATTTCCCCGGTCATACCGAGTTCCTCGGATACCTCACACGCACACGCAACTTTTCCATGCTGATGGTGGGTAAGAATATACGTACGGTACTCGCCACCACACACGTGCCCATGGCTGAGCTGGTGGACAAGCTGGACGAAATGAAGATAATGAACGCGATACAGAATGCGCACGACGCAGGACAGTTCTTCTGCGGAAAGCGCAAGCCGAAGATAGCCGTATGCGGGCTGAACCCACACGCAGGCGACAAAGGCGCACTGGGTGATGAAGAGATGACCCTCATCGAGCCTGTGATAGACATTGCGAGAGCTGGCGGCATGGACGTTGAAGGTCCTTTCCCTGCGGACTCACTCTTCCCGAAAGCTGCAAGAGGCGAATATGACTTTGTAGTGGTTATGTATCACGATCAGGGACTTATCCCCGTTAAACTCGAAGCATTCGGAAATGCCGTGAATGTTACGCTGAACCTGCCTATAATAAGGACATCCGTAGACCACGGAACAGCCTTTGAAATAGCAGGAAAAGGTATCGCAGAACACAACAGCCTAATAAGAGCTACGGAAGTTGCCGTAGAAATGGTGAAAAATGCTAGATCTGCTTGAGATATATAAAAAGGAATTCGGATTTACCAAAAAGAAATTCGGACAGCACTTCCTGACGAGTAAACAGTTCATCGACCTTATAGCACAGTCCCTTGCGGATGCAGAGTGTAAGCAGGTCGTAGAAATAGGCCCGGGGTGCGGAGTGCTCACCCTAGCCATGCTGGAAAAAGGCGCAAAGGTCACATCCGTCGAGATAGACCCCGACCTCGCCGAGTTTCTCCCCAGATACCTTTTTATATACAAAGGCTTCAAAGTGATACACTCGGACTTTATGCTTATCACGGAAGACCAGCTCCCCGAAGGGAAGGTAGCCTTCGCAGGAAACCTGCCGTATAACGTATCCGTAGACATACTGATGCACTGTGTAAAGTTCTTTCATAAAATAGAAAAAATGACCTTTATGTTTCAGAAAGAGGTCGCAGACAGGATAAACGCAAAACCGAACACAAAGGAGTACTCCTCACTTTCTGTCATATCCTCTTACTTCTTTAATATGAAAAAGCTGAAGGATATCTCAGGCGGGCAGTTCTGGCCTAACACGAAGGTGCGTTCGACAGTGCTGGAGTTTTACCCGAAGGAACGCTACTTCGACGTAGAGCGTGAGAAACGCTTCCTGGAAATGGTGAAAAAGTCCTTCATGATGAAGCGTAAAACTCTGCACAACAACCTGAAAGCCTACCCTAACCATGTGGAGGCTATGGAAAAAGCAGGGCTCGCATCAAATATAAGGGGCGAGCAGATGACCGTTGAGGATTTCATCAGGCTTTTCGAGGCGATAGATGCTTGATACGCCATTTGATCAGCTCACTTTCACAGTTTTCGACACAGAGACCACGGGCATGTCCCCCGAAAAGGGAGCAAAGCTCCTTGAGATCGGCGCCGTAAAGGTGAAGCCAGGGCTGGTGCTCGACCTTCAGGATACTTACTGCACACTGATAAACCCTGAGGCACCGATACCGTACAACGCATACGCCGTACACGGCATCAGCACTGCAATGGTAGCGGACAAGCCTGTGATAGATGAAGTTCTCCCTGAGTTCTTTGACTTTGCACAGAATACCGTGATAGCTGCCCACAATGCCAGATTCGACTGTTCGTTCGTCGCACACCAGAGCGCAGAATGCTATATATACAACCCTCTGCGCAGGGTGATAGATACCGTAAAACTGGCTCGCAGTGCTCACTCAGGGCTGAAAAGCTACTCTCTGGGCAACCTTATACATCACTTCGATATGAAGATACCACTACCCGACACTTACAGGCACAGGGCGCTTTATGATGCTGCCCATACTGCACTTTTGCTCACTATATGCTTAAAAAAGCTAGCAGAACAAGACATATGCACCATCCGTCATATGACTAAACTATCTAAGTCGCCTGTTTATCGTTGGGAATAATCCTAGAAAATTCTTGCAATTATATATGAACAGTTTTAGAATTGAACCAACCAATACGGGTATGTGTCATACCTATAAACAAGCGGAGTCGTTATGGGAATCAGAGATTTTCTTGCTGAAAAGATACAAAAAGTAAACGTAATCAATAATAGAAAAGAGATAGATGAAAACCTTTGGATGAAGTGTACAGCGTGCGGTGAGGTCAATTATCACCGTGAGGTGACAAACCACCTGAGCACTTGCCCTAGATGTGGCAAACACTTCATCATCACTGCTCAGCAGAAGATAGACATCATCGTCGACAAGGGCTCCTTTCAGGAGATGGATGCCAGCCTCAGGTCTCTCGACCCGCTGAAATTTAAAGACAGCAAAAAGTATCCTGACAGGGTAAAGGCTGCCACTAAAAAAACTAAGATGAACGATGCATTCCTTTCCGGTATCGGACGCATAAACGGAAAACCTGTGCACATCGGCGCATATGAGTTCAACTTCCTCGGCGGAAGTATGGGCAGTGTCGTCGGTGAAAAGATAGTGCGTCTTATCGAGAGCGCCATAAAAAATAAACAGCACGTCATAACTATAAGCTGCTCAGGCGGAGCGAGAATGCAGGAGAGCATACTCTCCCTTATGCAGATGGCAAAGACATCCGCAGCACTAGTTAAACTGCGCAAGGCAGGACTCGCACACATATCACTGCTCACAGACCCGACTACAGGCGGCGTTACAGCCAGCTACGCTATGCTCGGCGACGTTAATATCGCAGAGCCGGGATCGCTTATCTGTTTCGCAGGGCCGAGAGTTATCGAGCAGACAATCCGCCAGACCCTCCCAGAGGGCTTTCAGAGAGCTGAATTCCTCCTCGAGCACGGCATGGTGGATATGGTTCTCCCTAGAAGCGAGTGGAAGACCACCCTTTCTAAACTTCTGGAATTCTTCGGCTGATGCCAAAGCTGTCTTTTGAATCCTACTACAGCGAAAGGGGCGAATTCAATAATCTGGAATTCACCATGGACAGGATAGAAAAAGCCGCAGAAGAAGCAGGTATCTCAGACAACATTGCAAAACAGACGGTACACATCGCAGGCACCAACGGCAAGGGGAGCACTGCGAACTTCATAGACCAGATACTATCCCACAGAGGACAAACCACCGCCTGCTTTACGTCTCCCCATATAAAAAGTGTGACGGAAAGGATAAAGCTGAACGGCGAAAACATCTCCGACGATGAATTCAACAGCACCTTCGACAGTGTCAAACACCTGATAGATAAATACTCTCTCAGCTATTTCGAAGGGCTCACGCTTATTGCCTTTAAATACTTTTCAATGAATATGCCCGATGTCGCCATAATTGAAACAGGACTCGGCGGCAGACTCGACGCCACAAACATCCTGAAAAAGAAGATCCCTGTCATCACCAGCATCTCAAAAGACCATGTGGAATACCTCGGAGACGACATACTAAAGATCACCGATGAGAAGATCGCTATTGTGCAGAACAACCTGCTCATATTCGTCGGCGACAATACTGAATACCTGAACAAGTATTTAGATTATAAACTTCACTCTAAAACAATCATACGTGCCACATATTCTGATGAACCTTATATGGGCTTTGGGCAGCCATTTGCAAACAACCTCAGGCTGGCAGAAAGTGTTTGCGACCTCATCGTAACAGGCGATATGCCCGAGAAGCTCACCCTGCCCCAGTGCAGAGACGAGCGCATCGGCAGGTTCATACTGGACGGCGCACATAACGAAGATGCCCTGAATAAACTGGCGGAAAGATATAAGGATGCGAAACCTATCGTCATTTTTTCATCCACATCAGACAGGAACACGAAGGAGCTGATGGGAATAGTCGAGAGTTTCGCTCAGAAAGTGATACTGACCACCATACCTTTCAGCGAGAGAAGTATTAACCTAAACAACATATCTACCAATAATATAAAGGAGGAGTCACCTGACAAAGCAGTGAAAATAGCCGTTGAACTTAACGAAAATGCTGATATACTCGTATGCGGTTCGCTTTATCTCTGTGCACACATCAGAGAAATACTGTCTAAAGGTATATTGTGAAAAGACTTCTACTTATATTAATCCTTATCTCCTACAGCGCTTATGCAGAAGTGCCTTTCACCATTGAGGCGGACACATTTGAAACGCCCGAAGAATCTGTTTATCACGCAAAAGGCAACGTAAAAGTCTTTCAGGGTGACAAAACACTCCTGGCAGACGAAATCTATTATTACAAAGATAAAAACAGCATACACGCTTTTGACAATGTAAAGCTGATGGAACCGGGCAAAAATATCACCTGTGACGAAATGGAATTCAACGCTGACGATCAGTCAGGCACATTTATAAATGCCAGTGCTTTTATGGAGCCTTACCACTGGTTTTCTGCTTCGAAGCTGGACAGACATAACGAATATTCCTACGGGATGGAAGACGCAAGATATACCACCTGCAGCGGGGAAAATCCCGACTGGGCTTTTAAGGCAAAACAGGCAGACCTCACCGTCGGCGGATATCTCACATCAAAGCACACCACAGGCAGGATAAAAGACATCCCCGTCTTTTACACTCCTTACTTTATATATCCTGTAAAAACTGAGAGGGAATCAGGTCTGCTTATACCTGAATTCGGAATGAACGGAGACGCGGGTGTTTATTTAATACCTAAGTTCTTCTGGAACATAGACGTAGATCAGGATGCCACTTTCGGCGTTGTCGCTGCTTCTAAGCAGTCGCCTTTATACATCGTAGAGCACAGATATACCCCGAGCTCTAGAGAAAATATGTATACCTATGCGGAATACATCAATCAGGAAAGAACTCACCCTGATGCGGGAGCTGCAGGTGTAGAAAATGATAGCAAAAGCGGAAGATTCCTTCTGTATAACGAAGGTAATCTGGATCTTTCGGATGATTTATCATTTTATTCATACATAAAAACATTTTCAGATTCTGACTACGTAGACGATTTCGATAAATACAGCCCGCTGGATGAATTTGAAGAAAAGAACGATATATATAACTCCAGTCTTAGTTTGATATATCGCACAACATACACAGACCTATACCTCAGATATATTGACGAACTGGAGTATAGTGACAGCAGCCACTACATAAAAGAGCACACTTACTACAAGCCCTCGCTCACGCTGTATAAAAACATCACAACAACACCTATATATTTGAGTTATAACATTAATTACAGCGATATAAGATATACTAAATATGCATATTTAGAAAGCAACAACACAAAATCTGTGACCGACTATTCATATAAACGAGAACACCTCAGCTTCAAGTTTTACAGACCTTTCAACTTATACGTAGCCACTTTCACGCCGTCTATCGAGCTGCTTAAAACTAGATGGCATGACATGGACAACAGTCTGGCAGACATTCAGGAATATAGAAACTCCACATACTCTAAGCTGCGTGTAAATGACGACGAAGCATACAGAGACACTTACATCTTCAGACACACTCTTGCATTTAATGAAATATATAAGAACTATGAACACTTTAAACACTCTATCTATAATACTTTCACATACAGCCAGTCCCCTTATATAGACGAAACCAGCATCCCGGACATAGCCAGCTATGACAGGATAGAGCAAGTAAGAAACTATAGATATAAGCTGGAAAACTTTTTCACTGGAAGCGACTGGAGACTTATACTCGGCAACACCTATGTTTATAATCAGATAAACGAAGCTGACGACAACGATACCCACATAGGAGAGATACACTTCTCCTATAAAAACTTCTGGGCTAATATGAAGCATGAATTTGACCTTGTAGACCATGACGACGAATATTTTTATTCTAAAGTAGCATATAATTATGCGCCCTTTGAGGTAAGCGCCTACTACGAATTTGATAAAGAAGAATACACGGGTGCATCAGGTGATAAAAACACATCTGCAAACTTTACATTGAAATATGTGTCTGATAGGTATGACATCGGCTACACAAGAGAGATATCAGGCCGTAACCCGGTAATGACCACGGCAAATATGAGCGATATATCGGACTCGATCGATATTACATATAAAAGCGAGTGCTGGAACTTTACAGTCACACTCGAAAAAGAAACGGACCCAAGCGATGATGACTATACCAAAAAAGGAGATACTAACTATTCTATTATGTTTATGTTCTCCCTTAAAGGCCTGGGCGCATCAGACCACGGATACAGAGGGTCTCGCGACTACTTGGATAATAAGGATAATGAAGATGAAATTTAAGCTTTTAGCAGCGATAATGATATTAATGATAACAGCGACATCATATGCATATGTGATCAGAGGTACAGCCACCGAACCTGTAATGGATAAAAACATAGTAAATGCCGACGAAAAAGCCAGAGAAAACGCACTTCTCGACGCTTTGAAGAATTATTTCGGCAGGCTGAAGTCCATACAGCCAGACAAAGAGATCCCCGATGTCACCACTGAGTTCTTTAAATTTATCAGAAGCTATAAGATAGCAGAACGTAAATATGAGAACGATAACGTCATCTATACTGTTCTGGCCGATGTGGACGACGTCGCCCTTAACGACCTTACATATTTCGTAAGAAACGCTGTTAATACAATAGTATACAATATCAAGGGAGTCCCTGCGGAAGGCGACATCTTTGAAAAAATAGATAAGTCATTTGCCGAATATAAATTTGACACTAAATACCAGTCAGAATATCAGGCAAACCTGAAAGAGCACTCCACTGAGAGCGAAAGATATGACACATACCTGAAAGGGTCTGCCCAGTATTATATGGAAATGGAAGTGCTGCGTGAGCCCGCCGGCGACAACCAGTGCACAGCTATCCTCAGCACCCAGACATTCTCTAAGACAAAAGAGTTCCAGACGCTGAAGACAAAGAGCTCTGCCGAAGGTGAGGATGACGACGAGTGCATCCAGAACGCCATAAATCTTTCCATAGTGAAGACGCTCGGCTATGTGCGCAGTAACTTTATCCCGCTCCCTAGCGGAGAGCATGTACTCAGCACATTTAAGCTGACATCAGTCAACTATGACAACTTTGCAACACCAAAGAAAATAATGGACGAACTGCAGAAAAGATCGTTCATAAACTCTTATAAGATCATCAGCTTCGCAGGGAACAAGCTGGATGTCGAGGTCACAACCTATGTAGATATAGACGTCCTGCTTAAAAAGCTGCAAAGCATTGAATTGGAATATAATTTTGATGCTTCTAAGCAGGAACAGAACAATATTTTGCTTGATTTTACAAACTAAGAGGCTTAATCTTTGCTGATGATAGAGCAGATACTTGAGGACGTAAAACCTAAACGGAAAGTCCTCATACTTACACACAATAACCCTGACCCCGATACCATAGCAGCTGCACAGGGGATGAAGTACATCCTCAGCAAAATGCTTAAAAAAAGATGCACTATTGCGTATCACGGTATCATCGGTCGAGCAGAAAACAGAGAGCTTGTGAAGGCGTGCCAGATAGACATGTATCTATCCACAAAGCTCAATTTCTCCAGATATGACTATCTTATAGTAGTGGATACACAGCCTAAAGCAGGCAACGTATACATACCAAAAGGATTCAATGCGAATCTTTCGATAGATCATCACAACTTTCGAGTGAGCACAAAGCAGATAAAGCTTTACGACGTACGCCCGCACGCAGGCAGCACAAGCACCATCATAGCAGAATACATGAAGGCGATAAACCTGCAGCCTGATGCAAACACGGCGACGGCACTTTACTATGGGATAAAGACAGACACCGTCGGTTCGGGGCGCTCAAGCAATAACCAAGACCTCGAAATGATGGCGTATATTTTCCCTAACCTGTCTCTGAAAAAGCTTACCCGTATTGAAAACCCAGAACTTCCGCGTTACTATTACAAGAACCTGAGAAAAGCATTGGACTGCACCGAGATAATGGACGACATAGTTTTCTGTAATCTAGGGGATGTACGCAATGCTGACCTCATAGCTGAAACAAGCGACTTCCTGCTGAGGATGCGCGATGTGAAGTGGACTTTTGTCATAGGTAAAATAGAATCCAATGGATACTTTTCACTAAGGGCAAAGTCTGCTAGAATGAAAGTAGGTAGGATAGCAATGAGCCTTGTCAAAGGACTGGGCACCGGCGGGGGACACATGAAATCTGCCGGGGGGCAGATAACCCTTGAAGGTAAATGCTATGAAGATGTCGTAAACCTTATAAAAGCCAGACTTTTAAAGAAAGCGGGCTTTAAAGGCGAAGACATCAAAAAGATTTGACTTATTAAAAGAGATGAATATACTCTTAATATGAAATAAGGAGGCACAAATGAAGTATGTATGTACAATATGCGGTTGGATCTATGATCCTGAAGTAGGTGATCCTGACGGCGGCATCGATGCCGGAACTAAGTTTGAAGATATTCCTGATGACTGGGTCTGCCCTGAATGTGGTGTAGGCAAAGACAGCTTTGAACCATACGAAGATTAATAACTACAAAGCCACCTACACGGTGGCTTTTTTCAATCTGGAGGCGAAATGGAGGCAACTCTATTAAAAAAAGACATCTACTGGGTCGGTGTTAAAGACCCTGAGCTCGAAATTTTCGACATAGTTATTCCTACTGAATACGGAACAACATACAACAGCTACCTTGTCAAAGGTACAGAGAAATGCGCTCTTATCGAAGCGAACAAACTTAATTTCAAAGACGAATACATCCAGCGTATAGAGCAGATAATGCCTATCAAGGATATTGATTATATAATACTGAACCACAACGAGCCTGACCATTCAGGCGCTCTCCCTGCCCTGCTTGACATCAAGCCTGACATGGAGGTCATTTATTCCAAGACAGCTAAAACATTCGTAGAGAATATCGTAAACAGAGACTTTAACGGACGCGCAGTGGGTGACGAAGACGTTATTGACCTCGGCGGTAAGACTCTCAGGTTTTTCCATACACCTTTCCTCCACTGGCCGGACACTATGTTCACCTATCTGGTGGAAGACAGCATCCTCTTCCCCTGCGACTTCCTCGGCGCACACTACTGCCCCAGCGAAGAAACTCTGCTGAACTCAGAGCTCAAAAGGAAAGACGAAGCAAAGGAAGCATTCAAATTCTACTACTCTATGATCATGCGCCCTTACAAAGAGCACATACACAAAGCTCTGCAGAAGATAGGCGACCTGAAAATAGACATGGTATGCCCGTCCCACGGACCAATCCTCGTGGAAGACATCGACTTCTACATGGATTTTTACAAGACATCGGCTGCCAGATATTACAAAAACATGGTAAACAGACAGGTCACACTTGTCTTTGCCACAGCATACGGAAACACTAAGAAGCTCGCCGATGCCATAACAAAAGGCATCGAAGAAGTAGGCGTAAAGGTCGAAGCCTTCGACTGTGCGACAACAGACGTCATGACCATGATAGACTCCATAGAGATCTCCCACGGGGTTCTCATCGGTACACCGACTCTGAACGCAAAAGCTCCGCACCCGATACTCGACCTCTTCTCGTTCTTCGTAGTGCTGAATGTAGTAAACAGGCTGGGCGGATGCTTCGGCTCATTCGGCTGGAGCGGTGAAGGCGTTAAGGTCTCCGAAGACATCATGAAGAGTATGCGCATGAAGCTGCCTCTTCCGTCTTTTAAGGTGAAGATGACTCCTTCCGAGCAAGAGATAGAAGAAGCGTACCAGTGGGGACGCGACTTCGGAATGAACATTCTCGAAAACTAGAGGCTCATTATATGTCATACTGAGCGGCAGCGAAGTATCTGGAAACAGATTCTTCACTCCGTTCAGAATGACGGTTATAAAATATGGACTATTCATACTGGCTTATATTCTTTTCTGCTGCTTTCGCACTTTGCATCTCTCCTGGTCCTGATCTGCTGTATATAGCGTCTAAGACCACGGCACAGGGAGCAAAGAGCGGCGTTTATGCATCCGCAGGGGTGTGTACCGGTGCGTTTGTCCATGTGTTTGCCGCCGCATTCGGTATCTCTGCCATTCTGGCGGCTTCTGCTGCTGCTTTTACGGCGGTTAAGATCATAGGAGCACTCTACCTCTTCTATCTCGGCATAAAGGCTCTGCTGGCTAAAAAAACCGAAGAGAATGAGGAAGTACACATCCGCAAAACATCATCAGGATGGAAAACATATAAGCAGGGCGCACTGATAGACATACTGAACCCGAAGGTCAGCATATTCTTCATGGCTTTCCTGCCGCAGTTCGTAAGGGCAGACCACGGATCTACTGCCTATCAGCTAGTATATCTTGGATTTCTGGTGATACTGACGGGCTTCATCGTTGAACTGGCCATAATATTCACCCTGTCGAAGGCAACAGCCCTCTTCAGAGGTGACGGTAAATATGCCGTGATAGCCGAAAAGGTTCTAGGTATGGTTCTGATAGGGCTGGGCATACGCCTTGCACTCACCACCCAGAAATAAAAAAGCCCCCGCCTTTTGAAGACAGGGGCATTCATTATAAAGCCAGCTTCTTCCTCCATGCGCCGGACCTGTACCGTGCGTACAGAAACCCGGGCATAAAGAAGAATATCGCCACTAGAGTGATCCATGCCGTTTCCACAGACATATGAAACACATGCAGGATGATGAATGTGACAATTGTGAGAAACCACATTATCCCCACCGTGATGAACATCGCCATATAAGTATCCCCGGCGCCCCGCAGAGCACCGCCGTAGACTATGATGATAGCATTCACCGTTACATATATAGACGCAATCCGCAGCATAAAGACTGCTTTCTCTCTAATTGATTCGAATGCCGGGTCATAGACCGCAGGTGCGAAAACATCCACCAGAGCCCCCGGAAAAGCCATAAAAAAGAACGCCACGATGAGGGAAAATACTGTCCCCGTCTTTATCCCCGAAATGAGGGATCTGTGAGCGATATCCTCACGCCTTGCGCCGATGTATCTGCCGAAGAGGCTTGTAACGCCTATCTCCAGACCGATGAGCGGAATGAAGGCAACATGGTCCCAGTTGAACACTATCGTAATGGCGGATGAGCTCTCCAGACTGAGCACCTGAAACGCTGTCACCATAAGTGTGAACGCACTCATATTAAGGAAAAGCTCCATCCCCGCAGGGAGTCCGAACTTTACTATCTTCTTAAATATATCTTTTTCAAAACCTATGACATAGCTCAGCTGTATCTTCGCAGAGCGCAGATATCGTATATAGACAAACACCAGTATCAGCACGGATATTACCATACCGAGTATTGTTCCTATCCCCGCTCCTACGATGCCGAGGGACGGAATGCCGAATTTACCGAATATCAGTACATAGCTGAATATAATGTTGCAGACCATCGCTATGAGTGATGCTATCATCACGACCCTTGTGTAGCCTATACCGCTGAAAAATGCCGAAAACACGCCCCTGATAAGACCAAGAACAGAGCCAAACATCAGTATTTTAAAATAAGGCACCTGCTGGACAAGCTGTGGCTGTGCGAGCCCCGAAGCTTCGAAAAGCCATACAATGCCCGGAGTAATTATCAGCAGAAGCGGATAAGCAGCAAAAGCTATCAGTAGAGCCTGATAAGTGACCTTTGCGAAAAGTTTCCCTTCGCCTCGTCCGAAATACTGCGCCGTCACCGCTGTGGAATACCCCAAAAGCCCCACAAAGAACGACATAACCATGAAAGCAGACAATCCGCCGCCCATAGCGGCACTCATATGTTCACTGCCCAGTCTGGAGAGGAAGAGCCTGTCTGTAAACATCATCACTGTTTCGCAGGCACTGGATACAACCATCGGCACGGCAACATTGATCATCTCTTTGACGCTGCCGCTGTCGGCATTGATCACCGCGTTAGAATTTTCTTCCATAAAATTAATACCTAAATGAATAATACAAAGCTGTTAAAAAAACGAAAAGGCCGGAATGCAACCTGAATGATAAATGAAAATTAGAGAGGGGAAAATTTATGATTCAAAGTCGCTGTTAATTGTTACGAATAATTACCATCATTATCTCCTTAGCTATTACTAACCGAGAGACAATTTATATAATAATATAAATTATTAGGCAAGTAGTTTACGCAAAAAATAACGGAAATATAACAGTGGCGACAAAAGCGGCGAATACCACAAATGTAGACATGATGTATCCGTACCCCTTGATCTTGCTCACTGCAAATACGGAAAGGCTGAGATACCACGCCAGAAACGCAGGGTGGAAATACTCGAGCATCTTACCTTCTAAGAGGAACGTAACGGGGAGAAATATGCTCATAGCCTCGAAGCTGAGCACAACCCGCATGGTTGCCATGAAAACGCCTGCTTTTTTGGGGAGGTAGAGATAAAGAAGACCTATGTATATGAATGTGAGCAGAATACTTTCGACTATCTGGCCAAAATTCGAAGGACGGAGCACACCGCCTATATCCCTGAAGGGTATGACGAGGCTCACCCCGTACATGAACAGGATATTGAAAGTATGCTTCCTGTTTAGCATAAGGGACATCATCGCCTTTTCGCTGAAAAATATCAGCTTGATCGAACGCAGGATAGTATCCAGCGGATTAGGAAATTGTCCTTTACCAGTTTTTGTTACCGCGCTTCCAGCTTTGGTCATCAGTGTTATACCACCATTCGTAATACATTATCTCGCTGGCAGACATGAATATCTTCTGCGCCGCCTCGGTTTTCAGCCGTTTCACGGTGGTGCGTATCCAGTTATCCGCCTGTTGGTTGCCCTTATCCTTTTGTTCCTTAAGGAAAAAGAGCAGCTCCAGAACATCCGCATCCTTTGCCACTATTGCTTCCGTGGTCTTCTGTGCGGAAAATTCCTCTATTATATCCAGAACATCCTGCTCAATGGGCAGTCCGCTCACGGCATGCTTCAGCGCCTTATCGTCGTCTGACTCCACATACGACTGCTGAAGATAGTTCAGATCCCCTGTACGGGACTCCTCCAGATCGTGAAACATGCACATTTTCAATACTTTATCAGCATCACAGCCGACTATCTTCGCAAGGGTGTATCCCATCATAGCCACTCTGAAAGAATGGTCTGCGATGGACTGGGTACCGCTCCCGAGGTAATCCTGCCCCGAACGCTTCATCGTCTGCAGGATGCCCAGCTCATAAAAGAAATTCGAAACCCGTCCTGTCCGGTCATACTGGGCTCTGGGTAAAGTATCTGTATCCATTTCGTCTTCGAATGCAGATTCTTCACTATGTTCAGAATGCTCCTGACTAGAGTTTTCTTTCATCTACGACCCTTTTAGCCTTACCTTCAAACCTTTCGAGAGTCTGCGATGTTGTCAGAGTTATCTTCGGTTTGATTCCCAGAATTTTCTGGAACTGATTGGTAAGGTCTTCTACAAGTGTACGCTGTTTTTTCATCTCGTCAAAGAAGATATTCTCAGTAACTTCGACCTTTATCTCCATAGCGTCCAGAGCACCCTTCTTACGCACAAATATCATATAGTGCGGTGAAGCTCCCTGAACCTTGCTCAGAGCCTCTTCCACCTGTGAAGGGAACACGTTCACGCCGTTGATGATAAGCATGTCGTCCGTACGTCCCTGAGGTTTCTCCATCTTTATCAGTGTTCTGCCGCATGGGCACTCATCACGGAAAAGTCTGGTCACGTCCCTTGTACGGTATCTGATCATAGGCATAGCCTCACGTTTCAGAGCCGTAAGCACAAGCTCGCCCCACTCGCCTTCAGGCAGCGGTTTCAGAGTTATCGGGTCTATTATCTCAGGGTAGAAATAGTCTTCGTTTATATGCAGCCCGTTCTTAAATATACATTCGCCTGATATCCCCGGCCCCATCAGTTCAGAGAGACCGTAGTTATCTGTGGCGGATACGCCGAGCTTCGCTTCTATGTCGTTTCTTATCATGTCTCCCCACGGCTCAGAGCCGAGCAGAGCATATTTCAGGCTGAGGTCATCTTTGGTCAGCCCCATCTTCTCCATTGTTTCTGCTATGTGCAGAGCGTATGAAGGGGTAGCTATCAGAGTGGTGCTCTTATAGTCTTCCATGATGGTTATCTGACGCTGTGTGTTTCCGCTGGAAACAGGGATAACGGATGCGCCGATGGTCTCAGCACCATAGTGCAGACCGAAACCGCCCGTAAAGAGACCGTATGTGAATGATATATGTACTATGTCGTCCTTTGTCACTCCGCCTGCGGTCATGAGCCTCGCCACAAGGTTGTTCCATGCGTCGAGGTCGTTCTTTGTATAGCCCACTACTGTAGGCTTTCCTGTGGTTCCGCTGGATGAGTGTATGCGGACGATGTCTCTGAGAGGCACGGCAAACATACCGTAAGGATAGTTGTCTCTCAGGTCTTCCTTTGTTGTGAAAGGGAGTTTGGAGATGTCGGAAAGTTCACCTATCACATCAGGTTTCAGATCAAGCTCGTCGAATTTTTTACGGTAAAAGTCCACCTTGCGGTATGCTCTGTTCACCGTTGTCTGCAGGCGCTCCAGTTGAAAAACTGCACGCTCCGCAGGAGCCATCGTCTCCTCTTCCTTGTGCCAGTATCTTATCTCTCCCATTTTTCTTTATACTCCTTGCCCAGATACGCTCTTTTGACCTCATTATCGCCGAGCAGCTCGGAAGCCTTGCCCTGCATAATGATGCGTCCGTTCTCAAGCACGTAGCCCCTCTGGGCGTATTTTAACGCCATGCTGGCGTTCTGCTCTACTAGCAGTATAGTGAGTCCTGTCTCAGCCAGAACTTTAAGTTTCTCATAGACTTCTTTGATAACAAGCGGCGCAAGCCCCATCGAAGGCTCGTCCATCAGCAGTATCTTCGGCGCTGTCATAAGAGCACGCCCGATAGCAAGCATCTGCTGCTCCCCTCCGGAGAGCATCCCTGCCATCTGCCCCGCACGCTCACCCAAAACGGGGAACATGTCGGTGATATCCGCCAGCCTGCTCTTCACCTCTGCCACGGGTCTTTTGAACCCGCCCATCTCGAGGTTTTCCCTGACAGACATGTTGGAGAACACCCTGCGCCCTTCAGGCACAAGAGCCACCCCGCCCGAAACGATATTCGCAGTGGACATCTTTGTGATGTCTTTTGTTTCGAAGGTGGCAGTCCCCTTGGACTTGCCTACTATGTTCATTATACTATTTAAAAGTGTGGTTTTCCCTGCTCCGTTGCTCCCGATGAGGGAGACGAACTCCCCCTCTTTTACGTGGACAGACACGTTTGTCAGTGCCTGTACTCCGCCGTAGGAAACGTATAGGGATTTTACCTCTAGCATTCTCTATCCTTATCCATTCGTCATTGCGAGAAACGTAGTGACGAAGCAATCTCAACCATCCTGAAACACTTCATAGCCGGAAGACTGCCACGCTTCGCTCTCAGTGACACATATTTTTTAAATTTCTTCATCACCGAGGTATGCTTTAAGTACCTCTTTATTCTCTCTGACTTCCTGATACGTACCCTTTCCGATGACTTCGCCGAAGTTCAGACAGACCACATACTCCGCAAGGGAAGATATGAACTGCATGTCGTGCTCGACCATGAGGATGCTTATCCCCTCTTTATAGATCTTCTGCACCATCTCTGCGAGGTTCTCTTTCTCTTTGAGGTTAAGCCCTGCTGCGGGCTCGTCCAGAAGGAGCATCTTCGGATTTGAAAGGAGTGCTCTGCCCAGCTCAAAGTTTTTCAGCACGCCGTAAGGGATGCTGTCGGGTGTCATATCTGCATAGTCTGCCACACGGACAAAGTCCATGTATTCGTCTATTCTCTTTTCTGTCGCCTTCCAGTAGCTGCGGTTCAGACCGAGCATACTTTTAAGGGCAGAAGGGTTTTCCTTACCTATGAAGCCCAGATACATGTTCTGTCTCAGGGTCAGCTCAGGGATGATGTTCAGGTTCTGAAAGGTACGTGATATCCCAAGAGGAAATACCTTTTCAGGTTC
This sequence comes from Deferribacterales bacterium, assembly GCA_050253075.1. Lineage (GTDB taxonomy): Bacteria > Chrysiogenota > Deferribacteres > Deferribacterales > Geovibrionaceae > Denitrovibrio. The sequence goes on from JBFWJS010000002.1 coordinate 47,577, forward strand.
GGCACTTGTGATGTCCTGCCCGTCGAAGGTGACTGCCCCGTCTGTGGGAGTCACAAAGCCTGTGATAACGTTGAACAGAGTGGTCTTCCCCGCTCCGTTCGGACCTATCAGTGCCGTTATACCCTTTTCAGGTGTGGTGAACGTAACTTCGTTCAGCGCACGCACACCGCCGAAGTTAACGCCTATATTATTTATACTAAGCATTTTTCTTCACCAATTTTTTCAGAGTTCCTGCGATACCGCCTGGGAAGAACATGATGACCGCAGCGAGGAGTCCGCCGTAAATGATCATCTCGAAATCTTCGAAAGTGGCGAAAAGCTCAGGGATGAACCCGAGGAATATCGCACCCACTATACCGCCGGATATATAGCCCAGACCGCCCACCGTAGCCATGCAGAGCAGGCTGATGGAGTATTTGAAGCTGAAAGATACGGGGCTGATAAAGTGTGTGTAGTATGCGTAGAAAACTCCGTTGAGAGCCGTTATAGCCGCCACGATGGCAAATACCATGAGCTTTGTGCGTGCAACATTTATACCGTAGCTTCGGCAGGCACTCTCAGAGTTTTTGATAAATTTCAGTTTATAGTGAAGGAACGATTTATCGAACACTTCATAAAGGAATATGCATAAAAGGAAAAATGCGCTCATAAACACATAGAAGGACTTCTCCGTGCCGAGCTCAAAGCCGAACACGTGCAGGTTTTCTATCCCCATAAAACCCGAAGGACCGCCTGTCAGTCCGTCGAACTCGTTCATGCAGATGTAGATGATCATACCGAAGCCGAGTGTCGCCATGGCGAGATAGTTCCCGTGGAGCTTCAGAACGGGATAGCCCACAACCCATGCGACAGCAAACGCCACAGCAGGCGCTATGAGCATGGTCAGCATAGGATGCACGCCGTAATTCACCGATAAAATAGCGGCAACGTATGAGCCGATACCGTAAAAGGCAGCCTGTCCCATTGAGATGATACCGCAGTATCCCAAAAGCATGTTGAACGCCGCAGTGTTCAGAGCATTTATCATCATGAGCGTAGCAACGCCCAGATAGTATTCATTGTGTACGCCGAAACCGACACCTATGACGGCGGTAGCGCATATCAGGAAAAGTGTAAGATTAAGCCTTCTCATACTCGGTGCACCTTCTTCTTACCAAACAGGCCGTCAGGTTTCACAAAGAGAATTATGAGTATAACGAGGAAAGCCACGGCGTCTTTCAGCCCCGAAGGGATAACGCTGGCGGAGAAGCTCTCGAATATTCCGAGCATAAGCCCGCCCGCAATGGCAGCGCCGAAGTTGCCCAGTCCGCCGAGTATCGCAGCGGCAAAGCCCTTCAGACCTGTCATGATGCCGTCATCGTATGTGACAAACATGATCGGAGCGATGATAACGCCCGCAACGGCACCGAGCAGTGCGGCAACGGCGAATGACATCACACGTATATTGCTGACCTTTATGCCGCAGGTCTCCGCAGCAACAGGGTCGTCAAAGCTGGCTCGCATAGCCTTGCCGTATCTTGATTTTTTAAGGAACATATTCAGCCCGAAAGCAACAAGGAGCGACACGACTATGACCAATATAGACTGGCTGGAGATAACTCCGCCCGGCATGTCGATGTTGAAAACAGGGATAAACTCCTTTACAGGGAGGGAATCACGCCCCCAGAAGTGCATAGCCAGATCCCGCAGGATGATGGACGCCGCAATTGTGACGGTGACGAGGTTCAGCTCGTTCTTTATCTTTGTGAGCCTGATGAAGAACCTCTCGAATATTATCCCCATAAGGAAAGCTCCGCCCACTGCACCTACGAATGCGATAGGGAACGGAAGTCCGTACATTACAAAAAATGTGTATATCAACATACCGCCGATCATCACAAACTCGCCCTGGGCAAAGTTGATGATGCCGGTGGTGTTGTATATGATATTGAAACCCAGAGCAACCAGCCCGTAGATGCTCCCACTGGTGAGCCCTGAATATAAGAACTGCATTATTAAACAAACCTACCCGGTTATGAAAAACCTTATAATAATTAAAAATGGTCAGACAGTATAAGCACTCCGCAGACCCTTGTCAAACGAGGAAGCCTAGAGGTCTGATATGTCAGACTGCTTAACGAATCCGAAGCCGTCGGCAGAGAGCTTCTCAGCCGCCATGTCTGTGTCGTCAAAGCGGAATATCATGATGGCTCTGCCCTTCTGATGATGATCGACGAATGCATACATGTACTCTACGTTTATGCCGTTTTTATCGAGGCATCCGAGTATCTGTGCAAGTCCGCCCGGATGGTCGCTGACGACGACAGCGAGGACATCTGTGCGTCCCACTGTGAAATCGTTCCCTTTGAGCAGGTCATAAGCCTTTTCAGGATCGTTTACGATGAGCCTGAGTATGCCGAAGTCGGATGTATCCGCCAGAGAGAGTGCTCTGATGTTTATACCGTTTTCCCCGAGCAGTTTTGTTACCTCGTGGAGACGTCCTGACTGGTTTTCGATAAAAACAGATATCTGCTGTAATTTCATTTTTGTCACTCCTCTATAGTTTACGGTTATCTTTTACACGCTGAGCTTTCCCTTCGCTTCTGGCGATGGTCTTATGCTCTACTATGCGCACCTTGCAGGTGACGCCTATCATATCTTTTATATCTTTCTCTATACCTTTTGAAAGATCCTGAAGTCTGCGTACTCTGTCCATGAACTGACCTTCGGCAAGCTCCACCTGAACCTCGAGGGTGTCCATGTTCCCCTCTCTGTCCACCACCAGCAGATAATGCGGAGAAAGCTCTGCACGCTGTACCAGTATAGCCTCTACCTGTGAAGGATATACGTTTACACCGCGGATGATGAGCATGTCGTCGCTTCTTCCCATTACCTTATTCATACGAACGAATGAACGTCCGCATTTGCAAGGCTCAGTGATGAGGCTGGTTACATCCCTTGTGCGGTATCTGATGAGAGGTATGCCCTCTTTTGTGATAGTTGTGAAAACAAGCTCGCCCTCTTCGCCCGGCTCGAGAACCTCGCCCGTTTCAGGGTTTATGGTCTCAACGATGAAGTGGTCTTCATTTATGTGCATGCCGTTTTTCGCTTCGACACACTCGTATGCGACCCCCGGTCCGATGATCTCGGAGAGTCCGTATATATCAAGGGCGTCTATGCCCCATTTCTCTTCTATATCCTGTCTCATGGCTGCTGTCCACGGCTCTGCGCCGAAGATGCCCGCCTTGAGCTTAAGGTCTTTCTTAGGGTCTATCCCCTCTTCGATAGCTGTTTCATACAGTGATAAAGCATAGCTTGGAGTACACGAGAATGCCGTAGAACCGAAATCCTTCATAAGCATAAGCTGTTTCTTAGAGTTTCCGCCGGATATAGGGATGACGGATGCGCCGATCTTCTCCGCACCGTAGTGCGCGCCGAGACCGCCGGTGAAAAGTCCGTATCCGTAGGCGTTTTGAAGGATATCCCCTGCGCCGACACCTGCAGCAGTGAATGTTCTCGCCATTATCTCTGTCCATGTGTCGATGTCTCTGCGGGTGTATCCGACAACAGTAGGCTTACCGGTGGTTCCGCTGGAGGCGTGCAGTCTGACTATCTGCTCCTGCGGTACGGCAAACATGCCGAAGGGATAGTTGTCTCTCATGTCCTGTTTATATGTGAATGGGAGCTTTGCCATATCCTTGAGCGATTTGATATCGTCGGGGAGTATGCCTGCCTCGTCCATTTTTCTTCGGTAAAATTCAACTCTGGCGTAGACATTGTTTAAAAGCTGTCTCAGCCTTCTAAGCTGAAGCTCCTCCAGATACTCTCTGGGGAGGGTTTCGTAGTGCTCGTTCCAGATCATTATGAAAACTCCGTATAGCTAAGCTGTAATCTTAAAAATTTAACAATTTGACGGATAAAAGTCAAACGGTATTTAACGAAGTTTAGTCAGAATATATTTTAGATATAAATACTTTAAGATTACTCTGAAATATCAGGTGATTTACAGAATGCCGTATACTTTTTCTCTCCGCGGAGGCTGATGGTTTCGCACTCATAACCGCTGAAATTTACGAAAGCGTCGTAAAAGAATTCTTTACGGACGAGGAGGATAAATTCTTTATTCTTATCCAGATAAGCCCTGAGTTCTTCTTCATTGGTGATCAGGATATCCTGATATTCCTCACGTTCCTGAAACTGGGTCTCTCTGTGACGGGACATAGCAATAGGCACTACCTTATTAAGATAAAACGAGAGCGACGGAACGAATGTCTCATATATAAGCACAGGATACTTCCCTTCAGGGTCGAAGTTCTGTATATCCTTCGCAACCATACGATAACCCTTTGCATACGGGCCCGCAAGGGGCATGACGAGGTATACAAACATAACCATGAGAACTATCCCGACGGTAAATGCTGCGACAAAGTTCTTATTATAATATCTCTTATGAAGGAAGATAACCAAAAGCATATAAGCAACGCCAGCAGGCACGCAGATGTACCAGTAAGGGCGCATATAATGAAGCACAAACGGGATGACTGCCATAGCAACGGGCAGAACATATAAAACAGCCAGACTTAATTTCTTAAGCAGCTTTGAGTCTGTGCATAATGCAGCCAGTATGGCAGCAACGGGGTAGAAAGGTAATATGTATGTACCCAGCTTGCTTGTGGATATCTGAAACACTATAAAAGGCATCAGTACGTATAAGTAAAGCACTTTGCCCGTCAGTATCTTATTAGTTTTTGTATAGTTCCTGAGCATATAAAAAGCCCACGGAATGAACGTGCCGAAGAATATCATGAAGAAGAAGTAAAACGGCTTTGCCCTGTCGAACTTATCCGTTGCAACCCTTTCAACAGTCTGGTCATAAAGGAAATATTCGAGCAGTCCGTCGTTTATGCTGACAACATACCAATACCACGGCGTAGCTATCAGAACGAACACGGCGAGTATGCTCACCCAATGCAGAAGTGAAAAAGCCTGCCGGTGCTTACGGTCGAAAAACAGTGAAGCAGCATAAGGCAGAAGTGTAAAAAGGAATATAACAGGTCCCTTCGTCATAAAGCCGAGCCCCAGAAATATACCTGTCATCAAAGGGTTAAAGCTATTCTTTTTCACATATATCTGACTGAACATATGGTACAGCGTCATGACGGTAAACATAGCAAGGTATATATCAGTGGAAACCACCCTGCTGACTATCAGGTACAGAAAAGATGATGCAAGTATCAAAACAGACGTATCTGCTATCTTTTTATCATTGCTGAGCACGAATGCTGTTTTACGTGTGTATATGAGTATGATAATGGATGCGACAGCGCCAAAGAAGCGCACACCGAGGCCGTTCACGCCGAAAATGGCGATGCCGAGGGCATTTGCCCAGTATGTAAACGGCGGTTTATGGAAGTGCTTTATACCGTTGTAAAAAGGCTCCATGTAATTACCGCTGGCGAACATCTCTCGGGATATCTCCGCATATCTGGCATCCGTGGTCTCTATGAGAGGAACCCAGTAAGCAGGTATAAGAAGACATGCAAAATAGAAGGCTAAGAATATATAAAATCTTTTATTATCAAGCATCGTTAGACTTTTTCTCCAGACGTATAAAATAAAGGTTTCTGAAATATATCAGAAGACCGACACTCTGCCCCGCTATGAAGACAGGGTCGTGAACCATAACAGAGTATATCAGCAGGAGCAGGCTTCCTATCATGCTGAAATACCAGAAAAGCACAGGGAATGAGCTCTTCTTATTCTTTTCAGAATATATCCACTGCACGAGAAATCTCATGAAGAACATACTCTGGGCAACTATACCTATGGCAAAGATGAGACCCGTGTATGACACTTTCGCCTTTCTCGGTACGTCAGGATAGAAATATGCCGCTATGCCGACAAATGCAAAGTAGACGAGGAGCATCAGAAACATTTTAAAGCCGAAGTTGTGGCTTCTGGTTCCACGCTCTTTATATATGAGTGATATATTGCGAAGGTATATGATAGCCCCTGTGGACTGACCGATTATGAATATCGGGTCTTTTATCAGAACAGAGTAAGTGAGCAGCATAAAACTGCCGAAGATGCTGTAATACCAGAAAGATACCGGAACGGCACTCTTTTTATACTTTTCAGTGTAAAGCCACTGAATGATGAAACGCATGAAGAAAAGAAGCTGGCCGACAAAGCCAAATATCGTGAGAGCTAATTCAGCCAGAGACATTTGTTTCCCTTACCTGTATTTTAAGGTATCTCTTCTGCATCCAGCGCACAGAGATAAGGTCGTAAAGAGCTTCTTTCGCCCTTTTCATGTTAGTATACTTTGAGACGCCGTGCACACGGGCTCTGTGGTTCACTTTCACTTCTTTCACCTTTGCGCCCTCCATCTGCATCATAGCAGGGAGGAAGCGGTGAAGCCCTTTGTACATCTTTATCTTTTTCAGCATGGATGCACGCATTATCTTAAGCGAGCAGCCTGTGTCGTGGACATTGTCTTTGACTATGCTGTTTCTGACTTTGTTACCGAATTTACTGGCTATTCTTTTGGCAAAGGTGTCCTTTCTGTTGAAACGCCATCCTGTGACCATATCATACTCGCCGTAGAATTTGAGCATCTCGGGGATATCTGCGGGGTCGTTCTGCAGGTCTGCGTCCATTGTGATGATAACGTCGCCCGAGGCATACTGAAAGCCCGCATACATAGCAGCGGACTGCCCTGTATTCACTTCAAAGGCGACATACTTGACACGTTCGTCCTTTGATGCGAGGTCTTTTATAATGTTGAGACTGTTGTCTCTGCTGCAGTCGTCTACGAGTACGATCTCAAATTCGCCGTCTATTTTAGCAGATACTGAAAGTATCTGATTGTAAAGCTCAAGAATGTTTCCTTCTTCGTCAAAGACGGGTATCACATATGATATCTTTTCCAAAATTAACCACCATTTCTTAGTGTTTTGATATAACAGATTTTTCTAGCATATATACTGACACAAAACAACATCTATTCCGATTATTTCCCCTGCTCAGTCATCTGATTAAATATTAACCACTGATTGACACATATTTGACCACTGATATTAAAAAAAGTTCTCTGAAAGCTCTAAAAATATATCTTACAAGTTTGGCATATTCTTTGCATATATCATGCAGAATCATTAATCATGGGGTGACTTAAATATGACTCGTATCTTATCTATTATTTTTCTGACTCTGACTGCCTCTACGGCATTCGCAGATGAACTGAACTCAGGCGATACCACGTGGATCCTTGTTTCTTCTGCACTCGTATTCCTTATGCTCCCCGGACTTGCGCTCTTTTACGGCGGTATGGTCAGGGCTAAAAGTGTTCTTTCAACCTTCCTTTACAGCTTCTCTGCGCTCTGCGTAGCGGGCGTTGCATGGGCCGTTGTCGGCTTCACAATCGCATTTGGCGAATCCGACTCGCTCTTTATGGGAAGCATGAAATATTTTATGCTCGGTGGTGATTTTATGGACGCTATGTCCGGCACGATCCCACTCGGCATTTTTGCTATGTTTCAGGGCATGTTCGCCATCATCACTGTTGCTCTTATCAGCGGTGCTGTTGTCGAGCGTATGAAGTTCAGCGCATGGGTGCTCTTCATGCCGCTCTGGATAATACTCGTTTACGCTCCTGTCGCATACTGGGTATGGGGCGGCGGCTGGCTTTCTAAAATGGGCGCACTCGACTTTGCGGGCGGTACTGTCGTACACTTCGCATCCGGTATGGCTGCCCTTGCCATCGCACTCGTTCTCGGCAACAGAAAAGACTTTATGCATGCTAAGATCATCCCGCACAATGTTACATATACAGTGCTCGGCGCAGGTCTCCTGTGGTTCGGATGGTTCGGTTTCAACTCCGGATCAGCTCTCGCAGCGGATAAAATCGCCGCTCTAGCATTTGTAAACACTATGATAGCTGCAGCAACGGCCGGCTTCGTGTGGATGCTGATAGAGATGGCAGTGAGCAAACCTTCGGCACTCGGTGTTGCATCGGGTATCGTAGCAGGCCTCGTGGGCATAACACCGGCAGCAGGATTTGTAGAGCCGTGGGCGGCAATCGTTATAGGTGCTCTCACAGGTGCACTCTGCTTCTGGGGTATCACACTTAAATTTAAGTTTAAACTGGACGACTCTCTCGACGTTTTCGGCATACACGGTCTCGGCGGTCTCTTCGGAGCCATCGCAACGGGTGTTTTCGCTACTGTCGGAGCAGAGGGACTCATAGCAGGAAATGCTAATCAGGTTCTTATACAGATAATAGACGCCCTTGCATGCGGCGGTTACTCATTCATCGTAACATACATCATCGCACGCACAATTAAAGCGACAATATGCATCAGAATAACACATGAGGAAGAGACAGAAGGTACAGACCTTAACCAGCACGGTGAAAAGGCGTACAACCTCTTCTAACAGCCGGTTATACAGTTAGGACAAGTATGGGGCACTCTATGTTTCTCCGCTATTTTATGGGGGAACATACCGTGCCTCTTTTTTTACATAGAATCTAATCTATAAAATCCAAAATAATAACAAACTGAAAATACACTACATTTAATAAACCATTATTCGTCATATTTAAAATAATAAAACTTTTATTAAGAACACATTAACGGATTTTATTCTTAATATCCTGCTTGAAAATATTATTCACACAAGGTATCATTTTCAATATTAATTTAAAGGAGTCTTATATGAAATTTTTTCTCATATTGTTAGTTTTGATCTCTATTTCAAGTACAGCATTAGCCTCTGGAGAAAGCTATTATCATGGCCCAATCAAGAGAGTGTACACCCACATGAACGGTCCTTATGCTGGGATAGTTCTCATTAAGACCGATGAAAGCTATGCCATAACTGATTCTTCAGAATGTGCAACGAATGTCTCGTTTCAATATGCTTTTGATGCAAAAACACCTGCAGGAGCAGTTACATTAACAATAGTAATGACTTCATTTATTGCAAAGTTAAACATAACATTATATGGAACAACACAGAAAACTTGTGATAATTTTCCAGGGATTGAAGATTTAGAAATAGTTGCGCCATACGCTTACTAAATAGATAAAGTAAAAAGTCAATCTTACACAATTCTGATTAGTCCCACTAACAACAGCAATATTCTACTGACTAATTCAATCCCCGATATCAACAATGTCGGGGATTTTTTATTAACTAGTCAATACTAGCCTACGAAGAAATCAAGGGGCGGAACTTTCTTCACGCGTCCCAGTTTAGCAGCATAGCTGTAATACTTGAGCAGACCTTTAATATGTGCTTCAGAGAGGTCATATTTTATCGTCTCCCAGTAGTCTATGATCTGATAGTTGGTGAGCCCTTTGAATGTATAATGATCGAGCAGAGCGGCAAGATTCTTCTTGCTGTCCACCTTTATAGCTTCCAGAGTACGTGCAAATTCAGCCACTTCGTCATGACGCTCGTGTACCGTATCCTTACGCACTATCCACAGGGCAAAAACGAACGGCAGCCCCGTAAATTCATTCCACAGCGTGCAGAGGTCATAAACATATGCCCACTTGCCGTTGTAATAGTTAAAGAGAGCTTTGTCGCCTATGAGAACGCATGATTCAGCGTCGGGGTTATCCCTTGTGAACATAGGCGTGATGCCGTATTTCTCACGCATTAGTATCTCGAAAAGTACGATAGACGTGCCCGATTCACCCGTAAGGTAAACCTCTTCCCCCTCCATCTCTTCGATAGGCTTGTTTGAAAAGAACATAACGCTCTTCACAACGTTATTACAGCTTATGGCTATATTAGGGATCACATAATACTTTTCGGGGTTTCTGGCGTATTCTATGCAGCTGCAGAAGCCCGCATCTATCCCCCCCTCTCTGATGGCAGAGTTCAGGAAGGACGGAACGCCTTTTATAAGTTTATATTTATCGAGTTTCTGAAGCTGAAAGAAGATGGGATACACATTTGCATAATCTATCTGTCCGATACTAAGCATAGGTCTCTCCTGTTTTAGCCCCCTTCCACTCTGTGTCCAGGCCGGGGAATCCACGTCTGCGTATGATGTCGAAGCCCACGAGGGCGACCGAGTTCGAAAGGTTAAAGCTGCGCACCTTCCCTGTGGAAGGTATCCTGTATAGGTTGTCGGGGAATTCTCTGTCTATCCGCTCGGGGAGCCCTGATGTCTCTCTGCCGAACATGATCATGAGGTTTTCATCCTCATGGGGTATCTCTGTATAAACCTTTGATGCGAATTTAGAAAGGAATGCATATGGATGCTTTTCAGCGGGGAATTCCTCAAAGAATGCATCGAGACTCGGCAGGCGCATCAGGTTAACCCTGTGCCAGTAGTCGAGCCCCGCTCTCTTGACGTGTTTGTCGTCCAGAGAGAATCCGAGCTCGCCGACCAATATCAGCCTGCTGTCCGTTCCAACGCAAAAACGCCCGATGTTACCTGTGTTCTGAGGTATTTCGGGCTCATACAAAACTATATTAAGCATGATATCCTTATAAAGCCGTCACGAACCATTCATAGTGAAATGATCTTCCGGCTTTGCAGCAGCAATAACACGGAAGATTGCTTCGTCGGGTTTCCCCTTCCTCGCAATGACCTATTATTTAAACGGTAGGCTATTTTGTTTTCTGAGCAAGAAATAATCATGAAAAAAGCGGAGTGTACTATTTTGTACATGAGCATTTTTGAGTGATAATTTTCTGCACTCAGACGGCAAAAGAGTCACCGTTATTTGATGTAGTATTCCGGGTCAGATATCCATGTAGACTGACACTCCGGACATTTAGACGGTTTTCCTATCTTCTTGCTGAAGACAAACCCGCATTTTCTGCACTCGGGCAGTATAACCCTGAAATCCTTGTCATAGCTTTTTGCTATGTGTTCCAGATGGTTATACACATTCTTTTCCGGCTGTCCGATGGCCTGAGATATGGCTTTTGCGCTGGACGGATTATTTTTGATATAATCCGCTATCTCCTGCCGAACGGTAACTATTCCGCTATCGTTACCTTCTCGCATCCGCCCCATATAGCACCGAGGTTGTAATAATCTCTTTCCTGTCTGCACATAAGGTGCACCATCACCTCGCCGAAGTCCACGCATATCCAGCGTGAGCTCCCCTGCCCTTCAACGGCAAACGGAGTGATCTTTTTAGCTTTCAGATTTTCCAGCAGATAGTCTGCGATAGCGTTTGCGTGGGGTTCCGATGTGGCCGTACCTATGACGATGTAGTCTGCCACACTGCTCACCGGAGCGACATAGTAGCCGACGATATCCTCTGTCTTACGTTCCTGTAATTCGTTTATGATCATATCAAGCATGGTACGGTCTTTCATTCATTTCCCCTATATAGTCCTTTTTCTGATATATATTCGTAAACCACATCTGGCAGATTCGCCCTTCTGTAGCTCGCTTCCAAAACATCTCTTATCTCCGTGCTGGAGACATCCACAGGCGGCATTTCGTAAAGTATAACCTTGCCCGCCTTTTCGCCTTCGTACTGGTCTTCCCTTATCACTATATCATGCAGCCATTCCGGCAGAGCTTCAAGCATTTTTCCAAAAGAAACCATCGAACGGCTGACCACTACAAAATTTGCATAGTCGAAAAGCTCTTTATACCCGTGCCATTTTTCAATGGTGGCAAATATATCCGTGCCGCAGGCAAAGAAAAGCTCGTCTTCGGGAAACATCTCTCTGAAATGCTTTAAGGTCTTCAATGTGAAGGATACGCCCTCGGAAGCAATCTCATAGTCGGAGACTTTAAACTTTTCTCCGAGTCCTTCCGCCACTAGTTCCACCATCTTCAGCCTTGTCTCAGGGTCGATGACGGATCCTGTGTCCTTATGAGGCGGTATCTTTGAAGGGATGAGGAACATCCTGTCCAGCTTCAGGCTCTCTGTGACATTCTCTGCCAGAGCCAGATGCCCGACGTGTATCGGATTGAATGTTCCGCCGAAAATTCCTGTCCTCACCTTACTTTATCTGCCCGTGTCCGTATACTCTGTATTTAGTGGTCGTAAGGTCGTCTGCGCCCATTGGTCCTCTGCAGTGGAGCTTCTGCGTGCTGATGCCTATCTCCGCACCCATGCCGAACTCTCCGCCGTCGGTCCATCTGGTGGATGCGTTAACGTATACGGCCGCTGCATCTACCATATCAAGGAATTTTTCGCTGTTTGTATAGTTTTCGGTCACTATGCTTTCAGAGTGCATAGAGCCGTACTTGTTTATATGTTCGATAGCGTCGTCTATGGAGTCCACTATCTTTACGGAGAGGATATAGTCGAGGTATTCGGTCTTCCAGTCCTCTTCCACTGCGTCTTTACAAACGATGATCTCCGCCGTGCGCTCGCATCCTCTGATCTCGACGTTATATTTAGCATATTCCTCGGCGAGCCTTTTCAGTGCTGTTTCAGCCACTGATCTGTGTACGAGGAGCGTCTCCATAGCGTTGCAAACGCCGGGGCGCTGACACTTCGCATTCACGGCTATGGCAACAGCCATATCCATATCTGCAAACTCGTCTATATATACGTGACATATACCGTCATCGTGTTTTACGAGAGGTATAAGTGAATGCTCTGTACAGAACTCTATGAGCCCCTTTCCGCCTCTTGGCACCATGATATCTATGTCGTCTTTTGCTTTCAGCATTTCCATCACGATGGCACGGTCAGGGTCTTCTATGATGTTTACACATGCTTCGGGCAGTCCTGCCTGCTTCACGGCTTCTTTCATAAGGCGTCCGAGGTATGTGTTTGAATGCACAGCCTCTTTCCCGCCTCTCAGCACAGACACATTGCCTGATTTCAGACAGAGGGCAGCGGCATCTATCGTAACATTCGGTCTGGATTCAAAGATGATCCCCACAACACCGAGGGGAACCTTCACCTTTGTGATGTGCAGTCCGTTCGGGCGTTTGTATCCGTCCACGACCTTACCCACAGGGTCGACCTGCGCACGGATATCCACGACAGCCTGTATCATGCCGTCGATGCGTGCATCGTTCAGCTCCAGCCTGTCTATCATAGCGTTGGAGAGACCTGCCTCCTTCGCATATTCGAGGTCTTTTTTATTGACCTCTTTTATCTCTGCCCTTTTGGCGTCCAGCATTTCTGCTATCAGCGTAAGAGCCTTATCTTTCACATCAGTGTTCACGCCCATGAGGACATACGATGCCTGCTTAGCTTCTTTGAACATGTTCTCAAGCATTTTCTATACTCCGCCGTTTGTGGTAATCACCATGTCATCCCTGTGGATGAGCTCGTCTGTAAACTTATACCCTAAAACGGAGGGTATGTCAGAGGATTTTTTACCTTTTATCCTGTCCGCATCCTCGGATGTATATCTGGCTTTGCCCCTTGCTATCTCTTTCCCGTCGGGACCGATAACTGCGATGACATCCCCCATGCCGAATTTCCCCTTTACATCAACGACTCCACGAGGGAGCAGAGACGTCTTCTTCTCCAGCAGAGCGCTCACCGCACCGCTGTCTACGTGTATCTCACCGCGAACGCCTGCGGCATAAGCTATCCAGTGTTTGCGCCTGTTGAAAGGGTCTTCTATATGGTTAAAGAAAGTCCCCACGTCTTCCCCTTTAAGGAAGTCTGTGAGGTTCTGAAGATTGCGCCCGTTTATGATGCCGACGTAACAGCCCGCATCGAGAGCCTTGCCCGCTGCTTCCAGCTTAGACTTCATCCCGCCTGTACCGACACCAGAGACAGAATCGCCAGCCACGTTCAGCAGGTCTTCGTTTATATATTCAACCTCGCTGATGCGTACGGCGTCGTCGCACTCAGTAGGGTTTTTATCAAATAATCCGTCCACGTCGGACATAATAAGGAGCATATCCGCACCTATAAGCCCGCTCACAAGAGCAGAGAGGTTATCGTTGTCGGTGAAGTTCTCTATCTGGCGAAGCTCCTCGACAACAACAGAGTCGTTCTCGTTTATGATGGGCACCACGCCGAGCTCCAACAGACGGCGGAGGGTGTATCTGGCGTTCAGATATCTCCTTCTGTTTGCGAAGTCATCTTTTGTAATGAGTATCTGCGCAGGTGTCACGCCGTATTTCTCAAACTCACGGTCGTATTCCCAGATTAGTCTGGCCTGACCGACGGCGGCACACGCCTGCTTGTCCGTGATATTCTGCGGACGCTCATGAAAGCCTAGCAGCTTAAAGCCCGCACCAACGGCACCTGATGAAACTATAACGATATTAGGTATATTCTTTTTGAGGTCGCATAAGGCCTTTACCATACCGGAAAGGAAGTCGAGATTTACCCCACGCTCGGGATGAGTAATGATATTACTTCCGACTTTTACGACAAGTGTTTCGATTTTAGGTAGTTTACGCATTGTATTGACCCTGCTGTAAGAATGTGTCAGCCGGTGTATGAACAAAAAAATGGCAGGGGTAGCAGGACTCGAACCTGCAGTACACTGGACCAAAACCAGCTGCCTTGCCAATTTGGCTATACCCCTGCAAAACAGGTTGGAATTATTAATTTTTTTCCCTGTTTTTGTCAAGCACTTTCATTAAAAAAATTTATAAAACAACTCTAACCCTTACGGGGCCTTAAGTCTATAAGAAATCTAAATTTAGAGTTGAATAGTATATTTTTATATTGTATATTTACCCTTAAATAATCTTATTAGTCTTTTACCGGAGGAACCAATGAAAGTTACAAGAGCGAGTGATTATGCAATAAGAGCACTCATCCATATGGCGCACAAGCCGGTCGGCACCACGTTTATGAGATCAGAGCTTGCATCTGAATGCGACATACCTGACAGCTTTCTTGGTAAAATACTCCAAAACCTGGCTAAATCCGAAATACTCTCCTCTGAAAGGGGCAAGAAAGGCGGCTTCAAAGTTGCCAAGCCAACAGCAGACATAACTGTTTATGACATCATATCTGCAATCGAGGGAGACATCGCACTTAACAAGTGTATTTTCGACGAAGACTTCTGTTCACTTGTTCATTCGTGTACGGCACACAGTATGTGGGCTGACATTCAGGACAACCTTGTCGAAATGCTTAAAAGTTATACACTTGCAAAACTGACAGATAAATACTAATCCCGACATCTGGTAAAAACCTGTACAGAACAGGTATTTTAGCGTTCATCGAAACATGACTAAATTTTAACCTGTCGGAATTTTAGAATACTTGTTCTATTTTATGCGGGCATTTTATAGCAAATCTACCAACAGTTTACGAGTTTATCAATAACTTACAGATTTTGCAATTTTGTAAATAAACGACTTTACAAAGGTCTGATGACCAGATAACATTACACATTAATTTTTTTCAATCTCGGAGGAATTATGAGTAGTAAAGAGATGGAAAAGGCTCTTTCCCTTCAGCCGGAACTGAACCAAAACGCTATAACGGTTCTGGAGAAAAGGTACCTTAAGCGTGACGTAAGCGGCAAACCTACAGAAAAACCCATCGACATGTTCAGAAGAGTGGCGATGAACATAGCCGAAGCAGATAAATTATACGATAAAAACGCTGACATATTAGCCACAGCAAAAGAATTCTACGAGCAGATGGCTACTCTGAAGTTCCTTCCTAACTCTCCCACACTTATGAACGCAGGCCGTGAGCTCCAGCAGCTCTCTGCATGTTTCGTTCTGCCTGTGGAAGACTCTCTGGAAGGCATCTTCGAAGCAGTCAAAAACACTGCTCTCATACATAAATCAGGCGGCGGTACAGGATTCTCCTTTTCACGTCTGAGACCAAAGGATGATGTTGTAAAAACAACAAGAGGCGTTTCCAGCGGACCTGTCTCTTTCATGACAGTATTTGACGCTGCCACAGAAACGATCAAACAGGGCGGAACACGCCGCGGTGCAAACATGGGTATTCTCCGTGTGGACCATCCGGATATCATGGACTTCATCTACGCCAAAGAGGACAAAACAAAGCTCACAAACTTTAACCTCTCCGTAGGTATCACAGAAGAGTTCATGAAGGCTGTTACAGATGAAAAGGACTATGACCTTATCAACCCTAAAACAGGCGAAAAAGCAGGATCTCTGAATGCTAAAGAAGTATTCGACAAGATGGTTCAGCTCGCTTGGGAAGGCGGTGACCCCGGTATCGTATTCCTCGACAGGATCAACGCAGCGAACCCTACTCCGAAAGAAGGCGAGATCGAAAGTACTAACCCATGCGGCGAGCAGCCTCTCCTTCCATACGAATCATGCAACCTCGGTTCTATCAACCTCGGTAAATATGTAAAAGACGGAAAGATAGACTGGGACGACCTTGAAAAAACTATAAACACAGCCGTTCATTTCCTCGATAACGTTATCGACATGAACAAATACCCAATACAGCAGATAAACGACCAGACAAAGCGCAACAGGAAGATCGGTCTCGGCCTCATGGGCTGGGCTGACATGCTCGCTATGCTCTGCATCCCTTACAACTCTGACGAGGCTACAGCCCTCGCTGAGGACGTGATGAAGTTTATCCGTGACAAAGGACGTGAGAAATCGGCAGCACTGGCTGTTGTACGCGGCGACTTCCCGAGCTTTAAGGACAGCATATACCCTAAAATGGGCTTCAAAAATATGCGTAACGCCACCATCACAACAGTTGCACCGACAGGAACAATATCTATCATAGGAGCATGTTCCAGCGGTATCGAGCCGTATTTCGCCATCGCATTCTACAGACAGGTAATGGACAATAACAAACTTGTGGAAGTAAGCCCTGTTTTCAAAGCTATCGCAGAGAAAGAAGGCTTCCTTTCAGAAGAGCTTCTCAGCACTGTGGCAGACACAGGAAACGTGCATAACCTTGACTCTGTGCCTGAGCAGTGGCAGAAAGCGTTCGTTACATCTCACGAGATCACACCTGTATGGCACACACGCATGCAGGCAGCTTTCCAGAAATATACCGACAACGCAGTCAGCAAGACTGTTAACTTCCCTAACGAGGCTACAGTAGAGGATGTGCGCAAAACTTATCTCCTCAGCTACAACCTCGCATGTAAGGGAACTACGATCTATCGTGACGGCAGCCGTGACGGTCAGGTTCTCAATGTCGGTACAAAAGAGAAAGAGGCGAAAGGAGCAGAATCAGCAGCACCTATCGAAAACACTCCGAGACCAAGACCAAAGGTTCTCATCGGACGTACGGTTGAGATGATGACAGGATGCGGAAAGCTCTATGTCACTATCAACCAGGACGAAAACGGAGTACCTTTCGAAGTGTTCACCAGCATGGGTAAAGCGGGCGGATGTGCTCAGTCTCAGTGTGAGGCTATCGGACGTCTTATCTCCATCGACCTCAGAAGCGGCGGAAACCTTGAGCGTATCATAAAACAGCTCAAAGGCATCAGCTGTCACATGAGATACGGATTCGGACCAAACACCGTACTCAGCTGTTCCGATGCGGTGGGTAAAGCTCTCGAGCAGGCAACCACAAGCATGACAGAGATAAAAGTCAGCAAAACAGACGACAGTGTTACAGTGGATAAGCTCCTCTCCGACTACGACAGCGACCACACAGTTGTGAAAAACGGTGCGTGTCCTGACTGTGGCGGACAGGTAGAGCATGTTGAGGGTTGCGATATTTGCTACTCTTGTGGATACTCACACTGCTCATAAGGTGTTTATCATGCAGGAACAAAACTATTTCCTGCAGTTTAAAGATTTTATACTGCAGTTTGGTTCAAAAGGTGAAATAAGCAATAATAACCTTATAGCTCACCTTGCATCATGCATAACTATATCTGTAATTGCCATTGTACTTCTGGTAGTTATTGGAATAATAGTATATGTATATGGTATAAAGAATACCAACTAGCAATTTCAGTCCTAAATCAATACTACCAGTTATGGTAGTAACTTAGGAATTTCTACAGGGTATATAGTCAAAAGGGGTAAAAATTTTTACCCCTTTTTTCATATAAACCACTAAACATTAACACATTATCTCCGATATCCTAGTATATATAAAAGAAAGGGGTGCTGTATGAAGCCATCGATGGAGTTCATGAGCAATGTATGCTCCGTTCTAGGACACATCAACGAGAACATAGAAGAGAAGAAGGTCGCACTTCTGCTCGAGAAAAAAGTCGGTAAAGAGAATGAAACATATAATCTTCTGCTTAAAGGAGAGAAAGAATCTGACGTGTTCATGCTCGCCAGCGAGCTGACAGACGAACAGCTTAAATGGTATGTATTCGGGCTCGGAGACGGTATGGGGCTGAAGCCGGAGAAGCTAGAGATCGCATAGCTCTCTGTATATCGCCTTGAAGTTTTCTATATAGCTTTCCACCGAAAAGCCGTCGCTTATCCTGACAGCCTCTTTAGACATTTCAGAGGCTAGATTCTCATCGCTTAATATTCTGCATATATTTTCTGCTATTACGTTTTCATCATTTTCGCAATAGATAGTACAGCTTTCCGCAAAGGATTTCGTAGGGATGCTGTCCGACAAAACACCGGGCAGTCCGCACGCCATAGCCTCGAGGTGGGCATTGCCGAAACCTTCGTTGCTTGAAGGCATAACGTATATATCAGACATCTTTAAAAGCGAGAACACATCCGTGCGGTACCCTGCGAGGGTGACGTTTCCCTCCAGCCCTAGCTCTTTAACCT
Organism: Deferribacterales bacterium; assembly: GCA_050253075.1. Taxonomy (GTDB): domain Bacteria; phylum Chrysiogenota; class Deferribacteres; order Deferribacterales; family Geovibrionaceae; genus Denitrovibrio. The sequence continues at coordinate 66,190 of JBFWJS010000002.1, forward strand.
GCTGTTTCAGCTTATTCATCATCCCGCCGTCACCCACAGCCAGAAAATGCGCATCAGGAACCTTTTTAAGCACGTGAGGCATGGCTGATATGATCAGATCGATATTCTTTACAGAGACCAGTCTCCCCACGGAGATTATCACTTTCTTCCCCTGTAAACCGAATGATGCTTTATCGGCGGGAGCAGCGTTCGCCACCTTTTTCAGGTCTATGAAGTTATGCATGACAAGGCTTGGTCTGCCTGTTTTGTTATAGTTCTTATCCACCAGCTCTTTCACCACGGATGAGACAGACACGTACATGTCGGTCCATCTGTCGAGTATGATGTTGCTGTATCTGCGGAAAAAGTCTTTGTGAAGGCTGGCATTGCGGATGTGGGTGAGCACTTTAACATCCAGTCCAATGCAGGCGATCCTGCCGAAATAGTCGGCTTTATATTGTGTGGTGTGCACCACGTCAGGCTTCATCTCTTTTATTATCTCACGGAGCTTTCTGACGGTGCCGAAGTTGAATTTTTTAAGAACGTCTTCATCATTCCCGCATGTGAGGATATCAAATCCCTCTCTGAGCATATCTTCGTATATGCGCCCGGTGCCGGAAATGTTTATGATGCGGAAATCTATCTCTTTATCGTTTCGGAGCTGATGAGCCACTTCGTATAATATCTTTTCTATACCGCCGAAATCTATCCCGGCCATGACATATGCGACAGTCAGCCTATCCTTCACCTGCTACCTCCGAGATGACGTCCAGATATCTGCCGTACATCTCTTCCTCTGACATTACGTGTCTGGAATAGTCCTTTCTACCCAGCAGTGCGCATTTTCTGATGGCGTCTGCCACGGTCTCTTTATCCAGCGATTCGACGACATATCCGTTCTCGCCGTCTTTGACTATCTCAGAGCTCCCCGCCATAGCAGAGACGACAACAGGTGTCCCGCACATAAGGCTCTCCGGTATCACATTGCCGAAAGAGTCATAAAGCGAAGGCATGCAGATAACATCACAGGAGGCATAGAACCCCTGCATATTATCCACTCCGCCGATGAATGTTATCCTGTCTGAAAGACCGAGGTCCTTTATGTGTGACTTATATCCCTCGGAACTGCGGTCACCTGCGACCAAAAGGCTGAATTCGCCCCCCAGAAGCCCCATAGCCCCGATGAGGTGGTCGAGCCCTTTGCGCTGAAAATTATTCGCCGCAAAGCCTATTATGCGCTTCTCATCGCTGATGCTGTATAGGGTGCGGAAAGGTCTGTCGCTGACAAAGCTGTATCTGAGCTTGTCCACGCCGTTCGGGATGACCTGTATGATGGACTCAGCCTCGGGGAAAGCGGAAAGCACCTCCCTTTTCAGAAACTGAGAGTTGAGTATCACCCTTTTCAGATCAGGGTGTTTATATGTCTTTTCCTCCATAGCTATCAGGTGCTTATTAACAGGGTTAATGGCTCTTGCTATGGATTTTTTAAATGCTTTATTCTTCGGCAGCAGCTCCAGTGTTTTTGTAACGTATGAGCTGTGCAGACCGGAGCCGTTGCGGTATATATGGCAGCCGGGGATGCGGTCAAATGAGAAATGGATGCCGTCCAGCCCTTTTATGAGCTTTTGCGCCCGTTTGTGAAAGCTGGTGTATTTGAGGTATCGGCTAGGTTTCAGGAGGCCTGTCTCCGTGATGATATCTTTCATCTTATCATCGTGCAGTCTGTTCTCTCCGCATATCACACGGACATCGACACCCTGCTCTAAGAGATAAGAGACAAAGTTAAAGCAGACACGCTCTCCGCCGCCTTTATCATGAAAATATTTGACGAAAATATTCACTTTTTTCATGAATCGACTTTATCATTTCAGGTTAGTCATGTATATATTAATCTTATGAAAAAGTGGCTGGTAATTCAATTTAAACAGATAGGCGATGTGATACTCACAACCCATCTGCCGAGAGAAATAAAGAGGCTTTATCCTGATGCGGAGGTTGATTTTCTCACTTTCGACATAAACAGGTCTCTCCTTATAAATAATCCAAATATCAAAAGAGTTTACACCGTATCGCCCAAAAACGGTATATTCTCCACTCTGAAATCTGTGCTGATCATAAGGAAAAACAGATACGACGTGATACTCGACACGCAGAACACGCCGAGGTCTATGTATTACATCCTCTTCGGCGGAGCGAAAGTTACTGTCGGATTTGAAAAATCCAAGAGGAAAAAAGCATACGCCGAGCTCGTTAAAGCTGAAGGCAGCTATGCAGGGATAAGAAAGCTGAACATGCTGAAACCCTTCGATGCGGATTTCTCTTATGACAAATACGACTGCCGTGCGGAAGTTTTCTTCACACCGCAGGATATTACATCAGCTTTTCTAAAGGTCACAGGCATAGGGATAGATATGGAACAGCCGTATATCACAATGTCGCCGACGCATAAGAAAAACACCAGAAGATGGAAGATGCGCCATTTCCTCGATACGGCAAACTGGCTGGCAGAGGAAAAAGGCTTTCAGGTTCTGCTGACATACGGTCCGGGTGAAAAAGATTATATAACAGAGGGTATGAAAGAATACTCAGGCTATATAAACCAAAAGATAATCATAGCGCCTTCGCTGACCATGCCGGAGTTCGCTGCCATCCTCTCACAGGCGAAGATGCACATAGGGAACGACTCTGCACCGCACCATCTGGCGGTTTCGCAGAAGACGCCTACTTTCGTCATGATAGGTTCGTCGCCGAAGAGCTGGGTTCATCCTGATGAAATGCATACATACAGAAATCTCGGCATGGAGTGTCAGCCGTGCGGAAAGGACACATGCGCAATATCAGATGATATCCCGTGTCTGAACGATCTCACTTTTGAGATGATAAAGCCCGATCTGGAAGATTTTATTCAAAAGAACGTATGAACAGCCGTCAGAATTATCTGACCCCTATCTCACCATTGTGATTCTGTCACCGCATTTATAAGCATATCCATTATCGATCTTATATTCACATGATGCAGAAGCCGCTCTGAATGCTGCCATTTCAGCCTCAGGGAGCTTTTTATCGGGAGCTTTGAACCTCAGCGGATTGAGCCATGTGCCGTTCTTTCTTATGCGGTAGTCGAGGTGCGGCCCTGTGGCTCTGCCCGTAGCACCGACATAGCCTATCAGGTCGCCCTGTCTGACATATGAGCCGTTCTTAACATTTTTGCGGAATTTAGAAAGGTGCAGATACATTGTCTCGTATCCGTTCATATGTTTTATCTTGATGTAGTTTCCGTTGTACTGTTTATATGACCTGGCGGTGACATATCCGTCCGCAGTGGCATATACGGGAGTGCCCGTAGGGGCGGCATAGTCCACGGCATAGTGGGGCTGACGCTCGCCTGTCACAGGGTGCAGTCTGTTGCCTGTGTAGCCAGAAGAGATACGTGAATATCTGAGAGGAGCTTTCAGGAAGCCTTTTTTAAGGGATGTTCCGTCAGGCTTGAAGTAACCTTTTGTCTTTTCTCCCTCATACCAGAGAGCTCTGATAAAGCGGTCCTGATTTATAAAATCTGCGGCAAGTATCTTGCCGTAGCCGATGAACTTGTCTCTGGCGAACTGCTTCTCCACCAGTATTCTGAAGCTGTCGCCCTTTCTCAGTGCGTGGAAGAAGTCTATCTCCCATTCATATATAGATGCCAGCATGAAAGCCAGCTCGGCATTCTCGCCCTTGTCTGTCACGGCCTGAATGAGGTTGCTATTTATCTCGCCCTCTACGACGGCTGTAACAGTGTGGATAGGATACTTGACCACATCCAGCTCGAAGTCCCCCTCGACCCTGTGTATGGCGATGTCTGTCAGCTGATTAGGAACCAGCGTGATAGAGTTTTCGGATTCTTTTATGAGGGTGCCTTTTTTGAGGGTAAAATTCGGAATGAGCCTCTTCAGCTCTTTATTTATATTGATGATCTCCTGCGGGGTGAATTTATCGGAAAGGAGAGAATAAAGAGTGTCCCCCCACTTCACCTTATAGGATATAACATTCGCATATGATGTGATAGAAAACGATAAGATAGTGACAATTATAAATAATATTTTAAGCTGCGGCCTCATTCCCTCTCCTCTTTCTCTGCCAGTAAATATAAACCGCAACAATAGCGGTCAACAGACACAGTGTTATTATAGTAATCGGCCGCAAATTCGATTTGATTAGTTCAATATTATTACCAACCACATAGCCGAGCACAGCCAAGACAACGACCCATATCCCCGCACCGAGCGATGTGAAGAAGCAGAATCTGGGCACGTTCATCCTCCCAAGCCCCGCAGGGAAGGAGATGTACTGCCTTATCCCAGGGATAAGACGCCCGACAAATGTCGTGATCTCGCCGTGTTTTTTAAAGTAAGTGTCTATCTTTACCAGCCTTTCCGGAGTGAAAAAGAAGTATCTGCCGTATGTCGCGAGGAACGACCTTCCGAGGAAGACCGCGATGTAGTAATTAACCAGAGCCCCTATGAGAGAGCCCAGAAGTCCGCTTAATACCACGAGATAAATGTTCATCTCCCCCTGTGCGGCGAGGTATCCCGCAGGCGGGACGACAACTTCGCTGGGAAAAGGTATGAAAGAGCTCTCCAGAGCCATGAGGAAAACTATCCCCGTATAGCCCATATCAGAGACAGCCCCGAGAACAAAATCAACGAATGTATGAAGCATTGGTCAAATCCTTTATCATCTCTTCCGCCTGTCCGATGGCAGATGCAGTTATTTCACCCGTCAGCATGGATGCCAGCACTTTCAGCCTGTCTTCATCCTCGACACGGCTTATGTGCGTCTTCGCTTTGTCATCCTGCAGCGACTTTGTGATGTGGAAGTGTCTGTTACCCGCAGAAGCCACAACAGGAAGGTGCGTGATAACTATCACCTGTCTGCTGGAGGCAACTTTTTTCAGCTTGATTGCGACCTTTTTAGCCGTTCTGCCGCTGATGCCCGTGTCCACCTCATCGAAAATGAGCGTGCCCACTCTGTCGGCAATGGCAAAGACCTCTTTCAGAGCAAGCATCACACGGGATATCTCTCCGCCTGATGCCACTTTTGTCAGAGGCCCCGGCTCGAAGCCCGGGTTTGTGCTGATGAAGAACTCCGCACGGATACCGGCGGAAGAATCGAGCTTATCAGCCTCTTCAAACACTGTAGTAAAGACACAGTTTTTGAGTTCCAGTTCATCGAGAGATTCAATAACTTTCGCCTCAATTTTCTTTGCTATCTCAGAACGCCTGAGATTAAGCACTTTTGCGTCTTCTGACAATTCTTTATATATTTCTCCAAGCTGAGATTCCAGCTTGTCCAAGTTATCCTGACCAAAATTTATATCGTTCAGCTTTTCCGCTGTTTCCTCTTCGAATTTTACTACGTCCTCAAGCTCCGGACCGTACTTCTTCATGAGGTTCTGCAGGCGGTATTTCCTGTCCATCAGGGTGTCCAGCTCCGCAGGGTCTAGGTCCTGCCTGTCGGCAACCTTCTCAATGGCGGCGAGAGCATCGTTTATGAGGTATGTCGCCTCGGCGAGCTGATTCGACGCAGACTCCAGATCTGAGCTGTATGAAGATACGCCGTGCAGGGCGGATGATGCGGAGGAGATGAGGTCATATGCATTCACCTCTCCGTCACGGAGCATTCCGAGTGCACCTGCTGCGCTTTCCAGTATCTTTTCCATGTTTGAGAGCATGCTCACCTTTTCGTCTATGAGCTTGTCCTCTTCGATATCTATGTTCATGCTCTCTATCTCGTTCAGCTGATATTCGAGCATATCTTTCTCTTTTAATATCTGGGAACGGTTGTTCTTTATTCGGTTTATATCTTTTTCGAGAGTGTTGTAGCGTTCATATGTCTGTGCGTATTTATCTTTCAGAGCAGGCTCTACCAGAGCGTCTATGAACTCTATGTGGGTGGTGCTGTCGAGGAGCATCTGGTGCTCGTGCTGACCGTGTATATCGCAGAATCCAACGGCGATGTCTTTAAGCTGATCGACAGTCGCCATGCGTCCGTTGATGTATATGCGGTTTTTCCCCGCCTTGTCTATCTCTCTGCGGATGATGATGTCGGACTCTATGTCGAACTGCTCTCTGATATCCTCAGACAGCTCGTCCATCCCTGTGAACTCTGCCTCTACGACCAGCTTCTTTTCAGGGTCACGGAATAGCGTGCGGTTAAATCTGGCACCGAGCACAAGGTTCAGCGCACCGATGAAGACAGACTTACCGGCTCCGGTCTCACCTGTGATGATGTTCAGCCCGTCGGTGAATTCGACAGTGACAGACTCTATGACGGAGAGGTTCTCTACACGAAGCATGCTCAGCATTGGCTGATACCCCAGCCGAGCTTCTCTCTTAAAAGTGAGTAATAGTTCTTATCCTTCGGCACTATAAGGTTTGTGACGGTGCTCGCCTTCTTAACCGTGATGGTCATGGACTTATCCAGTTTGCGGAATATCTGTCCGTCGTATGTGATGGACACACTCCCTTTGTCGGCGTTCACCTTTATGCAGACCTCGCTTTCGTCGGATATGACGATAGGTCTGTTTGAGAGCCCCTGAGGGCATATAGGCGTGATGATCATTGTCTCGAGGCTCGGGTGTACGATAGGCCCCCCTGCTGCGAGGGAATATGCCGTAGAGCCTGTGGGTGTGGCTATGATGAGCCCGTCCGCACGGTATTCGTTCACCAGCATTCCGTCGATGAATACTGTGGTTTCGAATATTCGTGCTGCATCTGATTTATTGATAACGATGTCGTTGAGGACATCTATTTCCAGCATTTTTTCGTTTATCTGGAGCAGGTGTGAGTGGAGCTTCATCCTGCGCTCCATCATATAGTTACCGTCGAGCACGTCTTTCAGTGCGCTGACAGCGTGGTCTGCCGATGTCTCCGTGAGGAAACCGAGCCTGCCGAGGTTTATCCCGAGTATAGGTGTTTCTTTGTCTCCGAGGATGCGAACGGCGGAAATGAGCGTTCCGTCACCGCCGAGAACGACAGCAAGGTCTGCCTTCTCCTGAATCTCTTCGTCGCTGTTGAAACTGGGCTCTGCTATGACCTCTGCGGTGCGCTTATCTTTCAGCACAGTGCACCCTCTGCTGGAGAGAAAGCCCATTATCTCGTAAATAATCGGCCTTACTCTGTCACCGTGAGGTTTGGCGATAATAGCTATATTCTTCATAAACCACCTGTCTGACAGTATCTTTCAGCTCTGCCTGATCTTCGTGGGCATTGTAAACAAAATAGGCAAGATATTCAACATTTCCTTTTGCGCCCTTTATGGGTGATGCAGAAAGTCCGTGAAGATAAAATCCGTGCGCTGCCCCGCATTCGGCTATTTCCATTATAACACGTTCGTGGACGGTTCGGTCGTTTACTATCCCGCCCTTGTCCACCTCGCCAGGCTTTGCCTCAAACTGAGGCTTAATGAGAAAGGCGCACTCGCTCCCCTCACGGGCAAACTGTATGCACGAAGGTATTATCATGGAAAGCGATATGAACGACACATCGGCGACGAATATATCCGCCTTTTTGCCTATGGTCTCGAATTTTATAGTACGGAAGTTTGTAGCATCCAGCACGGTCACACGGCTGTCGTTAGCCACCTTAGGGTCCAGCTGTCCCTTCCCCGTATCCACGGCGAAGACCTCGCCCGCACCGTTCTGAAGGGAGACATCAGAGAAGCCCCCTGTGGATGCACCGATATCTATCACTACTTTATCTTTGAAATCCAGATGGAAAACATGGAGAGCTTTCTCGAGCTTAAGCCCGCCTCTGCTGACGTATGGGATATGATGGCTTTTCAGGCGGACGATGGCTGTCTCGGGAAACATTGTCCCTGCCTTGTCCACACGGTGATCGTCCACAACGACTATCCCCGCCATAAGGAACTTTGCCGCCTCACGGGTGTCTTCGGCGAGACCCCGCTCCACAAGGAGATGGTCTATCCGTTCCTTGCGCACCTTAGCCATATCAGATGTTTTCTTTGATACGTTTTACGATGGTTTCGGCGTCTATCCCTGCTATGCTTCGGAGGCTTTTCAGGTCGCCGTGCTCTATGAATGTGTCAGGCAGTCCGAATTTAAGCACCTTCGCACCTATGCCTTTATCCATGAGAATAGACTGCACCTCTTCGCCTGCTCCGCCTTTTACGCTGCCTTCCTCAACCGTTGCGACGATCTTCGCCCCGCCAAGTGCATCGGCGATAGCTTTCTCGCTGAGAGGTTTAAGGAAGCGCAGGTTGACCAGAGTAGGATTATACCCCTCTGCTTTCAGAGTGTTATAGGCTTTGTACGCCTCTTCGAATATGTGCCCTGCGGAAACAATGGCGATATCTGCGCCCTTGTTTACAACCTCCGGCTCGCCCAGAATGACCTTCTGATCGGCAAGCTCAGGATAATTGCCCGCTGCGCCCCTTGCGTATCTCAGCGCAACAGGAGAGCTCATATTCTCCGCCAGCTTCATCATGGAGACCAGCTCAAAGCCGTCTTTGGGAAGCATAACGGTGAGGTTCGGCACACATCTAAGGAATGATATGTCGAATGCACCGTGGTGTGTAGGACCGTCCGCACCCACAAGCCCGCCTCTGTCGAGGCAGAGAACCACAGGAAGGTTCTGCAGAGCTACGTCGTGGATTATCTGGTCGTATGCACGCTGCATAAATGTCGAATATACTGCGACGAAAGGCTTCATGCCGCTGATAGCCATACCCGATGCGAGTGTTACCGCATGCTGTTCGGCTATACCGACGTCAAAGACCCTTTCGGGGAATTTCTTTTCAAAAATGTTCAGACCCGTACCGTCCTTCATGGCAGCGGATATACCGACAATGCGCTGATTGCAATCTGCCATCTCGGCGAGGGTCTCACCGAATATCTCGGTGTAAGACTTCGCACCTTCGATCTTAACGGATTCGCCTGTTTCGATATCGAATGAGGCAACACCGTGAAACTTCGAAGGGTTATCCTCGGCGGGCTTATAGCCCTTGCCTTTCTTTGTAAGCACGTGGATGAGGACGGGGCCGTCCTGACCTTTCGCATTTTCGAAGGCTTTTACGATGTCCTTGACCTTGTGCCCCTGCACAGGGCCTATATATCGAAGTCCGAGCTCCTCAAAGAGTATCCCAGGAGTGAAGAAGCCGACCATCCCCTCTTCCATCTTTTTAGCGATGGCGAGGAGCCTCGGTCCCAGAGGCTTTTCCTCTAAGTGATGCTGTATCTCTTTGCGGACACGGGTGTAGAATTTGCTTGTCATCATATTAGACAGATAGTGCGAGAAACCGCCTACGTTCGGGCTGATGGACATCTCGTTGTCGTTCAGTATGACCACCATGTCCTTATCCAGCTCTCCGAGGTTATTCAGCGCCTCGAAAGCCATCCCCGCTGTCATGGCGCCGTCGCCTATCACAGAGATTATTTTACGCTCACGGCCTATTATGTCGTCTGCGAGACGCATGCCTAGACCTGCGGATATGGATGTGCTGGTGTGCCCCACACCGAAAGCGTCAAAGGATGATTCGGAGACTTTATTAAAGCCCGATATCCCTTTGAACTGGCGCAGGGTATGAAACCTGTCCTTTCTGTCGGTGAGTATTTTGTATGCGTATGACTGATGACCTACGTCCCATATGATGCGGTCGTGCTCGGCATTGAATGTTTTGAGCAGAGCAATAGTGAGCTCCACAACGCCTAAGCTGGGCGCAAGGTGGCCTCCTGTCTTTGAGCAGGTATCGATGATCCTGCGTCTGACGTCTTCGGCAACCCTCTCGAGGTCTTCGTATGATAATTCTTTTATATCATCAGGCAGTTTTAAACTATCCAGATAAGACATTTCCTAGTTCTTTCTCTCTATTATGAATTTGGCTATTTCCCTGCACGGCTCTGCGGTCTTGCCGTATGGGGAGATTATTTCAAGGGCTTCCTCTATGAGAAGCTCCGCTTTTCTGTGGGATTCATCCAGACCGTGCAGAGCAGGATATGTCGCTTTGCCGTTTTCTTCGTCGCTGCCGACATCTTTCCCGAGCTCTTCCGTCGTTGATGTTATATCCAATATATCGTCTACTATCTGAAATGCAAGACCTATACGCATACCGTACTCACGCATGCGCTTCTTATCGTCCTCTGTGCCGAAACCGAGTATGGAGCCGAGCTCACAACAGTATGATATCAGCCTTGATGTTTTATTCATATGTATGAAGTCCACAGTGGATGCGTTGAAGACACCGTCCTCTGCCTCCATATCTGCGAACTGTCCGCCCACCATGCCTCTGTCGCCTGTGGCTTCAGCCAGCTTGTATGCGGCTTCGAGCATCTGAGAGCACTCCACGTCGGGATTTATCTCAGTGTTGCACATAACCTCGAAAGCCTTTGTGAGCAGTCCGTCCCCTGCGAGGATGGCTGTCGCTTCGCCGAACATTTTATGGTTTGTCGGCTTGCCCCTGCGGTAGTCGTCGTCGTCCATTGCGGGCAGGTCGTCGTGTATCAGCGAATATGTATGGAGCATCTCGACAGCAGCAGCAAAAGGAGTGACCTTATCAAAGTATCCCTCGAATATGCCGTATGATGAGTATATCAGCCCTGGGCGCAGTCTCTTCCCGCCGGCAAAGAGGGAATAGCGCATTGAATCCACCAGACCCTTCACATGGTCGTCAGGACATGTCATGTATGTTTCGAAAAATTCCTCAACCTTGCTCCCCCAGAATTTGAGGTAGCTCTGCATGTTAAACTCAGCCATCAAACCGCTCCGTTTCGACCTCTCCGCCCTCGGCAGAGAGAACCTTGTTTACCTTGTCTTCTATCTCGTCAAGCATCTTACGGCAGTCTTTCCCCAGCTTCATCCCGTCCTGAAACAGACCGAGGGTCTCTTCTATATCAAGTTCGCCGCTTTCCAGCTTTTCAACTATCTCTTCCAGATTCTTTATCTTCTTCTCAAAGTTTCCTTCGCTCATTCAGCACTCCCCTTTGCAGGTTCAATATCAAAGTTTCAGCATTGGGCTTCTGCATCATGCTTAGCTCTCAGCTGTCCGCATGCGCCCTCTATGTCGCTTCCGAGAGACTTTCGGATAAATACACCGATTTTGTTATTTATCAGATATTCCTGAAATTTTAAAGTATCTTTTGCAGACGGAGGCTCGTAGTCTCCACTCCCGCCTGTGTTATAGGTTATCAGGTTAACTTTTATTTTATCCATCCCTTTCAGAAGGTTAACGAGCTTCTTCGCATCTTCCATGCTGTCGTTTATCCCTTTTAAAAGAACGTATTCGATGGTGATATTTTTTCTCTTTTGCAGAGGCACTTTTTTCAGGACAGACATCAGCTCCGTAAGGGGGAATTTGTTTGCGACGGGCATCACTTCCTTCCTTTTCGACTGGTCGGGTGAATTTATGGATACTGCGAGGTTCACAGGGGTATCCATTTTGAACAGCTCTTCGATCTTGTCCGCTACCCCGCATGTGGAGAGCGTTATCTTCCTGTGGGAAAATCCGTACCCGTCATCGTCGAGGAGTACATCCAGAGCGTTCTTTACATTTTCAAGGTTGTCCAGAGGCTCGCCCATCCCCATGAAAACGAGGTTGTGCAGGTGTGTCTCTTTCTCTGCCAGATATTCGTTCAGGCGTTTCACCTGCTTTATTATCTCGCCCATTGTGAGATTACGCACCAGCCCCAGCTTCGCCGTGGAGCAGAAAGTGCACCCCATACGGCAGCCGACCTGTGATGATATACATGCGGTATATCTGCGTCCGTCGTTCAGGATAACTGCTTCGATGTGTTCGCCGTCTCCCAGTCTGAAGAGGAATTTGACAGAGCCGTCCTGCTTGGACGTGCGTATATCCTCAACCTCCATAACGGTAAAGGTAGCAATGGCGGAGAGCGCCTCTCTGTCTGCAACGGAAAGATCCGTCATCTCAGAAAGGGATTCCACACGCTTATGATGAAGCCATTTGTATATCTGTGTCGCACGGAACTTTTTCATACCGCGCGCAAGGACTGTCTCCTGCAGTTCTTTTAAACTGAGGGAGTCTAAATATAATTTTTCTGACAAATCACCCTCTCAGGAGAGAAAGTTCAGAGCATCTTCATTCGTGTCGTAAATGTTGAAGAGTCTGTTAAGGTTTGTACTGGTGAAGATCTTCATGATCTCACTATTCACACTGGTCAGAAGGAGTATCTTATTGTTCTCCTTCAGCAGTTTCAGTATCTGGATAAGCTCTCTCAGTCCGCTGCTGTTAAGGTAGCTGACCTTTGAGAAGTTTATTATGATGGCATCCACACCGGGAAGAACATCGCCGGAATACTTCTTCAGCTCTTCACCGTTATAGGAGTCCAGCTCATTAACGGGATAGAGAGTTTCAATATGTTTTTCGCCGAATTCAGTCTTCTCACTGTTAAAGCCCATACTGTCCTCCTATCCTATCAATTTCCTGAGCTCAACCTGCCTTTTAAAGACATATTTAATAACTTTATCTCTTTCACTCTGAGATATGCCGTAAAATTCCGAGCCTACCTCAAAGTTCTCTTCTACTTTTCTAATGCGTTTCGCCTCTACTTTTACAGATTCGAGCTTCTCCAGCTCGCCCTGAAAAAACATCTCGAAAACATCGCCCTTCTTAATAGGCGCAGGGGTGAAAACCCTGCATCCGCCGCCGGACATATCTATTATTTTACCTTCGAAGAGCTTCTGCTTTATTATATCCCCTTCATCTATGTCTACCATAAGTTTAACAGGAATTCTCGTATCTACACGGAAAAATGAACGAAGTTCCTCACGAAACAGCAGATCAGGCTTAGTAACCTTAAGCATAGGAAGAGGATCCATGAATCTGTCCTCGACCACGGTTTTAAAGCTGAGGCGTCCTCTGTCCATGACATAAGACACATGCAGCTTCGTATTCGGCTTAAGCGGTATTGTCACGCCCTTTTCCGAAGGCATCGAAATGTGCAATGAGCTCTTATCCATATCCTCGATACGGGAATCATACACACCTGCATGGTCACCGACCTTAACTTCGATCAGTAATTTCTGGTTTATTGTTAAAAATTTATCAACTTCTGTTATTTTTTCCAAAAGCTAACACTCCCCTTTGTCAGCACCACACACTAATAGTAAGATATGTCTTTTATTTAATATTTCTACTGCCCGGTTTAACAACGTCCAGACCTTTCTTACAAAGCGGACAGTCAGCAGGATCGAAAACGCTGACGTCAACCTGCACGAGAGGGAAGAACGGGATGTCAAACTTCGCAGCACCGTTGCTTCTGTCTACGAGGCATGTAACGGCGATAACATCACCGCCTGCGGCTGTAACTGCATCTATGCACTCTTTAGTGGACTTACCTGTTGTGACCACGTCTTCGGCTACCACAACTTTCTCGCCCGGCTCAAGTGTGAATCCTCTTTTGAAAGTCATCACCTCATTTACCCTTTCGGTGAAAAGTGATCTTTTCTTTAGCTGTCTTGCAAATTCGTATCCGAAACGTATGCCGCCGATTGCCGGGCTGACAACAGTGGTGAACTTCACATCGTACATCTGCAGAGCGAGCTCCTGTACCACCTGCTCGGCTATCACAGGATACTGCATAACGAGCGCAGACTGTAAGAATCTATCTGAATGAAGCCCTGAAGAGAGCAGAAAATGCCCCTCAAGAAGTGCATCATGTCTTTTGTAAATCTCAAGTATTTGTTCTTTGCTTAACACATTTCCCCCTTGATCTCCATTGCTGCTTTTTTAGGGTCTTCCGCCTTAGTCACTGGCCTTCCTATAACAATGAAGTCTGTTCCCATATCTTTTGCGTCCTTCGGTGTTACAACACGCTTCTGATCATCCACGGATGCTGTCAGAGGTCTGATACCCGGAGTAACGGTTATAAAGTCTTTTCCGACGGAGCCTTTGATGAAAGGTGTCTCCTGAGCTGAAGATACCACTCCGTCCAGACCGCTCTTTTTCGCTGTCTCTGCGAGGTGTATCACATAGTCTCTGCTGGTCTCAAACCCGAGCCTGTTCAGCTTCAGGTATTCCTCGTCGAGGCTGGTGAGCAGTGTCACGCCTATCAGCAGAGGTCTCGCCACGCCTGTCTTTGCGCAGTATTCGTCTATCTTTTCCACTGTGGTCTTCATCATCTCGGGTCCGCCCTGAGTATGCATGTTCACCATGTCTGTCTCATACTTGAGCGAAGCCATAACGGCGCTTGTCACAGTGTTCGGTATATCGTGAAATTTCAGATCGAGAAATATTTTCTTCTGTTTGTTTTTAAGATATTCGATGACTCTCTGTCCGTCAGCCACAAAAAGTTCAAGCCCGACTTTATACCAGTCTACGGCATCTCCGGCGCTTTCCACTATCTTTTTTGCTGAGTCGAGATTATCGAAGTCAAGAGCTACAATCATTTCAGGTTTCATGGCATTTTACCTCCGAATGACTTTAACAGAATTTCGATATTTTTCAACTGTTCAATTCAAAAACTATACGTGTTTATTAAGGATTTCCGATTGCTGGAACGGCAGCGTGAATGTAATATAATTGTAAAGATTAGAAACATGGTAAAACAATGAGTGAGAACACATACAACATTACAATTATTTCAATAGGCCCCGGAGCAAAAGACCTCATCACCGTAAGGGGACAGAGAGCAATAGACGAGCAGGACGTCATCATCGGCTTCAGAGAGGATGTGGACGCCTTCGCTCCTCATAAAGAGAGCTACTGCCCCGACAGAATGCGCACAGGCAGCATAGAATACATCGAACAGCACAAGGGTAAAAAGATCGGCGTGCTGGTATCTGGCGATGCGGGCTTCTTTTCACTGGCGAAGTTCATCATTCAGCACTTCGGCAGAGACAGCGTAGAGGTCATCCCCGGTGTGAGCAGTGTCTCCGCAGGGTTCGCAAATATCAAAAATTCGTGGCAGGATTTCCGCTTTAAATCCGTGAGAGAAGAGGAGAACGACCTCACGGCAGTATCCGAGGACACCATACTCCTCTGCGACAGGCGCAACACGCCCGAGCAGATATTAAAGGCAAACCCGCACCTGAAAGATAAATTCGACATAACCGTAATGAAAGATATCAGTCTCGAATCCGAGCAGATATTCTACGACCCTGACGAGAGCTTTAACAGCTCAAGGGTTCTCATCGTTTTAGAAAGTAAGAATAAGGCTTAGAACAGTTTCTTCATCAGTCCTTTGACCTTATTCTCCGAGTTGAGCGGAATGCACATCTCTTCGATAATGTCGGCGAGCAGTACCTCTGCGGGTTCTGCATCCTCGCCTTTATTGGACTTAGAGCGTTTCTGTATTTCGGCAGACCATATGACCTCGCCCGACTCTATCTTCAGCAGCTTGGCTGTGAGGTGAGCCTCGGAGAAGAGTATCAGACCATTCCTTTCAGACTGTTTCAGCGATACCAGATTACCCGTGAGGATACTGTCTGCACCCATAGCGGAAAGCCTCTGCAGGGTAGCATCATTCAGCACGCCTGCGAGGGAAGATTTATTCTGAAAGCCGACCTCATACATGATCTTTTTGATGTCGTTCCTATCCATAAGGGAGAAAATCTCACTGCCTACAAGCTCCGCAGTGAATTTATCTGCGATGACGGAAGGGTTGTACTTCATCCCCTCGTTAGTATTGAAATCAACAATGGCGACTCTGTTCACCGTGGCAGGGTCAAAGCTGGGCGAAGTTTTGATCTTTTGTATGCCGACTACAGTCTTCGGACCGCCGACACAGGCAGTAAGCATGATCGCAATTGTAAGAAATATCAGAGCTCGTTTCATCGTATCCCCCTTTGGATGTCTTCACATTTTATTATAATGGATGCGCAGGGGTCAACAGTTTTAACGTATTAAGATATGTCGTCTATTGTTTTGGTAAGTTTCAGAAGTTTCCGCTTGAGGAGCTCTTTCCTTTTGACAAGGTGTTCGGGGTCTTTTCCGTCGTCGTCGAGCAGCTTCAGCCTTTCGCATATCTCTCTTATCTTTTCGGCTGCCATCTTATACTGACGCTGTTTTCTGTCTACGGATGTAAGGTCTACGTGATTTATGTTTGAATCGTTTGCGGTGCGCACGATATCTCTGTCCAGATTGAAAAAGAACTCGCTCATACGGTAAAACGTACTGAGCCTGTTCATAAGAGATATTTTATCCTCGACAAGTAATCCTTGTTTGTTCAAAGGCGAAGCCACAAACTACACTCCAAAGTCATATTTAGTGGTGCAGGAATCTTACTGAGGAAGGTTTTTCCTAAATCTCAGCACTGCAACAATTTATATTTTCAAAGGCAGTTTGCTACTATCCCTATGAGCCGTCAAAATACGGCATGAAATATAAATCGTCATTATTGCGTCGAATTTAAGTTAAATTTTCAGATTTTTGAAATTTCTTATCGCGCCTGTCGGACAGACCTTCTCACACTCACCGCATGCGGTGCATGGCACAGGGTCTATAACCGCCAGAAAACTGTCCACGTCGATAGCCCCGACAGGGCATTTCTTCTCACACATCTTACAGCCGATGCAACCCACCTTGCAAGCTTTTTTAACATCCGGACCTTTGTCTTTCGACATACAGGACACGATGAAAGGCTTATCCTCGGGTATCAGCTTTATGAGCTTTCTAGGGCACGCAGCGACACACTTACCGCAGGAAGTACACTTATCAGGCACTATCCTCGGTATGCCGTCCTTGCCCATATACATAGCGTCAAAGGCGCATGACTTCACACAGCTCCCCTCACCAACACATGCATATGTGCAGAGCTTCTTTCCCCCTGCGAGGAGCGTCACGCTGTTGCAGTCGCGCGGGCCGTAGTATTCATACTTTTCCACGCCGTTTTCCATACCGCCGTTACAGCAGACCCTTGCGACCCTTTTAGAGCCTGTGGAGACCTGCATACCCATGTATGATGCGATATCCTTAGCCAGCTGTTTACCGCCGACGGGGCATGCATCGGGTGCTGCCTTTCCTGCTACTATCGCCTCGGCGAGAGCCATACAGCCGGGGTATCCGCATCCGCCGCAGTTCGCAGCGGGGAGCATCTCATTTATCTTTTCGATGCGTTCGTCTTTTACCACTTTAAATTTCTGTGAGGCATACATCAGCCCCAGACCTGCGATGAAGCCTGTTGCCGCCATTGTTATTATCGCTGCTATCATATGCTCACCTACACCAGCCCGCTGAAGCCCATAAAGGCGAGAGCGAGTATCCCCGCAGTGATGAATGCTATAGGCATACCACGGAAATAATACGGAATGTCAGACAGGTCTATACGTTCCCTTATACCCGCAAAGAGCACCAGAGCCAGCCCGAAACCGAGTGCCGAGCCGATGGTGAACACGAGCATCTGAACGAATGTGTATCCTACCTGAATGTTTATTATAGCCGCACCGAGGATGGCGCAGTTGGTCGTTATCAGAGGGAGGAAGATACCCAGAGACTGATAAAGGTCCGGAGATGTCTTCTCTATCACCATCTCCACAAACTGTACGAGGGAGGCGATGATAAGGATGAAAACGATGGTCTGAAGGTATTGCAGGCCGAACTTATTCAGCACGGTATACTGCACTATCCATGTTATAACACCCGCCACAGCCATTACAAATGTAACGGCGAGACTCATGCCTATGGCTGTCTCCACCTTTTTAGAAACGCCGAAGAAAGGGCATATACCGAGGAATCTTGCGAGTACGAGGTTGTTAACCAGTACTGCGCCGACAAAGATGACGAATAATTCCATTATTCACCCCCTCTTTTCACACGTTTGCGCTCTTCGACAAAGTTATAAAGCATCATAAGGAATCCGAGGGCGATGAACGCACCGGGGGGAAGTATCATAACGATAGAAGGCTTAAACCCTGCACCGAAAAGGTCGAATCCCATGACAGAGCCGTTCCCCAAGACCTCACGCACTGCACCGAGCACAAACAGAGCAAGGGTAAACCCGAGCCCCGTACCCACGGCATCCAGTATAGAGCTGAAAAGCCCGTTCTTCGAAGCGAAGCTCTCCGCACGCCCGAGTACGACACAGTTCACAACTATCAGCGGGATGAAAAGCCCGAGAACTTTATGCAGGTCATGCACGTACGCATTCATCACAAGGTCCACCACCGTCACAAAGCTGGCGATGATAACGATATAGGCTGGTATGCGCACCTTTGCGGGTATCAGGTTTTTCACCAGAGACACCACAGAGTTAGAACCTATCAGAACAGCAGTGGTGGCAAGCCCCATCCCTATTCCGTTTATGGCAGATGTAGTAACGGCAAGCGCAGGACAAAGCCCGAGCACCTGCTTCATTACAGGGTTGTTTCCGAAAATTCCGTTGGTGAAGGTTTTAAAGTCCATCAGTTCGCCTCCACAGCATATCGCCCGAGGAAATCAAGGGCACTGTTCACAGCTTCGCACACCGCACGTGGTGATATCGTAGCTCCGCTGAATTCGTCTATGTCTCCACCGTCTTTCTTAACGGCGATCTTTGAGTCTTTACCCAGCCCGACAAATGTGTCTTTCCAGCTTTTATCCTCGATCTTATTACCCAGACCGGGGGTCTCCGCATGCTGGAGTATCTCTACGCCGAGTATCTTTCCGTGTGTGTCCACACCCACGAGGATGCCGATATCACCGGAGTATCCCTTCGGCGATACGGAGCGCACGGCGTATCCGAAGACCTCTCCGCCTTTGCGTCCGATGTATATCTTCTTCCCTTCCATGTCTTTGAAATCAAGGTCGGGCTCGTTGTCGAATCCGGGCAGAACAACCTTCAGACCTTTCAGGAAGTCTTTGCGGTATTCCTCTGCTATCTTATCCTTTGTGCCCGAATATACGGTGGAAAGGATAAGGGATGATATCAGTGTGATGACGATGAGCACTATCACCATCTTTATCGGAGAGTTCTTCATTTCGAAGCCTCCCCGAAGCTCTTCGGACGCATGTAGTTGTCGAGAAGCGGCACGAAGGCATTCATTATAAGTATGGCAAAGCCGACCCCCTCGGGATAGCTGCCGAAAAGTCTGATAATAACGGTAATAAGACCGCAGCCAAATCCGAAGATGAGCTGAGCCCTTTTCACCATAGGAGATGTGACATAGTCTGTAGCCATGAAGAAAGCACCGAGCATCACACCGCCGCTGACGATGTGCAGCACGGGGTTGATGGTCTGATCCGGTGCAATCAGCCAGTATACGCCTGTCAGCGCAAATACCGTACCGATGAATGAAACAGGGATGTGCCAGCTTATCACACGCTGCTGGAGAAGCATAAAACCGCCGAGCATAACGAGCAGAGCGGAATCACCGCCGAGACATCCGCTGACATTACCTATCAGCTGATCCATAATGGGGGCGATATTCCCCGCTACTACGTGCCCCTGACTAAGCAGGTCGGCCTTCATAGAGCCGAGAGGCGTAGCAGTCGAAACAGCGTCGAAGACAAGACCGTTCTTCACCGTCTGTGGGACTATCCATGCGGTCATCTCCGCAGGCCATGCGATCAGCAGAAACACCCTGCCCACCAGAGCGGGGTTGAAAGGGTTCTGCCCTAGCCCGCCATAGACGGATTTGCTAACGATTATAGCCACGAAAGAACCTACCAGCATAAGCCACCACGGAGCCCCCGCAGGCATGTTCATAGCCAGCAGAAAGCCCGTCAGCAGTGCCGAATTATCCTTTATCTGCGATTCCCTGCCCGATATCTTATCAAAGAGATATTCGAAGCCGACACAGAACAGGATAGTGAGCAGGTAGCCCTTCACGGCGTAATGTCCGTAGAAATATATAGAGCCTATCATCGACGGCATAAGAGCTGCCACGACAAGCATCATTACCTTATTGGTTGTCATCGGGTCACGATCATGGGGAGAGAACATAACCATAAGTTTATCAGCCATTTTTGTTCTCCTCTCTCGCACGCAGTATGCCCGCCACGATACGTTTCGATGTTTTAAATCCGCTGGCGAGCGTCCTTCGGGAAGGACAAACGTAAGAACAGCATCCGCATTCGATACAGTTCATAACGTGCCAGTCGGCTAATGATTCATACAGCTCCTTTATAACGAACCTGTCCATCGCAGAAGGTATGAGCCCCATCGGGCATGCCTCGATACACCTTCCGCAGCGCATACATTTGTACTGCTTCAGGTCGGGCATATCTTCCTCACGGTATACCAGGATACCGCTTGTCCCCTTCATCACAGGGGTGTCTATTGTTGTGATAGCGAGCCCCATCATAGGTCCGCCCATTACTATCTTTTTCGGTTTCCCCGTAAAGCCTCCGCAGTATTCGATGAGCTTTGAAACTGGTGTCCCCACCCTGACCATAAGGTTCTTCGGCTCTTTCACTGCGCCCGTCACGGTCACCATCCTCTCATACAGAGGCTTTTTATGCTCTACGACATCATATATCGCAGCGCATGTGCCCACGTTGTGCACTATAACGCCGACCTCCATAGGGAGCTGGCCTTCGGGCACGACTCTGTCGAGGCAGGCTTTGATGAGCTGTTTCTCACCGCCCTGTGGATATTTAACCTCAAGCTCCACAAGCTCAAAGTTGTATTCTTTCTCATATTTTTTAAATGCCGCTATGGCATCGGGTTTGTTCTTTTCTATGCCGACCACGAGTCTTTCGAGGTTCAGCTTTTCACGGATGATGGATGCGCCCTTTATGATGTCTTCGGTACGCTCCAGCATTATACGGTGGTCACATGTGAGGTAAGGCTCGCATTCTGCACCGTTTATCAGAAGCGCATCAACATCTTTCGGCGGAGACAGCTTTACGTGTGAAGGGAATGTCGCTCCACCCATACCCGCAATACCGCCGAACATGACGGCACGCTGAAATGTCGCAGCGTCCTCCAGAGGCATGTAGCCGTCGCCGACCTCCTCGACCTCTATGCTGACACCGGGGACACGCCCGCCCACAGGGTGCGGCACTGTGCCTACGGCGACAACCTTCCCCGTAACGGAGCTGTGAATGGTGGTGCTGATGAATCCCGCTGCTTCGCCTATCGGCTCGCCTGTTTTCACCTGCTGATTCTTTTTGACGAGAACCTTCGCAGGGGCTCCGATGTGCTGTGCCAGCGGTATATGGACGACCTCGCCTACTTCGACTGGCAGGGTCTCTACAGATTTAGCCTCTGTGGCGGACTTGTTATACTTTGGGTGTATTCCGCCTTTAAATCCGAAATATGGCATATCAAAACGTTCCTTTCGGCTCGTATTTTATCAATTGTATCTTTTTTTCGTAGAACATCTCTTCAGCGAGAGGATCCGCATAGTCCTGTTCGTATATGACCTTTGTGATGCCTGAGTTGCATATCATCTTTGCGCATATGGAGCACGGCTTTGTGTTGCAGTAGAGCACTGCGCCGTTGATGCTGATGCCGTGATAGGCAGCCTGTACGATGGCATTCTGTTCTGCGTGCAGTCCGCGGCATATCTCATGCCTCTGCCCCGAAGGTATCTTCATCTGTTCACGCAGACAGCCTGTCTCGCTGCAATGTCTGATTCCGCTGGGCACTCCGTTGTACCCTGTGGCGAGGATGTGATGGTTCTTGACGATGAGCGCCCCTACCTGTCTTCTCAGGCATGTGGAGCGTTTTTTGACGACATTGGTCATCTCAATAAAATAATCGTCCCAGTCAGGTCTTTCGTGCATAAGTGTCTCCTTATGACAGAACCTGCGGTCTCATGAATATTAAAACGTCACCCTGAGGAAAAGCCTGGCTTTGACGTCAGGGTCTCAGCTTCTGTCTGAGATTCTCACGCTGCTATTCAAGCAGCTCAGAATGACTTAGTGTGGCTTGCCGTTTACACGGCAAACCACATACTATTTCTAATAGAGTTTCCCTTTATAAAGCGGGAAATTTCCGCAAAGTTCTTTGATTCTGCCTTTAACCTCTTCGATCTTGGCATCATTATCTATATTGTCGAGCACGTCGGCTATAGCGTTACCTATAACCACCATCTCAGGCTCTTTCATGTTACGGCTGGTAACGGCAGGAGCACCGAGACGGATACCGCTTGTCACGAAAGGACTGCGTGTCTCGAATGGTATCGTGTTTTTATTGGCGGTAATGTTCGCCTTGCCGAGAGCGGCTTCGGCGTCTTTACCTGTTATATCCTGTTTTGTGAGGTCCACGAGCATCAGGTGGTTGTCTGTTCCGCCGGATACTATTCTGTAGCCTCTTTCCATAAGTGTGGCAGCGAGCTTCTTAGCGTTTGCGGCTACCTGCTTCTGGTATTCCTTAAACTCAGGAGAGAGAGCCTCTTTAAAAGCGGCAGCCTTTGCAGCGATAACGTGCATGAGAGGTCCGCCCTGAGAACCTGGGAATATCCTTGAGTTGATCTTTTTAGCGATCTCTTCATCGTTTGTAAGGATGATACCGCCTCTTGGTCCTCTCAGAGTTTTATGTGTTGTCGATGTTGTTATGTGTGCGTATTCTGTCGGGCTCGGGTGTACGCCTGCGGCAACGAGTCCTGCGAAGTGCGCCATATCCACCACAAGGTAAGCACCGACCATATCAGCTATCTCACGGAAACGCTTGAAGTCGATGATGCGCGGATAAGCAGATGCGCCGGCTATGATGAGCTTCGGCTTGTGCTCTTTCGCAAGTGCTTCGAGTGCTTCGTAGTCTATTGTCTCAGTATCTTCGGAAACACCGTAAGGCACTACGTTATACAGCTTTCCTGAAAAGTTTACAGGGCTGCCGTGTGTGAGGTGTCCGCCGTGGGAGAGGTTCATGCCGAGTATGGTGTCGCCCGGCTCGATGAGAGCGAAGTAAGCAGCCATATTAGCCTGGCTTCCCGAGTGCGGCTGAACGTTTGCGTATTTAACATTGAAGAGCTCTTTCACTCTTTCGATAGCGAGCTTTTCAGCTATATCGACGAATTCGCATCCGCCGTAGTATCTCTTATCAGGATATCCTTCTGCGTATTTGTTTGTCAGCACAGAGCCCTGTACTTCCATCACGGCAGGGGAAACAAAGTTTTCGCTGGCGATCAGCTCAACGTGTGTTTCCTGTCTTTCGACTTCTTTCATCATTGCATCGTATAATTCAGGATCAAATCCTTTGGTCAGTTCGTAAAGACCCATAATATAATTCCCTTCCCTTTAAGAACTTACTTCCAGCTGTCCGCTGCAAGCTCGTCGAGTTTATCTATTCTGCGCTGGTGTCTGCCCCCTTCAAAGTCAGTTTCGAGGAAGAGGTCCACCATATCTTTTGCTCTGTCTATTGTTGTTATCCTGCCGCCTATTGCCATGATGTTTGCGTCGTTGTGCTGCCTGCACATCTTCGCAGTATAAGCATCAAAGCAGAGCGCGGCACGTATGCCTTTAAACTTGTTTGCGGCGATGGATATGCCTATTCCTGAACCGCACATGATGATGGCGCAGTCTGCCTCACCGTTTATAATAGCCTGAGCTGCCTTTGCTCCGTATTCAGGGTAGTCCACGGATTCCTCAGAGTTTGTCCCGAGGTCGATCAGTTCATAATTCTTTGATTTGAGGTAGTCGATTATCTCGCCTTTGAGCTGATATCCGCCGTGGTCAGATGCAAGTGCTACTTTTTTCACAAAAACTCCATTGCGTGTTCTAAAATAAGTACACGCCTTATCTTTATAAATAGCAGTAGTTTAAACAGTTAATAACCAAATATAAACAGCTTATAAAACTTCGATTTTAAGATTTCAAAAATAATAGCATAACTGTTTTAAACTTCAACCACTATATTTAGTTTTTTGATATCTGGTATCGAACTATAGTATTTGACTATAGCAGAGAGCCCGTAAACTATTCGTTTCTTGGAATAGCGAGCATTCTGTCGATACAGGTAACAGCCTTTTTCGTTATCTCCGGGTCCACGGTGATGACATTGCTCATATCACGCAGACACTCATAGACATTTTTAAGGGTCGTCTTCTTCATATTTTTACATACGAAATCATCATATGCAAAGATAAACTCCTTATCGGGGTTTTCTTTTCTGAGACGGTATCCGACACCCTTCTCTGTTCCTATTATGAACTGCTTTTTATCGCTGTTCTTGCAGTATCCGTACAGTCCGGATGTGGAGCAGACGTGATGCGCCATCTCTACCACCGCAGGCGGGCACTCAGGATGAGCGACAAACTCTGCGTCAGGGTATTTAGCCATCATATCTTCCACCTGCTTGGGTGTCAGTCTGTTATGTATCGGGCAGAAGCCCGGGTAGAGGATGACCTCTTTATCGGTGAACCTCTGTACGTAGTGACCGAGGTTTTTATCAGGTACAAATATTATCTGGTCTGACTCGATGCTCTTGATGACGTTAACGGCGTTTCCTGATGTACAGCAGAGGTCGCACTCTGATTTAACATCTGCGCTGGAGTTCACGTAGCATACGGTCGTTGCATTTGGATAGTCTTTCTTGAACTCACGCAGTTTTTCGCCTGTGATCATATCTGCCATCGGGCAGCCTGCGTCGAGGTTCGGCAGGAGAACAGTCTTATCCGGCGCCAGCATATGCGCTGTTTCTGCCATGAAGTGCACACCGCAGAAGACTATTACTTTATTTTCGACCTTTGCGGCCTCTATGGAAAGTCCGAGTGAGTCGCCCACGATGTCGGCGAGCTCCTGAATCTCATCTATCTGATAGTTATGGGCAAGGATGACGGCATCCCTCTCTTTGGCTAGTTTCTTTATCTCAGCCTTGTAGTCCATATCAATCTCCCGAAGTTATTGACAACCTTTTAAAATCAGTGATCTCTCTATTGTCTCCGTACTCAAAAAACAGGGCATTAAACAACATTTTACCCCTCTTTTCAACCTCAAATTTCCTCGGCAGTCCTTTGACAAACCTCTCGATAGGAGCTTCTTTCTCCATCCCTATCACAGAGTTAAGAGCGCCGCACATGCCCACATCAGTCTGAAAAAGAGTCCCTTTTGGGAGTACTCTCTCATCCGATGTCTGCACATGGGTATGAGTACCTACAACAGTCCCTGCTCTGCCGTCGGCATAAAATCCGAAAGCAGCCTTTTCGCTGGTCGCCTCTGCGTGGAAATCCACCATGACAAACCCCTCGTCGATATATGATCGTATCGCATCGAACTTCTTAAATGGACAGTCCGAGAGACCCATATATATTCTTCCGATGAGGTTGATTACGGTAAACTTCTTTCCGCTTCTTTCGATAGTGATGTATCCGTTGCCGGGGACACCCTCGGGCAGATTTGCAGGGCGTATCAGACAGTCCATCTTATGTATGGATGTCTCTGTCTCCCTGTTGTCCCAGATATGGTTGCCTGTGGTCATGATGTCTATGTCGAGCCTTCTCAGCTCTTCATACACGGCATATGTGATGCCGAAACCGCCGGATGCATTCTCCGCATTGGCGATGATGATGTCAGGCTTATATTCTTGGCGGACAAGGGGCAGAAAGGTTTTAACCGCCTTTCTGCCTGTCCTGCCTATAATATCTCCGATGTGGAGTATTCTCACTTTGCGTATCCGACTGCTCTGGCCTCCCTGATGACAGTCACTTTGATCTGTCCGGGATATGTGAGCTCATCTTCTATCTGTTTAGAGATGTCTTTGGAGAGAGTAATAAGTCTCTCGTCGTTTACCTTCTCAGGCTCAACTATGATGCGTACTTCGCGTCCCGCCTGAATAGCGTAGGACTTCTGTACTCCGTCGAATCCGCCTGCGATGGTCTCAAGGTTTTCCAGACGCTTGATGTAGCTCTCGAGAACCTCACGTCTAGCACCCGGGCGTGAAGCGGATATAGCATCCGCAGCCTGTACCAGAACAGCCTCGATACACTTGAACTCTTCCTCACCGTGGTGGGAAGCGATAGCGTTGAGTACTCTCCAGTCTTCCTTGTGCTTTTTGGCAACTTCCACACCGATCTCAGTGTGAGAGCCTTCTGCCTCATAGTCGATAGCTTTACCGATATCGTGAAGGAGACCGGCACGTTTCGCTATCTTTTCGTTAAGTCCGAGCTCAGCAGCCATCAGACCTGTGATCTTCGCAACTTCTATAGCGTGTCCGAGTACATTCTGTCCGTAGGATGTTCTGTATTTCAGACGGCCGAGAAGGCGTGTGATCTCTTTGCTGACGCTGTGCAGTCCGAGGTTGAAGAGGGCTTCCTCACCAACTTCGAGCACGTGTTTCTCAAGCTCTTCTTTAGCTTTGTTATATACTTCCTCGATCCTTGCAGGGTGGATACGTCCGTCAGACACCAGTCTTTCCAGTGTCATCTTGGCTATCTCTCTGCGGAATGGGTCGTAGGAAGAAAGGATAACCGCTTCCGGAGTGTCGTCGACAATGATATCTACCCCTGTCACACTCTCGAAAGTACGGATGTTTCGTCCTTCACGTCCGATGATACGTCCCTTCATCTCGTCACTAGGCAGTGCAACCACTGTCACGGTGATCTCAGAGATGTATTCAGGTGCGCATCGCTGGATGGCTGTGGAGATGATGCTTCTGGCTTTTTTATCTGCCTCTGCTTTTGTCTCTTCCTCCATCTCACGGAGCGTTCTTGCAGCTTCGAGCTTCGCATCGTCTACCATCTGCTCGATGAGCATCTGTTTAGCTTCTTCGCTTGTCATATTGGCGATCTTTTCAGTCTCCATTATGATGTTCTGCTTGAGCTCGTTCACACGCTCTCTTGTAGCGTCGATGTCTCTCAGACGTTTTTCGATGTCAGCCTCTTTTTCTGCAAAGCCTTCCTCTTTCTTTTCGATAGATTCCAGCTTGCGGTCGAGCGACTCTTCCTTCTGGATTATGCGCTTTTCCTGCGATTTGAGGTCATTTCTTTTTTCACGGACCTCTTTTTCAAGTTCTTGTTTTCCTTTGAATACGACGTCTTTAGACTCGATCTTAGCTTCTTTCAGGATCTCGTCAGACTCGCGTTTCGCCTTGCTGATAATGTCTTCAGCGGTTTTGTTCAATTTCTGGTTTTCGGCGTCATTTCTTTTCTTCTGCATAAACATGCCGAAAAATGCGCCAATAACAGCTGCGGCCAGCACTAGTAGGTAATAAGTGACTCCCATTAGCTGTTCCTCCTGTATATATATTTCTCGGTTACAAGTACGTCCATCGGCATGTCGTGGGGCTCACAGTCAAAAGTGTCAAAAAGCTGACACTCAAAAGCCAAACCGACGACAGCGCCGAAACGCACCGCCCCAAGGAGCCTGTCATAATATCCCTTACCGTAGCCTATCCTGTGCAGCTCCTTATCGAATGCCACACCGGGGACAACGGCAATGTCTATATGTTTTAAATCAGCGCACTCCACAGGCTCCTGAATCCCGAATGCGCCGCATGAAAGACTGTCGCAACCTGTGTAAGAGCCGATTCTCAGCTCTTCCCCGCATACAACGGGAAGGTAAACAGCCTTGTTCATTCCGTATAAATGCTCTATCAGCCTGTGCGTCTGCACCTCGCTTCTAAAGCTGCTGTAAAGCAGAAAACTGTCAAAAGCACCAAACTCTGAAAGGAAGCTATCCGTTATCTTATCGGAAAACTCACTTATCTGAGATTTTGCAAGAGTGTCCCTCACCGCAAGGGCAGCCTTTCTCGCCTGCTTTTTGTCCATAGGCTTTATCATTACCCCACAGATTTTTCAGCTTTTCAGCTATTCTCTTTTCAAATCCGGCATCCGAAGGGTCGTAAAAGACCGTCTTCCTGATACCGCTGTATTCCTGCTTTACAAATCCGCCGTGGTCAAAGGGGTACTGATACCCTTTTCCTTCCGTACGCAGGTGATACGGAACGCTCGGCGTGTTCTCTTTCAGATACTCTTTCGCACAGTGCATGCTCATATAGCTCCTGTTGCTCTTCGGACAGGAGGCGAGGAATGTTATGACCTGAGCGAGGATGATGTCCCCCTCGGGTCTGCCCACAGCCTGAAAGGCCTCATAGGCACTGTTTGCGAAAACGAGAGCATCGGGGAAAGCATTCCCGATATCCTCAGAGGCGGATATAAGCAGCCTCCTGAATATCGCCTCGGGCTCCACACCGCATTCCAAAAGGCGGAAACCCCATATGAGAGCGGCGTCAGGGTCTGTCCCCCGCACACTCTTTATCATAGCAGAAAGCATGTCGTAATGCTCATCTGCACTGTATCTGCTGTCTGTGGTGCATTCCAGAGCCTTTGATATCCCCAGATGCAGCACGTCACCTTTAAATATACCATTAACTGCAGACAGTTCCAAAACAGATAAGAATCTGCGTGCATCACCGTCGGCAGATTTGACAAGCTGTTCGAACTCTTCGTCCGCACAGACAACGCCGTCAGCCTTATAACGCTTCATGAAGTAGGCTTTTACTCTTTCGTAAAGCTCTTCAAAGTCAGACATTTCCAGACGTTCAAGCCTGAAAACGAAACTGCGCGAGCGCAGAGGCTGTATTAAATTGTGATAGGGGTTTTCTGTGGATGCTCCGATAAGCTTTGCCAGACCGGTATCTATCATATTCAGCAGAAGAACCTGCTGGGTTTTGTTAAACCTGTGGAGCTCGTCCACAAAAACCAGTGCAGTCTTGCCTGCGTGTCTGGCGGATTCCATTATCTGTTTCAGGTCGCTAGAGCCTGCTGTCGCTGCATGCAGGCTGAAGAAAGGCATATTAAGTATCTTTCCGATGATCTCGGCCATTGTGGTCTTCCCTGTTCCGGGGGGGCCCACAAGTATAACGGAGTCAAATCCTCCGTCCTCGACCATCTTTCTAAATACAGAATCAACGCCTTTCAGATGCTTTTGTCCGACTATATCGTCAAAGGCACTCGGCCTAAGCTCTTCGAGTATCTTCATTTATAACCCCTTAAGGGTTGCCCGTATCACACGAGTTTTATATATAAAAACCCCCGCAGGCGCCGTCGATATAGTCCAATTGTAGCCCTATTAACAAGGGCGGAGGAATCACGGATACTTAAGGCTTCCTACTCAAGGCAGGCATGCACACCGCACCCAGTATCATCCCCCGTTTTTGGAGTGTTGGCTCCAATTTTCCTATACCTTAACGAACGCCGCAGGGGTTATCTTTATGCTGTCTTATCTATCATTTCTACGACTTTGCTCATGATGCTGCCTTTTTCGTCTCTCAGCTCCATGCATTCCGCTGCAAAGCTGAAGGCTGCCATCACGGCAAGTTTCTGTGTATCTGGAGCATTTGCCATACGCTCGATCTCGTTCATCTTTCCGTTGAGCATATCGACAACTCTGTTTACAAAGTCTATGTCTTTATCGGTCTTCATAAAGTACTTCATGCCCCTTATGGTGACCTTATATTCATTGACAGGCACTAAAAGCACCCCGCTGCTTTAAAGTCTGCCGAGCAGGTCTTCGACCTTAACCCGTACAGCCTCTTTTTGTTCGTGTATTCTCCTATTCTCATCCCGCAGTTCGGCATTTTCCTGCTGAAGCTGCAGATTCTTCTTCTGCTCCTCGTTTAACCGGACGAGCAGCTCGTCTAACTTACTACTTAAAATATCCAGTTTCTCAAGAAGTTCCATGACAAATTTATTACTATAATTTTAAACGTAAGTCAATCACATTGAAACTAAATTATATATGCTCAAATATTCATTTAAACACCTTTTTTACTGGAAAAACGGGGGTTTAGGTGCTATTATCCCTTTATGAGAAATATTCTATTTTTAATATTAATGATAGTTACAGTGGCTTTTGCCGTATCCTGCAATGTTCAGAACTCTGCTGAAAAGGATGGGAGTGCTAAAACCGTCAGCGAAAAACAGGAAAAAGGCAGTGTCGAAACACCTAAGATATTCACTAAGATAATTGGAAATGACAACAGTGATATCATGAGCAGGCTCAACGAGATGCAAAGCCAGCTGAATGAAAGGATCGGCGGGATAAACCTCAGCGTGGACAATACTCAGGTGCTCGAAAAGATCGATGGTCTGAAAGCCGACTACGATGCGCAGATATCCGCACTCGATGCAAAGCTCACAGCGAGCGATGCAAAGCGCAAAGAGCAGTTTTACCAGATACTGGTCGCTATACTTTCAGCTACAATAGCTATTTTAGCCATAATGCTCATCACTTACCGCTATATTAAAAAGTTTATAGCAGAAAGCATGATCATATCCTCATATAAATCAGGCAAATCTGAGCCTGCACCGGAGATAAAAGTAGGTGAGTCAGAGTCTAACACAGTATTAGACACAGTAAATGCCTCCGCTAATGCCCTGAATACTAAGATCAAAGAGGCTTCATTCCTCTTCGACCCTGAAAAGGCAGTTAAGCTCACAGGTGCTCAGAAAACAGCCCTCACAGAAATAAACGCAGAAGTATCATTCCTGAAAAAAGCAGGTTTCGAGCTTTCATCTAAGCACGAATACCTCATCGCTCTGGAAAAAGTGAATGATAAGAACTATTCCGAAGCATCAAACATACTGGATAAGATAAAAGAAGACGAAGAGCCATACGCTCCTGCATTCTTCCTCTCCGGATATATAGCATATGTTTCCCGCAAGTATGACTCCGCCATAGTCAGCCTCGAAAAGGCGTGTGCGCTGGAGCCTGAAAATGCAGCATACCTTGTCAGCTACGGCAATGCCTGTCTGAAAGAAAAGAAATATGACGAAGCCGCAACAGCACTTAAGAAAGCCGTGGAGATAAACTCTGACGACGCTTCCGCATGGAACAACCTCGCACATGCCTATATCGTTTCCGAAAAGATGACAGAGGCTGTCGAAGCATTTAAGAAAGCCACAGAAATAAAGCCTGACTTCCACGAAGCCCTGCACAACCTCGGACTCGCCCTGGGCAAGCTCGAGCGTTACGAAGAGGCAGCAGACGCCTTTACAAAAGCTATCGCAGCAAAGGAAGACAAGCACGAGTCGATGTATAATGCGGCATGTGTTTTCGCCCTGATAGGCAAAAGAGATGGAGCACTCAGCAACCTTAAAAAGGCCATCGAGCTCCAGCCCGAATACGCAGCGAAGGCTAAAAAGGATAAAGACTTCTCATCTTTCAAAGATGACGAGGAATTCCAGACTATCGTTAAATAAAGCCCCTCTTTGTCATTGCGAGGCAGCACGCAGTGCTAACGAAGCAATCTTAGAACTTGTTACAAACTAACGGGCAGGGTTAATCACTCTGCCCTTTTTTATTCATTCAGGTTGCGGAACTTTGCGCCGTATCTGCTGAATATATCTATCACCTGTTCGGCATCATTCATCTCGAGCTCTATGCGGAAGCGTTTATCGAGCCACCTGCCATTCTTAACCGGGAACTGTATAATGAGGTCGGCGTCGCCCACTCTTTTCATAACATTCTCTACATCAGCCTCAGAAGGCACTTTCCACAGAGTATGCCGAAGCTCAAAAGGGACGTTATATTCCCTCAAAATATCCAATGTATCGTACAACTTTTCCAGCTTATACCCTGTGCGGGTGATGAAAGCCATATCATCATCGCTGAAAGCCTTTATGTCCACAGCGACAAGATCGACCAAGTCAGCCTCGCAAACCTTTCTCAGCTTTGAAGGAAGGCTTCCGTTTGTATCCAGCTTTACCTTGACGCCCTCCTCTTTCAGACCGGAGAGAAACGGCATCAGACCCTCAGAGACAAGGGGCTCACCGCCTGTGACGGCAACCCCCTCAATATCCTTCCCTGTCAGACCGTTCATAAAATCATCCAGCCTGCTGGCCCCCGCCTTTCTATTTACAAGGTCAGGGTTGTGGCAATACCTGCAAAGCAGGTTGCACCCGTGGGTGAAGACCACCGACGATATCAGCCCGGGATAATCTATCAGGCTGACAGGGACAAAATCAGCAATATGAATATCTTTCATCACTTCTTAATGTCGAAAGTTTCCCTGTGGGCAAACTCTTCTTTTTTTCCTTTGTTCCAGTGGCTTGTGGGGCTGTGGTATCCGACAACACGGCTGTAGACCTCACACTCTTCGCCTTTCACGTTTTTAAGCTCTTCTTTCAGCTCTGCGATTCTTTCTGTTTTGCTCATCTTATGCCTCCTGTTTCTGGTTTTCTAATTCTCTCAGCTCTGCCTCTATGGCATTTTTGCGCTCATCCGCACAGTGGGGACAATTCGCATGTTCCCCCTTGATGTACCCATGCACCGGGCAAACGGAGAATGTCGGCGTGATCGTCACATACGGAATGGCGTATTCGTTTGTTATTTTTTGTAAAAGTTTGCTGACGGTCTTCGGCTCGTCCACAGCTTCACCGAGGAAGACATGGAAAACCGTACCGCCTGTATAAAGTGTCTGCAGCTCGTTCTGGTGTTTCAGCGCTTTGAAAAGCTCACGGGTCTTTTCAACGGGTATCTGGGTCGAGTTCGTATAATATGGTCTGTCTGCCGAACCCGAGGTTATGATGCCTTCAAGGTCTTTGATATCACGCTTCGCCAGTCGGAAAGATGTCCCCTCCGCAGGTGTCGCTTCGAGGTTATAGAGCATGTCGTCCTCGTCCTGATACTCCATCAGCTTATCCCGCATGAAGTTAAGTATCTTCACTGCATACTGATGCCCGTCGTCGTGCATGATATCCACACCGATGAAGTTCTGCAGTGCCTCGTTCATGCCTATGATGCCGATGGTGTTGAAGTGATTCTTCCAGTACTGATTAAAATTCTCTTTGATACCCGACAGATAATATCTCGCATATGGATAAAGCCCGTGGTCTGTCAGCTTTTCTAGGATGTTCCGCTTCACACGCAGGCTCTCCCTGGCGAGGAGCATAAGGTGCTCCAGCCTTGCGAAGAAGTCCCCTTCACTCTCTGCGACAAACCCTATTCTAGGCAGGTTTATGGTGACAACGCCTATGGAGCCAGTAAGGGGGTTCGCTCCGAAGAGCCCTCCGCCTCGCTTTCTCAGCTCTCTGTTATCCAGTCTCAGCCTGCAGCACATGCTTCTGGCATCGTCGGGGCTCATGTCGCTGTTAACGAAGTTTGCGAAATAAGGTATGCCGTACTTCGCCGTTGCGCTCATTATGTCGCCCACTATCTCGTGTTCCCAGTCGAAGTCCTTCGAAACATTATATGTAGGTATGGGGAAAGTGAATATGCGCCCTTTCGCATCCCCCTCTATCATCACTTCCATAAAGGCTTTGTTCAGCATGAACATCTCATTCTGAAATTCTTTATATGTCTTTTCCTGCGGTTCACCGCCGATGATAACTGCCTCATCCTGAAACATCTTCGGCACAAAGAGGTCGAGTGTCAGGTTTGTAAAAGGGGTCTGAAAGCCTACTCTGGTAGGTACATTTATATTGAATATAAACTCCTGCAGAGCCTGCTTCACATCGTCGTAAGTCAGCTTATCATAGGCGATGAACGGAGCGAGGAGCGTGTCAAAGCTGGAAAATGCCTGTGCGCCCGCTGCCTCCCCCTGAAGGGTATAAAAGAAATTTACTATCTGCCCCAGAGCAGAGCGGAAGTGCTTCGGCGGTTTGCTCTCCACCTTCCCCGCTACACCTCGGAAACCTCTGACCAGCAGGTCTTTCAGATCCCATCCACAGCAATATACTGCGAGCAGACCGAGGTCGTGTATGTGCATCTCTCCGCTGATATGGGCGTCTGCCACATTCTTCGGATACACCTTATTCAGCCAGTACTTTGCCGTTACGGTGGATGATATATAGTTGTTCAGCCCTTGCAGGGCGTATGTCGTGTTGCTGTTTTCATTGATGCGCCAGTCCTCACCGCCGAGGTAATCCTCGACCATCTCTTCGAATCCCGAGAGGGTGTCTTTTATATCACGCAGGTCTGAACGCTGTTTGCGGTAAATAATATAGGCTTTGGCTGTCTTTGCGTGCCCTCTTTCGATGAGCACTTTTTCAACCTCGTCCTGAATCTCTTCTACAGAGCATGCGCCGTATTTACCATATTTATCAATGATCTGACGACATACGGTTATCGACAGCTCCGATGCGGTATTTCTATCTGTACCGCCGACGGACGAAGCCGCCTTGAATATGGCGCTGGCTATCCTTTCGTTATCAAACGGAACAAACCGCCCGTCTCTCTTCATGACTTTTTCTATCATGCATACCTCCAAAAATGTGCGCAAAGATATTGTCAAAATTAGCAAAGGTCTAAACATATAAGTGAGTTGCAGCATAGACACACCAAGAGGGGGCGTATACGCAGCAATACGGCAGTTGCTGAATGCTGCAACTATGCTTTGATGATTAAATTGTTATGGATTGAGTAATGATAAGCTCATCCATCCCTCCGCTGGTTTATTGCAGGTCAGGTATCCTGGCTTACCATCATCCTACTTGCCTCACCTTCCCGTTTTCACAGTGGTTTAAAGAGGCTTTCGTCCGGAATACAGTTGCGGGGGCAGCGTCGGATTTAAACCGAGCTTCCCTGAATCCTACTTCTGGTATTTTGCTATGATAACGGGATAATGTCAACCCGATTCGGGCATTATTTAAGACAGAGCGGGAGGAATGTCAGGGTATTTCTACCGCTGTTTTTCGAACGGTAGAGAGCTTCATCAGCAGTATCAATGATATTCGACGCTGTGATCTTTCTCTCGCCTACGTATGTGGTGCATCCGACACTGGCTGTGACCTTCACAATATCTTCCCCTGCCACGCAAGAGCTCCTGCTTATCTGGTCTCTTATGCGGTCGCCGAAGAGCTCTGCGCCCTTTCTGTCTGTGTCGGGGAGGAGCACAATGAACTCTTCGCCTCCGTATCTGGCGAAGACGTCCTCACGGCGGAGCATCATTGTCACATGCTCAGTGAAGCACTTCAGCACCATGTCGCCTACGCTGTGTCCCCAGCGGTCGTTAACCTGTTTAAAAAAATCGATATCTATCATAAACACTGAAAAAGGCGAACGCTCCATACGGCTGCGTGCTATGTGATAATTCAGCTTCTCGGCAAAGGCCCGCCTGTTCATCACACCTGTCAGCGGGTCGATCATCGCCTCGGTTTTCAGCTTTTCTTCCGTCTCTTTCCTGTCGAGAATGTCCACGACAATCCCCGCAAGCATGGTCTGCACGCCCGATGCATCGAAGTGTGCGTTGCCTATTATCTCTACCCATTTATACGCACCGTCGGACTTCATCACTCGGATATCCTGACGGATGCTTCTGTCTATACGGCTCATGCCTATACGGAAAAAGCGTAAGATCTGCTTTCTTTCACCGGGATGGACAATTTTCAGCACGTTCCGAAGGGAATACTCGGCGGAGTGTATATTTGTAAGGGGCACGTCCGCTATGCCCGAGCCGAATTTGATATGCCATGTCTTCAGATCGAGAGACCACAGCCCACTCTCTTTTACACTGTTAAGTGCGCTGAACTGCTTCTCCCTCACTGTCATCTGGTTACGCAGGATCATATTCTCCATGATGAGCCCCGCCATCCTCAGAAACGCTATCTCGGATGCTGTCCACTCACGGGGGTTTACACAGTCGTCATACCCCAGCACGCCCCACCACTCGCCGTTTACATAAAGCGGAACGGTCAGCATGGATAATATAGCCTGTGATGCTATATCTTCCTTAAGGAAATCTGCTCCTAGCCTGTCCGTTACGATGCTCTGCCACTCCCCACGCTGACGGCTCTCCATCAGCCTGCGATAGTTGCCCTCGCCCAAAGGATTAGTAAACATATTAAATTTCGACAGACCAAGCTGGATATACTTAGGGTCGGACGCCCATTCGAAGATATAGTCCTGTGTGATGTGTTCGTCGGTGAGGTTCATAAGCTGGAAGACCCAAACCCTGCTCACATCGAAATGCTCGCCCAGAGTTTTAAGCAGGACATTCACGCCGTCCGGCCAGACCTCGCCTGTCATCAGGCTTTCAGCACATGACGCAAGTTCAGTAAGAAACTGGATATCCTTAGCTTCTGATTCGATATTTAGATTTTTGAGTTTCCCGCATTTGAATCCCATCAGCTAATATAGCAACTGAATATGAAACAAGGCAAGTTCAGATTATGGTAGGTAAATGCAGAAAATTACAAACGTTTAAAAAGGTCAAGGAGCCTCTTTGATGCGGTTGAAGGAGTTGTTAGCCCCTGTACGACAGCTTCCTGAATCTGCGGAAGCATCGCCTGAACATTCTTGTTGTTAACAAACATGTCTTTCAGATCGTCCATGACCATAGTCCACAGCCAGTCCACAGACTGCTTCTTACGCTTTTCTGCAAACTCTCCGCTCTCGGTCAGCTTTTCCCTGTATTCACAGACCATATCCCACACGGCATCTATCCCTTCGTGATAAAGCGCACTGGTGAGCAGGACGGGCACTATCCAGTTCTTAGACTTCGGACGGAGGATATGCAGAGCATTGATATACTGCCCCTTCGCCAGCTCGGCCTTTGGTCTGTTGTCCCCTTCGGCTTTGTTTATGACTATTGCGTCGGCTATCTCCATAACGCCTTTTTTGATCCCCTGCAGTTCGTCGCCCGCATTGGCAAGCTGTAAAAGCATGAAGAAATCAACCATAGACGCCACGGTTATCTCCGACTGACCGACACCGACAGTCTCCACAAGTATCACATCATACCCCGCCGCTTCGCAGAGGAGCATTGTCTCTCGTGTCTTTTTCGCCACACCGCCGAGGGTCTTGCCCGCAGGGGAAGGACGTATAAAGGCATTCTCGTCTCTGGACAGGTCTTCCATACGGGTCTTATCCCCGAGGATAGATCCCCCCGTAAGCTGAGACGAAGGATCGACAGCCAGCACGGCGACCTTATAGCCTTTTGCTGTTAGAGATTTACCGAAAGACTCGATGAATGTTGATTTCCCTACACCGGGGACCCCTGAGATACCTATACGGATGGACTTACCCGTATGGGGGAGTATCTTATCCAGAAGCTGCGAGGCGGCCTCGTGATGCTCCGGATTTGAGCTTTCGATAAGTGTGATGGCTCTTGATAAGGGGCGAAGTTTCCCCTGTAAGAGCCCTTCGGCAATCTTGTCTGTGTCCATAGTATCCTTTAAAAACAAAATCCCCCTCAGTCCCCCTTAAAGCAAGGGGGAAGAGAGGGAATATTATAAATTTCGTCATTCTGAGCATAGTGAATAATCTGACAGCGCAGATCCTTCGCAAAAGCTCAGGATGACAATTATTTTTTCGCTTTGATAGCTTCCAGAGTCTTTTTAGCTGACTCTGTGATCGGTGTTCCCGGTCCGAAGACGCACGCAGCACCTGCGGCATAAAGCTCGTCGTAGTCCTGACGGGGGATAACTCCTCCGCAGACAACCACGATGTCCTCAGCATCGAGCTTTTTCAGCTCCTGTACCAGCTGAGGGATTAGAGTCTTATGACCGGCGGCCAGTGAAGATACGCCCACTACATGCACGTCGTTCTCCACAGCCATCTTCGCAGCCTCTTCAGGTGTCTGGAAGAGCGGGCCTACATCCACATCGAAACCTGCGTCCGCATAAGCAGAGGAAACGACCTTCGCCCCTCTGTCGTGACCGTCCTGTCCCATCTTAGCGACGAGGATACGAGGTCTGCGTCCTTCTTTCTTTTCGAATGCTTCTATGTCCGCTTTGAGAGCGTTAAACTCTGCATCATCTTCAAACATTGAACCGTATGCTCCTGAAACCAGCTTTATCTCTGCTTTGTGTCTGCCGAAGACCTTTTCCATCGCATCGGATATCTCGCCGACGGATGCTCTCAGTCTTGCGGCTCTTACACAGAATTCGAGCAGGTTGTCGCTGTTATTCTCACACGCCTTTGTGATGTCGTCCAGAGCTTTCCGGCATGCTGCCTCGTCTCTGTCAGCTTTCATCTTATCAAGGCGTCTGATCTGTGATTCACGCACGGCTGTGTTGTCGATGTCGAGAACCTCGATAGGGTCTTCCTTCGCCAGCTTGTATTTGTTTACGCCGACGATGACATCTTTACCGCTGTCGATAGCCGCCTGTTTTTTCGCTGCTGATTCTTCGATCTTCAGCTTAGGCATGCCTGATTCGATAGCTTTTGTCATACCGCCCATCTTCTGAATCTCTTTGATCTCCTCACGAGCTTTGTCGATGAGAGCCTGTGTGAGAGACTCGATGTAGTATGAACCGCCCATAGGGTCTACGACCTTCGTAATGCCTGTCTCCTCCTGTATCACGAGCTGAGTATTACGCGCGATACGTGCGGAGTGGTCTGTCGGCAGTGCGATAGCCTCGTCAAGGGCGTTTGTATGGAGTGACTGTGTACCGCCGAGAACGGCAGCCATAGCCTCTATTGTTGTTCTGATAACGTTGTTGTACGGGTCCTGCTCTGTGAGAGACCAGCCAGATGTCTGGCAGTGTGTACGCAGAGCCTTGCTCATAGGGTTCTTCGGTTTGAACTCTTCCATCAGCTCAGCCCAGAGGAAACGTGCCGCTCTCAGCTTTGCTATCTCCATGAAGAAGTTCATGCCTATGGCGAAGAAGAATGAAAGGCGCGGAGCAAAGGAGTCTATGTCGAGACCTTTCTCTACCGCAGCTTTAACATATTCCAGACCGTCAGCCAGCGTGAATGCAAGCTCAAGCACGTTGTTCGCACCCGCCTCCTGAATGTGGTACCCGGAGATGGATATGGAGTTGAACTTAGGCATATATTTACTGGTGTATTCTATAATGTCGGAGATTATTCTCATAGAAGGTGCAGGTGGATAGATGTATGTGTTTCTAACCATGAACTCTTTCAGGATGTCGTTCTGGATGGTTCCTGCGAGCTTCTCCTGAGGCACACCCTGCTCTTCCGCAGCGACTATATACATAGCCATAACGGGGAGCACGGCTCCGTTCATCGTCATAGAAACAGAAACATCGCCCAGCGGAATCTCGTCGAAGAGTATCTTCATATCCTCGACAGAATCGATGGCAACGCCTGCCTTACCAACGTCTCCCACTACCCTCGGGTGGTCGGAGTCGTATCCTCTGTGTGTGGCGAGGTCGAATGCTACGGAAAGCCCCTGCTGACCGGCCGCCAGATTTCTTTTGTAAAATGCGTTGGACTCCTCCGCAGTGGAGAATCCCGCATACTGTCTGACTGTCCACGGACGTCCCGCATACATGCTGGCTCTCGGGCCTCTCATGTATGGAGCAAATCCGGGGAGAGTATTGATATTTTCAAGTTTCTCAAGGTCTTCAAGAGTGTACAGAGGCTTAACATTTATCCCCTCGGCTGTCGCCCACTGGAGCTTATCAATGTTTTCCTGCTTTATCTCTTTAGCTGCTTGACGCTCCCACTCCTGAATGGTCTTCTTTTCGTAATTCGCCATTCCTCACCTCATGGCTAGCAGCCATAGGCACATCACCACACTGTAAACGCTGTTTAAACTGTCACGCTTTACGGCTCACGATGCTCGCCTAATATGCTAGTAAAAATATATGAACAGGATGTATGGTGAACCATACTGCAAACTATCCTGTTTACTTTTAGTATACTACAAAGAAACGTTAAAAAAAGAGGGGAACTCAGTTCCCCTCGGGTTCGATCGACAAAAGTCACTGCGAGCGGAGCGCGGCAGTCTTCCAGCATAGCAGCATGGAAGATTGCTTCACCCTGAAGGGTTCGCAATGACGTATTAAATTTTACTCAACCACTGCGAGTTTATCGCCTGTGGATACAGTCTGATCAAGCTCTACGAATATGTCTTCAACGACGCCGTCCTTAGGAGCTTTGATCTCGTTCTCCATCTTCATGGCTACAAGGATCATGAGCGGTTCGCCCGCTTTAACTTCCTGACCTTTCTCCACGAGTATCTTCCAGATGTATCCAGGCATCTGAGATTCGATAACCTGACGTCCTTCGAGACCTGCGGAGTGACGCATCTTCATAAGACGCTTCATCTCGTCGAGAACTTCGATAGCGAAGTGGTCTCCGTTTTCCATAAGGATGTTGAAGATGTCGCCCTTCTCATCTATCTCCATAGCGTATGACTTACCGTCTATGATGATGGAATAAACGGAATCGCCCGCCATAGCAAAGTCTATCTCATGCTTGCGTCCGTCTATTTCGATGACGAAATGGTTCTGTGTATCTTCACAAAGGTTGACGATGTATTCCTGCTCACCGCCGTCTATTGTTGCGTAGTATTGTCTTTTCAGTATCATTAGAAACCACCTCCGAGCTTGTTACCCAGGCTGGTCATACGTCCGAATTTCTTCCAGTTTGACTCGCCTACATCGCGTCTTGTAACGCTTCTCTCAGCTGCGATCTTCTCAGAGAGAACCTGCTTGATGGCTGCCGCTATGATAGGTACATCGACATCCTCGTTACGCTTTCTCTTCATGTCTTCCATGTCGAACTTTGTGTCGATGAAAGCTGTATCGTAGTTCCCCGCAAGGAATGTCTCGTTTTCGAGAACACGCTTGTGGAATGGGATGGATGTTTTGATACCGCATATTTTATATTCGGAAAGGATACGCTTCATGCTTGTGATGGCGCTCTCTCTCGTCTTACCGATGGCACAAACCTTTGCGATCATCGGGTCATAGTAGAGAGGCACTTCGAAGCCTGCGTATGCACCGGAGTCCACACGAACGTTCGGTCCTTCAGGAGACTCGTAAACTGTGATAAGTCCCGGTGACGGAGCAAAGTTGTTCATAGGATCTTCGGCATAAACACGGCACTCGATGGCGTGTCCCTGTCTCTGTATCTCTTCCTGCTGGAATGAGATAGGCTTGCCCTCTGCGATCTGGATCATCTCACGGACGATATCCACACCTGTGATGAGCTCTGTAACAGGGTGCTCAACCTGAAGACGTGTGTTCATCTCGAGGAAGTAGAAGTTCTGGTCTGCGCCGACGATGAACTCGAGTGTTCCCGCTGACTCATAGCCGATAGCCTTAACGGCTTTAACGGCAACTTCGTACATTTTCGCCCTTGTGTCGTCGTTGATGAACGGTGACGGAGCTTCCTCGATAACTTTCTGGTGGCGTCTCTGGATGGAGCACTCACGCTCGAAGAGGTGGATGCCGTTCCCGTGGGAGTCACCGAGAACCTGAATCTCAACGTGGTGAGGCTCTATGATGAACTTTTCGATATACATATCGCCGTTGCCGAAAGCGTTCTGCGCCTCGGAGCTGGCCATACGGTATGAAGACTCGAAGTCTGCCTCGTCATGGACGAGTCTCATACCCTTACCGCCGCCGCCGTGTACGGCTTTCAGCATGATAGGGTAGCCAACTTCAAGAGCTGTCTTCTTAGCTGCTTCTACATCTGTGATGGCATCTTTTGTACCCGGTACAACAGGTACGCCTGCTTCCATCATAGCTTTACGGGCACCTGTCTTAGAACCCATAAGGATGATGTGCTCAGCCTTTGGTCCGATGA
Organism: Deferribacterales bacterium; assembly: GCA_050253075.1. Lineage (GTDB taxonomy): Bacteria > Chrysiogenota > Deferribacteres > Deferribacterales > Geovibrionaceae > Denitrovibrio. The sequence continues at coordinate 107,422 of JBFWJS010000002.1, forward strand.
AAGGTATGCCGTTGTTTTCACAATCTTTAACGAAGTTCGCATTCTCGGCATAGAAACCGTATCCGGGGTGGATAGCAGCGCCGAGCTCTTTTGCGAGCTGGATTATCTTTTCCTGCTTCAGATAGCTTGTATCTTCGGGGCCGTCTGTGATGCAGTAGGCCTCGTCAGCGTATCTGACATGGGGAGCCAGTCTGTCCGCATGTGTGTATATGGCTACTGTGCCTATACCCATCTTACGGCATGTTCTGAAAACCCTTATTGCTATTTCGCCTCTGTTGGCGACGAGAACTTTTTTAATATCAGCCATTATGTCCTCCATTCATTAAAGCGGCAGGTTGTCGTGCTTTTTAGCCGGGTTTGTCTGCCTTTTGTTTGAAAGGAGTTCAAATGCCTGAATGATCTTAGGTCTTGTGTCCTCAGGGAGGATGACCTCATCTATGAATCCGAGCTCTGCTGCTCTGTATGGATTCGCAAATGTCTCACGGTAGGCGTCTACTTTTTCCTTCTTCGCAGCTACAGGATCTTCAGCGGAAGCGATAGCCTTGCCGAAGAGGATCTGTGCAGCACCGTCAGGACCCATAACAGCGATCTCAGCCGTAGGGAATGCATAGTTGATGTCGCCGCGTACGTGTTTTGAGCTCATAACGTCATATGCGCCGCCGTATGCCTTACGTGTGATGACAGTAACCTTAGGCACTGTAGACTCGCAGTAAGCATAGAGAAGCTTCGCACCGTGACGGATGATACCGCCGAGCTCCTGTTTAACGCCTGGCATGAAGCCTGGAACGTCTTCAAGAGTGAGAAGCGGGATGTTGAAAGCATCGCAGAATCTGATGAATCTGGCGCCTTTAACAGATGAATCTATGTCGAGAGCACCGGCCATGATAGCAGGCTGGTTCGCTACGATACCGACGGAACGTCCGTTCAGACGGGCGAAACCGACGATGATATTCTTAGCAAAGTGTTCCTGAACCTCGAAGAAGTTGCCGTCATCGACGATCTTCGCGATGACTTCCTTCATGTCGTATGGTTTGTTCGGGTCAGCAGGAACGATAGTTCTGAGGGATTCCTCAGTTCTGTTCGGATCATCTTTAGTGGGAACAACAGGAGCTTCCTCCATGTTGTTAGAAGGGATGAAGCTGAGCAGCTCTCTGATTCTCAGAAGAGCGTCCTCATCGTTCTCAGCAGCGAAATGCGCAACGCCTGATGTGGAGTTGTGTGTCATGGCTCCGCCGAGTTCTTCTTTTGTAACATCTTCGGATGTAACAGTTTTAACAACTTCCGGTCCTGTGATGAACATATAGGATGTGTCCTTCACCATGAATGTGAAGTCTGTAAGCGCAGGTGAATAAACCGCACCGCCCGCACATGGTCCCATGATAGCGGATATCTGTGGTACAACACCTGAAGAAAGTGAGTTACGGAGGAAGATGTCTGCATATCCTGCAAGGGAGAGCACCCCTTCCTGAATACGCGCACCGCCCGAGTCATTAAGACCGATGACCGGACATCCGAGTTCCATAGCTTTGTCCATTATCTTGCATATCTTCTTTGCAAACTGTTCTGCAAGTGAACCGCCGAAAACTGTGAAATCCTGAGAGAATACGAAAACTGTTCTGCCGTTAACTTTTCCGTATCCTGTCACTACTCCGTCGCCGAGGAACTTTGTCTGTTCCATGCCGAAATTACTGCATCTGTGTACAGCATATTTGTCGAATTCGACGAAAGTGCCTTTATCGAGCAGCTTATCGATTCTCTCGCGGGCAGTGAGCTTGCCCTGCTTATGCTGCTTTTCGATACGGGCAACACCACCGCCGAGCTCAGCAGCTGCATTGAGCTCCTGTAGCTGTTTGATCTTTTCTTCCATTATATGGCCCCCTCTTAGTGGTTATAACGTCTAATAATAAAACATAATTTAAATTTTTTGTCAACAATCAAAAAATACACAAACCGAGACACATAGAAACATATTTACCCCTACTTATCAGTAACTTACAAATAAAAGTTTGAGTTAAATTTTACATTAATAGTTAACGCCGATAACTTATGCATATTGATATTTTGTTAGAAATTAAAACCTTCATAAAAGGTTTCTAAATTGAGAACTGCCTTTTTAAAATCCCATTCTTGTTCTGAACGTATGCCACAAAAATTTGAAACGGCTCTTATCTGATAACACTTTATTCCAAATAACTTACAAACATATCCGAAAGATGCTCCCTCCATATTCTCAACCTGAGCCCCTGTTGATTTATGAAGAATCTGAGAAATTGCACCATTTCCATCTAAAAATGAAACTGTATTAGAATCCGCATTTTGCAGATGTTTGATTTCATTGAACATTATAAAACTCTTTTCTAAAAAGCCAAACCCCATTTCAAATACGGATTTGAATGTTTCGCCCTCATAGAGCCCTTCGTCTGCGAAATGATCCTTCCCGACGGAAACAATGTCGCCCACCGCCAGACCGCAGTTCCTGTAGGCTCCGCACACACCCGTGAGCAGTGCTTCCGTGATATCAAAGTTTTCAAAAACAGACGTCGCAGCCGCTGCGCAAGGCGTCTTTGTCACTCCGGTGATAAAGACTTTATACCCTTCGGCATCTGCAGTACTGATCCCTCTTTTCCATTCTTTGAACGAAAGTTTCGGGAAAATGAACTTAGCCTCCCCCATAGAAGGCACAAAGACTGCTTTCATCTAAAACTCCTCATAAAAGTCAGGATACTCGTTAAGTATACCACGGGTTTCCATCATTCTGCGGGTTTCTGATATCTGGGCTAGGAGCCTCTCTTTGTCCTGAGACAGTCTGCCCGAAAGGGGTACAAAGTTGGATACATGATTAGACCTGAAGATTATATTATGCCCGTCCACACGGCTGATGATCCCCTCTGTTTCATCGAGGATATCCGCCATGGTCGGCTTTTCGAGATTGTTGAAGTAGTCTTTCTTTCTACGCAGAAAGAGCGTCAGAAAAGACATAAAGTCAGGGTTCACCTCGCTGACCCATTTAGCCGAGTCTTCAATGTGTGCCTGTTTGAGCTTTTTCCCGCCTCCGCCGAGGATTATCATAACGGAGAACTGCATGCCGACTGCCTTTATCTCTTTCACTTTCGGCATAACTTTAAATGCGTCCATCCCTTTGTTCATGAGCTTCAGTACTTCTTTATTCCCTGATTCCAGTCCGAAATAAAGTAGCTTCAGCCCTGCATCATAAAGAGACTGCCATTCGTCCATCGGCTTTTTCATTATCGCCTGCGGACCGCAGTAAGAGCTGTATCTGCGTATGTTCGGGAATTTCTTATTCATGTGTTCGAGTATCTGCAGAAGCCCCTCTGTGGGATAAACGGCAGCATCGCCGTCCGCCAGAAAAACCTTATGCACACGCTTTGCGTAATGCTCCGGTATCTCGTCCACCTCTTTCATGACCTCTTCTACCGGTTTCAGCTTAAAAGGCTTTGAAAGATACATCCCGCAAAAGGCGCATTTGTTGTATGAACATCCTTCCGTTATCTGAAAGATGAGCGACTGAGCCTCACTTGGCGGTCTGTAAAGCGGTTCTTTATAGTTCGGCATTGATTTAGAACACTTGGGTTATTATATCTTCCGTTGCTGCGGATTTATTCAGAGTGTAAAAGTGCAGCCCGTTCACTCCGCTGGACCAGAGCCCTCCGCACTGCTTAACCGCAAACTCGATGCCCATCTTATACTGGTCTTCGGGTGTTGCGTCCTGCATTTTCTGCAGGAGCGGTTTCGGTAAGGATGCTCCGCACATATCAGTGAACCTCACTGCCTGATTTATATTGAGGATAGGCATGATACCTGCGATCACAGGTACCTCTATCCCTGCTTTACGTATCCTCTCCAGATAGTTGTAGAAAAAGAAGTTATCGAAGAAAAGCTGAGTGATGATGAAGTCTGCGCCTTCGTCCACCTTCTTCTTCAGATTGTCGATGTCGTCAGACATGCTGGCAGACTCGGGGTGCTTTTCGGGATAGCCCGCAACACCGATGGAGAACCTGTCGCCGGTCTTCTTACGTATGTATCTGACAAGGTCGGACGCATAGCGGAAATCATCTGAAAGAGCTTTACTGCCTGCCTCCGGAGGTATATCGCCACGGAGAGCGAGTATGTTGTCTATCTTAAGCACGTCTAAGCTGTGGAGGATCTTATCTATCCCCTCCTCTTCTGCCCCGATGCATGTAAGATGCATCATAACGCTGTAGTCGTATGCGTGCTTCATAGTCTTTGTCCATTCGAGGGTTTTATCTGTCGTGGAGCCGCCCGCACCGTATGTCACAGAGACAAAGTCGGGGTTGTATTTACGAAGCTGTTTTATGGTATCAAAAAGCACCAGCTCGCTCTCTTCCTTCTTCGGAGGGAAGAATTCGAACGAAAACGGGCGCTTATGCTGTAATATATCTTTGATTCTCATGGTCACGTCCTAAAATTTGTCTTTCATACTAATACACACAGTTTATTGACTGCAAGCTGTTTTTATGGGATTATCTTCTCATGATAACAACTATATACCGCAAAATATTACTTATATTCATTATATATGTTCTGACACTGAATGCACTCACATTTCTCACGTCGCTTAGCCCGAAAGCGCTGATCAATCCGTTTTTCGTTAAAAACCGCACCGTCAGCATGTACCACCTGACAAAGCACATCGTCTTCGTGGCGGGGATAGGCTTCATCACATCCAGCCCCGAAGAGGTGAACGAAATGGTTCAGGACGCATGCCTCATATATGAAGTAGACCCGAAGCTGATACACATCATGATAGAGGTGGAATCCAAAGGCAGACAGTTCGCCATCAGCAGAACAGGCGCAATGGGGCTCATGCAGGTGATGCCCACCACATTCTTTGACATTTCAACGGGCGATCCGTTCCTTGCTAAAGATAATATTTATGCAGGGGTGAAGTATTTCTCTATGCAGCTTAAGAGGTTTAAAAGTGTCGAACTGGCTCTCGCCGCTTATAACGCAGGCCCGCAGAGGGTAAAAGACGGAAAAGTGCCTGATTTCGGTGAAACCAGACACTATATAAAACGTATTCTTACTGCTTACAATAAGTAGATTTATTTGCTGTCCTAGCAAATAAATTCGCGTCGATAAGGCAGAACAAGTACTGCCTATCTCCCTCTCCGCTGAAACCTGCGGTTCGCTCCGAGAGGCACATCCCTGTACCTGTTAATAGATTTATTCACTGTCCTAGCAAATAAATTCGCGTCGATAAGGCAGAACAAGTACTGCCTATCTCCCTCTCCGCTGAAACCTGCGGTTCGCTCCGAGAGGCACATCCCTGTACCTGTTAATAGATTTATTTGCTGTCCTAGCAAATAAATTCGCGTCGATATGGCAGAACAAGTTAGCCATTGCAAGCAAACGCTATACTCCTCGCAATGACTTCGCTGTCCTATTCAGGGCTTTTAGCGTCCATTATCTGGTCAATGAAATATTCTGCCTGCAGCTTTGCCCCGTTAATACTGAGGTGGTCGTCGTCTCTGTAAAGGAGCAAGCCGTCCTTCATCGCATAGCATGAAGTCCCGTCACAGAAGAGCTTTTCAGGGTCAAGCACATTGACCTTATTATACTTTCCTGCGATATCCATAACACGGGCTCTGAATGCCCCTGCTCTATCCACATAATCTTTATAGCTGATGCTGCAGTCAGGATTCTTTATACCCAGCCCGTATGGTCTTGAAATACAGTCATTTTTCGGTTCAAAGCCGAGCTCAGGGTTTTCCATGATAAAATAGAAATCATACTTTTGGTCATTAAAATAAGCTAAGGTCTTGTCCAGTTTGTCGAAGAAAAGCTCTGCGTTATTATAATCTTTCGCACCGTCATAATACTCTCTGAAAGCACGGAAGGTATATTCTTCGGAACCAAAGCCCGTGCCGTAGGCATATGACTGCCCTCTTCCGACAAAGATGAGCTTTTCAATGTTGTCGAAGCTCTCGATGAAGGCGTATACATCTTTGATCTTTTCCGAGCACTGCTCAAGGATTTCTCTGTCTTCGCCTATTTCACCGTTTATAAGCGGGATGCACCCGCTGTTTGCCACTAAGACAGCTTCGTATCCGTTATTTTGCAGATAGTCCTTAAAACCTGCATAGGCGGCAAGTGCGTGACTGTCGCCCACAAGTGCGACATATTTCTTATCTTTATCAACGCTTGTCGCTTTCAGATAGTTATTCCTCGGCTCGTGGGTCAGAACAGATGATACAAGCTCCTTTCCGCTCTTATCCTTGCCCGAAGGACGTTTAAGCTGTTCCTGAAAGTTCTGATCTATATTAAATTGAGGTCTGTTCGGCATGCCGTCCATATCTCTGACGTGCTGTGCAGTTGCTGCAAGGCATCCTGCAAGCACCAGAAGCAGTATCATAAACTTATAGCTTTTGATGCCTCTTGTGTAATATTCCAGAAATCTGTAAGTCAGATACGCCAGAAGTACCGACACGAAAACAACGGCGAGACCATACTTTTCCACATCGATAGCGAGGATATGTAGGTAGCTGATGATGACATAGTGCCAGAGATACAGCGGATAACTGATAAGCCCGAGGAAAACCAGAGGATAAAACGAGAACAGCTTCTGCTCCGGTTTGAAAGACACCAGAAGCACAGTGAAGCTGGTGGATATGATGAGCACTATGGTCTTCCACGTGCTGTAATTGTCGGTGTTGTAGCCTATGAGCATACCAAAGATGAAAAACATTATGATAGCCCATTGGTATTTGCCTATTTTATTAATATCCTTAACCTTTGTGGTGGCGGCGTATGTCAGTCCGCCGAAGGACAGCTCCCAGAATCTTGAAATAGAATGGAAAAAGAGATCCACATGGAAAAGGTGAGGAAGCACCATAAGAACCAGAGTGATAGCCAGCATCGAGTAAAAGAAATCACGTCTCAGCCGGTAGACGATTATTATAACCGTCGGCCACAGCAGGTAATACTGCTCTTCGATAGAGAGCGACCAGTAGTGCAGCAGAGGCTTCAGATGTGCGGAAGAGTCCCAGTATCCCACCTCATACATCAGACGAAAGTTCTGATAAAAGAGGCTGGATGACTTAACGTGCTTCGCAACTGTCTCGAACTCTGACGGGATAAGGAAAAACCAGCCCAAAGCCAGCGCCGCAGAAGTGACCAGCAGCATCGAAGGGAATATCCTCCGAACCCTGTTACGGTAAAATTCCTTAAAGCTGAAATCATCTTTCTTCAGCTTGTTATATATGATCTGCGTTATCAGGTATCCCGAGATAACGAAAAATACGTCGACACCCACATAGCCGAAAGCAAATAAGTCCGGCCATATGTGGAAAATGAGAACCACACCGACGGCTATACCCCTGAGCCCGTCTATGGCTCTGTTATAGGAAAGAGAGTGTTTAGCAACAGGGAAAAATCTTGCTAAATAATCAAACATAAGAACCTCATAAAAATGTCATTTTAGTCTATACAATTTGCCGTCAAATAAACTGTCACTGCGCATATATACGGATCAGATTGCCGTGTCGCAAAGCTCCTCGCAATGACATAAATGTCTTTAATAACGTGTAAGCACATCCATTACAGATTTATCATATTTATTTGCCGTCAAATAAACCGTCACTGCTCATATATACGGATCAGATTGCCACGTCGCAAAGCTCCTCGCAATGACATAAATGTCTTTAATAACGTGTAAGCACATCCATTACAAAGTCTTTTTCAACCTTGAAAGGCATCCACTCGGTGTTTTTCTTGGTCATAGCATAGTCCACCATAGCCTCGATCTCTTCAGGAATATAGAGGTCTTTCAGTGAAACATCATAGCCAAGCTCGCCCTGCCATCTCGAAATGTTAAACTCGTACTTCTGCATGATAGATGCCAGCACATGATATCTCTCGACATTTTTCAGCCTGAGCATCTCGAGGTAATAAGGCATGAGTATGGCATTCGCAGTGCCGTGGTGCACGCCTTTTTCATTTGTCATCCAATACCCGAGGGCATGCATGAGAGTAGTCGCTGTGTGCAGTATGGTAATGCCCGCAAGGCTCGATCCGTAAAGGAAATTCACCAGTGTCTCGTCCTGTGTGGTGACGGCGCCCTCGGCAAAAGTGGACATTATGATCTCCATAGACGTGATGGCCATAGAGTCGCTGAAAGGGTTCGCCCTTGTGGAGATAAATCCCTCCATAGCATGGGACAGAGCGTCCAGAGCTGTTGCGTATATTATCTTTTTATCCAGTGTGCGGAGAAAGACAGGGTCTATAACGGCATATTTGGGGAATGTGTTTTCCTTTGCAAAGTTGACCTTATCCACCTTTTCCGTATCTGTGATGATGGAGTAATTGTTCATCTCGCTCCCTGTACCGCATGTGGTGGGCACGGCGATGAGCGGAAGCGGTTCGTTGTCCAGTGACGGCTGTGAAAGGAGCTCGTAAAAGCCCTTATTATTCGTAGCGAAAGCGGCAATAGCCTTCGAAGCATCAAGCGGGCTCCCCCCGCCGAAGCCTATCACTATCTCAGCCTTGCACTCACGGGCAAATTTACCGCCCTTTATGATGGTGTTGATGGACGGATTCTCCTCTATCTCGCTGAAGTAGAATATCTCTTTCGAGGCGAAATGCGTCCTGAGGAATTTCTTAAATCCTGATTTATCTATTGATGTACGTCCTGAAACCACACATATCTTTTTATACGGTTTCAGAAGCTCGTGAAAGTTCTCTATGGCATTAAATCCGAAAAAGGCTTTAACAGGGCTGTGAAAGCTGAATTGTGACATGAAATTCTCCTTTGTTACGGCTTCTGATTCTATCCTAAAAACAAAAGGGGGCTTTCGCCCCCGTATTATCAGTATCTTGGTACTTTTGAGAGCCAGCCGAATTTGTCTTCGGCTTTGCCCGTTTGTATAGCTGTGTATGCTTCGTATATCTTTCTGGTGTTTTCACCGATACCGCCTTTGCCGACAGTGATGAGCCCGCCGCTTTCAAAGATATATTCGCTAACAGGCGTGATAACGGCAGCAGTACCGAAACCGCCCGCCTCGATGATATCGCCTGATTTAACTCCGTCGATGAAGTCGGATATCTTCACCCTCTCCTGACGAACCTTAAAGCCTATCTCAGGCAGAAGCTCCATGACGGAGACGGATGTTATGGAACGCAGGATGGTGTCTGTGAACTCAGGTATCACGACAGTGCCGTCCTTCATGATGTGGAAGTGGTTCATAGCGCCGACTTCCTCTATATATGTGTTTGTCGCATCGAGGTAGAGTACCTGTTTTGCGTCGAACTTCTTGCTGAATTTCGCAGCCTGAAATGCCTGTCCATAGTTTCCGCAGCATTTCGCAGCACCCGTACCGCCTGATACGGCTCTGTGGTATCTCTCTGTGATGAGCAGACGGACAGTGTTTTTAAACCCGCCCTGATAGTATGCTCCGCTCGGGGAGAGTATCACGCAGTATGTGTATGTCTTGCTAGGTTCCATGCCGAGGGCATCGTCTGTGCCGAACATGAACGGACGTATATAAAGTGACGACTCAGGGAGTGAAGGACACCACTCACGCTCTACATCAAGCAGTCTCATGAGTGTCTCTTTCTGCAGCTCCACGGGTATCTCAGGCATGCACAGCTTCACGGCAGAGTTGTTCAGCCTTTTGGCATTTTCCTCAACTCTGAAAGCGTACATCTCGCCGTCTTCCTGACGGAAAGCCTTTGCGCCTTCGAATATAGACTGACCGTAGTGGAGAGCCACAGCACCCGGCATGACCTCGAGCGGGCCGTATGGGACTATGCGTGCGTTTTTCCACTCGCCGTCTGCATAGTCGATGAGAAGCATATGGTCGCTCCTCAGCTTGCCGAATGAGAGAGACTCAGCGCCTTTTATTGAATCTGATTTACGCTGATCCTCAGGTAAAAGAGTCATTTTGATTTCCATGTCGTCCTCATAATCTGGAATTTGTTAGAAAAGAATTATATGAAATAATAAAATCGCAGTAAAGAGCTTTGGTGTGAAATATGAAGTTTTATTAAAAATAAAGTGCGACCTGTCCGTAGACACGCTTCGGAGCGGATATCAGACGTCCTGTCGCATCGTCGTAAAACCCGCCGAATTCAGTACCCGTACTTCCAAAAGGCAGATCGAGCCCGACGGTGAATATCAGGTCTTCCCTGTGGTGATACTCTATCTTCGGCTGTAAAATATATGACATATCTCTAAGATTGACCACTGCCTGAGTGTAAAGGTCTATTGCCCTAACAGGGGTGTACTCTATGCCTATTGCAGTATAATATTCGTCCCGCAGGTTTATCTCACCCGTCTGTATCTTTCTGTACAGGTCTGGGTTATTTCGTGCATCGTCTATGCTGGCCTCGCCCAGAGAGTTGTAGTAAAGCTCTGCAAAGCCTGTTGTATCATTACCCAGCGTCAGCCACGAATAGTCTGCATTCACCACCGCCGTGATATATGCCTCTTCGCTGCCGCTACCTGCGACGACATCACCGCCGAAACCGCCGTGGTTAAATGTCACTCTTCCGCCTAAGCCCGCTGTCTCGTCTCCGTTGTGCGTTCCGCCGTAAATGGCAAATCTGTTCCCGTCGGTGTAACGGTTCAGCCTGAATAGTGCTGAGGAGTGGTCATAGTCTATCTCTCTGTCTTCGGGGTCTCTGCCCGGCACGATGAGAAGCTGTTCGTCTGAAAACAGCCTGCCCCGAACCCTCACAGACAGCAGATCCTGCCCCTCTTTATACTGTGCAAGGGTATCTGTCGGGGAATAAGGATTTATAAAGTCAGCCGTCTGAAATATCTGCCCATGCCCCCAGAATACAGCCTGACGTCCGAACCTGATCTCGCCCTGTCTCAGCATATATTTCAGATACAGTCTGTCCAGCCTGTGATACGCCGTCTCGCCGTTGTTATCGACATATTCCTGACTAAGGGTGAACAACTGGGTGTTATCCTTCGGTGTCCTCTCCTCTATCACATCCATGTATCCGGTGCGCCCTTCGAGAGCCTCGATGGCAGACATGTACTCGCCTTTGGAAAAGCTGTTTTCATAAGCGACAAAGAGGAGCGTATCATCCGCCACATCCCCCTTCACCATTATGCGGGCGAGGATGCGGGCATCCACCATGGCCTGTTCGTCACCGACCATATCCATGATGGACGATGCCGAATAGGAGTCTACAAAAGTGCGGGTTTCAAGCAGACCTTTCACCTCTGACTCAGAGCCGTAGACAAGAACAGGCAAAAAGAATATAATTAAAACTATTAAACGCATTCGGGATTATAACCTTAAACATATGGTATACACAAGATTACATCTTATCTGACAGTCGGTTCAGATAAATATGCTTGTAATCTGCAATACCGGAGAAGATATGACAAACAACGTAAACGGCAATAGTGAAAAATATACTCTTATAATCGGTCTGGGCTATTTCGAGCGGGAGCTCGTCGCCCATCTCAAAGATAAGAGACCTATCAAAGTTGTTGATATAAAAGAAAGCTATGTGGAAAAGCTGGACGTGAAATTCCCCGAGGTGGACTTCATCACGGGCGATTCATCCAGCCTAGTCACATGGAAAAAGCTCGACCATCAGGCGATAGCGCAGATAATCATCACCGTGAGGGATAAGGATGTGGTGCATGAGACATGCCGACTGGTACGTGAGTTCCTGAAGCTGGAGATAATGATCATAGTCATCAGCTACGACGACTACGACACATCTATCCTCGACGAATTCAACGTCACGATCGTCCGCCCTATGCAGATGGGTCTAGACATCATAGCGAACCTGCTGGACAAAAACGTATCATGGCCGGTAAACATCGGAAACCGCGAAGGGGAGATCGTCGAGGTTCAGGTTTTGAAAAACTCGCACCTTGTGGGGGTCAGGCTGAAACACATCCGCCCCGTCAGCTGGAGCATAGCCCTGATATATATCGACGGACGTCCGCAGATACCTAACGCAAACACACGCATATCCGTCGGGTGCAGGGTCGTCCTCGTCGGCGAGCCGAACGTGCTTAAGGGTGTTATCGATACCCTGACAAAGGGTGAGCCGAATTTCCCTCTGCAGTTCGGGCAGAACATAGCCGTAAAGGCAACCAACCAATACCCTGAGCTCCCTGACGAAGCCATATATATGTTCAAACACACAATGGCGAAGAAAGTGAATGTGCTCCCCACCAAAGGAAAGAGCATCAAAGGACTGGCGGAGAAATTCAAAACTGAAAAGATAGAGTTCATCACAGGGGACACCATAAACTCCTATGAAGATATAGTAGACTATAAAGACGGTATGCTCGTCCTGCCGAAGAAGACATCAATATTCTCTGGCAGATATTACCGCAGATTCTTCAGCAATGCAGAGTCGCCACTCCTCTTCACCCATGGGCATACATCATACGACAGGGTCGTCATCAGCCTTAATACGGAGACCCCCGCATTTGTTCTTGAGACAGGTGTGGAGCTGGCGAAGCTGCTCATGACGAAATACTCCGTAATATACGTGAATCGTGTGGAGAATGTCCGCAGTCAGAAAGACGTGGACTATCTGAACTACCGCAAGAACCTCATCGCCGACTTCGAGATGACAGACGGCGTGACTATAGACCACACTATACTAGAGGGGAACCCCGTCATGGAGACCCTCAGCCATATGGAAGGATACGAAGGGGAGAACTGTCTGCTTGTCATGACATTCGACCCTGAGGATAAGATAACCGTCTTCGACCCGAATGTGCAGTATCACCTTGCTAGAAAGACAAAGTGCAGCGTGCTCGCCATACCTGTTGAGGACACCCATGCATAGCGCAGAAGCATTACTCCTGCTCCTATTTGTGGTCGGTGCATACGTTGCGCCTATTATATCAAAAAAGATACTCATCCCCCCTGCGGTGGGCGAGATACTCTTCGGCATAGCCATTGCGCCACTATACCATAAGCTGATGCACACACAGGAGATAGTCAGCTTCCTTGCGGAGCTCGGCTTCCTCATACTTATGTATCTGGCAGGGCTGGAGGTTGATTTTGAAAATATCAGCCGCATGCGCAAAAGCGAGCTGTGGAGCTATTTTGCCTCTATAGTCCTTGTCGCCGTGCTTTCTGTCACTGCCGTGCTCATACTGGGGCAGTCGCCCCTTATGGCCGTCGCATATATGACGATAGCCATCGGTCTGCTCTTCCCTGTTCTGCAGGATCTGAACCTGCTGGACAAGCCCGAGGGGCAGTCGCTACTTGTGCTCGGAGGCATAGGCGAGGTGTTTTCTCTTGTGGGGCTGACACTCGTGTCGCTCTATTACCAATACGGTCTGGGAGCGGAGGCAATGCTTCACTTCTCATACCTCATCATGTTTGTTATATCCATCTTTGCACTGACAAAGGTGTTTAACCTGCTGGTATGGTGGTATCCGAGGATATCCAGCATGATAACCACTACGGGCACGGCATCGGAGATGGGCATCAGGGCAAACTTCGTGAACATGTTTATCTTCGTGGCGGGCGCAGTGCTCATAGGTGTCGAGCCAATCATCGGGGCTTTCATCGGGGGGCTGATATTCTCTCTGCTGTTTAAGACAAAGCACGATATACAGGAAGTTTTCAGCGGTGTGGGGAACGGTTTTCTCATACCCATATTCTTTATAAATGTCGGACTGAATTTTAATATATCATATCTGGCAGATATTAACGTCATAGCAGGAGCAATTATAATATCGCTCCTTTTGCTTGTTATCAGATATCTGTCTATGATACATTTCCTCTTCACGGGGATGTCTTTCAGGCTGTTCATGGTGGCGCCCGTTGCGCTTTCGTTTCCGCTGACCCTTATGGTTACGGTTGCGATGTTCGGACTGAGCTATAAGATGCTGGACGAGACAGACGCAGCCATGCTCATCATATCGGCACTGCTGACGGCTATAGTCTATCCCGTGCTGACAAAACAGCTTGCGAAGCGATTTTAATTTTACGGAGATTCACATATGCCTTTTGAAAATGAAGTTCTTATCAGAGTAGCGGCGACGGTATTTGCGGTATTAGTACTGCTGACACTGCGGAAGCTCTCTGTGAATATAGTGATGAAGAAGGAATTCATCCACAAAGAGCAGAAGATGCGTGCGGTGATATACACCCGCAAAGTGTTCATGACGCTGATAATACTGTCTGTTTCATTCATCTGGCTGACACACATAAAAGACTTTGCAATATCCATAACAGCCCTCGCCGTTGCCATCGTAATAGCGACGAAAGAGCTGATACTCTGCGTCAGCGGAGGTATATTAAAGAACTATGCACAGTCTTACCGCATAGGTGACAGAGTGCGCATAGGCGAATACAGAGGCGACGTGGTGAACTATGACCTGCTCTCCACCACAATACTAGAGATCGGCCCGGGGGAGAAATCCCATCAATATACAGGACGCTCCATCAGCGTGCCTAACAGCATGTTTCTCTCGCTGCCGCTGGTGAACGAGACACTCAGCGACGACTATATGCTCCATGTCTTCACCATACCTCTCAATGCGGCGTCCGACTGGCAGAGAGCCGAGCAGGAGCTGCTGAAAGCGTCTAACGAGATCGTGAGCGAGTATAAGGAAGAAGCACAAAAACTGATGGAAAAGATAGGCAGTAAGACAGGCTTCGAAGCGCCGAACGCAGACCCGAGGGTCACCATCACTCTGCCCGATAAAGACACCATACACCTTATGGTCCGTGTCCCCGTCCCTTCACGCAGAAAAGGAAAGATAGAACAGGCAATCCTGCGCAGATTCCTCGAGAGTTTTAAAGGATTTGGCGAATACTCTTCTCCGTATCCGCCAAGCAACTGATATTTACTCTGCGATGTATGAACAGCAGTAATCTGCGAATGTATCTGTAGATACTTTGAAAAGGCTGTTTGCGGGTATTTCGAATGATTCGCCCGCTTCCACGGTGATCCACTCATCGCTCCCCGGCAGAAGCACATTCAGGCTGCCTCCGAGTATCTCCATAACCTCTTTCAGGTTTGTGTCGAACTCGTATTCGCCTGGATTGATAAAGCCGAGGGTCTTTTTAACGCCGTCAGCGAAAAGGACTGTCCTGCTGGTTACTCCGCCGTCGAAATATACGTTCGCCTTTTTTATAACACTTACATTTTCAAATTTATCCATGATCTCCTCCTGATATAGAAGCTAACGGATTTTAATCACAATTATATTTTTTACAAGAATTTTCAGTGATCCATGTATATAATAAACCTGTAACGACCATAACGCCTTACATAATGAACTCTGTATTCACCGTATAAGGAGCCTATCTTGAGCAATTTCGCTAAAACACCCGAACCGCCCTACTATGCCGTTATATTCACATCGGACAGGACAGACGGAGACAACGGATACGCCGAAATGGCCGACAGAATGGTTGAGCTCGCATCAAAACAGCCCGGATTTCTCGGTGCAGAATCCGCACGGGAAGGTACAGGCATCACCGTCTCCTACTGGAAAGACATGGAATCCATAAACAACTGGAAGAACAATCCCGAACACCTTCAGGCACAGAAAACAGGTCGAGAAAAATGGTACAGCGGTTTTATAACACGGATAGCAAAAGTCGAGCGGGATAACTCATTTTAGTTTTATAAATCAGAATCTTTGTTTTAAGTGCATCACGAGCCGTTACATCCTCCAAAAATCACGCCACCGTATAGATAATGATTTTCATTTGCATAACAACAAGTAAGCATCGTTTTAAGACCTTTATAATCCCGCTACACAACATGCAAATAGCAAAACCCTGTTCTGATACCCTTGACGCCTCTATCTGAGGAACTATATTTAGTATATGTCGATAATGACTTTTTAGAAATATGCTAAGCCTGTATGCAAAGGTGACTGCAGTAACTTAGCTACATACCCTATATAACCCTTTTTGGAGGTAATAATGGGAAAAGTATATGAAGCCCCCGGCAAACCGGGGAGCATTGTTTCGCTAAAACCACGTTACGACAACTTTATTGGCGGCAAATGGGTAGCTCCTGTAAAGGGGCAGTATATGCCTAACATCACCCCTGCAACCGGAAAAGTTTTTTGTGAAGTTGCTAAATCAACAGCAGCAGACGTAGAGCTCGCTCTCGATGCTGCCCACAAAGCAAAAGACGCATGGGGAGAGACATCATTAACCGAAAGAGCTGCAGTTCTGAACAAAATTGCAGACGCCATAGAAGCCAATCTTGAGATGCTTGCCGTAGCAGAAAGCTGGGAAAACGGTAAACCCGTGAGGGAAACCCTCGCAGCAGACATACCTCTTGCGGTAGATCACTTCCGTTATTTTGCCGGAGCTACACGCTCCCTCGAAGGCACTCTGACAGAAATCGACAAAGACACCGTAGCTTATCATTTCCATGAGCCGCTCGGCGTTGTCGGACAGATCATCCCCTTTAACTTCCCTATCCTTATGGCAGCGTGGAAGATAGCCCCCGCTCTGGCGGCAGGCAACTGTACCGTGCTAAAACCTGCGTCTCCTACTCCTTGGTCTATCCTGAAACTGGCAGAAGTTATCGCTGATGTCGTTCCGGAAGGTGTTATAAACATCATAACAGGCCCTGGCGGAGAGATAGGCAAGGCCCTTGCCACAAGCCCTCGTATTGCCAAAATAGGCTTCACAGGGGAAACAACAACAGGCCGCCTCATCATGCAGTATGCAGCACAAAACATCATCCCTTCCACCACGGAACTCGGCGGAAAGTCGCCTAACATCTTTTTCGAAGACGTTATGGCAGAGGATGATTCATTCCTTGATAAAGCTATCGAAGGCCTTGTGCTTTATGCCTTTAACAAAGGCGAAGTTTGTACTTGTCCTTCCCGTGCACTCATTCAGGAATCAATATATGACAAATTTATGGAGCGCTGTCTCAAACGTATCGAAAAGATCGTTCAGGGCAACCCTCTGGATACAGCCACAATGATAGGACCACAGGTCTCCACATCCCAGATAGAAAAGATCACCGGATATGTAGACATAGGTAAACAGGAAGGCGCACAGTGTCTCATCGGAGGCGAGCGCAATGTCCTCGGCGGCGAGTTTGCAGACGGCTACTATTTCAAACCGACTATACTCAAAGGCGAAAACAGCATGAGAGTATTTCAGGAAGAGATATTCGGTCCTGTACTTGCAGTGACAACTTTCAAAGACGAAGCAGAAGCTCTTAAAATAGCCAACGACACCCTTTACGGCCTCGGCGCAGGCGTATGGACAAGGGACGGAAACCGTGCATACCGCATGGGACGTGCTATAAAAGCGGGTCGGGTTTGGACAAACTGTTACCACCTCTACCCTGCGGGAGCAGCATTCGGCGGATATAAAATCTCCGGTATCGGAAGGGAAAACCACCAGATGATGCTTGAGCACTATACCCAGACTAAAAACCTGCTGGTAAGCTACAGCGAGAAACCGCTGGGATTCTTTTAACGAGAAAGGCATGAAAACACCAACAGGAGAACCGGCAGTAATCGCCACAAAAGAAGCTCTGGAAGCTATTGAACGACTGAAGGAAGAGCATGGCCATATCATGTTTTTTCAATCAGGAGGATGTTGTGACGGCAGTCTGCCGATGTGTTTCGGAAAGGATGAATTTATAGTAGGTGATAATGACGTCATGCTCGGAGAACTGGGCGGAAGCCCTTTCTACATAGACTTTCGTCAGTACGAAGTTTGGAAGCACACTCAGCTTATACTGGATGTAGGAGAAGGTGCACCGGAAGGCTTTTCGCTCCCCGCAGGAGAGGACAGCCACTTTATAACAAGATCACGGGTATGTTCTATCCCGACCGAAAAAACAGACGGCCAGCCCTAAGAAAGCTGCCGACCAAATTCTTAACAACTAATGAGGGGCATTAATTTGCCCCTCTTTTTATGTGACTATCTATATACGGCTCTACTTACGTCCGCCGCCGCCACCGGAGCCGCCTCCGCCGCCTGAACCGCCTTTACCGCCTGAGCCTCCGCCCATTCCGCCGCTCATTCCGCCTGACGAACTGCCCATGTCGGAAGCAGACCTGCCTGCCTTCATACCGCTTTCCATACGGTCAGCCATATCGGACGCATTCCCCATGGATGCCCCCTGCATAAAAGCAGATCGGTATTCATTTATCTGTGACCGGTTCATGCCTGATGCCTGTACAGCCACCCTGCTGACCTTACTCTCCTCCACACCGTACTGCATCATTGTTTTGTACAGCTGCATAACGGCATAGGTGTATTCCGCTGACTTGAGCTCTTCGATGGTTTTATCCAGCATCTGACGTGTAGCTCCTGCCGCCATAGCATCCGCCACGGCATCGCAGAATCCGTTTTTATCAGCCTGTTTCACCTGCATCTTATCCGCCAGCTGCGACGCATATTCATACCTTGCGCCGATGGCTTCCACAGCACCCATTATCCTCGCCTCGGGGACATTTTTAGCTATCCCTTCCGCCACTTTTTCCATAACACTTACGGCCTGCGAGCCAATCCTTTTCTGCATCATTTCTTTTATACGCAGGGTGCTTTCAGCGGCGAAATTCATCGTCTTAAGCTCATTAGCCACCTGCACGGCAAACTCCGCAGGAACTCCCGCATCAACCGCTACGTCAGAAATATCTGTGTATTCATCCGCAAAAGCGTTTATGGAAAATATCATAAGTGTTATCATGATCAGCTTTTTCATATCAGTTCTCCTCGTAAATGCATAACTGCCCGCCGAAGCCGTCGTTCTCTCTCATACTGCATTCAGGCAGATACATCTTTCCGTCTACGGTCAGGAAATACCTCGTCCCTTCTTTGAAAGGGAAGCTCCCGAGCCATTTATCTTTGTCATTATTCAGTTTTATCTTTTTATATCCGTTGGCAGAGGTATAGAGGTAAACCTCGCCGACATCCTTTATCATAAACTTTGCATCCACCGCATCCGCCTTTCTCACCATGCTGTAGTTCGCACAGCCCTGCAGGAGAATTATCAGCGCAGTAATGAGCAGATATCTCAAATCTTTTCCCCGACGGTGATCACAGAGTTTTCACCGCCGAAACCGTCATTCTGCCTGGCACGGACAGTCGGGTCGGGTAGCTGTATCTTACCGTCTACAATGTATGTATATGAGTATTCGCCGTTTTCCAGAGGCAGAGTCACCTGCCAGTAGCCCCCGCCGGCACTCGTCATGTTTATCGGCTTCCATCCGTTGAAAGAACCTGTCAGCTCTACATTTGCAGCGTCAGGGTTATATATGACGAACCTGTGCTGGAGCTTCGCCGTATCCACCGAAGGCGCAAACATAAAGACCTTCAGCATCAGTACAAGAGAAGCAGCCAGAGCCGTGAAAGAGACATAAGCCGTTATATTTACAGGCTTTTTCTCTTTAAAAACAGGGAGCTCAGGCACGTGAATATCCTCTGTGCCGAACATCTGCTCTGTCTCCAGCATGCCGAGGGCGTCGCTGAAATATGCCTCACTGCCGTGCACCTCTTTGATGAACTCTATCTTCTCGCTGAGGTTCAACTCGTTGTCTATATACTGGCTGATGAGTATCTCTTTTTCACTCATTTTCCGCCTCCATCATCTCTTTCAGTCTTTTTCTCGCTCGGAATATCTTTACCTTCACATTCGCTTTGGACATCTTCTTTATCTCGGCTATCTCGTCGTAGGACATGCCGTCTGAGCCGGCCATAGAGAGCAGTTCCCGCTCTTCCCCGCTGAGTTTATCCATCAGGTCAAAGACCCTCTGCTTCGAAGCCCTGCCTATGATGACATTTTCAGGGTTGTTATCATCCTCTATGTCCATGTCGCCCAGCTCGGTATTTCTCGACTGCTTTTTAAGCCCATCGAGGAAGATGCTTTTAGCCACCGTGAAAAGCAGCGCAGAGCTATGCCTATCTGGATATGTTTTTGCATATTTTATGAAAGTGTCCTGAAAGATGTCTTCTGCCTCGTCGGGGCTCCCAGTCATTTTTACGAGATAGCCAAAGAGCTTCTTTCTGTTGCTTTCAAAAAAGGCCGTTAATTCTGCGTTGTTTCTCATGATAGATTATAGGCGGGAATTGCTCCCCGCCCAACATTTTTTTATATTATTCTGCTGCAGCTTCGTCAGGTGTTGCATCAGGTGTTGCATCAGGTGTTGCTTCGGGTGCTGTCTCTGCATCTTCTGCGACATCAGCCTCAAGTCCTGTCTTGTACTGGTGCTTATACTGATTTCTATACTGGTGCTTTGCCTGTGTCATTGAGCCTTCTGCATCAGCATTGACACCTGTCCCTGCCATTGTGTCTTCTGACGGGCCTGTGCCGTCCATGAGACCTGCTCCTTTACGTCCGATACCCTCAGCAGGACCAGTGCCGTCACATTCAGCATCTGCTGTGCCTGCAACTGTTTCGTCTGTTGTCTCTGTTGTAGACTCGTCTGTAACTTCCGCTCTGGATGAAACCGCAGTCATGCTTGATGTACCAAAGTTTGTGGAATTTCCGCTGAATCCGCCGCCAAAGCCTGATCCGTCGTATGAGCCGTCGGCTGCGCTTCCGCCGAAGCCTCCGCCGCCCATGCCGCCTGATGCCGAGCTGCCTGATGATGATCCGCCGGAAGAAGAACCACCTGATGAAGAACCGCCACCACCGTGTCCGCCGCCGGAACCGCCTTTACCTGCATATGCTGTCGTTACTGCTGCCATTGTGAATATCACTGTAAGAAGAATGATTAACTTTTTCATTGTGTATACCTCCGTATCCTTTCTTCGTATGCATAACGATTCAGAAACAGAAAGGTTACAAAAAAGTTTCAACTGTAGCTTTCTAATAAAGTTGGAAACTGAAAACGGCGTAAGTTATTGATAATTCATTCAGGCGGTCACAATTTTTTCAAAGTTGAAAACTGGAGAAAAGGGTAGTGCTCATATATGAGCACTACCCTATTTACACAAAATAATGAGCAAGTATTTATATTAATTTGCCAGACATACTGTAACATCAAGCTGTTATTTTTTATCTTCTTTTTTAATTAAGAAACGTAAATATGCTGATATTGATAAGCCATTCTCCGAAGCTTTTCGTTTAAACTTCTCGTATGTATCCCTATCCAAATAACAACTTAGTTTTACTGTTTCTTTCTTGTCATAACTCATTGTTCGTCTGTAGACTCCTCCATGCTTTTCGTCATATAAAGTTGTCGTAAATAAGCTATTTGAATTACTGCAGGAATCGTTACCCTATAGGCAGGTCCTGCTATATCTATAGCAGTCCACAGTCCAGTGATAATCCAGCCTATTGGGCCTGCAAAAATCGAAATTGTTCTTGTTAAAGTTGCATTAGCAGCTAAGCTAAGTCCTCGACCAAAAATTGCTTTCATAACTGCATTTGCGACGATGACAGCTATCTGATATGATTTGAATCCACCTTTTTTTATGGCGAACTGAACAGCCATTGTTATACCATTTGCTGTAAAGTCAGTTGTTTTTAACTCAAGCTCTTTTGCAACTTCTTTTAGTTCTTCCTGCGACATTTCTCTTGTTGCATCTTCAAATATTTTCAGAAATAGATTTTGCTCTATATTTATTGTTGTAGAATTTTTATTGTAATTAACCTTCATCTTATCACAAACATCGCAAAGTACTTCTTTGTATAAGACACCTTCGCCAAAGCGCAATAGATTGGCAAAGGTATTTCCACCAAAACGTTGTATTTCTTCAGCAATTAGATCCCAGTACTGGATATGGTTAGGAGAATATCTTTTGTATTTATCGCTAGTCGTAAGTTCCTCTGTTAATCTTAGTTCACCATCTTTATCCTTTATCAGAACAGTTACTAAATCTTCAAGTTCATTGCTCTCCATATCTTGTAAGAATTCTAAGTCAGCATCTAATCTATAAGCCATAACATACCTCCGGTGCGCCTAATATGACGCTAAAGTAACTCCACTATAACCCCATATTAACCCCGTGTCAAGTTTTGTTTCGTCTTGCCTAATATGATGTTTTTTGCAGACAGTAAATAATGAACCGCCCCTAAAATCGTAGACACTTCTAGGGGCGATTCAACCAGTAGAGTTAGAACCTCTGAATTTAGGAATCTTTATTTGGGGCTCGTATTCGCTTAACTGAGGTTGACCAAAAGAGATATCAGACATATATTCAGCAGAGAAAGAAAATGCGGGAGAAAACCGCTGGAGGAAAACATGGCTACGAAAACAGGCGAAGTGTACATCTGCAAAGTTTGTCAGGCGATGGTAAAAGTTGAGAACGGCGGAAGCGGCGCTCTTATGTGCTGTATGGTAAAAATGCAGAAACAGTAATGCTTTTCAGGATCCCTCTGCTGCTCTTACTGCTTGTCTTGCCTGCGGAAGTATTCGCAGGTGCAGGCTATGCGGAGCAGGTGTTTAAGGATAAACAGAGGCACAGAAAGCTCGATACATTCATCTGGTATCCGTCTGCGGAGGCAGAGGTGAAAGAATCTGAAGCCAAAAGGGTCTTCAAAGGGTTTTACGCTGAAAAGAACTCTAAAATAACAGCCGTCAATGCTCCGCTGGTGGTCATGCTCCACGGCACAGGTGGTAACAAGACAAATCAGGGCTGGCTGGCGCAGGCACTAGCTGAAAACGGTGCAGTGGTTATAGCGGCCGACCACCCGAAAAGCTCTGTAAAAGAAGCAGGAGCCATGCCCGAAATATGGCTTCAGGCGCAGGATGCCTCTTTCCTTATCGATTCTATCCTTTTGTCAGAATATTCCCAATACATCGACAGTAATAAAATATATGCGCTGGGTTTTTCACTCGGCGGGTATTCCGCCCTTGCCCTCGCAGGTGCAGAGGTTAATATGCGCAGATATATCGACTTTTGCTCAGAGGAGAGCACAAAGGCCTGTGCAAATATGGCTCCGATACTGAAAAAGATGCCCGACACCTACTTTGAAACAGCGTCAAAGAGCTATGCCGACAGAAGGATCAAGAAGGTGACGGCTATTGCTCCAGCTTTTGTCGGTACAATGAGCAATGAATCTCTGGCATCTATAAATATCCCTGTGATGGTGCTGGCAGCCGGACAGGATCTCAACATTGACCCCGATCTTGAATATGAGCAAATATACGATGGACAATACCCAAACATCGCATACGACGAAGTCTATGAAGCCGACCACTATGCTTTCATTCAGGAGTGTAAGGACGGCGCCGTGGAAAAGATGGGCAGGATGGCATTCCTTTGCAGAGAGCCAGTAAAACAGTCCCGTGCGGAAAGTCACAAAGAAGCCCTAAGCAAGATAATCCCCTTTATATTCAAATAGATCCCACGGGTAAATCCGTGTTTCTATAATTCGCACATGCTGAAGGTGCGGAGTAATAAATCCGTTGTCATAACTATGCATAAAATACGTCACTGCGAAGCTCGCAGGGCTGTGGCACTAGCCGAACGCTGTACGAGTCTATGACAGTTATTGCCGAGCTAGTCTTTCAGCTTTTTTCGTTAAATGCACTTGGAAGATTGCTTCACATTCGTTCGCAATGACATTCTTATCAGATATAAAAAAGGAGCCCCGAAGGACTCCTTATTATCATTCATAAATTGAATAACTAACTTATTAGTATGATTCTATGAAGAGCTCGAAGTGCTCTTGTTTGTGTGCGCAGACAGGGCATACGCCGGGAGCTTCGATACCTGAATGCACGTGTCCGCAGACCATACATTTCCACTGAACAACTTCGTTTTTCTTAAACACAAGTCCGTCAGCCATGTTCTGAGCGAGCTTGAGGTATCTTGCTTCGTGGTGAGCTTCGATAGCTGCGATCTTTGTGAAGAGAGATTCGATGTGAGGGAAACCTTCTTCCTTAGCTATTTTAGCGAATGTAGGGTAAAGGATCTCCCACTCTTCGTGCTCGCCTTCGGCAGCATATTTAAGGTTATCGAGAGTGCTTTTGAATGCTACAGGGTAGTCTGCGTTGATAGTAACGGCAGTAGGCATATCTGTAGCGCCGTCGCAGGCATACTGGAAGAATCTTTTCGCGTGCATACGCTCGTTGATAGATGTCTCCATGAATATTGCCTCTATTTGTCTGAAACCTTCGTTTCTAGCTACTCCTGCATAATAGTCATATCTGTTTCTCGCCTGAGATTCGCCGGCGAAAGCTTTCATAAGGTTCTGAAGTGTTTCAGTTCCTAAAAGTGACTTGGACATTTTATCCTCCTTTTGATTTAAACTGAAAATATTGTACCACAAACTTTCAGAATTTCAATCTCTAAATGATAAAAATTATTATTTACTTAATAATTTCTCTATCATATTGTTCATAGCATATTTAAAGTCCTCCACAGCACCGCTGAACTCTCTCAGCCTGTGGTGAACCTGACTGTCGCCTGACCTGACGGCAGCAACGACCTGATCGGCATATTTATGCGCCATTTTGTGCGGTCCTTCGATAGCTTTATAGTCTCTGTCCCCTGAAAATGTCTTCTGATATTCTTCGCTGTAGTATGCCTTTCCGAACATACAGTTTGCATGATCAGGGATCTTCATATCAGCCTGTTTATTGATAACAGCGGTCTGCATAGCCTTCAGCACGTTGACATGCCCCAGCTTCGCCCTGATGAACATCGCCGCAGTATCGCCCTTTTTATAATGTGTAACAGACTGATCTATCTTGTTTATAGAGTCCATCAGCAGCCCAATGGATGAGCCCAGAGTATCACCCAGCTCGTCGAGGAGCTCTGAATCCTGACGGAAAGATTCGATATTTTCAGCGATAAGGCTGGAAGCCTCCACCTGCTGTGTCATAGAGTGGGCGATATTGCCGATGAATTCGCTTATCTCGCTCATTTCCTCTGCGACGGTGGCGAAGCTCTCGCCGACCTCACTGTTTTTGGAAAGCTGAGATGCGACAGCCTGAGATGTCTTCGCCGACATATCGGAAGCCTGACGGATGCTGTCTGTGATACTTTTCACCACAGATCCTATCTCTTCTGTCGCCTGTTTTGTCCTCTCTGCCAGTTTACGCACTTCATCCGCCACCACGGCAAAGCCTCTGCCTGCCTCCCCTGCTCTGGCTGCCTCTATTGCAGCGTTAAGTGCGAGAAGGTTTGTCTGGTCAGACACATCATTAATTACACCGAGTACGTCACCGATCTTGAGGGCTTCGGTCTCCAGCTGTTTGATATCCGATGCCAGCAGATTCATGGTTTCGCCCACTATCTCTGCCTTTGCATTGTTCTCAGTCATCTTATCAGCACCCTGCGATGCGACATTCACCGCATGCTGAGCCTTTTCCGCTGATTCGGTGATAACGCCGGATATCTCCGTAATGGTCATGGCGAGTTCGTTCCCCGATGCTGCCACCTGTGAGGACACAAGACTGCTGTGCTCGGCTATCTTTTTTATCTCTGCTATCTGATTGATAAGAGGGATGCTGGCGTCGCCTGCCTGAGAGATGCCTACATATGCACTGCGCATATTGACATCCAGCCTCTCTGCGAAAGACTTGATATTTACAGGGAGTGAAGACTCCTTTATACGGCTGTAGTCGCCTGATTCGAGAAGACATTCGCCGCCGGATTTACTGCTGTTCTGCTTATCTGATTTCAGAAAAAATGTGATGCCTATTATTAAGGATATCAGTGCAGATATTAATGTGGAAATCCATGAAGCATTTGTAAGGAAAACAGAAACGGGTATGAGTACCAATAGAATAAACTGTATTATCTTGATTTGATTCAGAACCATTGTCATCTCCTGATGAAATATATAACGCATCAGATTAATAACTTTAGTTCATAATTGCAATAAATACTTAACGGTTCATAAAATATTTGAATTTGTGTTTATACACTAAGCCCGTTACGCCCTATTCTCACATTTTTATTTATTTTCAGGTACTCCTGCAGGGCCTTTTCCTGTGATCTCGCTCTTATCACATGCACCTGTTTAAGGTTCTTTAGAAGTAAGCCCACGATGCCAGGGTCGAGTTTGTTATCACGAGCCATCTTCTTCATAAGCTCCGCCGCATCATCTGTGTTCATGCCGCTTCTATATGGTCTCTCCTCTGTCAGAGCGGAGAAAACATCCGCCACGGCGACAATCCTCGCCCCTGTGCTGATGTCTTCGCCCTTAAGCCCGAATGGGTATCCGCTCCCGTCCATCCTCTCATGGTGGTGCGAAGCCCACATGGTGACGGTTTCCAGCCCCTTTATCTTTCCGAGTATCCTGTATGTGTGGTAAGAGTGCGAACGCATTATGTCAAACTCGCCCTGCGACAGCCCCGCCTCTTTATCCAATATACACGTGTGGATACTCAGCTTTCCCATATCATGCAGGAAGCCCGCTATCTGAAGCATGGAGCAGTCATAGCTGTCCATACCGGAAAGCATGCCGAGAGACATAGCAACGGCGGCAACGCCTGATGAATGTGAAGCGGTGTAAGGACTGCGGAAGTCGATGAGGTATGAGATTATCTTTGTAAACTGTATCAGCTCGTCAAGGGTGAGGTATCGGACATACTCGGGGAATTCCTTTTTAACCACTTCGTCCAGACGCAGGTGGTCGAGGTAAAGCCAGTTATAATCATTACTGAACGCTTCCAGAAAAGCATTCACCACCGTCGGTGCAAACATTGTGCCCGACTGCGAACGTACAGTCTCGAGTATCGCTTTTTTCTGGTGCAGGATATACACGTCTTTGTTTATCAGCATGTCCACAAAGTCTGCCAGATGTATTATGTGCCCTTCATAGGGGACTATCTTTCCGCCTGCAACGTGCCCTTTGCCGTCTTCCCACTGATGATGATGATACTTTATTATGTTGGCCACTCTTTCCAGCGGCTTGAATTTATTAAGGAGGATGTATCCTGTCTCTGCGTGGCTTTCCACATCCTGATCAAGCACATTGTGCAGTTCGCTGGATTCTCCGTCGTGGGATAGAGTGCCTATGTCGTGCATGGCAGCAGCAAGGATGAGGTCGTATGCTCTTTCTCTGGATATTTTCATCTGCTCTCCGATGGTGTGAGAGATGAAAGCGACACGCTGATGGTGCCGTGTGAGATTATCATTTACTAAGTCCACAGTGCTCGATATCGCGTTCACTACACTGCGCAGAGTAACTCCGGTCTTTATATCAGACATAAATCACCAATAACAACACATGTTTAATAATGATATCGATTATCATTATCCTAATAAATAATCAAGAGCAAATTTTGGATAAAAAGAAAGGCCGCTTGCTCAGGGCGGCCTCTCTCTTACTTAAGGGGGTTCTATGAAAAGTTCACTACTTGGAATATCCTGATTTTCATCAGGTATTGTTTAGTGATTATTTACCGTGATGCCAAACGAAGCCCCAGTAAGCGGCTATCGCAAGTACACAGAAAGTTCCTATTGCTAAAGAGTACATATTGCACCTCGTTTTAGATTTCTTTATCTCATTGATTTATTTGTACAATATACCCCTCAAAAAATAAAACAAGTATTATTTTTGTTTCAGTTTTTCGCTTTTGATGCTGATTAACATCACTCCGTTTTATTTTAACTCAGCATAATAAATAGGCTTCATAGGATTTATTGATAGAAATATGGATAAAACATAAAAAGAGGACATGTTTAAAATTTATATTCTTATTACTAAAGAGTTATGAGTTTTGAAAAATCAATTGATAAAATATTGAGCTCTGAAAAAGTATACAAAAGTTTTCTAAAACGGCCACGAGTTCCGTTATACTTAACCGCAATAAATATGAAAAAAAATTGCGGATGAGGCTTCGCAACCCCACCCGCATCATTTAAAAGCTATTTATCAGTTAGTTACAAAACATACTTGTTCAGAAACTGTTTTTAAAATGTTATCACTCAGGTTTCACTCCAGAATCGATAATAATGAAGATATCCATCGGCATGGTTCCCGCCTCTTCGCCTACACTTTTAAGACTGTCGTTTTCGTCTGCTTCGATATTATACTTCATTAATCTGTTCAGAGCCTCTTCCACACTGATCCCTACCTGAGCCGCAGCATCGGCTACGCTCTTCTTGCCCATCCCAGAGCCCATCATAGACTCATACTTGGACATATCCACACCTTCCTGCACACCTTCATACATGGTCACAGGCTCGTCTTCAGCACCCTCTATCTGCGTAGGCTTCAGCAGTGCAAATATATGCGCAGGGTCAGTGTTATTATTATTTGCTATAGTCTTCAAATTCTCTTCCATAGTGTATTTGATGCCTTCAGCGTTTAATATTTCAATTGCTTTTACTTCGTCGAATTTCATTCTCTTAATAAAGGCGGCCATTGTGGTCAGTTCTGCATGTGGATACGGCGGATTGCCCAGAGAATATTCATAATCTTCCTTGATATCGTCGAGAGCAAAGAGAATGTTCCCGAAAGGAGGCACTAGGGCAAGTGTGCCCCACACAACCAAAACAGCAAGGATAAAACCGAGGATTGTCTCCTTTGTAAATATGACCAGCCTGCCTGACCTGTTCTTCATATAGCTGAGAAGAGGTTTCCAGTTCAGCCAGAGGTGCAGCACCATCAAAACCAGAAACAGCATAGATATAGTTATATGTGTCTGGTTGTACATCGTCTTATTCATGCCAAAGATGCGCCAGTCTGCCCAATAGGCTATCCTGCCCGCAGGGGTGAAATACATTACGATCCCGCTGAATGCCAGATAAATAAATGAAAACAAAGATGCCATAGATACTGCTTTACGCAAAATGTTCTTGCTCATGTCCTGCTCCGATATGACTTTATAGTTTATTATATCTTAAAACCCGTTCGTTTTATATGAAATATGATGCAAAACACATGCCACACATAAACTACTTTAACACACTGATAATACTACATTCGCTCAAAGCTGTATTGTATAAACAATGCACATATGTGCAGTAAATGCGCAATCTTGCGTTTAGTCATGATAGGTGATATATTGACCGCCATGAAAAATATATTATTCGACCTTGACGGTACACTGACAAACCCTCGCGAGGGCATCCTTAACTGTATAAGATATGCTCTGGACAAGCTGAACGTAGCGGCACCGCCCGAAAGCAGCCTGTTGAAATACATCGGACCTTCGCTTTGGGAGAGCTTCAAAGAGATGCTCAACACCGACAGCGAGGAAAAAGCGAACGAAGGCGTAATGCTTTACCGTGAGCGCTTCTCCACAGTGGGAAAGTTTGAGAATACACCCTATTCCGGCATACATGAAACGCTAAAGACCCTCCGCTCAAAAGGCTATACATTATATATATGTACATCAAAGCCTTCCGTCTTTGCCAAAGAGATAGCAGAGCATTTCAAATTTGCCTCATTTTTCAAAGAGATATACGGAAGCAACCTCGACGGAAGTTTAGTGGATAAGACCCAGCTGATAGCACATATACTGCATGCAGAACAACTAGACCCGTCAGAATCAATAATGATAGGCGACAGGAAGTATGATCTGATCGGCGCAAGGAACAACTCGCTCAAACCCTACGGTGTTTCATACGGGTTCGGTTCAGGAGAGGAGCTGAAAGATGCGGAATACGTCTTTAACGCACCAATTAAAATCGCTTCGTATTTTTAAATAATTAATAATATTTACAAGACTTTGTTTTTTAAACCTCCGAAAATATGTTAACATTATATTTACGGAGGAACTTATGAATAAACTAATTATTACTTTGCTTTTCTGCATACTCGCCCTGCCCGTATTCGCAGCGGAAAAAGGCGAGATGTACCTCGGCCCGGCCCTTGGTTATCACTTTTTTGATGATGACCACCGCCTTGATGATAAGGCTGAAGGTGGGCTCAGGCTCGGCTACTTCTTCATGGACGACCATTCTGTCGAACTTGAAGGCGACTACACCAACACAGACCACGACTTCGAAGGGAGCACAGGCGCGACATCCCTTTCCCTCTCTGTTTTAAAGTATTTCAATATCGGATCCCCGCTGAAACCGTTCATTTTCCTCGGCTTTGGCGGACTCTTCCATGAAGACGACATGGCGTCTCTCGTGGGCGGTATCGGAGCCGACTATATGATAAATGACATGATCAGTTTCGACTTCAGAGTGAAAGACATGTATCACTCCAAAGGACGTAACGACGTAATCCCTTCCATCGGGCTGAACTTCCACTTTGGTAAAGCTCCTGCACCTGTTAAAGCTACACCGAAAGCCGAGGAGAGAAAAGACTCTGACGGCGACGGCGTGTATGACGAAGATGATGCATGTCCTGACACACCGAAAGGTACAACGGTAAACAGCGCAGGATGTATGCTCGACACAGACGGTGACGGCGTATCCGACGACAAAGACCAGTGCATGACAACACCCAAAGGCATGCCGGTGGATGCTACAGGATGTACTCCTGATACAGACGGTGACGGTGTATACGACTTCGAAGACAGATGCCCGAACACTATGAAAGGCGTTAAGGTAAACAGCGCAGGATGCTTTGTCTCTGCCACTCTTAAGATAAACTTTAAGACAAACAGCGCAGCGATAGACGAAGACTATCTGGAAGATATACAGAAATTTGCCGTATTCATGAAGGCTAACTCTCACATCAAAGCTGAGATACAGGGTCACACAGACTCTAAAGGTGCGGCTGAATACAACCTTCAGCTTTCACAAAAGAGAGCAGAATCTGTTGTAGATATACTCGTTAAGAAATACGGTGTAAGCGCAGACAGGCTCACAGCCGTCGGTTACGGAGAGAATGTACCTCTCGTGCCTAATGACTCACCTGCGAACATGCTTAAAAACCGCAGAATCGACACAGTCGTAAAATAAAAACTTATCATATATATAAGTCATAAAAAAATCCCCGGTGCTTAAAACATCGGGGATTTTATTTTATCAGTAAGTTATATCTATCATCGTAGGCACAAGGACATCATCTATAGGATCTCCATTGCCGAGAATTCCTAAGGTATCCCTCCCCCATGTCCAGACAGTACCGTCAGATTTCATTGCTGCGGCATACCCACTCCCTATGGCCACATAAGCCCAGTCAGTGGCACCCGTCGGTTCCTGTACAGGGTCACTGCTGTCGTTTGTCGTACCATCGCCTAGATTGCCTCCGGTGTTATCTCCCCATGCCCAAAGGGTTCCATCAGCCTTTATTGCAGCGGTAAAACGTATTTTACCTTCGGCTACTGACCAGTTTGTCGCACGAGTTGATTCCTGAACAGGGACACTGCTGCTATTTGTTGTGCCGTCCCCGAGCTGGCCATCATCATTCAATCCCCAGCCCCAGAGAGTGCCATTGGATTTAATAGCTATGGTGTAATTGTCTCCTGCTGAAACAGCAACCCAGTCTGTTGCACGGGTTGACTCCTGAATAGGAGTAAGACTATATGTATTTGTACCGTCTCCAAGCTGGCCATCTGAATTCCCTCCCCAGCTCCAGAGGGTGCCGTCGGACTTAATCCCCACAGTATGATACTGTCCTGCGTCGATAGCTATCCATTCAGTACCAATATTCACAACCGCCGGAACGACTCTATCTGATGTAGATCCATCGCCGAGCTGACCATACTGAT
The DNA here is from genome assembly GCA_050253075.1 of Deferribacterales bacterium. Classification (GTDB taxonomy): domain Bacteria; phylum Chrysiogenota; class Deferribacteres; order Deferribacterales; family Geovibrionaceae; genus Denitrovibrio. The sequence goes on from JBFWJS010000002.1 coordinate 138,917, forward strand.
TATCTCCCCAGGCCCATAGAGCTCCGCTTGATTTTATAGCGAAGGTCACATATCTTCCTGCATCAACATAAACCCAGTCATTAGCCGTCGTAGCTTCCTGCACAGCATAAAGCGCATTTGTAATGCTATTATTACCTAACTGACCGTTAGTATTCCATCCCCATCCCCATAGGGTACCGTCTGACTTTAAATGGATGGAATGACTTGTACCGAATGCTCCCATAGTCCAGTTATTTGCCTCTGTATACTCCTGAACAGGAGCGTTCTTTTCAATAGCAGTATTATCTCCAAGCTGGTACAAAGTATTTTCTCCCCAGCTCCATATCGTGCCGTCTGACTTGAGCAGACTAAGAGTATATACACCTGAATAAAAAGGACTTGCCTTTTCAAAAGAGATAATAGTAACTTCGAAATCCTTCGTCGTCGCAGCATTACCTTTTGTTATGGTTGCAGTGAGAGTGACCGTCTGATCCCCCTCTGACACAACAGGGCGTGTCACTTTTCCGTCTGAGCCAAGATAGTCGGAATCATCAGACCATGATATCTCAGTACCACTCACGCCAGTATCAGGGAGAGCTAAAGGGAAATATATAATACCAGTGCTGCGGTTATTCCCGCGTATGACGTCAAAAGTAAGGGCGTTCTCAGCATCGGCCACCGCCTGTATATCTTCGGCTGTCGCCTCGCTTGTCGAAGTCAGATTGAAAATTTTGCTGACTGAAATACTGTTTTTAGAGACTGTTACAGTCATAGCAACATCTGTGGGAGCATAAGGGATAGTCAGCTCGCCCGTGTTTGAAATAACCGATTCATCACTGCTCAGCCATGAGATGTCGGCTTTGTTGCCTGGCTCGCTTGTGAGGTTCAGATTTTGCGTGATTGCTGAAGCAAGTAAATTTTCACCTTTAATAGTGTCAAAGGTTATCTTTTCGAGAAGACCGTTCAGCATATGTTCTACAACATTACTATTCATCGGAACTGTCTGCGCACCTGATAAGATATCAGAACCAGAAATGCTTATTAGGGAATCGGATTCTCCCCTAATGGTCACAGTGAGATTACCGCCTGAAAACGCGATGGAATAATCATCTAAAATATCATCAAGATTAAACCCATTCGCCTCAAAATCTGCAAAAGAGATGAAACCGGATTCATAATCTTCCACACCGTAAAGATCCAGCAATGGCTGGAAAACCTCTATCAATCCTTCCTCGGCAGCTGCAACATCTTCTTCATCATAGAGAACATTTTCAGGTTCTCCGCCTCCGCTGAACTCATACTGAGCAAACTCAACAAGAGCACCGGTAAGCGGATTCACATTTACTGTTCCATCACCAAAAGCCACGGAATAGACCTTTTCGCCGTTATCATCGAACCATATAAGAAGAGGAAAAAACTGTGCCTCAGCTGTAAAGGAGTAATAACCGTCGGCGTCTGCCGTCACTTCATTGACTGTCCCGGATGTATCTTTGATATATATTGTCTTGCCGGATGCAGGAGCACCAATAGCTCCGACTCCGCTTATTGTATGTGATACTACAGGCGGCTCTTCGTAAGAACCGCCGCCGCAAGCAGATATTATAAGAAATAGTCCTAAAATAAGAATTCTTCTATACATGTCAAGAACCCCACATCATTAATAATATGTATTATAACATATAAGCATTTGCCCATAACTAATAAACTTTATATTTATGTTTAGAATAGCAAAAAAAAGGGGGACACCAAATGGCATCCCCCTTGTTATTTTCAATTCAGGCAGCTATTAGTTTGCCTGCATTTTTTCGTTTATAAAGTCGAAAAGTTCCCATCTGATCTGGTTGATGTTGCCCATGTATGTGATCTCTTCGTCACCAGCAAGATAGAGCACTTCTTCTTTTGACAGTCTTGTTTTCTCAAATTCGTTTTTGAAGGTGAGCTCCCTGTCTGTCCACCTTTCAAAAGTGCTGAAGCTGAGAAGCACAAAATGCTCTGCCTTAAAGACGAACCTAGAAAGAACAACAAACTTCTCTTTCTGGAGTCCCTTGTCGAAGATTTTAAATATATCACCGACACCGTATTCCTGTTTTTCGATCATCTCCCGATTCTCCTCACGATATTAAACACGTACGTGCGTTTTTTATATCATTGCATCATTGGATAATTCCCGCAAGTTTTTTTGAACCGTAATATAAAAAAATAGTAATGATAACAGTACTTTTTTTTAATTAATTGTTTATTTTAAGCTAAAATCTATGTATCTGCGTACTTCCTTATGAAGACCAACCCTGTTTTTAAATATCACGTTGTTTTCTTCGAAGAACTTATCCATCTCGTTAAAATCAACAACATCGAGTAAGTCTCCGGTTACCTTATCTTTAAGCCGAAGCACCTTTGTAATGTCGTTCTCTTTTACCTTGTTTGCCTTTATCTTTTTTTTGCTTTTAAACACAAAGACTTCGCAGATACTATCATCGCAGTTAACATTCACTTCGTGCCATGTCATGTCTTCGTGCACCAACATCCATCTGGGTTCCATCTTTCACCTGTATTCAATTTTTCTCATATTATAATAGTCGAAATAATATTAATTGCATCCCATTTTATTTCAGACACGGCACAGCACCCGTAAATAAAAAGTGATATTGATAAAATTTGTTTTTATATATACCCAAAGTAGGATATAATTTCATAATAACCAACAGGGGTAATATTTTGAAAAAAAGCGTATTACCATTAATATTCATTTTCGTTATATTTATTGTGTTCCTGTTTCTGAACGACACGTCAGAAGAGAAAGATCGTATATACAGGATAGGTGTGCTGAATTACACTCAGGCAGCAGGTCCTGCTCTTATGGGGCTGAAAAACGGCCTCGCGAAAAAAGGTCTCTTCACAAACGTGAATGTGGAATACATATATAAAGGACCAATCAGAGACAAGGCTATGCTGAAGCAGGAAGCAGAACGCCTCGTAAAAATTAAGCCCGACATACTCTACACAATGTCTACCACTGCCACACTGGCTGCGAAAGAGCCTGCGGCAAGATATAATATCCCAATAGTATTCGGTCCGGTGAGCGCACCCGTGCAGTCGGGCATAGTATCATCCATGCGTGAAAGGGATGAAAATATCACAGGCGTGAGCTTTGGCCCTCAGGAAGGGCGCAGGCTCGAGATGCTCGTGAAGATAATGCCAAGTGTAAAGCGAGTACTTATCCCCTATAACGCAAACGATATGAGCCCAGTCATAGGCATTGGAAACCTGAAACCCGTCGCTGAAAACCTCGGTCTGGAGCTGGAATTCCTTGCACTGAGGATCCCTGAAAACACGGCAGTAGAGCTGGAAAACTACAAAGGCAGTTTCGATGCTATATTCACCCCAACCGACTCCAGCATGGTGGCAGTATCCGACGACATAGCCGCTTTTGCCATATTAAGAAAAATACCGTACAGCTGCCCGCAGAAGGAAGGTGTCATCGGAGGCGCACTCTTTTCATACGGATTCAGCATAGAGGAGCTCGGCGAGCAGGCATCCAGACTGGTTTATATGGTATATAACGGAACACCCGCCAACGAAATACCTGTGGAGCTGTCAGACTTCAAGCTCTCCATAAACATGAACACGGCGAAACTAATTGGTCTTAAAATACCGGAATACCTCAGCAGCAGTGCTGTTATAATAGGCGAAAACAATGTTTATTAGCTTACGCACAAAGGTCGTACTTTCATTCTTCTTGCTGGTCATCGTACCGATACTGCTGGGTGCATACGCCATAACAGAGCAGGTGCACTCCACAGAGCTGGAACAACTCAATATCATACACACACAGATGACAAAGCGCATTGCGACTGAGCTGGAAAACTATGTTAAACATAACGCAGAGATACTGAAACAGCGCACCACAAGCTATGTGATAGACTATTCAGACAAAACTAAGATAGAGAGATCACTCTCAGCACTGGTGATATCAAATAACAACCTCGACCAGATCATCTTTCTGGATAAGGACGGATACGAGGTCTCTCATGTACACAGATATAAAATACTCAGCATAGAAGAACACGACGACTATTCGAAAAAGATAGTCTACATCTATCCAAAGCTGAATAAGTCTTTATACTTTGGAGATATACGCTTCGCCGATGAAACAGGCGAGCCCGTGGCGGAGATATCCTTCGACGTGCGTGACCCGCAGACAAACCACATCATAGGCGTTGTGATAGCCACACTCAGGCTGAAACCCATATGGAACATGCTGGCGAACATCAACGTACAGAAAGGCCAGCAGATATACATACTCGACTCCAACGGAAGGCTGATAGCCCACCCGAACCCATCCATGGTGCTGAAAAACATTACATACAACATAACAGGCGAACAGTTCACCAAAGGGATAACAGGAGACTATGCTTATCTCAAATATACAAAAGTAAATGTGGGTAACCAGTTCTTCACCGTTGTATCCGAGCACAACACGAAAGAGGCGCTCAAACTGCTGAATAACATTACTCTAGTGATAATAATAGTAGTCACCTGCGTGGTGGTGATGTGTATCCTGCTGCTTTATCTGGGTATGAAGCATCTGGTGAAACCTATAAATAACCTGTCTAAAGTCGCCAAAGAGATCGAACACGGAAACCTCGAGAGCTTCGCCGAGGCATATAATAATGACGAGCTCGGGCTGCTCGCCGATTCATTCAACAAAATGACGCATAAGCTAAAAGAAAACACTATACAACTCAAAGAGTTTAACCTCGGACTTCAGAAAAAGATCAGCTCCGAGATAGAAAAAACCAGAAAAATGGAGCAGATGCTCTTCGAGCAGAAAAAGTTTGCCGATATGGGGCAGATGATCAACGCCATCGCCCACCAGTGGAGACAGCCCCTGAACAATATAGGGCTCATACAGCAGTACCTTTCAGAAGGTTTCAGAAACAAGAGTATCACCGAAGAAGAGTTTGAATCCTATTCGAAATCTCTGATGGAGATAGTCAGCAACATGTCGTCCACTATAGACGACTTCCGCACCTTCTTCACCTCAAACAAACAAAAAGACAGGTTCAACGTTATAAATGCACTAAAGGAATTCATGAGGCTAACAACGCCTCAGCTAAACAGCAGCAACATCAGATATGTCATCCGGTGCTATGTCTGCTCTAATAAGCATGTATTCGATGTTGAAAATCTTAGTAATGAATGTGACTGCCCAAGCATGGAAATAGTCGGACACGCAGGCGAATTTAAGCAGGTGATGCAGAATATCGTATCAAATGCGAAAGACGAATTTGTCGAAAACGGGACTGAATCTCCGATGATAACCATCAGCATATCGCTGGACGAATCATCAGTGACCATCAGCTTCAAGGACAATGCAGGAGGCATACCCGAAAATGTCCTGCCGAACATCTTTGACCCTTACTTCACCACAAAGGAAGAAGGGAAAGGGACAGGTATCGGACTGTATATATCCAAAGTGATCATAGACGAACACTTCGGCGGGAGACTCCGCGCTGTTAATGTAGAGGGCGGAGCCGAATTCAGCATATCGGTACCGAGAGCACCGAAGGCCTGATAATTACATATCCAGCTTGCCTTTGCCCTGCTTCACCAGCTCTCTCTGCTTGGCGGCGTATATCTCTATATCTTTCAGAAGCTGCTGGTCATACATGCCTTCGAAATCTTCTGTCTTCTTATTCCCCATTATCACGTCGAAAAGGTCGTTGTCGAATATCTTTTCGAGCATTACATTCAGTCTTTCGAGCTCGTCCAGTCCATAGCTTTCAGGCAGACAGTTTGTCACATACTCACGCAGGAACGCTTCGTTCTCGAGCATAGCACGTCTCGCTCCCTGAAAAATCGCTTTCTTTCTGAGCATCTCAAGTTGGTCCATTTTGTCACTCCAAGTGTATATAAACTATATTATTTCCGGTTCAACAGTCACAGAGAAAAACCTGTGGTATATCACAAAGCCCGGCGGTGTGTTCTTAGGCTTTTTCACATGCTTCTTCTGTGTGTAGTCCACAGTAACTCTCAGGTCGCTCTTCGCCTTACTGAGCCCTGCGACGATAGCCGCACATTTCTCAATCTCTTCATCCGTCACCTGCCCGTCCTTGCGGAAGATAAGGTGTGCCGAAGGTATCTTCTGAGCGTGAAACCACCAGTCGTTCGGGTTCGCAAACTGAAAGACCAGCCTGTGGTTGCTGACAGAGTTACGACCGATGTATGCCGTGCCTCCGCCTATATCCATCTTTTCGAACTGCTTCTGATTCACCTGACGTTTCTGCTGTTTCGGAGACTTCTTCTTCATCTCCAGAGCCAGCTCACGCAGCTCGTCATCATCAGCCGATATCTCTATAAAATATAACTGCTCCAGAGCAGAATCGACAATATCCTCAACCTCCGCCAGCCTCTGCTGTATCAGCGGGATGGAGCGTTTCAGCTTGTCAGCTCTCTTATACAGTTTTTCTATCTCTTTGTTAACATCAAAAGATTCGGGGATGTCATATTTAACGACATTCACGCCCTCTTCCGTATACTCGTCGAGGTCTACGGAGCCCTTCACGTTTTTCAGTTTATAAATGTTCCCTTTCAGCAGTTCCGCCAGCCGCGATATCTCGCCGTGTTTTCCTGCCTCGGCCAGTTCCCCCGTCAGGTTGTCTTTCAGGCGGAGGTACTTCTCCCCCTGTTTTTCAAAGAATCTGCTGAGGCGTTTGCGTATGCTGACGTCCCGCTTCTCTGACTCTTTCGCATCTGCGAGGGTGCATATCTCGTCATAGGTGACCTCTTCCCCGCCGTCGTAAGGCTTAAAGGGTATCAGCCTGCCTGCTTCGTCTTTATAGAATGTGTCGCCGTCTTCCAGTGATTCGTTTATCAGCACGGCTGTCTCCGCAAAGGAGTAGTTAGCCTCAATATATCTCTGCCCATGCTTCACCGTTACAGGGTAAAAGCCGAGCAGATCGGCGAAGTTATCTGTGTCGTATTTCTCAAGGGTCTGGCTTTTGTTTGACCTCGGCATCTGGTAGGTCTTACCTATCCCCATCTCTCTGTCTGCGTCTGCATTGTTTTTGCAGAATGTCCAGATGATCATCCCGTCTTCGTTCAGCATAAAGGCATTCGCCATCTTTCCTATCAGTTCAAAGACCAGCCTGTTAGTCTCGAGCTTTCCGCTCGGTCTGCGCTTTTCGATATCCAGATAAAAAACACGGTCATACTTTCGGCATCCGATGAGCGTAATCTGCCCGCCGTTAAGCCTGTCGAGGAACTGATCGCCCACTCCCTCGTGGGAAAAAACCGTATGCAGCGAGGGTTTCCCCCCTGTTATGCGCACCATAACGGACGCACGTTCATCGGAATATACGCCGATGCACATACTGTCTTCGGTAACGGTCACTTTCGTAACTTTATTACCTTCATATCTTTTTTTAAGGATGTTCACCCCTTTGGTGATGCTCAGACCGTCCAGATTAGCCCCCTTTTCGTCATGCATTATATCCAGAAAGTTAGTGAAAATAAATGAAGTATTTTATATGATGATTTATACACAAACATTAAAACGGTGACACAATGTATAAAGTAAAAGATATCCTGAACCTAGAAGTAACTCTGGCACTCGGCTGTACCGAGCCCGTGGCGATAGCCCTCGCCTCTGCCGCTGCCGCATCTCTCACAGACGACAGGACAGATATAAAATCCGTAAAGCTGACTGTAGACGCAAATATGTATAAGAACGCCCTCGCCGTCTCCATCCCGGGCACAGACGGAAAGTGCGGCGTAGAGCTCGCCTGCGCACTCGGCATAGTGGCCGGTGACCATACAAAGACCCTCGAAGTTCTCTCGGGGCTCACCCACGAAGATTTAAAAAAGGCAGAAGCTATGGTCGCCTCAAAGGTTATCAAAGCAGAGCTGAACCGAGATATCAAAGGCATATACATCCGCACCGAGATACAGACATCCAAAGACAATACAGAGGCAGAGATACGCCTCTTTCACAATAATATATCCGGCATGAAGAAGAACGGCGAAGAGATAGCCCTCGAGGCTCTCTGCGACGAAGACACCGAAGGGAAAAAGGACATAGCAAAGATGGAGCAGTGGCTCACAACACTTGAGCTGTCCGACCTGCTGACCATGCTGGGAGACCTGGACGAAGACGACCTCGCATTTATCAAAGAGGGCGTAGATACGAACCTCCGCCTCGCCGAATACGGCATGAAGACAGGCGCAGGGCTCGGCATAGGCAGAGCACTGGAGCGGAGCATCAGGTCAAAACTGATAAAGAAAGACATGGGCGTAGCCGCCCGCATACTCGCCTCTTCCGCATCGGATGCAAGGATGAGCGGTGTGTCACTCCCCGCTATGAGCTCCGCAGGCAGCGGAAACCACGGACTGACGGCTATACTCCCCATCTGGGCTGTGAAGGACTTCATAGAGCTGGACAGCGAGCAGACAGTGCTTGAGGCTATTGCGCTCTCGCACCTTGTCACTGCATATATCAAGGCACACACAGGCAGACTATCCGCCATATGCGGATGCTCCGTCGCAGCGGGTGCAGGTGCGGCAGCGGGCATAACATACATGCTGGGCGGTACGGCAAACCATATCGCAGGGGCGATAATAAACCACACACACGACCTGGCAGGTGTTGTCTGCGACGGTGCAAAGGCAGGCTGTTCACTTAAGCTGGCAACGGCAGCAGGCACGGCAGTAACTGCTTCTCTGCTCTCCCTTCAGGGGGTAGTGGTTCAGCCGACGGACGGACTCTCTGCAGGGTCGCCCGAGCAGAGTATGAAAAATATCGGAACCCTCGCCAGCGAAGGGATGGTTGAAACCGACAGGACTATTCTCAATATTATGCTTGAGAAACAGTTCAATAAGAATTTTGAGTGAGATCGACTCAAGTCTTGATTTTTTTGGTGAGTTATATATTATTTAAACCGTATATTTCATACATATTAATCTATTAACACAAATAACATTAAACGTTTATCAATGGAGGACAATTAGTTATGTCACAGGAAAAGATGCAGTTCAAAACGGAAGTAAACAAACTTCTCGAGCTGATGATCCACTCTCTTTACTCTCATAAGGAGATATTCCTCAGAGAGCTGATATCAAACGCCTCTGACGCCATCGACAAACTCAGATTCGAGGCTATTAAAAACGATGCACTGACTGAAGGGGACGCAAACTACAAGATCAAGCTGAAAGCCGACAAGGATGCGGGAACACTCACCATATCCGACAACGGTATCGGTATGACGAAGGACGAGGCCGTCAACTCGCTCGGAACCATCGCACACTCCGGCACAAAGGAATTTATGAAGATGCTCGAGAGCAAAGAGGTAAAGGACAACCCTGAGCTGATAGGTCAGTTCGGTGTGGGATTTTACTCTGCTTTCATGGTGGCGGATAAAGTGACCGTAATATCCCGTAAAGCAGGCGAGGACAAATCTGTCGGTATCAAATGGGAATCAAATGCAGACGGCACTTTCACCATCGAACAGTGTGAAAAAGATACAAAGGGTACAGACGTAATACTCACCCTTAAAGAAGATGAAAAAGACTATCTCGAAGAGTGGGAGATCAAAGACGTAGTTAAAAAATACTCCGACTACATCAGCTACCCTGTCGTGATGGACACCACAAAGAAAGAAGAAGACAAAGACATCATAGAGGAAGAGACCCTCAATTCCATGAAGGCAATCTGGCTGAAAGACAAGTCCGAAGTGAAGGAAGAGGAATACAACGAATTCTACAAACACATCACACACGACTTCTCTGCCCCTATGAAGACTATACACTACCGTGCAGAGGGAACCACAGAGTTCAGCGCACTGGTATATCTGCCGAAAAAGGCTCCGATGAACATACTGTATCAGGACTATAAATCAGGCCCTGCGCTTTATGTCCGCCGTGTGCAGATAATGGAAAACTGCGAAGAGCTCGTGCCCGTATGGCTCAGGTTCGTAAAGGGTGTGATAGACTCATCCGACCTGCCTCTGAACGTATCCCGTGAGATACTGCAGAATAATAAGATGATAGAGATCATCCGCAAGAACATCACAAAGAAGGTTCTGGAAACTCTGAAAGATATGAAGCAGAGCGAGTATGATAAATATGTCGAGTTCTATGAAGAATTCGGACGTGTCATCAAAGAGGGCATCCACTTCGACTTCAGTAGAAAGGAAGAGATAGCAGACCTGCTCCTCGTGCAGTCCACAGCCACAGAGAACGGTAAATACACCACTCTCGCCGACTATGTTTCCCGCATGAAGACAGAGCAGAACGAGATATACTACATCACAGGCAAAAACAGAAAAGAGATGGAAAACAGCCCATACCTCGAAGCACTGAAAGATAAAGAGTACGAAGTGCTCTTTATGACAGACGAGATAGACGACATAATAATCTCTAGCCTGATGAAGTATGCCGACAAGCCTTTCAAATCTATCCTGAAGGGAGACATAGACCTCCGCAGTGAAGATGAAAAGAAAGAGACCGAGCAGAACTTCGGCAAGCTGACAGACAAGATAAAGTCCATACTCGGCGAAAAGGTCACAGAGGTACGCCTCAGTGCGAGGCTGAAAAATTCTCCGTGTGTACTCGTTTCCGGCGACGGCGATATGGACATGCAGATGGAGATGATGATGAAGGCTATGGGACAGCCTATCCCGCCGAGACAAAAGATACTCGAGCTGAACCCCGCACACGAGCTGGTGGAAGCGCTGAACAAAGAGTTCGACGCTAATGCCGACAGCCAGAAAGTTGCGGACATAGGCGAGCTGTTATACAATCAGGCGCTCATCCTCGAAGGCTCCATGCCCGAAGATGCGAACCGCTTCACACAGCTCCTTACAAAGGTAATGACAGAAAACGTAAAGTAACATAAGGGCGGCTTCGGCCGCCTTTTTTATTTCGAAAAGATTTTTCCTTGTCATTCTGAGCAGAACGAAGAATCTGATACCATTAGAGAATCTGCGTGTTCAGATCCTTCGGCTAAAGCCTCAGGATGACGAAAAAGATTTTACCTTGTCATTCTGAGCCTGTTTACAGACGTAAGAATCTCAGGCTATAGCCAATTAACCATTTAAAATCACCGTGACCATAAGACTCAAATAACCAGCGGTTTGAGACTCTGACGGTCGCAAGCTCCCTCAGAGTGACAGTTACCTTTTATAATCTGAAATATTTTTCGTAGCAACACGTCTTTTAAGTCCCTTGGGCTTCGGCCGCCTTTTTTATTTCTCCATATTCACAGCTAAAGCTATCTACCTGACACACAAACACATTTACATACAGCAAAAAAGTTTACATGCAAATTTCCACTTGATTTACATAATAATTATCTTATACTGACTGAGTACTCAGTCAGGAGGCGAAATGACGAAAAAGAAAAAGATATTGAGAGAGGCAGCAAGGCTTTTTGCCGAAAAAGGCTTTAACTCCACCACTACGGCGGAGATAGCCGAAGCGGCAGAAACCGCACACGGCACGATCTTTTATCATTATCAAAGCAAATTTGACATGATCAAAAGCATATACGACGACCTTGTGGTTGAGTTCTGGGAAAATCTGAACAGCGCCATATCAGACGAAAGAAACGGACTGGAAAATGTGAAATCCCTCCTGAAAAATGCGCTGAAATTCGCAGAAGAGCATAAGAATGAAAATACTGTGCTCCACAGAGACCTTCCACAGCATATCCTCCACGACAAAGAGTGGCTGGAAACTATATCTGAAAATAATAGGAAGATAATAGAAACCATGAAAAACGTAATCGAAAACGGCATCGAAGACGGCTCCATCAGAAAAGAGGTCAACTCTGAGCAATACGCAACACTCATGCGTGCTATGGTCATCGGCGTTATCAAAATGAAATACGCCAAATCCTTTGAAGTAGATGTGACGACAGAGTCCATACAGGATTTCTGCGTGAATGCACTGGAGAAGAAAGACTGATATGAAGAAATATATATTACCGCTGATGCTGCTCCCTTTCGTAGCGGGCGCACAGCCGCTCAGCCTTAAAGACGCCGTGTCCATAGGGCTTAAGAACAGCTTCGATATACAGAGCGAAAAAGTGCTCATAGAAGTTCGTAAAGAACAGATAACACAGGAAGATGCAAAATTCGACCCCATCGTAACGGCAAATGCAGGGGCGAAATTCTCCGACATGCCTACGGCATATGCACCTTATAACACAGACTATCTGAGGGAAAAGACCTATTCCGCATCCGCATGGATAAGCAAGCTGCACCATGCGGGCTTCACTGGCGCATTCTCTCTTAGCAGCAGACGTCTGGACACAAACAACCCTTATGAAAACCTCGATCCGTCATATAAAACCGTACTGCGGATGGACCTCACCCTGCCGATACTCAAAAACTTCGGCAAGGATATCAATGCCACAGGGCTGAAACAGAGAGAGATAGCCATGCAGCAGGCAAGGCTCGACCTGTACTCTAAGATGGTCGGCAAAACCGCAGAGATAGAGACGGCATACCGTAATCTCGCACGCACCACAGAGGTGCTGAAGCTGAATATCAGAGCTAGAGAGCTCGCAAGCGAACTGCTGGAATCCGACAGGAAACGCTTCAATGCGGGGATAGTGCCCATCACAGAGGTACAGGAGGCAGAGGCAGCCGTAGCCGTCCGTGACGAGCAGGTCGTGCTGGCTAAAACAGGCGTCGCCGACGCTATGAACAAGCTGAACAGCCTGCTGAACCCTATGGAATATTATGACGAGCTAACCACTGAGCCGCTAGCGAAAAACTGGATAGAGGTCAGCACGGGCGAAGAATACGAAACCGCCCTAAAAGCCAGACCTGACATAGAAAATATGCGTGCGGAGCTTGCAAAACAGGATCTGACCATCAAATACCTGAAAAATCAGGAGCTCCCTGAACTGGATGTGGTGAACACCCTCGGAGTAATCGGGCTCTCGGGCAGTGAGCGCACAGACAACCATTTCGAAGGCAATTATGCCGACTCTCTATACGACATGTCGGACGCTGAGGGATATGAAGCGTACATCGGGCTTTCGTTTAAATACCCTCTGGGACAGCGAGCTTCAAAGGCTCAGACCGCAGCCGCAAACAGCGAAAAGAGACGTGCGGTATATCGACTTAAAAATAGTGAAGTTTTAATCAAAAAAGAGATACATGATGCGGCGACAATCATAACAAACAGCAAGGAAAGATATGAAATATCGCTGACATCAATAAGACTTGCCGAAACGACTCTGGAACAGGAGATGAAAAAGCTGAAAGAAGGACTTTCAGACACCTTCAGAATACTGAAATTCCAGAATGACGTAATCTCGGCAAAGATACGTTCCGTAAATGCTTTATATGATTATAACAGAGGTATTGCCATGCTGTATAAGGCAGACGGCACAAACCTCGACAGACTTGGTTTTAAAATAGGAGAAAATGATTAATGGAAGCCAAAGAATATTCCGAAAAACTGGATAAAAGCATAAATTCTAAAGCGAAAACGAAAAAAATGGGGATATATGCAGTTTTCCTTATCTTAGTGATAGCGTCTGCCGTATATTTCACACCGAAGGTCATCTTCGCTCTTAATCACGAAACAACGGACAATGCCTTTGTAAAGGGATCCGTGATCCCCGTCTCTGCTATGGTTAAGGGGCGCATAAGCACTGTCTATATAGAAGACAACATGACAGTGGCAAAAGGCGACAAGCTCTTTGAGCTGGAAAAAGACGAATACATCATCGCTCTTGATAAGGCACAGCAGGAACTCGAAGCGGCTCTGGCGCAGATAGTAAAGATAGACGCAGCCATAGCCCAGACAGGTAAAAGCATAGAGCAGTCCCAGTCTCTGCTGAATAAGGTGAAGACCGAAGAGAACTTCGCCGTGAAAGAACAGCAGAGGTATTCAAAACTAGCCGAAGAGAACCTCGTCTCCAGCAACTATTACGACAGCATAAAGGCGAAAGCCGACGAGATAAACGCACAGAAAAAAGCATCAGAAGTATCTGTTGAAATGGCTGAATCTGCACTGAAAACCAATCAGGCAGAGCGTAAAATGGCAGAATTCAAAGCTGAATCCGCCAGACAGGCAGTGAAACAGGCAGAACTGAACCTCAACAGGACAACAGTCTATGCACCGGCTGACGGCAGGATAGGACAAAACAACGTGAAAGAAGGCAGATATGTTCAGCCCGGGCAGAGCGTCATAATGCTCGTGAACGACACAGACCTGTGGATAGAGGCAAACTATAAAGAAACCCAGATGGAAAACATACGTGTGGGTCAGAGCGTTGAGATAAAGGTAGACGCATTCCCAAACTCTAAGATAACAGGACACGTAGAGAGCATACAGCCGGGTACCGGTTCGGCTTTCAGCCTGCTCCCCGCGGAGAACGCCACAGGCAACTTTGTAAAGGTTGTACAGCGTGTGCCCGTGAAGATACTGGTGGACGGCATAGAGGGCGATACGCTCCTTGTACCGGGGCTTTCTGTCGAGCCGAGCATCAAAGTTAAATAAGTATGAAAACACCTAATACACTGATGATAACATTCACGGTGATGACGGGGGCTGTAATGAGCGCCCTCGACACCAGCATCGTGAATGTCGCCCTCCCCTATATGCGCGGGTCGATGAGCTCCACTGTCGAGGAGATAGCATGGGTTTCCACGTCATATATCCTCGCAAACGTTATCATCATGCCCATCGTCGGACTTTTGAGCTCCCGATTCGGGCGGAAGAACTTTTATATGTACAGCGTGGCGATCTTCACCCTGACGTCACTGCTCTGCGGTATAGCATGGGATCTGAACTCCATGATATTCTTCAGAGTGCTGCAGGGTATCGGCGGCGGCGCACTCATCCCTATATCACAGGCGATACTTAGGGAATCTTACCCCCCTGATAAACAAGGGGTGGCGATGGGCATATTCGGCCTAGGGGTCGTTATGGGCCCTGCTTTCGGTCCGACCCTCGGCGGATGGCTCACAGACCACTTCTCATGGCCGTGGATATTTTATATCAACCTTCCCGTGGGTATACTGAACCTCTTCCTGACCATGCGCTTTATCGAAGATCCTTCGTATATGCAGCGTAAGAAAGAGCGCTGGGACGTGCCCGGGCTTATGCTTCTGGTGATCGGACTCGGCTCGCTTCAGCTCATGCTGGAGGAAGGACAGTCTAAGGACTGGTTCGCATCAAACTATATAACAATACTCGCAGTGACAGCAGCCATAGGCTCAGCGCTCTTCGTATGGAGAGAGCTGGTGGCGGAAAAGCCTGCTGTAAACCTGCGTCTGCTGAAAAATATTACATTCGCATCAGGCACGATGATTGGCGGTGTTCTGGGGATATCCCTCTTTGCTTCGCTTTTCCTCCTGCCATTGTTCCTGCAGCAGCTTCTGGGATATCCGGCTTTTGACTCAGGGATAACAATGATGCCCCGAAGCCTTGCGATGGCTATCACCATGCCCATAGTCGGACGTATGTATAACAAGCTCGGGCCGAAGTTTCTCATCGGTGCGGGGCTTCTGATCAACGCATTCAGCTTTTGGGAGCTTTCCGTGATATCGCTGGATGTGGGATTCTGGGATATCTTTTACCCGCAGGTTTGGCAGGGGATAGGATTCGGGCTGATATTTGTCGCCCTCTCCACCGTCACCCTTTCCACAGTGGATAAGGCGAACATGACAGATGCATCGGGGCTGTATAACGTCGTGAGACAGGTTTTCGGCTCTGTGGGCATAGCACTTTCGGCCACTTTCCTCACTAGGGACGAGACAATATTCCACAGCTATCTGACCGAAAAGGTGACATCAGTCAGCGACTCGGCAACCATGTGGCTCGGCTCGCTTCAGTCTTACTTCTTTAATCAGGGGTTCGACAATGAGACTGCATCGGCAATGAGTATGCGCATGGTGGAGGGACTCATTACAAAGCACGGGGCAATGATGGCTTTCAACCACGTATTCTTCATGGTGTCTGTCCTGTTCATCATCAGCTTCCCTATGATATTCCTGCTTAGAAAAAATTAAAAAGAGGGGAGCTGCAAGGCTCCCTCTCGTTTTTTTAAAACTAGTAACAGCAATAACTTATAGATAAAGTACGAAATCCGCTAAAAATAATTCTTGCTAATTTTTAGATAAACCATATAGTTATTTCAGTCATTCAATAGTGATAAAAGTTTAGAGTGTTGTTACTAAATTAAATTGGATTTCGAATCATATCCGGCAGTTTACAAGCATATCTATTGAAGTTTTCAATCATAGGCCGCCTAAATTTGTTTCCGAGAATGCTTCAGCGAGGTTAAAACCTCTTCAACTAGTTTGTACAAATTACTAACTCAATCAGATCTGTTTTGACAAAAAAATTTATGGAGCATAATTATGAACATTTATGTAGGTAACCTGAGCTTCTCAACAAAAGAAGACGACATTTTAGCACTTTTCAGCAACATCGGTGATGTAGACACAGCAAGAATCATCACAGACAGAGACACAGGCCGTTCTAAAGGATTCGGTTTCGTAGAAATGCCTAACAACGACCAAGCTAAAGAAGCTATCGAAAAACTTAACGGTACAGAGCTCGACGGCAGAAACCTCACAGTAAACGAGGCTAAACCTAAAAGCGAAGGCAACAGCCGTGGCGGATTCGGCGGCGGACGTGGCGGTAACGGCGGTTTCGGCGGTCGTGGCGGCAAAAGATACTAATCTTTTGATCACTAATCAAAGAATATAAAAACAAGCCGGGCAGCAATGTCCGGCTTTTTTGTTGTCTATATCCCCTCTTATCTCATCATTTATCATCAGTTTCACATAGGCATTGACCATAAGACTGTGTTAATATTAATGATTATGAAGAGGTAGACATGAGCGATATGGATTGGAAAAAACTGCTGACGTATTCCCCCTTCACCCCCGAGGGTGAGATCATCAAGCGTGACCTTGACTTCAACAGGACACAGTTTCAGACAGACTACGACAGGATCACATTTTCCCAAGAATTCCGCAGACTTGATAAAAAGACTCAGGTTCACCCGCTCAAAAGCAACGACCATGTACATGCGAGACTCTCACACAGCCTCGAGACATCATGCGTGGGGCGTTCCCTCGGTGCTATCGCAGGCACATTTCTCAAAGATATCGAAGACTTTCACCCCTACTCTGACCAGATATCAAACAAGAAGAACAGCGACATACTTATGCCCATATTCTTAGGGCAGATAGTGCAGACGGCATGTCTGGCGCATGATATAGGCAACCCGCCATTCGGGCACGCAGGTGAAGGGCACATACAGGACTGGTTCAAAGAAAACAAAGACTCCGCACTTCTGTGTGATCTGAATAAAGATGAATTTGACGATTTCGCTAACTTTGAAGGGAATGCACAGGCATTCCGCATACTCACCAAGACCAGCATGAGGGTCGGTCAGGGCGGGATGGGGATATCCTATGCCGTGCTCGGCACTATGATGAAGTACCCGTGGGTATATTCCGACAAACTGCCTAAGGCGAAATTCTCCAGTTTTGACAGTGAGAAAGATTATCTGAAGCATGTGGCTGAAGCATGCGGGCTGCTTAAAAGCGACTTCTCCGAAGACGGCTACAGCTTTGTAAGGCATCCTCTGGCATACCTGTCTGAGGCTTCCGACGATATATGTTACAACATCATAGACTTAGAAGATGCTTACGAACTGGGCATTCTCGACTATAAGACGGTTTATGATGTATTCATAGAGTTCTGCAAATGCGGCAATGACAAATTTGAATGCATACGATACGAATCGGCGGAAAATAAGCAGAACAACCTTGCCCACCTTAGAGCAATTGCCATAAATTCCTGCATAAACTCTGTCATCGAAGAGTTTAAAAAGAATTACGAAGACATAATAAGAGGGAAGAAAGATATAGGTTACTCTCTGACCGGCGAATGCAGTGTGAGAGAGATAATGGAAAAAGCCAAAGGCATCTCTAAAACGAGGGTTTTCACCTCTGCAAAGAAAGCCGATCTGGAACATCAGGCGAAGAATGTCTTATGCTTCCTGCTGGACAGCTTCATCGGCACTGTGCACAGCATGCACACCATCGGACGGGAAAACATGTCTGTATTTCACAGACAGCTTCTGGATATGATGGGGAACAACAAGCCCAAAGCTGAAGATTCGCTTTATAACAAATACCAGAAAGTGCTGGACTATATATCCGGCATGACAGACAACTATGCCATGAAAGTATCAAAACTCATAAACGAGATCAAATACTGATATATATCACAAATGTCATCCTGAGCCTGTACTCAGGCGTAAGGATCTCGGCTTTAAGCTGGTTGATAACATCAAGATAAGTCAATCGGCCACAGTCTTAGATTCTCACGTCACTCCGTTCCTCAGAATGACAATTATCAGCTTCCTGAAACAAAAAATCCCCAATCTTTTGTCAAGACCGGGGATTTATTATATAAATTTTGGGAACAGCCTGAAGCATGTCCCGTGTTTCTGTAAAAAAGATTATAACGGATCAGATACCGAGGTAAGCCTTCTTAACTTCCTCATTCACCAAGAGATTATCCGCATTATCTTCGAGAGTTATGTGACCGTTCTCCATTACATAGCCTCTGTCGGCTACTTTCAGAGCGAGGTTCGCATTCTGCTCTACGAGGAATATCGTCGTCTTGTCCTCTTTGTTTATCAGCTTGATGATGTCGAATATCTGCTTCACGATGATAGGAGCGAGACCGAGTGAAGGTTCGTCCAGAAGGAGCAGCTTCGGCTTTGCCATCAGAGCACGGGAGATAGCGAGCATCTGCTGCTCACCGCCCGAGAGTGTTCCGCCCTGCTGGTTGCGTCTCTCATGGAGACGCGGGAACAGGCTGAAAACATGGTCGAGGTCTTTCTTTATCGCTGCCTTATCCTTACGCAGGAAGGCGCCGAGGTCGAGATTTTCCATAACTGTGAGGTAAGGGAAAATGTGACGGCCTTCGGGAACGTGTATCAGACCCATCTTAACTATGTCTTCGGGGTTCTTATTCACGAGGCTCTCGCCGAGGAATGTGATGTCCCCTCTTTTTGGTGTGACAACATTGCTCATAGACATAAGGGTGGTCGTCTTACCTGCGCCGTTAGCACCGATAAGGGTGATGATCTCCCCCTCTTTCACACTGATGGAAACATCGTGCAGAGCCTGTATGTTGCCGTAATATGTATCTATATTTTTAATCTCAAGCATCAATATCCTCCCCCAGATAAGCCTTGATAACCTCGTGGTTATTTCTTATCTCTATGGGTGTGCCCTCGGCGATCTTCTGACCGTGATCCATAACATAAATACGCTCTGAGAGGTTCATAACCAGCTTCATGTCGTGCTCGATGAGCAAAATGGCTATCTCTTCCTGATCTCGTATCTGACGGATGAGCTCTGTGAGCTCCACAGTCTCCTGAGGGTTCATGCCCGCTGCTGGCTCGTCAAGGAGCAGCAGCGAGGGTTCGGTGGCGAGGGCTCTTGCTATCTCGAGCTTTCTCTGCTCACCGTAAGGCAGATTGCACGCCATCTCGTCTGATTTGTGTGCAAGTCCTATCTTTTCAAGTATCTCATAGCTCTGTGTGGCTGCTTTCAGCTCTTCTGCACGTGTTTGTTTATCACGGAAGAGTGCGCCGAGCACCTTAGCCTTCATACGGCAGTGCTTTCCTATCATAACGTTCTCGAGAACTGTCATGTTCTGGAAAAGGCGGATGTTCTGAAATGTTCTCGCCAGACCTCTCTCTGTGACACGGTTAGGCTTAAGGCCGTTCAGCCTTGCCACTGCGCCCGAGTGGGTCAGAGCTCTGATATCGCCCTTTGTCGGGTTGTATATACCTGTGATGCAGTTGAAGAATGTCGTCTTCCCCGCACCGTTGGGCCCGATGAGAGCCACTATCTCTTTTTTATCCACGTAAAGGTCAACAGAGTCTACGGCACGCAGTCCTCCGAAGTCCATTGTGAGTCCGTCTACTTTAAGTATATGTTCCATATCAGCTACCAAACCTTGCATCTTCGGCGTGGAAAGAATACTTTCGCCGGAAGTTGCTGATGAGTCCCTGCGGACGGAATACCATCATGACAACCATAGCACCGCCGAAGACCAGCATACGGTATTCGGAAAATGCCCTGAGGTACTCAGGAAGGAGTATCATGATGAGCGCACCGAGGATAACACCCGGAATGGAGCCCATACCGCCGAGAACTACGATGGAAAGTATTATCGCAGATTCGAGGAATGTGAAGCTGGCAGGGTTTATGAATGTGGTCTTAGCAGCGAATACAACGCCCATGAGACCCGCCCATGTAGCACCGAGAGCGAAAGCCATGAGCTTTGTCCTGGTACGTCCGACACCCATAGCCTGACATGCTATCTCATCCTCTCTGAGGGCGAGCCACGCACGGCCGATACGGCTGTTCTGAAGTCTGTTCACAAAGAAGACCGTGAGAACAGTGAAAACCACCATCAGGAAGTATACAAATATTGTCGCCTGCTCAAGTGAAAGATCCATTCCGTATATGGTCGGTCTGTCAATGTTTGCGACACCGCTTGGTCCCATGGAAAACTCATTCCAGTTTTCAAGGACAAGGCGGATGATCTCTCCAAAACCGAGGGTAACGATGGCAAGGTAGTCACCGCGAAGCCTCAGTACAGGGAAACCGAGCAGTATGCCGAATATACCCGCAAGTATACCGCCCATCGGCAGAACAACCCAGAAAGGCATGCCGAAGTGGTGGTTTAAAAGGGCATATGCGTATGCACCCACCGCATAGAACGCTACGAAACCGAGGTCGAGAAGACCTGCGAGTCCGACAACTATATTAAGCCCCAGACCAAGCACTATATACATAAGTGCAACGGTGAGGATGTTTATCTGGTACGCATCTGTGAGAAAGGGAAAAACGCAGAGTAACGCGAGTGAGCCTATTGTGATGGAGCGGAGCATCTTCGGGTTTTCGAGAACCATCTGTGAGAGGGTCTGCTTCCCCGCCGAATCCTTCTTTCCGCTCATCTCCTTGCGCTCGAGGAGATAACGCCAGACCATAGATATAAAGAATATACCTACGCCCATGAGCATCATATTTTTCCAACGCCAGATGACAACATTCTCTATCGTGTTAACTTTGATAACGACGATGGGGAATGTAAGGAACATGAACCATAAGGCAACTTTGAGTGATCTGAATATATAGTTCATATCACACCTTTTTAGTTTCCGCACGTCCGAGAAGTCCCGCAGGTCTGAAGATAAGTATCAGAACAAGCAGGGCGAATGCGAAAACGTCCTCATAATCACTGGAGATATAACCTGTCGCAAAGCTCTCTGTCCATCCGAGGATCAGTGCGCCGAGAACAGCACCGGGGATAGAGCCTATACCGCCGAGAACAGCCGCTGTGAACGCCTTGATACCTGCGATGAAGCCGATATAGAAGTTAAGCTGTCCGATGTGGTTAGCGATAAGGACACCGCCGAGCGCCGCAAGAGCAGAACCGATAATGAATGTAACGGAAATAACTCTGTCAACGTTTATACCGATGAGAAGGGCCATTGTTTTATCCTGCGCAGTAGCACGCATGGCTTTTCCCATATTTGTAAACTTGATGAAGTAAGTAAGCAGGAGCATAACTACCATAGTAGTAGCAACTATTACCAGTTCAGCTGAGCTGAATATATGTGATATCGGCTCCATGAATTCGAAGTCGGGAATAAGCTGAGGAAATGGCAGAAAGTCTGATGTCTGAGCGAGCAGCACATAGTTCTGCAGGAAGATAGACATACCGATGGCACTGATCAGAGGTGAAAGCCTCGGAGCATTACGCAGCGGTTTGTACGCTATCTTTTCAATAGTAAAACCGTAGGCGGATGAATAAACAACCGCAGCAAGTGTCGCAACGATAGATATCGCTGCAATAGGCCAGCCGAGGATGGAAAGAACGCTGGCGACAATCAACGCCGTAAAGGCGCCTATCATGTATATCTCCCCGTGGGCAAAGTTGATCAGCTGGATGATACCGTACACCATAGTATATCCGAGTGCGATCAGGGCATAGATAGAGCCCCTTGTCAGTCCTCCGAGGAAAAGTTCAAGGAAATATTCCATTTTATTTTATCCCATAATAATAAGAGGGGTACACAGGGTACCCCTCTGACATTTTTATTTGATTAGTGACGAAATTACTTAATTTCTACGTACTGACCATTCTGTACCTGATATACAGAGAAGCCTGCACCGATAGCGTCGCCTCTTTCGTCGAATTTGATCTTACCGATTGGTGTATCAACCCAGTTAGTTCTGAGAGCTTCTGTAACCTTAGCGTATTCTGTAGAACCGGCAGCTTTCATAGCCTCTGTTATAGCGATCATAGCAGAGTATGCTTCGATGTAGAAAGCGCCCGGATCTTCGTTAAAAGCAGCTTTGTGGTCAGCGATAGCTTTCTTGTTAAGAACGTTAGCTGAGTTATCTTTAGGACCTGTAGCGTATCCGCCTTCGGAGAATTCGCCTGCAACTTTGATGAATGTATCATCTTTAACACCGTCATCAGAAACGAAAGCAGCGTCTACTTTCTTTTTCTTCATAGCAGTGATGATCTTAGATGCTTCCGGGTGGTAACCGCCGAAGATAACTGCATCAGCTTTGTTACGCTTAATTTTCTGAACAACAGCTGTATAGTCAACTGCGCCCGGTGTTACACCTTCGAAAAGTACAACTTCAGCTTTTTTGCCTTCTTCGATAAACATTTTAGCGAATTCAGCGAAACCTTTACCGTAGTCGCCTTTATCGTGGATAACAGCGATCTTTTTAGCGCCGAGTTTTTCGATTGTGAAATCTACAGCGAGCTTAGCCTGAGCATCGTCAGGAGCGATTGTTCTGAAAAAGTTAGGGTAGTCTCCGCTCTTTGTAAGAGCAGGGTTTGTAGCTGATGGAGACATAACAGCGATGCCTGCCTCTTTGTATGTTCCGAGGGCAGCTTTTGTAGCACCGGAACAAATGTGGCCGAGAACAAAAACAACACCGTCGCTCACGAGTTTATGAGCCGTGTTTACAGCGATTTCAGGCTTACATACGTCGTCAGATGTAACGATCTCGACCTGTTTGCCAAGTACGCCGCCGGCAGCATTGAGTTCTTTGATATAAAGCTCAGCAGCTCTGGCTGAAGGTATACCATAGGAAGCAAGGTCACCTGAGTGAGGACCGGCAACACCGATCTTAATTGTTTCTGCAGTTGCAACGGATGCGAAGGCCATTACAGCAGAGAGTGCGATTGCGGATAGAATTTTTTTCATTCTAATTCCCCCTGTTTTAGTTTTATCAAACGTAAGTGATTACTATAATAAAAATCACATACACAGTCAAGGTGAACTTTTGCTCTCAACCCTTACCACTCAAGGGTTTCATGTCACTTTACTTTATTTAACAAGGCTAAAGTCTCCACATGATAAGATCCGGGAAACATGTCCACAGCCTTGATTTCAGTCACACTGTATTTGTCAGAAAGTCTTGCGATGTCTCTTGCACAGGTATTCGGGTCGCAGGAGATGTAAATAACACGCTCTGCTCCGCTCTCTTTTATAAATTTACAAACAGATTTATCCATACCTATTCTCGGAGGGTCTGCCACTATCGTGTCATACTTACGGCTTGTTATCCGCCCTATTCTTTCAGAAGGAGCGACGTGCCATTTCACATTTTTCAGCCCTGCTTTCTCAGCCAGACGTATCGACGGAGCGAAGTTTTCCACGGCGTCCACATGCTCGCATTTCTGAGCCAGCGGAAGAGTCAGGAAACCTGCACCGCAGTAAAGCTCCAGAGCATTCTTTCCAACGGCGTTCTCGTACACGAAATCCTGCAAATGGTGAGCCAGATGCCTGTTCCCCTGAAGGAAAGAGTTATGGTTTGCATAAAATCTTCCGTACTTGGTTTTAAAGAAGATATTCTTTGTACCCAGCATCTTATCCCCTGTCTTTAAGCCTGCGAATCCGAATCTGGATTCCACGCTCACATCCAGCCTGCCGATAGCCTCGTTTTCTTCGTTTTCTGTTATATAAAGTGTCGTATCTTCACTTATATTTTCGGCTGTCTGTATAGCCTTTTCGACCATACTCCTTTTTATTACAGGGCAGTCTGTAACGGGGATAAAGTCATTTGTTTTGAATTTGAAAAAGCCTATCCTGCCGTCTCTTATGCGGAAGGTCGCACGGTTTCTGAATTCTTTTATATCGCCGCCGATGATGGTCGGTTCGGGGCATTCTATTTTATTCCTGTCCAGGGCTGTCTTAAGAAAACCGAGCTTTATCTGCTCCTGATTTTCCTGTGCGATATGTCCGAAGACGCATCCGCCGCACTGACCCACATGCGGGCAGTATTCTTCACCGCGCAGCTCTGACGGCTTTATTATCTTTTCCGCTGTGCCGTATACAAAGTTTGTCTTGTCCTCTGTTATACTAAAGCTGACGACATCACCTTTTACCGTGTGGGGTATGAATACCACTCTGCCGTCTTCCAGCGTTCCAACTCCGTAACCGCCGTATGCGGTATCTCTTATCTCTGTTTCAAACACTCCAGTCACCTGTCATTATCCTTTTATCCTGTTCGGACTGTTCACCGTTGATCTCCTGATAAAGAGGAGATTCGAATATCATCTCTCGTCCTGTATTCTTTCTGAATTCTATCAATATGATCTTTGGTCTTTTATGTATGTCCGGACAAACCGGCATCAGCCTCTTCGCTTCGAAGCCGTATTTCGTTGCAGACTCGAAAAGATCCTGCATAAGGTCAGCGTCATAGCTGAGGTAAAGACTGCCTGCGTTCTTCAGATACCTCTTGCAGAATCTGAAAACGTCGTCCGCACACATAGTATTGGTAAAGCGGGCGTTCAGCTCTGTCTCGTCGGCAGGAACACGCCCTGTTGATGCGTCTCTATAGGGAGGGTTGCATACAGCTATATCATATTCACCATCAGGTTTAAACTCTTTTATATCAGCCTGCACCACCTTCACAATCTCTTCAATTTCACTGCTGATGACGGTCTGTTTGAGGCATTCTGTCATTTTATCCTGCATTTCCAATGCGGTAATTTCGCAAAACCCACGCTTTTTAGCTAAAAGAGCAGAAATAACTCCGCTGCCCGAGCCTATATCTAACACTTTCTTATCTTTTTTATAACAGACAAACCAGCTCAGATATACGGAATCCACTGAAAAGCGAAAGCCCTTTTCCGGCTGGCATATCAATATATCTTTATCGACAATACTTTTAATATATAACGACATTTGATTTACTCTCACAATCTTTATTGACATTTCATATTTAGTTAAACATAATATAAAGGAATCTATATATTTAGATTCGCTTTATTTTCAGCATCCTTGATTTCGATTTTTGTGTGAATATGTGTGACTATATTACATTTCCGGGGTAAAAAATGACAACAAAAACATCGTCCATCAATTTCAGGCTGATCAGTGTTATATTGCTCAGTTTTCTTGTGATGTCAACTCTCGTGACTATCATAACAGTGATACAAAGCAAGAAAAGCCTTACCACTGCTACATTCGAACAGCTGGAAGCGATAAAGGAAACACAGTCCATGGCTATCTCCAACTATTTCGATATGCTTGGTGATACGCTGAAATCTATCGCATCACAGGAGAGCACGGTTGCAGCTGTTGAGGAGTTCACCGATGCTTTCGAAAACTACAATGAATACTATGATGTCAGCATATCAACGGCAAGGGCAGACATACTTAAAATGTATGAGACAGAATACCTTAACAACGTCAACTATGACATCCCGGGCAGCAGCCAGCGCATGGCGACAGAAAAATACCTGCCTAAATCCGATGCCGGCATAATGTTGCAGCACACATACATCGCTAAAAACTCTAACCCGCTCGGTGAAAAGCATAAGATGTTCAAAGCTGATATCGTCAGCCCATACAACACGGCACACATGATGTATCACCGCTCATTTAAAGAGCTTCTGGAAGACTTCGGTCTTTATGACATATTCCTTGTCGATACCAACGGCAATATCGTCTATTCGGTTTTTAAAGAGAAGGATTTTGCCACAAACCTCGAATCCGGTCCATACACATCCACAGGGCTGGGCAGAGTTTTTAAAGAAGCTAAAGATACCAAGAAAGGCGAGATATCATTCGAAGATTTTGCTCCGTACGAGCCTAGCTATAACACTCCTGCATCCTTTATCGCTACACCCGTTATGATACAGGGCGAAAAGGTCGGCTATATCATATTCCAGCTTCCTATCGAGCAGGTGAACAGAGTAGCCAGCAACGACGGCAGGATGGACAGGATAGGCCTCGGACAGACAGGTCTCGTAGCACTAGTCGGCAAAGACATGCTGATGCGTAACAACCACAGATTCATCGACACCATCAAAACAAAGAACGACGTGGTTAGGAAAGCAAACACGACAGTCGGCACATATAAGATAGAGAGTGACGCAGCAAAAGCCGCCATAGCGGGGAAAAGTGATGCGCAGATCATGACCAGCTCCCTCGGCGAAAAGATACTTAACTCTTACAGACCTATAAAGATATTCGACACCACATGGGGAATACTCGTTGTAAAAGGTTATGACGAAGCTATGGCATCCGCAAACAGACTCAGGAACACCATCATTATAATATCCTTTGTAATCACTGCGATAGCTCTTGTTGTCACTATCATCATGATCCGCATTATAGTTATCAAGAAGATCAGCAACCTCACAGAGATCACAAAAAACATAGCCACAGGCGACGGCGACCTTACACAGCGTATACCTGTCGTCGGACATGACGAAATAGCTGAGCTGACGGTATACTTTAACCAGTTCATAGATAACGTTCACAATATAGTGCGCGATGTTCAGAACTCCGCAGACTCTGTGGCCAGCGGTACAACACAGCTCGCCAGCACCACTGAGGAGCTTAACCTTACATTCAACGAGCAGGCGGCGAATGTCACCAGCGTAGCAAGCGCAATGGAAGAGCTGAACGCCACAACTGTTGAAATATCCGAAAGCTCAAACTCTGCCCTCCAGACAGCCCATGAATCAGGCGAGATAACAGAGGAAGGCAAGCATAAGATAGAAGAGACCGTTGCCAAGATACAGGACATCATGACCCAGACACAGCTTCTGGGCGAGACCATAGGCAATCTCTCTCAGTCGTCCGCACAGATAGCAGACATCCTGAATGTCATCGACGACATAGCAGACCAGACAAACCTTCTCGCACTTAACGCAGCCATAGAGGCAGCCAGAGCAGGAGAAGCAGGACGGGGCTTCGCCGTTGTAGCAGACGAAGTAAGGAAGCTGGCGGAGAGGACACAGAGCGCAACAGGGGAGATATCGGGCATCATCGCAGAATTCAAGCGTGAGACAGAATCCGCCACACATAACATGACAAAGGCCGAGACATCCGTTAAGGCAGGCGTAAGCATCATGAACGAGACAAAGGCAGTGTTTGACAACATAGTCAGCTCTGTACAGGAGATAGAGTCCGCAAACAACTCTATCAACAGCGCAATATCAGAGCAGATGACAACCATAAGCTCTGTCACAGCGGAAATACAAGGGCTCGCATCCAGCGTAGAGCAGAGCTCAAACGCCATCAATGAAGTGACCATGACGCTTGGCGATCAGGACAAACAGGCAGTCGACCTCAAAGAATTAGTCGACCGCTTCAAAGTGTAATTTAGAAATAACCTCTGAAACAATTAAGGCTCCCTTTCGGGAGCCTTTTTTATACCAATAAGTTATGTCATCCTGAGGCTTTAGCCGAAGGATCTGAGCCCAACGTCAGATTCTTCGCTCACGATCAGAATGACTCCTCATTTTTATCGTTTTAATATCAGATATGAGCCTGTCACAGCTAATGCAGTGCCTGCGCTTCTATTCAGCAGTTTGCCCGAGCGTTTGGAGATGAACCCGCCTGTCTTATAGGCGACCACCGTGTATGTTCCCATCACAATGGTAATGACAAATGCTACAAGCATACAGACGATGGCGATGTCCATCCCTTTCAAAGCGGTAAGATCCATAAAGTTTGGAAGAAAACCGCAGTAGAAGACTATCACCTTCGGGTTTGATATCGTTATCAGAAATGCAGAAAGAGCACTGCTCCGCTTCTTCGAAGGGGCTTTGGCGGCCATATCGCCGGGGGTGGATTTCCACATTTTATAAGCGAGATAGAAAAGGTACAGCCCGCCCAGCACACGCACCACATAGAATGCCGTACCGAAGTTCTTCGCAAGGGCTGTCAGCCCGTATACTGCAAAAATGACATAAACCATATCGCCCATAATCAGGCCGAAAAGGAACGCCAGAGAGTTGTTCACGTTTCTCTTCATAGCGACGGCGACGCACGCCATAACACCGGGGCCCGGGCTCGCAACGAACAAACTCATGGTCAGTACAAACGCAATGGAGCTTTCAATAGTCATAACACTCTCCTATCCGACTACTTTCGATATGTAATTCTTTATTTTATAAAAACCGCCGTCTTCGACAATGTCCATCCTGACGACTGTTTTATGCATTATCATGTTTTTCCCGGGCATGTTCTTATAGCCTGCCGTCCATATGGTGTCCGCCTGAACAGCTATCACATCGGGGAATTGAGCGCAGTCCACGCCTTTTACCCTGTGTACGGAGTTGTCATACCCCGACTGCAGCGCACCGCACCACTCCGCAACGGCATCGGCACCTTTATGCACGGCACCGTAATGAACCAGCACGGCAGCTTCGGTAAAGTATTTACCTGCTATGTATTTTGCATCCTCTCCGCTGTCTATATCAGCGTAAAGGTCATGAATGAAGTCTTCTATCTTTGTCTGCATTGATCACACCTTTTCAGATTCTTCGGATCTGCCTCAGAATGACGATGCTTAATATTACTTTCTAGACACGAACGAAACAAGTGTGTTTTCAACATAAAAAAAGGGTGCAACCCATAAGGAAGCACCCTTTATATATTAGCTAATTGTAAAAGCCTTTTATTATCTGGCTCTGTACTTTTCAGCGATCTGCACCCTTGTGAGCTCTTTCATAAGCTGAACCTGAGCATTATTAAACGCAGACTCATCCGCCTTACGCTCTTTCTCGAGGTCCTGCTCAGCCTTGAGCTTGCGCTCGATAGCTTCGTCAAGGTTTATCTCCTGACCAAGCTCGGCATCATCAGCAAGAACTATTACCTTGTTGTTATTCACTTCAAGGAAACCGCCGCCGACTATAGCAACATAGTCTGTCTGCTTGCCTGTTCTGTAGGCAAGCTCTCCGACTCTGAGTGCTGTCAGAAGAGGTGCGTGCTCAGGGAGGACACCAAGGTCACCCTCAACACCGGGCGCTATCACTTCTTCCACATCTTCAGAAAGGATCATCCTCTCCGGTGTAACAAGTTCAAGCTTAATAGTATCAGCCATTATTATTTACCTGCTTTCATCTTCTCAGCGTTCTCAAGCACTTCGTCGATACCGCCAACCATATAGAATGCCTGCTCAGGTATGCTGTCGTGCTGTCCGGAAAGGATCTGACCGAAAGCTTTTACTGTTTCTTTCAGAGGTACGTATTTACCGGGTGTACCTGTGAACTGCTCTGCTACGTGGAATGGCTGAGAAAGGAATCTCTGGATCTTTCTAGCTCTCGCAACAGTGAGTTTATCGTCTTCTGTAAGTTCTTCCATACCGAGGATCGCGATGATATCCTGAAGTTCTTTGTATTTCTGAAGAACAGCCTGAACACCACGAGCAACGTTATAGTGCTCTTCGCCGATTACAGCAGGGTCGAGGATTCTTGATGTTGAATCAAGTGGGTCAACCGCAGGGTAGATACCAAGCTCTGCAATCTGACGGGAAAGAACTGTTGTCGCATCAATGTGTGCGAACGTAGTAGCAGGAGCAGGGTCAGTAAGGTCATCCGCAGGTACGTAAACGGCCTGAACGGATGTAATAGAACCTTTTCCTGTAGATGTAATACGCTCTTGAAGCTCACCCATCTCAGTACCGAGTGTCGGCTGGTAACCAACCGCAGACGGCATACGTCCGAGAAGAGCTGAAACCTCAGAACCGGCCTGAGAGAAACGGAAGATGTTGTCAACGAACAGGAGAACGTCCTGACCTTCCTCATCACGGAAGTATTCAGCAACAGTAAGACCTGTAAGAGCAACTCTCATACGCGCACCGGGTGGCTCGTTCATCTGGCCATACACCAACGCAACTTTAGAGATAACGCCGGATTCTTCCATCTCCTCCATAAGGTCTTTACCTTCACGAGTACGCTCACCAACACCTGCGAATACTGAGTAACCACCGTGTTCCTGAGCGATGTTGTTGATAAGCTCCATAATAAGAACTGTTTTACCAACGCCCGCACCGCCGAAGAGACCAGTTTTACCGCCTTTTGTGTAAGGCTCGAGAAGGTCGATAACCTTGATACCTGTTTCAAGGATCTCTGTACCTGTATCCTGATCTTCGAGGAGAGGAGCAGCTCTGTGGATAGGCCAGCGAGTATCGCACTCGATAGGACCTGCTTCATCCACAGGATCTCCTGTAACGTTTATGATACGTCCGAGGACGTTTTTACCAACAGGTGCAGTGATAGCCTGACCTGTATCTTTTGCTTCTGAGCCTCTTACGAGACCGTCTGTTGAAGTCATCGCAACTGTTCTAACGATGTTTTCACCGAGGTGCTGCTCAACTTCACATATAACGACCTTATCGCCGATAACCAGCTCAAGGGCGTTGTAAATCTCCGGCAGAGAACCTGTGTCAAACTTAACGTCGACAACAGGACCAATTACCTGAACAACTTTACCTATGTTTTCAGCCATTTTATTGATCTCCAATTTAGTATTTATTCTTTATCCGTTAAGTGCTTCTGCACCGTTAACAATGTCCAGAATCTCAGTAGTAATAGCTGCCTGACGAGCTTTGTTGAACTGCAGGTTCAGCCTTTTCACAAGGTCTCCGGCGTTTCTGGAAGCGTTGTCCATAGCGATCATACGTGAGCCGTGCTCACCTGCGATGGATTCCAGTATCTCGAAGAAGATAGTGAAGTTAATGTATCTGGGCATAATTTCCTTAAGCAGTACATCCGCTTTAGGCTCGTAGATATAATCCACTTCGCCTTCTGCTGACTCTTTTGTGGATTCAAAAGAGAGTGGAAGCACTTTCGTAACTTTACCAACCTGAAAAGAGGTTGATTTGAATTCGTTGTGGATTG
Organism: Deferribacterales bacterium; assembly: GCA_050253075.1. Taxonomy (GTDB): domain Bacteria; phylum Chrysiogenota; class Deferribacteres; order Deferribacterales; family Geovibrionaceae; genus Denitrovibrio. The sequence continues at coordinate 170,129 of JBFWJS010000002.1, forward strand.
TATAGATCTCATCAACGTCTTCGTTGAGGAAATATTCGACAAGTTTGTCGCCTATTTCGCCGGCCTCTTCATAGGTTATCCTGCCGCCAAAGGTGATGTATTTGTCGAGCACTTCGTATCCGCGCCTTCCGAATGCATCATTACCTTTTTTACCTATCATAACAAATTTAATGTTTTTGCCTTCATTCTCTTTGATGAAAGCTATTGTCTTTTTAAGTACGTTCGAGTTGAACGCACCGCAAAGACCTTTGTCACTGGTAATAATGGCAAGACATATGTTCTTTACCTCTGGCTTTGCCATGAGGAAAGGGTGGCTCTCAGAGTCGACCTTCTCCGCCATGTTACAGCAGAGTTCGTAAATTTTATTTGCATAAGCACGAGCGTCATTCATAGCTTCCTCAGCCTTTCTCATTCTGGCTGCGGAAACCATTTTCATGGCTTTCGTGATCTTCTGCGTGTTCTGAACGGATTTGATTTTCCGTTTTATGTCCATTATACCAGGCATTTAAAGCTCCTTACGCTGTAAACATCTTTTTGAATTCTTCTACTGCCGCCTTCATTGAAGCAAGGAGCTCATCAGAGAGTTTTCCTTTTTCGACGATTTCTTTAAGAATTTCAGGTTTGCTGCTCTTGAGGAAAGCTACGTATTCTTTCTCGAATTTACCAAGAGCTGATGTTTCAACATCATCAAGGAGTCCGTTAACACCTGCGTGGATAATAACGATCTGCTCTTCAACAGAACATGGGCTGTACTGACCCTGTTTAAGGATCTCTACGAGCTTTCCACCACGCTTAAGCTGTGCCTGTGTAGCGGCGTCAAGGTCAGAACCGAACTGTGCGAAAGCCGCAACTTCACGGTACTGAGCAAGTTCAAGCTTAAGACGACCGGCTACCTGTTTCATAGCTTTGATCTGAGCAGAACCACCAACTCGGGAAACGGAAATACCAACGTTAACCGCCGGACGTATACCGGAGAGGAAAAGGTCTGACTCAAGGAAGATCTGACCGTCTGTAATAGAAATAACGTTTGTCGGAATATATGCGGAAACGTCATTCGCCTGTGTCTCAATGATCGGAAGAGCAGTAAGTGAACCGGCGCCCATAGCGTCGGAAAGTTTAGCAGCTCTCTCAAGAAGTCTTGAGTGAAGGTAGAAAACGTCACCGGGGTAAGCCTCACGTCCGGGTGGCCTTCTAAGAAGAAGTGACATCTGACGGTAAGCTGTAGCCTGCTTGGAAAGGTCATCATAGATGAGGAGCGCGTGGCCGCCTCTGTCTCTGAAGTATTCGCCCATTGTAGTACCTGCAAGTGGTGCGATGTACTGCATTGGAGCAGGGTCTGAAGCAGAAGCTGCTACGATGATTGTATAATCCATAGCGCCGTGCTTCTCAAGTGTATCTACGATACGGGCGATTGTAGATCTTTTCTGACCGATAGCAACGTAAACACATATCATGTCCTGACCTTTCTGGTTGATGATAGTGTCGATCGCAACAGCTGTTTTACCAGTCTGACGGTCACCAATGATAAGCTCACGCTGTCCTCTACCGACAGGGATCATGGAGTCGATAGCTTTGATACCTGTCTGAACAGGCTCGTGAACCGGTTTTCTTTTAACGATACCAGGTGCGATCTTCTCGATAACGTCGAATTCTTCTGTTTCGATAGGACCTTTGCCGTCGATAGGCTGGCCAAGGGCGTTAACAACGCGTCCTATAAGTGCCTTACCTACCGGTACGGAAGCAATTTTACCTGTTCTTTTAACGGTATCTCCTTCACGGATGTGTCCATACTCACCCATGATAACGATACCGACATTGTCTTCCTCAAGGTTGAAAACAATACCGAAAACTCCGCCTGGAAGCTCCAGAAGCTCTCCAGCCATAGCCTTATCAAGACCATAAACTTTGGCAATACCGTCACCCGCAGTGATGATAGTACCGACTTCTTCCATTTCAACTTTCTGGTCGAAGTTCTTAATCTGATCGCGTATGATCTGGCTTATCTCTTCAGCTTTGATCTGCATACAGCCAATCTCCTTAACTTTGTATTCTTATACCAATTGTTCTTTTATTTTGTTCAGCTGACCTTTTACGCTGGCATCGTAAAGGCTGCTCTCCACCTGAGCAACAACACCGCCGAGGATGGAGGCATCAACTGTCTCTTTGATGGTAATCTTTTTCCCTGTAAGTTTGCCGAGGACATCGTTAAGAGCTGCTTTGGATGCTTCATCCAGAGGAGCTGCAACAGTGACGGTGGCTTCAGCCTCGCCCTTGTCTGCTCTGTCCATAGCAAGAACCTGCTCTGCTATTATATTAAGAAGGCTCAGTCTGTTTTTAGTAACTAGCAGAGTGAGAAACTTGTAGAGGAATTCATCTACGGCGCCTTTCACTTTAAGCTGGTCTATAACGGACTGCTTTTCTTTCTTACCGATGAGCGGGTTCTTAACCAGCATTTCAAAGTCGGCAGATGCACGGTAAAGTGCACTGAGACCTGAGAGCTGATCTATAACTGCTGCTGTTTTCCCTTCTGCTTTAGCCTCGGAAAAGAGTGCCTGAGCATAGCGGCCGGCTACGATATTTTCTTTCATCCTGCCACCTCTATCTTTTTGATGTACTGCTCAAGAATCTTTTTCTGAGTCTCAGCATCGAGCTTGCTGCCGAGTTTAGCTTCTGCTGCGTCGATAGCAGCGAGAACAGCTTCTTTCTTAAGAGCAACAGTAGCTTTCTTTGTTTCAGACTCGATCACGTTTTCTGCAAATGCTTTGAGCTTTTCGATCTGCTTTGCAGCGTCTTCGAGGATGAGCTCTTTTTCTGCTTCTGCAGCTTTCAGAGATTTCTCTTTCATTGTTTCAAGGTCTTTCTCGAAACCTTTCATCTTAATCTCATAGTTAGTAAGCTCAGCCTTAGCGTTATCCTGTGCTTCTGTAGCATCTTTGATAGCTTTTTCAATGTCGGCTGTTCTTTTGTCTAAGAAATTAAGGAGAGGTTTTTTAGCGAGTTTGACGAGAATGGCAACGAGAAGTACGAAGACAATGACCCTGTAACCGAAGTTTTTCCAGAGCTTTGCCATGTCGACTGCGTGCTCGCCACCGTGCTCGGCTGCGAATGCCGTGACAGACATCATAGCCAATGTGAGTGTTACAAGAACTTTTTTCACTATCTATCCCTCACTTATTATGCGGAAAGCATTATTCTATCTACGATCATGTCGGAAATTTCAGCAACCATTGCATTCATTTCCTCTTTGGCCTTGGATGACTGAGCGGCGATCTCTGCTCTTGCTGATTCCACTTTCTGATCGATCTCAGACTTAACAGCCTGAATCTGGGATGTAGCTTCTTTAGAAGCCTGATCCTTGATCTTTTTGTGGTATTCAGCGAGCTCCACTCTCATTTCTGCCATTTTTTCAGCATAGTCGGCCTTGTACTGCTCAACTTTTTCTTTAAGCTGCTCGGCCTCCTCTTTCATGCCGTCAATTTTAGAATCTCTGCCCTCAACAGTAGCGAGAACAGGATCCATGATCATCTTCTTACCTATGTAAATAATGACCAGAAACTGTACGATCTGGATGAGTAATGTGTAGTCTATGTACAGCATGCGGAGTTCCTCCATTAATAATGAGAATTTTAAAACGGTATTCTGTATACTGTGTACAAGTTAGATGAATGTTTAGCAAAATCAGCCCATAAAGTCAACATCAACTTTACAAAAATGACCTGATTAATTCGGCTGTTACATTACAGTATTACTCATATTAAAACAATACATAATTTAAGGCTTGCAACCCTATTGATTTTAGAAAATAATATAACAAATAATAATTTAATTCAGACTCAGGATGTTAATTCATGGAAAACAGAACTGATTATATTGCGTCAGCGATCAGTAAACTTATCACACAAATGCTTAAAAACATGGCTGCGAATAAGATAAAGGTCTCTGCCGCAAACATTAAGTCACAATTAGCATCGGACAAAAGTTTTGAAGAGCTGATAAAACATGCTCTTGCCGGCGGGGAGAAGTCCGAATTGCTGAAATATGTTTCGCCTCTGAGGGGATTTGTGGCTGAGGCTCCTCTTAAAAGTGTCGAGGACATGGTCTTTGACCCTGATAAAGGCTTTAGCGAGACAATGACAGCCCTGCTGAACACTCTCAGCGAACATATAATATCACTGGAAAAGCGTCAGCATAAGGTGAGCAACTTTATCGAGGACGTTTTCGCCAAATTCGTAAGCCTTCAGGCGGAGCTGACCACCAGCTTTTCAAACAGCATAGAGTTCGTGGAGGAAGACCTCGCACTCGACCAAAAGCTCCTCGGTGATGCAGAAGACATGCATCAGGTTCTGAAAAGCGAAGACTCCATAGAGTTCCTCCGTACGAAGATGCTCGAGTCCTTCTCTAACTTTGTAGATACATTCGGCTCCAAAACCGAAAGCAAGAAAGGCAGACTGGACACCATAAACACCGAATACACCACGGTGAACACTGAGCTGGAAGATTATAAGAAGCAGGTCGCACGCCTTCAGAACGACCTGAACAAATATAAGACCGAATCCATAACAGACCACATGACAGGTCTGTACAACCGTAAATATATGGAAATGAAACTTACAGAAGAGATCGACAGGTTCCAGAGGACAGGCGCACCCTTCTGTGTGGTTATCATAGACATAGACCACTTCAAAAGTGTGAATGATAAATACGGTCACCTCATAGGCGATCAGGTTATCAAACATCTGGCGAACCTTATGAAGGACAACATCCGCAAGACAGACTTTGCTTTCCGCTACGGCGGCGAAGAGTTCATGATGCTGCTGACAAATGTGGATGTACGCAACGCCACACACGTGTCTGACCAGATACGTAAAAAGCTCGAAGCGACAAACTTCAGCCTGAAAGAGAAATCCTTCAACTGCACAGCCAGCTTCGGCATAGCATTATTCAAAAAGAACGACACGGCAGAATCTGTCATCAAGAGAGCCGATGAACGCCTGTACAAAGCTAAACAGGGCGGAAGGAACATGATCGTCTCCAAATAACTTTTAAACTATTCAAAAATAAAGGCTGCCGAGGATAACTCCAAAGCAGCCTTTTTTTATTTCATAAATCAGCTTAACGATTAAGCGAAGTCATTATACTCTCCGCCGCGAACACAGCGGAATTGCTTATTCGGTGTTTTAAGCGACTGATCTGTACGTTTCTCTACTGCATCCAGAATCCACTTAATATTCGCAGCGTTGCCGACATAAGGCGTACTTGTCCAGTATTCATCACTGCCTGTACTCTGAAACGCAGGGGCGAAACCTGTAGGGCTCGATGTGTCCTGTATAGACATCATTTCGTTTATGTTAGGCAGTCTCCAGTCACCGTAACCGTTATAATTCAGCCCTTCACAACTATTAAGAGACGTGGTCCAGTCAACAGGCACCGTATTATAGTCAAACCACATGAGCCCAAGCCCGTTATCTGTGACTATACTAGTTGCATCATCACGAGTGAATGACTTATCAGCCGTGGTATTTCCACGGACACACATAAGGTTTTTTGAGCCGTCGCTGTCTGTGGCAAAAACACCGTACTCCATATTGACATAGTAATATGATGAAGAGTCTGAATCACTTGTCCAATATGCTGCGGAGGCTGTATTTTGAAAGAATGCGTTATCAACCGCAGGTAAAAACTTGCTGTAATTCACAACAGTAAGGAGCTCTCGCAGTGTAGGAACTCTCCAGTCGTTATATCCGCCTGTAGACACGTTATTTGCGCAATGATCTGCCGCAGCACTATATGTCGAAAGAGTGCTTCCTGCGGCGGCGTCATCCTGCCACATAAGCCCTGTCACCTCATCAGCCACTACATCATTACTGCGGCTATAGCTTCTTTCTTTACCTGCTTCATAGTCTCCGTCTTCGTAGTAGACGTCATATGTAGAAACACCTGTCTGAAGAATAACATCCTTCCAGACGGTGATACTGAAAGCATCTAAAGAGGCTGTATAGTTACCGTCAGTGACTGTTATAACGATGTCTTCGTATGTTCCTGCATCAGCGTCCGCAGGTGTTCCGCTGAGCTCTCCCGTTTCCGTATTAAGGCTTGCCCAGCCGGAGATATCGTCGCCTGCCTCATAGCTGAATGTTAAAGTACCGCCTTCACTGTATACGATCCCTGGAACAAAGCTGTATGTTCCGCCTACGGGGACAGATGCAGCCGGTGTTCCGTTTATCACGAGCGCACTACTGGTCACACAAGCTCCTTCGGTGTCTTCTGTAACTATGTAGGGCAGTATCATTCCGTCCTTATCGACAGAGCTGAGGTCAAGGCTGTCTATGGATGAAGCGAGTGTGCCGAAAGTATAGTATTTGACAAGATAGGCAGCACCCAAATCCACAGCAACCCCTGCCTTTTCAATAGCAGCTTCAATGGCGTTTTCGGCAGCATCGGCAACTTCTGTATCGGCAGCCAGAAGAGCGGCAGAGCCATCCTCTGCATCTGCTGAAACAGCAAACCCTGCGACATTGCCCAGCCCGCCAGCGGTGCTTTCGACATGGTCTGCGAGCTCTGCGATAGTCATACAAAATGCTTCAGACCAGTTGCCTGCTTCCTCTTCATCCTGAAAATCGATGGAGATGATCTCAAATCCGTCATCTTCGAAAGTATAATCATCGGGGGCGATATCAGAAAGGCGGATAGTGAATGAATATTCCGCTGCACGTGCTAATCCTGACCCTGAAAGTCCGTCTGAGTTGAAGATGTATACGAAATCCCTGTAGTTCCCTTCAGAGTCTTTGACAAGAAGGATATTGATGTCATCATCTTCTGAATAGAAGTACTCAACCTCTGCATTCGCAGCAGGTGAGCCATCATGATAAGATATGTTTACTTTGACAACCCTTTCGCCGTCAGGGCTCTCCATGACAATAGCACCGTCGGCATCCGCAGTGGTGCTCAGCGTGCCGTCTTCGACATAAATAAGCTGATCTTCGTCTGAACCTGCCGGTGTTGTGCTGTTTGCATCACCGCCGTGACAAGCAGCAATGGATAAAACCATGAGAACTGCTGCTAAATAACTTAAAAACTTCATACCTACACTCCTAATGTGTCCGCCATACAATACATGCTCAAAATAAACTGCATACGTATAACGAAAAATTTATAAGTGTAAGCCCCAAGAGACAAATTCAATAATTAATATGCTAATTTGTGATTTAATTTTGTTTCAGAGATTAACACAAGGAGTACATGTTTACAATGATTAACGAACAAGAAGGTAAGAATTATTATCTTCTTATATCGGAGTACATCTGTTTAAGTATTTTGAGGGCGTTCTCGGCGTCTTTGATGTCCAGCTCTTTTGAAAGAGAGTTTGACCACTCTATCTGAATGGCATCCGCCTTTGCATAGAGCTCTACACCCTCTTTTGTCAGCATAACGAGCTTTGCTTTCTTATGATGCGGATTATCTTCATATCTGAGATAACCTTCCTTTTCCATGATATCCGTGAGCCTCTGCACGCCCTGACGTGTCTGCCCCATGCTGCCGGCTATCTTTGCCACTGTCATAGGCTCATCCGCCATAGAGAGAGCGCCCAGCACCTTCCATCTGGCACTGGTCAGCCCGAGATGCTTCACAAGCTCGTCGCCTTCATTCACAAAAGCCCCGCTCAGCCTGAAAACCTCAAGAACAATGTCCGTATAAAGTCTTCCTTTCTTTGTGTGTTTCATAATAACCTCAATTATCAATTGACAACATGATGTCAAAATGACAATATATTGTCAATATCTTGTATATGTAAGGAGTCATAAATGCTTAAAAGACTGCATATCTTAACTGCCTTTATCTCTATAGTATCTATAATTATTTTCCAGCTGTCCACCATCATTTCAGAGCTTTTCGCATCAGCGTCTTACGTTGCGTGTGTCAAAGGACTCATAGTCACGCCCGGGCTTTTCATATTGATCCCTGCCTTAATAATAACAGGCATCACGGGAACTGTAATGTCAAATAAAGCTAAAGGACGCCTCGTCAATAATAAGAAAAGGCGCATGCCTCTGATAGCCATGAACGGTATAATAATACTGATACCATCTGCGGTATTCCTGAATATGAAAGCCTCTGCAGGGGAGCTCGACATACTGTTTTACACTATTCAGATAATAGAGATAGCGGCGGGTCTGCTTAACCTGACGCTGATGCTGAAAAATGCCCGTGACGGGCGCAGACTGGCGGGGAAATACAATGTATAAACTAGGCTCAAACGGCACAAAGGTGCTGAAAACACTCCATCTGATAGCGGCATCCTGCTGGGTAGGCGGTTCGCTCACGCTGGGGCTGATATACTTTCTGAAACAGGGGCTGGACATCCCCGAGGCTGTATACGGCATCAACCTCACCATGCACCACATAGACGTCCTGATAGTCATAATACCCGGTGCTGTGGGATGCCTCCTTACGGGGCTTATCTATTCCATATTTACCAACTGGGGCTTTTTCAGACACCACTGGATAACCGTGAAATGGGTGATAACCGTTACGGCTATATTATTCGGCACATTTTACCTCGGGCCGTGGATACAGGACATGATAAGGATGTCGTCCGCAGGGGACGTCTCGGCAAATCAGGAATATCTGAATGCACAGAAGCTGCACTTCATATACGGAAGCATACAGGCTGTCTCTCTGCTGTTTGTGGTTTACCTGTCGGTGTATAAGCCGTGGAAGAGGAAAAAACTATAAGACCATGCCGTCGTATGCGACGCTGGTGTTTTTGAATTCTCTGCGGGCGAGTATCTCCATCTCGTCCAGCATGATGTCGTTATACTCGGGATTATGGTGGAAAAGGATGAGGTTCTTCACCCCTGCCTTTTTCGCAAAGTTTATGCCGTGGCGGAATGTACTGTGACCCCAGCCCACCTTCGGCAGACCTCCGCCGACGCCTTCGTATTCGTCGGGGGTGTATGTGGTGTCAAAGATGAGATGGTCGCAACCTCTGGCAAACTCAATTAAAAAGTCGTCCTTTGCGCTGCCGTGCTCGTAGTCTGACGTGAAGAGTATCTTCTTATTCGGCAGGATGATCTTATGCATCAGGACTCCGTCTGGGTGGCATCCGTCTGCCACATGCACGCCTACCTTGCCGAAATTGAAATGGTCTCCGCTGTCGATGAGCTGTATGCGTATGTCCGCACGCAGTTTACTCTTCGGCACGGGAAAAAACGGAGGCTTGAACAAAACATCAAGGATGTCTGTGGACTCCATCTCGACCTTGTTTTCCAGATATATGTTTATGTGCTTTGTAGGATTATAAAAAGCCTGAAATATAGGCATACCGACAATATGGTCCCAGTGCAGATGGGAGAGGAATATATGGTATTCACGAAAATTCTTATATTTATTAAGACTGGTGAGCCCTGTACCGCCGTCGAAAATAACACATGACTCATCATTCACAGGTGTCATAAGGCACGTGGTATTGCCGCCGTATTTAGCAAAGCTCTGCCCGGCAACAGGCAGTGTCCCCCTAGTCCCCAGCAGATTAAGCATTAGAACCTCTTAGATAAACTTACCTTATTACCCTTGTCGTTATATGAAACCTCGTCAAAGTACATACGTGTAATGAGTATGCCTCTGCCGTGAAGTTTCAGAAGGCTTTCAGGGTCTGTAGGATCGGGGAGAGATTCGACATCGAAGCCCTTGCCCTCGTCCTCTATCTCCATACTAATGCCTTCTTCGTCAATTTTGTAGGTAAAAATCACACGCTTGCTCATAATTACCTCGTCGGCAAGCTTCTGATTGACGAGGTCGTAATAAGTTCCATTCTCGGTAGCATTGAGCTTGTCTTCGCCCGTGATGCCCATGTTTCCGTGCTCTATGGCGTTTGTCAGCATCTCTGACAGCCCCACACGCACTTTTTCAAGGGAGGAGAAGTCCATGAAATAGACGAAATCCTTTGTCAGTGCAAAGACAACTTTTTCTATACTGAATATATCGTTTCTTATCTTAAATTTTTTGCTTAAAAAAACAGGCTCGGCTGCAATAGCGGCAGCTTCGAAAGAGCCGTTATGAGTGACGGCATCAACAAGACAGCGCAGGTGTATGTAGCCGAAATCCGGCGGTATGTAATACGTGCATCCGCATGTCACCTTTTCCGAACCGATAAGGCACATAGGTATGTCCTTCAGCCCCGGAAGGCAGACTTCTGAAAAAATATCAGTAATGTACAGCGCAGTAGCCGCATCATATTCAAATTCTGCAGCACTAGAGATAGGGTCAAGCGTGAACTTCTCAGCTTCACAAAAGCTGGCAACCTTCTCTAAGAGCTTGCTATCATTAATAAAACATGTTATTTTTTTCATAAGCAGAGTATACCACATAATTTAACAGCAGGTCAATCATGTTGCGCAGTAAAGATATTTTTCGAAGATACGACATCAGAGGTGTTTACGGGGATAAGCTCACTGATGAACTCGCAGAGCTCTCTGCAAAAGGGTTCGCATCGATGGTGATAGCCGAAACGGGAAAATCTGCCCCTACTCTCTCCCTCGGGAGAGACGTTAGGTTTTCGTCCAAAGCTCTGGCCGATGCCGTATGCAGAGGTCTGACAGACTCAGGCGTTAATGTCATCGACCTTGGCGTGTGCCCTTCCCCGCTGACATACTTCAGCATGTATTCCGAAGACACCGACGGATACGTCATGATAACCGGCAGCCATAACCCGCCCGAATTCAACGGCATAAAGGTCGGCACGAAAAACACCGTATACCACTCCGAAAAGATCGAGCAGATATACACAAACATTATAGATAAGAACTTCCCCTCTGCCGTGTCCAAAGGCAAAGTGACACAGACAGAGATCATCCCGAAATATATAGCTTTTATGGATGAACATTTTACAAAGCTTAAGATGACAATAGCCGCCCTCCCTAGTAAGATCAGAGTCGTGATCGACGCAGGGAGCGGGACAGCGGGCAGCATAGCCCCAGCAGTATTCAGAAACCTCGGTACAGAGGTCAGCGAGCTTTACTGCACTCCGGACGGCAGTTTCCCCGGCCATCACCCTGACCCAACAGTGGAAAAGAACATGGCAGAGGCACGTAATATCCTGCTGGCAAAAGGCGCAGACATCGCCGTCGGATTTGACGGTGACGCAGACAGGCTTGGCGCACTGAACAGCAAAGGCGACATGATATGGGGCGATCAGCTCATAGGAATCTTTGCAGAGGATGTTTCGGCAGAGCTCAGGGGTGAAAAGGTCGTCGCAGATGTAAAGGCGAGCAAAGGGCTTTACGAACACCTCGAAAATATCGGCATGAAATCCGTAATGTACCTGTCGGGGCACTCAATGATAAAAGAGAAGATGAAGCAGGAAAAAGCCGTCATAGGCGGAGAGATGAGCTCTCACTTCTTCTTCGCAGACAGATACTACGGCTATGACGACGGCATATACGCAGCGGTCAGACTGCTGGAAGCCTATGTGAATAAACTGAAAGACGGCAGGATAAAATGCTCGGCGGAGCTGACAGACGGCATACCGAAATACATCAACACCCCCGAGATAAGGGAAGCCTGTCCTGATGAGATAAAATTTGAAATTGTAGAAAAAATGAAAACTAGGTTTACCTGCTATCTAAATGAAAATAATTATGGCATAACAGACCTTGTGACCATAGACGGCATACGTGTCACATTCGAAAAAGGCTGGGCACTGATAAGGGCGAGTAATACCGAGCCCCTGCTCGTGACCAGATTCGAAGCAGCCACCGCCGCAGATATGGAAGATATACGCAGGTTTATAACAAACGAGCTGAAAGAGACCCTGAATGATATACAGAAGAAAAACTAAACAGATAAAGGTCGGTAATGTTTTAGTCGGCGGCGATGCACCGATAAGCATCCAGTCCATGACAAACACCGACACCAGAAATATAGAGGCCACAAACGCACAGATAAAAGCCCTCAGCGATGCAGGGTGCGAGATCGTTCGCTGTGCCGTGGTGGATATGGATGCGGCAAAGGCCTTCCGCCCTATTACGGATACCTCAGACATCCCCGTGATAGCAGACATACACTTCGACCACAGGCTCGCCATAGCTTCTATGGAAAACGGTGCAAATGCCATCCGCATAAACCCTGGCAACATAGGCAGCAGTGAAAAGGTGAAAGCTGTCGTCGACTGTGCAAAGGCACACGGATGCTCCATACGTGTGGGCGTGAATGCGGGCTCTCTGGAAAAAGACCTGCTGAAAGAACACGGCGTATGCGCAAAGGCTCTGGTGCTGTCGGCACAGAGACACGTTGCACAGCTTGAGTCTTTCGGATTTTATGACATGAAAGTTTCGCTGAAGGCGAGCAGTGTTCCGCTCACCTATCAGGCATATAAAATGTTTGCCGAAACCTCTGACTATCCCCTGCATATAGGGGTCACGGAGGCGGGCACATTCTTCGCAGGGACGGTAAAATCATCTGCGGGGATAGGCGCACTCCTCCTAGAGGGGATAGGCGACACATTCAGAGTTTCTCTCACGGGCGATCCTGTTGAGGAAATACGTGTGGGCTGGCAGCTTCTGAACGCTCTGGACATCAGGCGCAGAGGCCCCGAGATAATCTCCTGCCCCACATGCGGACGCACGGAGATAGAGCTTGTAAGCCTTGCCGAAGAGGTCGAAAGGCGTGCGGCGGCACTGACAGACACAGTGAGCATAGCAGTGATGGGATGCCCTGTGAACGGACCGGGTGAAGCCAGAGAGGCGGACTACGGGATAGCAGGAGGCCGAGGTGTCGGTCTTATCTTTAAAAAAGGTGAAATAATAAAAAAAGTTCCTGAAGGGATGATTATTGAGGAACTTTTTGGTATCTTAAAGGATGACAACATTAAATAGCCGGGGGATATACGGGTGAGCTTATCTGAAAAACTGGGAGATCTTATAATCTTCGAAACCACAGAACAAAAAGATCTGGAGAGACTTGCGAGCTTTTGCAAAGTGAAGAAATTTGTTAAGGACGAAGTGGTGTTCCACAAGGGTGACGTCGGCACGGACCTTTATGCGACATTATCCGGTGTCTTCAGAGTGGTGATAATAGACGACAAGGGCTTTGAGATAGTTCTCGCCCATGTCAAACCGGGCGAAGTTGTCGGTGAAATGAGCATGATAGACGGGCTCGGACGCACGGGCACACTCATCGCAGACGAAGAGTCCGAGATAGCACTCATCCCGAGAAAGGCTTTTAACGAGCTGATGCAAAAGGACTTTAACGTCACTCTCTATCTGTTGGAAACTCTGACGGAGAGACTGCGTAAAGCTGACGAACTCATCGAATCACTGGCGTTCCTCAATGTGAAAGAGCGCATCATAAAATATCTTCTGGATACTGTGCCGGAGGGGACAGAGACAGACGACGGATATTTCTGTATTAAGAAATACACCCATCAGGAGCTTTCTAATCTGATCGCTGCATCCAGAGAGTCTGTGACAAAGTGTCTGAAGATACTCACTCTGGAAGGGGTTATAAAGATTCAGCAGGACTGTATGCTGATACGCGAACCTGCTATGATTTTCTAGGTTCCTTCGCAGTAAAAAGCTGACATTCTAAGCCGGAGCTTTTATAGACCGCTACCGAGGGCATACTGTGCCTTACCTTAAAGTCGTAGGCTCTGCATCCGTAAGGAAAGCTCTCATCCCACGTGATGTAGAAGTGCTTGCATTGACGGCAATTTACCCTTTTCAAATCTTTTTACTCCTATATTATTATATGTACGATTATTTATACTCGGAGTTATACATGTTTGTAAACTATAGAACTGATATTTTAGACAACGCAGTAGAGGAACTTAAAACTCTTCTCGAAAACAACAGAAGATCCGTCAAAGACCTGCTCGCAAAAGAGCAGAAAACATATAAAAATTTCATCCGCCCCCTCATGACTCTCGACTCTGCCATCAGCGAATTCTTCACCCCCGTGGGGCATCTGAACTATGTGAACAATTCTGAAAAGACGCAGGAGGTGTATAACGCCTCTATGCCTATGCTGACAGAATACTCCACAGAGATGGGTCAGAGCAGCGAGCTTTACGAAGCGGTCAAAGCCGTGTTCGAAGCGGAGAAAGACAGCCTCACACCTGCACAGATAAAAGTGCTCGAAGACATGATCAGAGGTTTCAGGCTCTCAGGCGTACACCTGCCCGAAGGGGAGAAGAAGCGACTGCTGGATATAAACCTTGAGACAAGCCGACTCGGTACAGATTTCGCACAGAACGTGCTGAAAGACACTGACGAATTTGAGCTTTTGATAACAGACCCGAAGGATGTCGAAGGCATCCCCGAGCCCGATCTGAAAGCTGCAAAGTGCGAAGGCGGGTGGACATTCACCCTGAAAATGCCCAGCTATATGGCATATATGACATACGGACCGAACAGAAAGATACGTGAGAAGCTGTATAAAGCATTCTGTACACGTGCACCTCAGAACGGCGAAATAATAGAAAAACTGCTGAAGCTGAAAACTGAAAAGGCAAACATACTCGGATTCGAAAGATTCAGCGACCTTTCACTGGCCACAAAGAACGCAAACTCACCGGAAGACGTGACAGCGTTCCTCAACGACCTCGCAGAAAAGGCGTACAAGCAAGGGGGCGAAGAGATCGGCGAGCTGAAAGAGATATCAGGCCTAGCAGATATTCAGGCATACGACACAGGCTTTTACTCTGAAAAGCTGAGAGTGAAAAAATGCGACTACGACGAACAGCTCTACAGACCATACTTTGAGCTGGACAGCGTTGTGGACGGGCTGTTCACCTTCGTTGGTAAGGTATTCGGAGTCAGCTTTGAGAGGGTCGATGTACCCGTATGGCACGAAAGCGTAAAGGCATACGACATCAGCAGAAAAGGCGAAATCTTCGCAAGGATATACACAGACCTCACCTTCCGCAAAGGGAAGCGTGACGGAGCATGGATGAACAACTGGCAGACGAGATACCTCGACAGCGAGGACAAATTTCACCCTGCTACTGCTCTCATATGCGGGAACTTCCCGCAGCAGACGGCAGACTCACCGTCACTACTGAAACACAGCAATGTCGTCACCCTCTTTCATGAGATGGGGCACGCCATACACCACCTCTTCAGCAATGTGGACGAGGCGGATGTCAGCGGTGTGAACGGCGTAGAGTGGGACGTTATAGAGTTTCCTTCACAGTTCCTCGAACTGTTCGCATATAACAAAGACGTGCTGAAAATGTTCGCAAAGCACCATGAGACGGGCGAAGTGCTCCCCGACGAGATGATAGAAAAGCTGGACAGCGTGCGTAAATTCATGTCTGCAACTGCTCTCCTCCGTCAGCTTGAATTCGGACTGTTCGACATGAGCATCCACGAAAAGCCCATGACAGCAGAAGAAGTACAGACCGAGCTGGATAAGGTGCGTGAGAAGACATCAATGATCAAACCGCCCGCTTATAACAAGTTTCAGCACGGTTTCAGCCACATATTCGCAGGCGGATACTCCGCAGGCTATTACAGCTATAAATGGGCAGAGAGGCTGTCTTGTGACGCATACGGCATATTCCTTGAAAAAGGCGTGTTCGACAGAGCCACAGGCGAGAGCTTCCTCGAGAATATCCTTAGCAAAGGGGGCAGCGCAGACCCTATGGAGCTGTTCAAAAGATTCGCAGGGCGAGAGCCCGACAACGACGCACTTCTCGTCGTTAACGGCATAACCCCCGCCTAATAAAACATCAAATACATCGACAGCGTCTTTTGTATATAAACGGCGCTGTCGGTTCACATTTAGAAAATCGACCTTTTCTTTTTATCAGTAAATCAGACATCTAAATTCAGCATAAAACAGAATGAACAATTCTAATACATTCATAATAATACGATTAACTCAATGACTAAATTTCCTCTTTGTTAATTTTTACTTGCCACTACAATTTAAAAACAATATGATCATTTGTCTACGAATCGTTAATTCGTTTACAAGGAGGTCCTATGAAATTAGTTCTCACACTTACCCTTGCTTTCTGTTTCAGCATTTCAGCCTTTGCCGGTGGTTCGTACACAGGAAAGGTAAAAACAGTAATTAACTATACTGAAAGGTCAGGAGTGGTAATGCTTAAAGTTGATCCGACAGTTGCTGTTTTGCTTAACCCTGCGGCTTGTGCCACAAACCCATATTATCAGTTTGCTTTCAAAGCATCCACTGCTGACGGATTAGTCACATTGGCTTTGCTGATGTCAGCGTTTAACGCTCAGCAAACGATGATCTTAGAAGGCACAGGAACATGTAACAACTACCCAGGCATCGAAGACCTTAAGCTCATCGCCCCTATGGGATACTAAATCATCAGAAACGGAGTTGATTATGAAATATTTCTTATTGCTGATTACTGCGATTAGCTTTTCCATTTCAGCACATGCTGCAACTGTGAATAATTGCAACGTGGCCATAGCAGAGCATCTTTCAGGTATCCTTAATAAAACAATCACTATCAATGGCATTCAATACCCTATAGATGAAAGAATCTGTTCAGGTATAGACAGCACAGACTATGATACTTTATCGACCAAACTTTACAGCGGTTCAGAATATCTTCAGGATGTCTTGACCAAGCTGAATTCTAGCTATGCAGAGCAAGGTCCCGTTCTTGCAAACGGAGCACAACTAGTATACTTCCCCGAGTCAAATGTTGTAAGAATAGGTATTAGAAAACCGAGTAAAACCGTACAGTGCTCAAGTGTATCAATTACTGATGTGTATGATTTGAAAGAAACTTACCTTCCACCACTGAATAGTTTCTTATCTTACAGTGTAATAGACTACATTAATTATTTAATTGATTATGTCTATGAAAACAAAGACACAGTGATAGACAATACTTTGAAATACACAAATATTAGCTTTGCTTCTGGTTTAAAATATGAATATGAAGCTGTTCTTCAAGTTACAAAGATAGTGGATGGAAATGAAGTCAGTTACAGCCTAAATAAACCCTGGTGGATACACCGTACAGAAGGCTATACGATTTTCAACATGCCTACACCTGTTTACCAAAAACCTAAAAACATGCGTCCTGAGTCTCATTATGTGTACATATACGATTCTCTTGACGGAATAGGTAATTCAGATATTACATACAGACTTGACTACATCTTGGATTTCGGAAATTGTACATCTCAAACGAGAGGTTCTATCACCTTGGACTTCTCTGAATATTTCGATATTGCAGACACTTCCGACAATAATGGAAACACCACACCGCCTTCAGGCACACCACCTAATCCAGACCACTCCATGACATGGATGGTACCGATAATGGCCGGAATAATTTTAAATTAAGGAGAATATAATGAAATTTTACTTAACAGCTATAATGATATTTGCTTTAACAGTATCGTCTTTTGCTTCCACATACTCAGGTTACATTACAAGAATCTACACTCGTGCAGATACATCCTTAAAGGGGCTTGTGTTGTTAACAGTTGAGAACTCTGCCACTACTATAAACTCTCGCCCGCAATGCTCGTCAAATACAGGCTATGCCTATGCATTCGATGCTACAACACCGGCTGGGATGGTTGTATTAACCCTTGCAGTGACTTCACTCAACGCAAAACTGCCTGTCTACTTATCCGGGTCTGGTACTTGCACCATATACAGCAATATCGAAGACCTTGCGATCATAAGGCCTAACACGTATTAAGTGATAAACAAAAAACTCAGTGAGAGGTAAAATTCCTCTCACTGGTTTAATAACGAAAATCCTATAAATAATTTAAAATTAAGGAAAATATGATGAAATTTTACTTAACAGTTATAATGATATTTGCTTTAACAGTATCGTCTTTTGCTTCTTCATACTCAGGCTACATTACACGCATTTACACCCGTCCTGACAAAAACCTTATACTACTGTCAGTTGAAGGCTATAATGATGCCGTGATTTCCCAACCGGCGTGCAATACAAATACCAGCTTTCAATATGCTTTCGACCCCACCACACCAGCTGGGATGGTCACTCTTTCTACTGTTTTAGCAGCATTAAATTCTGAACTGCCTGTGTCTATAAAAGGCTCAGGTATTTGTTCCGTGTATTCTAGTATTGAAAACCTTCTTTTACTCAATGTAAGCAAAAGATAGCAACTATTTAAGGAGCGAAGCAAACTGCCTCGCTCCAATATTTAATGGCTTAGTTTATCGCTGATCTCGAGATAGCGTTTATAGTCGAAGTTTGATACCGCAGATTTCCAATAGCCTGCATACATAGCCGAGGCGACTGTCACGGCGAGCAGTATCGTCACGATAAAAGGCACCAGCTTGTGATTCATCCTGCATGTCACTTTCAGGCACTTATCATTATGCCTGTTTGACACACAGTCGAAACATCCGAAGCACTCGGGGCTGTCTATGCGGCCTTTACAGTGTACCTGTATATCATTAGGGCAGGCAGCAGTGCATTTACGGCAGTCCACACACGCCGATGCATCCCGCTTCACCTTAAACGGCGACAGAACAGACAAGAGCCCGAGCAGTGCGCCGTACGGACACATCAGCCTGCACCATATATTCTTTGATATAAGCGTGAGCCCCAGCAGAACGGCAAGGACTATCACCGTAGTGCGTGACGGTGCGGTAAAAAAATGCATCATCTTCGCATCGGCCACGATGTTATATGGTGCATTCTGAAAGCTGTTTATAGCCGCCACGGGGAGCGACCAGAGTATGATATATGCAAAAAAGCCCAATATCCCGTACTTGATGACCGTCAGCGGGTGGAAAACGTATTTATGTATGCGTATCCCCTTCCCCAGCATAGACAGGTTCTCCGATACGAATCCGACTGGGCAAATGTGGCTGCAAAAGCTCTTTTTGAAAAGTATGCTGACAGCCAGTATAAATATGAAAAGCGTGAGCCCCGCAGGGTGTATAAAGTCGTATGCCCCCGTGAGCACAAGTTTTTTAAAAGACATAAGGGCACTGATAGGCAGGAAGCCCTCTACGATACCGGGCTTGATATCCGAGAGTCTGCCCCGCAGGATGTTCTCTGTCCAAAGATAGAACCTGACCCCGCCTGCGATGGTGATGACGAAAAAAATTAACTGAATAAAATATCTTCTCTTGTTCATGATGTCTCCTTATATAGAGAACTGACCGCCGATACTTCAATAAATTCATAAACTAATAATCTTTACATCATCTTAACCACGCCTTAACACTCATCTATAAATTCTATGTTGAAATATTTCATATATGAATTATAATGATTCTAGGAACTGGAGGAATAATGGGTATTTATACTAAATCACAGAAAGAAATAGCAGAGAACATAAGCTCTAAAGCTGTCATAAAAGACTGGAAAGACTGGAGATGGCAGTTCAGGCACACCATAAACACAGTCGAGGACTTCGAACAGGTGCTGAACATCAGCTTCAGCAACGAAGAGAAAAAGGTCTTTGACATCACGCTGAAAAAATTCCCTATGGCGATAACACCCTATTACGCATCGCTGATAGACATAGACAACTACGCCGAGGACCCTGTGTTTAAACAGGCATTCTGCTCCAGCGAGGAGCTGAACGTCGAAAACTATGAAATGGGCGACCCTCTCGCAGAGGACTCGGACAGCCCCGTGGAGAACATCACGCACAGATACCCCGACAGGGTGCTCTTCCATGTGAGCAACATGTGCGCCATGTACTGCCGTCACTGTACCCGTAAGCGTAAAGTCGGCGACGAAGACCATATCCCAGCCAGAGATTCACTGCTGAAGGGGATAGAATACATAAAAGAGCATAAAGAGGTGCGTGACGTGCTCCTCTCCGGCGGAGACCCGCTGATGCTCTCAGACAGTGCTGTCGAATGGATACTGGACGAGATAAGCGCCATAGACCATGTGGAGGTCATCCGCATAGGTACACGAATGCCCGTCGTCCTTCCGTACAGAGTGACGGACGAGCTCGCCGACATACTGGGCAAATATGATAACCTGTGGATAAACACGCATTTCAACCACCCGAGGGAGCTGACAGACTCCTCACGGGAAGCAGTTAAGAAACTAGTAAAGAAAGGTATCCCCATGGGGAACCAGACAGTCCTCCTAGCCGGGGTGAACGACTGTCCATACATAATGAAGACACTGATGCATAAGCTGGTCAAAAACAGAATCAGACCTTACTACATCTACCAGTGCGACCTTTCCGAAGGTCTTTCACACTTCCGCACACCCGTCAGCAAAGGGATAGAGATCATCGAGTCCCTCCGTGGGCACACCAGCGGCTTTGCCGTGCCGACATATGTGATCGATGCGCCCGGCGGCGGCGGAAAGATACCTGTTGCCCCCAACTATGTGATCAGCCATGCGACAAACAAGGTGATACTGCGTAACTACGAAGGTGTCATCTGCACCTACAAAGAGCCGGACAGCTATGAACCCGTTTTCTGCGATAGAGACTGTGCATCCTGTACTCTCGAGCTGAAGACGGAAGGAACAGAATACCTCCCCCCTGTAGGAATCGAAAAGCTGATGGCCGACTACGACGACGAGACATCGCTCATCCCGGCGGACAATGAACGTATGATAAGGAGAGGCGGGAATGGATGAGATAATCACCATAGGCAGATCTCTGGTTCAGCACGGAAAGCATAACGACAGGGCATATATCCTCAGCTTTTCCGAAGAGGACGACAGTGCAACGCTGGACATGATAGAGCAGCTAGCCAGAAAGAATGGATACACAAAAATTGTGGCGAAAGTGCCCGAGATGCAGGCAGACATCTTCACAGATATGAGCTTTGCCAAAGAAGGCAGGCTGGAAAACTGCGAATACGAACGCTTCTACTTCATGTCGAAATACCTCAGTGACAGGCGTAAACAGGTGGACAACCTTGAGGAGCTCGAGAGTGTCATAAACTCTGCACTGACAGCAGAGCCTAAAGATATAAAAGAGACATTCGAAATACGCCCGCTGACAAAAGACGACATAGACCCGCAGATAGCGATATATAAAACCGTCTTTAAGACGTATCCCTTCCCCATCTATTACAGAGAATTCATAGAGGAGATGATGGACTCCCACGTGAGCTATTACGGCGTTTTCGAAGACGGAAAGATGATAGCCACAGCCAGCGCAGAGCTGGACGAAAAGACGGGCCTCGCAGAGATGACAGACTTTGCCACGTTACCCGAACACAGGGGTAAAGGCTTCGCAGTGAAACTGCTGGAAAAGATGGAGGAAGACCTCGAAAAACGTGGGATCAGATCATACTTCACCATCGCCAGAGCCGTATCCCACGGGATGAACAAAACATTCGCCAGATGCGGATATACATACAGCGGAACACTGTATAACAACACAAACATAAACGGCGACATCGAAAGCATGAATATCTGGTATAAAGTTGTATAAATGAAAATGCCCCGTCCAGAAGGATGAACGGGGCAACGTAGGAAAAGCGCGTTTTGCGATGCGGTTTTTATCCTTCCCAGGAGGTCTCTGTTACCATTTCTTTGGCTGCGATCATTCCAAATACGAATGCTCCGCCGGTTCCCCCGCCGGAGAGATAATATTGTGCATTAATATTTGCGGTTGTTGCGCCTGCGGCATAGAAACCGGGTATAACTGTGCCGTCAGGTTTAAGCACCTGTGCTTTGTCGTTTATACGAAGACCGCCGTTCGTCAGGGTAAAGACCTCTTGAGACACACGCTGCTGAGCGTAGAAAGGAGGGGTGACAAGGGGTTGCATAGTCGCAGGGTCCTTCGCAAACTGCTCATCCACACCATTATTAGCGTATGTATTATATGTATCCACTGTCGCCTGAAGCGCAGTCGGAGAAACGTTTATAAGAGCTGCCAGTTCAGCTATTGTATTCGCAGAAACAGCCCTGCCTGTGATGATGGCATCAAGAGCTGCCGGTATCTCGTCTCTGATAGTTTTATCAAACACCAGATAAGAGAGAGGATATGTTCTTGCTACCCATGTTCCCATGAATGGTCCGCCTAGGTCCTCTGCGGCGAATCTCATGCCTGATGGGTTGATAGCGATAGATTTAACGTATGCAGGGGCATAGTAGTATGTAGGGCAGAAGTCTTCGGATGCATTCATCATCTGAAGGTCAGCACCGATCTCCTGTCCCATTTTGATACCTGATCCGAGGTCGTAAGGGTTTCCGCCTCTGGAGCAGTTGATGGCATGGGGCACGAACTGTTTTACCATTTCATCATTTTTGATGAAACCGCCGTTGCTCATGAGAACAGCTTTTGTAGCGTTAAAGTTCACTTCCGCTCCGTTTTTAAGTGTTTTCACACCTACCACCCTGCCGTCACCGTCTACATAAAGGCTTTTCGCCTCTGTGCTGTATGATACCGTAACATTGCTGAGTGCAGACACTGCATTGTGCAGGTATTTCCAAAGTGTCTGAGCTCTGGAAGCACCGTCTTCAGCTATTGGGAAATGGACATGCGGTACAGCGGGAATGCCTAGATCTGTACTATACTCAGGTCTCTTTTCACCATCGAAAATCAGTGAATCAGCATCCAGAGGAGAGTTCAGATACATGTCAGAAAATCCTGTGTATGTGAGCCCCGTTTCCAGAAGTGTCTCGAATGCTTCTTTTGCATTGTTTGCATAGGCTGTGAGTATGGCTTCGTTTCCGCCCTCTCCTGCCCTTCCTATTGCACTGGTCAGGAACTGTTCCGGAGTTTCATTAAACCCGTTATCCGTCTGAAGCCTTGTACCGCCGCCGAGCTGTGTCCCCGCACCGCTCATTCTGGTACTGCCGCCACCTGATTCCTGTATTTCTATGATGTGTATCTTAATGCTCGGGTCAGCTTTAACGGCGTGTATGGATGCCATAGCAGCAGCACCGCCGTATCCGATGAAGACGAGGTCTGATGTCTCGTCCCATGTCTTTGGCAATGAACTAGAGTTTATAAGGTCATCGAGTCCGATATCGTCGTGTACACGTACATCGTCTGTTCCGCCGCATCCTGTGACCATCCCCATAGCAACACCGCCCATTGCGAGTGATCCAACTTTGAGGAAGCCTCTACGGCTCATTTTATCCATATTTATCTTGTTTTTCTTATCTTTATTTTCACTCATTACTTTCTCCTTATTAAAATAAAATGACGAGAGTGTTACTCGGCGAGGTAGTCTATGATAGCCTGAAGCTGTTCATCAGTGAGCGCTTCGAGTGAAGGCGTATCCATACCGCCGATACCCAGAGATATCGCACTTTTGTATGAATCGAGAGTAGTGCCGTCCACTGTTGTCGAAGCCTTAGCCTGATGGCAAGACTGACAGTTTGCAGAGTAAAGAGTTTCACCATCGTCGCCCGCAGGTTCTTCAGCACCGCCGTCACCGCCTGTCAGAGCATCGATTATGGCCTCAAGCTCTTCCTCTGTGAGCGCTGTGAGGGCAGATGAGTCCATGCCGCCTTCGCCTGTCTGGATAGCGTGTGAGAGTGCTTCTACTGTCGGAGTGAGAATGTTGTTTGTAGCTATTGCGCTGTGGCATCCCGCACAGAGCTGTGCATAGAGTGCTTCACCGTCTATAACATCTGTGAGGTAAGCGATGATAGCATCGAGCTCTTCCTCTGTGAGTGCTGTGAGTGCTGTAGAGTCCATGCCGCCTTCACCTGTCTGGATAGCGTGTGAGAGTGCTTCCACTGTCGGAGTCATGATATTATTTGTGCTCTGAGCACCGTGGCACCCCTGGCAAAGTGATGTATAGAGCCCTTCGCCTGAGCGGTCTTCCGAGCCGTTATCGTCATCATCGTCGTCACTGTCAGCCGGAGCATTTTCTTTTATATACGCTTTGAAGGCAGTATATTTCTCATCTGTAGTCATATCATTGACAACCAGCCTCAGATCACTGAAAAGGCTCGCATTCGCAGTCTTAAGTGCTTTGAATGCATTAACTAGTGCCAGCTCCATTTCATCTGAAATAACTTTAGCAGCGACGCCTGCGTCTGCCTCATCCATAGCATGAGATATCTCTACCTGTGTAGCACCCGCATTGGCCGCATCATTAATGGCAGAAACAGCGTCTGAAACCTCCGCAACGTCTATGCTCGCCTCAACACGGGCAAGTGCATCACTGACGTTTACGTCTGTTATAAGGTCATCAAGGCTCGGTGTTCCGGAACCGCTCCCTGTGTCGATATCAACATAATCTGATAAATACACATCCTTATCATCGGCACCGCAGCCCGCTATAAGGACCATTGATAAAACTAACATCGCATAAACTAATTTTCTGAAAATCATACTTAACCTCTTTTTAAAAATTGTTTTAGCAGCCTCTTTCATCTGCTGAATAATACGGAAACAGGCAGTTTCTATCCCAATAAACCCTCCTGACAGGTATTACTGTTCTCTGACTTTTTCTTAACCTCTCCCCATCCACTAAAACAATTCGCATGCCAATTAACGATCTTAGAGATACCAGTCACTTATGATTTTCGTGGTGTTTTCTCACCAAATACGGTCAGTCATTTTTCACCGTATATGGTGAATTTTATTTCTTAAATGTTTAATAATATTAGTTTTTATTGACTTTTATTTAGGACTTGTTAGTTTATATATTAGTTATGTAGTTTTATGCACATTTGTATAAGGAGGGTTTACCGCCTTGGTTAATGAAAAAGTACTGCACGACGCCCTATTCTCTATTTTCCGTTCAGACAAGATCGACAGCACAGTAGCGAACTCTTTTCTATGCTTTAAGAAATACATGCCTATAGACCTGATACAAATGGATGTTTACATGGAGGAAAGCAAACAGATGCTGACCTTATGCAGAGCCGAAAGCGGGAAGATAGTGCGTGACCAGATATACGAGCCACCTGCTAAAACAACATCCAAAGGTAACCCCATGGATAGTGTGTTCATACTGACTGATTTAGCTAAACATCTGGATGTAAAGACAAAAGAGATATGCAGACTGGACGGTAATTCCTCGCTGACGCTTGAGTGTAAAATAGGCGACAGGGTGCTCGGCTTCCTGAGCATGAAGGCATATAAAGAGTTCGTTTACGACTCTACTCATAAAGAGCTCTTCCGCTCCCTCGCAGCAAACTATACTAACGTGCTCCTGAACGAACTGATAAGCCGCGGTATGCTGAGGCTGGAAAACAGCGAACCTGTGATAAAAAAGCTCAGGACAAAATCAGGAAATGACCCGTGCAACATGATAATAGGCTCCGCAGGCGGACTGAAAAAGACCGTACAGGCTGCTTTTAATGTCGCACCATACTGCAGTGCCGTCCTTTTGACGGGCGAGACGGGCGTAGGCAAGGAAGTCTTTGCCAATTACATACATAATATGTCTAACAGACGCCACTCTCCATTTATAAAGCTGAACTGCGGAACAATACCGGACTCGCTGATAGACAACGAACTCTTCGGGCATGATAAAGGCGCTTTCACAGGTGCCGACAGCATAAAGAAAGGCCGATTCGAGCTGGCGAACGAAGGGACTCTGTTCCTCGACGAGGTGGCAGAGCTGCCCCTTGCCTCTCAGGCAAAACTGCTCCGTGCATTACAGTTCGGAGAGATAGAGAGGCTCGGCAGCGGGCAGACCATCAATGTGAACACAAGGATAATAGCAGCGACGAATAAAGACCTAGCCAAGATGGTCAAAAACGGAGAATTCAGAGAAGACCTCTTCTGGAGGCTGAACGTCGTGCCCATACACATCCCGCCCCTTAGAGAAAGACGTGAGGACATCCCGCTTCTGGCAGAACATATAATAGACAAGCTGTGCTGTAAGCTGGGACTAAGACACCAGCCGTATATACCGGATGAAAAGATGATGAAGCTGATGGAGTATAACTGGCCAGGCAATGTGCGTGAACTCGAAAACCTGATAGAAAGAGAGCTGGTCACACAGGCAGGCTCAGACATGAGCTTCGAGAGCATCAGCAGCAGTCTGACTCTGGCGGACAGCCAAAGCCTGCACGACCCATGCCCGGAGCTGGACGATGTGATGAAAGAACATATCATAAAAACACTGAACAAGACAAACTGGCGGATAAGCGGAAAGAAAGGCGCAGCGAACATTCTGGGGCTTCACCCGAACACCCTCAGAAACAAAATGAAAAAACTCGGAATACTATAAAAAAAGGCGGACTTTTGACTAAGCTGTTTAAAAGACGTGTTGCAGAATCTCTAAAACAAACATAACTACGTCATTCTGAGCGTAGTGAAGAATCTGATACCGTTAGAGAATCCACGTGTTCAGATCCTTCGGATAAAGCCTCAGGATGACGAAAAAAATCTTCCTGAAATATAAAAACCCCAATCTAATTATTAAAATTGGGGTTTTTCTTATTTTACTTCAAAATTTAAACACGGCTTTTAAGACCCTTGGTCTTTTGACCGTCGTTGCTTTATTTGATTAGATAACTTTCTCAGGGATAGGGAAATCGAGGTCAAAGAGCTTCCATGATGCTTTGACATAGTTAAACATGTCCTGAACAGTCTCAGTTTCATAAAACTCTTTGTCGTAGTCTTCGTATTCGAAGAAAGCTGTGTTTTCGGCTCTGTAGCCCGCCTCTTTCCTTTCGAGGGCAGTGTTGATAACCTCTGTGAGGTTCTCGCCGTACTGAACAACTCTCACTCTGCCCATAGGTCTGCACTCACGCAGGATAGAAGAGTAAAGGTTTGTCCAGATCACCATGTTCTGCATGTGGTCTTCTCTGGTTATCGTTTCCTCACCGCTGGACATAACGACAGCTCCCGGGTGGCGGACTGTTACGAAATAGTTCGCACGGTCTCCAAAGAGGAAGTTGAGGAATTTCACCGCATAGCTGAGCGCTGTGCTCTTAAGGAATACATGCTCGCTGTCAGGTGCTTCGTTATTAACATACACGAGGAACTGGCAGAGCTCGAAAAGAAGGCTGTTGAAGTTCCAGGGGAGTCTCCATCCCATGTCATACTCTGATCCAGGCTGCTGCACGCTGAACCTTCCGTTCGGCATATAGTTATGCGTCATGGAGAGGAGCAGTTTTTCCCAGGGCCATTCGAATGCATCGGAAAGTCCCTGATAAAGTGTCGTACCGCCTGTTCTGGGCATACCGAGGATAAAGTTGAATGATCTGCCTTCGATATAAGGTTTGATCACGTCACCCTTACCGCCAATGATAGCCTGATATAACTTGATGGTTTCATCCATCATGCTTTTCAGCTTATCCTGAAATTCTTTTGTAGGCTCTTTCTCTTTGAGTATCTCCATATGCTTCGTACGGAGTGCCTCATATTTTTCATTATCGAAATCTTCGCTGGAAACAGGCATCCATGTTTCTTTCGGGTCTATGCCTGCGATGTATTCTAATGTTCCCAGAGTAACGGGAACCTCCATCTTTGTGCTCATTGTTATACTTCTGATAGGCTTAAAGGTTTCCTTTTCACTCATAATATCTTCCTCAGTTTTTTCATATAAGGTTGGATTCTACCCCTTGAAATGATCTTTTTCAAGGCATAAGTTACTCATTTATACACAACAACGCCTTTACATACAGCCTGCTTTGGTTTAGATTCTTTAAACACTTATAGGCCTAGGGGATTGACATGTTCAACGAATACGCAAAAGACAGAATAATACTCTTCGACGGTGCGATGGGAACATCCATTCAGAAGTTTGATTTAACAGATGAAATATGGCAGGGCTACAACGGATGCAGCGAATGGCTGAACGTTGCCGCTCCTGAGATAATACAAAAGATACACGAAGACTATTTCGAGGCGGGCGCAGACGTGGTGGAGACAAACACCTTCGGCGGAACCGAGCTCGTAATGTCTGAGTACGACCTGCAGGACAGAACATACGAGCTGAACGTTCTCGGCGCACAGATAGCCCGCAGAGCGGCAGATAAATACGGCAAATATGTCGCAGGCTCCATCGGCCCCGGTACAAAGCTCCCGTCGCTGGCACAGATAAGCTACGACGACCTATACACCATGTATCACTCACAGGCAGAAGCACTGCTCGAAGGGGGCGTTGACCTCTTCATCATCGAGACATGTCAGGATCTGCTCCAGATAAAATCTGCCGTAAACGCCGTGCTGGACGTTAAGAGCGAAAAGGGCTCAGACGCACCCGTAATGGTCTCCATAACAGTAGAGCAGAACGGCACAATGCTCATGGGTACAGACATAGCTGCGGCTGTGACACTCCTGCGTGAATATCCGCTCTTTTCCATAGGAATGAACTGCTCCACAGGCCCAGACCTGATGCACAACCCTATAAGCGCACTGGCAGAGAACTACAACGGGCGCATATCATGCATCCCGAATGCAGGTCTGCCCGAGAATAAAGGCGGTCAGATGGTGTATAACATGACACCCGACAAGGTCGCAGACATCATCGAAGGATTAGTAAAAGAATTCCCTATCGGCGTACTCGGAGGCTGCTGCGGTACGACACCTGAGCACATCAGAGCACTCCGCCCCATAGCGGATAAGTATAAACCTCTCAAACCAATAGCGAAGGAATACACAGGCGAGGCTTCCAGCCTTTATATTTCCACATCGCTGGTGCAGTCCCCCGCCCCTGCCCTCATAGGCGAAAGGGCAAACGCAAACGGCAGTAAGGCCTTCCGTGAGATGCTCCTGGCCGAGGATTTCGAAGGGATGCTCGCCGTGGCGAAAGAGCAGGAGGAGACAGGCGCACACTTCATAGATGCGTGTGTGGCATACGCAGGCAGAAACGAAGATGCAGACATGGCAAAGTTCATGCACCTGCTGAATAAGACGCTCACAGCACCAGTGGTGATAGACTCCACAGAGCCGAACGTGGTGGAAACTGCGCTGAAAAAATGCGCAGGCAAGCCAGTTATAAACTCTATAAACTTCGAAGACGGCGGAGAAAAACTGCACAGAATATTAAGAGCAGTGAAGAAGCACCCCGCCGCAGTCATTGCGCTCACCATAGACGAAGAAGGGATGGCTATGACAGCCGACCGTAAGTTCGCCATAGCAGAGCGCATATATAAGATATTCACCGAGGAATACGGGCTGAACCCGAACGACCTGATATTCGACCCGCTCACATTCTCAATCGGCAGCGGGGACAAGACCCTCGTGGATGCCGCCATACAGACAAACACGGCGATAAAGATGATAAAAGAAAAGCTCACCGGGGCAAAGACTGTCCTCGGGCTTTCGAACATATCTTTCGGTCTGTCGAAAGACAGCAGACCGATACTTAACTCTGTCTTCCTCCACGAAGCCGTAGAGCACGGGCTCGACATGGCTATCGTACACGCCTCGAAGGTTCTGCCAGAGGCATCTATCCCCGAAGAAGACATAAAGTTCTGCAAAGACCTGCTCGCAGGGAAAGAAGGCGCACTCTCCGCATTCATAGAGCACTTCAGTAAAAAGGAAGGGACTCTCCAGCAGGAAGAAAAGCTCGACCTGCCACCAGACCAGATGCTGAAAGAGCTGATAAAGAAAGGGCGCAAAGCAGGGCTCGAAGACGTTTTAAAATCACTGATGGAGACTATGAAGCCCATAGACATCATCAACAACATAATGCTCGGCACTATGAAAGAGATAGGCGAGCTCTTCGGAGTGGGCAAGATGCTCCTCCCATTCGTACTGCAGTCCGCAGAGGCTATGAAGGCGGCGGTATCCATACTTGAGCCCCATATGGAGAAGAATGACTCCGACTCCAGAGGAAAGATAGTCCTCGCCACCGTAAAAGGCGACGTGCACGACATCGGAAAGAACCTCGTGGACATCATCCTCTCAAACAACGGCTATCAGGTTTACAACCTCGGCATTAAAGTGCCCGTGGAGGAGATGATAGCAAAGGCTGTGGAAGTGGACGCAGATGCCATCGGTATGAGCGGACTACTCGTAAAATCGACAAACATCATGCGTGATAACATAGACGAGCTGAAGAGACAAGGGGTCAGCAAGAAGATCCTCCTCGGAGGCGCAGCCCTCACAGAGAAATTCGTCACAAACGACTGTATGCCTATCATGCCCGGCATGGTGAGCTACTGCCGTGACGCATTCGACGCTCTGAAGGTTTTAAGCGGTGAGTCAGACGGTGCAGCAGCTCCGGAAAAGACATATGCAGACAAACAGGCAAAGCCGAAAGCAGTGCGGAAGCCAGAACTTCAGACACCGCCGAAAGCTCCTTTCCTCGGCTTTAAAAATGCTGAAGGTGTCAGCATAGAAGGCATACTTGAATACATGAACAGGCTTGCACTTTTCTCTCACAGGTGGGGATACAGCAAGAAAGGCATGGCAGATTTCGAATATGAAAAACTGCTGAAAGAAACTATCATCCCTGAATTCAACGAGACCGTTCAGGAGATAAAAGACAAAGACCTGCTCGAGATGGGCATCAGATACGGATACTGCGAGTGCAACTCCGACGGCGAAGACCTAGTGCTGTATAACGAAGACGGCAGCGAGCTGACCAGATTCGCCTTCCCGAGACAAAGCATAGAGAACGGCGTGTGCCTCAGCGACTACTTCCACCCTGTCGGCTCAGGCGTGAAGGATATAGTGGCATTTCACATTGTCACAGCGGGTAAGAAGCCTGCGGAGTACTGTCAGCAGCTGTTCAAAGACCATGAATATAAGAAATACTATCAGTTTCACGGATTCTTTACAGAGTTCGCCGAAGCTATGGCGGAATACGCACATAAGATGATAAGAAAAGAGCTCGGCACAGACGGCAAAGATGCGAAATCTGCCCACGGCATCATCTCTCTGGGATATGCAGGGCGCAGATACAGCTTCGGATATCCGTCATGTCCCGATCTGGAGCAGAACTCACAGCTGAACTCCATCATGGACTTTTCAAAGGTGGACGTGGATGTCACAGAGAACCACGAGATGGTCTCCGAATACACCACATGCGCCATCATAGTCCACAACGGTACAGCAGAGTATTTTACAATATAGTTACAAATTAGGACAAAACAGGTTTGATTTCCAATTCGACTTGTGATATCCTTTTTCTGTAAGTAAAATTAGTTACTAATAAAGAGGAGGCTATAATATGTCTATCGGAGAATTCATCAAAACAGCAGATTTCAAATCTGAAAAGCACGCACCCGTTGTGGTAGTACCATCAGGTATCAAAGCTGGCGAGCCATTCGAAGTTGAAGTATCTGTGGGTAAAGAGATCCCACATCCTAATACAGCAGAACACTACATCAGCTGGATATCAGTATACTTTAAACCAGCAGAAGGTCCTGTTGTTAACGTAGCTAGATTCGAGTACACAGCGCACAGCGAAGCCGGCGCATTCACAGAGCCTGTTTCCACTTTCAAGCTCAAACTTGATAAGCCCGGCAAACTCATCGCTACATCATACTGCAACCTGCACGGCCTCTGGGAAGGAAGCGCTGACGTTTCTTTCTAATCAGAAACCGACATTTAAAACAACAAAGCCCGTTCAGATGAACGGGCTTTTTTTATGCTTATTTACTGACTGCCGCCAGATTTTTCAGTATCACCTGCGTGGTGGTGTGCTCTTCGCCGAGCACTTCTTTGTATATGTCCAGAGCCTGTTCCAGATAAGACTTCGCCTCATCCTTTCTGCCCATGCGGTACATCAGCTCACCGAGGTTATTCAGCGTGCTGGCGAATGATACTGTGCGTTCATCCCCCAGAGCCTTCTTGCTGTCGAGGGCGTCGATATAGTACTTCTCCGCCTTGTCAAAGTGCCCCATTCGGGATGTGAGAAAGCCGAGGTTGTTAAACCCGAGGGCTGTCTTCTGGTGCACTCTGCCGAGAACAGTTTCATAAACCTTTGCGGCCTTTTTATAGCCTATCTCTGCACCGGAGAGGTCCCCTGTGAGGTACTGAAGCTGTGCATAGTTTGACACTGTGGTCGCTGTGGACGGGTGGTTGTCTCCGTACAGCTCGTTCTTTATCTCCAGCGCACGCTTATGCATCTCTTCGGCTTTGTCGTATTCTTTATTCTTTTGATAAGCGAATGCGAGGTCATTTATCGCAGATGCTGCTGCCTTGCTCTTACTGCCGTAGGTCTTCGCTGTTTTGTCCAGCACGTCTTCGTATATCTTTACGGCTTTGGCAGGCTGACCGTTTTTCAGCACGGATTCAGCATATTTATTCTGTGTTTTGATGGTTTCTTTATCAAATTCGCCGAGCTTCTCTTTCTTAAGAGCGGCGACACGCTTGTATATCTGAACAGCCTTTGCCATGTTTTTTGTTTCGGCATAGACCTCTGCCATGTTCTCTTCTGCTTCGAGAGTGGCTTCGTCGTCGGTGGTCTTGCCTTTGTTCAGGATGGCAGCCGCACGCTCGACAAACTCGAGTGACTCGCCTTTTTTACCAAGCTGTTTGTAAAAGTTGGCTAGCCTGAGCAGGCTGTCTGCGACATCTTTATGGTCTTTGCCCAGAGTGTTTTCCCTGATGGTCAGACCGTTCATATATATAGCTTCTGCCGCGTTAAAGTCCTCTGTCTGAACATAAATGGATGCCACTTTATTCATCGGAGGCACAGTCTCGGCCGTATTCTTTCCGTATTTTTCTTCATAGCTGGCGAGTGTCGCCTGCATCACTCTTTCGGCGTCCACAGGTCTGCCTGAGCGCAGGTAGAGGTAAGCGAGGGTATCGCTTATGCTGACGGCATCAGCGTGTGTACTGCCCAGAACCTCTGAAACATGGGCACGGACTATCTCGTATGCGCCTAGCCACATATTAAAGAACTCAGCAGAGAGGTATTCCTTCTCGATACCTCTGAACCACATGATGAACCCGTCAATATCCAGTGCGGCCTTCGCATGGTAAAGCGCTTCGTAAAGGTGAAGGGGGAAATTGAGATAATCATCCTTAGACTTCAGCTTTGACACGTGGAACTGATAAGCGAGGTAGTGCACATTTTCCATTGTCTCAGGGTCGAGAGCTTTAACGGCCTCCTGCTTATACGCCTGCTGAACAGAGAAGAATCCCCCGCCGAGCCTCTCACAGAAGCGAAGGTCGGTGAAAACCTTTATAGGCAGTGTCCTCTGGTCGGTGTTGCTGACAAATTCTTTACGGAAGGCTTCGAACATCTCCCCGTTAAAGCATCGAACAACACTGAGCACCTTTGCAAATGTAGCCACCTCATTCTTCATGGTGCTGAGGTGCAGATGCACAATGTTCTCAGGGTCTGCTTCGTAGATGTCGGGTGTGGGCTCTCTGCCGTCACGCTCCTCCATCAGGTCGGAGGTTTCGATGCAGTAGCTCATCAGGGCAGGATTACCCTTTGTATTTTCAAGTACGGTCATGACAACAGCCTCACGGCTTATACCGATAGAGTCGAAGTATGCCTGTCCGTCGTTTGATTCGAAATTTTCAAGGTGGATTGTCTTTGTCTGTTCGCCTGTCTTTTGCGGATGCAGGCAGGTGTTTGACAGATATATGAATTTACCGCACTGAGCCTTGTCACCCAGAGTGACTGCCCAGCTGTTTCCGCTGTCGTCTATTTCAAAGATATCGTCGGCGTTCTCGAATATGATCACCATATCCTTGCCGGATTTCTTCTTATACTCTTTCATCCCCTGGGAAAATGCGGTAATGAGCGACTCCCAGTTAAGCTGGTTCTGTGCCTGAAACATACGCAGAACAGACTTTCTGGCATATGTCTCAAACCACTCATCGAGCAGACCGTCCTCTACAGCTTTGTAAAAGTTTCTGCTGAAATAAGCATCGGATTTATATCTGCCGAAGACCTTATCTAAAACTGCTGAATTTGTTTTGAAAAACTTGTGCGGCGGGACTTCCATCTTGCCGTGGATGCGCTCAACACGCATCAGATATAAGAGATCAAACAGAGCAAAGCAGTCGGCAAAGCCTTCCCCTATCTCCTGTCTGATAGCAAACAGAGCATTCTCGGGAAACCGAAGGTGCGGTTTACGCATGTCGATATCGACAATGAACGCTTTTTTACTGATCCCTTCGATGACAGCCGCCACAAGGGTGCTTTTGCCTACCCCCTCCGGTCCGTAGACATTGATGATAAGGGATTCGTCCTTCAGGTCTTTAGCCAGAAGCCCGCTGAGCTCGGCCTTTAATTCAGGCCTGCCGGCGAATCCGCTCATAGGAAGTTCAATCATAACAGAACTAACTCTCCTTATCAGGTAGTGTTCTCAGCCAGACATAGTGTTTGTTAAAAACGTTTTTCACAGCATTCAGAATGGATTCCCTGCTGACACTGCTCATATTTTCGATAAAATTGTGGTAATAATCAGGTCTCCCCACTGTATAGGAGTAACCTATGTCGTTGGCTTCGCTGGACGATTTCTCCCGCTGGAAAACTGACTGGCTTTTCAGTCTGTTTTTAGCCTTCTCGATCGCCTCGTCTGATATTATAGCATCTAAATCCCCAATAGTCTTTAGAATTTCTTCCTTTATAGCAGACGATCTGCCCGGCTGTGCATTATATGTGAATACAAATGAGCCGGTGGTGCGAACGCCGTAGTATCCTCCGTTTATGCTGTTCACCAGAGGGTTGTCATACTTCATCCGCATATTCAGCACAGAAAATTCACCCCCGGAGAGCACTTCGCTTAGCACCTCCAGAGAGTATACGTCGCTCTCCATAAGCCCGCCCGCGGGGAAGCTGATCACGCCGTATTCCTGTGAGATGTCTCTCTTGATAACCTTTTCGATGTTTTGGTCCAGCTTCAGCTCTGTGATGTCGGAATATCTCTTGCCTGCTGACACGTCACGTTTATAGCTGAAATACTTCTCTGCCAGCTTATGCACATCTGCATAGTCTATGTCGCCCACCACGACGAGAGTCATGTTCTCCGGATGATAGTACCTGTTGTAGTAGTCAACTATCATCTCACGGGTGAAAGCATTCACGTTGTCTTCGGTTCCTATCACCTCACGGCTGTACGGTGTGTCTTTGAACACCTCTTCGGCGAAGAGCGTCCACATATCAGCTGTCGGTTTATCGAATTTACGCTTTATCTCCTGCACCACCACAGGTTTCTCCTTCGCTATCTCGTCGGGGATGAACTTCGCATGGAAGACCATCTCGGAGATAGTATCAAAGGCGACCTCTGCCTTATCGGCGGGAGATGTCACGTAGTAAAAGGTATAATCCTTACTGGTGGCGGCATTCAGCACTCCGCCGCTGCTCTCCACCAGTGTGTCTATATCACCGGGAGCAAATTTGTCGGTCCCCTTAAATACCATATGCTCCAGAAAGTGCGATATACCGTTCTCTTTATCCGTCTCGTTCACAGAGCCCGTCTTTATCCATGCCTGCACAGATGCCACCTTAACATTGGGGATCTGCTTGTATATAAGGGTCAATCCGTTGTCCAGTTTTTCAGTCTGATTCGCCAATACTTTACCTCCGCTAAATAATATCATCAAAGATATAATCAGCATCCTTATTATCATTTACCTGCCACCTTTCTTATCAGATTAGTGAACATGTCCAGCACCACGTTGTAAGGGACAAGGCTGTCTATCTCGCCCTCTCTCACCGATGTGATAAAACTGCTGTAGTTGGTGAAGAAGTTCCCTTCACTGGCGATGAGCTGGTCTATCCACTTGTTACATGTACCACATGCGTGCGCCGTGATATCCTTCTGTATCAATTTAACCCTGATGAGAATACTTTCAAGGTTCACCCTCTCCCATTCGTCACGAATTTTAACACTCTTCATGCCGCTGGTCAGGTCGTTTATGCTCATCTTATATCCTGCGTCGTAGTAGCACCTTAGCACATCTTTCACCTCTGCGCCCTTAGAAACGCAAAGATCGAGGATGTCGAACGCAGATTTGCTGTATCTGATGTTACACACGGCCTTAGCTGTCTTCATCGGGATGCCTCTTGAGGTGAATGACTCCACCATCTCGTTGTATCTCTCCTTCATATCAGGTGAGATAAACTTCGGTATCTCGTTCATTATCTGCTCGAAGACAGGGATATTTGCCTTCACCATAGCCACGTTTGACTCGGAAAGCATCCATGCAGTGGCCACTTTCAGCGTTTTTTCTATCTCTATGAGAGCTTCGTATATGGCGTTTGACTCTGCTTTGTTATCCAGCTTTTTCAGCTCTTCACGCAGACCGTTACAAGCGAGGAAGTCCTCTGCCTGCAGATAGCTTTCGGCCAGTCTGGCAAAGCTGACGTTGTTGTTCTTATACAGCTCGTAGAAGAATGTCGCACCGGCCTGATTTGTCAGCCTGTTCACAACGACAGTGGCCGCTATCTCCCTCTGCAGAGAGTGATTATACAGCTTATCGCCGAATCTCTGCTGAGTATCCTCAGGGTAATAGTTCATGTACTCACGCTTCACCAGCTCGTTGTTTATGTCGAGGTCTGCTTCGATGCTGTTGTAAAAGAATATCTTTGAGTATGCGAGCAGAACGCAAAGCTCCGGCCTTGTGGGCGGTCTGTCCTGATTCACGAACTCGATGTTTTCTATCCTGAAGTCCAGCAGGCCTATCTTGTTCAGGTGTCTGGCAAGCTCTCTGTATACCACAGGGTTGCTGCTGTATCTGAGTGCGCCGCAGCTCACCACCATAGACTGATGATAGTTGTCTGAAAGGACGAGCTGTTCCACTGCCTTTGTCATCTTTTCGATGTATTTGTTTCTGACGGGAACGCTCTCTATGTCTTTTGTCTCCAGCAGTTTATTGAACATGATCTTGAGGTTTACCTCGTGGTCGCTCATGTCCACCCCTGCGGAGTTGTCCAGTGCGTCTGTGTTCACCATCACACCGTTCAGGTCGAGCTCTATCCTCGCTCTCTGTGTCACGCCGAGGTTGCCCCCCTCGCCCACAACGCTGAATCTGCACTCGTTTCCGCTGATTCTCAGTCCGTCGTTGGCAGGGTCGCCGACCTGTGCGTTTGTCTCGGATGATGCTTTGATATATGTTCCGATACCGCCGTTCCAGAGGAGATCCGCCTTCATCAGCAGTATCATGTGTATCAGTTCTTCGCCTGTCACCACGTTTTTATCCGTGTCGAGCATAGTCTTCATCTGTTTGGACAGCTCGATCTTTTTAGCGGATCTGTCGAATATGCCTCCGCCTTCGGATATCAGGCTCTTGTCATAGTCTTTCCATGTCGCCTGTGTAGCCAGTTTAAAGAGTCTCTGACGTTCCTTGAAGCTGGACTCGGTGTCAGGGTTCGGGTCTACGAATATGTGGATGTGGTTGAAAGCTGCCAGCAGTTTTATCTGTCTGGACAGGAGCATTCCGTTACCGAAAACGTCACCCGCCATGTCGCCTATACCGGCAACGGTGAACGGTTCTTTCTGTATATCCTTGCCCATTTCACGGAAGTGGCGTTTCACACTTTCCCATGCGCCTTTGGCTGTGATACCGACCTTTTTATGGTCATATCCCGTACTGCCGCCCGATGCGAAAGCATCTCCGAGCCAGAATCCGCGCTCGACAGATACGGAGTTCGCAAGGTCGCTGAATGTCGCCGTACCTTTATCAGCGGCGACAACGAGGTATGGGTCGGGCTCGTCGTATATCTTGACCTTATCAGGGTGTGTCACTTTTCCGCCGATGATGTTGTCTGTGATGTCGAGCAGCGCACGGATGTAGTTCTTATACTGGTTCACTACATTTTCCCTGTCGGCCGCTCTGTCTGCGAAGCGCTGCTTCACTATGAATCCGCCCTTAGAACCCACGGGCACGATAACGGCATTTTTAACCATCTGCGCTTTAACGAGTCCGAGCACTTCGGTGCGGAAGTCGTCTATCCTGTCGGAGAATCTCAGACCGCCCCTTGCCACCTTTCCGCCTCGGAGGTGTATACCGTCCATCTGTGCGGAGTGTACGAATATCTCGAAAAGCGGTCTCGGCTCGTGGATGATATCGAGGGTCTTGGATGCTATTTTGAATGATATGTAAGGTCTTTCAGGTGTACAGAAATAGTTTGTACGCACTATACCGCCTATTATCCAGAGGTAATAGCGGAGAGCCTTGTCCTCTGCGACGGATTCGACCTTTTCGATGCCTTCCATAATCTCTGCGATGATAGTCTCGATGTTCGGCTTTTTCACGGCAGGGTTATATTTCTCTTCGAAGAGCCGTACCAGCAGTTTTGCCGTGGCAGAGCTGTTCAGAAGTGCGTTATTCAGTGTTTTCAGCGTGAAGCTGCTCTCTATCTGTCTGATGTAGTTACGCAGACCTCTCAAAAGCCCGATCTGTCTGTATGTCATCTTCTCGCACATGGAGAGCCCGTTAAGCCTGTCGCTTTCCACAAAACCTGTGAGGATGCGGCTTATCAGCTCGGGAATTATCCCTTTATACTCCTCACAGAAAACCTCTGGGTCTTCTATATCTGCGAAATATACTGAGTTCACATATGAGCGTCCGCCTTCGAACTCCATGTCGTATGTATCTTCCTCGTATACCTTCAGCCCGATGTTGTCGAGTATCGGCATCAGCTCTGTCAGCAGATATCTGGAGTGTGAATATATCTTCAGCACTGCCTTATTCTTATCAGTGTAAAGGCGCGAACGTACGCCGTCCAGAGCCTCGAGTATGCGTATATCGCCGAATGTCGCCTCGGCGCTGTTTCTTGATTTATAAGTGTCGCTCAGCTTTGAGATGTACTTCTGATAGACAGTGTCTACCTCTGCACCTTCGAGCCTTTCACGGAGCACATCGTAAAGAGTGGACTCCCATGTGCGCATCATGGAGTAGATAACCTTTTTAACATCTGTCTCGTCTACCCCTTCGAGGACGCCGAGGTCATTCACATAAAGGTGGAAATGCAGGAAGTAGCGTTTATGCTCGTCCTGACGTACAGATACGTCCAGAATCTCTGCGCCGAACCTCACCGCAAGGTAGTTCTCTATATCCTTCACCAGCTCGGAGGAGTATCTGTCCTCGGGCATAGCCACGAAGAAGAAAAGATTGTTCAGCGGTCTGAAATCCTTGTAACAGATGCGTATCTGGTTTGTCCCCTGCATGGAGATTATCAGTTCCAGCATCTTTATCATCAGCTGTTTTGTAAAGTTGAACAGCTCCACCTTCGGGAATGTGGTAATGAGGTCACGCACCCATTTATAGTCGTGTGAACCGTGCACAAAGTTAAAGTGCTCGAGAGTTCCCTTCACCTTATCCTTCACTATAGGGATGTCGTAAGGCGGTGTCTGCCTGCCCTTGTTAGAGAAGAGTCCGAGCACGCATATCACACGGGTATTTCCCGAGCTCTTATCAAGGAAGAGTATGCGGTTCAGATATCCACGCTCTTTCATGCGGGAGAGCCTGAGAGACTTGTCCACCACAACAGGATACCCCTCGACAAAGTTAAACTTGTCGTTTTCGATATAGCTGATGATGGATTCATAGTCAGGCTCTGATGTGTCCAGCCTGAATATGCCGAGCTTGTTGCATGTGTGACAGTTGGATTTATTATCTATGTCGATGATCCTTGCGCCCTGAAAGATAAAGTTGTCCTGCAGGAGCCAGTGGATAAATCTGGAAACGTCTATGGCTGTGCTGCGGTACTCCGTAGAGAGGTTGTGCAGCATCTCTGTTATCTTATGAAAATCGTCCACGGCGCATATCGCCTGGTCGTATATGTCCTGAACATCCTTGCCGATGTCTTTCAGTGCGTATCCCTCTTTGCTCTCGAGGAATATCATCATGAACGACTCGTTGCGTGAGCCGATGGATGTGTCGGATACCTTGACGATGTTCCCCTTTCCGTCACGCTCGATGTTGAATATAGGGTGAAGGATAAAGAGGTTTTTGAAATCCTTCTCTTCCAGATATCCCCAGATACTGTCGTAGAGGAAAGGTCTATCGTCTGTCACGGCACAGACAAGGCTGAAATTGCCCACGAAGAAATTTGCATCTTCGAGGTCGTCCGTGGTGACAAGCACCTTTTTCTTCTTTCTGTTGTTTATAACTTTGTATAGATAAAGAATGAAATTCTCTAAATCTTCCTCTGAAAGGAAATTGATCATATGAACGGGAATGTGCCCGATCATCAGTCCGCTGAAATCAAAAAAGGCTTCGTCGTCCTTCTTATATTTGCCGAAAACCCGCTTGTGCTTTGCTTCTACAAGGTCACAGCTGTATTCGCCAAAGTCTGATTTGGTCATACATGAAAAGAATGAAGGATTCATCGCTTCCCCCTAAAAAAAATTAAGAATGTAGTATCGGGGGCGTGTCACCCAGCCCCCATATAGATATAATAGACCGTTAAGACTTTTCTTTCAAAGCTATTTCGATGACAAATGATTGATCATCAAGAGTGAATTTGACGCCGACGCATATGATATGTGTCGGTCTCTGTATTGTATGCCCCTTTCCGGTGATAACGTTAGGGACTGATATGCTGAATTTTTTACCTTTATCGGTGAATATTTTTTTTGTGCTTCCTGCTATCATGTTGATAAGTTCGCCGATAGCATCGCCCACATCAGTGTCCACTTCTTCCTTTTCCTCCATGAGGAAAATAGAAGCGACCTTCATAGCGAGGTCTTCGGGTAGACTGACAGAAACATAGCCTACAACGTCACCGACGATACCGATAACTGCTGAAACATCATAATGAAGATTCTGGTCAGATTTGATATAGAGATCACCCTTTGCAGGGCTGAGACCCGTCATCGTTTCGAAAACGTTAATAGTAGAGGAGATAAAAGGGTTTACGTATTCTGCTTTCACCAAAGCCTCCCTTCACAAATACATTGTTTCTAAAATACAGAATAGACGATAAACTCTGTTCTGTCCATTAAAGACTTTAATAAATTTATACTTATCTTGTCATCAATTCCATGAATTTTCTGGTGATCTTAGCAGTAAGTCCCCATATGATATCGTCTTTATATCTGTAAAAATGCACGAGTCGTTTCGTGTTATTCCTAAGCCATGTTTCGGTATAGTAAACATCGTCACGCATCAGATGAGAAACAGGTACGCTGTATATTTTATCTACCTCTGTCGCCTGCATTTTAAACTGAGGGTTTTCTATCAGCCCGACGAAAGGCGTGACCCTGTGCCCCCAGCGGGAGAGTTCGTCGTCCAGAGTGCCGAGCACACGCACCTCTGCGGGCTCTATGCCTATCTCTTCGTAGGTTTCACGCAGTGCTGTCATCATTAGGCTGTCGTCGTCGCTGTCGTGCTTCCCGCCCGGAAAGGAGACCTCTCCGCCGTGATGCTTCAGCTCGCCCAGACGCTTTGTAAAGATGATGTTACAGCCTGATTCGGTAAAGACTATAGGAACTAAAACGGCGGCCACACGTTCTGTAGCCGCCATCTTATATCGTTTGAAATTCTTTAATTTTTCTTCTATGAAATCAGCAGAACAGTCTTTATGCACTAAGACCTTCCACTATCTTTTCAACTGCTGCAATGGCTTCGTCCAGCTTCTCGGGGTTCTTTCCGCCTGCCTGAGCCATATCAGGGCGTCCGCCGCCCCCGCCGCCTGTCATCTTAGCCACCTCACGCACGATGTCGCCCGCTTTCACTCTGCCCACAGTGTCTTTTGTAACACCGCAAACGAACATTACTTTATCGCCTGTGACAGCACCCGCAACGACAACACCGCTGCCTATCCTGTCTCTGGCTGTGTCCACGAACTTTCTCATTGCGTCCACGTCGCCGTTGCCCAGCTTCACAGCGAGGACTTTTATGCCGTTCACTTCTTTCACATCATCCATAAGGCCTGCTGCCTCTTTGGATGCTATCTGGTCGGCTATCTTTTTCAGTTCTTTCTCTTTATCTTTCAGAGTCTCTGTCAGCTCTGTCATACGGTCATAGAGTGCATCAGGTGTGGTTTTAAGGAGCTTTGCGCCCTCTTTCACTGTTTCGTCCAGCTTCTGCATGGCGGCTATTGCGCCCATACCCGTCACAGCCTCGATACGGCGTACGCCTGAGGCAACTGACTGTTCGCTTGTCACCTTGATGAGACCGATGTCGCCTGTGCGGTCAACGTGGCATCCTCCGCAGAGTTCCTTGCTGAAATCGCCCACTTCTACCACACGAACCTCTTCGCCGTATTTCTCGCCGAAGAGAGCCATAGCACCCGCCTTCACGGCGTCATCTATGTTCATGTATGTTTTTTTCAGGGCTGTGTTCTCCTGAATCGCTTCATTTGCAATCTCTTCTATGCGGGCTATCTCCTCAGGGGAAACAGGGGCATAGTGGTTAAAGTCGAATCTGAGTCTAT
Source organism: Deferribacterales bacterium (assembly GCA_050253075.1). Classification (GTDB taxonomy): domain Bacteria; phylum Chrysiogenota; class Deferribacteres; order Deferribacterales; family Geovibrionaceae; genus Denitrovibrio. The sequence continues at coordinate 212,258 of JBFWJS010000002.1, forward strand.
CAGGGTTCACCTGTGAGCCCGCCTGACGAACATGATCACCCAGAACCATCTGCAGAGCCTTATGAAGCAGGTGTGTGGATGTGTGGTTTCTCTCTGTGGCCTTTCTGGCTGTTCTGTCCACTTCCGCTTTTACCGCTTCGCCCTTTTTGATGGTGCCGAGCTCCATAGAGCCTTTCATAGTTATCATGCCGTCGCCATATTTCTTTGTCTCTTTCACTTTGAAAACGGCAGACTCTGTTTTGATATATCCAGTATCGCCGACCTGACCGCCGCCCTCAGCATAGAATGGCGACTTGGTGAGTATGATGTCACACTCCCCCTCGGCTGTGTCTGTTTCTTTCTCGTCTTTGATGATGGCTGCGACGGTTGTCTCAGCTTCGAGGTTGTCATATCCGATAAACTCAGATTTGATGCTGCTCGCCATCTTGATATAGATATCTGCGACCTTCTGCTCTCCGCTTCCTGCCCATGATTTTTTCGCACGTTCCTGCTGAGCCTGCATCTCCTGCTCGAAGCCCACTATGTCGAGTGCGAATCCGTTGTCTTCTGCTATGTCTGCGAGAAGGTCAACGGGGAATCCGAACGTGTCGTACATCTTAAAGATGTCGTCGCCGGATATAACCTTGCTGTCAGCGTATTTCTCAAGCAGTTCGTCTATTATCTTAAGTCCTGTGTTCAGCGTACGGCTGAAGGACTGCTCTTCCTGTGTTACAACTTTCGCTATGTAGGATCTCTTATCTGCGAGCTCGATGTAGTGACCTTTCATGAAATCAACTACAAATTCACACACTTTATAAAAGAATGTACCGTCGAGACCGAGCATACGGCCGTGGCGCATAGCTCTTCTCATGATACGTCTGAGAACATATCCGCGCCCTTCGTTTGAGGGGAGCACACCGTCGCCCACAAGGAATGTTGTCGCACGGCTGTGGTCTGCGATTACACGCATGGATGTGTTGTCTTTTTCATTATCGCCGTATTTCTTTCCTGCCAGCTCAGCTATGAACTGGATGATAGGCTGGAAAAGGTCAGTGTCGTAGTTGCTTGTGACGCCCTGTACGACGGATGCGATACGCTCGAGCCCCATACCTGTATCTATGGAAGGCTTCGGCAGAGGTGTGAGTGTGCCGTCTTCGCTGCGGTCGAACTGCATGAAAACGAGGTTCCACAGCTCGAGGTGTCTGTCGCAGTCACAGTTACGGTCACAGTCGGGAGACTGGCATCCTGTGTGCGGGCCCTGATCTATGTGTATCTCAGAGCAAGGACCGCATGGGCCTGTGTCGCCCATAGCCCAGAAGTTGTCCTTCTCGCCTCTGTATTCTATATCTTTAGGGTCGAGACCGATAACCTCTTCCCATATCTTTGCTGCTTCGTGGTCGTCATTATATACTGATACAAACATCTTCTCAGCGGGCAGTCCCATCTCTTTCGTCAGGAATTCCCAGCCGAATTTGATAGCGTCCTCTTTGAAATAGTCGCCGAAGGAGAAGTTACCAAGCATCTCAAAGAATGTGTGGTGACGGGATGTAACGCCTACGTTCTCGAGGTCGTTATGCTTACCGCCCGCACGCACAACCTTCTGGCTTGTGGTGGCTCTGGTATAGCTTCTGGTCTCTCTTCCGAGGAATGTATCTTTGAACTGGTTCATACCCGCATTGGTGAAGAGGAGTGTAGGGTCGTCGTGTGGGACCAGTGATGACGAGCCGACAATCTCATGCCATTGTTTAGCGAAGTACTCCAGAAATCTCTTTCTAATTTCCTGTCCTGTTAAAGCCATATCATATTCTCCGTTCTGTCACTGCTAGCGCAGCGCGGCAGTCTTAGGACAAAGATTGCCACGTCGTTGCACTCCCCGCAATGACGTATGATTTAATTAATATATTTGTATGTCATTCTGAGCCGAAGCGAAGAATCTGTCATTTCAGATCCTTCATTTCATTCAGGATGACTATTTATCTAGATTGCTCAGATATTCTTCCCACTCAATAGGGAGCAGATACTTCTTCTTACTATTACATTCTTTACAAGCAGGGACTACATTCCCCTTTGTGCTTGTGCCGCCTCTGGATATGGGCACTATGTGATCCATGGTGAGCTCTGCGGGGGGGAAGCTACCTTCGCAGTAGTGGCATTTGCCCTGCGCCAGTTTATCTTTCCACCAGCCCTTTTTACGCAGCTCTCTGGCCTTTTCTTTCTCTTTTCTTATGTGCTTTTCATCGGCAGTTATAAAAAAGTTGTCCATATCCGCATGATTATATTCATGTGTAAAGATAAATGCAAGCAGTTCCATATATAATAGGTAGTTTAGGGGTTTTACTATAATTTTTATCCCGCATGCATATGAGCATTTGTTATATAATCACTTTTATCAAAATAGTTAGATACGCAAACAGTAAGTTTCACAGCGTCGAAATAGTTTGCACTTTAATTTTCTTAACTCATTGTCAGCAAAGAATCCTATAGTGTTTATAAATTTTCACATCATAGATATAGGAAATGCCTATACGCATTATTACGCCGTTTTCACTCTCAAACCGCCGTCAGAAAAGGGCTTTAGAGATTTTAAACTACCGAAATTAATGCTTGACATAATAATATGTAGTAGTACACTCTCCCAAGTTTGCAAAACCATAACTGAATTATAAAATGGAGGACATAGTGAGCAATAAAGACCAACAGACCCTCTCAGAGGTTTACGGTCTCACCAACCTCGGCGAGATCAAAAAGAACCTCACTGCTGCAGAGCTTTACGAAGAGATCATCAAAAACGGCGAAGGAAAGATATCTAAAGGCGGCGCAATGGTGTGCCTTACAGGCGATGTCACAGGCCGTTCCCCTAACGATAAATTCATCGTTGAAGAAGACACAACAAAGAATGATGTAAACTGGTCCAAAGGCAACGTGGCTATCAGCCAGGAAAACTTTGACAAGGTTTACAACAAACTTTGTGCTTACCTTCAGCAGAAGAACGTTTATGTTCAGGAAGTATATGCAGGTGCTGACGAAGCATCCCGTATCAGAGTTCGCGCCATCAACGAATCTGCATGGCAGAACCTTTTCGTACAGAACATGTTCATCCAGGAGCCCGATGCGAAAAAGCTCGAGCAGTTCGCAGCTGATTTCACAATCATCGGCTGCCCCGGATTCAAAGCAGGCGGAGAGATCGACGGTCTTAACAGCGAAAACTTTGTTCTTCTCAACTTCGAAAAGAAAGTCGTAATCATCGGCGGTACAGCATACGCAGGCGAGATGAAGAAATCTATCTTCACAGTTATGAACTACCTCCTGCCTAAGCAGGGCATCATGTCCATGCACTGCTCCGCAAACATCGGTAAAGACGGCGATGTTGCACTTTTCTTCGGTCTTTCCGGTACAGGTAAGACAACCCTTTCCACAGACCCTGAAAGAGCACTCATCGGTGACGACGAGCACGGCTGGGACGACAAAGGCGTATTCAACATCGAGGGCGGATGCTATGCGAAAGTTATCAACCTCTCCCGTGAGATGGAGCCTGATATCTACCGCACAACAGAAATGTTCGGCACTATCCTTGAAAACGTCGTAATGGACGAAAACAGAGAGATCGACCTCGACGACGACAGCATCACAGAAAATACAAGAGCTTCATACCCTCTTCAGTCTATAGACAACATAGAGCCTTCAGGTAAAGGCGGCATGCCGAAGAACATCATCTTCCTTACATACGATGCGTTCGGCGTTCTTCCTCCTGTATCAAAGCTCACAGTGCCACAGGCTATGTACCACTTCATCAGCGGTTACACAGCGAAAGTTGCAGGTACTGAAAAAGGTGTTACAGAGCCTCAGGCTGTGTTCTCATCATGTTTCGGTCAGCCTTTCATGGTATGGCACCCATCCGAGTATGCAAAACTTCTCGGTAAAAAGATCGTTGATAACAACGTTACATGCTACCTCGTGAACACAGGCCTCACAGGCGGACCACACGGCGTAGGCTCACGTTTCAAGATCAGCCACACAAGAGAGATCATCAAGTCTATCCTTAACGGAGACATAGATAAATCTGAGTTTACAGAAGACGAGATCTTCGGATTCGGCGTTCCTAAAACTCTCGGAAGCATTCCTTCAAATGTTATCCACCCTGTTGAAAGCTGGTCAGACAAAGCTGCTTATAAAGCACAGCTCACAAAGCTGGCTGAGAGCTTCAAAGAAAACTTCAAAAAATATGAAGCAGGTACAGCCCCTGAGATCATCGCAGGCGGACCGAGAATCTAATTGAATAACAACGTCATCCTGAGTGTATACGAAGGATCTGAACCTGTTGTCGAAACAGGGGATAAGATTCTTCGCTTTTAGCTCAGAATGACAAAGATAAGAATGGGCTAAAGGAATTGTTTCTTTAGCCCTTTTTTTTTGCTAGTATAGAACACGCTTTATATTTCTGAGGTGTTTAATGGACAAACTTTTTAAAGGCGCTCTCCAGTTCAGAGAGCAGAGCTTCGAAAAGATCAAAGACCTTTTTGAATCGCTCCACGACGAGCAAAAGCCCCATACACTCTTCATCGGGTGTTCGGACTCGCGGGTTGTGCCGGAGCTCATTACAAAGACCTATCCGGGTGAGCTCTTCGTCGTCCGAAACATCGCAAACATCGTCCCCCACTATCGAGTCGCAGCAGAATACGCAGCCACAACCTCAGCAATAGAATACGCAGTAAACGCATTAGATGTGGACAATATCGTTGTCTGCGGACACAGCAACTGCGGCGGGTGCAACGCCATATACTTCGACGAACACGAGCTGAAACAGCTGCCGAACGTCGCACACTGGCTGGAACAGATACAGGGTGTCAAAAACGAAGTCCAGTTCCGCTATCCTAACGTAGACGAAGAACACAGATCATGGATGACCGAGCAGACAAACATTGTCCGCCAGATGTCAAACCTGCTCAGCTACCCTTACATAGCAGCGAAGTATGAAAAGGGCGAGATAAACATCTACGGCTGGTATTACGTCATATCAAAAGGCGAAGTGTATAACTTTAATAAAGAGACAGGCGCATTCGAGCTGATCGGCGAGACAACTCCAGCAGAAGATTAATTTTCCATCTATGAGTATTCACTCGTTTACTTGCCTGCTTTCGGGTGAGTTTTATCATATACCCTCAGGAGTTCCGTCAGATTAAGATGTGTGTATTTCTGTGTGGTGGTGAGAGACTCATGACCGAGCAGACTCTGTATCGTACGCAGGTCAGCGCCCCCTTCCAAAAGGTGCGTAGCGTATGAGTGCCTGAAAGAGTGCGGTGAAAAATCCATAGGCAGTCCCGCCATTTTAAGATACTTCTCCACTATCCTTCTAACAGACCTGTCCGTCAGGCGAGAGCCGAATTTGTTTATGAATATTGCCTCGTTATCAGGCAGATACCCCGTGCATATATCCATCTTTGCATCCAGATATTCATTCAGCAGCTCTATGTGCATGTCCGCAACGGGGACGATGCGCTCCTTCTTCCCCTTACCTCGCACAAGTATACGCATACCGCCGAAATCCACATCGGAAAGATTCAGCCCGACAAGCTCGCTCACACGAACCCCTGTGCCGTACATCAGCTCCAGCAGGAGAGCATCACGCATCCCCGCAGGGTCAGCCTTATCAGGCGCATCCAGCAGGGCTATTATGCTGTCTATGTTGAATACTTTAAATGCCTTCTGCTCCTTCTTAGGGAATTTCAGCATTCGAGCGGGGTTGTCTTCCATATGGTTCTTCTTCTGCAGGAATGCAAAGAAGGATTTCAGACATGCGATTTTCCTCTCTATGCTGCTCTTAGCAAGCCCCTTATCAAAGAGCATAGCCACGAAACCGCGAAGCATAAAGAAGTCCGCACCGCTGATATCGTCAACGGAGGATTCCTCAAGGTAAGTGCAGAGGTCGGCTAGGTCTCGGGAGTAATTCTTCAGAGTATGCTCCGAAGCCCCCTTCTCCGCCTGCATGAATTTAAGGTATATTGTTACTGCTTTATCTATCTGCATTAAGATATTATCGGACGTTTTATCTTTTTATTCAATATTTCCGATAAATATGCAATAATGTTTGCATGAAAAAGATACTGGTCAGCGCATGTCTTCTGGGTGAAAATGTACGCTACAATGCAGAGGTCGTTGAGGTCAGCGACAGCATAAAGGCATTGAGCGAAAAGTACGAGATAGTACCCGTCTGCCCCGAGGTTCTCGGAGGTCTTGAAGTCCCCAGAGAAGCGTGCGAGATACAGGGATTAAGCGGTGCGGATGCCATAGACGGCAGATGCGCAGTGCTCGGTAATAAAGGCACAGACTGCACGGCGGCCTTTGTCTCAGGAGCGCAGAAATCCCTCGAACTGGCGAGAGAACACGATGTCGAATTCGCCGTATTAAAAGAGCGCAGCCCATCATGCGGCAGCACGACTATATACACAGGTAAATTCGACGGAACAAAACACCCGGGCGAAGGGGTCGCAGCGGCTCTCCTCCGCAGAAACGGAATAAAGGTTATAAGTGAAGAACAATTATAAATATATATTACTGATAGCATTAGCTTTCATCTTTGGTTTCAGCTACGGCAAAGTCGGCAGCATCATATCCCAATCGTCCAAGATATCTGCAACGGGCGACAGGATAGCCTTCATATCTGAGAAATTCCTCGGCACAAAATATAAAGCGGGAACGCTCATCAGCGACCCTGAAAAAAGTGAGAAGCTCGTCATAAACCTCGAAGGTATGGACTGCTTCACATTTCTCGACTATGTAGAGGCTCTCAGGCTCTCAAAAGATTCTGACGACTTCACCGAAAATCTGAAGAAGGTCAGATACTTCAATGGCATAGTCAGCTATAAGAACAGAAAGCACTTCTTCACCGACTGGGTATCGGGCGAAAATAACACCGTGAAAGACATCACATCCGAGCTCCCGGGCAGCATTACTGTGGAGAAATATATAAACCGTAAGTCAGACACAAAAAACTGGCTGAAAAACCTGCCCCAGACAATGCGTATGATCACATACATACCTGCAAACCTTGTATCAAAAGACGTGGTAAAACTGCTTCAGAACGGTGACTATGTCGGCGTATACGCAGATAAGGAAGGGCTGGACGTTACTCACACTGGGATATTCATCCGCAACAGCAGCGGAGAGTTCTTCCGCAATACTTCATCCATAGCGGGTGAGGTCACTGATTATAATTTCAAAGATTATATGAAGGATATCAAAGGTATAATAGTCTTCAGAGCTATATAGGCTAGTCTGTCATGCAGTCGTAGTGCTTAAGGGCTCGTTCGGCATACATTTGCTTTTTCAGCTTTTTATCACGTATCTTTTTACCGCCCAGCGCAGGGAGCATTCCGAAATGGAAGTTCGAAGGGACGTATTCCTTTTTATTCTCTGCCACCTCACCGCTGACGTGGCGTGCAAGTGCGCCGAGGGCTGTCTCTTCGTGGAAACCTTCGAAGTCGGGGTTTATGATGGCGTGTGCCGCCAGCATGCCCGATGCCGCAGATTCAAGGTATCCCTCGACACCTGTCACCTGACCGGCGAAGTATAATTCGTCATCCCCTATCACCTGAAATGTACGTTTCAAAACGCCCGGTGCGTGGATGTATGTATTTCTGTGTATGGAACCGTAACGGAGGAATTCGGCATTTTCCAGCCCGGGTATAAGGCTGAAAACACGCTTCTGCTCGGGTATGCGCATCTTTGTCTGGCATCCCACAAGGTTATATGCCGTCCCCTCTTTGTTCTCCTTTCGGAGCTGAACGACTGCGTAATACTTCTCTTCTGTAACGGGGTGTCTGAGTCCGACAGGACGGAAAGGACCAAACGTAAGGGTCTGCGGGCCTCTCGCCCCCATCTCCTCGATAGGCATACAGCCTTCGTATACGTTCAGTTTTTCAAAGTCTTTGAATTCGACCTTTTCCGCTGCCATCATCTCGTTGTAAAAGTGCTCATACTGCTCTTTATTCATGCCGAGATTCAGGTAGTCGTCGTCCCCTTTTTCCCATCTACTTTTGAAAAATGCTTTTTCCATGTCGATGGAATCAAAGGATATGACGGGTGCTATAGCGTCGAAAAAGTACAGACCTCCGCCGAAGCGAGCCTTGATCTTTTCAGCTAGTTTATCTGATGTGAGAGGTCCCGTAGCTATGATGCACGGTCTGTCTGCGGGGATGTCTGTCAGTTCTTCGGATACGACCTCTATGTCGGGATGCTGGCGGATTGCCTCGTCCATGCCTCTGGCAAAGTCGAGCCTGTCCACGGCGAGTGCGTTGCCCGCAGGAACCCTGCACTCCTCAGCCACCTCTAAGACAAGGCTGCCGAGTATCTTCATCTCTTCTTTCAGAAGTCCGCTGGAAGTATCGGGAAGAGTGCTCTTCAGAGAGTTCGAACACACCAGCTCGCCGAGGTATTCTGTCTCGTGTGCGGGGGTGTTCGTCTTAGGGCGCATCTCAAACAGCTTAACCTTATGACCGCGTTCTGCAAGATAATGAGCCGCCTCACAACCTGCGAGACCGCCGCCGGCGATATATACTGTTTTGCCCATAGATTATTCTTTTGCGGAAATCGTTCCGTCTTCAAGCACTATGGTGGACTTTGTGTTTTTACACTCGGGATATCCCGAACATGCGAAGAATTTGCCTCTGCGGCTCTTCTTCAGAGTCATCTTTTTACCGCACTTCTCGCATTTAACATTTTCGTCCACTTTGTCGTATTTAGGGATTATGTCTCCCTTTTCGTTTACTTCCATATTGCCTGTGAAGTCGCAGTCGGGGTAGTTCTTACAACCGATGAACATACCGTTTCGTCCGCCTTTGATGGTCAGCCCGCCGCCGCATTTAGGGCATGGTGTGCCGATCTCTTCACCAGCTGCGAGTATCTTTATCTCACCGTCAGGAAGTTTCACATAGTTCTTTATATTCTTACACTCGGGATATCCCGGACAAGCCAGAACCTCGCCGAAGCGTGTCTTTTTAAATACGAGTTCCTTTCCGCACTTTTCACATTCGATGCCCGACGGTTTATCCTCTTCCTTCGGCACCAGTTTGAAAGAGCCGTCTTCGAGCCTTTCGTAGTTTGATGTGAATTTACAGTCGGGATAAGCAGTACATGCGACAAAGTTACCGTTGCGGCCGTATTTGATCGTAAGGTCTTTGCTGCATATAGGGCATTTCATGTCTATTTTAAGGTTAGAGGAAAATTCCTTCTCCGCCTTATCAAGCTCAGGTTTGAAATTGTCATAGAATTCCTGAAGAACTCCCTTCCAAGTGAGCTTTCCTTCTTCGATGCTGTCGAGCTCCTCTTCCATCCCTGCGGTGAATTTCTTTTCGAATATACGGTCGAAATTCGCCACGAGGAGAGTACATACAACACGTCCGAGCTCTGTCGGCAGGAAGCGTTTTTCCACCATCTGGGCATACTCTCTGTCTATGAGGGTGGAGATGATGGAAGCGTATGTAGAAGGACGTCCGATCCCTTCGGCTTCGAGAGTTTTAACGAGGGTCGCTTCGGAATATCTGGCAGGCGGCTGTGTAAACATCTGCTTGCTGTCGTGCTTTTCAGGTGAGAGTTTCTCGCCTTCTTTCACTTCGAAGATAACTTCCTGATCCTTCTCCATGCTCTCGTCGACACCTTCGATGTAGAGTGTCTGGAAACCGGGGAATTTGAGAACCTTACCCTGAGATTTCAGAGTGTACGGTCCGTTTTCAATATTTATGGTGTTCTGGTCGTAGACCGCATCAGCCATGTTGCTGGCGACAAATCTGTCCCAGATCAGTTTGTAAAGTTTATACTGGTCGGCATCGAGCACTCTTTTCACGCTTTCAGGCGTACGTGCCACGGATGTCGGGCGGATAGCCTCGTGGGCATCCTGAACATTCTTTCCTTTCTTTGCAGATTTAACACCTGAAGCAAGGAACTGCTTGCCGAATTCTTTCTCTACAAAGGCTCTAGCCTCGCTTGTGGCGTCGGGTGAAACCCTTGTGGAGTCGGTACGCATGTATGTGATGAGACCGACGGGGCCTTCACTGCCGAGCTCGATACCTTCATAAAGCCTCTGTGCCAGCATCATCGTACGCTTAGCAGAGAAGCTGAGCTTTCTGGCGGCTTCCTGCTGGAGCTTTGATGTGATGAATGGAAGTGGCGCACGCTCGAAGACCTCTTTACGGATGACTTCGGCTACGTTATAAGTGCCTTTCTGCAGGTCGTCTAAGACCTTTTTCGCTGTGTCTCCGTCAGGTACTTTATATTTCTTTCCGTCCTTCTTCTCCAGTCTGGCCTTCAGCAGAGCCTTCTGACCGCCTTTGAATGTGACGTCGATAAGCCAGTATTCTTCCGGCTTGAACTTTTCTATCTCTTCCTCACGCTCGACAAGGAGCCTGAGTGCAACAGACTGCACACGTCCTGCGGAGAGCCCGTATTTAAGGGATTTCCACAGCAGCGGAGAAACAAGGTAGCCCACTAGTCTGTCGAGGATCCTGCGAGCCTGCTGTGCGTTTGTGCGGTTTTCATTTATGGGGCCTGTGTTTTTGATGCCCTCTTCGATACCCTTCTTTGTTATTTCGTTGAAGAGCACACGATGTATCTTATCTGCGTTCTTCTTACCCAGCTCTTCTGCGATGTGCCAAGCTATAGCCTCACCTTCACGGTCGGGGTCGGGCGCGAGATATATGTTCTCTGCGGAGTTGGCAACTTTCTTGAGCTCGTCGATGACCTTCTTCTTGCCTCTGATAACAGAGTATTTAGGCTCGAAGCCGTTGTCGACATCTACACCTAAACTGCTGGCAGGGAGGTCCTTTACGTGGCCGACAGAAGCAAGTACTTTAAAGTTTCTGCCGAGATATTTTTCGATTGTCCGCGCTTTGGCGGGTGATTCAACAATAACTAGATTTTTGGGCATATTTCTTCCGTATCAATTAACGTATTCTTCGTCGTCCTCGACACCAGAGGCATAGAGTGACTTGCGCTCCATGAGGCTGTAAAGGGCGAGGTTCTTGATGGCTTCGACATCTACCTTATACCCTTCGCCTGTCATGGCGCTTTCAATGACATCCTCCAGACCGAGAGGGTCGAGGATACCTGAGAGATGCAGCTTCTGCAGATAGCTGATAGCATCGGCTGAAAGTGTATTTTTCTCTTTTTTGGTAAAAACCCTGAACCAGAGATTTCCGTCAAAGTTGCTTATATCTAAAACAGTGAGAACCTGTCTGACCTCGTGGTCGTGAAAGCCCGTGTTAAAGAGGTAGTCTTTGATATCTTTCTCCGTGGTTTTTTCACTAAATTCAAGATAATCAATCACTAGATTGAGAGCTATGACAATTTTATCCATTGAGTCCTCCGGCAGCCCGGTACTTACCGTCGATTTCCCTGATAACATATCCCTCAAGCTCCATTTGCGCAAGGTTAATAACAACGCTCTCTATTTCAAACCCCGACATGGCGCTGAGTTCATCCGGGTTCAGCGTGCCTTTGATCAGCAGGTCGAAGAGCTTTGCTTGCTCAGGACTACCAAACTTTACTCCACCGAACTCTTGCTTGTCAACTTCTTTAAGCCCGCCTATCTGGTATTTTAACTCTTCTATGACATCGAAATAGGACTCTGTGAGAACCGCACCGCTTTTCAGCAAGGCGTTTGTCGCTTTATTACGATTGTCGGGGAAAGCGGGCACGGCAAAGACATCACGCCCCTGCTCTCCTGCCAGCCTTGCCGTAATGAGCGAACCGCTCTTTTCCGATGCCTCGACGACTATTACGCCGTATGACAAACCGCTTATTATCCTGTTGCGTCGTGGGAAATTCTGCTTTGCAGGATGCACGAAGGAGAGAAACTCCGTCGCAACGCATCCGCTCTCTAAGACCCTGTCGAGGTACTTCATATTCTGCTGGGGGAAGAAATGGTTAACACCGCACCCCATGACAGCCGTCGTCACGCCTCTGCTGACAGCTCCGAGGTGTGCATATATATCTATCCCTGCGGCGAATCCGCTGACGATGTTAAACCCTGCCTCGGCGAGGTCTGCCGCCATCCTTTTGGAAAGGTCGCAGGCGGCACGTGTCGCATTGCGTGAGCCGACCATAGCGATGGACGGACGCTGAAGCGCAGTCACGTCGCCACGCACAAAAAGCATGCACGGTGCACCGACAGTCTGCCTCAGCATCTCAGGATATGCATCGTCATCTATACATATAATATATGCAGACGATTCCTCGAGTGCTTTCAGCTCTGATTTGAAAAGAGCCGAGTCGATTGACCTTGTGACGATGTTCTCCGCGATCTCCTTTTTCAGCCCCATGGCTCTGAGTGATGCCATATCAAGGCCGAACCCGTCTGCGATGCTCCCTGCGCCTGCATATATCTTTTCCATAGATACATCGTCCATGCCTCGCACGCATCTCAGCTTAAGGGTTTCTATAGCGGTGTCTGTCGTCACTGTCGCTCCTATTTGGAAAGTATGTATTCAATGAGCAGCCTGGCAGCGGGGAGTGTCGCCCCCTCAGGCACTACATAGTTTTTATTGTGCAGCGGAGGACTGCTCTCTCCTATCCTGACACCCTGCCATATAAAGGCTCCGGGAGCGTATTCAAGGTAGTAAGAGAAATCTTCGCCACCCATCCCCTTTTCGTGGGTGGTGACGGGCAGATTCTTCTCCTCTGCGATTTTTGCCAGCCCCTGCACTATCTCTCTGTCGCATATAACGGGCGGTGTCCCTTCGTGGACATTCAGCTCGCCCTGTACGCTGTAGAAATCTTCGAGGTTTTTCAGCCTGACCCTCATCCCGTGCTCGATAAGGGGCTTCACGCTGTTGTCAAAGTATCTGAACGTACCCGCCAAGCGAACCTCGCCCGGCAGAATGTTCGCAGCAGAGCCGCCGTTAATAGAGCCGAATGATATGAGCCCGTTCAGTATAGGGCTCTTCTTTCTGGTCAGGATGGTCTGACAGCTCATGATGTATTCCGCTGCTGCCGTCACGGTGTCTGTGCCCAGATGAGGCATGGCAGCGTGGGTGGACATACCTTTGATCAAAAGGTCGAAATGACATGAGCCTGCCATTGTCGGCCCCTCCACCAGTGCGGCATAGCCAAAATCAACATCGGGTGCAGTATGTGTGGCGTACATCTCTGAAACACCCTCCATACAGCCCTCTTTTATCATCTCTACCGAACCGCTGATAACTTCCTCAGCAGGCTGGAAAATATACCTTACATTCACATTAAGTTTATCTTTCACTTTAACCAGTGTCTCGAGTATTGTCAACACAGTTGTCATGTTTGCGTGGTGTCCGCAGAGGTGGCGGTATTCGCTCTTATCCTCGGTATATGGCAGAGCGTCCATATCCGCACGTATTCCGATGGTCTTTTCCGCTCCGACATCCAGTGTGCCGAACAGCCCCGTATTAAAAGCTACGGTATATGTGAGACCCATACTCTCGAGTCTCTTCTTTATATATTTGGAAGTTTCAAATTCTTTCATGGAGGGTTCAGCCCTGTCGTAGAGCTCTTTCAGATCAGTGTTCATCAGTTTTTCATCTATCTGATACATTTATGACTCCTTAATACAGCCGTATCAGATGAATATATAACATTGTAGAATTTTTCGTAATATTTTTATCAAAAAAAGACCGGCATTTCTGCCGGTCAAATTTAATGTCAGGTTCTGAGTTGATGTCACACTTTGAACTGGGATATCATTCTCTTCAGACCGTCGGAACGTTCCTGCAGCATGCTTGTGGTCTGTGCTATCTCGTTAAGTGCCGTGCTGCTCTCTTCTATGCCCGCAGCCATCATCTGCGTGTTTTCGTTTATGTTTGCTATCGCATCATTCTGCTCTTCGACAGATGTCTTTGTACTGGTAGACAGGTTCTCTATACAGCCGACGGCACGGACTATGGAGTCGAATACTGCGCTGGCACTGCTCACTTTTTTCACTCCTGCGTCCACTGTTCCGCCTGCGTCGTTCATCTCTTCGGAGGCTTTCTTAGACTCTGCCTGCAGAGCTCCGATGATGGATTCTATCTCCTTTGTGGCTGCCTGTGTGCGCTCGGCGAGCTTTCTCACCTCGTCTGCCACCACGGCAAAGCCTCTACCCGCATCCCCTGCTCTGGCTGCCTCTATGGCTGCGTTCAGTGCCAGCAGGTTTGTCTGGTCTGCTATGTCATTTATCACGCTGAGGATATTGCCTATCTCACCGGATGATTCGGCAAGGGTGGAGACTGTCCCCGCCAGTGCCGAAGTTTTAGCCTTTATCATCTCCATGCTGGACATGATGTCATCCAGCAGACTGACGCCTTCGTTCGTCTTATTCGATGCTTCAGTTACGCATCCGCCGCTCTGGTCCATATTGTCCATAATGGATGACGAGTTCGCCGAAAGCTCTTCCATAGCACCGGCAACGCCTGTGACCTGCTGCGTCTGGTCTGCGAAGGTGACGTTCATCTCCTCCACTGCAGCTGCCATCTGAGCACTCCCCGATGCCACATCCTCGGAGCTTTCCCCTGTGCGGAGCATCAGCTCGTGTATCTTACTGATGAAGACGTTAAAAGATTTTGCGAAGTCGGATATCTCGTCCTTCCCTGATGTGTCGAATCTGTATGTGAGGTTTGTGCCTATGGACTCCACCTCTTTCACAGTGCCGAAGAGTCGCTTAAAGTTTTGATAGATTATATAAACGATCGTAAGAAGGCATATTATTATAACAACTGATAATATAATGATAAGCCTCTCTGCGAGGATAAAATCTTCGTTTGTGGAGACTGCCGATTCCTCCATATCGCTGTCAATATGGCTGACCAGTTCTTCTAGTATCACGGTGTTCTCAGACGATGCGCTGTCGAGCACTTCGTCGATATGCTGAAAGTCCTTCAGGTCGCCGCCCGCCCTTATCTTTTCAACAAGGTCGTTCTTTATTACACTATGTATTGTGTCGAAATTTTTATATACGATCTTAAGGGCGTCTGCCTCTTCCTGCTCGTCCACCAGCTCATTCAGCTCTGCCTTGTTAGACATCAGCCAGTTTCGGCAGGCGTCTATGGTCTGGATGCGTACCGGCTCCACCTCTTTGTCTGCCCTGTCTATTATCATCTCCATAGCCATCAGCAGCATCATGCCGTTTCGGTATTTCAGCTCTTCGAACACATGGAGCTTTGAGCCTCTCACAGACTGGTTAATGGATTCTTCATGCAGGTGATCCAGCTTATATAATGTCACAACAGAAAAAATTATCATAAGAAGACATGCCGCAAATAATGAAATATATACCTTCATCTTGATTGTCATACGAACCTCCGCATACATAAAAACAATTAATTTAAATATGTATATATTTCTAAGTGTAACATTATTTTACATATTTCAAACAAAAATTTAATAACACTAGTAAATTATGACGATGTTTCGAACATATGATAAAAAAAAGACCGACATTATTGTCGACCTATAGTGAACATTCACAAAGCTCTCATCAACTCAAAATGTATATTTACCTACCTCGCCTTCCAGTGTTTTTCCGTCTTCTTTAAGTTAGGTAACGGTCTCTGGTGAAACACCGCCGCCAATTGTTTTCTATACTATCTCCACAAAAGCCTGTCCTTATGCATTCCCCATATGTGAAAAGTCGCTGATATATAAATGATAAAAATTAAGGCATAAAAAAAGGCCGACACTTAAATGCCGGCCCTTTAAACAGATAGATAGTGGTATTGTTATCTACTGAAATGATATTTATTTACTTCACCTTCGAGGAGCTCTCCGTCGCCTTTCAGCCCGACGCTCATCTCGGAGAGGATCTCCGTGGCGGATGCTATCTCACCCACTCCGACAGAAACCTGCTGGATAGCATTTTCCATCTGGGCTATGGCTGCGGCCTGCTGTTGGATAGCTGCTGCCACTTGGGAAATATTGTCTGCCGTTGTCTCGGCATTGTTCTTAGTATTTACGGATGACTCATTCAGCTGAACCATAAATTCAGACACGCCTGATATCTGGTCGATGTTTTTCTGAACGTCCTTAACGGCCATATCCACTGTGGCGTTGTTCTGGTTGATTATGGTGGATATCTCATTTACGGATGCGACAGTCCTTTCGGCCAGCTTACGCACCTCGTCTGCGACCACGGCAAAGCCTCTGCCCGCCTCGCCTGCTCTGGCTGCCTCTATGGCGGCATTGAGCGAAAGAAGGTTTGTCTGGTCTGCGATGTCGTTGATCAGTCCGAGGATGCTGTTCATAGACTCAGAGTTTTCCTTAAGGATGTTTATGTTCTTAATAAGTACATTGCTGGATGAAACAACATCACCTATCATATGGTTCGCAGACTGGGTGTTGCGCTCGGATTCCTCTGCGTTTGCCCTGCTGTCTGCGGCGAGTGTTTCTGTTTCTGTAACTTTCTGAGCCACGTCCTCGATACCCATCTTTATCTGCTCCATAGCAGTGGTGATCTGGCTGACCTCCTGATTCTGCTGAAGCACGTTTGCGCTGAGCTCCTCTGTGGAGCTGGAAAGTGTCGTAGAGCCGAGGTTGAGCTTGTCCGCTGTGTCTCTGATGTCTCTGAGAGACTGAGTCAGCTTGAATATCATAGATTCTTTATAGTCGTCCATCCCTTGAAGCTCATTGTTGCTCTTCAGGTGGCCTGTGTAGTAGTCACATTCTTTACAGTCGTGGTGCGAACCGTCGGTGATGCGTGTACACTCGACAGGAAGCCCGAATTCAGGTGCTTCACTGCCCACGGTGAGGTGACAAGGAAGCCCCTCTATGCCGTATGCAGAGCATTGCTTGTCTGTACAGTTGACCGCCTGCCAGCATGAGATGCCTTTCTTACCGCCCTTCCTTTCAAGGTTTCCTTTGGCAACCTCGATGAAGGATTCAAGTGTGCGCTTGATGCTCTTCTGCATGGTTCTGATATTGAAAACAAGTATAGCAGTGAGCAGTATAAGGCTCGCAAGGCAAAGCATGACCAGAAGCCTCTCAAGTGCTCTGAAAGGAGCATAAAGTTCGTCAACCTCATACCCTGCGGCGAGTATCCACCCTTCGGAAGGATACTGCATATATGACACAGACTTGGTCTTTCCTTTAAAGTCGTAGACGATATTCCCAGAGCCTTTCTTCAGCATGTCCTGAGTGAAGTCATACTGAGCGATGCTCTGACCTATCAGATCTTTGTTTATGTGATATCTGAGAGTACCGGTCTGATCCATGATAAAGAAGTAGCCGTTCTCCCCCAGCTTATTCTTACTGATGAATTCCTGAATGGTCTTATAGAGTCCATTAACTTTAGTTTCATCCTCCACCGTTCCGTTAACAACATATTCGAGAATATGCAGCATTTCAGCAGAACGCATAGTGGATATTGCCTTAGCATTATTTGTATTCGACCTGTTTACTGCATTGACTATAACACCGAAAACGATGATCATTACAGCAATTGTCGGCAGCAGAATCTGAGTGGATACACTCATTTTTTTAAAGTTAAGATTAACCATGACAAGCTCCGATAAATAAATAATAACCTGACATATTCTATTGCTGATATTGTAATAAGTCAAACCATATAATATGATAAGCGACGAAAAAACCATCACTTAATTCATAGATATTGAAATTAATATTAAGAATCTTTATCTTGTCATAACAATAACTAAGCAATACTAATTCAGAAAAGAAACTGTTTGCAGTATGTTGAAACATTCAAACATATAAAAGTATTTTATTTAATATTTAGTTAATATTTATTGCATTATGAGTTAAATTTTATTGGTTTTATTTCGAAAGTTATGAACATATTTTCAGCCGTAAAGACAGCAAAAGCTATTTGTCTTATATACAATAGTATAGTAGAATTTATGACTGGATGATTACATGGAAAATATAAACGAAACATTAAGAAAAATCCCGAAGCTGGATAAGCTTTTAGCCCGAGACGAATTCAGCGGTTTAAACACAGGGCTTTTAAAACACGCCGCAAGGAACACTCTGGATGCACTGCGTGCTGAGATACAAAGCGGAAAAGAGCTCCCGAGCGATATTAAACTGATCGAAAGAATAATTTCAGAATATATTAAACTTCACAAGGGGTCACTGTATAAAGTTATCAATGCCACAGGCGTCCCCATACACACCAACCTGGGCAGAAGCCCCATCAGCAGCGAAATATTAAAAGAAGCGTCTGATATATCAGCAGGTTATTCCAATCTGGAATACGATGTTGAAAAAGGCAAACGGGGCGACAGGTATCACCACGCTGCCGAATATCTCCGCATGCTGACAGGCGCAGAGGATGCCGTCGTGGTGAATAACAACGCCTCAGCCGTATTCCTCATACTCAACACCTTTGCAAATAAGAAGAGCGTGATAGTCAGCAGGGGTGAACTGGTCGAGATAGGCGGTTCATTCCGTGTGCCCGACGTGATGAGCAGAAGCGGTGCGAAGCTCACCGAGGTCGGCACTACAAACAAGACACGCATAACAGACTATACAGATGCCGTCTCCGCAAGCACCGCAATGATGATGAAGGTGCATAAGAGCAACTATGAGATAGTCGGCTTCAGCGAGGAAGCATCTCTGGACGAGATAGCATCCGCCGCAAAGGATACAGGCGTGTTGTCATACTACGATGCAGGGAGCGGGCTCTTCACAAAGACAGTCTCCGAAGCCGTATGCGCAGACCACACAATACCCGAGATATCCGCAAAAGGATTCGACCTTATATCCTTCAGCGGGGATAAGATGCTCGGTGCATGTCAGGCGGGCATCATCATAGGCAAGAGCGACCTGATCAAAAAGATAAAGAAAAACCCTCTGATGAGGATGCTCCGTGTGGATAAGCTGACCCTTGCCATACTACAGGCTACCTTCAGAAGATATATAGAAAACTCTCAGGCAGACATCCCCGTGAACGGGATGCTCTCCGCAGATATAGACACACTGAGGCAAAAGGCTGAAAAGCTCTCTGCCATGATAAATGCAGAGACAGAGATCATCCCAGCAAAGTCCACCATAGGCGGAGGGAGCTGCCCTCTTTCAGAGATAGACTCGTTCGCCGTTGCGCTGATATCTGCGAAGAAGCCGACCGCAGTGGAAAAGGCTCTCCGCAGGGCCGACACACCCGTCATAGCCCGCATAGCCGACGAAAGGGTGATACTCGACATCCGCACAATAGACGAAAGCGAATTTGCAGACACGGCAAGAGCAGCAGAGGGGGCGATATGACCAAGAGCGTTATATTCGGTACGGCAGGACACATAGACCACGGTAAATCCTCTCTGATAATGGCACTCACGGGGAAAGACCCAGACAGGCTGAAAGAAGAGAAAGAGAAAGGGATAACCATCGAGCTGGGCTTCGCCGGTATGAAGACCGACGAGGCAAACATCTCATTCGTAGACGTGCCCGGCCATGAAGGACTGGTAAAGACGATGATAGCAGGCTCTGTGGGGTTTGACTCCGTGCTCTTCTGCGTGGACTCCAGAGAAGGGATCCGCCCGCAGACCATAGAGCACTACAACATCATCCGCACCATAGGCGTGCGCTACGGCGTTATAGCACTGACAAAGGCAGACATAGCCGAGCCCGAGCAGATAGAATCCACCAAGAAAGCCGTGCAGGAACTCTTCAGCAGCAGCGGCATAAAGATAACAGACATAGTGAACACCAGCATAAAAGACCCCGCCAGCATAGAAGAGCTGAAAAAAGCCATCGGCAGATGCGCAGGAAAGGTTCAGCCGAAACTGCAGAAGAGATGCTATGTGGTGCGTGCCGACAGGGTTTTCAGCATAAAAGGGAGCGGAACTGTTATCACGGGTACATCCCTCTTCGGACAGGTAACGCCGAACACCCTGCTCTTCAACACTAAGAACATGAGCTCTGCAAGGATAAAATCCATACAGGTGCATGACAACGCCGTCAATAAATCTGTCGCAGGGGAAAGGACAGCCCTTAACCTGCCTGACTTCACCACCGAAGACATCAGACGAGGCGACATACTCTCTGATAATAATAAAATAGTGCCCACAAAGGGGATATTCGCAAACCTGACAATGTTCGAAGGCGTATCTGAAAAGGTGAGCATAAAGCATAACAAGACCTATTCTATATTCATAGGTGCTGTCCAGTGCGAGGGGAAGGTCATCTTCTTCGACACGAAGAAACTTTCAAAATCAGAAAGTGCCTGCTGCTTCATAAAGCTGGACAAGCCCGTGACAACATACTTCGACGAGCCGTTCATCATCCGCTCAGGCAGCCCTCAGGTGAGCATCGCAGGGGGTCGAGTACTCGGACTGGAGGAGACATTCCCCCAAAGGAAATACGCAAAAGACGTGATAGAGCTGCTCAGCATACACGACTACGACAACGCCATCAGAAAGATAGTGGAAGTGTACAACTGCGGGATAAAGCTCCCCGAGCCGATACAGTTCTCGGGGCTGATACGAAACGAGCTGGCGATGAAGCTGGCTCAGCTGAATATCTCAAACTTTCAGGGATTCATACTCGATAATAAAACTCTCGAAAACTTCGTAGAGCAGACCATACAAAAACTGAATAAAAAGGGGACACTCGCCATAGGGAAGATACAGCACTCCTGCGAAAAGCTCCCCGAGCCTGTCCGCTTCGACATCATAAACCGCATCATCGAACGTGCGCAGAAGCAGGACTATATATTTGACGGGCAGATACTCAAAAAGAAAGAGAAGGACCCCTTTGAAGAGCTCGCAATATCTGTACTGAACCAGATGAAGACAGACCCCGCATTCTCGAACCCTGCCCAGCTTTCAGAAAAGTTAGGCGTCCCCACTCCGAAGATACAGAAGTGTCTGCAGTACCTCTGCAACAGAAGCCTTGCGAAAAACATCGAAGGGAACAATCATGTCACAATGGAGCTCCTCAACTCCTTCGTGGAAAAGGCAACACAGGAATGCGAGGCAAACGGCTTTACGGACCTGAACGGGATGAAGAAATACTTCGACCTTTCAAGGAAGCTCCTCGTACCCCTTATGGAGCAGCTCGATAAGACAGGGCTCTTCATCAACAAAGATAATAAAAGGATGCTTAAGAAATAGATTATGAGTTTTGAACTTGTATCAGACTATCAGCCTGCGGGCGACCAGCCCGAGGCAATCAGATCGCTAGTCGAAAACTATAAATCGGGCGAGCGGGCACAGGTTCTGCTCGGCGTTACCGGCTCCGGTAAAACATATACGATGGCAAACGTCGTACAGCAGCTTAACGTACCGACAATTGTAATCGCACATAACAAAACCCTCGCCGCACAGCTTTACGGCGAATTCAAAAAGTTCTTCCCCAACAATGCCGTGGAATACTTCGTCAGCTATTACGACTATTACCAGCCCGAAGCGTACGTCCCCGCCAGCGACACCTTCATAGAAAAAGATTCTTCCATAAACGAAGACATAGATAAACTCCGCCACTCGGCTACACGCAGTCTGCTCGAAAGACGTGACGTGCTGATCGTGGCATCCGTCTCCTGCATATACGGTCTCGGTTCACCGGAGGCGTACAGCGGAATGCTCGTAACCCTCGAGGTTAACGACGATGTAGAGATGGAAAGTGTCCTGAAAAAACTGGTAGAGATACAGTACGAGCGAAACGAATACGACTTTCACCGCGGCACATACAGAGTGAAGGGGGACACAATAGAGGTCTTCCCCGCACACGAAGACGACCTTGCATACCGCATAGAGTTCTTCGGAGACGAGGTAGACCGCATAAGCGAATTTGACCCGCTGACGGGCAAGACTATAAAGGACCGCCCGAAGGTAGCAATATATCCGAACACCCACTATGTGACCACAAGCAACACCATCGAAGACGCCGTGAAAATAATCAAAAAAGAGCTCTTTGAAAGGTGTGCAGAATTTGAGAGTCAGAACAAACTGTTAGAGTCGCAGAGGCTGACACAGCGCACAATGTTTGACATAGAAATGATGCTGGAGACAGGCTATTGCAACGGCGTGGAGAACTATTCCAGAATACTGGAGAACCGCCCGCCGGGGTCGACCCCGCCTACCCTCCTGAGTTACCTGCCGAAGGATGCTCTCGTCATCATAGACGAATCCCACATGACAGTTCCGCAGATACGGGGGATGTATAACGGCGACCGCAGCAGAAAGACAACACTCGTGGAATACGGCTTCCGCCTGCCAGCGGCTCTGGACAACCGCCCTCTGAAATTCGAGGAATTCAAAGAAAGGGTGAACCGTGTGATGTATGTATCCGCCACCCCGGACGACTATGAGCTGAACGACAGCATGGGGCTCCTCGCAGAACAAATCATCCGCCCTACAGGGCTTATGGATCCGCCTATAGAGATACGTCCGTCCAGAAATCAGGTGGACGACCTCTACAACGAGATACGAAAGATAACCGAAAAAGGCGAGCGTGTCCTTGTCACCACCCTGACAAAAAGGATGTCGGAAGAGCTCAGCAAATATTACGACGACCTGGGCGTGCGGGTGAAGTATCTGCACTCTGAAATAGATACACTTGAAAGGATACGAATCATCAAACAGCTCCGCATGGGCGAGTTCGATGTTCTCGTGGGGATAAACCTACTCCGTGAAGGTCTCGACATCCCCGAAGTTAGCCTCGTCGCCGTCTTAGATGCGGATAAAGAGGGCTTCCTCCGTTCCGAAAAATCACTGATTCAGACCATAGGACGTGCCGCCCGTAACGTAAACGGCAGGGCTATATTCTACGCAGATAAGATAACACGCAGCATGCAGTCTGCTCTAGACGAGACAAAACGACGCCGTGAAAAGCAGATGGCGTATAACGAAGAGCATAATATCACACCGACAACCATAAAGAACGAAATCAGCAATATTCTTGAATCTATTTATGAAAAAGACTACGTAACGGTTGATATTACCGACGATATAGGTATAACATTATCGGGGCAGAGAGAAAAAGATATCGAAGCCCTCAAAAAGAAGATGCACGAACACGCTATGAACCTCGAATTCGAAAAAGCTGCCAAACTTCGGGACATGCTTTTCGAATATACATCGGGTAAAAAATAAACTAATCCGCCGAAATGCGGTCTGTATATAAAGGTAAATATAATGTTTAAGAAGATATTCAGATATTTTATGATATTCTCCATCGTCATGGCGCTCACAGTGTCCGGCGGTGTTTTCGGATACATCTATAAGCTCAGCCGTGAGCTCCCCTCCATCAAAGACCTGAAAGACTATGAGTACAAACGCCCGACAATCATCTATGACCGTCACGGCGACACCATAGCAGAGCTGGGCGCAGAGCGCAGATATCCTCTGGACATAGCACAGATACCTGAAAACCTGCAAAACGCAGTGATAGCCGTCGAAGACGCAAGGTTCTATGACCACGGCGGTGTCGACCTCATGGGTATCCTCCGTGCATTCATCACAAACGTGAAGGCGGGACGTGTCGTTGAAGGGGGCTCGACCCTCACACAGCAGCTGGTGAAGATCATTTACCTCACCCCTGAAAAGAAACTGAAAAGAAAAGTGAAAGAGGCGATACTCGCCTATCGTATAGATAAAGCACTATCAAAGCAGAAGATACTCGAAATGTACCTTAATCAGGTATACTTCGGTCGCGGCGCATACGGTGTCGAAGCGGCAGCGGTGAACTACTATGGTAAATCAGTGGGAGACCTCACCCTCGCAGAGTGCGCAATGATAGCAGGCATCCCGAAAGCCCCCGGCATATACGCACCACACCTGAACCCTGATAAGGCTATAAAAAGGCGTAACCACGTACTTTTCAGAATGTATGAGACAGGGCACATCAGCGAGGACGAATATCAGAAAACATCCCTTGTGGATTCTGTGATAATAGACCGCATCCCGCCTAAGAACATGGCAGCAGGATACTTTGTAGACTTCATCATCCGCCACCTGAAAGATGTGGAGGGGATAGAGGACGTGGACAATGCAGGGCTTAATGTTTACACCACCCTCGACCTCGGCATGCAGGCAAAGGCTGAAGAAGCCGTTAAGGCGAACCTGCTGGAGATGACAGAGGCGCTCGGCTTCAGAGGCGCAATAGCAAAGTATAACCCCGAGGAGAATAACCTCGAGGAACTGCTCGAGATGCAGAAGGACTATCTGAAAGAGCTCGGCTTTGAAAGGGCTCTGGTCACAAAGGTGGAAGAGGACGATGTATATATCAAAACGCTCAACGGCGACGGCAGCATGCACATCACAGACAACAGATGGGCACGCCCAGCAGACTCAAACTACTACAGAAACACAGACTTCCGCAGGATACTGGATAAAAACGACATAATATACGTCACACTCAAAGACGAAGAACATAAAAAATACCGCATGGCACAGGAGCCCGATCTGGAATCTGCGCTACTCTCCGCAAACCCGCTGGACGGCGAGATATACGCCATGGTGGGCGGATTCGACTATCGTAAGTCTATGTTCAACAGAGCATTTCAGGCAAAGCGTCAGGTAGGCTCGCTCTTTAAGCCTATCGTATACAGCACCGCTCTGGAAAACGGTATGAACATTATGACAGAGATACTCGACGCACCCGTCATCAAAGAGATGGACGAAGAAGGTGAATACTGGAAACCTGAGAACTACTCTGGCAAGTTCTTTGGTCATACCACACTGAAAGAGGCTCTGACCAAATCAAGAAACCTTGTGACCATCAAAGTCGCCGAAAAAATAGGCATCGGACGCATCATCAGCCAGGCACGTAAATTCGGCATTCAGGAAGAGCTCAACCGTGACCTCTCCGTATCCATCGGTTCAGGTGCAGTGTCGCTTATGGAGATGGTTTACGCATTCTCCACATTCCCGAATCTGGGCGAAAGACACGAGCCCTACTACATCACAAAGATAGAAAACTCCAAAGGCGAGATAGTCGCCGAATATAAACCAAGCCAGCCGATAAGAGTGCTGAGCGAAGGGACAGCGAGCATCATGGTTGATATGATGCGCAGCGTTATCGTGAACGGCACAGGTAAAAGAGCCCTCGTGATACCTAAGCTGATAGCGGGTAAAACAGGGACCACAAACGACAACAAAGACACATGGTTCGTCGGCTACATGCCCGACCTTGTGAGCGGCGTATGGGTCGGCTTTGACGACTTCCGCCCTATCGGCAAATGGCGCACAGGCTCAAACACTGCGCTCCCTGCATGGGTAAAGTTTACTCAGGGCGTACATGAAAACTTCGGCAATATGCTTTTCCCTGTGGCAAAAGATGTGGCATACTTCCGTGTGGACGCAGAATCCCACGAGATAACAAACAGCTTCAGCGGCGAATACACCTTCGAACCGTTTGAAAAGCCAATGTCCATGACGGAGTAACCATGCAAGACTGCCAGTTCAACAACCTACGTTCTGCTTATTTCGAAATATGCGGCGGAAAGATATCAGACATGAACATCGCCGGTGAAAAGTTCCTCCAGACAGGCATAGAGGCAGGGATAAAGAACTTTAAGCAGTACATCGTGGACGAGCTGAACGCCGGCAAGAACATGATCAAGATACAGCATAAGCTGTTCGGCATTAAGACCATAGACCCGGGACCTCCCGTCCGCAGGGTGCTAATCATAAACGTGGACGAATTCAGACCAAATCTCGAAGAGCTCTTTGACATCAGCTCATTTCAGCATGAGATGAAGAACCCGCTCACCGTGATAGACGGCACATCCCAGCTAATCCTCGCAAAGAGCAGCGACGAATACATCAAAAAGTGCGCAGGCATCATCCTGAACGAGACAGAGCGCATAAAACATATAATGCAGAATATAAGAATGCTGTCTGAGATGGAGATAGAATACTCCGAATTCAGCCTGCTCGCATTCCTTGAAGAGCTGAAGGATTCGCTCTCTGTACTCTTCCCCGACATAAAGCTGGCTGTACAGATAGAACCCTCACTGGGCAATATCACCGCAGACAGGAAGAAGCTGTTCATGGCTGTGAACAACATTATAAAGAACGCATGTGAAGCTCAGAAGGAGGGAACAATATCTATGTATCTCTCCATAGACCCTACCATAAAGTACATTAATAAAAAGCGCGGGCTGGCTCTTCCGATGATGAAGATATCCATAAACGACAGCGGCCCGGGCATCACTGAGGAAACTCTCAGTAAGCTCTTTACGCCTTTCTTCTCTACGAAAAACAGGGGGACAGGTCTGGGGCTGGTAATTGCGAAGGAGATAACCGAGAAACATAAGGGGCGGATCGAAGTATCGTCCACCCCGGGTCAAGGTACATCTTTTATGATCTATATCCCTTTGGTGTCTATAGACCTTTTTTCTTAAACAGTTCTACGTATTTTCTATCTTCAACGAGGATGTGATTCTTCACCCAGTTTTCAAGGAAACTGATAACGTTGAATCCGATGACAGCCTCACCGTTGAGAATCTTCTGCTTAAGGTCAACTGCCGTATTTTTAAGATCTGTGTGGATCTTGATATGCTGTTTTTGATTTTCATATCCGTATTTGGCAAACATCTCTTCTTCGCTGTTGAAGTGATAAACAGTATATTCCACCAGTTTATCAAGGATGCTGAGGAGCACTTCGTCGCCTCTGTTGTCTTTCATAGCGTCGTAGAGCCTGTTTATCAGTTTAACGAGCTCTTTGTGCTGATCGTCGAACATTTTAACACCGAGCTCCAGCTCAGCAGACCACGGCATGAACTCTTTCATCTTATCAGATTTAAATCCTGACGCCTTCTTTGTGATGGTGTCTGCAAGCCCTGTGAGGTTTTCACCCGCCATGAAGGATTCCTCGACGACCTTAACGATGTCTACAGTCTGGGCGCTGATAGCAGCCGTGCTGGATGTCACATCGGAGAGAGCGAGGGACTCTTCTTCCTTAGAGCGGACGATACCGTCTATCTGCTCGGAAACATTTCTGATGTATTCGTTTATCTCTTCGATAGCTTCAACAGAGCTGTCGGAGAGGCTTATACCCGTATTTACCTTATTAACGGAGGACTGAACCGAGTTGTTCACTTCATTAATGCGTTTCTGCAGGTCTTTGATAACATCTTCGATCTGCTTTGTGGAGTCGGATGTCTTACCGGCGAGCTTGCGTACTTCGTCAGCTACTACTGCGAAACCTCGTCCGTGCTCTCCCGCTCTGGCCGCCTCGATGGCAGCGTTAAGTGCGAGGAGGTTTGTCTGCTCGGCTATCTCGTTGATAGCGACGACTATCTGTCCGATCTCGTGTGACTGAACCTGAAATCCGTGCACCACATCAACGATAGAGTTGATACCCGTGGATATTTCCTCCATGCTGTGTCTGCTTTCGGTGATGACGTTCTTGCCTTTTATAACCTGCTCTTCGCATCCTCTGATGCTGTCGGAGGAGTTGCGGCACATATCAAGAACATTCTGCCCTGTGGCATTCAGTTCCTCTGCAGCGGAGCTCACGCTCACGACGCTGTCGTTAACATGGTTTACCATCTCGTTGACGGAGCCGTATATCTCTATGAGGTTTTTTGATGCGCTGCCGACGTTTGTCGAAGCGAAGTAAAAGCTGGCGACAGTGCCTTCCATCTTACTGATCATGCTGTTTACCAGCTTGCCCAGTTCACACAGTCCGCCTTTGGCGCTGATGTCCACTCTGGCAGACAGATTCCCCTTCTCAACCTTGCCGATAACATCGACGATACCAAAGAGGCTTTTGAGAAATCCTTTATTAAAGTAGTAGGTAACTGCCAGGGCTATGATAAGCCCGAGTAAAAGCAGAACCGAAGAATTCATAAGACATTTCCCAAGAGCATCATTGATAAATGTCTGAACCGTTTCCGGTGACATTTCTGAAGCTTTAGTAAGAGTCCGATAGTTTATAACGAAGATTGCGAATGCTATTATCCCCTGAAATAACAAAACTATAACAATCTTGGGCATAAAGCCCTTACAATGTTTTGTTTCCATCTTGTTCCCCTTGAAAAATAAACGAAATAATTAGAGCCAATATTACATAAAAAACTTTCCTATGTAAATATATGCTTTATACTGAACAAGTAATATTTACAAAATTTGCAACATAAATACAAATAACGAGGAAAAAGTATGCCTTTCGTCAATTTAGAAAACATAGAGGGGAAAAAAATCATCGAGGGAGCAGAGGCTAAGTTTGTTCATTCCGAGGGGATGACATTCGCAACATGGAGCTTCACCGCAGGGGCAAAACTCCCCGAGCACTCGCACCCCCACGAACAGATATCCAGACTGATCAAAGGTCAGTTTGAGCTGACTGTGGACGGCGAGCCTAGGATACTTACCGAAAACGACATAGCAGTCATCCCGTCAGGAGCTGTCCACAGCGGAAGAGCGATATCCGACTGTATGGTCATAGACGTTTTCCACCCTGTCAGAGAAGACTACAGATAACCTATATTGCGACGACAATCCTGCCTGAGAGCTCGCCTTTCAATATCTGTGACAGGTACTTAGGCAGGTCGTCGAGAGATATCTCCTGAGAGAGTTCAGCGATGTTTTCCACACGGAGATCATCCGCTATCCGCCCCCATACAGCGGTCTTTTCAGCTATCGGGAGCTCTACGGAATCCACACCGAGAAGCGATACACCCCTGAGGATAAAAGGGAAAACTGTCATGTTAAGCTCGTGGGACTGTGTCAGCCCGCATGTGGTGACAGCACCGCCGTATGCCGCAGTTTTCAGAGCTGTGGCGAGTATGTTCCCGCCGACGGTATCCACAGCACCTGCATAGATGCCTTTCAGCATAGGTCTGCCCGACTCATCGTTCACATCGGCTCTGCCGACTATTCTCTCCGCACCGAGGGATTTCAGAAAATCAGCCTTATCCGCCTTTCCCGTCGCAGCAGCTACCTTAAACCCGAGCCCCGCAAGCATGGCAACAGCCACAGAGCCGACACCGCCTGTAGCACCGGTTACAAGCACCTCGCCCTTCTCAGGCGTAACGCCGTGGTTCAGAAGTTTTATGACAGACAGAGCAGAGGTGAACCCCGCCGTGCCGTATATCATTGCCTCTTTCAGAGTGAGCTTTTCGGGCTTTTTCACGACCCAGCCTGCGGGTACACGGATGTATTCAGCATAACCTCCGTCTGTGTTCATGCCGAGGTCATAGCCTGTGACGATCACCTCGTCGCCTTCGTTAAATGCAGGGTCAGACGATTCCTCCACAACACCTGCGGCGTCTATGCCCGGAGTGTGTGGATAATGCCTTGTCACTCCCTTGTTGCCTGCGCCGGAAAGCCCGTCTTTATAGTTTATGGATGAATACTTTACTTTTATTAGAACGTCCCCTTCAGGGAGATCGCTGATGGTTTTCTCTTTGATATTTGATACGTATTTGCCGTCGATTTCTTCTGTAACCAGAGCTCTGAATGTTTTCATAACTGCCTCCGTATGTAAATATAATAACATTCGCAGGTTTAAAAAGAAATATGTGTAATCAATTAATAGATAATGAAGAAAAGGGGCACATAAAGTGCCCCGTGTGTGATTATGCTTTGAGAATGTCTGTGATCTGGCGGTAGATTTCCGCTGTGTTCGCCACTATCTCGTCAGGAAGCACAGGGCCGGGGGCTGTTTTGTCCCAGTCGAGTGTCTCGAGGTAGTTTCTGACAACCTGCTTGTCCATGGACTGCTGAGGCTTGCCCGGCTCATATTTATCTTTAAACCAGAATCTGGATGAGTCAGGTGTGAGAACTTCGTCGATGAGGATGATCTCACCGTCGAGCTCGCCGAACTCAAACTTTGTATCTGCAATGATAATGCCTTTCTTATCAGCGATATCTCTTGCTGTTTCGTATATTTTGATTGTTAGCTCTTTCAGTTTGTCAGCTTTTGCCTGACCAATGATCTCTGCCATCTTTTCGAAAGAGATGTTCTCGTCGTGGTCGCCCACTTCAGCTTTAGTAGCCGGCGTAAAGAGTGTCTCAGGCATACGCTCAGAGTCAACGAGCCCTGCAGGGAGCTTGATACCGCATACAGCGCCTGTCTTCTGATAGTCTTTCCATCCTGAGCCTGTGATGTAGCCTCTTGCCACACACTCAACAGGGAAAGGCTGACACTTGTGAACCAGCATAGAGCGTCCTTCGAGCTGAGCTTTGTATTTCTGACAAACCTCAGGCATTTCGTCGATGTCTGCTGTGATTATGTGGTTTCTCACGATGTGTTTTGTCTGCTCGAACCAGAAGAGAGCTATCTCTGTAAGGATCTTGCCCTTTCCGGGAACGCCGTTAGGCAGGATAACGTCAAAAGCCGAAAGACGGTCTGTTGTCACGATGAGCATTTTATCGTCAAAGTCGTAGATGTCTCTTACTTTACCTCTGGCGATGAGCTTCATGTCTGCAAATTCTGTCTTTAAAACTGTTTCCATCTTATATATACCTCTAAAATGAATAGGAAGTCATCCTGAGCAGTATTGCGAAGGGTCTTAACCCGCTATACCGTCATACTGATCATTCCAATATTGAATTACATTTTAATTATTCTTCTCTCACAGCATTGCAGATTCTTCGGCAGAGCCTCAGAATGACTGTAAGTTTTTTATAGTCGTTTTAATCTTTCGTATGCTTCGACACCGCCTGTGACATTGTATGCCTCGAATCCGAAGTTTCTGAGACTGCGCACGGCGAGATATCCTCTGAAGCCCACAGCACAATATACATAAACAGGACGGGTTTTGTCTATCAATTCCAGATTTTCTCTCAATTCGTTAACAAAAATATTTACTGCGCCTTCCACACGATAGTTTTCAAACTCTTCGGGTCTGCGCACGTCGATGATCTGTATATCCGCATTTTTCCTAACCTGCTCCAGCAGCCATTCGGGCTTCACGGTGAAGCCTGAGCCACGCAGCATGTTGCTGGCGACGAATCCCGCTATGTTCAGATTGTCCTTTGCAGATGCGAAAGGCGGAGCATAGCAAAGCTCCAGATGCTCGAAGTCATAGACTGTCAGCCCTGCGTAGAGAGCCACTGCGGCGTGGTCGACCTTCTTTTCGACAGTATCGGGACCGCATGCGGAAACACCGAGCAGCTTCCCGCTCTTTTTCTCGAAAACAGTCATCATAAATATATGCCCGTGTACGGGGAAATAGGATGCTCTGTTCACATCCTCTGTATAAACATAGTCAGCGTCAAAGCCCGCTTCGAGAGCCTGTTTATATGTAAGCCCCGTCTGCGCCATCACAAATCCGTCAAAGCCGACAACAGCCGAGCCGAGTACGCCTTTGAACTCCATATCTCCGCCTGCCATATTCATGCCTGCGGTTCTGCCCTCACGGTTTGCCGGTCCTGCGAGGGGGAGCAGACACTTTTTACCTGTGACAAGGTTTACCTTTTCCACAAGGTCGCCTGCTGCGTATATATCCTTCACATTTGTTTCCATACGGCTGTTCACGGCGACACCGCCCTTCTCACCCAGCTCCACACCGCCTGTGAGGGCAAGGTCTACGGCAGGCTTCACCCCTGTGCACATGATGACCATATCGGTCTCCACGACACGTCCGTCGGAGAGGTGCGCTTTTATGCGGTCGCCATTTTCCAGCTTTTTCACAAATGTTTTCACTATCACGTCACAGCCTGCTTCCGCCATCTTTTCACGAAGGTTCATCGCTACGATAGGCGGGAAGTTCGGCATAACCTCATCCAGAGCCTCGACAACAGTCGGCTTCAGCTCGCAGTGAAGCATAGCTTCCGCCACCTCTATGCCTATGAATCCTGCTCCGATGATGAGTACGTCTTTCAGCTTGTTGTTTAAGACATATTCCTTAACCCCGTCGGCATCCTCTACGGTGCGCATGGTGAAATAAGGGATGTCCTCCACGCCCTCGATAGGCGGGATAAATGTCTTTGCCCCTACGGCGAGGAGCAGTTTGTCATACGGGCGTTCTACTTCGCCCTTGGATGTTTTCAGCAGGACAGACTTCGCCTTCGGGTCGATGGCTATCGCCTCTGTCTTGGTCAAAACATCCGTGTTGAACCTCTTGCCGAACGACTGCTTTGTGTGCAGCAGTATGCTCGCCCTCTTCTCTATCACTCCGCCTGTATAATATGGCAGTCCGCAGTTTGCGAATGATATATATTTACCCTTCTCCACCATAGTGATGTCGAGGTCCTCACGTGTTCTTCTGGCTTTTGCTGCGCCTGTCGCTCCTGCTGCGACACCGCCGATTACAAGTATCTTTTCAGACATTTACAATATCCCCCTTCAGACTTCCGTCTTTATAAGCATAGGTTATTA
The DNA here is from genome assembly GCA_050253075.1 of Deferribacterales bacterium. Taxonomy (GTDB): domain Bacteria; phylum Chrysiogenota; class Deferribacteres; order Deferribacterales; family Geovibrionaceae; genus Denitrovibrio. The sequence goes on from JBFWJS010000002.1 coordinate 244,460, forward strand.
ATACATCCAAAAACCTTCCGGGTTCAACATCTTCTTTGAAGCGAACTGTGAAATAGTTGTCGGTGATACCTGTATTGTCTTTTTGTGTTAATACTTTAAAAATTTTGCCTATACATTTACCTGCGGCCTTTTCTTTCAGCTTATCGCCGAGGGCTCTGAGCTCTCTGGAGCGTTCGGATTTCACCTTCTGGGGTGTCTTATTCTCCATCGTGCTCGCCTTTGTGCCTGATCTGTCGGAATATGAAAAGACGTGCAGATGCTCCAGACCGGAGCGTCTCACTGTGGAGACCGTCTCAGCGAAGTGTATGTCTGTCTCGCCGGGGAAGCCGACTATGACATCCGCACCGAGGGTGCAGTCGGGGACTTTATCTTTCAGCTTTTTCAGCTTTGCCACATATTCTTCCGATGTATATTTACGGTTCATCATGCGGAGGGTGTGTGTGCTGCCGCTCTGGAGAGGTATATGGTAATGACGGCATATCCTGTCGGTATTATCCGCAAGGAGGTCTATCATCCTGTCGGTGAGCTCGTTCAGCTCTATGGATGTGAGGCGCACACGGAAATCTCCGTCGAGGGCGATCATCTTCTCTATCAGCCCAGCGAGGTCGATGTCTCCGTTCAGGTCTGAGCCGTATTTACCAACATGTATCCCCACGGGGACTATCTCTTTATACCCTGCATCGACGAGGTTCTTCACCTCTTTCAGTATGGAGTCCTCCGCACGGCTGACGGGCAGCCCTCGGAGCGAAGGGATAATGCAGTAGGCACAATTGCTGTCGCATCCGTCCTGTATCTTTACAAAGGCTCTGGTGCGGGTCGCCATGGACATGTTCTCCGCATCGATAAAGCCGTGGCTCTCAAATATACTGTTCAGGTGGTCTGTCTCTTTCACGATGTTTTCGAGGATGTTCATCTTCCCCGAGTTGGTCACGACGATATCTGCACCCAGTTCCTTCAGCCTGTCCTTATCCTTTTCTGCTGCACAGCCTGTCACTGCGATCTTTACGTTTGGGTTAAGATTTTTGGCTTTACGCACCATGGAATGGAATTTTTTTTCGGCTCTTTCTGTGACGGCACAGGTGTTGTAGATAATGAGTTCTGCGTTGTCTGCGTTGTCGACAAGTTCTAAATTGTAAAATTTTAATTCATTAACAATTTTTTCACTTTCTACTTGATTAACCTTACACCCGAATGTATAAATGTAAGTATGCATTTTTGACTATATATCCTCAGTAGGTTTTACTAAAAGAAGGGCATTCTTTCTAAGAAAGTTTGCCCTTTTTTAATTTTCATGTTCTTGGAATATATCCGATTTACTTAAAAAGTGAAGTGTTATATTATTAGTGTATGAATTTTAAGAAACTTTTACCATCGCTAAACAAAATTATAGTTCTTTTGTTCATTTTCCTCATCATACTCATCGTCTCCATAATGCTGTACACATACGGCGGGGGGCTGAAATCTCTCATCACCCAATCCAGCAGGCCTACTGATGCATTCAGAGACTATGACGTTGTTAAGAACTTCGGCGGAGGAGTATTCAATGTCGAATTCCGAGACCTGATCGCAGGTGCGGGAGGTATGCAAAAGCGCTATTACAGATATGATCTGACCATTCAGACACAGGACAAAAGAAGCGCAGAGGACATGATAGACGAGCGTAAAAAGGTCGTGGCTATCATAAATCAGGTGATGGGCACCTTCCCTCCGGAAGAGATGAACACAGAGGCCGAGCGCAGCAGAGTTAAAACAATAATACAATCAGAAGTTACGAAGTATTACCCTAACATGCTGGTAAAGGATATATATTTCACAAACTTCCTATACGACTAAACATGCAGACAGTTGAAAACATTAAAAACTACTATCATTCCACATGGAAAGATATCAAAAGCAACAGACACTCGTACAGCTCTTCGTGGCAGCTGTCTAAAAGACTGACAGAGCTCACGGACGAGACAGTATGTAAAGTGTGCGAAATGGCCGCAGAGCAAGCGGGCAAGGTCGACGGCATAGCCGTGCTGGCACTCGGCGGATACGCCAGAGAGCAGATGGCTCCGCATTCCGACATAGACATCCTCATCCTGCACAGGGGCAGAGCCTCGAAAAAGCAGGAGGAGTTCATGAACGCCTTCACCACCTTCATGTGGGACATAGGCACCAACCCTGGCATACAGATAAAAGGACTTAAAGACGTCGCAAAGGCAGCTATGGAGGATGAGGTCGTCAGGACATCATTCATAGACCACAGGTTCCTTTACGGCTCTAAAAAGGACTATGACGCATACCTCAAGATCATCAACGAAAAGGTGATGGAGAAAGGTAAGGAAGAGTTCCTCATGATGAAGATAGACGGAGTGCGCAACAGAAACAGCAAATTCCGTGACTCCATCTTCCGCCTTCAGCCGAATATCAAAGAGGGCGCAGGCGGCATCAGAGACCTGAACACCATCTCATGGATATGCAAGATACTTTATAAAACAAGCAACCTCGCAGAAACAGTGAAATACAACATCCTTACCCGTGAGGAGTACGACAAGCTCATGGAGCACAGCGCATTCCTTTTCGCCGTGCGTATGGAGCTGCACTATTTCCACAACAGAAAATACGACGTGATGACTCTGGAAGCACAGATGGAGATAGCTCATAACATGGGCTACAGCGGTACCGACAGCGTACAGAGCGTTGAGCTATTCATGCGTGACTACTACATCCGAGCAAAGGACGTGGCGGAGATCACCAATAAAGTGATCAACCGCACCATGCTGAAACTGCCCGTGAAGAACCTTAATAAAAAGCCTTACATAGCAAAGCTGTCAGACGGATACGCCCAGTATGCAAACACGCTGACAGTGCTTTCGAAAGATATATTCACAGAGAGCCCGAGAAAGCTGATAACAATCTTCTCATACGCTTCCAGACGAGGACTGAAGCTCTCCGACAGCACCTGCGACCTCATCAGGGAAAATGTTCACCTGATAGACACAGCATTCATAAACGAATACGGAAAGACATTCCTTAAAACAATAAGCGCATTCCCCACATCATTCAGAGTGGTATCCGACATGTATAAATGCCGTGTGCTTCAGGCGATGATACCCGAGTTTGAAGGGCTGGAATGCCGTCCTCAGTTCGACTATTACCACCACTATACGGTGGACGAGCATACAATACTCGCACTCAGCTACATAGACAACATAGCGTCCAGCATACCGCCTTCGCTGAATACATATCAGGAAGCTCTGCTCGGCATGGAGCGTAAAGACCTGCTGGCGCTCTCTATCCTCCTGCACGACATAGGCAAGGGACAGGGGAAGAACCACAGTCTGCTAGGTGCGAAGATGTCCAGGATAATCTGTAAACGTCTCGACCTGACAATGGACGACACAGACACCGTCTGCAGTCTTGTGGAGCATCACCTTCTGATGAGTCACATCGCCCAGAGACGAGACCTGCACGACATAGACGTTATAGACCACTTCACATCTTTCCTTAATAACCTCGAGGAGCTGAGACTGCTCTTTCTCCTCACATATGCGGACATGAACGCAGTGGGCGGAGCGACTTTCAACGAGTGGAAGAATAACCTGCTGAAAGAGCTCTACAGCAAATCTGTATCCGCAATAGTAAACGAAAGCCTGATAGACGAGTTCGAAGATGTCATCAGACGACGCAGGCAGAAGATAGCCGAAAGATGTAAAAACATGCCCGACATACAGGCAATGGCAGACACCATCGACGACGAATACCTTTATTCCACAAAGGCTTTCCTGCTGATACGCTACCTGCTTCTGGCGGAGGCTGTACACACTGATAACGACATTGTTGTCGAGATAGACGCCAGAGAAGAGATGGACAGCATAGAGGTCATCGTCTGCGCAAAGGACAGGGGCGGACTGCTCAGCGACATATGCGGAGCCCTCTCATCACTCACTTACAACATCAAATGGGCGAAGATCTACACCATGGAAAATGATGTGACAATAGACAACATCATAATAGACAACCCCTTCCCCGGACGTAAGATGCCCGATGATAAAAGAGAAACACTCAAAAACCGCATCATCAGCACCATAAAAGACGGCAGAGACATCGAACGCCAGATAACCCAGACAGGCAGCCCTTTCAAAGGTCCGATGCCTGTATTTGCAAAAAAAGACAAAATCGTGTTCGACAACGATATTTCTTCGAATTACACTGTAATAGATATATATACAAAAGACAGGATAGGACTGCTCCACGATATTTTATGCACTTTCAACAATCTGGAGCTGAACGTATCCAAGGCGAAGATATCTACTGACATCGACAGGGTCGTAGATTCATTCTATCTCCTGGACAAGGATGGTCAGAAGATAACAGATCAGAAGGTTCTCGACACCATCAGAGAGGAGCTGTTTAAAAATATTGAAGCCGATACTGTATAAAAAGCTGTTCAGTCACCCTGAGCTGGATTCCATGCTGGGGGAGTGCTTCAGCTTTACAAAAAACATCAATGACGCAGATGTTATCATCACAGACAGTTCGGACATGCTCAAAGAGGCGAGGCTCAACATTATCATCACCTCAGAGATACCTGAGAATAACGTCAGTATCTCGCCCGAGCTAGACCCTATCGGTATGCTGGAATCCATCAAGCTCGCCGTAAAGACCTATTCCATATCACCCAGAATAGACAAGATATCCATGTTGCAGGAGCAGAACGCTCTGCTCAGCGAAGCGAATAAAGGACTGGTGGAGCTGTATAATCTAATCGATAATAAAAACCATCAGATAGAATTCCTCAAAAACAAACTGGAAAACATTATCAACTCCGCAGGGGAAAGCATTGTCGAGATAAATACCGAAAGTGTGATCACCTATGCGAATAAAAAGTACGAAGACACCACAGGCTTTAACCATGAGATGTGGAAAGACATGAACTTCATGGAGCAGGTACACCCCGACAACAGGGAAGAGTATCTCCATGCGCTGAACATCGTCACAAAGGAGAAGACTGCAAACCTCCAGATGAAGCTGAAAGCGGCAAACGGCGCATTCATAACCGTGAATGCCTATATCACCGTCGTGCAGAACTCTATCGTACATTACGAGATAATCTTCGAGGACATCAGCAAGAAACTGCTCATCGAACAGCACATGAAAAAGCTGGAGGAGAAGGCCATTGTCGCCGGATTTTCCAGACATCTGTCACACAACATCCTCAATGCGCTCACTGTCGCCGCGGGATTCCTGCGGAAGATAAAGCAGGAGGTCTGCATAACAGACTCTCTCGGGCATAAATGGGGGATAGTGGAACAGAAATGCAAGCTGATCGAAGAGATCGTCACGGGGTATAACGACTATACCAACGCCATATCTATGCAGACGGAGGAGACTTTCGACCTTGCCGAATTTGTCTCGCAGCTCGCAAACGAGATATCCGAAAAGACCTTCAGCAAGAACTTTTCGGCTTTCCTTTACAACTTCCTCGACCAGTACGAGATGTCTGTCAGCAGCAGGTTCAAGGAGCCGTACAGCATCGAGGGGAGCACAATGTTCCTCAAGATGGCGTTCTGCTACATCCTCAAAGACTCTATCAGATACTTTGACGAATTCACCCCGCTTCATTTCAAATTAGTCACGGAAAACACAGACGGCAGGCTCACTGTTATGATACAGGTGCCCGATGTGGACGTGCCGTCAGCCATACTCGACACCATGCTCCAGCCGTGGAACCATCAGGTGCTCTCGCAAAGCTTTGACTACTGGGGCATTGTGATAGCAAACGTCATAATCGAAAAGCACGGCGGAACCATGACTCTCCGCAAAGAACCCGACGGCCTTTCGTATATTATCGAATTTTAGAATATTCTAATATATAAATATATCTCTTGATTCCTTCCCTGCTTTATAGTATTAATTGCTGAAATTATTTTACGGAGGCGATCTAATGGCAATGGTCAAGGATCTCAAGGAAAACTATACACCTATATATTTCCTCGCGTCTCTTGGTGCGGGCGGTCTCACAGTGTCTTTCTTCATCTACTTCATGTTTATGGTAGATCATCCAAATACACCTGTGGCCACATTTGACTTCATCTATCCTGTTCTCACAGGCGGGAACCCACTCATATCAGCACTTGTGATATTCACATATGCGGCTATGGTGTTCTTCTTTTATCTTCACATCAGGCTTCTGGTGTGGAACATCTCCGAGTATAAGAAATTCAAACAGACAACAAAATACCACGAGATGAAAAACTCACATCAGGCAGTCAGCTTTATGGCTATCCCGCTGACGCTGGCTATGACAGTGAACTGCTCTTTCGCATTCTTCGCTGCCACAGTGCCAAACCTCTGGAGCATCGTCGAATACCTGCTCCCCGGGGCTATACTGGCGTTTCTCGCCATCGGCGTATACGCCATGAAGATATTCACAGAATATTTCAGCACATTCATGATAAAGGGCGAATTCGACTATGCGAAGAATAACAACCTGTCTCAGATGATGGGCATCTTTGCTTTTTCAATGATAGCGGTCGGCTTTGCCGCACCTGCTGCCATGACACACATAAAGGTCGTTTCTGCCGTGTCGCTCTTCCTTGCCATATTTTTCCTTGTGATGGCTATATCACTGGCGTTTATAAAGATTACGCTCGGTCTTAAATCCATCTTCCGCTACGGCATCAGCAAGGAAGGCAGCGTGACTCTCTGGATATCCATCCCGATACTCACCATCATAGGCATCACAATGGTGCGCATGTTCTTCGGTTTGTCGCACAACTGGGACGCACACGGAAACATCTCCGCGCTCTTCGTCTTCACATCCGTCATCCTTTCTTTACAGATAGGCTTCGGCATCATAGGCTACATAGTCATGAAGCGCATCGGATATTTCAAAGACTACCTCTACGGTACAGAAAAGAGCGCCAGCGTGTATTCTCTTATATGTCCGGGTGTTGCGGTGTTTGTTTTCGGTATGTTCTTTATATTCTACGGACTGGTACAGAACGGACTGGTGCAGAGGTTCAGCCCTGCATACTTCATCATCCTGATACCTTTCACTGCTGTACAGCTTAAGACAGCGTGGACAATGATACAAATAAACAAGAAAATGCTTAAAGCATAGTTTCTTTATACAACTCCCAACGTAAAAAGGCGGACTCTGTGTCCGCCTTTTTTATTCTTGTTTCGAGCCTTCTTTATAACCTTCTTTGAAGTCTTTTACGGCTTCTTTAGTGTCTTCATATCCTTCTTTAATGGTGGTTTTTCCTTCTTCATAGGTATCTTTGACAGTGTCTTCCACCTTTTTAACCGTCTCGCCTACTTTCTCTCCGGCATTTTCAGATTTGCTGTCGCATCCGGTCAGAGCAAGTGCCAAGACCATCAGCGCGATAGGAATAATTTTAAACTTCATAACAATATCCTCCTTGTTGTAAAGAAGTTATAGTTGTTAATATAGTAACTATAAAAAATAATGCAAATCCGCCCCTATGATAAAACCAATAAGGTGATCTCAGATTCGGCACCTATCCTCAGCGGCGGTCCCCAATAGCACGTCCCCTGACTGACATATACATTCGTGTCCTTCACCTTATACAGGCCTTTTACGAATTCGTGGAAGAGATATATGACCATCGTCCACGGGAAGTACTGCCCGCCGTGGGTATGCCCCGAAAGCTGAAGGTCGTATCCGTGCTCGGCTATCTCTCTGGTTATCTCAGGCCTGTGGGACAGGATAACGGAGAAGTCGTAAGCCTCGTCTGTCTCCTTTGCCTTTGCAGGGTCGTATTTAGCAAAGCCGAATCTGTCCGAGTGCATATCAGGCACCCCGGCCATGAGCAGCTTTGCGCCTTTATGGCTGATGATGTCGTTGCTGTTCTCCAGTACTTTTATACCGAGTGATTCTATCTTTCTTATCCATGAGGATGCGCCTGAGTAATACTCATGATTACCTGTCACAAAGTAGACTCCGTATTTAGCCCGCAGGTCTTTCAGCGGGTCAACATAATCAGCTATATATTTCGCCGAGCCGTCCACAAGGTCGCCTGTGATAACGACCACATCAGGCTCCAGATCGTTTGTCATCCTCACCACACGCTTCACTGTCTCTGCGCCGATGGTCGGGCCTACGTGTATGTCAGACAACTGTACTATGCGGAATCCTTTCAGGTCGGAATGTATATTATCTTTAACGATGGGCACTTCTTTGATAACGGGCTCTCCCACCGCACGATAAACTCCGTAGCCCGTCATGGGGAGCACGGCAAGGCTCATTGCCGAACCGGCGGTCTGCGAGAGGAATCTGCGTCTGGAGGGGGAGAATTTCGGAGTGGTCTTTGTGGCGACGTATCCGCCTGTATTTACCAGAACCTTAACCACGGCGGCACAGAAGAGCATGCTCACCACACCGATGGATACATAGCCCACCCATGCAAATATCAGGAATATCTCACCATGACCAAACTTTGCGATGGCTATGCGGGCGGCCACTGCCATATACATCATGAGGTATAAGAGCAGGCCGTATAACAAAAATCTTTTTTTACTGATGAGCTGTCTGGCACTGAATAAAGCCATGAACAGCATCACGAATGAAGCAATTACGAAAAACATTTTCACTCCTTATTAGAGTAATAATTTAATGCTTTTCAGAATACTTTCAATGATTTCAGGTAGGATATCAGTTTATATGTTTCATATTTGCCGAGGACAGGGGTATCCACGTTTAAAACATCAGATACTGCGACGAACGGCAGCTTATAGTCGTCGGGGTGGTCGCATCCGTGCAGTTTATCGTGTCCTGCATGGTCTGATGTTATTATCAGCAGGTATTTTCCTTTCGATGTGACAGTCTCGATGAGAGGTTTCAGCTCTTCGTCTATGAATTTGAAGTCTTCGATATATTCCTTAGACATCCAGCCATATTCGGGACCTGTAAAGTCTAGCCCTGATATATGCAGGAAGACAAAGTTCTTATCATGGGTTTTTATGTATTCTGTTGTTTTATCTATAGGATATTCTTTTGAAAAGTAGCTCTGATCAACGGCATCATTTACAAGGAATGCCAACTTCCCTTTGCTGTATATGAATCCCGTGTTGTAGCCTATAGATTTGGCAGTGTTGAATATGGTCGGCTGAGCTATTGTTGCGTCGCCTTTTTTCCATGCGTTGCTGTCACGTCCGCCTGTCTGCGGGCTCAGCCCTGTGAACATTGCGCTGTGGCTTATGAGTGTTTTCGGCGGCGTTGTGCTTCTGCCATCCAGCTTTATCACTCCCCTATCCGCCAGAGACATTATGTTCGGCGCATTTTCACGTGTCACGGCATCAGGGTGCAGAGCGTCTATGGAGACTATCACCACATTATTCAGCAGATCGGCGGCATATGCCTGAAAGGAAATGATTATTGTTATAAGCAGAAGTATTGTTTTCATAAGCATGAAATTATCACTAAAATATTGCGATGTCATCATATAATTACACATTATGACATTCGTATACGTCACTCTGAGCGAATGTAATGAGCGTGAGAGTCTCTGGCGTATCGGTTACATAGGTTTATAGTCACCGTGACTAAACCATTCTATTTAAATCAGGGTCTGAGATTCTTACGCTGACGGTGTCAGCTCAGAATGACGAGATGGACAGTGACGTCAGGGTGCGTCACTGCGAGGAGGCATTAGCCGACGCGGCAGTCTTAGCCCGATAGCATGATTACAGATTTTTCGTTTCACTCGGAATGACGTTATTGCATCACTCCATTTAAATAAGGTTCTGAGATTCTTACGCTGACGGTGTCAGCGTAAGAATGACGAGATGGACAGTGACGTCAGGGTGCGTCACTGCGAGGAGGCATTAGCCGACGCGGCAGTCTTAGCCCGATAGCAGAATTACAGATTCTTCGTTTCACTCAGAATGACGTAAAAAGTTTTATATTTTCACTAAGATTGCCGCGTCGCTCCGCTCCTCGCAATGACTTTAAATTCGAGGTTGGTTGCTAGAAACGAACACGTCAAGGCGCAGAGATGTGAAGTTTATTGAAAACAAAAAAAAGGGTGGCCATAACGACCACCCTTCTTCTTTATATCAAGTGTTGTATCAAATACTAAGTTGATTAAACCTGATTGTCGAGGAGAAGCTTTCTGATGTTCATGATAGCTTCTGTCGGGTTGAGCTCCTTCGGACATGCCTCTACGCAGTTGTAGATTGTGTGACATCTCCATACACCATGCTTGTCGTTAAGCATAGGAAGACGCTGATCTGCACCCTCATCTCTTGAGTCAACGATGTATCTCCAAGCTCTAAGGAAAGCGTTTGGTCCGAGATACTTCTTGTCAGCCCAGTAAGATGGACATGAAGATGAACAGCATCCGCAAAGGATACACTCATAAAGACCGTCAAGTTTCTTACGGTCTTCAGGAGACTGGTAGATCTCCTTATCAGGGTTTGGTGATGTTCTGATAAGGTAAGGCTTAACAGTGATGAATTTGTTGAAGAAATCATCAACGTCTGTTACCAGGTCTCTCATAACGTTCATACCGGGAAGTGGCTGAACGATGATGTGGTCAGAGTTGAGGTCGTCAACTTTTGTCATACATGAAAGCATGTTAACGCCGTTTACGTTAAGACCGTCAGAACCGCAAACACCTTCACGGCATGAACGACGGTATGTAAGAGTCGGGTCCTGCTCCCATTTGATCTGGTTAAGCGCATCAAGCATCAGATAACCGGGTCTTCTAAGCTCAACCTGATATGTCTGAAAATATGCTTCTTTATCCTTATCAGGATCGTATCTGAATATTTCAAATGTTACTGTTTTCATTATTCTACGTCCTCCCCTTAATAAACCCTAGGTTTTGGTGGGAAAGGCTCAACACTGATAGGCTGCTGACGTACCTTTCTGTAGTCCACTCTAGGTGTTTTAAGGTCTTCTTCAAGATACACTTCTGTGTGCTTGAGGAAGTTTACATCGTCTCTGTCTGGACAGTCGTCACGGAAGTGACCGCCACGAGACTCTTTTCTGAGGATAGCAGCTTGTGTACAAGCCTTAGCAACAAGTACCATGTTGTTAAGCTCGAGAGCTTCGATAAGGTCGAGGTTGTAAACGGAAGACTTGTCATTGACTTTGTAGTCGTCCAGTTTAGCTTCGATCTCAAGAAGTTCGTTGTAGCACTCTGTCATGAGCTCTTCTGTTCTGAACACAGACATTTTCTTCTGCATAACGTCTGTGAGCTCTCCCCAAAGTTCTCCGAAAGTATGCTTACCGTTAGAGTTAGCAAACTTATTAAGGAATCCGATACCTTCGTCACCTGCGCCCTCAGCGAGAGGTACAAGTGCGTTCTCAGCAGCGTACTTAGCAGCCTGCTCACCAGCTGTACGACCGAATACAACAAGGTCGAGAAGTGAGTTAGTACCAAGTCTGTTTGCACCGTGAACGGAAGCGGAAGCACACTCACCTGCAGCGAAGAATCCTGGAACGAACTCTTCACCGTCCATGTTACCTTTGATAACTTTTGTGGTGTAGTGTGTAGGGATACCACCATTCTGGTAGTGAGCTGTAGGCATAACAGGGATAGGCTCTTTTGTACAGTCAACACCGGCGAAAACGAGGGAAAGTTCGTGGATACCAGGAAGTTTCTCCATAATGTTTTCAGCACCGATGTGGTCGATCTTAAGAAGAACGTGATCTTTCTTAGGACCAACACCGCGTCCCTGAAGAACCTCAAGAGCCATAGAACGAGAAACGATATCTCTAGGCGCGAGGTCTTTAATAGTCGGAGCGTATCTCTCCATGAATCTTTCACCGGAATCATTGAGAAGGATACCACCCTCACCACGAACACCTTCAGTGATAAGGTTACCGGCTCCGTAGATGCCTGTTGGATGGAACTGGAAGAACTCCGCATCAGACCAGCTGTAGCCTTTTCTCATAGCGAGAGCAAGACCGTCACCTGTGTTGATGTGTGCGTTGGAGTTCGTCTGGAAGATACGGCAGTTACCGCCTGTAGCAAAAACAACAGCTTTTGCGTTGAAGACGTGAAGCTCACCGTTCTGGATATCGTAGCAGAGAACACCGTTAACGTGACCGTTATTTGTCAGGAGTTCAAGTGCGTAGAACTCGCTGTAGAAATGTGTTCCCTGATCAACTGATTTTTCATAAAGAGTCTGAAGCATAGCGTGACCTGTACGGTCAGCAGCGTAGCATGCTCTTTTTACGGCTCTTTTACCGAACTCTGCAGTGTGGCCACCGAAAGGACGCTGAGCGATTTTACCTTCTGGTGTTCTGGAGAACGGAAGACCGATGTGCTCAAGAGCGATGATCATCTCCGGAGCGAGTCTTGTCATGTATTCCGCAGCATCCTGGTCGCAGAGATAATCTGAACCTTTAACTGTGTCAAACATGTGCCAGTGCCAGTGGTCTTCTTCCAGGTTACCAAGTGACGCAGAGATACCGCCCTGAGCCGAAATGGTGTGTGATCTGGTAGGATAAACCTCAGACACAACCGCTGTTTTGCAGTGTTGGGATGCTACCTGAGCCGCATTAAGACCGGCACCGCCCGCACCTACAACAACAACGTCAAACTTATGATATTCAACTTTTACTGACATACCTTAATACTCCTTACATTACCTTAACGGCAAGAATAACAAGTGTTATAGCGAGTACCCAGTAGATACCGTAGATAACACCTCTCCAGCCTGCGCTGGCGACGTAATCGTCTGTGATCATTTTAAAGCCGTTAAATGTGTGAAATACACCAAAAGCTGCGATAGGGGCCAGGATGTACTGCATCATGCCGGACTCGCCGCCTTTGATCATGGAGAAAAAGTGTACGAACACAACGAGGATCAGGATAAGACCTGACACTCTTTGCATAAGCCATGCTACTGTACCAGCATCGCTGGTTCCCATATATTTGTAGTTTTTCATATCCACTTCCCCCTTACGCTGTGAAGATCGGTATTATACCGATGATGGTTATTACTAGTGTGAGAAAAACTACGGCCATAAAGTATTTCTTGAAAGTTTCTCTCTCTGCTGCCTGGCCGAATTCCATAAGGGCAATTCTCACGCCGTTGAACGCGTGGAATGAGAAACTAGCGAGAAAAAGTGCTTTCACTACTGAAAGCGCAACAACACTCTGAAATGGAGCTACTGCACCGGATACACCGAGTATGTGAAGTATCAGATAAAGTCCGATAATCACTCCAGTGATACGATGGAGAAGCCATGCTACCATTCCGGGGTGTTTGCGGTACCCAGTTTTCTTAGGGTAGGTTACAAGGTCTTTCCTTGGCATCTTACACTCCTGAAAAAAGTTTTTAAGATACAAACACTGTTAAAATCTCAATTATTTTAACTATCATAATGAGTATAGCATGTCAACCAGATTGTATACAATATACATGAAATAAATCATATTTTCCCAATAAAACAAACGATTCCAGAATGTCACACGAAAATTCGAGTTTTTTAAACTCTGTTATAAAAATCGAAGGATAAATTTATTAAATAGGCTTTATCGGGTCTCATTATAACAACCGCCTTCTATGTATTATATGCACGTATGTAACTAAAATATTAAGCCGTATTCATCTTTATTTCAAACATTTCAGGCGGGTTGGATATCACCTTTTGAATATGTTATTATCATATTATTATATGCAGACGACGCATAAAAGCCGAAACAGCGGCGTGGATATCCGCATATAAATGCACAATACGAGAACAAAACAGGAAAGCAGTCACACACACAGGCGAGGCGGGCGCATGTGAAAACCGCCGAAATAGTTTATTTCACAATGGTTTTTTATGTCGCAAACACTAAGTATCCCTGTTGACAAAGTACCTGTGAAACGTTTTAATTAGTTTACACTCATTGCATCACCGGGGAGCGAAAATGGATTTTGACATCAGCAGGGAAAACCGCTGTCTACTTTTGAAAACCGCCCGTGCCAGCATAAAGGCAAAGCAGATCGGAGAAACATTCGAGCTGCCCGAAACCCGTGAGGGGCTGGACTTCATGAGCGGCTGCTTCGTGACCATACACCTGCGGGGGAGACTGCGTGGATGTATAGGCAATTTCCGTGATGACGTGAATATAATCGAAAACGTGGCTGACATGGCATGCCAGGCGGCATTCGCCGACCCCCGCTTCGGTCCCGTATCAATAGACGAGCTCTGCATGTGCGACATAGAGATATCAGTGCTCTCTCCCATGATAAAAGCAAAAGCAGAAGATATAACCGTCGGACGTGACGGCATATACATAATAAAAGGCTTCAGCAGAGGCGTACTGCTCCCTCAGGTCGCCACCGAACACGACTGGGACGCCGAGACATTCCTCAGCCAGACCTGTGTAAAGGCAGGGCTCCAGCCCGAGGCGTGGAAAGACCCGGAGACAGAAATACTCCGCTTCGAAGCATTAGTATTCCAGGAGAATAACCTTATTTAAATAAAGAGGTAATTTATGAAAAAAACATACGTATGGAAAGTCGGCGGGCCTGCCGGTTTCGGTATCAGCTCAATAGGCCCGGTATTTGCGAATATCCTTAAGAAATGCGGGTATTACGTGCACGGATACCTTGAGTACCCGTCACTCATCAGAGGCGGATACAACAGTTATCAGATGGTCTTCTCCAGAGACCCTGTCTTTGCTCCGAAAGAGCGCATTGACCTTTACATCGCTCTGGCGGATGTCTGCTTTGAAAAGGAGAAGTTCGACGACGACACTGTCGTGATAGGTGATTTTGAAAATCTGAAAAAAGCGGACGGCATAAAGGGTGAGAAGCTCGATGTGCCCCTTGCAAAACTCATAGAGGAGATCGACGGTAAAGATATCATGAAGAACACCGCCGCTCTCGGAGCATCCATCGCAGCCCTCGGACTGCCGAAGGATGTTATGGAAGAGGTCGTGCGTGCCAGCTATCCCGAAAAGATCGCCGGAGCAAACGTTCAGGCTGCCGTAGCGGGATACGATGCCTGCCACTGCAAGGTGACAGGGCTCGACTTCACACCTGCCGAGGAATGCACGAAACAGGCATTCATAAACGGTAACGAGGCTGTCAGCATCGGTGCTATCAGCGCAGGGATGAACTTCTTCAGCACATACCCCATGACTCCTGCGAGCTCCATCCTCCATTTCCTCGCTAAGCAGGCGAGAGACTTCGGCATCGTAGTCAAACACGCCGAAGACGAGATATCAGGCATAAACATGGCTGTCGGTGCTGCCCACGCAGGCGCAAGATCCATGACAGGTACATCAGGCGGAGGTTTCGCACTGATGAACGAAGGCTTCGGACTCGCAGCCATCACAGAGACACCTATCGTCGTAGCCCTCTCCCAGAGACCGGGCCCTGCGACAGGGATGCCCACATGGACAGAGCAAGGCGACCTGCACTATGCGCTGAACGCTTCTCAGGGGGAATTCCTCCGTGCGGTACTCACACCGGGAGACGTGGAAGAAGCATATAAATTTACATTCGACGCTTTCAACATAGCAGAAAAGTATCAGATCCCCGTGATCGTACTCCTCGACAAGTTCCTTTCCGAATCCGTCTTCATGGGTAAGATGGACTCTGACTACGGCTCTATAGACAGAGGCCTGATGTTTGAAGGGAATAAAGAAGAGCCTTACGCTCACTATACCAGATATAAAGAGACCAAGAACGGCGTCTGCACACGCAGTATGATGGGTACAGAGGGCGGACTTTTCATCGCCAGCAGTAACGAACACGACGCATACGGGTTCGTATCCGACGCTGCCGATAACAGGATAGTACAGACAGACCGCAGGTTTGCCAAAGAGCCATACGTTGCGGAAGAGATGCCTCAGCCTTACCTCATAGGTAAAGAGGATGCGAAGCTGACATTCGTATGCTTCGGCTCGATGAAACAGTGCCTGCTGGAGGCTATGGACTTCGACGACAGATTCAACTTCGTCTATTTCCCGGCCGTACACCCTATCAAATGGGACAAGGCCGCAGAGCTGCTTAAGGGCAGGAACCTTGTAGCTTTCGAAAACAACAAAACAGCCCAGCTAGCCGGACTGATATCTAAAATGACAGGAATCATGATAGAAGATAAATTCCTTAAATACGACGGAAGACCATTCTTCACCGAAGAGATCCTCGAATACGTCAAGGAGGTGCTTTAATGAAACCGTTAGACTATAACACCGGGAAAGTTCCCGTATGGTGCCCCGGATGCGGTAACTTCTCCATCTGGAACAGCATCAAAAAAGCCCTCGCAAGCGTTGATCAGGAGCCGAACAAGCTAGCCCTTGTTTCAGGTATCGGATGCTCCGGTAAGATGGTGAACCACGTGCGCAGCTACGCTTTCCACGCTCTGCACGGAAGGACGCTCCCAGTTGCCACAGGCATAAAGCTCGCAAACCCTGAGATGACAGTTCTCGTGAACGGCGGTGACGGCGACGGATACGGCATGGGTGTGGGACACCTCGTCCACGCTATCCGCAGAAACATCGACGTGACATACATCGTACACCATAACAAAGTATATGGACTCACCACGGGTCAGGCCGCTCCTACATCCCCAGAGGGGACAGTGAGCAAGTCTACACCGTTCGGCGTTGTGGATGCACAGATCAACCCGCTGATACTCGCCATGTCCCTCGGCGCAACATACGTAGCCAGAGGATATTCGGGTGAATCTGATCAGCTCGCAGAGCTCATCGCAGGCGGGATAAAGCACAAAGGCTTCGCCATCATAGACGTGCTTCAGCCTTGTGTGACATTCGGCGGAAAGTATAAATATGACTATTACGACGAAAGAGTAGAAAAGCTGGAAGAGGTACCAAGCCCAGAAAAGGCAATTCAGCTCGCCACCGAGCCAGAGAAATTCTATCTCGGCGTATACAGCAAATACGACAGACCTGCATACAACGAACTGCACCCGGAGATTTCACCGGAGATCAAAAAGAAGGATGTTTCCTCACTGATAAAGCAGTATGTATAAAATGATTAAGACCCTCAAGCGAGCAAGGGACTTAAAAGACGTGTTGAAATTTTGAAGTAAAATAAGAAAAACCCCAATTTTAATAATAAGATTGGGGTTTTTATATTTCAGGAAAATTTTTTCGTCATCCTGAGGCTTTAGCCGAAGGATCTAAACACATGGATTCTCTAATGGTATCAGATTCTTCGCTCCGCTCAGAATGACGTAGCTTTGTTTGTTTTAGAGATTCTGCAAAAAATCTTTTAAGGGGCTAGCTCAAACGAGGGGCTTTTTTTATCTGAAGATTTTCTGTTTGACAGATATCAGCGTGATAGCCGTGAGGAACATGCCCGCCGTCAGCATGGCAAATAGCCCGAAGGACTCGTCTTCCCCTGCAAAGGCTTTGAAACCAAGCCCAGATTCGGAAAAGACCACATCCGTAAGCACCGCAAAAGCAAGTGTCACAGTCACTATGGATATCAGATATATGAACATACCCCTCTTACCCAGCATGGTTTTGATAACGTTGATCGCCACCATATTTGTGGCAGGTGCACCCGCAAGGAATACAAACGCAGCCCCCGGTGAAAATCCCGCAAGGATAAGCGAAAGCGCAACGGGTATCGCAGAGATGGAACAAACATAAAGAGGTATCCCCACCGCAAATGCGATAAGGTATCCGCCCACAAGCCCGAAGCTGCCTGACGTGATATTCGTATCCACCAGAAGCGTGATGGCAGCCGCCAGTATAAGACCCGTGAGGAGCGGATAGGCGATATCGCCCAACAGCTCTACAAAGGCATATCTGAATATATTCTTAACTCTTTCTACCAGATTTGGCTTTTTAACCTCTGCCTCGGCTTCCGAACCGCAGCAGCATCCTGAACAGCAGCTTGTCTCCTGCTTTATCTCCATATCCCCGTCAGATGTGAAGAGGTCTGTCAGCACCCCCGCAATGATCGCCGCAACCGAAGCGCTGACCACACGGAAAAGCGTGATAACCCATCCGAAAACGCCGTAAGTGGCTATGATGGAGTCTGCACCCGTCATAGGTGTGGAGATGTAAAAGCTGACAACGGCACCCTTCCCCGCACCGCTCTTTCGCAGTGATGCCGCAAGGGGGATAACCCCGCAAGAGCATATAGGGAGGGGAAGCCCGATCAAGGCTGCCTTTACCGAAGAGCCCAAGCCCTTCCCTCCGAGGTTCTTTTTGATAAAATCATCAGAGATGAATTCCCTGATAAGTCCTGCCGTGATAAGTCCGAAGATGATATATCCGTGCATCAACACTGTCATTTCCCACAGTGAAGCAAAGTATCTTGATATTAATTCCATTAGTGATCCTTAAATGAATTTACGCTTTTATAAATAATCTTAAAAAATATGATGTCAATAAATATTTGTTACTTATGAACATTTGCGCAATATGCATTTATACATAAATTTGAATAATTACTTTTCGATAAAAATTACTATTTACAAGCCATGCATATTCCTTTAAAGTTTATCAAGCGATAATGATTATTATCTATAGTTCATTGGAGGTTTTATATGAACACAGCAACCAAATCCGTTAATCTCAGCAAACTCGTGCTGACAGCTCTCGTTATGGCTGTACTCACTGTTTCAGCCTATGCGAAGGACTCTGTAATGAAAGAAGCCCAAGGCATATTCCAGCCGATTCCTTTTTATCCGCCTGCAATAGAGGGTAATGCCGCTACTGCAGAAAAGATCGAGCTCGGTAAAATGCTCTTCTTCGACCCGAGGCTTTCAAAAAGCGGCTTTATAAGCTGTAACTCCTGCCACAATGTTGGTATGGGCGGTATTGACTATCAGGAAACATCCACAGGTCACGGATGGAAACAAGGTCCGAGAAACGCTCCGACGGTTCTCAACTCCGTATTCAACGTAGCCCAGTTCTGGGATGGACGTGCGAAAGACCTCGCTGAGCAGGCAAAAGGCCCGGTTCAGGCTGGTGTTGAAATGAACAATACTCCTGAGAATGTTGTAAAAACACTCAAGAGCATGCCTGAATACATCGAACTCTTCAAAGTATCATTCCCCGGTGAAAAAGACCCTGTAACATTCGACAACATGGCTAAGGCTATCGAAGTTTTCGAAGCTACTCTTATTACACCGGATTCAAGATTTGATAAATACCTCAGAGGCGACGAAGGCGCTCTCTCCAAAGATGAGAAAGCAGGCCTTAAGATATTCATGGACAACGGATGCTCTGCTTGTCACGGCGGCGTCAACATGGGCGGTGACGATTACTATGCCATGGGCGTAGTGAACATGCCCGGTAAAGACATCATGGCGGGCGACAAAGGACGCTTCTCCGTTACTCATGCTAAAGACGACGAATTCATGTTCAAGTCTCCGTCTCTTAGAAACATCCAGATCACACCTCCTTACTTCCACTCCGGTAAAGTGTGGGCTCTCGAGGAAGCTGTGGCTGTAATGAACGACTCACAGATCGGCGCAAACCTTTCTGCTGACGATATCGCGAAGATAACAAAGTTTCTTCTCACTACAACAGGCGTACAGCCGGTAGTTGCATACCCTATACTCCCTGCTCCTACAAACGACACACTTAAACCTGCGCTTGACTAACCCCGGAATAAGGCAAACGTTGGTTATTTAAGGCGGTGCTGTATTGTACCGCCTTTTTTTTACCCTTACATCTAATAATAATTAATCTTTATTAATAAAAATTATTGACAAGTATATCGGTAGATGATATATATCGCTATATAGAACATCTTGAATATTTAAAAAAAGGAGAAAATAATATGAACGAATTTCAAATGCCTACACTGGGAGAAAAATTCCCTGAGATGGAAGTAAAGACAACACACGGAATGATGAAACTGCCTGATGCATATGCGGGCAAATGGTTTGTACTCTTCAGCCACCCGGGCGACTTCACACCTGTATGTACTACAGAGTTCGTAGAGTTTCAGAACATGGCAGCAGAGTTCAAGGCCGTTAACTGTGAGCTGATAGGCGCATCCGTTGACCAGGTATTCTCTCACATCAAATGGGTAGACTGGATAGAAGAAAAGCTCGGCGTAAAGATCGAGTTCCCTGTTATCGCTGACGAGCTCGGCCGTGTGGCTAGCAGGCTCGGCATGATACACAGCGGTAAAGGCACAAATACAGTGCGTGCCGTATTCATCGTAGACGACAAAGGCACAGTGCGCATAGTGCTCTACTACCCGCAGGAGATAGGCAGAAACATAGATGAAGTTCTCAGAGCCGTGAAAGCCCTGCAGAAATCCGATAAAGACGGCGTGGCAACACCTGCCAACTGGCCGAATAACAAAGTGCTGGCAGACAGAGTTATCGTTCCGCCTGCACCGGATGAAAAGACTAAAGCAGCAAGACTCGCCTCAGCAGAAAAAGGCGAAATAGAGTGTTATGACTGGTGGTTTTGCCACAAGTCAAAGTAACAACAACCTCCTGCCCTTTAAAAAGCCCCCGTGTCTGACGATGCGGGGGTTTTATTTTGCCGTATTTTCAAAGAGGGACTGATATTCCCCTTTCAGATTTTCCCAGTAGAAGCGAGACATGTCGCACTTTTCCTGCGGTCTGTTCAGGATGAGCTCTGCACAGTGCTCCGCCTCTTCATATATATCGTCAGAGCAGGCATACAGATACTTTTTATCGAATATCTCCGTATAGGCGACCCTCTGCGGTAAAACGGGAACACACCCTGCATCCGCAGCCTCTATGACAGACAGACCCTGAAAATCGTGCAGAGAGGTCGAGATTATCACATTGCTTGATGCGACAACATCCTCGTAGCCCTCCCTTGTGGGGGCGTAGCCCTCGTGGTCTATGTGGTCGGCGAATTCTTTCATTATCTCGCCATAGCTCTCGGGAGTGTTTCGAAATGTCTGTCCTGCCAGATTCAGCCTGAAATCAGCGCCACGCCTCTTAAGAGAACGCAGTACGGCGAGGAAACGTTCAGGAGCCTTATCATATTCCCACCTGTGGTTCCATAGGATGACAGGCTTACCGTCTGTGTCTACGCCCTTTTTCACAGGGTAAACGGGCACACTGATGACACGGCTCTTCGCCTTTATCATGTCTACGAGCCCTGCTGGCACATGGTCTGGCATTTTTTTCAGCAGAGCCGATGCGCCTTTTAAAAAGCTCTGCCTGTTGTATTCGGTATTAAAGACCACAGTGTCGGCGGCGAGAGCGTTGTATATGGATGTTATCTTTGTCTCCACCGTGCCGTATTCCGACCTGTTTTCGGGATAGTCAAACTGGTTCTCATGGAAATATACTATCAGCGGAGTGTGCGCCAGCTCAGGCACAAAGCCCCGCAGGGATGTTATATCCGTCAGAGATGTGGCAAATATGAGATCATAGCCCTTTGTCAGCTCTTCTCTGTTTTCAAAGGCAAAGCTGAGGCTGTTCCCCTTTGTCCGCCATGCAAAAAACCTCGGAGGCAGACCGAGCAGCGTGAAATCCGCATCGATATTGCTCATTAGCCCGCTATTAAGCTGTTTATGACTGACGGCATCATAGGCAGAAAGTATAAGGACTCTCATATCAAACCTCCGAAACGGAGTATATCATTGATAAATTCAGAAAGAAATAGCCCTCTGGCCGGGGTAAAGACAGAGGGCTAATCAGGAAACAAGATAGAAAATTTACAAATGATGATCGGTCGCCGGTCGCAGACCGGATGTTGAGGATGACCGATATCTGCTTATTAATATAGTCAGCACATCTTAAAAATACCTTAAAAAAAGACCTGTAATTTATATACTTTTAGTGATATTTTATTAAAATAGTTCGTCTGCATATCTCACAAAAGAGATAAACTTTTTATAGATTTTATGAATTTTATTTGAAAAGAAAAAACGCAATAAGATATAATAATATATGAAACACTATACACAAACAAGCCAATACATTATTGAACGAAACAAGAAGATAGAGGAATTCGCACATATCAAGGAAGGCAAAAGCATCTTCCTCATCAGTGCCATGCCGGGGTCAGGAAAAACCACATTTGCACTGCAGGCAGCAGAGAGCCTGTATCAGACCACTATCTATTATGCCATAACTGACGCAGACAAAGACCCGATATATTTCTGCCGAAACTTTTATAAGGCAATCAGGGAAGCTCTGCCGAAATTTAAATGCGCAGAAATGGAAACTGAAGAACTGGACAAACTGCAGTATGAAACATACCTGAAAGCCGTCATAAAAAACCTGAAAAAACATAACAGGAAAAACACGGCGATAATACTGGACAACGTACACCTGCTCCCCCCTATGGGTCTGGGATGTACCGCAGTCCGCACCACCATAGCCACAGCATCGGAAAAGCTGCATTTCTTCGTCTGTTCCACCAGAATGTGCCACGACAACGCTCTGGCCGTGAAGAGAGAAAAGGACATGCTCCGCATCGGCACAGATTTCTTTAAATTCAGAAAAGATGAATTCAGCAGACTCGCTCTGATAGCCATGCAGGACAGAACAGACTTTGCAGGGACAGAGGATATATACACACTATCAGACGGATGGGCAATGGGTATAGCCGCAGGCTTCAGTATTTTCAAAAGCATGGGAAGCATCGACACGGATGCCCTGATAGAAAGCCTTGATACACATTTTACCGAATCGATTATCCCGTCGGAGGAACAGTTTATAACAGAGATGTTCCCCATATTATCCTATCTGGACGAGATACCGATAGACCTGCTGATCATATATGCCGAAAATACAAAGCTCGTTAACTACCTGATAATGCTGTACGACAACAATGTCTTCATCAGCAAGTCTGAGAAGAACACATACATAATACACCCGCTCTTCCGCATGTGGCTGGAAAAGAAAGCGAACAAATCCATCAAGAATGTCGAAAAAGAAATATTCCTGAGCATGGCGGCTAACCGCTCACTTGAGCACGGCGATGTCATAACTGCTCTGAAATATCTTATACAAGGGAAGCTGTATTCACAGCTGGAGCAGATGATAAAGACCCATCTGGACTTCTTCCCCTGCAGCAACAGCGATATAGAGATAAACGGACTGCTGTCTCAGATACCTGAGAACATCATAAAGAAAACCCTATGGACATCCATGGCATACGGCATCACATCCATGAACCTGAACCCCGAGCACGCCTATGCCATATTTAAATTCACCTACGATATATTCACAAAAACAGACGACAAGGTCGGCAGACTGCTGGCAGCATCGGGGCTTATAAACTTTCACTTTTTCCTGAAGTCAAACATACCTCTGGGGATGGAATACCACAACATCTCAAAGGCTCTGCTGGCAGAGCTGGAAGACAGCCTCTCCGATGTGAAGATAGGCGCAGTCGCCATATCCATAGCATACGGCGGCATGCTCAATGCTCCGCTGAACGAAAGCAAGATGTTCCTCGAAAAGGGTCAGAATGCCGTGGATAAACTGCATCTGCCGAAGCTCAAACACAGACTGCACTTCACATACGGGCTATTTTACGAGCTGACATCAAACATGGCGATGTATAAAAAGCATACAAATCTGCTGATAGACATAGCGAAAGCCCCAGTGGGAAACGGACTGGTCTACACTGCTATGCTGATGAAGATGCACAGGTATTTCTCTATGAACGGCGACAGCAGCGCGGAGACACTGATATCCTCGTACGTACGCACGAATTGCCGCAACATGCTCTCAGCCAGCCACGTTTACAGCTCGCTCATAGAGCTGTACGACTCTGACATGGCCCTATACACCGGCGAGACAGCTAAGCTGCACGAATATATGAGCAAGCTGGATTTCACCAACCCCGAATACCTGCCTGCGTTCCTTTCGTCCAATGTTACAGCCTATAAAGCACTGTTGAAGGCTCTGGACTCTGACGAGGGTGCATTGAAGCTGACCGACGAAGCATATGACGTAGCATCAGCAAGCGGCATGACAGACTATCACCTATGCAGATATATACTCTATAAAGGCGCATGTTACACTCTGCTCGGCATGCACAGCGAAGCGAATAAAACCCTGCTCAAAACTTTGGAAACAGCACAGAACGAAGGTAACGATGCAATAGCAACATCAGCAGCCGCATACCTTTCATATCTGCACAGCGCCATAGGAGACATGGCGACAGCAGAAGAATATGCCGTGACAGCCATGAAGTACCTCATAAAGAACCGACACGTGAAATTCCTGTGGGGCACACCCTACATAGTGCAGAACATGCTGCGTATGGCGCACAATGAAGTAACGGTAAAAGAAGAAGTGGAGCAGTTCGCCTATGAACACTGCGATCTTTGCTTCAGCTCCGAGGGGGAGATGATCCCCGTCATGACAGTGAAGACCTTCGGCGATATAGAGCTCCGCATAGGCGAAGCCGTGATGAAGTCCGACCAGCTAGCAGGTAACTTCAGGCTGATGGTAGCCATACTGCTCTCCACAGCAAACAACACCATCCATCAGGAGAAGATACAGTCATACATATGGCCGACCAGCAACAAAGACCACGCCAGAAAGAGCTTTGACAACCTGCTCTCACGTTTCAGGAAACTGCTGTCAGACACCTTCTACGGCATAAATCCGAAAGAATACATAAGCATCAGCAACGGCATACTTAGACTTACAAATGTAAAAAGCAGTGCGGATGTCTTCATAACCGAGTGCGAAAACGGCGCAGCCGCTATGAAAAACCACGACTTCACCGAAGCCATAAGGTGCACGGCAAAGATCAAAGACCTGTTCGTAGACAAATTCTTCCCGCACATTATCGGCATAGAGAGCATAGACTCTAAGAGGGAAACCGCAGACAGAGCAGCCATAAAGATGATGCACATGATACAGGATATGAATAAGCTCTTCCCCGACATCATACAGATGGATACATACATAGCCAAATGGCTGGATATATTCCTCCATGAGACGGATATGGTGAAGATAGCCTATAAATTTTATTCCGATAAAGGGGATAAGGTGAAATGCAGGAATATCATAAAGAAATTCACCGCACTGCTTGAAACGGAAGAATTCACTCAGGAGGAGATAGACGAGCTGATATTTTCTATCAAAGCTGCCGTCTAGGCTTCCAGTATCTTTTTAAGAAGGCACGAAGAGGCGATCCTGCCGTGCTCTTTCAGCACAGCGTCTATGTCCTGATTGCCCTCTGAGCGTTCCTTACGGATGCGTCTTTCTATATTTTCCTTCACAAGGGTCTGCACATCCTCTGCCGATCTTTTGGAAATATTGCTGAGTATGAGCTCTGCCACGCTTTTATCATCGATATACCAGACGGCATAGGCGATGTCCTCGATCTTTACATTGCGCAGGATACCCTGCAGGCTCGGACGGTATTTAACCACGGCATCCTTCAAAGAAGACTGCAGAGCCTCTCTGCTCATCACGTCGTCTTCTTTCAACGCAGAGTCTATGAGAGCGTTCAGGAATTTCAGCTCGGATGAAGAGAAGCTGATGCGGATGCGTTTATCCACGGTCAGAATGAATTCTTCGCCGTTTTCCGCCTTTTCCACATTTATGTTCGTGTTGTCATCAAGCTTTACCTGCATGGCTCTCTCCTTGTGCTTTAACTATTATAGATTTATTTAGCGGGTGTTGCACAGTAGAATTTTTATGGAGAAAAGAAAAAAGCGGAGCCGAAGCCTAAGCCTAAGCTGTTTAAAAGATTTGTTGCAGAATCTCTAAAACAAACACAGCCACGTCATTCTGAGCTGAGCGAAGAATCTGATACCATTAGAGAACCCACGTGTTCAGATCCTTCGGCTAAAGCCTCAGGATGACGAAAAATTTTTCTGAAACAAAAAAATCCCCGATGTTACTATAAACAAGGGGGATTTTATTATTGTGGGGCAAAATTTCAACACATCTTTTAAATGACTTAGAGCCAAAGCCCCGCTTTGCAAGTGTTTAAATTTATGAGACGATCACTTGGCAGCGGCTCTCGCCTCTGCGAGCCATCCGTCCCATGTTGCTTTATTATTTGCTATCCACTCGTCGGCATGCTTTGCGATGTCTTTCGCAGACTTCTCGCCTTCGTTCATGCGTGTGTTCTGAGCATTGATATCCAAGAGAGGAATTTTGAAGTCTTTCAGGAATTTAGCGGCGGCAGGGTTCTTTTCGAGAAACTTCTTATTAGCCACTGTCATGATATCCGCAACGACAAATCCGAGCTTCACCGGATCAGTCACTGCTCCTGTCACACCGGAAACTTCCATCCTCTCCACTGCAGATTTCTGTGCATCCGTAGGATTTGTCTCTGGTACGTTTATCCATACGACATCTTTCCCCGGCTGCATTTTAAATATAGTCCAGTTCGGTGACCATGTATAAAAGAATACAGGCTCGCCGTTCTTAAATTTTGCCAGACCTTCCGCCATGCTGGCAGAATAAGAGGCTTTGATAGGATTAATGTATTTGTCCAGTCCGTAAACGTCGAAGTGGTGAGTGATAACTTTTTCACATCCCCATCCCGGAGGACAAGCGATCAGGTCTGCTTTGCCGTCGCCGTTTGTGTCGAATGCTTTCATGACTTCAGGTCTTTTGAAGTCTTCGAGAGATTTGATGTTATACTCTTCTGCGTATTTCTTGCTTACGAGGTAGCCTTGCAGACCGCCCGCTTTAACCACGTAGCCGAGCTTTTCGGCTTTTTTATCAAAGTTTTTCGGAAGCTGTGCGTCATGCATAGGGAACCATCCGTTAACCCAGTAGTCAACATCGCCGAGGGCGACAGACTGATAAAAGAGCGGCACGGCGAGGTCTTTCACCTTTTTCACTTTATATCCGAGCTCTTCGAGCCCTTTTCTAGCCAGCTCCTCGGTAAAGAAGCCTGTGTCCCATGTCGCTCTGGCAGGCTGAAGTGTTACACCCTTGCCCGGCTTCATGTTGTCGGCAAATGCCGTAAATGTCATAGCGGCAGCTATAGCCACCGTCATCACAAAGATTTTCAATTTCATATCATTCCTCCGTTTATGTCTAAAATTATTTTGTTCCCATACCCTGTGTGATTCTGTCGAGCACCATAGCCATCAGCACGATGGCCAGACCGCCTATGGTCGCCAGACCGATATCAAGGGTATTCAGCCCCTGAAACACAGGTGTACCGAGACCGCCCGCACCGATAAGCGCAGCGATGACCACCATCGAAAGAGACATCATTATTGTCTGATTAAGCCCCGCCATTATGGAAGGCATGGCAAGAGGTATCTGAACCTTTCTCAGCACCTGCGAAGGTGTAGCACCGAAAGAAACGGCAGCTTCCACCAGCTCAGGGTGAACCTGTCTTATGCCGAGCCCCGTCAGCCTGATGATAGGAGGCATTGCGAAAACTATCGTCGCCAGCACACCCGATACCGTTCCGATGCTGAAGAGCATCACCACAGGCACAAGGTAAACGAACGCGGGGGTGGTCTGCATGGCGTCTAGAAAGGGTCTGATAAACGACTCAAACCTGTCGCTCCGCCCAGACCATATGCCGAGGGGTATCCCCACCACGGCACAAAAGAAAACCGAGCAGATCACCATAGCCAGCGTGACCATGGCATCCTCCCACAGACCGAGCATGCCTATCAGCATCATGGTGAAAACAGTGAAAAGAGTTACCCTCTTCCCTGCGTATCTGAATGCCAGAAAGGCTAGTATTATTATGAGGAGCAGCGGATGCATGGATGTCAGTGCCCATGTGATGGCGTCTAGAGACTTCTCCACAGGGAACTTTATAAGCTGAAAGACATCACGGTAGTTCTCCACGAGGAAGTCGACACCGTCCTGTATCCATCTGTCCATCGGTATTATTCTGTCTTCGAAATCAAAAAAGCTCATTATGCACCCTCCCCGCTTCTATGGAGCGTTTTGAGGAAGGTGTTCTTAGAGATCACTCCCATATATTCCCCGTTTTCGTTTAAAACGGGTGCGGGCCACGGCTTTGCCGCCACCACCGGCAGTATATCCTGAAGGGAGTCCGTCGCCTGTACGGCTGTCACATCCGCCAGAAATGCATTCGATATATTCTTATCTTCAGCATCCACCAGCTCCTGCAGCCCCTCCACGGAAACAACGCCTTCAAACTTATTATCTTTATCCACGACATACCCATAGTCTCTGTCCTGAGTGGTAAGCCTTTGCAGGGATGATCTGGGGCCGTCACCGGGGTGCTTGATTATCGTCACCTGAGTCTTTCTGGCTATGTCGCCCGCCGAAAGGATGTTTGTAGGATCTACCCCTCTGAAAAATGCTCTGACATAGTCGTCTGCGGGGTTTTGAAGAATCTCTTCTGGTGTGCCCACCTGTACGACACGTCCGCCTTCCATGATGGCTATCCTGTCGCCTATGCGCATGGCTTCGTCAAGGTCGTGGGATATGAATACGATGGTTCGCTTTGCCTTTGACTGCAGCTTTATCAGCTCGTCCTGCATCTCGCTCCGTATCAGCGGGTCGAGGGCACTGAAAGCCTCGTCCATCAGCATAACACCCGGATTCACTGCGAGAGCTCTGGCGAGCCCCACACGCTGTTTCATCCCTCCTGAGAGTTCGTCAGGCATGCTTTCTGCCCATGCGTCCAGCCCTACCTGCTCCAGTGCCTTTCTGGCTCTGTCCTCTCTCTCTGCTTTATCCACGCCCGACAGCTCCAGACCGAATGCGGTGTTTTCCACCACCGACATATGCGGCATAAGAGCGAAAGACTGAAAAACCATAGATAGATCACGTCTGCGTATGTTCAGCAGCTGTTCCTTCCCCATGGATGCGACGTCCTCTCCGTCTACGTATACATGTCCGAACGTTGGCTCGATAAGCCTGTTCAGCATACGCACCAGAGTGGATTTCCCCGATCCGGAAAGCCCCATGACGACAAATATCTCACCCTCGTAAACAGTGAAACTAGCGTCCTGAACACCGACGGTCATCCCCGTCTTTTCCAGTATCTCCTCTTTCGTAAGTCCTTTGCCGAGCAGCTCTTTTGCCTTTTCAGGCTTTGGGCCGAAAATCTTATACAGATTCTCGACCCGTATCTTCTCTTTTGCGCTCATTATTGTCCTCTGAAATATTAATACATTAAAATAGTATCTATATATATTTTATATATGAATCATTTTAGAGAAAGATGGATGATATGTCAACCTGTCGGAATTTATTGCCGGTATTGGGTTTCGAATTATTTCGTTAAAAAAATTAAATAATTTTCTTGAACGGACAGTAGTTGTATTATAAGCTATCTG
Source organism: Deferribacterales bacterium (assembly GCA_050253075.1). Classification (GTDB taxonomy): domain Bacteria; phylum Chrysiogenota; class Deferribacteres; order Deferribacterales; family Geovibrionaceae; genus Denitrovibrio. The sequence goes on from JBFWJS010000002.1 coordinate 273,617, forward strand.
AAATTTGTACAACACAATTATACAAAGGGGATATGATGAAGGAATACAGAATCTTAACAGGCGGCATGGGGGCCGGAGTATCAAATTGGGAGCTTGCCAAAGCAGTAGGAAAATGCGGACAGATAGGCGTTATATCCGGCACTGCTATGGATGTCATCCTCGCAAGAAGACTCCAGGAGGGCGACAAAGACGGCAATATGCGCCGTGCGCTCGCTGAATTCCCTCTCAAAAATGTAGCTGAAAGAATAATCAGTGAATACTTCATCGAAGGCGGTAAGGAGGCAGACGCTTCTTACAAGCCTGTTCCGATGTATACTATCGAGCCCGAGCAGGAGCTTTTCGAGCTTACTGTTGCGGCAAACTTTGTGGAGACATTCCTTGCAAAGGAAGGCCACGACAACCCTATCGGCATGAACCTTATGGAAAAAGTTACACTGCCTAACCTCGCCTCTATATACGGCGGGATGCTGGCAGGCATAGACTATATAGTTATGGGCGCAGGTATCCCTAGAGAGATCCCCGGCGTCATCGAAGCATTTTCAAAAGGCGAAGACGCATCAATCCGCATAAATGTGGAAGGTGCAGACAAAGACGAAGAATACCGCATGCATTTCAGCCCGAAAGCCATCATGGGTGATAAACTCACTGAGCTCGCAAGGCCGAAGTTCTATGCTATCGTATCTTCGAACATCCTCGCCACTACACTCGTTAAAAAGACAAAACCCGCTGTTGACGGGCTCGTTATCGAGCACAACTCAGCAGGCGGACACAACGCTCCCCCACGCGGAGGCATTGTCCTCGACGAAGGCGGCGAGCCGATATACTCTGAAAAAGACGAAGTAGACATGGAAAAGATCCGCTCTCTGAACGTGCCTTTCTGGCTCGCAGGTTCATGGGGCGAGGCTTGTAAGCTCAAAGAGGCCATCGCAGAAGGCGCTCAGGGCATACAGATAGGCACACTCTTTGCCATGTGTAAGGAATCAGGCTTCCTCGAAAATATCAAGAAGTCCATTCTAGATATGATGCCTGACGTTTTCACCGATCCGAAAGCATCACCGACAGGTTTCCCTTTTAAAGTTGTAAAACTCGAGGGGACTCTCGCTATGCTCGAAACATATCTCAAACGCCCGAGGATATGCAACCTCGGCTACCTCCGCTCTGTTTATAAAAAGGCAGACGGATCACTCGGATACCGCTGTGCAGCCGAGCCTATCAAGGCTTTCATCAAAAAAGGCGGTAAAGAGGAAGATGCCGAAGGCAGAAAGTGTCTTTGCAACGCATTGGTTGCAAATATCGGACTGCCCGAAGTCTATAAAAACGGATATGTAGAGCAGACTCTCATCACTGCAGGAGACACTCTTAAGAAAGTTCGTGAATTCATAAAAGAAGGAACTGAGCTGACAGTAGCAGATGTCATTGAAGCACTGATGATGGACATCAGCCCTTCAAAAGCGTAAAAGACTAAATATACTTTCGAAAACCGACATAGTCTGTTTCTGTCCAGCCGTGCTTTTTATAAAAGGCGATGGCAGATTCATTCTGTTGATACACCATGAGCTGCAGCCTTGATACACCCTCGGATTTCGCATATTTTTCGATATGATCGAGCAGCAGACTGCCTATGCCCATGCCGGAGTATGCTTCATCCACCACGACATCCTCCACTACTCCCGCATACCCGCCCTGTACGGTGGATATGAAGAGGTGCAGGCTGCACATGCCGACGACATTACCTTCGAGCTCTGCCACAAAGACATCCGCAATATTGCTTTCCAGAACCAGAGAAAAGCCCTTTTTCTGAGCCTCCTGCTTATTAGGAAAGTCACTCTCAAGGCTGAGGAGATAGTCCATCAGCTTCAGCAGTGATTCCATGTCTTTCTTTTCAGCTTTGCGAATAATAATGTCCATATGGCAGCTCCGACTTTTATCAGAAACTATAATACCTTATGGTGCATTTATTTCAACAGGTAATAATTTTTAAACTTCTATCTTATAACCCACGCCGTAAATGGTGTGTACCACATTGTCTGAAACATGCTCTGCGAGTTTCTTACGCAGGTTTTTTATATGGCTGTCCACGGTGCGTTCGTAGCCTTCGAATTCGTATCCGTGAACGCTGGATATCAGGTCAGACCTGGAAAAAACAACGCCCGGATGCTTTGCCATTGTGAGCAGCAGCATGAACTCGCTTCTGGTCAGCACGATATCCTTGCCGTCGCCTGAAACTTTGAAAAGCTCAGGATAAATGGTCAGCCTGCCTATGCTTATGGTCTGTACCGGGCTTTCGGGGCTTGTCCTGCGGAGTACTGCTTTCAGCCTTGCCACCACTTCTCTCGGGCTGAAAGGCTTACAGATATAGTCGTCTGCGCCAAGCTCCAGTCCGATGAGCCTGTCTATCTCCTCCACCTTTGCCGTGAGCATTATCACAGGCAGGGCGGATTTCTTACGTATCCCTTTGCATATCTCCAGACCGTCTACCTCAGGGAGCATGACGTCGAGAATGACCGCATCGGGTGATATCCTTTCCACGGTCTCCAGTGCTCCTTTTCCGCTGCCGTGCACATGGGCTTCAAAACCTGCCTGTGCTAGGTAGTCTTTAAGAAGCAGAGCTATTTGCTCTTCGTCTTCTATTATGAGTATTCTTTTATTCATCATTTGTCTCCAACGGCAGTCTGATATCAAGCCTCAGTCCGCCTTTTTCTCCTTTATGTGCCGAGATAGAGCCGTTATGCCCTTCTATAATAAACTTACATATCGAAAGCCCGAGACCGCTGCCGCCCGTGGTGGTACTGCGTGAGGAATCTATCCTGTACAGCCTGTCAAAGAGGAAAGGCAGGTGCTTATCTTCCACGCCCGGCCCTGTGTCCTCAAAGGAAAGCAGGAGTTGTCCCGCTTCCTTTTTACAAGTAACAAACATAACACCGGGACTCTTGGCATATTTGATGGCGTTTTCAAGTATGTTGATAAACACCTGATTTAAACGCATCAGATCGCCTGCTATTTTTAAATTCTGCAGTGAACACTCGCAGCTTATCCTGAAATTATACTCAGCCATACGCACTTCATAAAAATCCAGCAGGCTGTAAAGCTCGCCCAGTATGTCTACGCTGAGCATCTGCATGTGCATTGCGCCCGATTCCGCCATGGTGATGTCGTGCAGCTCGTTGACGAGCCTCTTCATACGCATGGTGTTTTTATAAACAGACTCGATGGTATCCGCATCGGGCTTCCGCACGCCGTCCTGTATGGCCTCTATACTGCCGAGGATTACAGAGAGAGGTGTGCGCAGCTCGTGGGATATATCTGATATCCATCTGGACTGCTTCTGCTCGTATTCTTTCAGGGTATTTATCATTTTCTGGAAATTACATGTGAGCTCAGCTATCTCATCGCTGGTGGTTATCTCCAGTTCAACGTCGAAGTCCCGCTCTGTGATACGTTTTGTGGCATCGCCCAGCTTTTTCAGCGGAGCCAGCATGTTCCTAGTAAGGAGCCACGCAGTAATAGTCACCATAGCGAGCACTATCAGAGATGTCATTATCAGCAGAGACACCTGACTTTCCAGAAATTTTTCTGCGAAGGGGTTCGGAGGCAGCTTATCAAACTTAAGAGCGCCAAAGTGCGCCACTGTCTTTCCCTCTGCTTCCACAGGAAATATGTGCATATCCTCGGGGCTGTATTCACCACCCGCCAGATAATTCATATCTTTATCATACAGGGCAAATATTTCGTGCTGTTTAGGGAATCTGGGGATATCCTCTAACATATCAGGAGGCCCGGGAGGTGTGCCGAAGTCCTTAGTGCTGGACATCATAAAAGCTATGTGCAGTGGTTCCTGCCTGTTTATGAGTTTATCGAGACCGCCGTTCTTTTCATAATATTTTCCGATATTCTGCGCCATGACAGAAAACTCTTTTATCTTTGTCTTTTCAAGGTAGCTGCGAAAGTTCTTTTTCCCGAAATATCCGACAGAGACACCGGCTATTATATGGCTCAAAAAGACTGACAGAAAGACGATACCGAAAAATTTATAAAAGAGCTTAATTCTCAATTTCTTCACCTGAATTAAATTTAGTTAAACGATCTCCACAATTCAACATCAAGATAATTTATGTCGCACTTAACATATTCCCTTCACATTTTATACACAATTGGGTTATATTATTATAGCGATATGAAAGTGGTAACCCACGATATTTCATAATCTCCTAATTAATTTCTACACACCACTAAAAAGCCGGACTTTTGTCCGGCTTTTTACATTATGCCTACATTAGATATTCCCAGTCTAAGCTTCGATACTCAGAGAGGTATAATCCTCGCTCTTTGTCAGAGACTGGTTAAAGCTGTATAGATACTCCGACAAGGACTGCGTAGATGTTGTACTGTCTTCGTCGTCGTCATCACTGCTTCCCATAGAGAAGATCTCATCCTGCAGAGATTCCAGAATGGCCAGATACGAGTTTGTAGAGGATTCGCTGCTCTCTTCGAGCTGTGCGAGGTACTCTTCGAAAGAATCTGTCTCGTCATCCTCATCCGTGGATTCTGCTCCTGAAGGTGGTGGCGGCGGAGGTCCTCCTGCGCCTTTCATACCCATTCCTTCGGCTCCTGCCATGTCTTCCAGCTCAGACATGTCTGGACGGTTAGCCTCTAAAAAGCTCTTTAGCTCTTCGCTGCTGTATGAGCCGTCGCCGTCTGCGTCGAAATCTGCGTACTGCTCACTCACGTTTATACTGTGCCCTGTTGTAGCCTCCAGCTCCGATACTAGAGAGGAGAGCTCGGATTCATCTACCGAACCGTCGCCGCTTGTGTCGATAGCACTGAAGATATCCTCTGCCGAGGATTTCTGAACCTTAGTGGTGTTCGTCGTGCTGTTGGTAGACACATAGCTCTGATAAGAGTAGCTGTCTGATCCATTGATATACATCATTACCTCCGTATAAGGTCAAACTACGGATTTATACGCACTCACGGCATAACTCACCCATAGCGGCACATGTATACCTTAACCCATCAATATGAAATGATTATGGACAAAAAAAGCAGAAAATGTGTTAGATGACGTTTATCTCGGCGGGGAGGAAACATTTCGGCACGGATTCCATCCTGAAAAGGTGCGTGATGCACTTGCAGTCGCTGGAGCCGAAGCCCTTCATGGGGATCTCTGCGCCCATTTCTATAAATGTCTGTGCGATGCGGTGCTCGGCCTCTGCGGACTCTGTGGTATACCACAGGCGGACAGCCTTCATTTGTCTGCGGATATAGTCTATGTGCCATCGGCATTTCTTTGCTGTTTTCAGATGGCGTGACAGCCTGCTTTTAAGCCCGCCCCCTCCGAAAGCACTGCCGACATATGCGTATATCCCCTCCTGCACGGACATTGTGCCGAGACTGCCGACCTTTATATCCATCCTTTTATCACAGTGGAGGAAAACCACATAAACACCCTTATCCGAAGGGATCCTATCTTTTATCTTCTTCATCGTCAGATTTTATCAGCTAATCTGGTATAATGGTACTATGAAAATACTCATTACAGGCGCAACGGGATACATCGGGCGCAGACTTACAAACGAACTGATAAAAGACGGGGCAGACATCCGCATACTGGTGCGAAACAAGGCAAAGCTGGAACGCACAATGCAGGAAGCGTGCGAGGTGACAGAGGGCTCGACATTCGACCCGGAAGCCCTTGCAAAAGCTCTGGAAGGGATACATACGGCGTATTACCTCATACATTCCATGGGCAAGTCTGGCGACTTTGAAGATATGGACAGGCAGAGCGCAGAGCTCTTCCGTGATGCGTGCATAGATGCAGGGGTTAAAAAGATAATATACCTCGGCGGGCTCGGACACTCAGACTCTGCCAGCAAACACCTGCGCAGCAGGATGGAGACGGGCGACATATTATCCGCAAAGCCTGATAAGGTGCAGACAGTCATGTTCCGTGCGGGGGTAATCATAGGCTCCGGCTCTGTCAGCTTTGAGATAATCCGAAATATCTGCCAGAAGCTCCCCGCCATGATAACGCCGAAATGGGTGGACACAAAGACCGAGCCAATCGGCATAGACGACGTGATCAGCTATCTGAAAAAGGCAGGAATGCGCACATTTCAGCCCGACGAGGGGAAGGTTGTCATAGACATCGGCGCAGAGGTCATGAGCTTTAAAGAGATGCTGGAAGGCGCATCGAAGGTGATGCACCTGAAGCGTAAGGTTATAAAGGTGCCGGTGCTTTCCCCTAAGATGTCCTCATACTGGCTGATAATCTTCACTCCTGTGAACTTCGGCGTAGCGAGGGCTCTCGTCGAGGGGCTCTCCAGCGAAACAGTAAAGCTGAACGGCAATGCCGAAAAATACTTCCCCGATATAAAGCCAGCAGGCTATGAGAAAGCATTCAGCAAAGCGATAGAAGACATACACAACAGACAGGTGGTCTCAAGCTGGTGCGACAGCAGCGGCGGAAAGGCTTGCGATGTGCCATTCGTACACGACATCAGCCACGCCGTATATAAAGACAGATATGTAGACGAAATAGGCGGACACGACCCAAAGAAGGTATTCCGAAACGTACTTGCCCTCGGCGGACACAACGGATGGGGCGCATATAATTTCCTCTGGCAGATGCGGGGCATCCTGGACAAGCTGGCGGGCGGATACGGCACAGGTAGAGGGCGCAGAGACGACTTTGACCTGCGGATAGGAGATTCGCTCGACTGGTGGAAGGTTGTGGATATTGTTCCGGATAAACGGCTTCTACTCTCGGCACAGATGAAGCTACCCGCCGATGCATGGCTGGAGTTTCAGGTTGTCGACGGATATCTGATACAGACTCTTTTTTTATACCCAAAGGGGATTCTGGGCAGGCTTTACTGGTACACAATGCTCCCCTTTCACAAGCTGATATTTAAGCGCATGGCAAAGGAACTGATAGAAGGCTGAGCTGAATGTAAATACTTTTACAGAGATTGCCGCGTCGCTGCGCTCCTCGCAATGACATCCACACTATACTGAAAGTTCAAGCGGAGTGGGAGTGAAGCCGTAACTTGTAAGGCTGAACGACCGAATTAAAAATGCAGGGACGCATTTTTAATCAGCTAATGGATCCTCCCCGTCCTGCCATGAAGCGAGGTAACGCTCGTGCAGGTGAAAATCCTCACCCTTATGCTCTGTGAAAGTAACATAGACATTCTGGTGCGGGATGCCCCACACGTCGAAGATGATACCCATAAAGCCGAGTGCTAGGGAACGCCTCTGGATGAGCTCCCGCCCTTCACGTATGTCGGCATTCACAAGGGCTACACCCTGCTTATTATCCTCTACCCTGCCTATGAAAAGGTTATATGTGTCGTGCTCTCTGATGGATATGCTGATATGGTCTGTGCCCGTGCCCATAACCTCGCTGAAGAGCGCTTTGATCTTTTCGCTGAAGAAAATCTTGTCTTCGTCCTGAAGCGGACGGTTTATGTCAAACTGAAGATGCGGCATTTACCACCTCCGAAGGCTTATACACTTAGTATAGCCTCCGGAGATGATTTTTCACGTTTATTTTAGAAAGTGACCATCGGGAACGCCCGAGTCAGGCACACCGAATGCGGTCACGGCGTAGAGTCTTGTTATGCTTTGCCGGAGAGTTTTTTCGCTCTGGCTGTGTGTCTTTCCTGCTGACCGAGGATCTTCTTACGAAGGCGGATGTTCTTCGGAGTAACTTCCACCAGCTCGTCATCAGCGATGAAGTGTATCGCCTTTTCCAGTGTCATAGGTGTCACAGGAGTAAGTGTGAGCGCATCATCTTTACCGGATGCACGAACGTTCGTAAGTTTCTTTTCTTTACAAGGGTTTGCGTTAAGGTCGTTATCTTTGTTGTACGCACCGATGATCATACCTTCGTAAACGACGTCGCCCGCTTTGATGAAAAGCTCGCCTCTAGGCTCGAGGTGGAAGAGACCGTATGTAACGCCCTTTCCTGCTCTGTCGGAAACGATAGAACCTGTGAATCTGGAAGGTATATCGCCTCTGTGCGGTTCGTATCCCTGAAGGAGTGAGTTCATGATACCTGTACCCTTAGTGTCGGAGAGGAATTCGTCTCTGTATCCGATAAGTCCGCGGGAAGGGATGGAGAACTCAAGTCTCGCACGTCCTGTTCCGTTGTTTATAAGGTTTGTCATACGTCCTTTTCTGATGGAGAGCTTCTCAGTGATAACACCGACGAAAGCCTCGTCACAGTCGATGAAGAGGTGTTCGATAGGCTCGCAAACCTGTCCGTCTACCTCTTTGAAGATAACCTCGGGACGTCCGACGCAAACTTCGAATCCTTCACGGCGCATTGTTTCAAGGATGATGGCCATCTGGAATTCACCACGGCCCTTCACGATGAAGCAGTCACGCTCTTTATCTTCCTCAACTTTGATAGCAACGTTCTGAAGTGTCTCTTTTACCAGTCTGTCCTTTATACGGTTAGACTGTACGAGTTTCCCTTCCTGACCGGAAAGAGGTCCGTTGTTTGGAAGGAACTGCATAGCAACTGTGGGCTCGTCCACTGTGATTCTAGGGAGAGCTTTCGGAGCATCTTTTGTACAGATTGTGTCTCCGATGAGGATGTCTTCGATACCGGAAAGGACAATGATCTCGCCCGGGTCGGCAACAGCGACTTCCTTTGTGCCCAGTCCGTCATATATCTGTAGTTTTGTAACGCGGAGGGTCTGCTTTATGTCGTCAGGTCCCATACGTACAAGTGTTTCGTTTGATTTAGCTGATCCGTTGATAACCTTGCCCACTGCGAGTCTGCCGAGGTATTCGGAATATCCGAGGTCGCTCACGAGCATCTGGAAAGGCTCTTCCTCTTTATATGTAGGAGCAGGGATCTGCTCAACGATAGCGTTGAAGAGCGGCTGAAGGTCTTTGCCTTCGTCCTCGAGCTCTTTCTTACATATACCCTGCTTACCGATAGCGTAGAATACAGGGAATTCTATCTGCTCGTCATCGGCGCCGAGGTCGATGAAGAGGTCGTATATTTCATTAAGCACTTCATTTATACGGGCGTCTGGTCTGTCGATCTTGTTGATAACAACGATGATCTTAAGCCCTGCTTCGAAAGCCTTACCCAGAACGAATCTTGTCTGAGGGAGCGGTCCTTCGGACGCATCCACGAGGAGTATTGCGCCGTCCACCATAGAGAGCGCACGCTCAACCTCACCGCCGAAGTCGGCGTGTCCCGGTGTGTCCAGGATGTTGATCTTTATATCGCCCCATTTAACTGCGCAGTTCTTCGCAGAGATGGTGATGCCTCGCTCACGCTCGAGGTCCATGCTGTCCATCAGCCTGTCCTCAACTTCCTGCTCCTCTCTGAACATACCGCTCTGTTTGAAGAGGGCGTCTACGAGGGTGGTCTTACCGTGGTCAACGTGTGCGATGATTGCTATATTTCTCAGTTTCTCGTTCTGTACTTTTCCCATGATGTATTAAAGGCTCCTTATATTCAAAAGCCAGACAGTATTCACTACTTTTGACAATAAGGGAAGAGGTATTTTAAATATTTTAATAAAAATTATACTTTTTTGAGGCTAATTCGGAAAGATGTCTCACCTTCATAGCATGTTACGGTCAATTTCCCGCCCATGTGGCGTTCCAGAACAGTTTTAGCCATGTAGAGTCCGAGTCCGACCCCCTGCCCTTCATCCTTAGTGGAAAAGAACGGGTTGAATATCATGTCCATGTCTTCATTTCTGATGCCGGAGCCGTTGTCTGTGATATCTAAGGTGAGCTCGGAGTCGTGCTCGGTGAGGCGTATCTTTATCTCTCCGCCGCCCTTTTCGCCGTATTTTTCTTCCACAGCGTCCATAGCGTTGAAGATGATGTTCATAAGCGACTGCTTGAACTCATTCACAGGCCCGTGGACACAAAGCCCCTCGCACCCGCATTTGTCTATCTCGTCAAACTTTTTATATCCGAATTTATAATCGGTGCAGTCAGCGGAAAAGAGCATCTTCACGCCGTTTGCCTTCAGCGAAGAATCCAGAAGGGAGACTATATCACACACCACCTCTGCCACACGGATATCCTTCGAGTCTTCCGACGGTTTATAGAAAGCCTTGTAGGAGTCGATGGAATCCGAAAGGTTTTTAAGTAGTATCAGGCTGGTCTTCTCAAATTGCTTTATGTATTCCTCGTCCAGCTCCCCCGAACGGTATGCATCCATGACATCCTGTATGTAGAGCCCGACGGCATTAATAGGCTGACGCCAGTGATGCGCCAGAGCAGACAGCATCTGCCCCATGTCTGCCACCTTCTTCTGCTGATTGATGATGATGTCTTTCTCTCTGTTGTTTTCAACTTCCTGCTTTATGCGGTCTTCGAGCCCGATGTTTGTCATCACCAGCTCATTCAGGATGACCTTATGCTCTATCTCCAGCTCTTCGATGGATTTGACAAAGCCTTTGCGTATCACATACATAACGACAAATATGCCGCACACGCCGATAATTGCCATATATATAATGTGACCAAAGAACCATGAGTGCAGACTGCTCCGCTCGGCGAAAAAGACATAGTCGCCTATCTTTTCCCCTTTATAGTTCTTGAGTGCAAATTCTTTTATGATCTCAAAGTCTTTCCCCTCGAGGCGGACATAGCTTATCCCCTTTTCGGCACGAAACTGCTTTACGAAGATATCCAGAGGCATCCCCGTATTGTTGTAATATTCGGTAATACCGCCCACGGTGGGGAGCACTGCGGGGTTATAGGCTGCGTGCTCTTTATCAACCAGCACGAGGGTCTTGATACCGGCGATGCTCTCGATGCGCTTGGCGAAAAAGCTGATGTGCACACCTGTCTCAATGAATCCCGCAAAGCCGTTTTTAAACAGCACAGGCTGGACATGACGCAGGAAGAGACCCTTTCGCCCCATCTCTATCCCCTGTACGGATCTGTTCTCTCTCATGGCGGTAGCTATCATCCCTCTGTCGGCTATGGAGTCCCCGTATCTTTCGGGAGCCTGCGCACGGTATATGACATCGCCTTCTTTTGTGATGAAGTTCAGTACCATACCCGAACGGGAAAATACCATATCAATATATGAGTAATACCTTTTAGAAATCTTACCGAGGGCTTCCCTGTCTTGCTTAACAAAGGCTTCTGCGAGCTCTTTATCACTGAGGAGGAAGCCGGTGCTGGAACGCAGCAGCATAAGTATACGCATAGGGAAGTTTTCGTAATAATTCTCTACTATGCTGACCTGCTCTTTGTGCAGCAGCTCAGTATTTCGGTTAAACTGATACCATTGCTCTGCTATGTAATAGGTGAAAGCAACAAGAGTAATGGCCATTGTGATGTATAGAGTTTTTGATTTTATGCTCATTCTACAGCCTTGTATCTAATCTTATGAATCTTAACACACATTTATATCTATACGCATATGAAATGATCATATGATATTATTTTAATTGTATGCCCTATAAACTGGTATATAATCTCACTGTACTCCGATAATTCACAATAAGGTGATGACCATGAAAACAGCCGTCTCTTTTGCTATAGTCGTGTTGCTTGTTTTATCACTCTCTTTTGTCTCTGCAAACATGTGGGGGGGCAAGCCCGAGAAGCTCCCTGATGACCTGAAGCTGAACATAACATCCGAAATGACCGTGGGAGAATTCATCAGCGCAAACGGCATGGAAAAGCCATTCGCCAAGAACCTGCTCGGGCTGACATCACCGACAGACCTTGAAAGGAAACTCACAGACTTCGGCTCGCCCGAAGATATCCAAATGAAATATAAACAGTCCGCATCGCTGAAAGCAGAGAGCGAATCAAAAAACTGGGTTAAGATACCGCTGAAATTTGCCCTTTGGTTAGTCTTCCTCATCACGGCATTCATACTGCTGAAAAAAAGAAAGATAAAAGCATCAAACAGAAAATGGATATATGCAGCATCATTCGCCGTATTCGGCATCATACTCGGCTCCGACCCCAGCCCGATGGGCACGGTGAAGGACGCCGTCTACCTCTATGGGAAGGCTGGCGTGATATTCCCGCCGAGGATGGTCGCCCTTAGTGTTTTCCTGCTGACAGTGCTCTTTGCGAATAAATTCATATGCTCATGGGGATGCCAGCTCGGCACTCTGCAGGACTTTATATTCAGACTCGGACGTAATAAGAAAGACACGGGCGAAGGCGCAGTGGCACAGTATAAAGTGCCATTCGTCACCACAAACGCCATCAGACTGCTGGTATTCGGAGCTATGTTTTATTCGGCTTTTGTATATGCCGCCGACATCTTCGCAGGGTATGACCCGTTCAAGATATTCAGCCCGAAGGCCGTCACCCTATCAGGCGGAATATTCATCGCCTTTATACTCGTCCTCTCACTCTTCACATACAGACCGTGGTGCAGCATGTTCTGCCCGTTCGGTTTTGTGGGGTGGATAGTTGAAAAGCTGAGTACATTCAGGATAAAAGTAAAATACGATACATGCATAGCCTGCGGTAAATGCGCAGACTCGTGCCCGTCGACAGTGATGGAAGCAATACTGAAACAGGACAAGCTGACCATACCGGACTGCTTCTCATGCGGTACATGCATAGAGGTATGCCCGACAAAGTCCGTGGAGTTCGCCCCCGGAAAGAGGGACAGAGTTCCCGAAAAGAAATTTGAAAGATAACAATTATATAAAGTCATTCTGAGCATACCTACCAGATTCTTCGTTTCGCTCAGAATGACCGTTACCCATTTTCGTTTTATGCTATACCGAGGACGATCTTGCCTCTGGTGTGCCCCGACTCTATGTCTTTATGAGCCTGCACAGCCTGATCCATCGAATATATAGCCGAGATGAACACACGGATGAACCCGCCGTCCACCAGATCTGCCAGCTTATTCAGCCCTTCCTTCGACAGCCCGACCTTCACTCCTTTCACATTCAGCCCCTTTGCCTCGCCCGCTTTTATCACACGCTCGGCTGTCACTGTGGGCACTGTGACCATCATCCCCTCGGGCTTTAAAACCTCCAGAGACTTCTCACCGACTTCAAAGCCCATGTTATCGAGGATAAAGTCGAAAGGCTCAGACTCCGCGAAATCTCTGACCTTATAATCTATCACCTCGTCTGCGCCGAGTTCCTCTAGGAAAGACCTGTTGTGCGACGATGCGGTACAAACCACATACGCCCCCTTCATCTTCGCAAACTGGACAGCCAGATGCCCCACACCGCCCGCAGCGGCATGTATCAGAACCCTGTCGCCCTCTTTCACATTCCCCACGTCAAACATCGCCTGCCATGCCGTCTGCCCCGCAACAGGCAGCCCCGATGCATAGAGCAGCTCGATATTCTCCGGTGCTTTCGCCACTATGGATTCCTTCGCTACGGTGTATTCGGCATAGGCGCCGCATTTATTCAGAAACTCCAGCCTTGCGAAGACTCTGTCGCCCGCCTGAAACTCTGTCACGGCGGAGCCGACCTCCTCCACGATGCCCGCAGCATCCAGACCGGGTATCCACGGCATATGATCCTTCACTGCTTCCGCCACAAAGCCCATACCTTTGCGTGTCTTCCCGTCCACGGGGTTTACCCCTGCTCCGTATACTTTTATAAGAACCTCGTCTGCTCCGACGGCAGGTTTATCTATCTCGCTAACTTTTAAAACATCAGCCTCGCCGAAATTGTCCACAATCACTGCTTTCATCAGATCCTCCGGTTTATCGTGCCGTTGCACAACTATATATTTTGCGATAATATCAATGTAATACATACAATCTGAGGTAACAAGGGAGGTTTTTTAATGTTTGTCGACAGCCTTAAATTCATAAAAAGAACACCTATGGACATGCCCGGCGCAGTGAACGTGATGAAGCAGGTGGCAGTGGGTAAAGAAGAAGGTTGGGAAGACCATGTGATGCGTGTCTTCACCATCACCGAAATGGGCAACACTCCAAAGCACGCCCACGACTGGCCCCACATAAACTACATTATCAAAGGCGAAGGCATACTCTTCATGGACGGGAAGGAAAACCCTGTCTCTGAGGGGGATGTCGCATTCGTACCTTCAAATGTGGAGCACCAGTTCAAAAGCACCACAGAGGGCGAATTCACATTTATCTGCATTGTTCCAAACAGGGGCGAGTATTAAACCTTGTCAAATATTGCTGAACAGATATAATCAGCTAACATTATTTATACAATGGAGGTCTTAATGGACTCAAATAAGGGGATGAAAAGAAGAGATTTCCTCAAAAAAGCCGGAGTTACGGCTGCCGCTGCCACTGCAGCATTCGCAGCACCCAATGTACATGCTAAACCAAAAAGCTATAAATGGAAAATGGTGACAACATGGGCACCGCACTTCCCTGTTCTGGGCGAAGGCGCAGACCTTGTCGCCAAGTGGATCACAGAGATGTCCGACGGACGTCTTAAAGTGACTGTATACGGCGGTGGAGAGCTCGTTCCTGCTATGCAGGCTTTCGACGCTGTCAGCCAGGGCATGGTGGAGATGGGGCACGCTTCATCTTACTACTGGGCGGGTAAATCACCTGCGACACAGTTCTTCTCGGCTGTTCCATACGGAATGAATGCTCAGCAGCTCAACTCTTGGATATATCAGGGCGGCGGACAGGAGCTCTGGGACGAACTTTATGCTCAGTTCAACCTGAAGCCTTTCCTCTCCGGTAACACCGGATTCCAGATGGGCGGTTGGTTCAATAAAGAGATCAACTCCATAGCGGATATCAAAGGACTCAAAATGAGGATCCCCGGACTCGGCGGTAAAGTTATCGCTAAGGCTGGCGGTGCTGTAGTCCTTTCACCCGGCGGAGAGATATATACAAACCTCGAAAGAGGCGTTATAGATGCTACAGAATGGGTGGGACCATACCACGACTATATGATGGGATTCTATAAAGTGGCTAAGTTCTACTACTATCCCGGCTGGCACGAGTGCGGTTCTTCCACTGAGGTCTTCGTGAACAAATCCAAATACGAAGAACTGCCGGAAGACCTTAAGCAGATAGTACAGGCGGCATGCGCCAGAGCAAACGTATGGATGCTCACTAAGTTCGAGTCTCAGAACAACATCTATCTGAAAAAGCTCGTAAACGAACACCACGTTCAGCTTAAAAAATTCCCTGCTGACGTTCTCGCAAAGTTCAAAGTACTCAGCGAAGAAGTTATTCAGGAAGTTACAGAAAAGGATGCGATGAGCAAAAAGGTTTACGAATCTTACAGCGCATTCAAAAAGGACATCAGCGAGTGGGCGAAGCTCTCCGAGGCTATGTTCTACGAAATGAACAAATAAGCATACAACGCTATAAATGACAGTTACCTAAAACAGTCATTCTGAGGAGCCACTGGCGACATAAGAATCTCATAACCTTCAGCAAGCAATGACATATCGTCACTGTGACTGTAAATTAATGCTGACCAGGGGTTTGAGATCCCCACGCCTGCCGAAGCAGGCTCAGGATGACAAGAAAATATTTTCCGGAAACAAAAATCCCCGGTGTTACTATAAACATCGGGGATTTTATTATTGTAGATCAAACTTTCAACACACCTCCGGAACGCTTTGCCCAAAAGAGTGCCTTTTTTTATGTCATAAATTACTTATCTTTTTATCAGTTCTTAGCCAGTGCCTCAGGCAGCCATGTGACTATCTCAGGATACATAACAACAACAGCAAGCCCGATGAGCTGGATGATGATGAAAGGTATGATACCCCTGTATATATGTCCCGTTGTCACATTCGACGGTGCGACCCCTTTCAGGAAGAACAGCGCAAAGCCGAACGGCGGAGTGAGGAAAGAAGTCTGCAGGTTCATAGCTATCAGAACACCTATCCACAGCAGGTTTATACCCATGTGTTCGAATATCGGCGCAACCACGGGAACGATGATGAACGTGATCTCAATGAAGTCTATGAAGAAGCCCGCAATGAATATGACGAGCATCACCACGGCGATAAATGCATAAGGCGAAAGGTCAGAGCCAATAATCATATCCCTGAGGTAAACGTCTCCGTCGAGCCCTCTGAATACCAGTCCGAATGCTGTAGCACCCACAAGGATAATGAAAACCATAGATGTCAGGGCTGTTGTCTCTTTCATAACGGCCTTCAGAGTGGCATATTTCAGCTTACCCTGAACGGCTGTGAGGAAAGTAGCACCAAAAGCACCTACAGCAGCGGCTTCAGTTGGCGATGCAACACCTTTGAATATAGAGCCGAGAACGCAGAGTATCAGCGCAAACGGCGGTAAAAATGCTTTCATTATACGTGCGAGCATTGCCCAGCCTTTGAAATCTGCGAGTTCTTCAGCAGGCATAGCAGGGGCAGACTTCGGACGTGTGAAAGCCACTATCATAATCCATACAAAATAAAGCCCGACGAGCATGAATCCCGGCAGTACAGCCCCCATGAACATATCACCGATGGACACATTCAGGATGCTGCCCAGAAGGACAAGTACGATGGACGGCGGGATGATCTGTCCGAGAGTACCCGCAGAGCAGATGGTACCGGTGGCGACCTCAGGGCTGTACCCACGCTTCAGCATGGTAGGCAGACTGAGCAGACCCATAGTGACCACTGTGGCACCGACTATCCCCGTAGAGGCAGCGAGCAGTGCACCCACCACAATAACAGATATAGCCAGACCGCCCCTTACCCTGCCGAAAAGCAGCGCCATAGTCTCGAGCAGTTCTTCGGCCAGACCGGATTTCTCCAGCATGACACCCATATATACAAAGAGGGGAACGGCTATCATAACATAGTTGGTCATGACGCCCCATATCCTCAGAGGAAGCAGATTAAAGAAATCGAGCCCGAATGTGAAGTATCCGAACACAAGCGAAACACCGCCGAGGGTGAACGCAACAGGGAAACCAAACATAAGCAGTATGAAAAGAGAAAGGAAGAGTAATATAGGGAGCATCTCAGCCATTGGCTTCCTCCTTATCACCTGCGAGGGTCAGCACAGACCTTGCAGCCAGAGCCAGCCCCTGAAGAAAAAGCAGGGCAAAACCGATGCCTATGAAGGACTTCAGGATCCATCTGTTTGTCAGACCGCCCGGGTCAGGGGAAACCTCATGAAAGACATAAGCATTTTTCGCAAAAGGGATGCTCGTCTTCACCACCAGCAGGCAGAAAGGGAGCAGGAAAAGCAGTGTGCCCGCCAGATTCACGATAGCCTTGGTCTTTGGGCTGAATCTGGTGTAAAGCACGTCCACACGGACATGATTATCCAGCTTCAGGGTGTAAGCAGCGCCCAGAAGGAATATTACGGCAAAAAGATGCCACTCAAACTCCTGCACGGCAACAGAGCTGTCACGCAGGACATATCTTGTAAAAACATCGTAACAAACGATAAGCACCAGAGCCGTAGTCAGCCACGATGTGATATAGCCTATTTTGCCGTTCACATTGTTGGCAAAATTCTCTATAAATCTCAAAAACTTCAAAACATGCTCCAAAATTTATTAATTATATTAAATAACTTTTACAAATATAAAACATAGACGTCTTTTTTACGCCTTAATCAATTATATTTCAAGAAAAATCGGATAGATTAAGATTGCTGATAAAAAATCAGATAAACCATCCAAAACAAGGCTCATAATATATATGTATGAAACATCTTTACATGCATATTACATGTCTAGATTATTATTACATGTCAATAACTTACGCTTGACCGCATCATAAAAAAATGCAATCTCTCTTTATACGAGCCATAAGGTGAAAACATGAAAGAGAGATACGCAGAGCTGAACAGCAGCGAATTCGGAAGAATGTATTCGTTCATACCGTTCCTGAATGAAGAGTCGGCAGAAGCATTCGAAGCGGAAAGGAGCGAGCTCCTCTCCAAACTGAGCGGACATGTAAAATGGACGCACAGAAATACGAAAGCAGATGCGTCATCTCTGTCTAACGGATGCAGACTCTGCGGAGAAGGGCTTTGGTCGTGCCTTTTCATAAACGGACGATGCAACTGTGACTGTTTCTACTGCCCTGCTTCTCAGGACGAACAGTGCAAACCAACAACCAACGCCGTCACCTTCGACAGCCCCGATGAATACGTCGCCTATCTGAGAGAGTTCGGATACAGGGGCGCAAGCATCAGCGGGGGCGAACCTCTCCTGACACCTGAGCTGACCGTCAGCTACATATCCGCTGTAAAGCAGGCCTTCGGCGATGAAATGTATGTGTGGATGTATACCAACGGCACACTGGTCACACCGCAGATAATAGAAAAGCTGAAAAACGCAGGGCTGAACGAGATACGTTTCGACATCGGCGCAACAGACTATGACCTCTCAAAGCTGAAGCTAGCCGTGGGGCACATCCCCGTTGTCACAGTCGAAGTACCCGCCGTACCCGAAGAATACGACAGAATGAAAGACACAGCGAAAGAGCTGGCAGACCTCGGGGTGAAGCACCTGAACCTGCACCAGCTCCGCCTCACCCCATACAACTTTGAAAAACTGATAGAGAGAGACTATCACTACATCAGCAACGAATCCGTGCTTGTCGCCGAATCTGAGCTCACTGCTTTGAAGCTGATGCTCTATACAAAAGAGAACGGCATAGACCTCCCCGTCAATTACTGCTCATTTGCCTATAAGAATAGATATCAGGGCTATGCATCACGGAAACGCTGCATAGAGCACATGATAAAAGACGAAGAGGTAATGACCGAAAACGGATATATCAGAAACCTGACAGTCGATGACTCAGGGGAAAAGACCGTGAAATACTTCTCCGCCAGACAGCTTAACTCTGTCAGCTACAGAAACCCTTTCAAAAATATCACTCTCACCGAAGGGAAAAAGATAGTTATAGAAAGATTTCAGGTCAGCCCGGATATGCCCGAAGGTTCGGAAGAAAGCCACAGGTTCGAAAAATTTGAAGAGGGTCTCCTCCGTTACCGTTGACATACCTCGCATCTGCCAATATAATATCACATGAATAATATAACGGTATTATATTACCTTTTATCAGGACCTATATACTATCAAGTAGTACATAACAGAAAAAGACTGCATGTGCTAAAAAGAGAAGTCCTGAAAGAAATAGAATACTTTTTTGAAAAACGCTACGTCCACAGAGAAGAATGGCATAAGAGATATTTCAGACTGCTCAGCGCCGTCTTCTGTGTGAATCTGATAGCCAGACGCATCGAAAGAAGGATGTACCCTTCCCTATGCGCAAACGGAGACACTTACTCCCGCTTTGCCATGGCGACCATGCTCGCACTGAAAGAATATAACAATAACAGACAGAAATTCTATTTCAACCCAGACATGTTCATGTCCGTTACAGACCTCATACTGGAGCTGAACAAACGGGTCAACAGCTACTGCGATCACAAAGGCTGCTGCTACTCCTCAGAGCATATGATACATGCAAACACCCCAATGGGCATCGAGCTGGAATTCTCAAACAGGGGAAAGACTGCGGGGAGACTGTTCGAATCGGCAAAGAACGACGCAATGCTCAATTTTTCCAAATATCATTATTACCACCTTACGAAATTCATGTGGCGTTTCGGTGCATATGTAGATGCTGAGATGCCCTTTAAGCAGTTCATACGCAAAGGCGGATTTCTGGAATATACATTTACCCGCCCGGACATCACCTTCACCCCTTCACAGCCTTTGTCCACAAGCCCCGCTCTTTCTGCAAGGCTCATCGAAGAAGCTATAAAATTCACTCCTATAAAGCCCCACAGCCTCCATGTGACATTCCAGACTGAAAGCAAATGTAAAAAACTGCCAAAACCGACTTTTGAGGATATCCAGCACATATTTCTATGCACTGGCCATTTCAAAGAAGGTGTCGAAACACGCATACTGGAAAAAAACATGAAAAACTGGGCACTGATGCGGGACAGGCGCAACGACAAAGGCTGGGTCTCCACCGTTGAATTCACACATATGCGTGCCTGCCGTGAATTCGCCCGACGCAAAACATATGAGCCGTCTATCCTGACACTCTTAGCCTGTAAAAACATCTTTAGTTTTTATGATATTGACCTATATTCTAATAAACTGCTGAAATGGGCAGAGAAACCGACACTGCCAAAGGAGGGCACAGAGGACTTTTTCTCCCGTCTGGAGCGGGGGCTTGAAGTTGAAATCTCTCTCCCCGTATGGTATAGAAAAGAAGCAATGAAGCGCATCCGACAGCTTTACGAATACAACGTCGGACAAATAAACGGAGAAGGTTTTGGCTAGAAGCTACACTGTTTTCACTTACGGCTCTCTGATGCAGGGTTTTTACGGTCACAGCGAATTCATGCAGAATGCAGAATACCTCGGAGAGGCCAGCCTCTGCGGAGACCTTCGTTTCTTCTGTTCCGATTATCCCATACTAATACACAATGAAACCAACAGCCTCGTAAAAGGCGAGCTCTACCGAGTGGATACCCAGACCATGAAAGAGCTACGAAAATATGAAGGACTGAAAGACCCCTTCACATGCTACACGGAAAAAGTAGTAAAAGTGCATACGGAAAAAGGCGATAAAGTCGCCAGAGCCTTTGTTGTGGCTCCCATACTGGAATTCCCCATACTTTTCACATCCAGACATATACCTGAAAGAGACTGGAGAGTCTTTGTATCCAAAGGCAAACGATTACCCATACCGAAACCCCTCGCACTCCTCTTTGGCGCATGTATATTAAGCGCTGCCGTATATGAATTAATGCACGGTATAGGACTTATCTAGGATTTTGTCATCTCCTCCGCCTCCGGCATGAGAACAGCCAGAAACGCACCTGCAAGGCTCACAACACCGAGAACAGCCAAGGCATACGGCGATCCATACTTATCCGCCACTATTCCCAGAAAGCTGGTTCCGAGAGCCAGCACACCTATCAGACTGTTGCTGAAAGCCGTAAATGTCGGACGCTCTGCCTTTGGAGCGGCATCGACGATGTATGTCTTTCTGCCGAGGCGCACGCCTGATTCCGCCAGACCTATCATCAGAAATGACAGACCTATCAGCCCGAAGGACAGCGTATGGTTTGAAACCACAAGGGCAAAAAGAGCGACACCGGATGCAGCAGCACTGATAACACCGCTGTATATAAGCACTGTACGGCTTGTCTTATCCGCCAGCTTTCCCCAGAAGGGGCTGCTGATGAGCTGTGATATACCTATGGCAGTGATAAACATCCCCACTGCCCCCGCCGTACTCTCTATCTTCTGATTTGCAAACAGCACAAAATAAGGCACTGCAACCTCCACAGCGAGAAGGAGTGCACGCACATATAAATGCAGTCTGAATCCTTTGAACCTTTTAAAATTCAGAAAGCCCGCACCCGCCTCTTCGATGGCGTTCCTGCCCCCTTCGGTCGCACCTGCATCCTCTTTTATCGCTCCAAAGAACATGGCAGACGCAAACCAGAGAAAAGCTCCGCAGGCGACCATATAATACACGGCATGGTTTCCGACATCCACATGGGGCTTGCCTATGATGAGCCCTGCCGCTATGGTCAGTATCCCGCCCACAAGAGCCCTTGCAGATAAAAGTCCGCCTCGGCGTCCTTTATCTATCGTTTTGCCCAGCACATCCTGAAATGCGACGGATGCCGTACCGCTGGCGGTGCTGAAAACAGCCAAAAGTAAAAGTATAACAAGAGCACCAAAAACAGGAGATAAAAATAAACCCGCAGGTATCATAGCAAAAAGACACAGTGCCTGAAGCACCCCTGCGGACGTCCACACGTGCTTCCTGACGGCAAGTCTGCGTATGTATCCCGCCGCAAATAACTGCGGTATTAAAGAGAACGCCTGTTTCATCGGCATAACAAGCCCCATAGACCACGCCGGAGCGCCGATTATGGTGAGCAGCCACGGAATGACAATATTAGGCCCCGAGACCTGCTCAGCGAGCTTTGAGCATGACCCGTTGAACAGATTCATACGGTAATTATGTTCGGAATGTTTACAAGCAATTTCGGGTATATCCCTGCATGCTCTCTCTGTATTATCTTCGCCTGTCAGTATACTTAGCATCTTCAGACTGAGTGTCATTTTGATCTCCATCTAACTTTCTAAAAACCATTTTAGCATAATTAATAATTAAATTAAAACCAGTAACTCTTACTCCCGTGCATGACGCATCAATTTCCCTATACACATGTACACAATAGAACAATTGCCGATTTACGCCATTTTCAAACACTATTTCCATTTCACAATGGCTTAAATTAAATAGTTCTTGCTTTAATCCGGTTAATATGTTTATATAATATTCGTGACATCTATTTAAACAGTCACTCCCACCATTATTTGCATACGACACGATACATTTTAACTTTTGAAAATTACTAACATTAGAAGAGGTTTAATATGTCTGAGAACTCTCTGTTTGCAGCAGGGCTCAACAGGCGTGATTTTCTGCGTTTAAGCGCAGGACTTACCGCTATGATGGGACTGCCGTATGCAATGCACACTAAGGTAGCCGAGGCTGCCACCGCCGATGACAGACCGCCTGTTATCTGGCTTCACTTTCAGGAATGTACCGGTTGTTCAGAATCGCTCATCCGCTCCGGTCACCCGGACCCTGCGGCACTTATCCTTGATCTTATATCACTGGATTATCATGAGACACTCATGGCCGGCTCCGGACATCAGGCGGAACACTCACTAAAAGAAAGCATGAAAAACAACTGGGGCAACTATATACTTGTTGTCGAAGGCGCCGTACCACTCGGCGATGACGGAATCTACTGCAAAGTTGCAGGAAAGAAAGCTGTCGATTCACTTAAAGAAGCATCCGAAGGAGCCGCAGCGGTTATATGTATCGGAACCTGCTCAGCGTTCGGCGGTGTACAGGCTGCAGATCCAAACCCAACAAATGCAGTTTCCGCTTCCAGCCTTGTGAAAGACAGACCTGTTATCAACGTGCCCGGATGTCCTCCTAGCCCGTACAATCTGCTTTCCACTATACTTTACTACCTTACATTTAAAAAACTGCCTAAGCTCGATGCCCTCGGCAGACCTGAATTTGCTTACGGACGCAGAATCCACGAGCACTGCGAACGCAGACCTCACTTCGATGCAGGCCGCTTCGCAGAAGAATTCGGCGACAAAGGCCACTCTGAAGGCTACTGTCTTTATAAACTCGGCTGCAAAGGCCCTGTAACATTCGCTAACTGTTCCGTACAGAGATTCAACGATGTGGGCGTATGGCCCGTATCTATGGGTCACCCGTGTATCGGCTGTACAGAGCCGGATGTTATGTTCCATACATCTATATACGACAAGGTTCAGATACACGAAGTCACACCACCTGACTTCTATCCTAATGCAAAACCTTCCAAACGCGGCAAGGGAGCTGACCCTCTCACCACAGGCGTCGTCGGCGTTGTAGCCGGTGCTGCTATCGGTGCGAGCGCCATGATGGCGAAAAAGCTGCCTAAGGGGGTCGAAGATGAAGAAGACGAGGCGTGATTTTATAAAATCCGCCGCAGCCGGAGGCGCTCTTCTTCTCTCCCCAATGGGAGCTCATGCAGACGAAACCGACCTTAAGGCGGATGACGAAGCAGTAGGCATGCTTTATGACTCTACGCTCTGCGTAGGCTGCAAGGCGTGTGTGACCAGATGTAAGCAGGTAAACGACATGGAGGCTGTCTCATCTCCTAATGATAATGACAGACTCTGGGACTCTCCTGATGATCTGGACTACAGAACAAGAAACATCATCAAACTTTTCAAAGACGACGAATACTTCTCATACGTGAAGCATCAGTGCATGCACTGTATCAAGCCTTCATGTGTTTCTGCCTGCCCTGTCAGCGCAATGCAGAAAGAAGAGAAACGCGGTATCGTCTTCTATGACAAAGATAAGTGTATCGGATGCCGTTACTGTCAGGTAGCGTGCCCGTTCAACATACCTAAATTTGAGTGGCCGAAACCTTTCCCTAAGATAGTGAAATGCGACCTTTGCAAATACACTAACCTTAAGGTGAAGAACGAACCTGCATGCTGTGAAACATGCCCTACAAGTGCTGTTATCTACGGTAAGCGTAAAGACCTGCTCAAAGAAGCAAAGATGCGCATGGCCGCCCATCCTGAGAAATATCAGCAGGAGATATACGGCGAGCATGAGGTAGGGGGTACAAATGTTATCTACCTCGCAGGCACATCTTTCGAAAACCTCGGCTTCCCTATGCTGGAGAAAGAATCCGCCGCTGTTATGTCTGAGCACATTCAGCACACTATCTACAAGGGCTTCATAGCTCCTGTGGCTCTTTACGGATTCCTCGCTATGGTCGCTCTGAAAAACAGAAAGACAGCGCATCAGGTAGAACAGGAACACGAGATAGACCATGAGATAGAAGAAGAACTGAAGAAAAAAGATGAGGGGGATAAGTAATGGCCGGTCATCACGATGAATATCATATCCACAGGGCAAAAATCCTGACCCCTGCATTCTATGTGCTCCTCTTTTTCACCGCTTTAGGATTTGTCCTTGTCGGTGTACGTTTTGTAAAAGGTATCGGAGCAGTTTCAAACATGTCTGACGGATACCCATGGGGTATCTGGATCGCCTACGACGTTGCTACCAGTACGGCTCTTGCCTGTGGTGGTTACGCCATGGCTATCATCATATACATTATGAACCGCATGACATACCACCCGCTGATACGTTCTGCGCTGGTTACAAGTATGTTCGGTTACATGCTCGCCGGTCTCTCCGTTATGGTGGATATCGGACGCTACTGGAACGCTTACAGTTTCCTCCTGCCTACACGCTGGCAGCCGAACTCTGTAATGTTCGAAGTTGCCGTGTGTATCATGGCATACAACGTAGTTCTCATGCTGGAAGTTCTCCCTGCTATTCTTGAGAGATTCATCCACGCTGAAACTACAAGGTTCCCCGCTGTTAAGCGTTTCGCTATGAAAATATATCCGAAGCTGGACAAAGTGCTCATCTTCATCGTGGTACTCGGTATCACCCTGCCGACAATGCACCAGTCCTCACTCGGCTCTATGCTTATCATCGCAAAGTCAAAGGTGAATCCTATCTGGCACACAGAGTTTCTCCCTCTGCTCTTTGTGATAAACGCGCTTTATATCGGTTACTCCGTAGTTGTGTTTGAGTCATTCGCATCATCTATGGCATTTAACAGACCGTTCGAAAAAGAAACACAGAGACTTTCAAGGGTTATCCCTTACGTCACTGCAGTATGGCTGACACTCCGCTTCTGGGACCTCTATAACAGAGGCCAGCTCGGCGCAGCTTTCGCAGGCGACTATAACTCTATGATGTTCGTGAGTGAGATCGTCCTCATCACAGGCGGCTCATTCATACTGATGTGGAAGCAGTACAGGTCATCCCCCAGGATGGTCTTCATATCTGCGATGTTCCTCCTTGTGGGGGGCGGCTGGTATCGTTTCAACGTTTACCTGCTCGGCTTCAACCCGCACGGAAACTGGAGCTACTTTCCGTCTCTGCCGGAATTTTTCATTACTGTCGGTCTCATAGCATTTGAGATACTGGGATACATGGTTCTTGTGAAGCTGTTCCCTATTATGCCTAAAGTGCACACAAATAAAGCACAGGCACACTAAATATTCAGGAGATAATTAACAATGGGTAAGAGAATTACTATAGATCCAATTACCAGAATTGAAGGTCACCTCCGCATCGATTTCGAAGTCGACGGCGGTCAGGTTTCAAAAGCATGGTCCTCTGCACAGATGTGGAGAGGTATCGAAAAGATACTTATCGGTCGCGACCCTAGAGACGCTTGGGTTTTCGCACAGAGATTCTGCGGCGTATGTACAACAGTCCACGCTATCAGCTCCATCCGTTCACTCGAGAACGCTTTCAACGTGGAAGTGCCTCTGAACGCTCAGCTCGTGCGTAACATCGTCATCGCTCAGCACTCCGTACAGGACCACATAGTGCACTTCTACCACCTCTCGGCTCTTGACTGGGTAGACATCGTAAGCGCACTTTCCGCTGACCCTAAAAAGACAGCACAGCTCGCTCAGTCTCTTTCCGACTGGCCTGGCAACAGTGTGACAGAATTCAAAGCTGTTAAAGAGAAGCTCACAGCCTTCGTACAGACAGGCAGACTCGGCATATTCGGCTCCGGATACTGGGGGCACCCTGCGATGAAGCTCAGCCCGGAAGTAAACCTCATGGCTGCTGCACACTACCTTAAAGCTCTCGACTATCAGAAAAAAGCAGCTCAGGCTGTTGCTATACTCGGCGGTAAAAACCCACACATACAGAACCTCTGCATGGGCGGTGTTGCCACTGCTATAAACATGGACAACGAAGCTACACTCAACATGGAGCGCGTTGCACTCATGAAGTCACTTATGACAGAGACAAGAGACTTCGTAGAAAAAGTTCTCTACAACGACGTTATCGCCATCGCCAGCATGTACCCTGAGTGGTTCAAGTACGGTAAAGGCGTAGATAACTACCTCGCTGTACCTGAATTCCCTCTTGACTCTAAAATGACAAAATTCGATATGCGCGGCGGTATCATCCTCGACGGCGATCTTAAAAAGTTTACTCTGCTGAAAGACCACAATGATGCTTCACTCATCAACGGCATCACAGAGTCTACAAAGCACGCATGGTACAAGGATGACGAACCGAAGAAACCTTGGGACGGCGAAACAGAGCCTTACTACACAGACTTTGACCCGAACGGCAAATACTCATGGTGTAAAGCTCCTCGTCTCGACGGTAAAGCTATACAGGTCGGACCTGTTGCCCAGATCCTCGCATCATACGTTGCAGGGGACACACATGTTAAGACTCTCGTAGACAGCGCATGTAAAAAACTCGGCATCAAAGTAACAGACCTTCAGTCTACAATGGGACGCCACGTAACACGTGCTATGCGCTCCGTTATTATGGCTAACAAATCCCTTACATACCTCGACATGCTTATGGAGAACCTTGCTAAGGGAGATACAATCTACGCTAACCATACAGAAATGCCTAAAGGCGAGTATCAGGGCGTAGGCTTCCACGAAGCTCCTAGAGGAACACTTTCCCACTGGATGCGTGTGGAAAACGGCAAGCTCACAAACTATCAGGCAGTCGTACCTTCAACATGGAATGCAGGCCCTAGAGACGAAGCAGGCATCGCAGGCCCATACGAGGCAAGCATCATGGGCAACCCTGTGGCAGACCCTGAAAAACCTCTCGAGGTTATCAGAACCGTACACTCGTTCGACCCATGTATCGCATGTGCTGTTCACTCCATCGACCCTGACGGTAAAGAGCTCACAAGCGTTAAGGTAAGATAAAAATGCGTACTGTAGTATTTGGCGCAGGTAACCTCCTCCTTTCAGACGAAGGGCTGGGGGTTCACCTCGTGCGCAGAATGAATGAAAAATATATGCCGTCGTCGGACGTAGAATTCTACGACGGCGGCACTATGGGTATTCTCGCCACACATAAGCTGGAAGAGACTGACCATGTCATCATCGTAGACTCCCTGGAGGCCTCAGGCACTCCGGGCGAGCTGCGTGTGTATGAAAAGAATGACATCATGCTGGACAAGATCCCTGCGAAGATGTCTCCGCATCAGATAGGCCTTCAGGAAGTCCTGACCCTCAGCGAGCTCCGTGGCAAAGCGCCTGAGACCATCACATTTTACGGTGTGATACCTGCCAGCCTCGACAGCTCAGTAGAGCTCAGCAAAGAGGTAGCAGTAAAGCTGGACGAGATAGAAGCCCTGATAATAAATGAACTGAGTGAGATGGGAATCGAGCTGAAGCAGTTCGCTGCTGCAGTTTAGGCGATAATAGCACAATAAAAAACGGCAGGGGATCTCCGCTGCCGTTTTCCAGCAAACAAAACGAGAGGTAAGGGCTTGTTTGCTAAACATTTATTCAAATGTGTAATGGCCTAAAAAAAGCTCTGGAGATATAAGAGGATCTCCAGAGCAAAAAGCGGCGAAACCGCATATGCATCTTGGTTATGATTTCTTATCAACTCGGTAGTCTGATTAAAAGAGCGGAGGACTTCTCCTCCGCTCAATCAGGTATGTGGCTAAATACTTGCCTATAGTACTTAAACTTAATTCCGAGGAGTTACTTTATATAAAGCAACGGACGTGCCAAAAACGGCAAAGTTATGTAAAGCACTATAGGCTAAGTATTATTCCGAATGAGATAATTAGTTCACAGACGAAAACATGACGAATATCCGCCATGGCATTTTTAACCAATTCTTATTTTCTGCATAATTACTAGATATTTAACACGATGGCGAATTTTCGCCGTAGGATTATTCTTCGATGAGGCCGTATTTCTCCAGTTTATAGCGGAGAGTACCTCTCGGAGTATTTAAAAGACGTGACGTGCCGGACACATTCCCTTCGGTGATGTCCAAGGCTTTCATAAGTATCTGTTTCTCTATTTCCTGCAGTGTCTTATCCAGATCCAGCCCATCTTCGGGGATGTCTATATCACTGCATTTTTTCACTGATCGTCCCTCGGGCTGAAGCTCCACGGGGAGCATTTCAGGCGTTATGACCTCTGTATTATTCATAATGCATATCCGCTCCACCATATTTTTCAGTTCGCGAATATTTCCCGGCCAGGGGTACTGGCGAAAAACAGCCAGTGCATCTTTCGAAAAACTTTTAATATTTTTCTTAAAATCTTTATTAAACTTTTTAATGAACATCTCAAGAAGCGGAGCAATGTCCTCTGCCCTCGCCCTGAGAGGCGGGAGCTCTATGGGGAAAACGTTCAGCCTGTAATAGAGGTCTTCCCTGAAGGTCTTCTCCTCTATAGCTTCTTTCAGGTCTTTGTTTGTGGCTGCGATGATGCGGACATTTATATCTATGTTCCTTGTACCGCCGAGCCTGCGTATCTTCCTCTCTTCGAGCACACGCAGCAGCTTCACCTGCAGGTTAAGATCCATCTCGCCCAGCTCGTCGAGGAACACTGTCCCCCCTGCGGCCTCTTCCAGCAGACCTATCTTCCTCACCTTTGCATCGGTGAATGCGCCCTTTTCATGTCCGAAGAGCTCTGATTCCAGCAGGTTATACGGGAGCGATCCGCAGTTTATATCTACGAAAGGCTTATCCTTTCTGGGTGACAGCATGTGTATGGCTCTGGCAGCGACTTCCTTACCGGTTCCGCTTTCGCCTGTTATCATGACGGTGGCGTTCTCGTGCTTTGCCACCTCTTCTATCTGTTTGAAAACGTTCACCATAGCAACGCTGGAGCCCACTATCTCAGGCAGGTCGGCTATGCCTCCCCTTCTGATGGATTTCAGCTCACGCTTCAGGCTCTGTGTTTCCAGCGCCAGCCTGACGATGAGGTGTATGGCGTCCGCCTTGAAAGGCTTCTTGATATAGTCGTATGCGCCCATTTTAAGAGCCTCTACGGCGGTCTCTACCGTGCCGTAGCCTGTTATGATGATGACGAGTATATCAGGGTCTGCTTCTTTGATCTCACGCAGGATATCAAGCCCGCTCTCCTCGCCCAGATTCATATCCAAAAGGATAAGGTCGGGGTCGTCATTAGCGAGGCGTTCGATGGTCTCCGCTCTGTTCACGGCGGATATCACCTCATAGCCTTTTGATGTGAGGGTGCGTTCTATTGTCTCTCTGATAAATTGTTCGTCGTCTACGACTAATATTCTTTCCATGGGATATGATTATATGACAAACGAAATAATTAGCAATGGGAAACGGCGAAAATCCGCCACTTATTTTAGAGAAAATGTGATAATGAATTCGGTCCCGTTCCCTTTGGTGCTGTTTACGTCTATGACACCCTTGTGATCGGTGATTATATTGTGAGTAATGGCGAGCCCGAGCCCCGTCCCTTCGCCCTTAGTGGTATAGAAAGGCTCGAATATCAGCTTTATCTTTTCCTCGTCCATACCGACGCCCGTATCTTTTATATGCACTTTTATTCCTGAGATGGATTTATACGCCTTTATGCTGAGCGTACCGCCATCGGGCATTGCTTCTGCGCCGTTTTTGATGAGGTTCAGCAGAGCCTGCTTCAGCTTTGCACTCTCCATAGGAAATGGCGGGATGTTCTCTGATATATCTATTTCAAATTTTATATTCTTCTTCTCATACTGTTTCTTCACCATGAAGACAATGTCGTCTATAACGGGGGCGATGTCCCCGTCCTTGAGCTCTATACTGGATGCACGGGCAAAGCTGAGCAGCTCTGTTATCAATGCTTCCAGTCGCTCTATCTCATTAAGCGACCTGCGTATGAGGTCCTGCTCCTCGGGCTTTCCTATCAGCATGTCGTGCAGATCGTCCAGCAGAATGCTGACGCCTGTCAGCGGGTTTCTAATCTCGTGTGCGAGCCCCGCAGAGAGCCTTCCCAGAGATGCCAGCCTCTCCATACGCTCAAGATGGGCACGCATGCTCATACGCTCCGTAACATCTTCTATGGTCAGTATCTTACCCTGATAGCTGCCTATGGACAGCGGCAGGACGGCCACACGGAAAATCTTCTTTCTTCCTGCGATGGTCACTTCGAGGTAATCGTCGAACCTCTGCACGCTGTACTGTTCTATCCCCGAACGCACGTATGTACGTATCTGAGGCAGATTCTCCGCCATTTCGTCAAAATCGACCTCTTCTTCAAAGAAATGCACGCCAAAGATGCTTCTGGCGGAAGCGTTCATGAATGTGACCATATTTTCATGGTTTATGGTGATGACACCCGTGTCGATATTTTCAAATACCGTGGTCTTGAATACCTGCTCCCAGAGTAGTTCGTGGCGGTTACGCTCCAGCTCCTCCAGAGAATCCTGAAGATGCTGCCTCTGTTCGTTCAGGCTGAGAGCCATAGTGTTGAACGATTTCGCCAATACGCCTATCTCGTCGTTGCTCTTAACGTCTGCATATATGTCCAGCTTGCCCGATGCCATCTCCTTCGTGCTGGCGAGGAGTATGTTAATAGGCTTTACCAGACCTCTCGATATCTTGAAACTAACGTAAAGAACTATCATAAGGACTATTACGACATATACCCATGACCTGAATATATAGCTCTTAAACTCGAAGCGGATAGTGTCCGACGTGACCCTTGCTGCCTTGTGGAACATATTTACCTCGGCGCCGATAGCCACCCCGCCGAATATCCTGTGTCTCTTATACTCTCCGTGTGCGAAAGGGATCGGCGCATAAGCCATGATCCTGGGAACACCGCCCACGTTTGTGACGCTGATAACACCGCTTTTGCCAACACGCACGGCACTCGCCGCAGTTGGATAGTTTTTATGTATGAATCCTGAGAAAAGGAGATTGAAAGGACGTGTCCCCTCCTCCTGCTCCAGTGATGTAAATGGCTCCATAAGATTCCCGTCTTTGTCGTATCCTCTGATGTCTTCCTTCTTCGGGTGGGCTATCATCCAGCCGTCGTCATCAAAAAGGAATGCATAACTCCCGCTCATATACGGCGTCTTCACGGCAAGCTCCCCTGTGGGGTATATATGCTTTATCAGCTCGTCTATGTGTCTCTGGTCGAGGGAAAGTATGATAAGACCTATCTGCTTGTCTTCGTCAAAGACCTTTTTGACAAATCTGAATTCTCCCTCATAGTCCTGAGCGGAATTCTTGTCCCTGTACCAGCCAGACAAGCGGGATACGTATATGTCGTTATCTCTCATAGCCATAGCTTTGGCATAATAATCTTCTGTAAGATACGTGGTGTTTTCAGGCTTTGAGATATCTCTCAGCATCTCTGGACGTCCGTGACGGATGCGTATCTTTTCATGCCCTGATGTATCCGCAAAGGCTATCTCGGCATAGAGGGGGACTTCCTTTTTATACTCCACCCCTTTCAGCTCGTCCCACAGGACACCCCTGCGTGTATCGTAAAATTTTATATAGTTAGTGTATGAAGGCGTAACAAGGGCGAGGCTGTCCGCATCGCTCTTTATATCGCTGAGGAACATGGATATCTTATCCGCCGATGAATTCGCCACCTGTGCCAGCATATATTCTGTCTGTCCGTCGAGGGCATCGGACGCCTTCTGACGCAGATATGTGTCGGAAAGTTTAAGCCCCGCAGATAGATATAGGAAATGGATAATGAGCGGAATAACCGCCAGACCGATGAACGCAAAAAATATCTTTGAATAAATGGACATCTTTTTCATTTATAGTATTTTGCAACTATCAGAGGAAAAAATAAAGGGATAAATGCTGAAATAAAATACGCCGCAGGCGTATGACCTGCGGCGTGACAAAAATAAGAAGCTTTCGCTTCGGGGGTTATATTATTTCACTACGAGCTTAAGAGCTACAGGAACGTAGGCCTCGACCTTTTTACCGTCGAGAACAGCTTTCGCAGTATCTACACCCATAGAGCCGATGAAAGCAGGCTGCTGTGCAACAGTTGCAGCAAGCTCGCCGTCTTTAACAGCTTTTACAGCGTCGTCTGTGGCGTCAAAGCCGACAACGAGTATCTTTCTCTGTGTTCCCTGAATAGCTTTCAGTGCGCCGAGAGCCATTTCGTCGTTATGAGCGAAAACAGCATCGATAGCAGGCTGAGCCTGAAGGATGTTTTCCATAACGTTCAGACCTTTTGTTCTGTCGAAGTCTGCTGCCTGCCTAGCTACAACTTTCACTGCTGATCCTTCGATAGCAGAGTTAAAGCCCTTGCCTCTGTCTCTGGCTGCGGATGTTCCGGGGATACCTTCCAGCTCGACAACATTGCCTTTCTTACCCAGCTTTTCCATGATGAACTCGCCTGCCATTTTACCGCCTGCGATGTTGTCGGATGCGATGTGAGAAACTACGTCGCCTCTGTTTGCGCCTCTGTCGAGTGTGATAACAGGCACTTTAGCTCTGTTTGCCATCTTGATGGCGTTGCCGACTGCATCTGAATCTGTCGGGTTGATGAGGATAGCCGCTACACCTCTGGAGAGGAGGTCTTCAACGTTTGCTATCTCTTTTGCAGGGTCGTTCTGAGAATCAAGGACGACCAGATCTATTCCAAGCTCTCCTGCTTTGCTCACTGCTCCGTCTTTCAGAGTGACAAAGAAGGGGTTGTTCAGTGTGGATACCACGAGGCCGACAGTCTTTCCTGCGGCGAGTACGGGCATAGCAGCAAATGCGACCAGCGCCAGTACTGTTACTAAAATCTTTTTCATAGCTGACTCCTTATACAAATGTGATTACTCACTTCTTTCTATCCATAAGGACGGCGATGAGTATCACCGCTCCTTTTGCGATCATCTGATAATATGAAGATACGTTCATGAGATTCAGGGCGTTGTTCAGTATGCCTATGATAAGCGCACCGGTGAATGTGCCGAATATAGTGCCCAGACCGCCTGCGAGGCTTGTGCCCCCGAGCACAACGGCAGCAATGGCGTCCAGCTCATACCCTGCGCCCGCCGTGGGCTGTGCGGATGAGAGCCTTGACGTGAGTATTATCCCCGCTATGGCTGCGGTCAGACCGCTGATGGCATAGACGGCTATCTTCACCCTGCTGACACGCACACCTGAGAGTCTGGATGCCTCTTCGTTACCGCCTATGGCATACACATATCTGCCGAATCTGGTGTGCTTCAGCACATAATACGACACAGCAAACACCGCTATCATCAGCACCACAGGCACAGGTATGCCGAAAATGTATCCTGTGCCGAACCATGCATATATATCTGCCGCCTCTTCGTATCCTGTGGATATCGGCTTCCCGTCGGTGAAGACGAGTGTCGCACCACGAAGGAGCGTCATCCCCACAAGGGTTGCTATGAAAGGCTGCACCTTGCCTTTTGTAATGGCGACACCGGCGAGCATACCTAGTATCGTACCCAGTGAAAGGGTTGTAAAGAGCGACACGGCAACGCCGTAGTCATGGGCTATCATAAAAGCAGACACGGCACCACATATGGCGAGTATCGACCCGACAGAGAGGTCTATCCCGCCAGTGAGAATAACAAATGTCATACCCGCAGCGATAACGGCGTTTATGGACGTCTGCCTGAGCACATTCATAATGTTGTTAACTGTCAGGAATCTGGGGCTGATCAGGGATACAATAACCGCCAGAATTATCAGCCCTAGCAATGGTCTGAATTTTATAAGCATTTCTTTAGCTGTCATTTTCATCCGAACACCCCTAGCCTGCTCTTTTCGTCAGGTTTTTCATAGCGAAAGCCATTATGCTCTCCTGTGTGGCTTCCTCTTTTGAGAGTTCGCCTGCGACCTCTCCCGAGCTTATCACCAGTATCCTGTCGCTCATACCAATCACTTCGGGCATTTCGGAGGATATCAGTATTATGGCGAGCCCTTTCTCTTTCAGCTCGTTTATCAGCTCGTATATCTCTTTCTTCGCACCGACATCCACACCTCTGGTCGGCTCGTCCAGTATGAGCACCTTCGGCTCTGTGACCAGCCCTTTGCCTATGGCGACCTTCTGCTGATTTCCTCCGCTGAGGTTCACTACCTTCTGCATAGGTCCAGTGGTCTTTATGGACATTTTTTCGATATACATCTTCGAGGCTTCTTCCTCTTCGCCTGTGGAAATAAATCGGAATATATTCTGAAAGGCTTTCAAAGCGGGGAGAGTTATATTTTCCTTAATGCTCATGCCAAGTATCAGCCCGAGCTGTTTTCTGTCTTCGGAAACGTAGGATATGCCGTTTTCTATGGCGGATGAAGGGTGATTTATGCGGAGCTCCTTTCCGTCGATGACTATGCGTCCTTTGGAGAGAGCCATATATCCATAGACAGATTTTGCTATCTCGCTTCTGCCTGAGCCCATCAGCCCTGCGATGCCGAGTATCTCGCCCTTACGAACGGAGAATGTTACGTCTTTTATCGCCTGATTGGTCAGCCCCTCTACCTCAAACACGACATCGCCGTGCGTCGCTGTCGATATGGGGAAACGCTCGTCGAGAGCACGCCCCACCATAAGCTGTATGATCTTCTCCTCGGTAAGCTCGCTCACGGGCTTCATATCCACAAATGTGCCGTCACGCAGAACAGTTGCCCTGTCGCAAATATCGAATACTTCGGAAAGTTTATGAGAAATATAGACGAGTCCTTTCCCCTGACTTTTAAGCTCACGGATCACCTTATACAGGTTCTCCGTTTCCACATCTGTCAGCGAGTCTGTGGGCTCGTCCATGATGATTATCTTTGCGTTCATGGAGATGGCTTTGGCTATCTCGACTATCTGCGCCTTTCCGACACTGAGTGAAGACACCTTTGTCAGCGGAGACATCTCCGATTCTCCCAGCATGGCGAGGTATTCGGCTGCCCTTGCATTCATCTCTTTATACTTTATCCTGCCGTATACTGTCACAGGCTCACGCCCGATGAATATATTCTCCGCAACGGTCAGCTCCGGCACAAGGTTCAGCTCCTGATGGATTATCGCTATCCCCTTTTTCTGTGCGTCTTTAGGGTCTCTGAGGTTCAGCGGTTCGCCTTCTAAGAATATCTCTCCGCCGTCTTTGGTATATACACCGCTGAGGATCTTCATCAGGGTGGATTTACCCGCCCCGTTCTCGCCCAGCAGAGCCATAATCTCCCCCGCATAGATATTGAACGAGACATCACCGAGAGCCTTTACACCGGGGAATCCCTTCACAATGTTCTTCATCTCCAGCATTGGCTTGGCACTCATCAGAACACCACTCCCGAATGCAGTATAACATTCGCATAAGGCGTGCATTCGCCTGTTCTTATCACAGCTTTGGCTTTCTTTGTGAGTTCTTTGAAATCCTCGTGGGACACATAGTGGTCTTCAGCCCCTTTGAGCTGTTTCTTGACGGCTTTTTCTATTGATGGATTATTAAAGTTTATCTCGTTTGCCAGAGTGTACTTCTCCACCTGAAGCTCCGAGACGACATTTTCCAAAACAGAGAGAAAGTCAGGCAGACCTTTACAAACGGCAAGATCAATTCGCTCCACACCGTCAGGTATGGGCAGTCCCGCATCGGCTATTACTATCATGTCCGTATGCCCCATCTCAGCGATAACAGCAGAGATACGGCTGTTTAAAAGTTTGCCTTTTTTCATAGTCGACCCTCTCTATATATAAGAATACCAAAGTACACAAACATGGCAACTAAAACTTTTAGCAAATTTTACTAAAAATTTTAGTTCATCTCACAAAAACATGTTATAATGTGTAATAGAAGATATCCCGATGTTTATCTATTTAATGCTAAGTGCTAAACAAATATAGACAAAACCAAGCAGAAGACTATGAGCAAAAACATAACAGTAACAGAGATAGCAAAATTAGCAGAAGTTTCACCCTCCACGGTCTCCCTCGTTTTAAACGGTAAGCAGGGGGTGGGGAGTGAAGTACGTGAAAAGGTTCTGAAAATAGCCCGTGAGCACAACTATAAAGGGATGACAAGCGGCGGACTCAGCAGAAAGAACAAGACCATCTTATTTGTAAACATAGTAAAACACGGACAGATACTTAATAAAAACCATAAGGCGTTCGTCGCCGACTATATAAACGGCGCAGTGACCGAAGCAGAGGAGAACGGCTATGCACTAGAGGTGACAGCCTTCGACAGCTTCGACCCTGTGACGCTCACAGAGCACATAAACGCATCATACGCATCAGGCGCACTGATACTGGGCACAGAGCTGGAGGAAGCAGACATACTGCACCTCGCCACAGTCAAGATACCCGTCGTTTTTATAGACGTGCTCTCCCCTCATCTCCCCTTCGACTTTGTAGACATGAACAACGACTCGTCTGTCTTCAACATCATGTCATATATAAAAGAGATGGGACATACATCCACAGGAATAGTGACAGGCTCTCATATCACGAGCAATTTCGCCCACAGGATGCGCAGCTACGAGCGGTCTCTCGAACTGCTCGGAATAGATTACGACAAAAATTTCGTCTTCACCGTTAATTCGAAATATGAAAAAGCATATGAAGACATGAGCACAATACTGGATAAAAAGCCGAAGATGCCAACAGTGCTCTTCTGCGTAAACGACATAATAGCCCTCGGCTGTATGAAAGCACTGAAAGAACACGGATACCGCATACCCGAGGATATATCAATAGCCGGCTTTGACAACCTTGCCATGAGCTCTATGGCAGAACCGCCGTTAAGCACTGTAAAAGTATCCAAGAGAAGGATAAGCATAGCCGCTGTCGATCTTCTGCTTAAGCGGATGAACAGCGGAGAACGCACCCCATATGAAAAAATAATGATAGGCGGTGAAGTGATGAAAAGAGAGAGCATAAGGGACATGAAAGCCCCTCAGAAGGAGGAATCATGAGCAGATTCTGCATAGCAGGAAGCATAAATATGGATCTGGTGACAAAGGTTTCACGCTTCCCGAAACCGGGCGAAACAATATCAGGGCTGGCATTTAACACCTTCACCGGCGGTAAAGGGGCTAATCAGGCGGTGGCTCTGGCAAAACTTGGTGCCGAAACATCCATGGTAGGCAGAACAGGAAGCGACATTTATGCCTCTCAGTATATGTCATATTTCAAAACGCTGAACATAGACACGGCAGGGATAGAGGCTGTGGATACATCCACAGGGATAGCAGCCATCAGCGTAGACGGTAAAGGCGAAAACTGCATCATATACGTCGAAGGCGCAAACGGCACTGTAGACCCAGCATACATCCGCTCGAAAGCTGAAATAATAGCAAAGGCAGACTATCTGCTCCTTCAGCTTGAGATACCTATGGATGCAGTATGTGAAGCGGCTAAGACAGCATCGGAAAACGGCAGGACGGTAATACTCGACCCTGCGCCGGCAAAGGCAGTGCCGAACGAACTGCTTAAACACACCACGATAATAACCCCGAACGAGACCGAAGCAGAGATATTAACAGGGATAAAACCGAGCAGTGACGCCGACATCGAAAAGATAGGCAAAGCACTTGCAAATAAAGGCGTTTCCACCGTTATCATCAAAGCTGGAAGCCGTGGAGCATACATATATCAAAGCGGAAAAATAACCCATGTAGAAGGCTTTAAAGTAGACACGGCAGACACCACCGCAGCGGGCGATACCTTCAACGCAGGGCTGGCATATGCCCTCGGCACAGGAAAGAAGATCAAGGATGCAGTCCTTTTTGCAAATGCGGCGGCAGCCATCTCCACCACAAGGGTCGGAGCACAGAGCGGAATGCCTTCACTAGGCGATGTGAAAGCCCTCCTCGGATGATATGAAAACAGCTTCAACATATCGCTGAATAATAAATCACAGATAAATAACAATTGCATGTTCAAAGGCTTACACTCGTAAATCAATATAGAAGCGAATCATAATATCATTAGTAAAGAGGAGAATACTCAATTATTTTTCAACCTACAAAAAAGGTAAAATGTTGCCATTCTCCTTATTATCAATTCTTTAGCGTATTATCGGAAAATATAATAGCGTTGTAATTATTTGATAAAAAACATAGATATAGCATTTTAGCAAAACATCAAATATCTTTTGTGCAAGAAATAGTTATGGTAGAAAAACTTACACTTTCAAAAGACATTCAGAATGCCAGGGAGCTGATCGAGTCTCACGGTCTGACATATGATGAGAAGTTCGACACCCTTGCCGGTATATTCGAAGGTGAAAACCTCATCGCTACCGGTGCGCGCAAAAACGATATACTCAAAATGTTCGTAGTGACACAGAGCTTCTCAGGAGCGGATAACCTCGGTGAAATGTGTACATTCCTGCTGAATGACGCCGTCGCATCAGGCTTCAGCAATGTATTCTTATTTACTAAAACCGAATACGCACAGAGCTTTACCCAACTTAATTTCAAAACTCTGGCAACAGGCACAAAAGCTGTGCTGATGGAGTTCGGCAACGGCTTCTCTAAATACATCGAAAGCATCAAGCCTCTGGTACACACCGAAAATAACGGTGCAATAGTGATGAACTGCAACCCATTCACCAACGGTCACAGATACCTCGTTGAACAGGCAGCATCAAAGGTAGAGACACTCATACTATTCGTAGTGAAAGAGGAACGCTCGCTCTTCACATTTGAAAGCAGGCTGGAGCTGGTGAAACAAGGGACGGCACACATAGATAACGTGGTGGTCACAGACACATCCAGCTATGCCGTTAGTGATGCGACATTTCCTTCATATTTCATCAAAAACACGGATGAAAAAATTCAGGCACAGATAGAGCTCGACCTGAACATCTTTGCAAAAAAGATAGCACCTGAGCTGAACATCAGGAAACGATTCGTAGGCACTGAGCCTTTCTGCGACACCACAG
This sequence comes from Deferribacterales bacterium, assembly GCA_050253075.1. Classification (GTDB taxonomy): domain Bacteria; phylum Chrysiogenota; class Deferribacteres; order Deferribacterales; family Geovibrionaceae; genus Denitrovibrio. The sequence goes on from JBFWJS010000002.1 coordinate 312,824, forward strand.
GCAGATACAACGACATGATGAAGGATATACTCCCCTTAAACGGAATAGAGTTAGTAGAGATCCCCCGTGTAAAGCATAAGGGTGAAGAGGTCAGCGCATCAAAAGTGCGCAGGGCTCTGGCCGAGGAAAACTATGAGATAATAAGGGAGTGTGTGCCTGAGTCCACATACAGCTATCTGTGCTCAAAAGAATTTCAGGATAAAATTAAAGATATAAATATCAATGAAAGGAGACATTAATGAACATCATTAAAAACGCTCAGGCAGGCACTATGCAGTCCAGCGACCTTATGGTTTTCGTAGAGCCGTCGGACAGCCTGATCATAGAGATAGAGTCTTCTGTTTTAAAGCAGTTCGGACATCTCATCCGTGAAAAGACCGAACAGGTGCTCGCTAAGAACGAAGTAAAAAAAGGACTTATAAAGATAATAGACAGAGGTGCTCTGGACTATGCCATAGAGGCAAGGATAGAGACCGCAATACAGAGAAGCTGCGGAGAATAACAATGCACAAGGAACTTTGGTATAAAGAATACGACCCGGCCAGACGCTTCATAGTGAAGATAACTCCGGGGAGCAACATCGTCAGAAAGCTGAAGAAATTCGCCAAAACTGAAAATGTAAAGAACGCCGTAATACTCTCCGCCGTGGGCTCAGTAAAAAATGTAACCTTCCGAGGCGTAAAAACCGGGGCGAAGCTGCCCATAACAGAGCCGAGGATAATGATACACAATGTCGAAGGTCCGCTTGAGCTCTTAGGGCTGGAGGGGAATATTTTCCCCGATGAGAGCGGCGAACCGGATGCACACCTGCACATAATGATGGCGAAGTCTTCAGGCGAGGTGATAGGCGGGCACATGTATGACTGCGACGTCTTTGCATCGTGTGAGATACTCCTGCAAGAGCTCATCGTCACCGGTGTGGAGAGACACATCTCCGCCACAGGCGGCACATCCACAATATTTATCGAAGGTGAAGAGATATGAGCAAGCTGCGCAGATCCATCCTTTACGTCCCCGGAAACATGCCGTCCATGCTGCAGAACATTCCCGTCTTCAAATCTGACGGTATATTCATAGACCTCGAAGACGCAGTCCCCCTTTCGGAAAAGGACGCAGCCAGAAAGATAGTAAGAAAGTTCCTCGAAAACTATAAAAACCGCACAAGCGAAACATTCGTCCGCATCAACGGACTGGAGACAAAGTGGGGCTATGACGACCTGCGTGAAATACTCCCCGCAAAGCCCGACGGAGTGCGCCTGCCGAAAGCAGACACGCCCGAGATAGTCGAACGCCTCGACACATTCCTCACAGAGATGGAGGAGGAGCTAGGCTTCGAGATAGGACATTTTAAGATAATTCCATCCATAGAAAACGCACTCGGCGTCATAAACTGCATCAAAACTGCACGTACGACAAAGCGTGTGATAGCCCTCGCATTCGGTGCAGAGGACTATACGGCGAGCCTTGAGGTTCAGCGTACGAAATCAGGCGAGGAGCTCTTCCACGCAAGGACAAGGGTCATCTGGGCAGCAAAAGCTGCGGGCATACAGGCGATAGACACCGTCTTCACCGATGTTGCCGATATGGACAGCTTCCGCCGTGAATGTGAGCTTATCAAGACACTCGGCTTTACAGGCAAATCCCTCGTAAACCCTCGCCAGATAGACGTTCTGCATGAAGTTTTCGCTCCGAAACGTGAGGAGATAGAATACGCCAACGACGTCATGGAAGCCATCATAGAAGCACGTAAGATGGGAACAGGCGTTATATCCCTGCGAGGAAAGATGATCGACGCACCTGTTGTAAAGCGTGCGTACACAGTTTTGAAAACAGCATACGCACAAGGGCTCATAGAGATCGAGCCTGATGAGGAGGTAATCTATGGTGCGCAATAGCCTCGGCAGACTGCTCCCCGAAGAATACAACGGCAGAAAGGTGATCCCGTACAGCGACCCTTTCAGTGTGAAGCCAAGCGGTGAAACAGCCACCAGAGAGCTCCGCAGAGTGAACAGCACAGATAATAAGCTGCTCGGCTCCATCAGAGAAGCAATAGACGCCGTAGGGCTGAAAGACGGCATGACGATAGCCACTCACCACCACCTGAGAAACGGCGATGCCGTGCTCGGCGCCGTGGTAAAGGCGATAGATGAAAAAGGACTTAAAAATATAAAGATAGCATCCAGCTCGGTCCACCCCGTACACGCAGAGATCATCCCATACATCGAAAAGGGTGTAATAACAGCATTTGAGTGCGGTGTGAACGGACCGATAGGCGAAAAAGCATCCAGAGGCGAACTTAACTGTCCGATAATCGTGCGCAGTCACGGCGGACGTGCCAGAAGCCTCATGGAAGGAAGCGTTGTGGTAGACGCCGCCTTCATAGCTGCCCCTGCATGTGACGAATACGGCAATATGCTCGGATACAGCGGACAGTCCGCATGCGGTTCTCTCGGATACGCAAAGGTGGACGCATCCTATGCGAAAAAGGTCGTAGCCGTCACAGACAACCTCGTCCCATTCCCTGCCGCACCTTATTCCATCCCTCAGTCTGAGGTGGACTACGTGGTAAAGGTAGACTCGCTGGGCGACCCTTCGAAGATAGTATCCACCACCACAAGGATAACAACAGACCCCGTGGGGCTCCAGATAGCTAAATACGCGGCCAGCGTGATCGAATCCTCAGGTCTGCTCAAAAACGGCTTCTCCTTCCAGACAGGCTCAGGGGGGATATCTCTCGCCGTTGCAGATAATGTGAAGAAGATGATGCTGGAGAAAGAGATAAAAGGGAGCTTCGGATGCGGAGGCATCACAGGATACTTCGTAGACATGCTCGAACAAGGGCTTTTCCAGACGCTCTTCGACGTGCAGTGTTTCGACCTGAAAGCCGTGGAATCCATAGGCAGAAACAGAAACCACGTGGAAATAAGCGCAGACCTCTATGCCAATCCTTTCAACTGCGGAGCGATAGTGAACAAGCTCGACACCGTTATCCTCGGTGCAACAGAGATAGACACCAGCTTCAACGTGAATGTGAATACAGAGTCCAACGGACTGCTCCTGCACAACACAGGCGGACACTCTGACACTGCCGCAGGTGCGAAACTCTCCATAATAGTCGCTCCGTCCATCAGAGGCAGGCTGCCCATCATCCGTGAGGAGCTGACAACCATAACCACCCCCGGTGAGACTGTTGACGTGGTCGTCACTGAGCTGGGCATAGCAGTAAACCCGAAAAACGAAGACCTGAAAAGGGAACTGATAAAGAACAAGCTCCCCGTGAAAGATATAAACCAGCTCCATGAAGAGATCATCGCCATTACAGGAAAGCCGAGACCCCTCGAATTCACCGATGAGATCATAGCTCTGATAGAGTACAGGGACGGAACGATAATAGATGCCGTTAGAAAAATTAAAGCGTGAGATACTGCAAAGCAGAGATGACCGACAGCAGGAGATAGACAGACTGGTACAGGGTGGTAAACCCCTTGTGTCCCTCTCCGCAAATATCCCGGGTGATGATAAAAAGCCCGCAGGATTCAACGATATCTTTGCGCATGTCTGTGGTTTGGTCAAGGAGAGCGCAGAGCTCGTATATACCTGCGACGATGCTCTCGGGCCGTTCGCCCTCTTCCTGTCTGAGACGCCTCAGACTGAGCTGAAGCGTGCCATGGTAACCATAGAAAATGCCCATGCATGGGGCAGACTGATAGACATCGATGTTTATGACGATGCAGGACTGCCAATAAGCAGAGCCTCGCTCGGCTTTGAAGAAAGAGGATGCCTGATATGCTCCGACACGGCGAAAAGCTGTATCAAAGCAGGCAGACACAGTATGAAAGACCTGATGAGGGCTGCAAATGATATTATCGACAGATACCACTGCTGATATTAATAAGCTGACTAATAAACTAACAGAGGGGTCAAGGGTAGAGCTATATCTCACACCGAAGCCCGGACTGGTGGACATGCTGAATAACGGCTCCCACACAGACCTTGATCTGCTGAAGATGACAAAATCCATACACATCATTGAAAGATATATGAACCGCATAGCCGACAGCCTCACAGACGGACAGCCTCTGGCTGATCAGGTGCGTCTGGGCAGAGAAGCCGAGGCAGAGATGTATGACAAACTCGGCACGAACACACATAGGGGATACATATTCCTCTCCGGTCTGATAGCCTCCGCCGCTTATCACAGCCCGAAAGACATCAGAGGGATGATAAAACTGCTGTCACTCGAACTTTTCGCAGATGTGCGGGACACAAACAGCAACGGACAGAAAGTGCGTGAAAAGCACAACGAAGGCGGTATAGCCGAAGAGTGCCTGAAAGGTCTGCCGTCTATATTTGAAAATTCGCTCCCTGCATTTCGTAAAGCCTATGAAAAGACAGGCTGTTTCCGCACCGCATCTTTCTTTGCACTGGCTAATCTGATGCAGAATGTGACAGACACCACAGCCATACACAGATGCGGTCTCGAAGGGCTGGACATCATTAAAAAAGACGGTAAAATTCTGGAAGAGCTCATAAGGTCGGGACTGCCGTTCGATGACTTCCTTAAAAAGCGCAATGAGCAATACGTAAAGCTGAATCTGACGATGGGCGGTATAGCCGACATGCTCGGCATCACGGTAGCACTAGCCCTCTAATGAATACTGTCTACGAATCACTAGTGCTTGTGCGCACCGCAACATGAACCGTCAGTATCGCAACCGTCCTTCTTATCCTTGCTGTCGCTGCAGCACCCGCCGCTGCTATGCTCAGACCCGCAGCCGCAACCTTTCCCTTTTACGATGTAATAGGCGAGGTATAAAACAGCCGTGAGAACTATCCCAAATACAATCAATGTTTCGTAAGACATAACAGCCTCCAATTCCTAAATAATGAAACTGATTATCAATATCATCCATAAGAATATATGTCAATGAAAATCGTATGAAAAACGCTGACAATCGTACATAGCCCTTGATAAAATATCCTTCGGGGTATTATGTAATGTATCTGCCTGAAACACTGTGGAATTATTTGCATTTTCACGGTAAAATATTATGAAATCAAAGAAAAGGCTAAAAAATGAAAGCAAAAGAAAGAAAGAAGCTGTGCATCGCCATGGTCGGACTGCCCGCACGGGGTAAATCCACCCATGCGAAGAAGATAATAGAGAACCTGTCGAAGGAAAATCTGAACGTTGACGTTTTCAACAACGGAGACCTTCGCCGTAAATATATCAAAGAAAACACTGCATCGTACGAATTCTATAACCCAGACAATGCAAACGCCGCAAAGATACGGGAAGAACTCGCCATGATAAACATCTATGATGCAAAAGAATTTCTGGACACCACAGGAGACATAGCCATCATAGACGCAGCAAACGTCACTCGCACACGCAGGCAAAAGATCATAGACGAAATGGACGGATACAACATACTCTTCATCGAGTGCATCAACGAGGAGGAGGACTTCCTCAAGATATGCATAGATACCAAAACCGAACTGCTCGAATTCAGCCATCTGCCGAAAGAAGAGGCACACCAGAACTTCCTCAAACGCATTGAATATTACAAGCTGAGATATGATGAGCTCACCGACGAGCCAAACTACATCGTCATAGACTCGCTGAATAATAAAGTGCTCCGAGAGCGTGATCAGGGGATCCCTTACTATCACCTAATCAGAGACATTCTCGTATCGGACTGGATACACAACCTATATCTCATCCGCCACGGTCAGACATACTTCAACCTTGAAAACCGCATAGGAGGAGACTCCGAGCTGACCGAAAGGGGCATCAGGCAGGGCTTAGACCTCGCAAAGCATTTCAAAGACACAGACATACACTATGTATTCAGCAGTACAAAAAAGCGCACTCTGGCAATAGCGGACGAGATAAAGAAAGTAAAACCGACTGTGGAGATCATCCCTTTTGAAGAATTTGACGAGATAGACACCGGGGACTGCGACTCCATCACATATGACGAGCTCAGGCTGAACTATCCCGACCTGTACGAGACCAGATCAAAGGACAAATACAACTTTACCTATCCAAACGGAGAGAGCTACCGCACCCTGCGCAGACGTGTGCAGATAGGTCTGAAAAAGGCGCTCTTCCTCAGCGGAGGCGCAGAAAACATTATCATCATCGGTCACAGAGCCGTAAACCGCATAATACTCTCCCTCTTCGAGTTTAGAAACGTGGATGATGTGCCGTACATCTACATCCCTCAGGACAGGTATTTCCAGATAACGGCGACCAGATATAAGAAACTTATAGAAATGAAGAAATTCACCGAATTCGATTAAAAAAAGGGCGGAGTATCAACCCCGCCCATTATAGCTTTATCAGAATGTCATGCCCGCCTGAACCAGCAGTCTGCTGTTATACTCGGGCTCGCTTTCCACCTTAGCCCCGCCCACTGCATAAGCGAAATAAGACTTCATAAAAAATGTTTTATAATAGGCGTAAAATCCAGCCCCCACATCTGAGAGACTTCTCCCGCCTTCGTCGGAGAAATCATCCTGAGGTTTCACATATGCAGTATCGCCGAAAACACTGACCATAGTGACCAGCTTATTCACATCAGGCAGTCTGTAAAAGAGCTCTGCATTCAGGATATATCCGTTCTCTGCGCTCTGCTCACTGCTTGGGAAAACTCTCACACCGTAAGCTCCGCCTATTGAGAGGTCTTCGCTTCCGTCGAGGTTTTTATCATTCAGTACTTGCTGAGCCTGAAAAGACGTAGAAAGACTCCATTGACGGTTGAAGTCAACTTTCTGCTTTGCTGATGCAGCCAGAATGTGGTAAGTCCCCTGAGTATCAGCACCGATAGCGTCTAAATCTTCGGCTTCGGAATTATCAAAGCTGAGAGTGCCAATAGTATATGAACCTTTTGCCTCGGATGTTGTTCTGAATCCAAACATAGAATAAGTTTTCTTATAGCTGATGCCGGCTTTTGCAGAAAGAGTGTCTTTTTCATCAACACTGTCAAAAAGTTCTATTTCATCCTTCATCTGTCTGGATGTAAATGCGAGGGTCGCATATGCGCTCTCGAACTTTGAGAGGAGCAGCGGATAGCTGAACTCCATTTCGATAGTGTCGGAATCACCCTTTGCATCGAGGGAATCATACTCTTCTTCCAGCGAATATGCCGTCTTTGAATATGATATCTCTCCTGTGAGACCGTTTGAAGCAAGGGGGAGTTTATACGCTGCTCTGCCGTTCACCAGACCGCCTGTGGTGCTGGTGATACCGCTGATGAAAAGTCTGTCGCCAATTCCTAAAGGAGAGTTTATCCCCGCACCTGCCATCACTCTGTTCGTACCGGTATATCTGAGTCCGTAGTTGTCTCCTATGAGATACCCATACACTCTCGGAGTGGCAATGACGCTTATGTCGAAGCTGCTCGTTCCGAATTCATCCCCGGGCTTGATGTTTATCTTATTCAGATTCGCACCGGGAGTTTTATTCACCAATATCATCTGACGCTCTACATCTTCGGCTTTGATAGTCTTCCCTTCTGTCATTTTGCCTATGATGCCGTTTATCCTTTTACTGCTTACGAGTGATTTGTTGTCTACGTTCACAGAGCCGTACTCACCCTCGAGTATCACTATCTCGATGATGCCGTCTATTATCTCCTGCTTAGGCACGTATGCCTTCGCAACGAAAAATCCATTGTCTCTGTAATACTTTGTAAGCTCTTCGGCAACGGCATTTATCTCCGCCAGCGTCAGCTCACGGTTTATATTCTCAGGCTTGTTTGCTATGTCTGTCAGCACCTCTGTGCTGATTGCTTTATTTCCTGAAACAGTGAAACCTTTGACAAGCATTGTCCGCTGGTCTGTCATCTTCATCTGAGGTCTGAGGTTTTCCTTCAGTTCAGGCAGAGGGCTCTGCTTTTTCGGGATATCCTGCGGAGGTTCGACCTGTTTCAGCGCATCGCCTATATTAGGAACAGGCGCCGCATATGCAGCAGCAGCGAAGCTCACTATCAAAAGTGCTGTTAATAATCTATTTATTTTCATTATTTAATCCTTACCTATACTTATTCCGGCATCCTTATACCGCCGTTGATGATCTCAACAAGCCCGGTATACTGACCGCTGAAGCCTCTGCCGGCTCCGATATATCCTATCTGAGCACCGTCACCGCTATCGCCGATCTGCTCTCCGCCGTTGCCTGCTTCACCTGCTCCTGCATTACCCGATTCACCTGATCCGCTCTGCTGAGTATATTCAGGTGCTGAAGCAGGAGTATATTCAGGTATCTGGATAACAGGCTGAGACGCAAGGTTGCTCATAATAGCCGGTGTTATGCTGGCTAAGAGCATCTGAGACTGTTGAGAATCGTCGGCAAGAACTGTCATGGTGTATTCATCTGTGCCGAGGGTATAGTTGTCGTCTGTCAGCTCGGCAGTGATGGTGTATTCACCAGCAGGGAGTGTCCCCGCCTCTGCCTGAGACGTAACGTCGTTGCCGTCGGCATCATATACAGTATAGGCAACCGTGCCCGTAACATTGCCCGGGTCGTCTGTGTAGCTGATGCTTATGGACGAAAGGTCGCTGCCGTATTCGATGGTGGAAGGCGTGAGTGTATAGCCAAGTGATTTCTGTTCTACCGTAAATGTTGTTGTCGCTGTACCTGCGGTGTAGTTGCTGTCTGTGAGCGAAACATGCACAGTGTATGTGCCTGCACCGAGCGTACCTGCATCTGCCTGTGCTGTTACGTCATTGCCGTCGGCATCCAGCACTGTGTATGCTGTCGAGCCTGTTACATCGGCTCCGCCGTCCACAACGCCTGTAAAGCTAACGTCCACGCTATATGAATCACCGTATGTCACAGTGTCTTCGCCGAGGGCTATCCCCAGCTCTTTCTTGCCCAGAGTGATCTGTGCGCCTGTGTTTGTCACTGTGTATTCGCCGTCTATCAGCACGGATACCGTATATGTACCTGCGGTCAGAGTTCCTGCTTCTGCCTGGCTTGTTACATCGTTGCCTTCGGCATCTGTAATCTTATACTCCACAGTGTCATAACCATCTGCATTCGCAAGGAAATCAGACACTAAAAGCCCTGTGCCGTATGTGTATGTTCCGTCCACTGTCAGGGCGACATCTGTGATGTCCTGCCACTGAAGGAGAGGCAAGCCGAGGTTTGTATTCGCACCTGTCCAGAGTGCAGAGTCCCATGCAGTATACATTGCCTCGAGTATCTCATCGTCTGAGGCTGCTATATTATTTGCGTTTTCTGTTATATTAGGGTTGGCATCTGAGCTGTAGAAGCTGTTTGTGATAGTACCTGAAGCATAATAGACCAGTCCGTTGACGTTACTGGTTCCTGAAACAGTACCAAGACCGTAGCTATCTGTTATTGAGCCTCCATCAATCTTTCCTACGAGAGAGCCGACATAGTTCGTCCATCGACATTACCTGTTGCGTAGCTGTCTGTGACTGTCTGAACTGTCATACCGCCTATAAGTCCGCCTGCATAATTATTGCTACCTTTGATATCTCCGGTGGCATAGCTGTTTGAAACGGATCCATTTGTGAAGTATCCTATAAGACCGCCGACATAATTATACCCGCTGGCGTTCCCTGTGGCATAGCTTCCGGAGATAACATTATCTTCGCTGGTTGCCGCTCCGAGAAGCCCGCCGACTGCCGAAGAAGTCGGGCCGACGTTAGCTGTGTTGGAGTTGACATCACCGGTGGCGTAGCTGTCTGTTACATCTACACCCTGAATTACGCCCACAAGACCTCCGACATAGTTTCCACTAGAGTCGACATCACCTGTGGCGTAACTATTTGTTATAGAACTGAGTGCCGCACTACCCACGAGTCCTCCGGTGTATGTACCACCTTTAACATCCCCTGTGGCATAGCTGTTTGATATATCTATAAATTGCGCATACCCCACCAGACCGCCTGCCTGGTCTGCTCCGCCGCTTGTCACATCGGCTGTGGAGTAGCTGTCTTTTATGCTCATATTGTCTACGAATCCAAAAACAGAACCAACGAGTCCCCCGACAGGATTTATACCGGATAACGAGGAATTCTCTACTTTCCCTTCGCTGAAACTGCTTGCGATGTTAGTTCCCTCATTTAATTCTCCCACAAGCCCGCCGATAGAAGAAGCTCCATAAACGTCGACATCAACACCCGTATTATAGATGTATGTGTTTGTGACTGACCCTGCCAGAGCACCCACATACCATCCTCCTGTAGAATGGACATGTGCATTGTCGACAAAGATGTTGCTAAGCACGGCGCCGTTTGTCACACCGAAGAGACCTACATAGTTAGAATTCACAGCATCTATAGTCAGGTTTGAAACAGAGTGACCGAGACCGTTCATTTTACCTGTGAAAGGAGATCCGTTTGAGCCTATGTATGAATAATTTACACCTGTAAGATCGAGGTCTGCGCCCAGTGCATAGCTTCCGCTGAGAGCACCCGACATTGCTGCCCATTCGGCATAGTCATTTATTATGGTATATGACACGCCGTTCATGGTGAGGCTGCTCGTATCGCTGAGGTTTACGACGCCTTCCCCAAGGGTGACTTTCATGTCGCCGCCGTATTCAAAGTCGATACCGCCTGTGTTGTTTACATTTATAGTACTGTTCACTGTGATGTCTTCTGCGGCATCCAGTGTCAGAGTATTTGCGTTTATAGTGATGTCGGCATCTACTGTGATGCTTCCGTCTGATGTCGTCACGTCCGCATTACCGGATGCGAGCTGGCCTTCCAGTGTCGCAGCCATCGCTGAGTCTATAGTCACATCTGTCGGGTCTATGAGCCAGTGCCCCGTTGTGATGTTTGTGCCTTCTTCTATGTTCAGCTCGGCACCTGATGTTTCTATGAATCCTTCGCCTTTACCCGTGGTGATTGTACCGCCTACGTTAGCCGTACCGCCGTGGGCAAAGATTATTACATCGCCTGAAAAGTCGTCCATTGTGGAAGCCTGCACAAGACCTGTATTATTCACAACGCCTGATATAAGCTCCTCTGCTGATGATGTGGTGAGGAATATATCACCGCCGTCTGCTATCACGGCACCGCTGTTCTCCACCAGAGCATCCACGACGCTCTTATCCACTGTCAGCTCCACGAGAGAGTTGCCGTTAAGATTGATGGTGGCAGAGTCCGCACCGGACATATATATCTTTCCACGGACTACATTTATGCTGCCTGAGTTACCTACATCAGCACCCAGTAGAGCCGCATAGCCCGCATCGGATATAGTGATGGAGCCCATGTTGATTACAGAAGCGTCCGAAGCATCTTTAAAGCTGTAATTGCCGTCCATGAAGTCTTTGTCAGACAGGCTCATTGTCGTAGCGACCAGACCTGCCGTGTTCACCGACGCATTTTTGCCGAAGAGCACTCCGTTTGAGTTCAGTATGAATACCTGTCCGTTAGCATTCAGCGCTCCGTTGATCACAGAGCTTTCGCTGCCGACTATGCGGTTCAGAGTGATAGAGTCCTTATTCGGCTGTCTGAAATTGACCGTCTCGCCCCTGTCGATACTGAACGACTGCCAGTTGATAGCCGCATTTTGACTTGATTGGTTGATAGTTGTTGTCCCTGTAGTCTGAGTGATAGCTGCACTACCAGCCGAGACTACTCCTCCCGATGGACCTGCATCTGCAATAGCAACAGACAGCAGGAACGAGGCTGAAATCAGAAAGGTCATACCTTTCCTGATAATCCAAAACGGATTACGCGCCTTCATAAATATAACTCCTAGCTTATTAAATAGTAAGTTGTGTGTAATATTGAAAAATTGTGTTTGATAAGCCCTGACATAAACAAATAATAAAAAAGTATAACAACTTTTTTTTATCAATACAAACTAAACTGATTCTAAATTTGCATATTTTTATAAAAAACATGCATAAACTCAATGATTTGAAAATTGGACAATTAGCCAATTATGGCACATGTGCACAAATCACCTGTTTTTAATTATTTCCTCTACTATAAGAAGCCCGCTGTTTGCCGTTTTGCTATACGTGCGTATTTTTGATGCTTTCTGATATGCGTCTTTAACAGTTTCGAGGTCGTTCATCTGCCACCCGCACACAGCACGGAGCATCTGTGCCTCGCCGTCGTTTTCGTCAGCTTTTTCCAGTGCCGTTAGCGCCTGTTCGTACTCACCCGCCATATACAGATACTTGCCTTTCAGCGTATGGAGGGCTCTGTCCGGGCTTTTATTGATCAGCATATCCATTGTCTCCACCCCTTTCTTATACTCACCTGCATAGATGTAATATTCCGAAAGTTTCAGCAGTTCTTCGTCCGTACTGCTAACCTTTGCCAGTGTTTTCGCGGCACGAACACTCGCACCGATATATCCGTACAGGTCTGCCAGATTCTTCAGGTCTTTTTCATCCGGTGCTTTGATAATGTGCGCAGTCTCCAGCGCAGATGCAGCCATTGTGTACTGCTCGAGGCTGAGATGAAGCTGTGACCTCAGCTCCCACATATCCCCGTCGTACGGGTTCTCTCTCAGGTATGACACAGTCAGGGCAAGGGCGGGTCTCGGCTTTCCGTTCTCGATCTTCACAGCCACTGCCAGCTTTAACCATTCGGGCTTGCGCTTCTTTTCCCTGCTGAACAGTTCGTCCATACGCTTTTCAGACACATCCATAGAGCCTTTCATATACCATGACGCAGCAGATCGGTAGAGTTCCTCGGGTGTGTTTGTCAGTCTGTAGAGCGTGTAGAAAAGCTCCCCTGCGTCGCTGAATTTACCCAGCTCATAAGCTGTCACTGCCGCATTACGGCAGAGGTCTTTATCATCCTGATATTTAGCGTGTCCTGAGGTAAATGTCTTAAATGCGGCATCCGCATCACCCATGCTGTACAGGGCGTTCCCCAACAGCAGGTAATAAAGCCCCGCATCGTCCGTGTGCTTCTTCCTGAACTCTGTCAGGGTATCCACGGCACCTTTAAAGTCTTTATTCTTTATCTTTTCCTGTGCTTTATGCAGAGCCGTCGCCAGTATCGGGGACAGCTTCACCTCTGCGTATGCGGACACACTGCAAAGGATCAAAGTGACAATAATTAGCTTCCTTATCATAATCTATATCCTGAACTGGAACGGAGCGACAACCCATGTGCGCACCGCTTCTCCGTCATATATCCCCGCCTTGAATCTCCACCTTTTAACAGCATCGATAGCGGCATCTTCAAATACCCCTGCAGGCTCGGCAGAGACAACGCTTATACGGCTGATCTGCCCGTTTTCATCCACGAGGAACCTGAGAACGACATCCCCCGTGATACCCCTCCGCTTCGCAGCGAAAGGATAAACGGGTGCGGCTCTGAAAAGTGCCTGCGGAGGCGTGTCCACCTCGCCTATCTCGAAAGCCGTCCCCATGCCTGAGGTGAGCGACGTACCCTCCACCACGGGCATACTGACAGCCATGCCGTCTGCGAGGGAGGCATTCATGTCAAAGTTCATCTTCGGCGCAGAGAGCTCGGGCTTAGGTTTGTCAGCTCGTGCCTTGTCCTGCTTCACCTGCATCTCGGGCAGTTTTTTCGGTTTATTTTCTTCCACCCTTTTATCTGGCAGTTTCCTTTCGTCCTTCATCTCGGGCTTTGCGGTGTTGAAGCTGACAAAGCTGTCGAAGAGTTCTGCGGGCTTCTCCGCCGTCGCCACGGAGAGGAATGGTATACCGACGAATATCACTGCATTCATGAGCAGCGCCAGTAAAACACCACCTGCGACCATCGGGTTTATATTCAGCTTATCTTTCATCTATTCCTTCTTAGCAGCGACACTTATCTGCTGTACACCCGCCAGACGACAAGCATCGAGAACCCTGATAACCTCGCCTGTACGGCTGCTCTCGTCAGCGGCGATAACCACCGAGCCCTCGGGTGTTTCGGCAAGGAATCTCTCCATCAGCCCTCTGACGGAGCGGATATCCACCACCCGTCCGTCCATGTATACCTGTCCGTCCTTTGTCACGGATATTATTACGTTTGTCTTCTCCTGAGATGCCGCACTGGCTGCCTTCGGTCTGTTCACATCTACGCCCGATTCCTTGACAAAGCTGGTGGTAACTATGAAAAATATCAGGAGTATGAATATCATATCTATCAGCGGGGCCATGTTTATCTCCACTGTTTTTGCTCTGCGGAGCCTGCTCATTCTTCTGTTCATACTTCCAGCTCCTTCACCAGCATATGCCCGAAGAGCTTCACCCTGTCCTGCAGGACGCTCGCCCTCCGCCTCAGCAGATTACCCACTATCAGCCCGGGCACGGCAACAACCAAGCCCGCCTGTGTGGTTATCAGGGCTATGGATATGCCAGATGCCATCGCCTTCGGATTACCCGTGCCATAGAGCGATATAACGTCAAACGTGCTTATCATCCCCGTCACAGTGCCGAAAAGTCCGAATAGGGGCGCAGCCGAAGCCAGTACCAGAACAGTCGTGATATGTCTGCCCATCCCCGATGCCACGGAGTCGGTGAAGTCATCTATTAGCCTCTTGCGGTGCTTGCCTTTCAGGTGTGACGCATCCATAGCAAAGTTCAGCATCTTCACCTGCCACTCAGCTCCTCTCGCCTCTTTCCCTGCGGCACATTCGTGTATGCACTCTTCGAAGGGGACTTCGCTCTTTCTTATCCGCAAAAGCTGAAAGACCTTCACAAATATCAGCACCCACATATACAGCGACGAGATAAGCAGTGCGGGCATTACAATCCCTCCGCTTATAAAGTGCTGTACGGTCTTTTCTATGATAGCCGCTATCACGCTATGCTCCTGCTTTTCTCATTTTTCAGTATCGCAACGGTGAATCTTGTTCCCTTCTCTTCGATGTCGGAGAGTATCCTGTCCACCCTGCGCTCCAGCATGTGGTGACACAGCATCACGGGTATCGCCACGGCGAGACCTAGCTGAGTGGTTATCAGTGCCTCTGATATACCTCCGGACATCATCCTCGGGTCACCGGTGCCGAATATGGTCAGTATGTTGAAAGTATTTATCATACCTGTCACGGTACCGAGCAGACCGAGCAGAGGGGCAACGGCAGCCAGTATGCTGAGTGTCGGCAGGAAGCGTTCCATACGGGGCAGCTCCCTGAGTATCGCCTCCTGCATCGCATTTTCTATAACTTCCTGTGTCTCACCCAGATGCGCCATCGTACTGCGGAGCACCCTGCAAGTAGGAAACTCGGAGTTTTCATCACAAAATCTATTACATGCTTCCCAGTCGTTCTTCTCCGCACACGCCATAATGTTATCCATGCGCTTTGTGGATGTAGACTTTATCCTCGTGAGCACAAACGCCCTCTCCAGTATCAGCACCAGAGCAATGAGCCCCACACCGATAATAGGATAAGCCAGCACCCCGCCCCCTTTGATAGAGGCAAGGAACGAATGACCGCCCTCAAGCTGCTGAAAGGATACCCCGCCGGAGAAATCCATAGGATACACCTCGCCATCTTCCAGAGCATCGGCAGCATCCGAAGGGAACCTTCCGCTGACGGCTATCAGCCTGTCCCCCTGAGCGTTTGATTTGAGCAGACCGTATCCGTCGCCCGATTTATAATATGCGCTGAAACGCCCGAGCCTGATTATATTCACAGGCAGTTCCGAGCCGTCCTGCGCAACAACCATCCCCTGATATCTGTCTATCTCTCCCCCTGCGCGCATCTCGTGGAAATATATATCTGCCAGAGATTTAATGCTCTCAATACCGGGGAATCGTTTGCTGTCCATCATCTCTGCCACAGTGTCCACACGTTCGGGTGAACCCGCCGTAACAGGGTTCGACCTTATCATCTCATCCGCATCCTTGACAGAGGCACGCACCGCACCCTCGAGAGCCTTTATCTCGTCCTGACGGTTCTCCAGCTCATCGGTCAGCTTCTTTTCCGTATCCAGCAGGGATTCGAACTCTTGCTTCAGGTCTGCGTATACTTTTTCGAGGCGTTTCACCTCTGCGGATGCTTCTTTCACCGTCATAGCGGCGTTTCTCTTCTGCTCTGTTACTGCATCGCCAAAGGCTTTATTCTCTGCCTTTACCTCGTTCATTTTCCCCTGCATAGCGGCCTCTGCGGAGGTGTCGGCAAATGCTCCGAATGTGAAAACCTGAAATATAATCAGCCACATTATTATCCTAGTCATTTACCGCCTCCCTAGCTGAAACAGGGAGGTATATTACCTCCATCATACGCTTACGTTCCGCTATCTCTGCGGCTTTGATGATCTCATTCTTATATTTTCCGTCGAGCTGAACCCACTTCATATCCTGAAGAGAGTAATAGCCGAAGTTTTTATTGTCAGGTGTCATGTAGTAGTAGCCGAGCCTGCCGAAGCGGTAAAGCCCCGCCGTGAGCTCTTCCCCGTTCACGTTTATAGCCTCTGTGGTGACTTCTATCCCTTTCACATAGTCCGCCTCCACTTTCAGAGCTTCCAGTATCCTCCTCAGCTTTTCCCCTGCGGATATTCTGTAGTCCGCCAAAGAACCCCTGAGGAAGTCGAGCCTCTCGCTCCGCTCCCTCCGCAGGAAAGGCATGTCGGAGGCTATGAAGTCCTCCAGCCTTTTAAGAGTTTCGTCCAGATACGGTTCCAGCTCCTCGGCTATCCTTGTCAGCTCTTCCTTCTTTCTGTTCAGCTCGCTGATGTTTGAGTTAATTGTCACGATATACTTCTTATACTGATAGATACGGTTCTCCAGCCACGTACGCTGAATGTACAGCTCTCTGAGCTTTTCTTCCTTTTCACTTTTTTCACCCTGCCAGCGTGCATTTCCGGAGCTTATCTCCGACTGTTTTTTCAACTGCTCAGAGTAGGACTCTCCGAGTTCATTGAGTGTTTCCGCCGTCACAGACGACGCCGCAAGGAACGCCAGCATCGTTAATAACAAAATCTTTGATCTCATTTATCTTCACCTGTCTTAAATAATTGCCGTTTTAAATTAGATTTCCTTTCCGGTTTTCCCCGAATTTATATCATCACCCAATCTAATGGTGTTTAAGCCGTTTACAGGGCATATCTTGCAGAATTCATTAGGATTCTTTCTGTATTGTTCACGTACGGCACTGGGGGAAAACCCGAAACGCTTACGGAATATGCGGCTGAAATACAGCGGGTCGAAGTATCCCGTGCGTGATGCCACCTCCCCTATGGGGCTGTCTGTGGTGATCAGCAGTTCCTTCGCCCTGTTCAGCCTGTAAGCTGTCAGATAATCTCCCGGTCCCATCCCTGCGTGCTTGCTGAAAACATAGAAGAGCCTGTTCTCGTTCACTCCGTTCTGCTCTGCCAGCCCGCTGACCGTTATTTCGTTCATATAGTTTTCGTGGATGAATGCAGATACCGACTCAAAGAGTTCCTGTGCATCTTCGCTCTGAGGTCTGTTTACACACATGAACACTTCTTCAAGTATGCATCTGAAGAGCATCTCGCACCTAAAGGAAGAGAGAGCACCCGGCTGATCGGATGCCTTCCATATCTTCCATAACAGCTCGGTCAGTTTTCTGCTTTGCCCTGTTTTCAGCTCAAAGTGAAGGTTTGCTGGGTTTATCTCAGAATCTGATGATAAAAACTCATAGGGCACGAATATCAGTTCCCACTTTCCGCTGCCTAGCACACGTTTATCCAGAGACATGTCGCCCCCGCCGTGTATAACATTCCCCGGATATGCTATGTACGGCGTGCCGTTAAAGCAGAACTCCGCCCGACCGCTGAGGGGGAATATAAACCCGGGGAAAGGCGATGTCCTCTGCCATCCCTTAGTCCCAGGCTCCACTACGAAATGATGCACGCCCTTAAGCCTGAAGTGGTTTTCGGTGAAGCATCTTACGAGTTGATTCAGTTCGATATCCATGTCGTTACCTTTCACTTATTTTCAACAGATGCCCTAAGCGCAGCCTTCAATGCAGCAGGGAAGAGCGGGCCGTGAGACAGATAGCCGAGCTCTCTGTACTCGCAAAAGACTCCCGGGGTAAGGAAAAGCCTTTCCGCCGCCCTTCTCAGCGCATCTTTGGGAGAGTGTGCGTATAGCATCTTTCTCTTTCGTATCTTTTCGCTGTCCCCCTCTGACGGCAGGTAAGCATTCGCCAGTGCGCCTTTCATAAGCAGGATATGGCGACCGGCTAGGTCTGCTTCGGGGATGGTCTGCATAAAGCTCCAGAAATAATCCCCACGCTGCCACCAGAAGGAAGGATCAGCAGAAATGTAGCTCCTGAAAAGTTCAGGATGCTCCTTTATTACCGTCAGAACAAAAAGCCCCCCGTATGAATGTCCAAAGAGTGTCCTTCGCTCTATGTTCAAGGGGGCTCTCTTTTCCGACAGGGAGAAAACCTTATCTTTTATAAAATCTAAAAAAACAGATGCACCACCGCCCATACGTGAGGTGTCCAGCTCGTCCACGGCGTCTCTGCCGTCGCTTCTGGCGGGTGTATAGTCATATGTACGTGCGGGCATATGGAACAGCTTGTCTGTTTCATAGCCTATGGCGACGATGACGGGCGGTTCGCCCATGCTGAGCTCCCTGAGCTGTTCTTCGGTGATCATCTCAAGGACTGCATTGCCGTCTGTGGCATATATGGACGGATATCCGCCCTCTTTCGGCTGTTTCTTCGGCACTGCGGTGACTATCCTGTATGATCTTTCACCGTCTGCCGAGACAGCCTTGTCGTAGTAAAACGTATAAAACTCCGAATCTCTGCTCTCTGTATAAACAGCAGTCACCGGAGCGGGTTGTGCAAATGCCTTCAGGCACAGCAGGGTCATAAAAACTGTCAGAAAAACTTTATTCATCTATACACCGCTATTAAAATGAGGCCGCCCCAATGCAGCGGGGCGGCGACATTCGAGTATCAGAATCTCAGTGTCATATCTGCTGTGACTCTGAGTCCTTCATCAAGCATCCAGTTTCCGTCGAGTCCGTCGTAACGTCCTCTGTCGTCCACTGCTACTTTTTTATCCGCAAGGTTAAGTACTGCCACCTTGAATGTTATGTGGTCGTTAAGGTCGTATTTACCGCCTATGTCGAATGTGGCTGTGCCTTCACGCTCTCTTGTGTTCATAGCGCCGTTTCTGAAGCCTGCGTAGTACTGCTTGCTTACCAGATTAGCCCTTGTGAAGAGGTAAAGGGAGCTTGTCGGCTGCCAGTCTATCTGAGCGTTGAACATATGCTCCGGTGTCATATCCAGAGGCTTACCGTCGAGGGAGCTGCCGTCAAATGCCGGCTCTCCGCCTTCACGCTCGGAGTCTGTGTATGTGTAGTTTGCTTTGAAAGAAACTGTCTCTGTCACAGGTGTTGAAAATGATGCTTCCACACCTCTGATGTTTACTTTATCGATGTTTTCATACTCATAGAGCACATTGCCGTTTCCGTCTGTATCGCCGTTGCTGAAGCTGGATACCTTATCCTTCAGGTCGTTGTTATAAACTGTGAATCCGAAGTGGACACCGCCCGGCACGTCGTATCTGATGCCGATCTCTTCGGTGATGCTCTTTTCAGGGTCGAGGTCTTCATTACCGCAAAGAACGCCTCTCTGCTGTGCACCGCCGCCTGTTGTCATGCAATATCCTTCTGTTGTCTGGCGTATTGTCGGAGCTTTATAGCCCATTGCGACACCGCCTCTCAGCGTCCATCTGTCTGTCAGCTTGTAGACTGTGTATAAACGCGGTGTCCAGTTGTCGCCGTATCTCTCGTCGTCGTCCATACGGAGCCCTGCTGTCACTGCGAGTCTGTCTGTGATAAAGTATTCATCCTCCAGATACAGCGCATATGCCTCTATCTGTACTTCGTCGCTGTTTGCAGGGTATCCTGTCACTGCGGCTTCATCGGAGATATCTTCCAGCTTAGAGTCCTGATACTGACCGCCGAAACGGAGTATGTTTGTGCTGAACTGATATGTGATACCTGCATCCACCACAGTGTTTCTCAGGTCAGGTGATGCGGATGACTCCACGCCGTCTGTGTATGATCTCTTCTCTGCGTATTCCTGACTGAGGCTGAAGCTGGTGCCCAGCTTGCCATAGCGTCCGTCATGGGAGAGCGACCAGTGCTTTCTGTCGTGCTCGGTGCGTGTATCGTCGGCAGTATCTGCGAGAGTCTTACCGCCTGTCTGGTCGTATACGAGCTCTTCACGTCCTGCTTCAAAGATTATGTCGTTATTCTTATCAGGGGTGAAAGTGAACTTACCTGCGAAGTTGTTCTCCTCCTGACCGTATTTACCGTATGTATTCGCATTGGAATAGTAGATGTCGTCTTCGGCCTGATCAGATATATCGCCGTAAAGCTGTACGCCGAGCTTATCTTTCACCAGCGGACCGCCGACCCATATCTGGCTGCCGTAGCTGTTGCCGTAGTCGCTGTCTTTATGCTGAACAGTGCCGAAGTTGATAGACCCGTGCCATTCGCTGGGCACTTTCTTTGTGATGATGTTCACCACACCGCCCATAGCATCAGAACCGTATACGGAAGACATCGGTCCTCTGATGACCTCTATCCTCTCTATCGCTTCAAGGGGCGGTATCATGTTCGACTGAACGCCTGTTGTGCCTCTGTTCATTGTCTCCCTGGTGTTCTGGCGTATGCCGTCCACCATTATTAGTGTATAGCTACCGGGCAAACCTCTGATAACGATGTCTGTCTCGCTGGGGCTTGTCCCGTTGATGCTGACACCCTCTACTGTTTTAAGCAGTTCTCTGATATTATTTGCAGGGAGCTTTTCGATGTCTTCCCTGGTTATAATGCTAATACTGGCAGGAGCGTCTGCTATCTTCTGTTCGTATCCTGTTGCCGTCACGACGACAGCATCGAGTCCGTGCTCCTCTTCTGCCATTGCGGGCACTGTGTAGAGTGCCATTACAAGGGCGAGAGCCATCCCCCCGAGTTTAAACAAAGCTTTTATTTTCATCTTTCCTCCTAAATATGTAACAAAGCCTTTTGAATCAGTACCTTCAAATCAAACCGTATAATGGTATTGAAAATCAGTATCAACACAGAGACATTAGCAGACCTTTTTCAGGAAGGGAATGGAACCATCCTGAATTACATATGGATTTTTCCTGAACCGCCTAAAGCCGTTCTAATATTGTGTTACGAGTGTTCATACAGGGCAAAGGACTGTGCCCCAATCTTCCGCAAAGCAGAATAAATGTGTCTGGTCAGTCGGTTAAGAGAGTCTCTTATCCATTTACTGCGGTATCTATATCCTGAATCATCAGCAGCAGCGACTTCACCCCGCCGTTTGCCAGATACCAGTAGTCAGCGGGAAGGTATACTATCCTGCCGTTCTTATATGCGTTTGTTGTTCTTATCAGTACATTTTCGATTTCGCTTCTGTCTGCGTCCTTACCTGTCACCACAGAGTTTCTGTCTATGATGAATAGATAGTCGGGGTTCAGCTTTGCGATGTATTCGCTGTTTACGCTCCAGCCGTGTGTTGAGACCTGAATGTTCTCATCCGCCGGCTTCACTTCAAATTCGTCGTGGATAATGCCGAATCTGGAGCCCTTTCCGTATACACTGAATTTACCGTTGTTATACAGTGTGATCAGCCCTCTGCCTGACTGACTGCCGACAGTGTCTTTCAGCCTTTCAAGTGCATTGTCGAACTCTTTTATGAGTCCTGAAGCCTCCGCCTCTTTCCCCCAGATGTGCCCGAGCAGCGCGGTATTCGCTCTGAAAGAGTCTATGTATCTGCTGCTGTCGATGTTTATGTTCACCGTCGGGGCTATCTTCGACAGCTTTTCATGCAGTCTCGCCTGTCTGTTGCTGATTATTATCAGGTCGGGAGAGAGCTTATATACCTTTTCGATATCGAACTCCATTACTCCGCCGACATCAGTGTATTTTTCGCTTCTGAACCTTTCGAGGTAGTTAGGCAGGTGTCCTTTCGGCACTGCTATCACCACATTTTCCAGACCGAGCTCTTCCATAGTGTCGAGGGAGCTGTAGTCCATCACCACTACCTTCGAAGGATATTCGGGGAATTTTTCCACCACCTTCCCTTTGGACATAAGCTGATAATCAGCCGCAAAAACGCCCTGCGCCATTATCAGCAGAGCAAAAACTGTTAAAAGTCTTCTCATCAAATAAACCTCACTTATGTATAATACAGGCATATCTTACTGCCGTTCATCTCATGCACGTTGAATCCCATGTCGAATATCCCCTGCAGGGTATCGTCCCTGATTATCTCGTCCACACTGCCGAACTTAACCAGCTTTCCGTCCTTCATCGCTGCGATATAGTCGGAATAGCAAGAGGCAAAGTTTATGTCGTGTATCACCAGCAGAATGGTCTTTCCGCTGTCGGCGAGCCTGCGCAGTGTCTTCATTATCTGCACCGAGTGCTTCATATCCAGATTGTTCAGCGGCTCGTCCAGCATGATGCAGTCTGTATCCTGCGCTATTATCATCGCTATGAAAGCTCTCTGCTTCTGTCCTCCGCTGAGTGTGCTGATATCCTTCCCCTCTGATTCACGCAGATCCATATAGTCTATGGCTCTTTCCACCATCTCTCTGTCTTCACGTGTCAGGCGTCCTCCGCTGTATGGGAACCTGCCGAACTCCACCAGCTCCCTCACGGTCAGCCTGATGTTTATGTGTGTGGACTGCTTCAGTATCGATATCTGTTTAGCAAGAGAATTGTCGTTTATGGAGTCTATGGGTGTATTGTGAAGGTAGACCTGCCCCTCTGTCTGCTTTAAAAGCCTGCTCATCACAGCCAGCAGAGTACTTTTCCCTGCGCCGTTTGAGCCGATGAAGGATGTTATCTTCCCCTTCGGTATCTCAAGGCTGATGGACTCCACGACAGCCTTGTCGTCGTAATATTTTGATATATTTTCTGTTTTCAGCATTTTTCACTCTCCCTGTTTAAGAGATACATAAAGTAGACCCCGCCGACGAAGTTTATCACGATGGAGACTGTCACGTTGAAATAGAATACCCGCTCAATGATGAACTGCCCGCCCACGATGGCGATGACGGATATGCCCGATGCACAGGCTATGACATAGCCGTGCTTGTATGTCTTCATCGTTTCGTATGCGAGGTTGCTGACTATTATGCCGAGGAATGTCATCTGACCGACCAGAGCCGTAGGCACAGCCACAAGGAGCGTTATCAGTATCAGGCACAGCTTCACTATGCCGTCGTAGTTTATGCCCAGATTTATAGCGTTGTCCCTGCCGAGGAGCATCACGTCCAGCTTACGGAAAAGACGGGTGCTGAATAGAGCGATGACAGAGACTATCACGGCGGATATCCATGTCAGGTCCACACGGATGTTGTTAAAGCTGGCGAACATGGCGTCCTGTACTATCTGGAATTCGTTCGGGTCTATCAGCATCTGCATGAAGACCGTCAGACTGCGGAACAGAGTCCACATCACGACCCCCACCAGCATAAGGAAGAAGATGTTCCCGTGGCGGACAAATATCAGCCTGTAGAGTATGAATGTGAACAGCATAAGGCTGAGTGACGAAACACCGAAGTTGAACACCTCGTTCACCACCATCAGACCGCCGCTGCCGAAGACATACAGAGCCGTTGTCTGCAGAAACAGATACACCGAATCGAACCCCATGACAGACGGTGTCAGTATGCGGTTAAAGGATATGGTCTGGAATATCACTGATGAATATGCAACGGATATCCCCGTTATGACCATAGCGGCGACCTTTACACCCCTTTCCGGCAGGATGAAGGACAGGTCGCTCCCTGCATCATAAAACATGAACAGCAGTATGCTGAACACGGACAGGAGGCCTATTATAATGAGTTTCACATTATCCCGCATTGAACCGCCTCCCGAGGATAAGATACAGGAAGACAGCCCCGCCTATTATCCCCACCATCACACTGACCGAGACCTCGAACGGAGCAATGACCGTCCGCCCGAGTATATCGCATATCAAAAGGAAGACCGCTCCGGACAAAGCTGTCAGAGGCAGTGTCTTTCTCAGATTGTCACCTGCTAATATGCTGACCACGTTCGGCACTATCAGCCCCACAAAGGGTATCATGCCCACTGTCAGCACTATCACCGCCGTAACACAAGAAACTATCACCAGCCCCATGCGGAACATGGACGAATAGTTCAGCCCCAGATTAACGGCGAAGCTCTTACCCATCCCCATAAGGGTGAATCTGTCCGCATAAAGATATGCAAGTATCAGCAGAGGTATGCTTATATACATCAGCTCATACCTGCCCTGCATAACGGATGAAAAATCACCGTGGAGCCACGAAGACATGCTGTGCACCACATTGAACTGCAGTCCGATGAATGTCGTCACAGAGTCGAGAATATTTCCGAAAATGATGCCCAGCAGGGGCACAAAGACCAGATTCTTAAACTTTATCCTCTCGGCCAGTGTCATGAACACCGCAGATGCGGCGAGTGTTACCCCGAGAGATATTATCAGCCTCTGATATGTCCCTCCCGACGGGAACATCAGCATGGAGAGCATTATGCCGAGTACGGCTGCATCCATTGTGCCTGCCGTGGTCGGTGAAACGAATCTGTTGTGCGTCATCTGCTGCATTATGACACCGCAGATGCTCATGGATGCACCCGCTATGATAACCGCAGCGAGGCGTGGTATCCTGCTCGCAGCCATCACAAGGGACTGCCTGTCACTCAGGGAAAAGATATCTATGACAGATATATCCGTGAATCCCAGAAAGAGTGAATAAAACCCGAGCACCAAAAGTAAAACCGATAAAATAATAATTTTCATAATAATAATCCGCTAGATATTGAGAATCAATATCGACAGATATTGTATTTATAATTTATTTTTGTCAAGCACTCTTTGAAACTTAAATGAAAATTCATATTTGCAGAAATGAGCGAAGATAAGGCTTTTGAAAAGGTATGGTTAAGATAGATCCTCACGGGTGAACCCTCAGGGCTGTGGCACTAGCCGAAGGCTGTACGAGTCCATGACAGTACTTTAACCCTAAGATTGCCGCGTCAAACCTACGGCTTTCCTCGCAATGACTTTTCTGTGATTTGCTTATGCAGCTGAGGGTATAGATAAGATAAAAACGGGTGCCGCACACTACAGCACCCGCTACCTTACCAACATAGGGTCTAAACCCTCGGAGGAAATATTCGGAGGTTTTATGTTAGAATGATTTCACTATTGTAAACCACACAGCATCGCCTGCTGCGCAGTCTTTTGCACCGAATTCTTTCTGGTATTTCAGCCTGAGCTGACCTTTCATCGCTGGGATGTTCATCTGCACTTCAGGACCTGCTCCGAAGAGTCTGTCTTTATCCGTGCTTGTGGCATCTGAGCCTTTATCCTCTGTGAGCTGCCAGTGAGCGAAACCTGATACGCCGAGCTCAAAAAGTCCGACCTGTCTGCCGATACCCCAGTCAAAGCTGAAGTCATCACCGGATCTCACGTCTGTTGATCTGTTTTTAAAATGCTTCTCGTATCTGGTGAGTACAGAAATGCTCCAGAGCTTCGCAGCATCGGGATAAACTGTCGCACCGAGTGAATACATAAGTGTATAGCGGTCTGAGCCTATTGATGCGGCATCGTCTTTCTCATAATAGCCGGTAGGGAGAAATGCGGCGATGGCTGTCGATGCGTCCCATCTTTCTCCATGCCAGCTGATGAGAAGCGGCTCGAATGTGATATCGCCGATGTCTGTGCTGTCGTCATCGATGCCTGCAGCGTCTATCTCCACATTAAGATTCACGACAGGAACGATAACATTCATCCCATAGTCACCGCCGAGTATCTTTTTGTTTGTAATGTATACGAAACGGTTAGCCATGATAAAAGCGGAGAGGTCGAAACCGTTGTTTATCTCATCGCCGTCTTTGTCGTATGTTTTGTCTGCTTCATAGTATTTTGTATAGAGCACATAATAGAAGCCCGGAGGCGGAACAGTTGCACCCTTTATGCCTTCTGTACCTACGGGGTAATCCTGTGCTTTAACCTGTCCTGCTGTCACCATTACGAAAAGTGCAATGAGAGCCATTGAAATATTTTTTATTGTTTTTGCATTAATTCTCATACTTGTCTCCTGTGATTCATTATTTATAGAACGTAAGAGTCGTGAGCTTCAGCACGCCTTTGTAGAAATCTGTGCTGACGTGCTTCTCTGCCTCAGTGCAGAATGAGCCGAACCAGCTTGCGATGTGTTCCTCGATGAAGGAATCACGCTTTTCGCAATAGAGTTCATACGCATCACTGCTGCCTGCAAGCATCTTTTCTGATGTATCACCTGCGAGATATGCCAGATAACCTATCAGTGTGCCGATATAGTCGTGTCTGTTATTCAGATCGAGAAAACCTGTGTAGCCTTCGCTGTTATACATTTCTGCCAGCTTGCTTATCACAGACAGATCCTTCGCCCCTTTATAAACCTGGGAATAAGGCGGTCTCGGACCGTAATCGGGAGAAACTCCCCTGAAGGTCTTTGTCCAGTCACGCTTCAGCTCGAGCAGGATATCCTCATAGTCGCTCATCACGCCGTGAGGTATAGATGTCAGCATTTCCATGACACCTTTCAGGGTCGGGTCGGAGACATCTGCGGGCATCAGTTTTCCAACTGCCTTTATCAGCTCTTCGCATGGATTGACATTATAAAATGCCGCCAGCAGAGAGAACGATGCTTCCTCCAGACGAACTTCCTGAAGCTCTATATCCTGATCTTCCATTACGGTTATATCGTTTTCTTTCATGTTCATACCTCGCTTTATACGCCCCGCTAAGCAGGCGGGGCATAAAGTATTGTGATCAATCTATGTAAAATACCCTTGGCACAGTGCCCTCTTCCGGTTTATAAGCCTCCGGCTTAAACTCACGGTAGACTTTAGATATTTCACTGTCGGGGTCGTCCAGATCGCCGAAGATCCTTGCTTTCGCAGGGCATGTATCCACACATGCGGGCTCTATGCCTCTCTCTCTTCTGGAAGCGCAGAAAGTACATTTGTCCACTGTCTCAGTGACGTGCTCGCTGCTTCTCTTCTTCTCATATGCGTCCTGACCTTTATCGCCCCAGTATGTTGCTTTGTCTGCTTCGTTGAAGAAACGTGCGCCGTATGGGCATGCTTCCATACAGGCCTGACATCCGATACACTCAGATGCTGTCACCTGAACTGTGCCGTCTGCGAGCTTTTTAGACGCTTTTGTCGGGCAGACCTCCACGCATGGAGCCTTGTCGCAGTGGTTACATATCAGAGGCATGTATGCCAGTCTGCTGTTAGGGAACTGGCCGTGCTCTAAAGTAAGCACTTTGGTGTAAAAAGTTCCCGGAGGTGTCGCATTCGCCTGTTTGCAGGCAACTGTACATCCGTTACATCCGAAACAGCGTCTTTTATCTATTATCATTGCCAGTTTCATTTTTTACTCCTAACTTACCTTATAGATTTTTACTGGAACAGGGTTTGTGATACCCATAGCAACAGGGTCGCAGTCTGCGAGGTCTGTACATGTCAGTTTGTTATACATCAGATACTTAGTGCCTGATGCACCCGCAGATTTGACCAGTCGTCCCATACTTCCCGCTACACCGATAACGCCCGGCAGCAGCAGCTCTGTTACGAAGAGCTTTCCTGTTATCTTGCCGTTCTTTGACTCTACTGTCACAGTGTCGCCGGATTTCAGTCCTTTCTCATTTGCAGTGATAGTGCTCAGTGTTACTGTTCCGTATGTAGGGTCGAATGTCTCGCCCACTTCGTTCAGGTACGGAAGCTGATCCACGGCGCCCACACGCATAGGAGAGTATGGTGTTTTATATGTTATAGAAACGAGATCGTATTCATCTGTACTCTTGATAGAGTTGATTTTATTAGGTCTCCAGTTGATAACAGCCTCGTAGTACGCAAGGTGCTTTTCAGCGTCGATACCGAGTGCTTTGACAACGTCATTGTGCTTTTTAAAGAATGGACGGAGGCCGTCACCGCTCTTTTTCAGTCTTTCGAAATAGAATGGGAACCTTGTCTCTCCTTTAGCATACAGACCTGTGTTGTAACAGTCGGCAGGAGCTTCTCTCTGTATGATGAGTCCTGTATCGTTCAGGCTGTCCATCGTGTGTTCTTTACCGAAGTATTTCTGAACACCTCTGTCCCAGACCTCTCTTACAGTGTAGAGTTTGTCAGGTTTGAAGTAGTCCTTCTTATCAAGGAATGCGATGGATATCTCACCGATCATAACGCCCATCTTGTTCATCGCTTCGTTAAAGTCGCTGATAATACCCATCTTTTCGCAGAGCTGCATTATGATATCCTGTGACTGACGGGAATCAAATACAGGCGGGATAGGGTCTCTGTACATCAGCATCTTCAGCCCGAGTGTCTCTTTGGTGAAAACGTCGAAGCCTGACTCGTAGCAGTTCACGGATTCTTTCTCAAGGATCGCATGTGACGGAAGCAGGATGTCGGACATGTGCGCCATCTCGTCGTAGTGGTATGCCAGAGTGGCAGAGAACGGGATGCGGGAGATAGACTCTGCAACCATGTATGGCTCTGTCGTACTGGATATAGGGTTACCGCCGACGGTAAGGAGTGCATCGATCTCATACTCGACACCGTATTTCTTCGGATCCATAGCCACTTTATAAGCCAGTGCAGGCGTAGAGTGTCTGTGCGGGAAGAATTCGTAAAGGTCGATATGCTTCGGCGGCCATGTAGGCTCTTTGAAAAGTGCCTCCATCTTAGGCTCTACCACACCGTCTTTATCAGGTGAGAGGAAAGGTCCTCTGGCGCAGGCGATGTTTCCGCCCGGCACATCAAGGGAACCGACGAGCATGTTGCATATCTTGCTCATAAGGTCGGCGCCGATACCGTCTCTCTGTCCCATTGCTCCACGCTGGCATATGATGCTGGATGTTCTGAGAGGGAATGTCTTGTCTTTGCCGTTCTTATCTTTCAGAGTGATAGTTTTGCCGATGCTGGCATTATCGACAAATCCTTTAGCTACTTCTCTGAGTCTAGCAGCAGGGATCTTTGTCAGCTCAGCCGCCCACTCAGGTGTTTTATCTTTCAGGCTTTCTTTAACAAGTGTAAAGCCTGTCACAAGTTTCTCGCCGTTCTGCTTGAGGTCTTTCACCTCGAGAGCAGGAGTTTTAAGTGTTTTATCGTCAAAGGATTTGACCTTTTTATCAGCAAGGTCATATATCTGAGGCTTGCCGTCTTTGCCTCTGTAGTAATCCCCTTTTGTATCGATGAGGTAAGGAGCGTTTGTGGACCAGCGCATGGTCTCTTCGTCATATTTACCTATCTCAAAGATTATCGTATGTGCGATGGTCATAAGGAATGGAAGCTCTGTTCCGGGCTTGATAGGAAGCCATTCGCCTTTTGATGCTTCTGCCGTGCATCTCGGGTCTACTACCACGTATTTAAGGTCTGTGTCGGCAAGAGCATCGCCGAGGCCTCTTGCTCCGCCGTTCGCAGCTCCGATGGACATACCTGTGTGGCGTCCGACAGCTATAACGTATTTAGCGTATTTAAGGTCGGATACCGTAACAGGGAAGATACCCTGTACAAGGTCTGCCGCATAGTGCAGCGCACAAAGTGTTCCGTTACTCTTCAGATAGTTAGGAGTGCCGTAAGCAGCAGCAAAGTAGAAAAGATATGTACAGAAATAGTTCATATCTCCGAAGCCCACCTGAAAGATGAATCTCTTAGGATCTCTGTCCCTTACTTTTTTCAGTGTCTTGGCTGTTGTAGTCAGAGCCTCTTCCCATGATATCTCTACCCACATCGGGTCTTCGTTCAGCCCCTTCTTAGGGTTTGTACGCTTCATAGGAGCTTTCACTCTGTAAGGGTTGTAAAGGTTCTGTATAAGAGAGTTACCCCTTGCACACATTGTACCTTTATTGTTTGGAGCTTTTGGATTTCCTTTCAGCTCGACAACAACGCCGTTTTCCACACGGTACATGTTCGGGCAGTCGCCCCTCATGCACATTCTGCAGTGACTGAAGTGCCAGCTGTCCTTTGGGATCTGCTTTGAGCTTTTAGCAATACCGTTTACAGGCAGTGCGGCGTTTAATGCTGAAGCAGCACTTAAAACCCCCGCTGCTTTCAAAACTGACCGTCTACTAACCTTTAGTGTTGATAAACTCGCCATGCTATACCTCCATTATTGATTGGCCGAATAAATCTAAAAAACCCGGAATCGGCCTCTGATAAAAGGATATGGTTTTAATTGGATACTTTTAAGGTCCAAGCCCCCCTAAGAAAGAGGTGCCAAAAGGCTTTTTTAGGGTCCAGATCCCGTATAGTTTACAGGGCCAGCGACTCCGGCAGATGAATTAACAAATTTTTGTGTTATTTTTAAATATACATACAAAAGGTGAGCATATGTTATACGATTGGAACCCTGATAAGGACTCTGAGATACCAATTTATGTCCAGCTCGCTAACCACATTAGAGGATTAATTACCTCAGGTGTTATCAAAAGCGGGGCAAAGCTCCCGAGCAGACGCACACTGACGGCAAAGCTGGATGTAAGCAGGAATTCGGTTATTGCTGCTCTGGAGCTGCTGATAGAGGAAGGACTTATCATATCTTTTCCCAAATGCGGCTTCTTTGTAACGGATAACTGGGACATTTCAATAGCAAACTGGCAGGCTTATATAAAACGTGCCAGACACAGACCGGGGAATTCTGAGATAAGACACTGGTCGGATGCGGGCGGGCTTACCGAATTTGCCCTCAGTCCAGATTTCGACTGCGGTCCATATCTGCAGGAATCCTTCATCAGCGCCATGAACAAAATGAGCAAGCTCGACATGAAGTGCAAGTTCAGCAAGTTCGGCTTTCTCGGTCTGCGTGAAGCTATTGTTAAACATGTACGCACTTTCGGCATAAAGGCCGATGTAGACAACATATTGATCTGCCCTTCCAACATACTCGTATTATATCCGCTGTATGAATCACTTATGACCAGCGGGTCAAACTTCTTCTATGAGCAGAGCAACCTGATCATGGCGATATCGAACATCCACTCCATAGGTATGAACATGATACCCATACCACTCGACCAGCACGGACTTTCTGTCACAGAGCTGAAAAAGAATATCAGCAGGTACAAACATCCTGTGCTGCACCTTGACCTCACTGATCAGGCTCCCACCGGCATAGTGATGTCTCGTAAGCGTAAGAGAGACCTCATGGACATCATAAACGAGCACAGACTGCCCGTGGTGGAGATAGACCACCTGCGTGATGCGTGGCACGATAAACCCTTCCCCTATCCTCTGAAATCAATGGATGAGCAGGGGAATATAATCTATATGGGCTCGATGATACGAAGCTGTCCCTGCGACCTGCAGATGACATGGCTCATCGCAGATAAATATATTGTCGATCATCTGGCTGATGTTCTGGTGCAGAACGGCATAAAGGCAAACTTCCTTATGCAGATAGCACAGGCGGAGCTTTTCGATTCAGGTGCTTACTATGAGCTGATGGAAGGCGTCAGGGAATTCATAAAGAAGCGCAGGGAGAAAGCTCTGGGCTATCTGAAGACCCATCTTTCAGACATAGCATTATGGAAAGAGAAGAACTGCGGTTTTCACTTCTGGCTGGAGTTTCCTAATGTAAATATACGAAAGGTCTTTGAAAACTCATACTTCCACGACTTCCATCCGGGATATTTCTTCGACCTTAAAGATAACAGCCACATCCTGCTCTGCCCTGCATCACTCAGGGACGCAGACATCGAAAAATCCATTATAGAGATATCAGAAACCGTGCGTGCAAGCATGGTAAAATAATAACGCCATAAAAAGGCCGGTGCTTTAAACACCGGCCTTAACTTATATATAGTTTGAAACCTCGATAAGGTTCAGATCAGGGTCTCTGAAATAGAGTGACAATATAGGGCCAACGGCACCCGTCCTCTCCACCGGTCCTTCAACGATCTCAACACCATGCTCGGATGCTCTTTCTGCCACATCCTCTATCGGCACATCAGTGATAAAACATATATCTATGGCTCCGGGCACGGGCAGCTTTGCCTTAGGCTCAAACTCTCTGCCGTATTCGTGTATGTTTATTTTCTGACTGCCGAATTCCAGAGCTTTTCTGCCGCCTCTGAATGTTACTTCTTTCATCCCGAGGAAACCGACGTAAAACTTAAGAGTGGCTTCAACATCTCTTACAGTGAGTACAATATGGTCGACGCTTTTTATCATTGCGAACCTCCCGCTTTGAAATTTTAAATGTATGAAGAGTATTATAACATCTAACTAGTTATAAAGTGAATATTGCAAGTGGATCGATTATAAAAATTTAGGTCAGAATGTTATTTTGAAGACTGCTCCGCTGTCGCTGTTTTCAGCCGTCAGCTTTCCGCAGAGTCGTTTTTCGATGATGCTTTTCGCAAGGGCGAGCCCTATACCTAGCCCCTTTTCTTCCCTTTTCGAATAATGCATGTTGAAGATATATTTCATATCATCTGCGTTTATACCGCCTGCATTGTCTGCAATGCAGAGGCACAGACCTTTTGATTCTTTACATGATATCTCTATCACAGGGTTTGCCGTCTTCCGCTCCAGCATTATGGACACTGCGTTTTCAATGATTATCAGCAGAGCCTGACTCAGCTGTTTCTCGTCTGTGGTCACCGTCTTATCCAGATCTACCCTTTCGACTATGACGCCTGCGGATTTTATCGATGAATTCATAATTTTCATGGTATTTTCCACAACATCTGCCAGATTTATCTCACGGATATCTGAATTCTTTGAATAAAAGCTGTAGAAATTCCCCACAAGCTCGTTCATATTCTGGATATGGTTTTCCATATTAGACAGCATTACGGATTCTTTACTCTTTTCATCGCCCTTTTTGAAATACTCCACTTTCAGGTTCAGCACCTCAGAGCCCAGATATATCAAAGGCTGCTTAAACTGGTGCAGTATCCCTGCCAGCAGGTGACTGGTGGAATTGAATTTGTTCATCTCCTCCACGAGAAGGGCATTCTCCAGCCTCTCTTTTTCCAGCAGTTTTATCTTCATGCTGAGTATCACCGCAAAGAGAAATGCGTCCACTGTCTTGCCGAAAGGCACGGCATATATGATCCATGTTCCGAAATTAACTTTACCAAGAAAATATGCGATATAACACAGGATAAACACCATAAATGTACCTGTACCGACCAGAAAAAGTGTCGAACCCTGTAGATTTTTCTGTTTTATCACTATCGAGCTGAATATCACAACCAGCAGACCGAACTGTACCATGACGGCCGTTGCCCTATTGTGGGTTATCAGACTGTCTGCATAGTAAAAGTACGCCACCGACAGGGCAAGAGCTCCGAAGACTGCTATGGTGACAAGGTTGAACTTATACAGCCAGCGGATATTCTTCCTAAGATCGAAGAGCACAATGGTGAACATAGACATAAAGATGATGCCCAGCGACGGCATCAGCTTATACGACAGGTCGAGGATAACCGTCGACACATAAGGGCTGAGATATGTATGCACATGCCCCGATGTGGTCAGCGCATTATAAATGTTTGTAATGCTGTGAATGATATACAGCACAAACGCCATATCCCTCAGAGATGTAAAGATCATAAGGTTATACACTATGAGCGCGAGGGTGATACCTATGAACATCCCCCATATGGTGACGTCTTTTATGACGAAAATATTGAATTTATGCTGGTCGAATACCCTCAGCTTTGCTTTTATTGGTGATGTGGAATGATACCTCGCAAACACTGCGATGCTCTCCTGCGGGGCAAGTGTCACGTCAATATTCGGGTAGCGCTTCATAATGCTCTTAAGGTTTATGGGGCGCTGGTCGCCGAACCTCTCAGTCTTTATCACCTGCCAGCCTTTTACAACGTAAAAATCGACTTCGTCCATAGCGGCAAAATCATTCAAAAGGTGCAGGGTAACATTTTCTTTCGTTTTATTCATCAGTGGGATGATCGTCCAGACGGTTTTGTCTGAATATGGGAAGAAGTCCCTTTCGGCAGGCTTGAATTCGGAGCGTCTCCCCAGCATGTCGTATATGTTCAGACTGCTGCCTTCCTCGACATATACGCTCAGCTCACGGCTGTCGGCTATCCTCTTCACAGAGGTGTCAAAGATGTCGAAAGCATGGGCGGAAGCACCGCACAGCATCAGAATAAAAACGATAAAATACCTGATCATATTACTCTTTACCCGGCACAAACATATAGCCCATGTCTTTCACATTTACTATATGGTCGCCCTGAATACGTTTTTTAAGCCTGTATACCAGATTCTTCAGAGAGCTGTCAGAGCACTCTATGTCGAAGAGAGTGTCTTCGAGGAACTCCTTTTTCAACAGCCTGTTCTTATTGTTTATCAGCATGTCGAGAAGCTCTTTCTCACGCTTCGGCAAAACCTCTGCAGGCTTGTCATCATATATGAGCTCACCTGACAGCTTATTATATTTCAATGAATTATTAATGCTATACAGCAGCTGACCATGCTTATCAAGGTAGTCCACGCACTTAGTAAGGGCATTGCGGAGCTGGTCAAACTGCAGAGGCTTTATGATATATTCCACCAGCATAAGTGGGATAGCCTCTTTTATATGGTTTATATCCTGAAATGACGTGACGATGAATATCGGCGTGGAAGAGTCTTTCTCGCGTATCTTTTTAGCGACCTGAAGCCCGCTGTATTCGGGCATTTCTATATCCAGCAGGAGAATATCGGGCTTTCTGTTTTCATACATCTCCAGAGCCTGCCTGCCGTCTTTCACGGCTATGACATTCTCCACGAAAAGCCCTACGGCGTTCACGACGCTCTCACGCACGGCATCGTCGTCTTCCGCCACCATTATCGTCATATTTTTCAGATATTCGCTTTGTTTCATTCACCGGTCCATTTTTGTTTTCTCTACAATACTATTGAAAAGTCGCATGAAAGTCGAATTGATATTTTTCTATTTATACGACTTTGGTTCGACTTTCGTTTGATAGTCTCATCCTGTCCAATACTATTTTCTTATATTGAGGTAGAGATGAGATCAAAATTAAAATCTTTATTTATTTTCTCGGCTTTGGTTATCCTCCTCACCGGATGCGGGGTTCTCGACGGTGACGGCAATCATTCCGGGACGGAATCATCTGCAGGGGCAGACCTTGACTTTTACGGCGTGGCAGCCATAGGAGCACCTGCAGCGGGCTACACAGTTTATCTTCAGAGTGCCGACGGACAGCTTTTACAGGCTGTGGCGGACGGCAGCGGAGGATACTCCATAAATGCTAGAAACATACAGGCGCCGTACCTGCTCTGGTTTGAGCTGACAGGCGGAGAAAAGATATATGCAGTCACATTTCAGGACGGCGTGGTAAACCTGAATGCGATAACGAGCGCACTCACAAAAGCGGCGTACGCTCTATCAGGCGGAGAGGATGAAGACATCGACCCCGCCTCATTCAGCGAAGACAGGTTCGGCATAGCTCAGGACGCTCTGGCGGATTTCATGCAGCCGGTGCTTGCGCTTTACGGTGTAGACCACGAAGGCTTTAACTCTGTGCAGATGCCTGACTTCATAGCCGACGGATTCGGCGTGGACGGCATACTGGA
The DNA here is from genome assembly GCA_050253075.1 of Deferribacterales bacterium. Taxonomy (GTDB): domain Bacteria; phylum Chrysiogenota; class Deferribacteres; order Deferribacterales; family Geovibrionaceae; genus Denitrovibrio. Next base: position 348,356 of record JBFWJS010000002.1, read on the forward strand.
CGACTTCGAGATAAGCTACGACGACGCTTCCGAAGAGATAAAAATAAGGATCAAGGGAACCGGTACAGATATAGGATCCCTCGATATAGACGGTGTTAGAAATAATGAAGAGAATGTCGATAACATAGATGAGACATCTCTCGCATCGGTAACGGCCTCTATGGTGGCTAAAACAGCATCCAACATCACCTTCACTGCGATCGCGGGGGAGAATACTTCTGCTAATAATGTCGTGACAGCCCTCAACCTTTTCACGACTTATAAGAACGGCACGACAGTAACATGGACAAGCAGTGACGAGGCCGTATCCACCGATGGAACCATCACAAGACAAAGCACCGACACCACGGTAACGCTCACGGCGACTGTCGGCAAAGACGACTACACATCGACCAAGAGCATAATCATACTGGTGAAAGCGGCTGAAAGCACAGGCGGCGGTGAAGAGCCCCCCGCAGAATTCGACGACAGATACGACTTCCTAGGGAACAACCGCACGGCAGAAAGCGTGATACTCAACCTGAACATGCCGACATCGCTCTCAGACGGCACAACGATAAGCTGGGCTTCCAGCGAACCTGAATACATAACCACAAACGGCGAGCTTCTCAAACGCCCTGCCGTATCCGAAGGTGATAAGATCGTCACTCTGACAGCCACAGAGACGAAAAACTCCATAACAGAGACCAACATATACACCGTTACGATACCGGCGATAATCCCACATAGGATGTCTTACGGATCATTGATCAAAGAAGACGGAAGCCTCTGGCAGTCGGGTGAAATTGCTAATTATAGCGTCGGCATCGGCTACGGCGTCCACAATACATTCACACAGGAGATTACCGGTGCATACGACTGGGTCTCCGTTTCTTCAAACACCTCATACACCCTCGCTATCAAATCAGACGGAACGCTCTGGGGATGGGGATTCAATCATGATAAACAACTGACCTCAGACGACGTTCTCTTAGTCGAAACCCCGATACAAATAGGCACTGACGACGATTGGGTCTCAGTATCCTTGGGTATGTATCTAAATGTCGCCGTAGCTCTGAAAGCTGACGGGACAGCATGGGTATGCGGCAGTAATGACTACGACATAGTACCATCCGCAGACGGCGAGTCGGTACAGATCCCAATACAGGAGCTCAGTCTGGCGAGCGACTGGGCAGATGTACAGGTGGGCTACCTATACATCACAGGCCTGAAGACTGACGGAACAATATGGAGCTGGGGGAGAAATTACTTCGGCGGATTCGGAACAGCCAGATCATATGATCTGACCGCCACCCCCGTACAGGAATCGACAAAGGCCACAGACTGGTCTGCGATAGATGCCTACTCCGGTACTGCTGCGGTGAAAAAGGACGGCACACTCTGGCTATGGGGAGGCGTTTCGATATCTTTGTTCGCCTCAGCCGAAGAAAGGGTAATCAAAAAGGCGGGCCCATCATTTTACTCCATAGAAGCTCCTATGCAGGAGCCGAGCCTGTCCACCGACTGGGTCAGACCATTCTTCGGATCCAGCATAGGCGGTGTGAAATCTGACGGAACCATATGGAGCTTCGGCAGCGGAAAATCCTGTATCCTCGGCAACGGCCTTTGCGAAGACAGCCTTGAAATAGTGCAGGAATCCACCGCAAGCACAGACTGGATAGACGCCGTAACAGCGGGTGCAAACATCTATGCCCTCAAGTCCGACGGTTCCTTTTGGGGATGGGGATCTAACAACGGCGGAGAGCTCGGCACAGGTCAGGGCTATTTAACTACATATGAACCGGAAGTTTATGATAGAAAATCATTCGTTAAAGTAGATAGAAGAGGCGGAGGAGAATACTTCTGCGGAATTGAGGCAGACGGAGACCTCTGGTGTAAAAGTTATTACACCCCTTTCTTCTATCAGGTAGAAGGCTCATGGAGTGATGTCGTCACAGACGGATACGGAGTATGGGGCATCAAAACCGACGGCACACTCTGGTTCTGGGGTTCAGACTATTACGGCTATTTCATGAACGGCGGGGCATATATGGAATATGACACCCCTACGCAGATAGGCACCGCCACATGGAAACAAATCGCCCTTGAAAAACACGACAGCGCATCCAGATATATGATGGGCATACAGACCGACGGCACACTCTGGGCAATGGGTAGAGACTCATACTATGACGGCAGTGCATGGGTCACAACCACCTCACCGACAAAGCTGAGCGACGATTCATGGAGCAAGATAGTACTGGGAAACTACCGCATGGCTATCAAAACAGACGGCACTCTGTGGGCATGGAGTTCAGGCGATTCCACAGGGCTGGGAGACACCATACCGCCGTCTTACCCTGTGCAGATAGGTACAGACACATGGAAAGATGTATCCATATCAAGAGGACAGTACGGCATCGGCGTCAAGACCGACGGCAAGCTCTACGGATGGGGATATTCATGGCAGTCATTCATGTTTGACGACAGCTACGACTACGATGTGCCGACAGCCATGTCAAACGCTGATACCGACTGGGAACGTGTCTGGGTAGGCTACGGCTATTTCGCAGCTCAGAAATCAGACGGCAGCCTCTATACGGCAGGGAACAACGATGTCTATCCTGTGTATATGCAGGGGCTGGGAATCACCGAGACCAGCATCAATACCCTCAGAAAGGTGGCAGGAACATACAACGATATCTTCTTCCTCTATGATGCCGTATATGCCAAGGGCACAGACGGAAAAGACTATACATGGGGCAGACAGGGTTATTTAGAATTCGCCGAACCCAACCCTATAAAGATAATGGACTGATAATCACCAAAGGCTGTCGTAGAAATATGGCAGCCTTTTTTATTCCGCCCGTTAAGAATCGAACAAATGCGCATATCGTAAAAAGAGTATCTAAAAAATCAATTTCTCATTCACGCCTTTATGCTTATATATGAATACAATAAAATAACACAATAAAAGTCTTTAATATCAACGGTGAATTTTATTTATTGACTCATTATTAAAAGCATTATATACGTTGCTAACACCGTTATGTTTTTCAAAATATAACGGTTTTTAAACGGGCATCGTTATTCTCTATAAAAGATAACGATAACATTCGGAGGTTATTATTATGGACGGAAAATTATCCAGAAGAGATGTCTTGACCAGAGCGGCCGTGCTGGGGGCGGGAGCTGTGTTCGGCGGTCTTACCACTTCGGCGGCAAAGGCTTCCGAGGCTGAATCTCTCATGAAGCAGTGGCCATGGCCATATGAAAAACTCGATCCTGCCGTTACGGCAGAGATAGCATACAACGAATGGTACAACCTCGGCTGCGGAGGGACGGTCATCCACTCCGTATTCGAACAGCTCGCAGAGATCGTGGGCGAACCATACAAATCTTTTCCCGTGGAGTCATTCGCAATATTCGAAGGCGGTATGGCAGGCTGGGGAACCATATGCGGGTCTGTGAACGGTGCGTCCGTCGTGGCTGCGCTCATAGTCGGCCCTCCTACATGGGAGGAGATATCAGCCATAATAGCTTCAAACACTATGGACTGGTACTCCCACGCAAATATGCCACTTTACGTTCCGCAGGAACCGAGGGCAAACAAAGACTCCATCGTACAGACAGTGAGCGACTCTCCCCTCTGCCACGTATCCGTGGGCAAGTGGATGAAAGCGTCGGGCTTCTCACTCGGCAGTGACGAACGTCAGGACAGATGCGCACGTGTTTCAGCATCCGTGGCGTATAAGCTGGTGGAAAAGCTGAACGAATGGAAAGATCAGGGTGAAGACTTCTTCGAAGAAAAGGCATGGTCAGGTCCGAAAAAATCAGGAATCACAGCCCAATACAACTGCGCATCCTGCCACGGCGAAAATGTGCCGAAACCACCTCTTGCCAAAAAATAATCTATAAGGAGTGGTTAGATGAAAAGAAGAGATTTCGTAAAAGGAATGACCGGCGTGACCGTTCTGTCGCTCTCGCCTATGCCCATAATCTTTAAGAACAGGGACAAGTGGAACGGCTTCAACACCCTGACAGCAGACAGACCGGAGAAAGAGCATCACTATGCTATGGTTATCGTTCAGAACAACTGCATAGGGTGCAGAGCATGCGAAAAGGCGTGCAAGGGCGCATGGGACATATCCGAAGAGAGCGGACATTTCCGCACCAGAGTGCTCTATGGCGCTCAGGCGCAGAGTAACAATACAAAGATGACATGGCTGCCTGTGCTCTGTAACCAGTGCGACAACGCTCCATGTGTAAAAGTATGCCCCACAAAGGCAAGCTATAAAAGATCAGAAGACGGTGTGATACTGGTGGATGCGGCAAAGTGCATCGGGTGCAAGACATGCATCGTAGCATGCCCCTACGACGCCAGATATTATTCCGAAGAAAAGCATACGGTCGACAAGTGTACGTTCTGTCTTCCAAAAGTCCAGCAGGGGCAGCTGCCGGCATGTGTCGAACGCTGTCCTATGCAGGTCAGGTTTTTCGGCGACCTGCTCGACCCGCACTCTAAGGTGTCTAAGATACTCAAAGAGGCTGTCTCCTATCATGTGCTGAAACCTGAGGCAGGTACAAAATCTAATGTGTTCTATACACAGGAAATATAGGGGGGCGATGATGTCTGTAAACATAAAGAATAAACAAATCTCGGCTATGCCTTTCATACTGCTCGGGCTGGTGCTCGTGGCTGTCGGCGGCATTTCGGCGATTACAGTTTTCATAAAAGGTCACGAGACTATGTACGGCGTTACACGTCAGATGCCGTGGGGGCTGCTCATCGCTACCTATGCGTATTTTGTAATAACCTCCACAGGGCTCGCATTCATAGGCGGGCTGGGGCACGCATTCGGATATGAGAAATATGCCGTCATCAGCAGACGCATCGTCGTCCTCGCTACCGTTGTGCTCCTTGCCGGCTTCACACAGATACTCATGGAGATAGGCCAGCCGCTGAAGATGGTGTATATGATGATATCGCCAAACCCTACGGCGCCTATATTCTGGATGGGCATATTCTACAGCGTAGAGCTGGTGATACTCGCCTTTGAGCTTTACCTCATATTCAAACCGAATCAAACGGAAAGAGACCATAAAATGGCGGCCGGTGCGGGATTCATGGCGCTTTTAGTCGGTGTTTTAGCCACCAGCAACCTCGGGTTCGTTTTCGGATCTATCTCAGCCAGAGCGTGGTTTCAGGGGATATATTTTTCGACATTTCTGGTGATATCAGGCATATCCGCAGGCGCAGGCCTCCTTATACTTGTGCACTATGTAATATATAAAGGCAGAGTGCCCGAAGACACCAAAGATGCACTTATCTCACTCGGTAAATTGATGGGCGGCGGCATCGCACTGATGCTTTTCCTGTATGTATGGAAAATGTTCTCATCCGTGTTCATAGGCTCAGGCGATGCCTACGCTTCCGCAATGGCGCTTCTCAACGGTGCATACAGCCTTAATTTCTGGGTGGGGGAGATACTCATGGCAGTTGTCATACCTCTCCTGCTGATAATGACAGCGAAAGGACGCATAGGCAGACTTGCCTTTGGCGGGTTCATATTCCTCATCGGGCTGTTTTTCACCAGATACGACTTTGTCGTGGTGGGTCAGCTTCCGCCGATGCGTGCGGGCTTTTTCGGCTCGGGCGCACTGACAGATGTTGTGGGGCTGGATTTCTATTCGCCTTCCATGACGGAGTGGCTGATATACCTTTTAGGTTTCGGTGTATTTTTCCTCTTATATTTCTCTGCGGAAAAGTTTCTGAACCTCGAAACAATGGACAAACACTAGCGAATTAGGGACCGCTGGTATAATATGCGGGGCTTCTTTTGCCAGGGAGGCCCCGTTATTTAATCAGAATTTATCCAGAATATCCTTCTGAGAATCGAGGAACCCTTCAAAGTTTTCACACAGCTCCCAGTAAAGTTTGATGACACGCATCCCCTCCTCCGTGAGCTCTGCTCCGCCTCCGCCTGTTCCGCCGGTGCTCTTTATCACCAGAGGCTTTTCAGACATGGAGTTTATGCTCTCCACCAGCTTCCACGCACGGCTGTAAGACATCTTTTCAGAAGATGCCGCCTTTGATATCGAGCCGTATTCGAGTATCTTTTCCAGAAAGATGATCTTGCCCAGACCGAGGAAGTTTTTGTCGTCACGGTCTATCCATATACGCCCGCTGAGGGTCGTGTTTCCCGAGCGTTTTTTCAGTTCTATTCGTTTTGTCATATCATTTCTTCGCATTTATAGAGTTTATTGAACTTATCATTGTTTTTATACCAAGGCAAATCAGTCTTTCCACACTGTCCTTATGGTTTGCCCGAAAGACTTGAATATCCGGTCGCTCCCTCTGCTCATCAGCCAGCCTATATACAGAGAGACCATATATGTCTTCACCGGCCATATGGCCACATAGCCCTCTTCCACCAGCTTTTCGGCTATGCTCTGCTGCATGATGGCAGCGCCCTGCCCCTCCTTCACCAGCTCACGCACGATGTTTTCATCCTCTGTGGTGATGACCTTATCCGGCTCTATCCCCCTCTCCTCAAACTCTCTCCGAAGCTCCTGATAAAATGGACATCCTTTGAACGTCCACACCCACGGCAGCTTCACGATATCCTCATGGGACAGCTTCGAAGGGTCGTCACAAAATGATTTCGGTATTACCACACAGATAGGCACATCCGCCACCTTTGACCTTTCGATATCTTCAGACATCTCGTATTCGAAGTAAAAACCGAGGTCGATCTTTCCACGCTTCAGCATATCTTCCGTTTTTCTGGTTTCGCTGACCATGAAGATGATGTTCAGCTGAGGAAAGCAGGCGGAGAGCTTTGCGTTCATAGCGGCTATTTTAAGGGATGCGGGGTCTGTGTTCAGCCCTATGGTGAGGGTTGTGACATGCTCATCGCTGAGGGAGAACGCCTTGCTCTTCATAGATTCGGCAGAGGTCAGTATGTTTCGGGCATAGCTTATCAGCTCTTCTCCGCTGACGGTCAGCTCCATCCCCTTCGAGGACCTTTCGAAAAGGCTCAGCCGCAGCTCTTCCTCCAGCTGTCTCAGCTTTGTGCTCAGTGCCGACTGGCTTATGTTCAGGTTGCACGCCGCCTTTGTGAGATTCCCCGTGTCTGCTATCTCTGTGAAAGCGTAAAGCTGGCTTATCTCCATAGCTCCCTCCGTTCTGTTTTACAGAACGCATTGTTCTGATTATTCGATTTGACTACACATATAATTACTTATATTAAAATAGATTACAAGATATACATTACATCGGCAAACAGCTAGATGTTTCGAAATACCGAATGAGGAACAATGATGGACAACAAAAAGATAGGCACTGCAAAACTGTGCGGGCTCATAGTAGGCCCCATATTAGGATCGGGGATAATCATACTGCCGCCTATCAGTCTGAACATTATGGGTGAGTGGGCGATATACGGCTGGATAACCATCATGTGCATCAGCTTCATGTTCGCCCATGTTTTCGGAAAGCTGTCTGTGATGTTCCCCGGGGATGCGGGTGTTTCAAACGCTGTGGAGCAGGCATTCGGCAAAGGGGTGAAACAGCTCACGTCTTTTTATCTGGCCGGTGCGGCATGCTTCGGTCCTGTGGCGGTACTGCTGACCGCATCGGATTATGCAAATGTATCAGGCACTTTAAACGAACACCTCTTGGCCGCAGGCTTCCTTATCCTCTCCATGTTCTTACTGCTGAGGAGGCTGACTCACATAGGCACCGTGTCCTTCATACTGACATCTGCCGCAGCCGTCATACTCTTCATAGGGAGCGCATCGGGGCTTTCAGACGGAGGTCTCAGCCTCAGCCCCACAGAGCCTTTCAGCGTTCAGAGCTTTGGCTACGGACTGCTTCTGCTCTTCTGGACTATCGTAGGATGGGAGATAATAGGAAACTTTTCAAATGATATAAAAGACCCCGAAAGAACAATGCCGAGGGCAATATTCATCAGCGTGCTTCTGATAGCGGGCATAAGCCTGATAGTGGTCGCCGCCCTTCAGACCAGATATCCGCAGCAGGATATCTCGATCACACTGCTGCTGAAGCCCATCTTCGGCGGTACTGCCCCGTATGTAACTGCTTTCCTCACACTGTCACTGTGCATCACGACATATCTGGCATTCACGGGTGCAGTGGCGAGGCTCCTTAACGCCCTATCCACAGACGGAAAGCTCCCCCGGTGGCTGAAAATACGAAACACGTCAAACGCCCCCGCAGCAGGCATTTATGTCATGATATCCATACACGCCCTTGCGCTTATAATGGTTTCAGGCGGTTGGCTGAATGTAGAAAAGCTGGTCTCCATAGCCGACGGATTCTTTCTGGCGAATGCTCTGACGGGTATCCTGGCGGGAATAAAGATATTTAAAAGCAAGAGGGAGAAATGGCTCTCAGTCTTTTTAGCAGTCCTGCTGTGCATCATCCTGCTCTTTTCAAACATCTATGTGATAGCAGTCATCATAATAATGGCATTTGCCATACCGAAGATGGTCTCCGCCGACCGCTAACACTATAATGGCATTATACATATAAATACTTTCCGGTTCATTTACTGCCGCCTTTATTGTGACAATTAGTGTAGCAAATTTAGCTATGAAATTCTCATAATGGGGGGTAACATATTTCATGAAAAACATACTGACTATTTTATTTATATTACTCAGCCTGAACCTGTATGCCGAGCCTCTGCGCTTCGGCATAGCTTCTATAATATCACCCGAGGAGTCCCTCGCCCTTTATCACGACTTTAACGACTATATAGGCGACAAGCTCGGACGTGATGTAGAAACAGTGATCAAAAGAGACTACGACGTCATGAACCAGATGCTGAAAAGCTCCAGTGTGGACATAGCATCGATATGCACGGGTGCTGTGGCTTATCTGGACGATTCGGACATCCGCATAATAGCCGTGCCCGAAGTTCAGGGGAAGCACTCGTATCAGTCGTACATCATAACAAACACCGAAAGCGGCATAAAGGATGTGAACGGTCTGAAAGGGAGCACATTCGCCTTTACGGACAGGCTTTCAAACAGCGGGACGATATACCCGACATTCCTTATCATCAAAATTTTCAGCAAAACACCCGAAGAGATATTCAAAAACGTCTATTACACCAAGAGCCACGACAAGTCTATCTATCTGGTGAATAAGGGTGTTGTGGATGCTGCAGCAGTGGACAGCCTTATATACGACTATATAAAGAAGACCCGCCCGGCAGAGGTCTCCAACACAGAGATAATACATAAATCTCCTGAGATAATAGCTCCGCCGATAGTCGCATCGGGCACTCTGGATGAGACGATTTTCTTGAAGATACAGGACATTCTGCTGAATATGCACAAAACAAACGAAGGCTCAGAGATACTTAAACATCTGAACATAGACAAGTTTGTAAAGGCGGACATGGCGGATTTTAAAACTATCAGAGAGATAAGGCAGGCAGTTGAAACATTTAATTCTGAAAGTAATACCAAATAGTTTCAGCAAGAGGATAGCATTCCTTATACTCATCCTCGCTTTCCTGACAATGAGCATAAATGTCATTGTGACCATATTCTACGAGTATTCAAACACATACAACAACGCCCGAAAGATGATAGACTCTCAGTTCAGCATCATGTCGAAAGACATATCCGAAGCCATCATCACAGACGACATCTACAGGCTGTATACTATGACAGAGGAAGTATCCAGCAATATCAGCCACATAGACAACATCATCATATTCGACTCCAAGAAGGGCTACATCACAGATGCGAAGGTGCGCAAAACCCCGCCTGAAAGAAATGAGCTGTTCGTCACCATAGAAAAAGAGCTTTTCGTAGGGTCACATAAGACTGTGGGCTATATAGATTTTTACATCAGCAGACAGTCGATACTTAACAGCGTGCTGAAGAATGTCGCCGTACTCATCCTCATAAACGGGCTGGTGCTGATATTCGGTGCGATGGCGGGTATGTTCATCAGCAACAAGCTGACATGGCCTATGCTCTCGCTATCGGAGCAGATATCAAAGCTGGATGTTCTCAATCTGCCTTACAAGGTCTCACTGCCGATATACAGCTCGAAAGAAACGCAGCAGCTGAAGAACGTTATCGAAGACCTGTCTGAAAACCTGAAAGAATCGCTGGATAAGATAAGCCAGCAGCAGAAGGACATATCAAGGTCTGAGAGGCTGGCATACATAGGCACTATGTCTGCGGGGCTGGCGCACGAGCTGAAAAACCCGATAATGTCCATAAACCTGATACTGGAGTCGCTGGCGGCTGATTATAAGAACGATAAACAGTTTCAGGAGGACTACCGTATAATAAAGGCACAGGCGGACAAGCTTGTCTACAGGATAAACGAATTCCTCAATTACTCTAAACCTATCAGCCTGAACAACAAACCCGACATGCTCTTTGACATAATATCTGAGATAAAGCGTCAGAGCTATTCGATGAAGCTGTCCGGGCTGGATATCATCACCGACGCAAAGGCAGATATCCCGATGAACATAGACAGGGATAAATTTATACAGATATTCGAAATACTGCTGAACAACTCCAAGGATGCAGGAGCATACAAGGTTTCGCTGGAGTTTTATGAAGCCGAAGAGAAACTGAATGTGACATATGAAGACAACGGACCGGGCTTTGCCGAAAGCGAAGTTGCTAAGATAATGCTCCCCTTCTACAGCACAAAGAAAGAGGGCTCAGGTCTCGGGCTTGCCATCTGCTCTGCCATAATAGATGCCATGGGCGGTATCATCACTGCTGAAAACCTCTCCGCCGGGGGCGCATGCTTCAAAATGAACATACCGCTCGAGTCTCAGCAGCCGTAATCTCTCTCTTCCAATATCACCTTATCCAGCTTCAGCTTTACTGCTTCGCTTTTCTCGCCTGACTTTATAGTAATGATGACCTCGTCACCTTCGAAACAGCCGTTTTCAAAATATATCGCCCCTTCGTCTGAGCGGTAGGTCTCGCCGTTTTTCGTGATATTCTCCATACGCTGGATTTTGATGCAGGGCATGTTTATATCTATATTAAAGCTCTCTATGCTGTTCAGTTTTATACGAAAGTTTTCGAACTCCCTCACCTTCTCAGGCTTTGCGTTTATGAGATCGCCCGCATTGGCTGTCAGTGCTGTCATCAGGAGCATCAGTGATAAAAAGTATTTCATAACGAACCTCATAAAAAAAGGCGGGGCACACTTCTGCACCCCGCCGTGATTGATCTATGCTTTTACAATAGTTACTTTTGTATCATAGAAGGATGCGCTTCCTCCTATCTTGTCTGTTGCGCACATGTTCTTCAGCACGGGGTCAACGGCATTTGCAGCATTACTGCAAAGTCCTTTTGCCCGCTTAGGCTCGCCCTTGATCACCTCTCCGTCGAGGATGATGTCGGATGAACCGTATGCCCAGTGTCCATAGTGCCATGATACTGCCACTGTTCCGGGGCGGATGGTCTCTGTGACAACCAGCTTGCCTGTCATTGGGACTTTACGTCCGTTATTCAGATCCCATACTCCGTCAGGGTTGAAAGCAGATACTATAGTGCCCATTTCGCCGTCTTTCAGACCGAGCCTTTTAGCATCGCTTGTGTGTATCATTATGCCGTTTTCAGGCATATGGAGTTCGTTCGACCAGTAGTTGCCTATTGTTCTGGACTGACCGCCTGTTATCTCTTTGAAAGTGATAAGGTCGAGGTCTGCACCTTTGAAATCAAAAGGTCTGTCGAACATGTCGCCTGCGATGGTATAGACAGGGTATCCGAGGAAGCGTTTACCTGTCATGGAGTCCTTCGCAGTGGCTACACGAGGCACATAGAGGCTGATCTTATTCTTGAACTTATGCGCCACCTTGTCTCCGCTGTATGCCTTCGGCAGGAATTCGAAACGTCCGCCCCTGTTCAGGGTGTAGACTATCTGCGCCCAGTTTTTGGTATGAGACTTTGCTCTCTCCATGTCGAATGCCGCAGGTGAAAGATGCTTTCTAGCATTGAGGAAAGTTTTCATCTCTTCGGCATCGGCAGCAGGTACACCGTCCCCTTCCATGGCGATGTTTTCTATCAGCTTCATGAAGAAGTCTTCCTCACGCATGTTGTCCATGCCTTCGCCGAATCCGTCTTTGCCGAATCCGCCGAGGCCGAGTCTCTCAGCGATGGCATATGCCACAGCTTCCATAGAGAGGTGTACTGTCTGGCCGTATACGGTTGTGGTGTCTGTCATCGGCTCTACGATAGGCTGTCTTATCTTCGATATCTTCGAAGCTACGTCAGGTGTTGTATGGGATGTTCCCCATCTTTCCCAGATGGCCTTATCAGGGAAGATGTAGTCTGCGTACATACTTGTCTCGCCCACGACGATATCTGATGATATGTGCAGAGGGAGCTTTTTAGTATCGCAGAGCATCTCGATAAACACGTTACCCGCAGGAGAAGCATAAGCCGCTGTTCCCATGTGTGTGAACAGACACTTGATACCGTAAGGATATTTGTCGTCGCCTGACGGTATGATCTCCTGATACACATTGCCTGTGAACGGATAGAAAGGACGTTTTGCAGGGTATCCGTTGAAGAATGAAGTCTTTTCATAGACAGTCTTCTCCCTTGTGATAGGATATCCGAATTTTCCGAGCTTGTTATTAACGAGCTTGCCCATGTCGTATGGGTTTCCGCCTTTACCGCCGTATTCGTGCCAGTGGCCTCCGCCTATCATCATACCGCCTGTCCAGTCTGCATTACCCATGAGAACGTTCAGGGCGATGATAGCCGTAGCGTTGTAGTATCCGTTAGTATGCTGTACAGGGCCTCTGTAGAAATCTATCGATGTCTGCTTGCCATAGTTTGTGTATTCCTTAGCTACGAGCTCTATGTCGCTCGCAGGCACACCGCATATCTCTGCCCATTCTGAGACAGTCTTCTCAAATGCAGACTCTTTATAGATAGTGAATGCCGATTTAACCTTGATACCGTTTATAACTGTATCAACTTCAAGCTCGCCTGTCACAGCGTCGCCCTTCTCGGTTCCTGCGACAGCTTTTCCGCCGCTCATGACGACAAAGTCGCCTTCCATGCCGATGTCGGACGGTTTAAGTATATCCGCAGGGCCGTCTTTCTCTATCTTCACCAGCCATGAAGAGTTAGAGAATGTTGTCTCGCTGAGTGCTGCGCCCGCCTTAAAGTTTGCAGCGGCGAGGTATTTTGCGTCAAATCTGCCTTTTTCGATCATCCATCTGGCCATACCCAGAGCAAATGCGGCGTCTGTGCCCGCTTTGATAGGTATCCACTTTGTAGCTTTCGCTGCTGTTTTGGAGAATCTAGGGTCAATGACGTAAACCTTCATACCGCGCTCTGTCAGACCCTGTGTGATCTTTTCACTGAGCGGCGGTGGTCCGAAGTTTGCTTCGAATCCCCCTGTTCCAAAGTAAAGAACGCATTTGGTATTCATGATATCAGGCTTCAGGTGTGTCTTGCCCGAATACATCTCTGCGTATCCGATGTGGTGGGACTGCTCGCATATTGTTGTATGCTCAAAGAAGTTTGGCGAGCCGAAGCAGTCCTGCATAAAGCGTTTCATAAACTCTTTACGTCCGTGCTCGATACGTCCGCCCATAAAGACGAACTGAGCGTTTGCAGGGCCGGCATCAGGATGCTCAGGGTTCGCAAACATGTCCATCATGCCTGCGTACTTCGCTTTAAAGTCTGCCATAGACATCTTTTTGCCTGCGACAGCTTTTGCATCTTCTGCCATCTTCTTCATTGTTTTAGAGTCGCGTACTTTATATATGTCTTTGAGACCTTCTACGTTTCTGCTCTCTTCACCGGGGACTTTCGCAAAGATGTTTCCGCCGTTTACGATCTCGTCCACAGCCTGATTGAAGTCTATGCTCTCCCACTTATTCTCGCCCCTTTTACCCGCTCTTTTCAGCACTTTTGTCACTCTGTACGGGTCATAAAGGGACTGTATGCCTGCCTGACCTTTCGGGCATATCTTTGCATCTATGCGTGCGCTCCTCTCGAGGGGCTCTGTCATTTCGATGTTAGGATAAAGGTTCTGCGCTGCGTATGGGTTTCCGTCTATTTTCAGAAGCACGCCTTCCGCCACCTTGCCTTTGATAGCGCAGGCAGTGTGACACTGCAGACAGATGGAGTATATTACATTTTCGGGTGAAGCGAGCTCGTATTTACTCTTGCTGGAGTTATCCATCATCTTTTCGATCTTTTTACCGGCACAGCCCAGATTGGTCGTCAGGAGAGCCGAGCCGCCCAGAAGCGCAGATGTCTTCATGAAGCATCTACGGTTCAGTGTTATCTTATCTATTATATCTTTATATCTGCTCATTGTTTCCTCCGGTTGACCTTATCCGTGGCACTTTTTACAAAGCTCAACACTGTCGGTGATGTACTTTGTAGTCGGCACGGTTTTCTCATTCTGCATGTATACGTATACATCCAGCTCTTTCGCCTTTTGAGCGATGAGGCTCTCAGGGTCGTTGATATCTCCGAAGTATGTCGCTCCGCCGAGGCATGTTGTGGCACATGTGGGGAGCATTCCCGCCGTGAGTCTGTGCAGACAGTAGTGGCACTTTCTGCAGCTGTTTACAGGAAGCGTATCTTTATCTCTCTTATACTTGTTTCCGTATTCATAGACAGGTCCGTTCTCATAGGCTTTATCAGTGTAGAAGTCGCCCTTATCGAGAGAAACAGCACCGTAAGGACATGCTGCAACGGCATTACCCCCGCAGCCCACACACTTGGAATAGTCTATGGCTACGATACCGTCGGCTCTTTTGATTATGGCGCCTGATGTGCAGGCCTTGATGCAGGGAGCGTCGTCGCACTGCATACACATGCCCGGCATGAAATAACGCTGAACATTAGGGAATGTACCGTCCTCCGTCTCCTTAACCCACCTGTAATTAACGCCCTCGGGGGTTTTGTTCTCTGCTTTGCATGATACTGAGCATGCATGACACCCTGTACACTTTCTGATGTCAATCAACATGGCCCATTTCCGATTCTTTTCAGGCTTCAGAAGAGCTCTTTCGAGGTCTCTCTGCATCCTTAGGATATTGGATTCATTCATATCGGAACCTCCATTGTATTATGGTCCGTATATACTAATGCAATGGGTGTGCCAGATATTATCGGCGTAAGTTATTGATAAATGACTACGAGAGGAGCAGACTGTAAAGAATGTTTACACAGAAGTGTAAGGATATCTTACTCTATGCCGTATCTTTTGATCTTGTCATACAGGGTCACTCTGCTTATGCCCAGCTTTTTTGCTGCTGCGGTGTGGTTTTCGGATTCGGCGAGAATCTTTTTAATAAGAGTCACTTCCAGCTCTTCCACAGAGTTGCCCAAAACAGACTCGGGATATTTAGCAATGAAATAAGAGTAGATATCGCCCGATTCAGGCTTTTCACCTGTTATTATCGATGAGATAAGCTCATATGAGATTATATTTTTATTTGCCATCACGGCGGCTTTCGCCATGATATTTTTCAGTTCACGAACATTACCTTTCCAGATATGAGACTCCAGAATGTCCCTGCATGTATTCTCTATGGCAGTTATATTCTTCTTCAGCTCGTCTTTCTGTCTGCTGAGATAATAGAGCGACAGAGGCCAGATATCCCCCTTTCTCTCCCGAAGCGGCGGGATGTTCATCTTAAATGCGTTTATCCTGTAGTAGAGGTCTTCGCGGAAACCGCCTTCCTCCACCAGAGTCTCCAGACATTTGTTGGTGGCTGAGATTATGCGGATGTCCACCTTCTGAAATGAGTTGTCGCCAACCCTCTGTATCAGCCCGTCCTGAAGCACATGCAGCAGTTTTGCCTGAAGCTGAAGGGGCATGTCGCCTATCTCATCCAGAAAGATAGTCCCCTTGTCTGCCATCTGAAATTTACCCTGCTTGTTCGTAGCGGCACCTGTGAAGGAGCCCTTAACATGACCGAAAAGTTCGCTCTCCAGAAGTGTCTCGGGGATAGCTGCGCAGTTTATACTTACAAAAGGGCTGTTCTTCCTCGGGCTGTATCTGTGTATCAGCTTCGCCATGACATCCTTCCCTGTCCCGCTCTCTCCCGTCAGCAATACGGGCGATCTGGTCTCTGATATCACAACGATATTTTTCAGGATATCACGCATATCCTCAGACTCGGCGATGACTATATCCTCAGCGGAACTCTTTATAGCCGTATACTTGTCGCTGTTTATGTCTATCTGCGGGGCACCTGCATATTTTTCGACTATTTCCTTCAGCTTTCCGCTGTCCACGGGCTTTGCGAGGAAGTCCACGGCACCGAGACGTATGGCATCCATCAGCACCTCGGACGTTCCGTGGGCGGTGAGGAAGGCAACGGGGATGTCTTTTTTCACAGACCTCAGCTTCTTCATGACGTCTATGCCTGTCTCGTTTTCGAGCTGATAGTCGAGGAATATGAAATCGATATCCTCGTTATTAAGAAATGGGAGCGCATCTTCATATGAGAGCGCAGTGAATATGTCAAAGTCCTTTGATAAAGACCGTTTTATCCCGTAGCAAATCGACTCATCGTCATCAATCAACAGTATCTTCAGCATGTTTCTACCTTATGTCTTCTCTCTTTTATAAACAGATAGTAGCATAACTAATCCCTATCTGCGATTTCCAATATTCAGACAAGCCGTAATATTTTGATGAGTGCATAACTAAGGCTTCGAACCATATAAAATAAAAGCAGACACCTGTACCCGTGTTTTCAGTGTAATTAATATCCTCATAAACAACAAACAAGAGCATAGCCATCTGCTAGGCATAGTGAAATTAAAATTTAAGAAGAGATCTATACCTGAGTATCGAAACGTAAAAAAGGCGGTCCTTATAAGACCGCCCCTGACATAGTAAAGTAAATTTTACAGTTAACTATTTTGCTGATTTAAGAACACCTACGATGTCTTCCACGCTCATAGGCGGACGGCTGAGGAGTTTTCCGCTTCCGTCATTTACCACTAGCATAGAGTCCTTCGCATACTGCTCAAAGAGTGACTCGTCTTTTATGCCGACCTCTGAAAGCCTTGTGGGACATCCGATCTCTTTAAGGAATGCCTCGAAAACGTCAATCCCCTCAAGAGCGAAATCCACATCAGACTTTCCGCCCTGCTCCAGATCAAGCACATTCTTAGCGAAAAGTACGAAACGCTCAGGGTGAACCTTCGCAGCGAATCTCATCCATGCAGGATTTACAATGGCAAGCCCCGCACCGTGTGTGATGTCATGATGCGCAGATAGAGCATGCTCTATCATATGCACAGGAGGGAGGAAATTCACGCCGGATGTTATCCATCCGTTCAGCGCAAGGATAGATGCCCACTGGAGCTGTGCTCTCGCCTCGAGGTTGCTTCCGTCTTTCACTGCTATTTTTCCGTATTCCATAGTAGTGCGGATAACTCCCTCGGCGAAGCTGTCCTGAATAGGAGTACCGCCGAGACCGTTAAAGTATCCTTCTGTGACGTGTGTGATGATGTCACAAACACCGTATGCCGTCTGGTCAACCGGCACGGTAAGAGTCAGCTCGGGGTCTACCACGGCTTCCACAGGATAGAGATTTTCGTTTTGTATGAAAGACTTGATCTTTGTCTCGTCATTACTGATAACAGAGCCGCAGTTCATCTCTGAGCCTGTGGCGGCGAGTGTCGGCACTGTGATAACAGGGAGAGCTTTCTGCGGAATATACACATCGGCCTGACCGTGAAATATCATGTCCCACGGGTCGCCGTCGTAATAGAAAGCCGCAGCCATAACCTTTGCCGCATCCATGACACTGCCTCCGCCTAGAGCGATAACAACATCACACCCCTCAGCTTTTGCTGTTTTACCGCCACGATCCACTGTGGTGATGCGAGGGTTCGGCTCTACGCCTGCACACTCGACATAGTCAACGCCGGCTTCTTTAAGGCTGGCTACAGCCTTGTCGAAAACGCCTGTCTTTTTCACACTGCTTCCGCCTGTCACGATGAGCGCTTTCTTACCGTATTTAGCTGTTACGGCACCGAGCTCTGCGAGCTTGCCTGCGCCGAAGTTCAATCTTGTGGGATTATAATACTGGAAATTCATTCATTTCTCCTTGATCTGCTTTTGTATAATTCAATATAGCCCTCTTATATATAATACGTTAGCCCGATACACCGTGATTATTGCCTATTACTATTTAACATCACCACGACATCTTGCGCTCATCATTCTTTACGAATATATTTAGACTATCAAAAAGGAGCGCAAACAATGACTAATGAGGCAGATAACAACCAGCACCTAACAAACGGCAGGAAACAGCTCGCCGAAATAATTGAACAATTAACCAAAGACACGACAACCCTTGAAACAGGTATCCCCGGTCTTATACTTCACAGATGGGAGCACCCCACAGACCCCGTAAGCTATATGCACGACCCGAGCCTGTGTCTCATCGCTCAGGGGAAAAAGCGTGTCGTCCTCGCCGAGGAAGACTATCACTACAGCGAAAACCAGTTTCTGCTCTCCTCCCTCGATCTGCCTATTATAGCAAACATTGTAGAAGCCTCAAAAGACAGACCCTATCTGGGCATAACATACCGCCTGAATCAGAAAGAGATATCCCATCTGCTGGTGGATAACAACCTGCCGAAAAGCAGCAAAAGGGAAACATCAAAAAGTATTGGCGTTGGCGATGCATCCACAGAAATGATGGACGCCTTCATCAGGCTGGTAAGCCTCATAAAAGAACCGGACAATATAAACATGCTCGCTCCGCTGATACAGAAAGAGATACTCTTCAGACTGCTGATGAGCGATCAGGGGCCGAGGCTCAGAGAGCTCGCCATGGCAGGCAGCAAAGAGAGCCAGATAGCCAAAGCTATCGAATGGCTTAAAAAGAATTACAACACACAGCTGAAAATAGAGAATCTGGCAAACCACGCCCGCATGAGTTCGTCATCTCTTCATCAGCATTTCCGTGAAATGACAAACATGAGCCCGCTTCAGTATCAGAAATGGATACGCCTGCACGAGGCAAGAAGGCTTATGCTTGCGGAGAAATACGATGCATCAAACGCCGCTTTCGAAGTGGGATATGAGAGCCCCTCGCAGTTCAGCCGTGAATACAAAAGGCTCTTCGGCAACCCCCCGCTCAGAGACATAAAGCTGATGAGCGCTAACGGCTGATAAATAGTATCAGGCAAGAATATAGCAGTATCGGTATAACACTTTCACAACCTGCACGCTTATAATAATAAGAGATAATCAGAGGTGAAAAAATGGAAAACAGAATACTGATCGCCTATTACTCATGGAAGGGAAACACTAAGAGGATAGCCGAGCTGATACAGAAGCAGACTGGCGGAGACCTTTTCGAGATAAAACCCGCAGAAGCATATACAATAGACTATAACGCATTAACCAAGCAGGCAAAGACCGAGATCCGCTCAGGATTTCTCCCCGAGCTTGCCCAGATGCCTGATACAGCCCCATACACTACCATATTCCTCGGCACTCCTAATTGGTGGAACACTATGGCACCGCCGCTCGCATCATTCATCTCCGAATGCGACACAAGAAGTAAAACCATAATACCATTCCTGACCCACGGAGGAGGCGGCTCGGGAACCATAGAAAAAGACATATCCGCAATGTGCCCGCAGGCAGTTATGAAAAAAGGCTTTGCAGTGTATAACCGAGGCGGCAGTGATGTCGCAGATGAAATAAACGACTGGCTGGATAAACTATGAAAAAGATAACGGTAATTCTGCTGATGCTGACAACCATGACAGGCTTTATCCTTAAATCACACGCCGAAGGAGACAAAAGCACAATGATGATAAAAGTGACATCAAATGGCAAAGTTACAGAATTCAGGCTGAATAACAGCACTGCGTCAAAGGATCTCTATGACCAGCTCCCCATGACCATAAAAGTCGAGAACTTCGGAGGGAACGAAAAGATTTTTTACCCGCCGAAAAAGCTGAATACGGCAGATACTCCCAAAGCAAATGCAAAGAACGGAACACTCGCATACTATGCTCCGTGGGGCGATGTCGTTATGTTTTACGAAGATTTCGGCTCGGCATCCGGTCTGTATGAACTGGGCGAGGCGACATCAGGCAAAGAACTCATCAGTAAAATGTCAGGCAATATCTTAATAGAAAAATAACACTCAGAGCCTTAATAAACTTTAAGGCTCTATTCCTCCCTTCCACTTTCACAGTATCAGGCAAAAATTACGCTGTATCGGTCTAACACTCTGCTCAATGACGGGCTTATATTAATTACATAAGAAAAACGGAGGAGTTTTATGAAGAAAAAAATAACAGCCGCAAGCCTTTCGACAGGCTTTCTCAGGCTGGCAGCCATAATGGCTCTGACAATAGGCATGATGGGAGTAATGAACATGAACGCACATGCTGAGAATCCCGAAGGATGGGATAAAACATTCGACAAAAGCGATAAGGTACAACATCAGAAGGTACAGTACCGCAACAGATACGGCATAACACTCGTGGCCGACATGTATTCACCTTTGAAAATGACAGCAGGCAGGAAATATCCCGCACTGATCGTCGGCGCACCATACGGCGGCGTTAAAGAGCAGGGACCCGGCAGATATGCACAGGAAATGGCAGAAAGAGGCTATGTCGCCATCGCCTTTGACCCTTCATACAACGGTGAAAGCGGAGGCTATCCGAGACAGGTATCTTCCCCTGACATCTTTGTCGAGGACTTCAGCGCAGGTGTAGACTTCCTCGGCACACGTCCATACATAGACAGGGAGCGCATCGGCGTAATAGGCATATGCGGAAGCGGAGCATTCTCCATCAGCGCAGCAGCTATAGACCCACGCATCAAAGCCGTGGCGACTGTCAGCATGTATGACATGACAAGGGTAAAGGCAAAAGGCTGGATGGACTCCATGACAAAAGAGCAGCGTCAGGAATACCTTGTAAAACTCGGTGAACAGCGCTGGAAAGAGTTCGACGGGGCGAAGCCTGTGACTCTGGGACTGCCCCCTGCAATAGACGAAAACACAGACCCTATCACAAGGGAGTTCTATGAATATTATCTGATGCCGCGCGGTTACCACCCACGCTCCACAGCACACTTTACCATGACCAGCGACACGGCTTTCATGAACTTTCAGCTCTTTAACCATATAAAAGAGATTTCTCCACGCCCGGTACTCTTCATCATGGGCGAAAACGCACACTCACGCTACTTCACAGAGGATGCATACGAGATGGCAGCAGAGCCGAAAGAGCTCTATATAGTTAAAGGCGCAGGACACGTTGACCTTTATGACAAAATGGATATTATCCCTTTTGACAAGCTGGAGTCATTCTTCAACACTAATCTGAAGTAACACGGACACCCATATTAAAACTCTGAGCCTCGCTGATTCGGGGCTCTTTTTTTGACCGGGGAGACATAATGAAAAAGCCCGCCATAAAGACGGGCTTTTTTCTACTAGGAGGTTTGCAGTTAAATTGCGTTGCTTATTGCTTCTGTTAGAATGAAACGGCGAGCTCTCTCGCTTTAACTTTCGCACTTTCCACCGTATCTGCTGTTTTAGCAGGGACAGCGTCCAGACCGTCAGCCACGATGGACTGTACGTCGGTGATACCGAGAAACTTCAGAAGAGATTCTACGTAAGGTGTGCAGAAATCCTCTGAATTACCGAAGTGGAATCCGCCGTAAGTGGAAACCAGAATTGCCTTCCTCGGCTTATCATTCAGGAGCCCTATCGGACCCTTCTCTGTGTATCTGAATGTTTTGCCTACTATTGTGATGTTGTCTATGTACTTCTTCATCTCTGCGGGACAGGAGAGGTTCCACATTGGGAAAGAAAAAACATATACATCTGCAGACATGAACTGCTCTGTCAGTTCGCCCACTCTCGCGAGCTTATGTTTCTGGATATCAGAGAGTTCATCAAATCCCTTACCCTGCTGAAGCATGCCCCAGGCATTGAATATATCTTTATCAAGTCCGGGCAGTTCACAGGAGAAAAGGTCCAGCTCTTCGACCTCTGCGTCAGGATGCTTCTCTGAGAAGTTTTTGATAAATTCATCACTGATCGCGATAGTTCTGGAGCTGTTGCTGTCCTTCATATTACATTTTACATAAAGAACTTTTTTCATTTTCTCACCTCGAAATAAATTATTTACCTAAGATACGCAGGAACAGTGTCTTGAGTTTTTCCGGAACTTCTTCCGTTGTCACTGTTCCCAAAATGGCTTCGTCACATCCGCCACGAAAGCTGTAAAACATTGTGACCGCTGTCCAGTGCGGATCTTCTATATTCCACACACCTGCATCGGCGCCGTCTATTATTATAGTTTTAAGACTCTTTGTTATCTCTGCATCTGCCATGGTGTTTCTGAAAGGCATACCGGAACCGTATATAGCAACGTCGTGCATCTCGTTCAGTTCGAAATATGCCCTGACGGCACCGTCCACCCACGCCTTTATCTTTGATATATGGTCGTCAGGCTCACAGGCCGAAACCGCAGGAATGACACGAGCCATAGCCTCTTTTTCAAAGTCCTCACGCATAGCCTGAAGGAGCTCTGCCTTGTTTTTGAAATAATGATAAAGCGTCCCCTTCGCCACATTTGCGGCGGAGGCTATCTCGTCCATGGTTGCTTTGTCGTAGCCCTTTTCTATAAACAGACTGCTGGCTGCCTCAAGCAGAAGAGATCTTTTCCCGTCGGCATTGCGGGGTCCTGTCGGAGCGCCTATCTTACGTGATTTCTTTATCTTTTTAGCTTCCAAAACATACTCCTGAAATGCATCTTCATGCGGCTTTCTATGATTTAACATAATACCAATTCGACCATTAGTCAATTTTAAATTGACTCTTAGTCTATTTTTATATAAATTAGCATCAGGAACACAGCATAAACACATTTATTTAAACAGGAGACGCATATGAGCGAGATCAGAAAAAGCTATTGTGGACTATGCCACCCGAGATGCGGAACACTGCTGCATATCGAAGACGGCAAAGTTGTCAAAGTAACAGGCGACCCGGAACACCCCATAAACAGAGGCTCCATATGTGAGCGCGGACGCCTTATGCTGGACCACCTATATCACCCCGACCGCATAAACTACCCTATGAAGAGAGTCGGAGAAAAAGGCGAAGGAAAGTGGGAACGTATAAGCTGGGATCAGGCTCTCGATGAAGTCGCAGAAAAACTGCAGACATTAAAAGATAAATACGGAGCAGAGACACTCACCTTTACCCACGGGACAAAACGCACATACCACTGGGACTGCCGCAGGTTCTTTAACCTTTTCGGCTCCCCAAACACATGCGGAGTGAATACCATATGCATGTGCCCCAGCTATGCCACAGAGTTCGCCACATACGGCGGTATGATAATGGGCAGTGAAGTGCCTATGTCTAAGTGCATAGTGCTCTGGGGGTGCAATGCTTCACAGTCAGACCCTAACCTGCTCTATCCTATGATAATACACGCCAGAAAAGCAGGCGCGAAGCTCATCGTCATAGACCCCAGAAAGACGAGAGAAGCAGGCATGGCCGACCTGTGGCTGCAGATACGCCCCGGTACAGACCTCGCCCTCATGCTCGGCTGGATAAACCTCATCATTCAGGACGAGATGTATGATAAAGAATTTGTAAAAAACTATACCGTGGGCTTCGACGAGCTGAAAACGGAAGTTCAGAAATACACACCTAAATATGTCTCTGAGATAACAGGCGTTCCCGTTGAGGCCATTGTCGAATCCGCCACAATGTATGCCACCACAAAGCCAGGCGTCATTCCGTTCGGCTTCGGCATTGATAAGCAGGGGATAAACGCTACACAGTGCGCCAGAGCAAAAGCCATCATAAGAGCTATCACGGGCAACCTCGAAGTTCCCGGCGGTGAAGTGTTCAGTATGGCAGAAAACATAGGCAACATCCGTGACTGGACATACCTGGAGCTGAACGAAGCCATGCCCGAAGAGCAAAAAAGCAAACAGCTCGGTGCTGACAAGTATCCATTCTTCGGATATCCCGGATGGGAAATGAACTCCGAGGCAAACAGTAAGCTCCCCGAAGGATATATGATGCCGCCTGAAAGCTGGCACAGCAACCTCGCCCACGCAAGGGAAGTCATGGATGCCATAGTCACAAAGAAACCGTATCCCGTGACAGCCGCCATAACACTTGCGAACAACCCGATGGTGGCACTGCCGAACACTCAAAAGGTATTCGAGGCTCTTAAAGCTCTTGAGCTTTATGTTGTGGTCGAATATTACATGACACCGTCTGCCGCACTGGCAGACTACATATTCCCTGCCGCCTCCACTGTGGAGACATCCGAGCTGTGGCTGACAAACAGGTTCTGCATGGCTTGTCCGCAGGGGATAGAGCCCCTTTACGAGCGCAGAAACAGCTATGACTTCTACAGAGGTCTCGGCATGCGCCTCGGACAGGCGGACCAGTGGCCCTGGGAAACAATAGAGGAAGTCTACGATCATTGTCTTGAGCCCGTGGGACTGACATTCAAACAACTGTCAGACCAACACGGTATCTTTGGCAGGATGGAATATAAGAGATACGAAAAATACGGCTTCGGCACACCATCCGGTAAGGTAGAGCTGAAATCGTCTATATTTGAAAAACTGGGCAACGACCCGCTGCCTAGATATAAAGAACCGCTCTGGAGCCCGAACGGCGACAAAGCCCTCACAGATGAATACCCGCTCATCCTTATAACAGGGAGCAGATTCATGCCTATGTA
This sequence comes from Deferribacterales bacterium, assembly GCA_050253075.1. Classification (GTDB taxonomy): domain Bacteria; phylum Chrysiogenota; class Deferribacteres; order Deferribacterales; family Geovibrionaceae; genus Denitrovibrio. Next base: position 373,118 of record JBFWJS010000002.1, read on the forward strand.
CCAGTCCGAGCAGAGACAGATAGAAAAGGCACGTAAGAAGATGCCCGATCCTCTGGTCTCCATGCACCCCGATACAGCGAAAAAGCTGAAACTGGCAGAAGGCGACTGGGCAAAAATATCAACACTGCAGGGCTCTATACGCCAGCGTGTGAGGATAACAGATGCAATGGATCCGGGCATGGTGGACGTACAGCATTCATGGTGGTTCCCCGAGAGGAGTCCGAAGCTGCCAGAGCTATTCGGCGTGTTTGAGTCAAATGCAAACATGCTGTGCCCGGACGACCATGAGCTATGCAGTCCGGAGATAGGGAGCTGGCCTCACTCGGCTCTGATGTGTAAGGTTGAAAAAGAGTAACAGACATAAAAAAAGGTCAGTTAGAAATGACTGACCTTTTATTTTTATAACTTATAGCCCGGCTTTTTATATAGCTTGTCCAGATTCGGCCTGATATCGACATCATAGACCTCTGATTTCCAGTCGGAAGGCTCGATCTCTTCTATCGCTACAGAGACAGAGCTTTCGCCTGCACCTGAATGCTTCATGATATCCTGAACGATGGCGTCGGCCATGCGCTCCTTCTCCTCTTCTGACCTGCCGGGGTACATTTTGATTATCACATGCGGCATAATACTTACCTCTTTATTCGTTTCTCCTGCGTGTGCCTTTGGCAATGAGTATGTAAAGACAACTGCACTACCGATATAGGTAACACATTTTTTAAGAAACGTCCTCCTGGAGTATTCGTTTTCAGACATAGCTTTCAAATTACTTTCTGTCTGCCAGCACGTTTTTCAGCACTTCGGCGGCCGTATCGCCCTCTTCTGTGCCGACTTTTTCTGCTATGAGGGTTACGAACTCAGTGAGCTCTGCTTCCGTATTCCCCACGTTCATAGCTGCGCCTATATGATACTTGAGCTGTCCTGCCGTGCCTGAAAGGCTTGCGAGGGCCGATATTGTCACCAGCTCTCTCGTCTTATGATCGAGGACATCACGGATGAAGATATCCGCAAAGAGATGTTCCTTAAGGAACTGATCCATAACAGGGTTAAACTTCTGCCACTTAGCCTCAGGCGGAACCTCATCCAGCCCTGAAAGCATCGCTCTTATCTTTGCGCCGTATTCATCTCTGTTTATATCAGTTGGCACGGGTGAGGCTGTCCTGCCCTCCACGTCTTTGATCCCCTGCTTTACCCTTTCATCCATCAGAACCATAAAGGCTGTCTGGGCATTCAGCGCACAGGGGAAGCCCACATAGGCATAAAGATGTGCGACGATCTCTTTTATCTCGTTCACAGTGAGCCCCGACTCCAGACCTTTAACAAGGGCGGGCTTCAGCTTTGCTATATCTCCGTTTGCGGTGTAGGCTGAAATAAGCACTACACTCTGCTCTTTCTTATCCAAGGCTTTATACTCCTTCGCATTTGATGTCACTGCCGTGACGATGAAGAGCGCGGCGGATAACACAAGTGTGATTATCTTTTTATAATTCATGGCTGACCTACTCACCTTTATACTGCTTGTCGGTCACATGCTCCATCCATTCGACAGCCGAGCCTTCCACCACTTCCTGAATGGCGACATGAACGAGAGGAGTGCTCTCGGATGCGCCGTGCCAGTGCTTCACGCCCTTAGGGAAAAAGACGACATCGCCCGCTGAGACAGCTCTTTTAGGAAATCCTTCCTGCTGGACAAAGCCCGAGCCTGAAGTAACGACAAGCACCTGACCCGCAGGGTGTGTGTGCCATGCTGTTCTTGCGCCCGGCTCAAATGTTACATAGGCACTGGTCACCCTTGTGGGTGCTTCAGGTTTAAGGAAGAGAGGGTCAACACTGACATCTCCCGTGAAAACTTTTTCCGAGCCTTTGAATGATGCCTGAGTGCCGTTTTTGAGCACTTTGATCTGTTCTTCGGCAGCGAAACCCGTGGCCGCCATTGATACGATCATGATTCCCATTGTGGAAACAAATAATAATTTTCTCAGATTCATGTTACCTCCAAAAGTTATGATTTATACTGTTCGTCGGACACCTTCTCCATCCATGCGACAGAGGATCCGTCGATCGATTCCTGTATTGCGATGTGCGTCATGGCCGTGTCCGGGCCTGCGCCGTGCCAGTGTTTTTCCCCTGCGGGGAACCACACGACATCCCCTGCCCTGATCTCTTCTATATCTCCGCCTTCACGCTGAACTCTCCCGCAGCCGAATGTCACTATCAGTGTCTGGCCTGCGGGGTGCGTATGCCACGCTGTTCTTGCGCCCGGTTCGAATGTTACATAAGCACCGGATGTCCTTGACGGGTCTTCCGGTTTAAGAAAGAGCGGATCCAGCCTGACAGTCCCTGTGAACCAGTCTTCGGGTCCTTGCATAGATGCCTGCGCTCCACTTCTTGTAATCTTCATTTAGATGCTCCTTTGTATTTGATCTTATTATTAAATATAGGGGCTGGATGTGCGTAATCGTTAGACCAATACTGCTGAATTCTTGCCCGATACAGCAAATCGGATATGGAGTGATAATTTTATCTGAGAATATGATGACGGTGCTTTTCTATGATCTATGTTCAGAAATCTTTCAAATACATGACATTTATAAATCCCTACGGTTAAACCCGTGGTTCTATGCTTCGCACATGCTAATGCACGGAATTATGACTTCGTTGTCACAAGCTAGAGTATATGAAAAAAGCAAAGTAGAGATCAGCTTTTACCGTACATCTGACGGTAAAGAAATAGACTTTATACTGGACAACGGAAGCTCACTCACTGCCATAGAGATAAAGAGTGCAAAAACAGTAACCATGTCAGACTTTTAACATATCAAATATTTTGCAGAATCTACAAAAGGATTGCTGAAAACAGGTTACGTCATGTACAACGGCAATAAAGTTCTCAGCTTCGGCGAACATGCCGGAACAAAACTTTACGCTGTACCCATATACCTTTAAACAAATCCCAGCAATGTAAAATCATTTAAGTTTTTCTTCTAAAAAGGATACTAGTTTTTGAACATCTTCACTTTGTTCATCCAATAAAAACTCAACAATTTTATTAATAAGCAAAACTCTCGGCTTAGAAACATTTTCTAACTCATTTTCAATTCTATCAAATAGTTTTTTACCATTTGAATCGTTCAAATACTCTTTACTATTTTTATATTCCTGAATTAAATTACGTAAGCTTTTCAACATAAAAACGCTATCTTGTAAATGCTCATAAAGGTCTTGGTTAACATTATCGAACAAGTGATACTTTAAATATTTCTCTAAGCTTTTAATTGGTAGATAGTTTAGAGGTATTACATTTTTAGAAATATTTTTTCTAATAAACTTTTGCGCATCATCTTTAACATCTGCATCTAAAATAATTATAATATTTGACATATGAGATAATATTTTATTTCTAGTAACATCATAAGCCAGCGTAATTACATTTGTATATCCACCACAAGGTAAAACATGTACAAGCTTACTCGAACGTAATTTATTTCTATCTAGCAAGTTGTCAATTAAATCTTTAGCTAACTCATCCTCAGCTAGTATCACATAGTCAAAACCAGCATGTACATACAAATCCCTTGTGGCGTAAGCAGGGTAGCAAGGGTTAATGACTTTCATCGAATTGTCATGAAATCTCTCTAAGTAGTATATATTCTCTGGTCTAATTGAACTAATTAATTCAATTGAATGAGTTGAAAAGTAAACTACAAAATTGTATTCTTCAGCAATTGACTCAATAAAACTGAGCAACCTCAGCAGTGCAGAAGGATGAAGTGCTAATTCGATTTCATCAAGAAGAATAAGTTTTGGTTCAAGAGTGTCAGCTCCCCTCTCAATTCTTTTGTGCAAAGAATTCAATATACTTATCAGTAAGTTTTCCCCAGTTGACATATGGAACTGATTTATAATAATATTATTTTTTTTATAACAGAAAATCTCACCTTTAAGCCCAAGCTCTTCAGTAACATAGCGTTTATGAACTCTATATATTACTTCGTAGAACTCTGGATCATCCTGAAGAATCCTTCCTAAATTCTCCCGAATAAATTCATTGTAAACATTTAACTTGCTTTCATCAATACCAGATAATTTACGGAGTGTTTCAACATTAGCATTTCTAAATCTATTTCCATAAATCAGACTACCCTCATAAAACCCTTTCAAATTGAAGCCATCGTCTTTTTTTGCTCCCCATTCCATATTATCTTTCACATAGTAATTTTTAGAAAATCCATTATAAGAAAAAGATATACGAGAATCTGAATTAGGAAATCCAAAATAATCATCAAGAGCATTATTCCTATTAAAAAATGCACAGGATGCACAGGATATTAAGGTACTCTTACCAGAACCATTTAAGCCAGTTATAGCATATAGCCCTTTTTTTAAAGGAAGCTTGACTGTAAGTTTTTCTACAGACTTAATGTTATTTATTTCAACTATTAAATTCATAATAACCTCTGATATAAAATAACTTAATCTCTCATAAAAATATATTAGAATAATTGAATGGATTTTGCACCAGAAATGCACCAAATAAAAAAGCGGCTCTTGGGAAGCCGCTTCAGTCAAATCCTTAAGTAATCGGGGTGAAAGGATTGAGCCCGAAACGAGTTCGGGCAATCACGAATATAACCTGACGAAATATGATTTTTAACGTAAAAAAGGCGATCCTTGGGAGATCGCCTTAACTCTTTTCCTATAAATCGGGGTGAAAGGATTTGAACCTTCGACCCCCTGTTCCCAAGACAGGTGCGCTACCAACCTGCGCTACACCCCGTAAGGAGAACTATGTATATATGACGTAAAAAGAATTGTCAAGCATATAGATAGATTTTTTTTACCTCTTTATACATTTTTTTGTATTTCCCCCGTCATCTCTCTGACACATCCTATATATATTATTCTCGTACTTATTATTTTCAGGAGATTTCGTCCATGAAAAGTTACAAAATACTGCCCATAACCACCCTCGCATATACCCCTGCTTGCGGGCTGTAACAAGAATGAACGACAACGACTTCGGCATAGCAGATGCCGAGACAGTCTTTTATATAATATCACTCCCTATTCATTAATAACCCCCTATTCGTTTGTTTAAGCCGGTGCTGAAAGGTGCCGGCACTTTTTTTCATTGACAAAGCCTTATCCCCCAAGTATCTACATATTTTCAGCAATGCGGGTGACAAATGATCAAAGGTATACTTATCGCTCTTATTTCAGCTTGTGCATACGCCACTCTGCCGATATTCGGAAAGATGGGCTACGAGGTCGGCTTATCCGCCGTAAACATGCTCGCATACAGGTTTACCTTTGGGGCGGCTGCCCTTGCCCTGCTTCTGGCTTTTTCGAAACCTAAGGCACTGGTGCCGTCTTTCAGACTGTTGCTTAAGTGCGCAGGGCTCGGCATAGGTCTTTATATGATGCAGAGCTTCTTCTTTTTCAAAGCGGTGCAATACATCCCAGCATCCACCACATCACTGATACTATACATATATCCCCTTGTGGTGCTGATACTTTCCACTGTTTTCCTTAAGATAAAGTTCCGCATGGCTTCACTGATATCCATCGTTCTCATAATGATCGGGTGCTGTCTGGTGTTTTACGATGCGTTCCAGCGCGAGCTGAACCTCACAGGGCTGATATTCGCCCTCGCCGCACCGATAACATTCGGAGCATACCTAACACTCAGTCAGGTAGTGCTTAAGAATGAAAAGCCGACGACGGTGGCGCTTTACATGATGCTTCTCACAGGGATAGGCTTCACCATCATCAACGGCGGTCTGCCTATAACCACGGCGACAAGCTCACAGCTTATGGTCGGGCTTGGGCTCGGTCTGATACCTGCGGCGATAGCCATACTCACACTTTATATATCCATAGAGATGATAGGAGCGACATACGTATCCGTCTTCAGCTCCATAGAGCCTGCGGTGACGCTGCTTCTTGCGGGTATGCTGCTGGGTGAAAATATCGTGATATACCAGATATACGGCGTAGGTCTCCTGATGCTAGGCATCATCGTGCCGAATATGAAGCTGATCAAAAACAGATAAACCATTAAAGCAGCTTATCTATCTTATCCTTCCAGTCGTCAGAATCTTTTATGATGACAGGGTCATACCCCTTTGCTTTTATGTGTGACGTGATGCGTGCAAGAGTCGCTCTGTCCTTCGCATGGACGACGACAACCTTGTCACCGCCTTCAACAGTCCCTCCGATGGATTCTCTCACCTGCTCCAACAGCTCGATGAGCTTCTCCACCCCGCTTTCAAAGACGCTCCTTTTGATATGTTCCTCGCTCGCACCGAGACTGCCGTAGACAGCGCTGTCCCTCGGAGAGAACACTATAAGCCCGAGCTTCTGCATATATACGCTGGAGTGACCGAATTCGTCCGAGATCAGCTTCCCCGCATACTGCAAAACCTTGTCTTTGGCGTCATAGTCGTCATATTTAAGACTGCACGCCATTTTCACCAGATTGTCTGCTATGTCGTATGTTTTTCCCATATACTAATAATACTTTGAAATACAGATATTGAAACAGGAATTATAACTTTACAGGTACATCGGCGTAAAAAGCGTACCTGTTCTTCCCTGTTGCTTTGACATAATACATGGCTCTGTCCGCCATAACCATAAGGTCTGAGTGGTCTTTGGAATCATCAGGATAAACACTCACGCCGAGGCTGGCCCCGACGAGAAACTCATATCCATCTATGTTCAGTGGTTCATTTATCTTATTTAAGATGCGCTCAGCCACGGCTGATACCTCATTAAGTCCCGTCACGCCCTCAAGGAGAATTACAAATTCATCCCCGCCGATGCGTGCCGCCGTGTCGCTGGCTCTTATGCTGTCTTTCAGCCTTACGGCTATCTCCTGCAGAGCCTTGTCCCCTGCATCGTGTCCGAGGGTGTCGTTTATAGGTTTGAATCCGTCGAGGTCGAGGTATATCACGGCATTCTTCAGGCTGTCTCTGCTGCGCCTCTTCATGGCTTTTGATATCCTGTCGGCTAGGAGCTCCCTGTTCGGCAGCCCTGTCAGCTTGTCGTGCAGGGCGAGGTATCTTATATATTCATCCTGCTTCTTTTTTTCAGTCACGTCTCTGATGACTACCTGCACGGCTGTGGTACCGTCCATTTCAAAAGGCATGGCGGCGTATTCCACATGTATCAGGCTTCCGTCCACACGCAGCATATCTGTCTCTATCAAAGGGAGCGAACGCTTTTTAACATAAAGCTCATCAAGACGTTCTTTGACAGCCTCGTGCCTCTCCTCGGGGAAGAAGCCTATGACATCACGTCCGAGTATCTCTTCCTCTGTTTTTGCGCCTAAGATAGCAGCCCCCGCGGGATTGATGTATTTCAGCACGCCCTTCTTATGTATTACGATGCCGTCGGGTGACAGCTCCACAAGCTGTCTGTATCTGCTCTCTGAGCTTCTCAGGCTGTCCTCTATCACTTTTTTATCGGTGATGTCTTTTACGGTTACGAGCAGAACTTCGTCGCCCATCTTATTTATACGTGTGACAAAAACCTCGACGTCTATAACGCTCCCGCAGGCAGGCTTTTTCAGCTGCCATGTGAAGAACTGGTCTGTACCGTTGAAAGCATCTTTCAGCAGTTTATCAGCCACTTTGATGTTTATCTCTTTCGGTGTAATGTTTGCGATGTTGCCTATGTCAGACATCTGCTCTATGTCTATATCCAGCATTTCGAGCAGCTTCATGTTATAGCTGATGATATTGCCGTTTATGTCCAAGATTAAGATAGAGTCCTGTATGCCGTGGAAAATGTTGCAGAGGAACTCTTCCTTGCGGTCTTTGTCCTCGATGGCGACCCATTTCTTTTCGCCGTTTTCGTCTACATAGCTTTTGGTGAGGCTCTCACCCGTATATTTATCGAAAAAGAGCACATGACCTGCGATCTTTCCGTTTTCGTCGTTGAGATTTACGATGTTCAGTATGCAGTCGATGTATTGACCGCCTTTTTTGCGGAATTTTATAAATATGCCAGATCTGTTTCGCCTCTGCCCCGGCATATGACTACAGCTGGCGTAGAGGTCCTCCACGTTATCGGGGTGTACGAGGGTGTCGAGGCATAGCCCTCTGAGGTCTTCGTCTGCATAGCCTGTCACGGCGCACATCTTACCGTTCACACGGACTATCTTCCCCGCTTCGGTCACAAGGATAATGCCTGTAAATGGGTTCTCAAACAGCCTTTCGTCTGCAATAGTTTCGATTTTCACTTTAATACCCGATGTTTTCATAGATTTGACTTTATAAAATTCATCTAACTAATCGACCATTAAATTCAAGAGTTTAATTATATTCTGCGCTTCACAATCACTCCTCATAGCTTTATAATCACATAACGGAGGAGCAATGCTGAAAGTATACACGGGCAACCGTCTGGACGACCTGCTTTTACAGATGGACGGAAACATCACGGCTAGCTGTGTGAACCCTCTGGCGAAGGTTCCCGTATGCATCCAGACCCCCGGTATGCAGCGATGGATAGGCATAAAACTGGCAAAGCTGACAGGCATCAGCGCAAACCTCGACTTCATATTCCCCGGAGCCCTGATGAAGAGGCTCTCGGGCGTCGGCGCAGGGGAAAAAGCTCCATGGGCAGAGAAAGATGATCTGGTCTGGCGGGTGATGCATGCCCTGCTCTCTCTACCCGACGAGCCGATCTATAAAAACATAAACAATTATCTGAAAGACGACACCGACGGCATAAGATCATTCCGTCTGGCACGCCGTGTTGCGGACGTCTTCGACCAATACCAGATATACAGACCAGAGATGGTGCTCGGCTGGCTGAAACCAAAGGCTGAGAACCTACCCAATGAAGATAGCGACCTATGGCAGCCGGAAGTATTCCGAAGGATATTCAGCAAACCCGACAGCTGTAAGACATCCGTATTCGACAAAACTATCCGCAGATGTAAAACATGCTATGAAGGGACAGAAAACACAGTGCACGTATTCGGCATCAGCGTACTGCCGAAGTACTTCATAGACATGCTTAAAGCCGCATCGAAACACATAGACATATGCTTCTATCTGCTGAACCCCAGCATGGAATACTGGGGGGACAGCCTCACGAATAAAGAGAAACGCTGGAGGGAAAAACGCCAGCCCGATACAGAATTTTACGAACTGCACGAACTCCTCGACAACCTCGGGGTGATAGGCAGAGATTTCTTTGACTATATATACAGCTCCGACGACGAGATGATCACAGACGAACATTTCGAAGAGATAGAGCCCGTCAGCCTGCTTTCATCCATCCAGCATGAGATACTGCACCTATCACGCTCAGAGGCAAGCCCGTCCAACGACGGATCGATAATCATAAACAACTGTCACAACCCCCTCCGAGAACTGGAGACACTGTACGACACACTCCTAGACCTGTTCAACACAGATAAAACCCTCGAGGCATCAGACATCCTAATCATGACGCCCGAGATAGAGAGCTATGCTCCGTATATAAAGTCAGTATTCGACAATCCATACGGAGAGCGTGAACGCATCCCGTACTCCATAGCTGACGTCAGCGAGAAACATGTGAATAAGCCCGCAGGTATATTCCTCGAGCTTCTGGAAACAGTAAGGGGCGACTTCACCCTTTCTGATGTGGCAAAGCTGATGGCGAACGAACCCGTCGCAAACAAATTCGGCATAAACAGCGCAGACCTCGCCACCATAACAAACATGCTGAACACGGCAGGAGCCTTCTGGGGATACGGCGCAGACCATCTGAAAGCCGAAGGACTCAGCATAGATGACAAATTCACATGGGAACGTGCACTCCGCAGGATAGCACTCGGGCTGGCCGAGGGGAACACATGCGGGGTATATAACGATGCCTCAGCAATTAACGTACCTTTCAGCATGTCTGCACAGATAGGCGGTCTAATGAAATTCACAGACCTCGCAAAGACATATGCCTCAAAGCTCACATGTAAAAAGACCGTATCCGAATGGTGCGCAGTTTTGCAGTCTATGGCGCAGGACTTCCTTCTTGAAACATTTGAAAACGCAGACGACATCCTCTACCTGAATAAATGCATAACAGACATAAACACAGAGTCAGAGAAAGGCGGCTTTGACAAAGCTATCCCATCGGAGCCTGTATTAGAGAGGCTCACTGATAAACTAAACGAGACACGGGGCGCAAAAGGCTTCATCTCTGGCAGAGTAACATTCTGTGCTATGCTCCCCATGAGGAGTATCCCTTTCAAAGTTATATGCATCATAGGCTTGAACGAAAACACTTTCCCCCGACAAAAGTCCTCTCTGGAATTTGACCTGATGGCGAAACACCCCGCAAAGGGGGATAGAAACAACAGAGACAGCGACAGATACCTCTTTCTGGAGACACTGATATCAGCGAAAGAAAGACTCATACTCAGCTATGTGGGGCAGAGCGAAAGGGACAACAAGGAGCTTCCTCCGTCAACCCTGATAACGGAACTGACAACACACATCAACTCCCGCTTTGGCATAGACGACATTATAGCAAAGCAGAAGCTGCACAGTTTCTCCAAAGACTACTTTAAAAATGATAGACTGTTCACTTATTCAAGCGATAAGTATAATACCGCTTTGGCTTTCTCATCGGCAAAGTCTCAGCATAGATTCTGCACCGAGATGCCCGATGTGGACGATATATCCGAAGTCACTCTTTCAGACTTTGAGAACTTCTTTATAAGCCCTCCTGAACAGTTCCTTAAAAAGACTCTGGGTATAAGGCCGAAGATGTACGACGACACACTCCCCGAAACAGAAGTGCTCAGCATGGACAGCCTTCGTAAATACGGCATAACAAACGAAGCCCTGACAGAAAGATTAGCGGGGAAAGACCCTGACAATATGCTCGAATACCTCTATGAGACAGCACAGCTTCCTCTGGAGAACCTAGGCACATACCATATATCAGATACGAAATCGACCACTGCCCATCTTGCGGAAAAAGCATTTGAGGCACTTGGCGGACTGCCTGAGGATAAGAGTATTGATATAGACGTAGAAGGACTGCGCATTACGGGTAAAGTTTCGGGCGTCTCAGAGGACCAGCATGTTTACATGTGCATATCTTCAATAAAGCCGAAGTACATTATGCGTGGATGGATACGGCATCTCATCCTGAACAGCATACGCCCCACTAAAACCACCGTAATGACAGCGGAGAAACCAATCGAGTTTCAGCCTGTCAGCCCTGATCACCTGAAAGTGCTGGCAGAATACTTTAAACAGGGGCAGAAACTGCCTATAAAGTTCCACATAACTGATGCTATGGACGCTGTAATGTCTAAAAGACCGTATAAGCCTGATGATTTTAATAATATGTCTGAAGACTATGCATACCGCATATGCTACGGCAGAGCACGGGATTTAGATATGGACGCTGTCAGAGATATCATAACGCCGATAGCGGATATCATCGGAGGCGGGAAATGAGCCACAAACAGATAGACCTGCTCACCGCTCCGCTCAAAGGAACTGCGCTCATCGAGGCAAATGCAGGCACGGGAAAAACGTATAACATCACAGCCCTCTTCACCCGCATGGTAACAGAGGAAAAGACCCATCAGGGACTCCCCGTACCTGTCGAATCTATACTGGTCGTGACATACACTAAGGCAGCAGTATCCGACCTGAAATCTAAGATATATAAACGTCTTAACGATGTACTCAGTGCTATGTCAGCCCTTGAAAACGGACTTGATAAAACATTCGATGATCCTTTCCCTATGGAATATGCAGAGCACCGCAAAGAACACCTGACAGAAGATATCAAAAATATAAAGAACGCCATAAGAGACTTTGACCAATGCTCCGTATTCACCATACACGGCTTTTGCCAGCGGATGCTGAAAGAGAATGCTTTCAGCGGTGACGTCGCCTACGATGTGGAGCTAACAGGCAACAGCGCAGAGCTTATACGAAAGCCCGTGTATAACTACTGGCGGATGAATGTGTATAAAGCTCCCGTTGCCGTCATGCCCCTGCTGACAAAGACAGACCCCGAAGGGCTCATTAAATTCTATAAAAACGTTCAGAGCAACCAGGCCATAGAGATAGCAGAGCCTGAAAAGCTGATAACGTCTGACGACATACTCAGATGTGAAGAGGAGCTGACCTCAATGCTCTCTGAGATAAAGACCTGCTACGCATCGTCTGAAGCAGAGCTGAAAGAACTGATGGATACATCCCGCAAGGACTTTCCGTTAAATAAGAAAGTGTACCGTAAGGATCTGGTGCCGAAATCATTCGAAGAGATAGAATCTGTAATAACAAACAATACTATCCACTGCCCGCAGGATACGAAATCCATATATAGATTTACCAACGAATGCATCACAGAAAACAGCAAAGACGTAACTGTCAGCCACATTTTCTTTGACCTGATATCAAAGTGGTACGCCAAGGAGCTTGAGTTTCAGGAGATTTTAAAGGGCTTCGACGCTACTTTCAAATATAACATGTGCGTGTACATGGACGGCGTGCTGGAAAAGCATAAGGAAAAGCAGAACCTGCAGTCATACGACGACCTGATAGGCAGGATGCGGAATGCCGTGCTGGATAACGAAGGGCACAGCAGCATGACGTCCAGCCTCCACAGGAAGTTTCAGGCGGCGCTCATTGACGAATTTCAGGATACTGACCCGTATCAGTACGACATATTCTTTAACGTTTTCGGACGGCATAACAAGCCTTTCTTTATGATAGGCGACCCGAAGCAGGCTATATACTCCTTCCGTGGTGCAGATGTCTTCGCATATCTGAAAGCTGCAGGGGCAAAGGGGAACAAATATACCCTGACAGAGAACTTCCGCTCGGACAAGGGGCTGATAGAAGGTGTGAACGCATTCTTCAAACGGGAGAACGCATTCATGCTGGAGCAGATCAGCTATATACCGTCTGTCAGTGAAAAGGACATGAAGCTGACCGTGGACGGCTCAATCCACCCGCCTATGACAGTATGGGAATGCGACAAACAGAAGCATGAAGAGATAGCCGCCTCCACAGCAAGACATATAGCTGAATTACTGAACAAATCTTCACTTAATAATGCAAGTATCAACGGTGAACCGGTAAAACCATCAGACATAGCCGTACTCTGCCGTAAAAAAGATGAGATGATAGCCGTGAAAAATGCTCTGTCCGCTTGCAGAGTGTCCGCTGTTATGTCGGGCTCAGAGAGCGTGTTTGAGAGCGACGAGGCGAAAGAGATGGCGAGCATACTAGCAGCCGTGCTCTCGCCGTTCAGCCAGCAGATGATAAAAACGGCTCTCGCCACCACCATATTCGGATACACGGCAAAGCAGATATACGGCATAACCGAAACAGACGAATGGGACGACATCACAGAAGAATTCCGTGGGTATAACGACCTGATAAACCTGCGTGGATTTGCGCCGATGTTCTTCAGCCTTGCTTCAAAACGTGGGCTTTATAAAAATACAGCATCCATGGATCAGGGAGAGCGGAAGCTCACAAACATGATACACATAACAGAGCTGGCGCAGACGTTCGAAGCAGACAGAAAGGCAGTGCCCGCTGACATTCTGAAATGGCTGAAAGAAAAAATAGCAAACCCGAAAGAGCGGGACGACGAAGCAGAGCTTAAGATGGACAGCGACGAAAACGCTGTGACCATCATCACCATACATAAAAGTAAAGGTCTGGAGTATAACATCGTCTATACCCCTTTCCTGATGTATACATCGGGCGGTAAAGACATTATCCCGAAATACCATGACGGGGACAGATTCATCATGGACCTGACAAGGTCTGACACGTCAAAAGAACTGCATAAGAAAGAAGAGCAGGCAGAAAGGCTCCGCATAGCCTACGTTGCTCTCACAAGGGCAAAGTGCGCATGTTTCACCGCATGGGGCGGTGTAACAGGGCATGATAATTCGCCCCTCGCATATCTGATAAACGGCAGTTACTCAAAATTTGACCATAGTGCAATGCACGCATACTTCACAGAGCAGTCTGTAGATATAAAGGCACTCCCGTTGCCCGATGTGCAGACATATACGGCATCAGACTCAAAACCTGAGGGCTCAAACAGAACCTTCACAGGAGAGATACCGCAGATATGGCAGCTCAACAGTTTCTCCCGTCTGATACACTCATCATCCACGGCAAAGGACACTGATCAGTTTACGAAACCCGCTACAGAAGATATAAGTGACGAACTGAACATATTTTCATTTCCAAAAGGAGCAAAGGCGGGAACATGCCTCCACGACTGTATGGAAGCTGTACATTTCGAGTCATTCACCAAAGAATCCGTTACGGAGACCGTGATGGAAAGGCTGTCTGCATACTCTTTTGACACTGACTATACTCCTGCCGTAGCGGGGAACATATACACCATACTGAACAAAGACATGCACGGCACAAAGCTCTCATCCCTGAAAAAAGGCGAATACGTCGCAGAGATGGAGTTTCAGATGTCGGCTAAGCCCTTTACGGCGGAAGCTCTTGCCGAGATATTTGCCAGACACGGAGAGGAAGACTATGCAAAGGCAGCGTCCACCCTCAGCTTTGAAACTGTGAACGGCTTCATAAACGGCTTTGCCGACCTGATATTCAGCCAGAACGGCAGATACTATGTGCTGGACTGGAAGTCGAACCATCTGGGGAACAGCACATCGGCATACTCAAACGAACGAATGCACGCTGAGATGCTCGGAAGCCACTATTACCTGCAGATGTATATATACACCCTCGCTCTGGACAGACACATGAGCAGATATATGCATGGCTACAGCTATGAAAAGCACATAGGCGGAGGCATATACGTCTTCATGCGTGGGGTGAATGCAGAGGGTGACGAAGGGCTCTATTTCCACAGACCGAACGAAAACGTGATAAGAGATATGCAGGAGCTGACAAAGGGATGACAGACATTTTAAAAACCATGCTCGAAAAGAAACAGCTTAGAGATATAGACGCATATTTCGCCCACCATATCTCTGCGAGCTTTGACGCACCCGAAGGAGAGCTACTCTTTGCGCTTATATTCAGCGCAACCGAAGGGGGGAACACATGCCTCGACATGTCAGCGATATCATCTCTAACATTCTATAAATATTATGAAAAAGAGATAAACGAAGCCGTAAGTGATAAAACAATATCCAGCCTCATCATAAAAGGTGCGCTGTGTGAAGCACCCGCCATGACAGCACCGTTCATCCTGCGGGGTGAAAAGCTGTATATGAAGAGCTTCTATATGGATGAAAACAGCGTAGCTCAGTTCATACGCAAAAGGAGCACTATTTCATGCAATGTGCGTGACATACTGCCTATGCTGGATAAATATTTCAGCGAAAACAGCATGCAGAAAGCCGCCGCCCTTAACGCCGCCGTGAACAGCTTCTCCATCATATCAGGAGGCCCCGGCACAGGGAAGACATCGACAGTTTTCAAACTGCTCGCCGTGCTGGCAGAAATATCTGCCGAACCACTGAAAATAGCCGTATGCGCCCCGACGGGCAAGGCAGCATCGAGACTAACGGAATCTATGCAGAGCCAGAGAGAGGCGTATCAGAACGAACCATTCATAGACCGGATACCCGAAAAGGCATACACCATCCACCGACTGCTGGGTATGGCGGGGGACAGCCGTGCGCCAATGTATAATAAAGATAATAAGCTACCTTATGATATATTGATCACCGACGAGGCATCCATGGTGGACATCAGCACCATGGCGAAGCTGACCGACGCCATAAAGGACGAATGCAAGCTGATACTGCTGGGTGATAAAGACCAGCTGGCATCCGTACAGCCGGGTGCAGTACTCGGCGATATATGCGGGCTAGCACCTGTTGATATATTTACCGATGAACGCTCAGATATGCTCTCAAAACCTGCCGGAAAGTCACTTGGCAAGGGCGGAAATATTTATTCTAACATATCGATAATGCTGGATAAGAGCTGGCGATACCATGAAAGCCCAGGCATAGGTAACCTTGCATCTGCATCAGGCAAAGGCGACTGGCAGACTGCTATGGATGTTCTCCAGCATGACGAAAGCGGTTGTGTCGATTTCATTGAGATGACTGATTTATTTGAAAATATCACATCTGAACATATATTGAATCATTATAGAAACTATGCCTCTATAGAGTGCCCCATAACAGCACTGGATGCTTTTAACACCTTTCGCATTTTAACACCGCATAGGCAGAGCACGGGAGGCACAGAGCACATCAACGCCATCGCCCAAAGAACACTCTTTCGTGCGGGATACTCGGATAATACGAAGCGTTTCTATCACGGTATGCCTGTTATGATAGTTGAGAACGACTATTCGCTTCAGCTTTTCAACGGCGAGACGGGACTCATCATGGGTGATAAGGATATGAAGGCGTGCTTCGCACTTGAAAAAGAGACCGTGAGGCGCATAACCCCCGCGAGGCTCCCCGCACATGTGCCTGCATACGCAATGACAGTGCATAAGAGTCAGGGGTCTGAATTTGAACATGTATTATTTGTTTTACCCGAATCAGACAGCAGAATACTCACCAGAGAGCTCTTCTATACCGCCGTGACAAGGGCAAAGAGCAGGCTAACCGTTATATCCACAAAAGAAGCTGTAAGAAAATGCCTCACCGGCAGGATAGAAAGGGCCTCGGGGCTGTCTCTTTAGGGCTGAAACGGCTTTCATCTGACACAGCATAAGCGCAAAATAATCAGCCAGAGCTATTGTTTTGACATTACCTCAAGCATACCTTCGATGGTCTTCAGCTTTCTCATCACAGATTCCAGCTCGTTCTTATTCTTTACCTCTATGCAGAAGTCGAGTGCTGCTGTCCCCTCTTTATCACGCTTTGAGGCTAGTTCGAGGATGTTCAGCCCCATATCTTTCAGCACAGTGGTGAGAGAGTTCAGCATACCTGTGCGGTCCTCGATATTCGCATGGATCTTAACAGGCATCTTATAATTCTTCTTATCATCCCACTGAACGTCCACTAGGCGTTCGTTGCTGAAAACGGTGTTTTTGAGGTTGTCGCAGTCTGTCCTGTGGACGACAATGCCCCGCCCACGGCTGATGTATCCTATGACATCCTCGCCCGGCAGAGGTGAGCAGCATTTCGCTATCTTCACCATGACATCGTCTATCCCCTCTATGATGAAAGGGTTGCTGGATTTCTTTCTAGGCTGCTGCGGTGCAGGCTTTGAAACGTCCTCAGGTTTGAGTTCCTTCGGCTCGGAGAACATATGCACTATCTGCTTCGGCGATATACGTCCGAAACCGACAGTGGCGAAAATGTCGTCCTCGTCCTGCAGCTTATATCTTTCGAGAATCTTTTTAATATTATCAGGTTTGTTGAAGATCTCACGCACTTCGAGGTTTTCTGCCTTGAACTCCTTATCCAGAAGCTCGAAGCCTACATTTCGGCTGAAATCCGCATCCACTTTACGCAGGAATGCACGTATGCGCGTCTTCGCACGTGACGTTTTCACAAAGCTGAGCCAGTCACGGCTTGGCTTATGATCGTCGCCCGTGATGATGGATATACGGTCTCCGTTGCGGAGCTTGTATTTCAGAGGGACAATGCGTCCATCGACTTTTGCGCCCTTGCACTTGTTGCCCACCTCGGTGTGGATGCTGTATGCGAAGTCCACCGGTGTCGAGCCGACAGGGAGCTCCATAACGTCGCCGTTCGGAGTGAAGACGTATATCTGCGTAGGCAGAACGTCCTCTTTGAGCGCTTCGACGAGGTCTTCGGGCTTTTGCAGCTCGTGTTGTTCAAGGAGCGTGCGGAGCCATGTGAAGGTTTTGTCTTCCTGAGGGTCAAAAACTTTCCCCTCTTTATATTTCCAGTGGGCGGCGATACCTTCCTCGGCCACCTTATGCATTTCGTGTGTACGGATCTGGAACTCGACTGTAACGCCCCGCTTTGTGATTATCGTTGTGTGCAGAGACTGATAAAGGTTTGTCTTCTGCATGGCGATATAGTCTTTAAACCTGTGCTGGATAGGGTTCCAGAGGTTATGCAGGATACCCATCACGGCATAGCATGTGGGCACGTCGTCCACTAGCACCCTGAGGGCAAGCAGGTCGTATATCTCTTCGAAGCTGACCTTCTTCTTCTTCATCTTGTTGTAAATGCTGAAGAAGTGCTTTGGTCTGCCTGTTACGCTGGCTTTTATATTGTGTTTCTGAAGCTCGTCCACGACCTTTTCACGGACGTCTATGAGGAGCTCTTCACGCTCGCCACGCTTCAGCTTAACTTTTTCGTATATTTCGTAATAGTTCTCAGGCTCGAGTATGCGGAAGCACCTGTCCTCCAGCTCCCACTTTATCCATGCGATACCGAGTCGGTGTGACATCGGTGCATAGATGTCCATTGTCTCCTGCGCTATGCGGCGTTTCTTTTCGTCGCTGAGGAAATCAAGGGTGCGCATGTTGTGCAGACGGTCTGCGAGCTTTATAAGGATAACACGCACGTCCTTAGACATGGATATGAGCATCTTGCGGAAGTTCTCCGCCTGCTTTTCCTGCTGGGATTTGAACTCGATCTTACCAATCTTTGTAACGCCGTCGACGATGAATGCGACTTCCTCGCCGAAGAGGTTAGATATCTCGGCAAATGTGGCGTCCGTGTCCTCTACGGTGTCGTGGAGCAGACCGCCGATGACGGTGTCTACGTCCATGTTCATCTGGGCAAGGATATAAGCGACATTCAGGGGGTGTGAAAGGTACGGCTCGCCGCTCTTACGCAGCTGTCCCCTGTGTTTCTGTGCGGCATAGACGTATGCTGTATGCACCTTTTCAAAGCCGTCTTTGATGCCGTTCTTTATCAGTCTGTCCTGTATGTCCATCAAACGGACTACGCGTTCTCTGCTACCCATTAATCCTCATCCGCAGGTTTTATATCTTTCAAAACAAGCTGAGTATAACGTCCGTTATAATATCCTGTCACAGCAGGAGAAAAGATAATATCAAACTTCTCGTTCTGCTCAACTATGTCTTTGTATATTTTCATATTGTATCCGATGCAGTCGAATACCTTTTCGTCCCTTTCCAGAAGTATCTTTAGATGCATGTTGTCACGCCCGACAAATGCCGCAGGCTGAAACTTCCGCACTCCGCGCATGCAGAACACGGGCTCTCTGTTTCCTGCGCCGTAGGGCTCCATGCGCTCAAGCCACTTCATTAGCTCCAGCCCGAAGTCCGAAGGCTTCATAATCGCATCGATCTTTATCTCTGCAACATAATCCTCAGGCTCCAGAAGATCCTTCACAGCATTGTGAAACCTCTTCTGCAGACTGCCGATGTGCTGCTCCTCTATCTTGAGACCTGCGGCATATTTATGCCCGCCGAAGGAGAGCAGGATGTCCTGCATCTGCTCCAGACCTTTATACAGGTCAAAAGACGGTATGCTCCGCCCCGAGCCTTTCCCCACGCCGTCATCGAATGTTAGCACGATGGCGGGCAGGTGATACTTTTCCACAAGTCGGGAGGCGACGATGCCTATCACGCCCTGATGCCACTCCTCGGAGTAGAGCACCAGACCTTTATATTTCTCGTGGAGCTTGTTTTTCTCCACACGGTGAAACGACTCTTCTATTATCTGCCTTTCAATGTCCTGACGGGATTTATTCTCCTTATCCAGCTGATCTGCCAGATAGGCGGACTGCTGTCTGTCGGATGTGATGAGGAGCTTCAGCCCCTTATCCGATGCACCCATACGCCCCACTGCATTTATCCTCGGCGCAAGCCCGAATCCGACATGGGTTGTGGTGACCTTCTGCCCGTCTATCCCCGCCACACGCTTAAGCTCTTTCAGACCAGGGCGGCAGTTCTGCCCGGAGAGTATCTCAAGCCCGTGCTTGACTATTATCCTGTTTTCCCCGACAAGGGGCACCACGTCGGCTATAGTGCCGAGTGTCACCAGATCGAGGTATTTTTTAATATTCGGTATCTTGCCTTTGAAAAGTCCCGACTCGTTCAGCTTATAGCGGAGAGCCATAACGACCTTAAAGGCGACGCCGACCCCTGAGAGCCCTTTAAAGGCACTCGTATCGTCTTTCTGCATGGGGTTTACTATCGCATAGGCGTCTAAAGGCATATTTTCTTCGGAGGGCTGATGATGATCAGTCACGATGACCTTCATACCGAGCGCCACGGCATGCTTCACTTCTTCCAGTGCGTTTATGCCGCAGTCTACTGTTATAATAAGCTTACTGCCGGAAGATGCAATATCATCTATCGCAGCAATATTCAGCCCATAGCCCTCTTCCAGCCTGTTTGGTATGTAATAGCAGGCATCCGCACCCACCTCTTCCAAAAAGAGATACATGAGGGCAACAGATGTCACACCGTCTACGTCGTAGTCGCCGTATATGCAGATACGTTCTTTATTCTTTATAGTTTCGGCTATCAGATCGGCAGCCTTTTCCATGTCCTTCATCAGAAATGGAGAAGAAATGCCCTTCAGAGGAGTTTTAAAGAAAGATTCCAGTGTCTCTTTCCGGTACAGGTCTCTTTTATGCAGGACTTCGGTAATACACAGGGGCATTCCCAGCTCGGAAGCGAGCTGGTGGATATCGTCGCACTCGGCGTCTTTATACACCCATTTGTATTTTAAACTTTTATAGCTGATGTCAGACATAACGAAACCTACAGTTCTCCTATTATTAATGATTATGTAACCAAAATCACTGGAATGCAAGAACTTTTCCGCTTTGAGACACCTATATTGCGAAAGGTGAAAAAATAATCTTTCTATTTTAGATACAGCGTCCGAAATGAACTTAGTCTAAAAACTTGATCGGTTTCTTCGGCTTGTATGATTTGGAGATAGGGAGACGCTCCGGAGCCGTCATAGTATTGGCATTAACGTCCTTTGTACCTATCACTTTACCGCTTGTATCATACGCTGTGAGCTCGTACTCACGCACGGCAGAGTTGTTTACCAGGTTGATAGTGAACCATATGATAACAACGGCAAAAGCGATGTACCAATAGCGCATATAATCGCCGCCGAAGTATTTTGTAAAATCTTTATATCTCATAACGACCTTTTACTTTATTTTTATTCAAAACTCAACAGTTATAAACCTAATTACCGTTCATCACATAAACACTGAGACGCCTTGTACGGAATATCTCCGTACCGCCCTCCAGCTTGTTGCTGTTATGCACGACCTCTATCCAGTTCCCCTCTGCAGGCGGTTCCGAGAGTCGTTTATCTAGGTAAAAGTTCACCGCTGCCTTATCGGATTTATCGGTGATATATTCGTCACGCACCACAACCGGAGTGTGCCTTTTATGGCTGATCTCCGAGACCTCCTGAAGTACGCCGTAGGTGCTCCAGTTCAGCTCGCCCGGGTATATGGTGATAAAAAGCAGCAGAGCTATCGCAGCGTATTTAACATACTTCGCCACATCCCTCTTTATCATAGAGCCGAGCCCGTATGCGCCTATCACCCAGAAGAATACATAGAACTGATAAAGGTATCTCTGCTCTCTGGTGGAGATGAAATGTATGATGACAGTGTATATGACGCCTGTAAGTATGATGTATTTCAGCCCTGAGGAGATAACGCCGTCACGCCTGATCTTATATATCCCGTATGGGAAAAAGATGAGGAAGAGCCCGCCGTATTTCAGTATATATTCGAGGTATGCCCAGACGGGGCGTACTTTATATGTGGCTCCTGTCAGGTTCAGGCTGTTATTGCCCACCCTGTCCACTATCTGATTCAGGAAGAATGTCTCGAAGAAAGGCGTATGCGCCATAACATATGCAAACCACCACCCGGGCACGGCCAGAGTGATGATAAATATCAGGAAAAAGTGTCTGTAGTATTTAAAATTGAGCAGAGCCCTGTCCACAAAAGGGAACAGCCCCATGCCGATAAGAGGAACCAGCCCGAGAGGACCTTTCGAAAAAACAGCAAGCCCGCTGAAAAGACCTATCAGCAGCACATAGGTCAGCCGTCCGTCTTTCAGATATTTTATATAAAAATAGATAGCACCTGTCATGAAGGCCGTGACAAAAGCCTCGAATTTAAGCATGTGCGTATTCTTATAAACGATATAAGTGGAAAACAGCAGTATCGGCAGAAGTATCGCCGTATTAGTATCTTCGAAGAGCTCCATGGCTATCTTATAAAGGAAATAGCCGATGAGCATTGCCGCAAGCAGCGTAGAGAGCTTCACACTAAAGGGGACGGCCCCGAAGAGCTTTATGAAGAGCGCATTCACCCAGAAAAACAGAGGCGGCTTATTCATATAAATATCGCCGTTCAGAGAGAGTATCATAGGGTCTGCGGCGGTGAGTACATTTTTAGATATGGAGGCATAGTTCATGCTGTCGCCTCTGATATCCGTACTGCCCATGTTCGCACCGAAAATGGCTACCAAAAGCAGCATAAGCGAGCCAATATTTTTATTTATTTTCATATATCCCTCAGAATATTCATGTTACAATAGCAAATCTTCAAAAGTATAGTATATCACTCAGGTGTAAACAATATAATTTAATACTATGGTTCAGATACTACAGATCGTACTGCCTGTTTTCATCGTGCTCGGGCTGGGATGGTTCATCAGGCGGATAAACCTCATCGACGGAGACTTCATCGCAAAGGCTAATAAGCTGATATTCAACGTATGTCTCCCTGTTCTACTTTTTTATAAGATATCTGCCGCTGACCTGCGTGCAGTTTTCAGCATAAATCACCTGCTCATCATGATAGCCACCATCATCGTAATGTTCGTGCTGTCATACGCAGGGGCAAAGGTCATGAGCCTCGGACCTTCCTCAGGCACATTCTCCATGAACACATTCAGGGCAAACTACGCTTATATGGGTCTCCCCGTCAGTGCGTATGCATACGGCGATCAGGGTCTGGTCATAGCGTCCGTCCTTATGGCGTTTGTTGTGCCTATGGTGAACTTCATGTCTGTGGTGGCGCTCAGTATGTCTATGACAAGCGGACGATCCCTTAAACCTCTGCTGAAAAACACACTGCTGAACCCGCTGGCGATAGCATGCATTGCCGGTATTGCCGCATCATGGTTCGGGCTGAAATTCCCCGTATTTATAGACAGATCACTCCTTATCATCAGCGGAGTGACACTCCCCCTCGCCCTCTTCTGTGTGGGCGGAAGCATGACGAAAAAGCAGATGACGGGTGAGTTCGCACACTCTATGACTGCTTCCGCTATGAAGCTGCTCCTTATGCCTTTTATCGCTTTTATGCTTATCAGATATTTCGGAATGGATCTTTCCATCACGTCAAAGACCCTCGTGATAATGCTGTCCGCACCGACTGCCACAGTGAACTATGTTCTCGCATCACAGATGCAGGGAGACACAGACATGGCAGGCAGTACGATAGTTTTCAGCACACTGCTTTCCATCTTCACATTTTCATTATGGCTTTTTGTTCTCGGGGTATAAAAGCAGATTCTTCGCTCTGCTCAGAATGACAATTCAGACGTCACTGCGAAGCCCATAGGGCTATATTTTCACCCTAAGATTGCTTCACATTCGTTCGCAATGACAATTAATGTAAACTAAGAATGATTTTTATATTATTCATAAGCCACAGGGATGTGGCTCGCGAAGCGTAAGAGAGCCTTGCTTTCAACAAGGCGAACGACAGAATAAAAAATGCAGGACGCATTTCTTATATTACTTAATCGGAAGTTTCAGGGTGAATTCTGTCCCCTTTCCTTCCACACTTTTGAATTCTATCGTGCCTTTATGGCGTTTCACTACTATATCGTAAACTATCGCCAGACCGTTCCCAGTGACACGTCCGAGCTGTTTCGTGGTGAATCCCTGATCAAATATGCGTGTGTAGTCTTCCTTCTTTATGCCTATCCCCGTGTCGGACAGCTTCACTTCGAAGAATGAGCCGATGGTACGGCTAGCGATGTTTATAGAGCCCCGCTCGCCGTCCGCCTCAAACTTTTTCCGCACGGCATATGCCGCATTCACCAAGAGGTTAAGAAACACCTGCCCCATCTCGTCCGGAGCGCAGTGTATCCCCTTGTTTCCATTACCGAGCCTGACGCCGAAGTCAGCATAAGGATACCATTTGTCCCGTGTGAGGATGATGCAGTTCTTTATGAGCTGGTTCATGTCGATGCATGCTGTCTCTGTCTCGTAATGAACGAGGGATTCCAGCGCATCGATTACCTCTTTCACTTCGTTCACCTTATTTATCGCTCTGTCGATGTCTTCGTCCGAGCAGTCTGATGTCTTTGCCATATTTACTATGGAGGCGAGGTCGTTCACGCTGTCACCCAGCATATCGGGGAGAGACCCTGCTATATCGCCCAATATCTCAAGGTGCTGAAGGTGATTGGCACGTTTCTCCAGCATCTTTTCACGGGAAATATCAAAGATGATAAGTATCTTATGCCTTTTGGAATGAAACCATACCTCAACGGAAAAGAGCCTGACGGGCTTATGCCCGATACGGCATATCTCCACGAAGCGTTCTTCGTTATTAATAGAGCTTTCGGCGAGGTCATACATGGATGTTCCCTTCCCGCCCTGCATCTCGTAAAAGACAGGCTCGGAATTTATAAAGTCGCACCCTGCGAACAGCTCCTCCGCTCTGGAATTATAATCGGCGACACGCCTCACATCCATATCCAGAACAAATGCCGCAGCATCTATCCCCTCCATAAAGGCTTTTCTGAGGGCTTCACTCTCTTTCAGATATCCTTCGGTATTACATTTATCCGTGATGTCGTTCATGATGACGGCGAGCCCGATAAACTTTCCGCTGACATCCTTCATCCGTGAGAACGAAACGTCAAATATGCGCCCGCCCATAGATATGGAGACATCGCCCGACTGTTTATGGCTTTTGAAGAATTCCTCGACACTTTTCAGCAGAAGCGGCGACACTTTTACCTTCTGACCGCCGTAATACACGGCTCCGGGTGAAGAGCTCCCTGCGAAAAGCTCCGCAGCAGCCTCGTTCATAACCTTCACTTCGTTTGTCTCGCTGAAAACCATCACCGGCTGGGTAAGGCTCTCCAGAGTGGTGAGGTAAAGGGACTTCGCATTTGTCAGACGGCGGTTTGCATCTGCCATCTCCTGATTTATACCTTCGCCAGACAGAGCCATCCACCCGTCTATGAAGCCGAGCTCTACCCTGTCGAAATATCTTTTTATAAAAGTACGGCAAGCCTTCACATCCGTAAGGCTCATGTCTATCTTAAACAGCAGGTCTTCGTAAGCCTGTCTGTAATATTTGAAAAGACCGAGAAACATGATGAGATCTATCCCGCGCTCCCTGTGCTTCTTCGCCTCGACTATGCCGAACTGGGCGTAGTGGTCGCTCTTAAAGTCGAAGTGCGGATGCAGCTCGGGCATCCAGAAGGATGTGCTGGGAGTATCAAGAAGCGGCTTGCTCAGCCCGACAATGGACGCACGCCATGCCTCCTCGAGTGTAGAGGTATACGCCGTATAAGCATTCTTCTTAGCATAAAAGAGTATTCGCTTGACCAGCCAGTCCTCGTGCTCTGCAATTTGTTTCTTAAGCTCAGAGGCCAGCTCTTGGTTCAGACCTTTATCCATACATACTTTATACCACATTTTTGTATGTAAAATTATTTTAGCCTGTTTAAAAAGGTAACAATTATTATTATTTAAACAAGACAGTTATTATCCGAATACACAAAAGGCTTTTAATGCTGATTAAATTGAGGTTAGACATGAAAATATCCAAGCTTATAATATTTGGTTTCTCTATAACCATTTTAATTTTAACAGCAGTTTCTGCTGTATCAATCTACGGAACATTCTCATCAAGCACAGGCTTTAAAGAGTACAGAGCGCTGGCGAGAGATACAAACCTTGCTGGCAGACTTCAGGCGAATATGCTCATGGTCAGGCTGATGGTGAAGGATTTCCTTATTAGCAACTCACAGGCATCAAGAGACTCATACCACGGGTATGTAGAAGAGATGCATAAATATCTGGAAGAAGCAAAAGGCGAGATACTCAACCCCCAAAGGGCTGAAAAGATATCTTTCATCACACGCAGTGTGGGCGATTATGAAAGAGCTTTTGAAAGTGTCGCCGACATAATAAATAAAAGAAACGACAAGATGAACGACCTGCTCCAGCATGGTCTCAAAATGCGCAAAGACCTGACAGACATAATGGTGTCTGCTTATCAGGACGGAGACCCTGAGGCATCATACTATGCAGCCAGAATGCAGGAACACATACTCCTTGCTAGGTATTATGCGCTGAACTTCATGAAGACAAGCTCTGACAAAGACCTTGAAACTGTTCACGCAGAAATAGGCGAACAGCTGGATAAGCTGATACCCATAGCGGACAAAAACATACAAAACCCTAACCGTAGGAACCTTTTAAAAGATTTTATCAATGAAAGAGAGCTCTTTATCCAGACAGTGAACGAGCTGGCTGGCTATGTGAAAGAACGAAACGATATAGTCTATAAAACCCTGGACAAGATCGGCCCGCAGATAGCTCAGGCTGTCGAGGATGTAGAGCTCTCAATAAAAGCAGATCAGGATGCCCTGGGGCCACAGCTTCAGAAAAGCAATCAGAAGATAACGACTGTCACGTTAACCTCCTCGGTAACAGGGCTCCTGATCGCAATTTTCTTCGCCTTTTATATAAAGAGAAAGGTGATGCTGCCACTCGGCGGAGAGCCTGCCGACATGGGCAAAATAGCTGAAAAGATAGCTCAAGGCGACCTCGCCATAGACACATCGGGTGCAGAGGATGCCAAAGGGCTCTATTCATCTATGCTCCGAATGGTCAACAACCTGACAGACATAGTGACCATAATAAGAAGCGGCTCGGGAAGCGTGGCATCAGGCACAATACAGCTAGCCAGTGCCAGCGAACAGCTCACCACCACAGTGGACGACCAGACCCTGCAGATGAACGCTATAGCAAGCGCTATGGAAGAGATGGCAGCGGCATCAGTAAACGTACTGAGCAACCTGAGCATGATAATAGAGAAAAGTACCGACGCAAAACATAAGGCTGACGAAGGGATGAATAAACTCGGCGACACAAACAACAGCATCGAGGCTATCAGGAACACCTCGATGGAGCTGTCGCAGACGATAGACAGCCTCAGCCAGTCTTCCGCACATATCAGTGAGATACTGGTAGTGATAAACGACATAGCTGACCAGACAAACCTCCTTGCGCTGAACGCCGCAATAGAAGCGGCACGAGCCGGGGACTCGGGCAGGGGGTTTGCCGTGGTGGCCGAAGAGGTGAGGAAACTCGCAGAAAGGACACAGACTGCCACACAGGAAGTCGAAGGGATCATAAAGTCTCTGCAGACAGAAGCTGCCAGTGCATCCAGAAACATGGACAGAACCGAATCAGAAGTCGAGAAAGGCGTTGCTGCCCTTAAGTCCACAGTGGAATCATTCAATGTCATAGCAGCAGCCATTGCAGATGTTGTGAATGCGAATGAAATGATAAACACGTCTGTCTCTGAGCAGAACCTCGCAATAGACAACGTGAACGAGAGCATACAGTCGATATCATCAGGGCTGGAGGAGAGCTCCGCATCGGTCAGAGAGATAACCATGACCATAGACGAGCTGAGCCGTCAGGCCGAAGAGATGAACACCACTGTCGAAAGATTTAAACTGAACTAAGCTAAAAAGGCGGGGGAATTTCTCCCGCCTTTTCCATATCCGTTTGTAAATTCCTTAACCAAAGTATATATTGTGTTCATAATTTACTTTTCAGGGACGGGATATGAAATTTGAACGCTTTATAGCTACATTTGTAATGATGAACATAGTGCTCCTGCTCGGCGTGGTATTCACCGCAAAGAACCATCTTATGATGATGAAAATGTCCGAGATGATATACGGAAAGTCTGTGCCTGTGGCATATTTCGACACTCCGCCGTCTGAGCTGGACACATTCGCCTCCGACACTCCCGAGGACATATCAGACACAATGGAGCAGGTATACTCCATAATCCCCGAGGAAGACCTGCTGAAGCTGGCCGACCTGCCCCCCTATGAAAAAGCCGTAGAGATCATAAGAAACTTCAGCCTGATGGGCGACGGCGAATGTCTGACAGATAAAACTATCCCCGAAAAGCTGAAACTGGCGGAAAAGAAAGAGGGATGCTCCAAAGACTATGCCGAAGTTTTCATACTGCTGGGCTCTGCAATCGGTCTGGAATCCAGAATGGTGTCAAACGGGCTCCACTATGCCGCCGAGATATTCAACGGGAAGAAATGGGTATACATAGACCCATACTATGCCATGTCCGTATCATCTGAAACATCAATGCTCTCTTTCAGAGAACTGGCGGAAAGGATGATAGCCGACGGATGGATGCGCTTTAACTTTTTCGGAGGCGAGGAACACTGCATGAGCGGAAAACCTCTGGAAAACCACCCGTACTTCGGAGACAAGATGCAGTTCGCCACGCTATATGCATATAACGGCGACAATGTGATACAGATATCAAAGCTGGATAAGCAGTATGCAAAGAAACCTGCATTTATCAAATACATCAAACCATACAAAAACGGAATGCCTGAAATGATTTACGCTGATCTGGGGCAGAATGAGAACACGATTACAAAGAAATATGTGATGGGATTACTCGGTGTGCTGGCAGCAATTTTCATCGGTACAAACATAGTCCTCCCCGCTTATTTCATCCTCGGACTGATAAGCAGAAAGAAGTAAACGAAAAAAGCCCGCCTGAACGGGCTTGATTTTCATTTCTTTTTCAGATCGGGTCATAGGGGTTTCCCCATGATACCCTAAAGGCAGTAAACTACGCTTTCTGTACTTTACCAGCTTTCATGCATTTTGTGCATACTGTTTTGCGGACCACAGCGCCTGCTTCAACGACTCTGATTCTATGTACATTTGGGTAGAAAACCCTTCTGCTTACATTATGAGCGTGGCTAATCTGGTGACCGAACATAGGGCCTTTACCGCAGATCTCACATCTTTTGGCCATCTTACCTACCTCCTTGATTTCAAGAGCTTAAAATGCTAGCATAAATCCCATTTTTAAATCAAGCACTTTTTTTAAAAAGTTATATACTTGATAAACAAAGAAAAATACAAATTCTTAGGAGAATTTATGACTGATATTAAAAAGGTCAAACTCGACCTCAACTGGAAGGATGATATTTACATATTTTCGCAAGAAATCAAAGCACAAACAGAGCGTATTCAAAAATATGGTCACGGCGGAGAGTATGAAAATTATAAACGTCTAACAGGCAAAGACTTTTTCGGAGATGAAAAACCATTCAATATCGAGATAGGAATAGGCAACGGCGAATTTCTCTCTGAATATGCAAAAAAGCACCCCGAGCAGAATTATCTCGGCTTTGAAGTGATGAAAAGAATATTTTTAAGAGCCGTAACAAAAGCGAAGCAGGTGGAGAAGAAAAATATCCGTCTGATGCACTTCGATGCGACATTCTTCGTATCTATATTAGAGGATGGATGCGTGGACAACTTTTACGTGAATTTCCCCGATCCCTGGCCGAAGAAGAAGCATAAGAAGAGACGCCTGCTGAAGACACAGTTCATAGAGCTGCTGGTGAAAAAGCTCAAACCCGGAGGAACCCTCTGCATGGCAACAGACCAGATAGACTATGCCGAAGAGATAGTGGAAAACCTGAAGCCCGTAAAACAGCTCGAAAGCGTGTATGACACCATATACATTAAAGAGCTAGACGACTATATTCCTACAAAGTACTACCGTAAGTTCGTGCCCGAGCTAGGAGTGCATTTTTTCCGTATGAAGAAAGTTGCAGAATAGGTTAAAAGTATTATTATACAGGAAGGAGTATTAACTGATTATGTCTGAGAATATGAAAGAAATGATTGAGTTCCCCGTCATATACACATTTAAGGCGATGGGGCATAATTCAGATACTTTTATTAAAGGTATCAAAGATGTATTTAGTGGAAAGGAAGTAGAATCTATTGAAGAAAAACCAAGCAGCAAAGGCAACTATGTCTCCGTCTCCGTGACGGTAGAGGTGGTTGACTTTAATGAGCTGCAAACTTTTTACACTTCTATAACAAAAGTGGAAGGTTTAAAGTTTCACCTTTAATAAATTCTATTATTTATAGACATTTATAAACCATGATTATTGATTGCATAACTACAGTATATTAAATATAATACGCTGTAGAACACTATTCTAATTGGGGCAACATTATGTTTAAAGAGATTTACGTTAGCCTGGAGAAAAACATCTTCAACACTCTCACTAAAAAACTGGTGGGAAACATATTATTCATTGTATTTCTACAAACTATAGCGCTTATAACATTCGCTATGACAAGGGACGACATCACCGCAGCCCTTTACGCACTACCTGTTGAAAGGGAAGCCGTAGAGGCGATACTGCTTCTATGTAAGCAGAAGTTCATGATACCGCTTGCGTTCATGCTGATGACATTCGGCGGGCTTTTCTTCATGATGTTCTTCTTCTCTATACTTATCGTTCGCCCGATAAAGAAGATAGCCGCTGTTTTCGCCGAGATAGGCGAAGGCGGAAACGACCTTTCAAAAGACATGCCTCTCCTCACATACGACGAGATGCGTGATCTTTCACACAACTATAACCTCTTCATGCAGAAACTGCGTAAGATACTTTTAAAAGTACGTATGCTTAGCGTCAATATAGGCGTGGAATCCGCACAGGTTGTTCTCAGTGTTAAGCAGGCCACAAACGAAGTGGACAAACAGAGCGACCTTTCGCACCAGATATATGAATCCAGCTCACGCACAAACGAATCCATCGAGACGATACGCTCCACAGCCGTCACAATCAGCGCAGCGGCAAATCAGAACCTGGTGAATGCCCAGTCATCAAAAGACGAAATGACAGCTCTGACAGGCAATATGGACTCCATATCGAACATGCTGGAGGAGTTCCACACTACCGTCGGAGACCTTACTAAAAATTCTGAAAACATCAGAGACATAGTATCCCTCATCGAGGATATCTCAGACCAGACAAACCTGCTCGCACTTAACGCAGCCATCGAGGCGGCGAGAGCGGGTGAGGCGGGAAGAGGCTTTGCCGTGGTGGCAGACGAAGTAAGAAAACTCGCAGAAAGAGTTAAATCTGCCACAGAAGAGATATCGAAGAACATCAACGACATGATAAAGCAGGTTCGCCATACCGAAGATCAGACGGAGCAGATAGGCGACTATATCAATAAGACAAGAGACGTGGTGGACAGCACTGCGTCCAGCTTTGAAAACATGGTGCACGACTTCGAAGAGACAGGCCACGGGGTAAACGAGATAACAGTATCCCTCGACGAGTTCTCCTCCATCAATTCCGTAGTATTTGAAAATGTAAATATGATAAATAACATCGCCGCTCAGGTTACGGACAAGATGGACAGATCAAACGACAACACCATGAGCCTTAACCAGCGCATAGAAGAGATTCAGGACAATGTGACCCAGTTCCGCATCGGCATGGGATACATGGAAGTGATACTCGAAAAAGCGTGCAGCATTAAAAAGCAGTATGAAGACTACCTCACCGACCTTGCGAAACAGGGCGTAGATGTATTTGATAAAAACTATAGAGAAATCCCCGGTACTAATCCGAAGAAATTTAAGACCGGCTATGACTCAAAGGTCGAGAAGTATTTTCAGGATATATCCGAGCAGCTTCTCAACTCTATAAACGGCTGTATCTTCACACTGGCGGTGGACATAAACGGATATGCACCGACACATAATAAGAAGTATTCCAGAAAGCCCACAGGCGATATCCAGCAGGATACTATAAACAGCAGGGACAAGCGTATCTTTAAAGACCACGCAGGTCTCAGAGCGGCTAAGAATGTACTGCCGTTCCTTATGCAGACATACGCCAGAGACACCGGAGAGATACTCAATGACCTCAGCATACCTATCGAAGTAAACGGTAAGCACTGGGGTGCTCTCAGAATAGGCTTTGACCCGAATGCGCTCCTTAACGAAGGTAAAAAACTTACTTAAAGAAAGAGAACCATCAGCAGGAGCAGACAAAGTGCTCCGATGATATTCAGAAGAAGAGTGATGAACTGGTCTTTTTCGAAACGGTTAAAGACCTTGTTCTTATCTTTGAAGTCTGTCTTGATGCGTGCGATATCTGCTGTCAGCTTTGCTCTGTCGGCGAAAAGGCTTCTCACAAACGGAGCTATCTCTAGCTCTGTGATAGTGTCTTTCCTTATATTCAGCTTAAGCATCTCGGCACGCTCGATATTCAGGATACCTTTATTATTATCGTTTCCGTCGAAACTGAACCAGAAGCCGAACTTCTCCATAAAAGCGAAAAATGCACTTCTATCCACATCCTCGTCGGCATCGCCGAATGAGAAATGTATCGGCTCAATAGCAAAGTCGTGGTAGTTATTTTTAAGTATGGTCGCTATCTCGTTCAGAGCGTATGAGCTGAGCCCATAGCCTCTGTAGTTCTTCGATAGCTTATATCTGTTCAGATGGGGAAACTTTATCGAATGTGATATCAGATCCACGGAGCATGACAGCTTATTCTCTTTTTTAAAGATGTTTGTCTGAGCGGCGGGACCGTCATGGGCATAGTCATCCAGCAGCGGGTCACCCTCGGGAGAGTTCTTCACTATCGGCACGATCGAAGCAGTGATGTTCACTTCGCTGTTGGTCTTTATCACTTCCATCTCAAAGAGCACATAGCCCATAGTGATGGTTCTGGTATCTGTAACTTTGCCCGAGACTTTAAGGAGTTTCATCTCCTTAGATGTTTCTTTAGCCATTTGTTTTATTCACCGGTTATTTAAAGATCCTCAGCAGTTTTCCGCCCAGGATGCCCTTGTCGAAATCGATAGGCATAAGCATGCTCCTCGCCTCTTCATTCTTCATAATGTTAGGTATGATGGATGAAAACGAGTTAAGCTGCTGCATGAGCAGTATCTGCGGCAGTCTGTTGGTGCTGGAGCCCGACTCTATTATATCGGAGACAAACACCTTCAGCACGACCATAAATATATTTATAGTTTCGGCTGAATCCTGCTCTAACTGAATTAAAAATTTCTTATTTAAAAATATATCCTTTATCGCTTTTGAAAAGGGCATCTTTTTCGTGTGCCCGGTGAACTGTCTTTTGCTCCTTCCCGTAGCAAGCGATAGGACAAAATTGTAATAGCATATAAAGTATTGAATACGATAGTCCTCGAGCGGATCGAGGTCCTGAGAGATGACATTGTCCAGACTGACCGAGGCCTCTATGGACATAGCCGTGGCGGCTGTCATCTTTGAATATAGTTTCTTTGTGAAGTCGGTAAGGGACAGCTCATATTCGCCGTCGATCACCTGCTCCGCCGTGAACTCCCACTCCATTCACTTCTCCTTAAATCACTCCAGTATATATTACACTGAAACCGGACTGTATTCCACAGCTCATTTCAGAAGCTGTCTAAATTTTATCGGCCGAGCCATAGAAAAAAATACCCCTAATCCTCGGCATGTTTTTTGCGATATTATATATATCACAATAATATCCGATAAGTCATCAACAACAGACACAAAAGACACAATCGGATTCAGGCAATAAGAAGGTCACCCTTCTCCGGTCTTTGAACCGGCGTGTAGAATTGTTCCTCTATATTACACGGGGAATGTGATATTTCCCCATACGTATTGTGGAGAAGCGAGGGTTTTACCATGTTCGGGCTTGAGATTTTTAGCAAATTAGTAGACTTTAATAATAAGAGCAACGACGACACGTTGGAAATTTTTTTTACTGAGGGCAATGTAA
This sequence comes from Deferribacterales bacterium, assembly GCA_050253075.1. Classification (GTDB taxonomy): domain Bacteria; phylum Chrysiogenota; class Deferribacteres; order Deferribacterales; family Geovibrionaceae; genus Denitrovibrio. Next base: position 406,934 of record JBFWJS010000002.1, read on the forward strand.
TTATGCAGGAGAAAGTAAAGAACCTTGAGGACTTCCTCAATGTTAACACCAGAATAAACATCACTTTGAACAGAACAGATTATCCGGGTGTTTACGACTCCAGAGTTGAAGATATAGATAAGAAACACATACTCATCTCGCACCCTTCCGATGAAGGAGTGCCTATACCTATGCTGCCAGGCACAAAGGTCAAAGTAGAATACGTCAGCAACGACGGACGCTTCAGCTTCGACTCCGAAGTGATAGGTAAACATACGGAAGGCAGCCTCAGCTTCATACAGATATCTGTTCCCAAAACCGTAGGAAGGAACCAGCTTAGAGAGTTTTTCCGTGTACCTACGAACATCAGGGGGAGCGTAAAGATATTCTATGCGAAAGTACCCGACATAAGCATGAAGATACCTCATAAGAAGGTCGACTGCAGGGTCATAGACCTCTCAGGCGGCGGCGGAAAGCTGATCACGGAGGCATACTTTGAAAAAGGTCAGGTCTTCGGGCTGGATATGTCCGCAGATATAGAGGATGCGTCAGATGTCCGCTGTACTTGCATACGCTCAAAGCGCATAGCGGATAAATCGGAGGTCAGCTTCAAGTTCAACGTGGCAAAGGACTCCGAGCGGAACCCTATCATAAAATACGTCTTTAAAAGGCAGATAGAGCTTAAACAGCTCCTCGGCTAATCAGGGAATACTATATCGGGGTTGTGCTTCACGGCCTTATACCTCACCAGCACGGAGAGAGCCTTTGCAGCCTTTATGGTGTACAGGTCTGTCTCTTTCATCCATATGGTGCGCAGACCGTGTGCTACCTCTGTCCCCTGTATGTCGGGCTCGTCTATGACGGTTGAGTTGTTTATCTCGACGGCGAAAAGCCTGACCTCTTCGTTGGTCATCCCCACACCGCTGTATATGCTCCCCAGATCCATCAGATCAGACTGTGTGATACGCACGCCTGTCTCTTCGTAAAGTTCGCGCACGGCGGTCTCTATGGGCTCCTCGCCTTCGTCTATGAGCCCCGCAGGCCATTCCTGAACCCTGCACCCCACAGGCGGTCTGTACTGTTCCACCATCAGATATTCCTGTCTGTCCGTGTGGTACACCAGTATGATCACGGCGCCTGCACAATTCACACGCCTCACATACTCCCAGCCCGATTCTGTAGTTACAAGTTCCAGAAATTTACCCACTTTATTCTCCTGTCTATATCATATCAGTTCAGTTTTAGTGTATGGTCATCTGTTTGTCAGAAACAGTTCAAAGGTTTCACTCGCCGAATTCAGCCCATACGGGCGCATGGTCGGACGGTTTTTCCATACCTCTGATATCGTAATCTATGCCCACGGCAGAGCACTTCTCCGCCAGCGGACTGCTGACCATTATGTGGTCTATGCGGAGCCCTCTTTTCGGCTCGGCCTCGAATCCTTTGCTGCGATAGTCAAACCAGCTCATGTATTCGCCGCAGTCGGGGCGCAGCTTTCTGTATACGTCTGTGAGACCCCAGTCGGCAACCTTCTGAAGCCATTCCCTCTCCTCAGGCAGGAAAGATGTCTTCCCCTGCTTCAGCCATCTTTTGACGCTGTCGGGGTTTATCCCTATGTCGAGGTCTGTGGGAGCGACATTCATATCGCCGACAAGAATGACATTTTCAGCTTTATCCAGAGTGTTCATGTATCCGATCAGATCGGCATAGAACTTTTCCTTTGCGGGGAATTTTACGGGGTGGTCTCTGCTCTCCCCCTGAGGGAAGTATCCGTTGATGAATTTCAGATCGCCGTAGTCGCACATGATGAATCTGCGCTGGGCATCGGCATCGTCAGAGGGGAATCCCTTCTGAACAGCCACAGGCTCCTTCTTGGACATCACGGCAACTCCGTAGTGGGTCTTCTGTCCGAAGAACTCCACGTGGTATCCCATTGCCTTTATATCCTCTACGGGGAATTCCTCGTCACGGACCTTTGTCTCCTGAAGCCCTATGATGTCAGGGCTATGCGTCTCTATTAGTTTATCCAGCTGATGCAGTCTGGTTCTGATACTGTTTACGTTGAATGTTACTACCTTCATAATAACTCCGATTTAGTGTTTTTATGAGTGTATCGCACTTTGCCGTAAATGTATAGGAGGGGAAAAACAGATTCTTCGACTTCGCTCAGAATGACAAAATGATAAATTGAAGTTTTTGAGGGAAACGAAGGATATAGAAAGAAAAAGAAAAGGCGGGCTAGATGCCCGCCTTGTTACTCTATATTTTCATTGACTCAGTCTTGCGTACGATTGTTACTCGTCCCGCTTCGAACTTTACCTCTACTGAGCCGTAGAAACTTGTTTGAAACATCTCCTTGAGCATGTCTTGGAGCTGCTCCATCTGGTTCTTATTATTGTCTTTTTTCTGTACACTCATAGCAGCCATATTACTACCTCCCAAATTAGTCTACGTCAGTTCTTGTTTACTGAAGCAGCTGAAGAGCCATTTGCGGAATCTGGTTAGCCTGTGCCAGCATCGAAATACCCGCTTGTGAAAGCATCTGGTATCTTGTGAATGTGGTCATTTCTTCGGCCATATCCAGGTCCCTGATCCTTGATTCAGAAGCTGTCATGTTCTCTTCTGCAGTTTCAAGGTTTACAATAGTGTGTTCAAGTCTGTTGATCTGAGCACCTATTGTAGCTCTGATGCTTACCACCATGTCGATAGCAGCATCGATATCCGGGATAGCTCTCTGAGCCAGTTCCTGAGAAACGAGAGTTACATCGTCGAGTCCCAGACCTGTCACGTCGAGCTGAGGGATGCTTACAGAGAGTGTTTGTCCTTCGTTTGCACCTATCTGCAGGTCAGTGGAGTTATCCACGATATGCAGGAAGTACTCGTCGTTAGCGGCGGCTTCGTTAGTAGTGAAGAAGATCTCCTGTGCGGAGCTGTTCCAGCTTTCTGTCACGCCTGCTCTGGAGTCGATAACGATCTCCACGCCGTCGATAAGTCCGTACACTCTGTCGTTACCTGTTTCGTCTGTGCCGATCAGGTCGCCTGTGTGAGCATCATAAACCTCTACCTTAGTAGTATTATTTGTCGCTTCCTGAATTTCGTTCAGGGAGAGACCGTCTATGAGTCTCTGGTCACCGGAGAAAGCGATCTCGCCCTGCTCTCCTGTGAGCGCTGATTGAATGATGAAAGTACCTTTAACTGTTCTGGAGCCTTCACTCTCAGGGTTTGAAACATAGTCTACAAGGTGGTTGTTAACGTTGTTGTTATCAGAGCCCATACCGAGGTCGTTCACGAGTGCATCTGTCAGTTTTTCTTCAACGTCAGCAATAGTGTCGTCACCTTCGAGGTATATAGTAGCGCTTGTTCCGTTACCCCATATTGTGAGTTCCTGTTTGTTCTCGAAGAGACTGTTTCCGTCTGCATCGATAAACACTGAAAGGTCTTTCAGTTTTGTTGTAGTCGCAGCTGCCTCGCCTGATCCTGTGATCTGGAGAGAAAGGTCGCCTGTGAGGGTCAGACCTGATGTTGCAACTGTTGCGGATGTATTTTCTCTGAAGTTCAGAGTGATATTACCTATATCAATGTTACCTGTCTGCTCATTTATCGTAGCATGATAAATAGTTACATCGTTTGTATCGATGAAGTTATCACCATTATCATGCTGTGTGAGCGATTCCGCACTTGAGAAGACGATCGTCGGTCCGTCCTGATCATCAGGACCGCCTGTGATCTGGATAGTACCGCCGCCTGAGCTTGTGAGTCCCGCTGTTACAGCAGCACCGGCAGGCATAGGAGAAATGTTGAAAAGTATCTTATCTCCTGAGTTGAGAGCGCCTGTTGCGATATCGATTGCAAAGCCGAAGTCGACGGCAACGCCATCTGTGTTTTTCAGATTTGTACCGAACTCTGTCGCTCCCGCTGTGAAAATACCTGTAGCACTAGCTGTGAGAGTAACCTCACCCCAGTCGCCTTTCTCACCTGTGAGGGCATTGATAAAGCGTACGCTTATGGTTGTGGTTGTACCTGCTGAAACATCATCCCCGTCGAAAGAGTCCTGAAATTCAAGCTCGATATAGCCAGGGATACTGCCTGTTGAAGCAGCTGTTACTGCAGAGTTAATGACGAAACCTGAACCAGCCTGCTGATACATACCTGTCACGCCTACATCTGCTGTTGATGCGGATGTTGTGTCACCTACTGTTACAGTGTAATAAGCTGTGCCTGTCGCATTCAGAGACTCAGGGTCAGTGATTGTCATGATGTTAGACTCGTTAGTATCTGTCTCAGTCATGATCTCTGCACCGATAACACCTTCTTTAAGTGTCATGATGTCAGATTTGAATATCTGGTTCTGACCTGCTTCGGTTTCAAGTTTGATCTTGTAGTTACCTTCTGCGACGTTGTCGCGGATGATAGCTTCGACTTTGTCAGTACTGGCTGACCAAAGTGCTGTTCCGTCTCCGTTAAGGAGCTTCTTTGTGTTGAATTCTGTGGATGAGGAAATTCTGTCGATCTCATCCTTAAGCTGCTCTACTTCCTTTTGGATTTCCACACGGTCGTTAGAAGTGTAAGTACCGTTGGATGCCTGTACCGCAAGCTCACGCATTCTGCTGAGCATTGTGTTAACTTCACCGAGAGCACCTTCTGCTGTTTGCAACATCGATATACCGTCTTGTGCGTTCATAGTCGCACGTTGAAGACCGGCAATTTGACCTCTTAATTTTTCTGATATTGCAAGTCCAGAAGCATCATCTGCAGCGGAGTTAATGCGGAGCCCTGAAGAGAGCTTTTCGATAGATTTGGTAAGCTCGTTCTGAGATACACCAACATTACGTTGTGCATTCAGAGACATTACGTTTTGATAGATTCTTATAGCCATCTCTATCCTCCTTGATTCTTTCAATAGAGGTCTGCGCATCCTTGCGCATTTTTAAATTCGACCAAGAATTAGAAAACCTTAAAGAAATTTTTTTACTTTTTTTAAAATTTCTTATAAGTGCTTCATATCAAACGTGAAAAAATTATTTAAAAAATCTCATGATATCGTTGTAGAAAGCGAAAAACATGACAAAAAGCAGGATTGAGAGACCAACCATGTTGGCATATTCACGTATTTTTATGCTCACGGGACGGCGTATTATCGCCTCGAGAGTAAAGAACATAAGATGCCCTCCGTCGAGCACGGGGATGGGCAGCAGATTGAGTATGCCGAGGTTTATACTGATGATGGCCATGAAGCTGAGGAAGCTGATAATGCCTGTCTCCGCTGAGTCCTTAGCCATCTTTACGATCATTATAGGGCCGCCGAGACTGTCGGCAGGCACGACTTTCTGGAATATCTTTACCACACCCATGACCATCAGCTCAGACACTCTGTATGTCTGCTGTACGCCTTTATACAGCGCAGTGAAGGGGTTCAGCACACGGGAAGTCTCTGTCAGGTCGCCACGTTCAATGCCGATGCGTCCTATACTTATCTCTTCGCCGAATACATTCTTATCCACCACCGCCTCAGGTGTCGCCTGTATATCCATTATACTGCCGTCACGGTCTATGGTGAATGTGATGGTCTCGCCAGGCTTTTCGCTGATGTACGAGCTCATCTCGTCCCAGTACTTCATCTCTTTACCGTCGAGAGCCTTTATGATGTCCCCGTCCATGAGCCCTGCGGCCTGAGCGGGAGCGCCTTCGACTATACCGCCGATGGATGCGAGAAAGCGTGGAGTGCCTATCATGAATATCGCCATATATATAAGGATAGCGAGCAGGAAGTTAAACAAAGGTCCTGCGAAAACTATCGCAAATCTTGCTTTCAAAGGTTTGTGCGAAAAGGATCTGTTCTTGAGGCTTTCCTCTATTTCAGCGTCGATTGATTCTCCGTACATTTTTACAAATCCGCCGAGAGGTATGGCAGAGAGGGCGTATTCCGTCTCGCCCTTCTTTTTAGACCATATCACGGGTCCGAAGCCGATGGAGAACTTCTCCACCAGTACGCCGTTCTTCTTTGCCAAGAGAAAATGTCCGAGTTCGTGTATGAATATCAATACTCCGAGGAGTACGATTGCTGAAATTATTCCCATTTATAATCCTTTTGTAAATATAGCAAAAGATGCTTCCCTTGCCTTTATGTCTGTTTCTAGGACAGCTTCGACACAGCAAGGTTCATCAAAATCGCAAACATTAAGCGTTTCTTTTATCAGCTCCGGTATCGCCAGATACTTCAGCCCGCCTTTTATAAACGCTTCTACAGCCACTTCATTCGCGGCGTTCATAATTATCATAGGTGCAGCCTTATCATTTTTCAATACTTCCATAGCCGTTTTCAGGCAGAGGTATTTATCCAGATCCGGCTTTGAAAATGTGAGCATTCCCACTGCGCTCATGTCCAGAGGCTTCACCCCTGATTCTGTCCTTTCGGGGTATGCCATAGCATATGATATAGGTGTGCGCATGTCGGGGTCGCCCATCTGGGCTATCATGCTGCCGTCTCTGAATGTGACAAATGAATGCACCACAGACTGAGGATGTATCACCACGTCCAGCTTATCCGGCGGGGTATCAAAGAGGAATCTCGCCTCTATGAGCTCCAGCCCCTTATTCATCATAGTGGCACTGTCTACGGTGATCTTCGCCCCCATGCTCCAGTTCGGATGCTTTAAGGCTTCCGCCTTTGTGACATAGCCGAGAGCGTCCAGAGGAGTATTGCGGAAAGCTCCGCCGCTGGCAGTGAGGACTATCCTGTTAAGATGCTCCTTATTCTGCCCGTGCAGACACTGGAATATTGCGGAATGTTCCGAATCCACGGGAATGACCCTGCTCCCTGTCTCTTTCGCTTTGGAGAGTATCAGCGAGCCCGCAGCCACTATGGACTCCTTATTAGCCAGTGCGAGGTCTATCCCACGTTTCACTGTCTCGTATGCAGGCAGTATACCTGCGGCACCCACGGCAGCGAGAAGCACAAGGTCAAGCTCCTCTTCACGTATAAGTTTCAGCAGGCTGTCAAGACCGAGCAAAGCACCGTCTGTATGACAGTCGCCTGTTATACATATATATTTAGGACGGAATTCTTCCGCCTGTTCTTTCAGAAGGGTTATATTGCTGTTACAGCTGAGAAAGACAACTTCGTATCTGTCAGGATTCAGCCTGACCACATCGAGTGCCTGTGTACCTATGGAACCGGTAGAGCCTATGATGCCTATCTTTTTAGGCATGTCACTGCACCACGTATATTACATATAGGTACAGCGCAGGAGCGCCGAAAAGTAGTGAATCCACCCTGTCAAGGAATCCGCCGTGCCCGGGGATCATGGAGCCGCTGTCTTTGATGTCGGCTCTGCGTTTGAACATGGATTCCACAAGGTCGCCCACCATGCCCGCCGTCACCACGAGGAATGATGCGAAGGCAGCATGATAAACTGATATCTCCTCCATGAGGAAATAACTGTATAAAACACCCGAAACAACACCGCCGATGTATGCGGCAAATGCCCCTTCGATGCTCTTTTTAGGGCTTATTTTTTCATATAGTCTGTGCTTTCCGTATCTGCACCCGAAGAAATAGGCGCATGTGTCGCTCATCCATATGATAGCGCAGAGGAGGAATATATAATGTACCCCCGTGTGGCGCAGAAGGATGATGAAGGAAAACATAAGCGGTGCGTAAAGCACTGTGAGCAGCGTAGAACCTATGACGATGAAGGTGTCCTCCAGAGGAGCCCTGTCGAACAGCTTGAATATCATGGAAAGCCCCGCCGTCACCACAAGTGCAGCGGAAAAGATGCTCACGTCGCCGGTATATATACTGTATGGTAAGAGAACAGAGCCGAAAAACGCAGGGAAGTATAATATCTTTATCCCCGCATGCTCCAGCATGTTCATGAATTCTTTCGCAGATATGAGTATGACGGCAAGAACCGCCACGAAGAAGACTATATTGTCGAAGTAGATTATCAGCGCAGCAATGGGAGGTATGGCGATGAGAGCCGTAAGGATTCTTTTATTACGCTCGCTCATCTTCACCCGTCACTTGCTCGTCTGTCATGCCGAATCTTCTGATGCGGCTGCTGTATTCGCTGAAAGCATCGTCCAGCACGGCGGATGAAAAATCCGGCCAGAGGACATCTGTGAAATACAGCTCGCTGTATGCGGAGCGCCACAGCATGAAGTTACTTATGCGGATCTCTCCGCTGGTTCTTATCAGCAGGTCTATGTCCGGTATCTCAGGGTTATACATGAACTGACCGAATTCGTCCCGCTCTATCTTATCCAACTCTATCTCGCCCTGAATGGCGAGCTTTGCCATCTTGCGTGCGGCGTCGACTATCTCGCTTCTACCGCCGTAGGATATGGCGAGGTTAAGCACCATGCCGTCGTTCTTTTCGAGCTTGGCTACGGATTCCTTAACCACATTCTGGATATGCTCAGGCAGAAGATGCGTTCTGCCGGATATCACAAGCCTGACATTGTTCTTATCAAGCTCTACGGTCTCCTGCTTAAGATAGCTCTCGAGCAGATTCATCAGAAAGCCGACCTCGTCCTTCGGACGCAGCCAGTTCTCCATTGAGAATGTATAGAGGGTCAGATAACCGACCCCCTTTTCCGAACAGTATTTAACAATATCACGAACAACCTCGGCACCCTTCTGATGACCGAAAACACGGGCAAGCCCCTGTTTTTTCGCCCATCGTCCGTTGCCGTCCATAATTATGGCGAGGTGTTCAGGTATACTTATTTCCTGCACTAGATCTCCATTACCTCTTTTTCTTTGATAGCGGTAATATCTTCGACTTTTTTTATGTAGTCGTTTGTGATGTTCTGGATATCGTCTACAAACTTTTTAGAGTCGTCTTCGGATATCTCTTTATCTTTTTCCAGTTTTTTGATCTTGTCATTACCTTCACGGCGAAGGTTTCTGACAGCGACCTTGTTGTCCTCAGACATCTTTTTCACGAGCTTCACTATCTCCTTTCTGCGCTCTTCTGTGAGCTGAGGGATAGGGATGCGGATGATCTTACCGTCGTTGGACGGGTTGAATCCCATGTTTGAGTTCTGGATAGCTTTTTCTATAACACCTATCAGGCTGACGTCCCAAGGCTGTACGGTTATCATTCTTGGTTCGGGAGCTGCGAGTGTCGCAACGCCGTTCAGCGGTGTCGGTGTGCCGTAGTAGTCTACGGTGATACCGTCGAACATCCCTATGGATGCTCTTCCTGTTCTGATAGTTTTAAGTTCTTCCTTGTAATGCTCAATGGTTTTGTCCATTTTGCCTTTCATATCCTTGATGACTGAAGCAGGCATTTCTAATCCTCCACTATTGTTCCGACCTTTTCGCCGAGAACAACTTTTTTCATGTTTCCTTTGCCAAATATATCAAATACGATGATTGGTATATGGTTGTCCATGCAGAGTGAGATAGCGGCAGAGTCCATTACCTTCAGCCCTCTGTTGAGAACGTCGAGGTATGTGATGTTGTCGAATTTCACCGCATCTTTATTCTTTTTAGGGTCGGATGTGTAAACACCGTCGACCTTTGTAGCTTTAAGTATTACTTCTGCGTTTATCTCCGTACCTCGGAGTGTAGCAGCAGTGTCAGTTGTAAAGTATGGGTTTCCCGTACCGCCGGCGAAGATAACCACACGGCTTTTCTCAAGGTGACGCATTGCACGTCTTCTGATGAACGGTTCTGCGATCTGGCGCATCTCTATGGCTGTCTGCACACGTGTAGGTATGCCGACTTTCTCCAGTCCGTCCTGCAGAGCGAGAGAGTTCATGATAGTGGCGAGCATCCCCATGTAGTCCGCCGAGACTCTGTCCATGTTACGGGCTGTGCCGTCCATTCCGCGGAAGATGTTCCCCCCGCCGACAACGATGCCCACTCTGACACCGAGTTCCACGACCTCTTTTACTTCGCTTACGATAAAACTAAGTGTTTCAAAGTTTATACCGTAATCGGACTGGCCCATCAGAGCCTCACCGCTCAGTTTGAGCAGTATGGTTTTATATACCGGTTCAGCCACCTGTCACCCCTTATATTAAGTTCTTATAATTATTGCACAATCAGCTTATATTTTCAATTTATAAGCTTAAAAATACGGTCAAATCTATCATACTTTGGATTTAAAAATCTGAAGAAGCTGAGAGGGAATTTAGACCATGCAGAGTTTCTCTCCGGTGTTTCCATAGACCAGTAGATCATAAGGGCTTTCCCTTTTATCTTATCTTCGTCTACAAATCCCCAGAAACGGCTGTCATAGCTGTTGTCTCTGTTGTCCCCCATCATGAAGTACTTACCCTCGGGAACAGTGAATTCCTCGAAGTTGTCCTTTGTGGATATCGCAGCAGGGAGAGGCTCCTGAGAGTTTACCCTGCGGTATTCCTCATTTTGAAGCTCGCCGTTGATGTAGAGCTGTTTATCTATCATCTTTATCCTGTCGCCGGGTGTGCCTATCACTCTTTTGATAAAGTCTTTATTAGGTTCCAGCGGATATTCGAAGACGACAACATCCCCCTTCTCAGGGCCGCTGAAAATGTATTCCAGCCTGTTCAGCACGAGGAAATCGCCCACCTTCAGCGTGGAGTACATAGACTCCGAAGGTATGGTGTATGTCTGAAGGAGCAGACCCTTTATCACCATAGCGATGACGACCGCCACAACGAGCGAATCGAAAAATCCGTCCTTCTTTTTCCCCTTGTTCTCTTCCTGCTGAATACCTTTATTTACATCTTCCATCTTATTCATCACCCAGTTTTAACACAGCCATGAAAGCCTCCTGAGGAACTTCCACACTGCCTATATTTTTCATTCTCTTTTTACCCGCTTTCTGCTTTTCCAGAAGTTTACGCTTACGGGTTATGTCACCGCCGTAGCACTTGGCAGTAACGTTCTTTCTGTATGCCTTCACGGTGGTACGGGCAAGTATCTTATTACCCACCGCCGCCTGAATGGCAATGTCGAACATCTGTCTGTGTATGACGTCTTTCAGCTTTGCTGCGAGGTCTCGCCCCTTATAGAAAGCCTGATCTTTATGTATGATGATGGACAGGGCGTCCACCTTTTCGCCGTTCAGCAGTACATCCAGCTTCACAAGGTCGCCGGGCTGATATCCTGCAAATTCATAGTCAAATGACGCATAGCCCTTTGATATAGATTTCAGCTTGTCATAGAAGTCCATAACAACCTCGCTGAGAGGGATGGCGTATTCCAGAATAACACGTGTCTCGTTGATGAACTTCATGTTTTTCTGTACGGAGCGTCTCGCAACCATTAGCTGCATTATCCCCCCGACAAATTCGTTAGGCAGGATGATGGTAGCATCTATCACAGGCTCTTCGATGAGCTCTATGTCGTTTACGTCGGGCATGTCGGCAGGGTTGTCCACCATGATGACTTCGCCGTTCTTTTTGGTAACTCTGTAGATAACTGTCGGAGCAGTGTTTACAAGGTCGAGGTCGAACTCACGCTCCAGCCTCTCCTGTATGATCTCCATATGCAGCAGACCGAGGAAACCGCCTCTGAAGCCAAATCCGAGGGCAGCGGATGTCTCAGGCTCGTATGTGATGGAGCTGTCGTTCAGCGAGAGCTTCTCGAGTGCTTCACGCAGGTCTTCATAGTCCTTTGAATCCACTGGATACATCCCGCAAAAAACAACGGGCTTAACCTTTTTAAACCCCGGGAAAGGTCTCTGTGTGGGTCTCTTTGCTATGGTGATGGTATCACCGATGTTTATCTCTCTGACATTCTTTATAGATGCAGTGAGGAAGCCCACTTCGCCTGCTACGAGCTTTTCCGTCTTAGTCGGTTTCGGGTAGAAATAGCCGACGGTATCGACCACACGCTCAGACTTGTTCGACATGAACTGTATCTTGTCCCCGGCTTCCAGAACTCCGTCCACCATACGTATCAGTACGATAACACCGAGGTAGGAGTCATACCATGAGTCTACGATCATTGCTTTCAGAGGTTCATCCTCTGAGCCTGCAGGGGCAGGTATTCTTTTAACTATAGCTTCGAGTATATCCTTCGTACCTATGCCTGATTTAGCACTGGCGAGTATCGCTTCGGATGTATCGATGCCGATGATGTCTTCTATCTCCACCTTTACCTTTTCGGGGTCGGCGGAAGGCAAGTCTATCTTGTTCAGCACAGGCACCAGCTCAAGCTCCTGATCCACAGCCATATATGCGTTTGCTATGGTCTGCGCCTCAACACCCTGTGCGGCATCCACAACAAGCAGTGCGCCTTCGCATGCGGCGAGGCTTCGTGAAACTTCGTATGTGAAGTCAACGTGCCCTGGTGTATCGATAAGGTTCAGGATGTATTCCTGTCCGTCTTCTGCTTTATATTTAAGGCGGACGGTCTGCGCCTTTACGGTGATGCCACGCTCACGCTCAATGTCCATGCTGTCGAGCAGCTGGTCACGCATCTGACGCTTATCCACAGCACTGGTGAACTCTATCAGCCTGTCTGCGATGGTGGATTTACCGTGATCTATGTGTGCGATGATACTGAAATTTCTGATCTTGCTCATATTCCTCTCGAATGCCAAAGCCGGCAATAAGGTGATTTATTTTCTTTTGACTCAAGGCATAGATTATGAAAATGAAAGTCTTTCAATAATTTATAACGCCGAAGCAAAAGAAAAGAAACCACGCAGCACAGCTTTGTACGTATCCGCCCAAAATACCTTATATGGGGTATAAAATTCAAGTAGTTTTATCACAATTCTCATTTAGCCATCCTGAACTGAGTGAAGGATATGAAACGTGCAGATTCTTTGTCACGGCATTCCTCAGAATGACAAAAGAGACCTACTTAACGAGGGTGTTGATGGAGAAAAGAGGATCCATTATGGATATAACGATGAAACCGACGACGAGACCGATAAACATGATGAAAAGCGGCTCGATAACGGAAACAAATCTGGCGGTGAACTGCTCAGTTTTTCTGGTGTAATAGACATTTACCCTGTCCAGCAGATCCGGCAGGTTGCCGCTCTTTTCACCCGTGGCAACGGCAGCGACAAAAAGCTCTGTGAAAAGCCCTGTCTCCGTGACACATTCGGAAAATTTACGTCCACCCTTTACGCCCTCTGCGACCCCTTCCAGAGCCTCTCTTACGTGCAGGTTGCCCATGCCTTCTGCCGTGTTTGTCAGCGCCTCCACCAGCGGAAGCCCCTCACGGAGCTGAAACGCAAGCACATGCCCCAGTCTGGAAGCTGTGACATCTCTGATAAAAGCTATCTTATACAGCTTCTTATCCACCTTCATGCGGAACTTGCCCTTCTTTGCGTATGACCTGCGCACCAGTACGGCGCACACGAGCACCAGCAGAAACACCAGCATCCCGTAATTCTGCAGAAATCCTGCTGTGGCCAGCAGAAGTTTTGTAGACCCGGGGATATCCGCACCTGCGCTTTTGAATATGCTCTCGAGCTTCGGCACTACGAACGTAAGCATAAAGCCCACAACACCGAGACCGAGCATCATGACAACACTGGGATAGATCATAGCACTGGTGACCTTTTCGCTCGCCTTGCGCTTATCTTCTTCGAATTTTGATATATCGAGCAGGACAGATGCGAGCCTGCCCACCTTTTCAGATGTGCGTATGAGATGTATGTACAGTTCAGAATAGATATCTTTATAAGGCATCATAGCCTCGGAGAAACGTCGTCCGCTATTCACCTTTTCTTCCATATCCATCAGAGATTTCTTCATCTTTGTATCTTTGATGGTGTCTGCGGTGACCTTCAGCGCACGGGTGAGAGGTATACCGCTGGAAAGGAGTATCGAAAGCTGAAAGAAAACGTCTGCCAGCCCTTTTTTACGGAATGATATGCTGAATTTGTCCCTTCTGCGCTTTTCGGATGCCTGCGCAATGCCAGAGACAAGTATACCGTCTGAGCTCAGCTTTGCCAGAGCGGCATTCTTACTAGCCGCTTCGAGGTTTCCTTTTACACGCTTTCCCTGTTTATCGAGTCCGTCGTAGGAAAATATGGGCATCAGTCATTACCTGAAATTGCGATAATCTCATTCGGTGCGGTGATGCCTGCCATGACAAGCTCGTATCCGTGCACCATCAGAGGTCTGTATCCTGTGACCCTCGCCTCTTTCGCTATGGCGGATGAGTCTGCACGCTCGTTTATCAGCCTTCTTATGCCGTCGTTTACGGTGAGTATCTCGAAGACACCTATCCTGCCTGAGAATCCTGTATGCATACATTCATCGCAGCCGACGGGCTCGTAATACTTTTCTATCGGCAGCTCTTCCAGCATGAAGAAATCTTTCACATATCCTTCCGCCTGAACTTCCTTACGGCATTTCGTGCAGAGCTTTCTGACGAGTCTCTGCCCCACAACAGCCGTTACGGATGATGAAAGGAGGAATGGTTCAACCTCCATATCGATAAGCCTTGCTATCGCTGTGGGAGCGTTGTTTGTGTGGAGAGTGGAGAGCACGAGGTGACCCGTAAGGGACGCCTGCACGGCAGCCTGCGCTGTTTCTGTGTCTCGTATCTCACCTATCAGAATGATGTCGGGGTCCTGTCTGAGGAAAGCCCGCACCGCACTGGCAAACGTAATGTCCACCGCACGGTTCACCTGAACCTGTGTGATCTTCTCCATATGATATTCCACCGGATCTTCGATGGTCATAATGTTTGTGTCGTCGCTCACCAGCTCCTGAAGAGCGGCGTAGAGCGTTGTTGTTTTACCCGAGCCTGTCGGGCCGGTAACGAGTATGATGCCGTTAGGTCTGCGGATAGCCTTGCGGAAGGCAGGGACGAGGCTCATGGGGATACCCGTCTTTTCTATCGTAACCATACTCTTGGATTTCTCCAGAATACGCAAAACAGCCTTTTCACCCGTAACAGACGGAATGGTCGAAACCCTGATATCCACGTCACGGTTACCTATCTTAAGGTTGATACGTCCGTCCTGAGCCTTTCTTGTCTCGGCAACATCGAGGTCGGAGATAACCTTCAGCCTCGCTATTACTGATTCCTGCAGGCTCTTCGGATACTGGCGCACTGTCGTCAGCTTTCCGTCTATGCGGAAACGTACGGCGAATTTGCCTGTAAGACCTTCGAAATGGATATCACTCGCGCCGTTCTTCGCAGCCTGAATGATGGTCTGGTTCACCAGTTTTATGATAGGCGCATCGTCGTATGATGCAGAGAGAATGTCGGAAACATCTTCGAAGTCATCGTCTTCGCTGTCATATTCTTCGGAGCGGGCTGCTTCGAGAACCTCCAGCACAGAGAGTATCTCCTGTCTTTCGACACTGCGGAAGGACGCCTTTGACCCTGTGGTGAAAACAAGATGGCGAGCCTTGCCGAAGCCTGTTTCGGAGCTGTAGAGTATCACAACGTCTTCGCCGTCCTTAATAGGGGCGAAGTCACTGCGGTCCGGATATTTCAGATATATATCTATAAGTTGTTCAAAGTCTGTCATTTAAATTCTTTCTTGATCTTTTCGTCTATTGCTTGCTTAAATTCTTTTGCTTCGTTCTCTTTCTTTTTAGTTAATTCCATAGCTTCTTCATGAGTTCTTATGATGTTTGCAGAGATGAAAACCATCATATTGGTTTTCTCCGAACTGCCAGACTTGTTCTTAAACAGCCATCCGAGTACCGGTATGCGTGAAAGCCCGGGCACTGCCGAATTATACATATCAGAGTCGTCTTTTAAGAGACCCGATATGACCATCATAGCGCCGTTCTTCAGCTTTACCTTTGTCTTTGTAGAACGTGTGAGTGTAACAGGTGCGGTAACATCCACAGTGGACGCAGACACCTTTTTAACTTCCTGATCGATCTCAAGAGTGATCGTATCGTTTGATGAAATCTGAGGTACTATCTTCAGCTTAACACCCACGTCACGATAGTCATAGGACTGAACAGGATAACCGTTAGAGTCTGTTCTTGATTCTGTAATGAACGGTCTGTTCTCACCTACAAACACCTCTGCCTCCTGATTATCGAGGGAGAGTATCTGTGGATTAGACAGAATATTAATATTGTTGGATGACTTCACAAAATTCGCCAATAAGCCCAGCGTAGGAAAGTTAACCCCTTCGTAGGATATAATATTTCCGAGGACACCGAGGCTGAATCCGCCCGGCAGAGCACCGATAGCTTCACCGTCGACGGCATTGCCTATCATACTGCTGAGGTTTCCGTTAGAGTTGATATAGCCGATAGAGGCCGCTTCAGAGCTTCCTCCTGCACCGACCTGCCATTCAACACCGAAGTCTTTTGCATTGTCGAAGGATGTCTCAAGGATGAGCGCTTCCACATAAACCTGCTCACGTGCTTTATCCAGCTTATCGATGAGCTGCTCTACCTTTGCGTAGAGGTCAGGGTCGCCGAAAACGATGATGGAGTTTGTCGCTTTATCAAATGCCACAGATGATTTAACTGTGGATTTCTTGCCTTTTTCCTGATTCTCTATACCTGTCAGCTTATCCAGCACCTGCTGAACATCTTCCGCACTGGCGTTGTTCAGGTAAAATACTTTAGGGCTGTTGTGGCTGTTCTGGCTTGGTGAATCTATCTGCTGGATTATGTATGATATCTTCTCAAAGTCCTGATCCGTACTGGCGATGAGAAGCATGTTTGAATAGTCGTCTGCTACTATTACAGGCTCGTTTGCCACGAGCATTTTCTTCTGCATGTCTGCATACATCTTTTTCAGCATTGTTTCCATGCTGCTGGCTGACGCGTGCTCCACGCTGACTAAGTGTATCTTAATCCCTGTGGCTTTTATCTCGAGCTTTTCCATCAGCTTTTTCAGCTTTGCTATCCTGTCCACCCTGTCTCTTACTACGATAGCGTTGAGACCTTTCAGCACTTCCAGATAGCCTGCTTTGGATTTCAGCCTGACGAGTGCCGTGGTGAGGATGTTTGAGTCGAAGTTCCTCGCTGAGAGGATGGTCGTCACGAGAGCATCGCCGCCGCCCGCACCGTCGGAGTCGGAGATGTCGCCGATGTCGCTCTGGCGCACGATCTCTATATATGTACCCCTGTCAACGATCTCCAGACCGTTGGCTCGGAGTGTGGATGAGAATATCTCCATGATGTCGTCTGTGCCCATCTCTGAGGACGACTCTATACTGACCTGACCTTTGAGGTCTTTCTTATCATATACAAAGTTTTTACCCGTAAATTCGGACACGAAGCTGACAAATTCCTGCATCTCCATATCTCTGAAGTTTACGTTTACATCCGCCGCAAAGGCGAAGGAAGAAAGTGCTATCAAACAAACAATAAAATAAAACTTAATGAATCTCATCCCTCTATCTCCACGTAATTCGTTATTTTCTCAGTGCCTCTCATGATGTCTATAGTTATGGCACTGAGGTTTTCTGCATTTTTCAGCGCATCAAAAAAGACCGAAGGCGACTCAAGTGATTTGCCGTTAAGTCTCATTATAACATCATTCCTATTAATACCCAGTTTAAGAAGTATAGAATCTTTTGTCATCCTGCGCACACGATAGCCCTGAAACTCGCCGTTCACTTCGAAAGGAACGATAAGCACCGATTTGATGACCTCGTTAACATCCGAAAGATTTTTAACGACTTCATCTCTCTTTATCTTTATGGCTGAGCCTGCGCCGGATTTAGCAGCGGTAGGGGTTTTAGAATAGTTCCCCTTTACTGCGGGGTTGATCTTGTTATTGTTAAGGTCGGCGGCATCGGGCATCTCGAGCACCAGTTTGTGCTCTTTGCCGTTCTGCTTAACCACCACATGGTAGAATCCTGTCTCTATAAGCGTGAGTCCGTCCTGCTCCACACCGATGGAAAGAATATACTTTTTCCCGTCCAGATCGATAACAGCCATACCGTCATTTTCTCCGGTGAGGACACCGAGCAGTGTGCCTTTAAATGTAGTGGAGACAGGTACAGCAGGAGATCCGGGTGCAGAGGCTGACGACGCAGCAGAAGGAGAATCGGAGGAGTTACCGCTGAAAACGATAGCTTCGCCGAGTCTGGCTTTAAAGATGTTCTTGGAGGTTATCAGGTCGGTATCCGGCAAAACAGGCTTTTTAGCCTTTTGTTTTGACGCGGAGCCTGTCTGAATATTAAGCTCTCCTATAGTCGACATCCCTAACCATCCGCTAACAGCCCATGCAAGACAAAACGCTGCAGCAGAGCAATAAATCAGGTAACGATAATTATATATCCTCATGCTACATGCTTACCACGAATGAAGAGAATTTCAAACTATAAAAATGTTGAAGTTATAAAAAACATGTAAAATCATCGAATAATGTATTTTCCCAGTCCTATCATATAGAAAACCGAATATAAGAGAAGGTATATAAACGAATATGGAGTGAGACACACCCCACACAAACACATGTGTGAATGCAAAGAGGAGAGACGCCATAATATTCGCATATGATACGAAATATAGCCCGCCTGTGAGCTTCTGTTTTATCCACGCCTGCACCACGCCTCTGAAAAACATCTCCTCCGCCGCAGGGGCGAGTATCAGCATCATAAAGACAGAGGCAAGGGGGAGCATGCGCAGTTCCCCGCCGTTTAAAATGCGGAAAGCAAACCATGCAAAACCGAAAGCCATAAAAATAATTAACATAAAAATGTCAGATTGTTGATTTCTCTTCATAACTAAACTATCTATTGTATAAAATGTTTTTGTCAAATATAATCTACAGCATACACTATTTATTCGGAGTTTGGTTATGAGAAATAATAAAGGATTCACCATCATAGAAGTGCTTGTCGTTATTGTTATCCTCGGTATTCTGGGCAGTCTGCTCGTACCGAAGTTCCTCGATAAGCCTGACGAGGCGAGAGTCGCCAAAGCAAACCTTGACATCAAAGCCATCGAATCTGCCCTTAAGATATACAAGCTGGAAAACAGCGTATACCCCACAACAGAGCAGGGACTCGAGGCACTCATCAGAAAGCCCGAGGTAGAGCCTATCCCTAAAAACTACAAACGCGGCGGATACATCGAAGAAAACAGCATCAAAGACCCATGGGACAACGACTATGTCTATCGCAGCCCCGGCGAAGATGACAGAGACTACGAGATCATCTCTTACGGTGCCGACGGCAAAGAGGGCGGCGAAGACTTCAACACCGACATCAAAAGTTACGAGTAAATCATGAAAAAACAGGGGTTTACCCTTGTAGAGATACTGATAGTTATAATTATCTCGGGACTCGCTCTTATGACCGTAGTCCCGAAGATAGCTCAAAACACCATCCTTTCCGATTCCACGGAAACATTTTTCAACGACATCATAGAAAAGCACCTTGCAATGGCTGACGAGCTGGGAATGTCTGTTTATATCAGAGGCACCACAGGCTCGCCCGACATACGCCTTTACAACGAAAAAGAGGATACGATAGTAACCATCCCCAAAGGCGACGTGAAATCTGCGTACATAAACGACGAGCTGGAAGACGGCTTGGAATACCGCATATATTTCTATCCCGACGGCGTGTTCGACCACTTCCGACTCGTATTCGGCGATAAGGAAGAGATAGAGGGCATCCCTATACTGCATAAGGCGGTGACACGATGAAGAAGGGATTCACACTGCTGGAGGTTCTCATAGCTATGGCGGTGCTGTCTATCAGCATGCTCGGCATATACAGACTGTCTGCCATGTCGGTGGAGATGTCCGACTACGCAAAGGAGAAGACTCTGGTGACGGAAGCCGGCTATCAGCGTGTGCTGGAAGTATTGAACTATCCGGGCAAGGTATTTAAGGATAAGGGGCGCAATGTAATGGGCATCAGCGTCAACTACACCAGCGACACGGAATCGACCATATTCCCGGGTGTAAACGAGATAACCCTTACCACAGAACACGAAGGAGTAAGCACTGTCTATGTCTATTACGAACAGCAGTAAGAAAGGCTTTACCCTCATAGAGGTCCTCATCGCTCTGGTGCTCTCTTCGATGGTTCTGGCGGGGGTATATACCACATTCAGCTCTCTGCTGAACACCAAAGAAGCAACAGAAGACAGCTATTATAAGAATAACCTGCTCATATCCGCCAGAAAGCTGGTGAAGCCCGATATGATGCAGATGCATAAAGAAAGCCTGAGCATAACCACCAGAGACGGAAATGACGCCCTTTCATTCATCACAAACAACAGCATAAAGCTCGAAAAGGCCGTCCCCGTGACCGTCACATACTACGTAGAAGATGACTACCTGATAAGGGAAGAAAAGAATACATCCATGAACTATGAATGGAAGATGCCGCTGATAGGCAATGTGACAGAATTCAAAATTCAGTCCCACAACGGCAACACCTTTACCGACGAATACGACAGAATGGACACCATAGTCAAAGTCACCTTTAAAGTGAAAGAATACGAAGTAGCTTTCATAGCAGGATGCGGACACCTCAGCCTTTCATCGGACTATCTGGGGGGCACATGGAACTAAACAAAAAAGGCTCCGTGCTTGTATTCGTCCTTGTGTTCATAGCATTCGCAGCATCCACTGTGCTGTTGATACACGAGCGCAGTACAAAGAGCGTCTCGGATGTATCCGAAGACTTTTATGAAAATCAGGCAAACATATACGCCATGACAGCCATGACTGCCATCAGTCAGGTTCTGGAAGATGACGACTCGTCCTTTGACTCCCGCTACGACGACTGGAACCTTATCCCGCTGGTGGAGATACCATTCGGAGTGATATCCGTATCGGTAAAACCCGTGAATGCTAAAATATCCCTGAACGGCATGCTGGACACAGACACGGCAGTGGCCGCCAGATATTTCGAAGCATGTACGAACCTTTCGGATAATCTGGAGGTAGACAGCCTTGAGTGCGGGGTAATAAAAGACTATATAGATTCAGACAGCGAACTCAGCGACGGCGGTGCGGAAAATGCCCAGTATGAGCTGAACGGCATAACCATACGTACAAAGAACGCCCCGCTGGAAAGCCTTTATGAGCTGCGCCTGCTGATGAACAACAACGAAGAATTCTCTAAGATCAGAGACAACCTGACGGTTTTTAACCCTGAAAAGGCTATAAACATAAACTTTGCAAATGCAGAAACTATCTCTGCTCTGCTCCCCGAGCTGGAGCCGTATGCAGAGGAGATAGTCAAATATGCGGACTCGCACGAAATGAAGGACGCATCAAACATACAGGAAGCAACAGACATCCCTCAGGATATCTATGTGGCGGTGCTTCCGTACATTACAGTAAAAAGCACTTTATTTTACGTTAAGACTGAAGTAACCTTAAACGATGTTCCGCACTATTATCATGCATTGATAAAGCGCAGCGGATCAACGGCACAGATAGTCAAATTTCTGGCAGGAATTAATGGACAATACTACTAAACAGTTTATTTATTTTGAGAATCAAAAGTTTTACGCTCTTACACCCGCAGGGAAACATCAGCTGGGCTCGGACGAGCTGACGAATATGAAGTCGGGCTATGTCCTCATCATATCAGACAGCGAGCTGTTCTACACCACTATGGAGTTCCCCGACGCACCAAAGCGTAAACTTGACGTATTCATATCTAACTACCTGCAGGGCACTTTCCCGGGGCAGCTTTGCAGCAGGTTCTGCTATCAGCAGAAAAACGACAAAATACTCATCGGTATATTCAGCGCATCCTTTGACGAATTCTTTCAGGAAAATTCGGCGGTCTTCTCAAAGGCGGCATACATCACATCCCCTCTGTCGGGCGTGTATGCAGAGAACGACACATTCGGATATATCGCAGGCGGTCTCCCTCTCACGGTTCAGGAGGGCATAATAGTAAACACCGCAGAAACAGAGCAAGTGCTCAGTCCGGACATGGCTCCGGCCATCACGGCTAAGCTCGTCGTCCCGTTTGTGAAGAACATGAGCTCCTCTCTGAATGTATACCGTGTGCCTGCGGCAGTACTCCTAGCGTGCTTCCTCGTCTTTTGCGTGGGTGACTATTTCAGGCTGAAAGCCTATAAGGACAAACTGGCTCAGGCGGAACTCGCCCTTGAGAACATTTATAAAAAAGCAGGAGTCGCAGGAAAACGTGACCCATACGGCATGCTCCTCGGTATGGCGGGCGGAGACGAAACAGGCGACACATACCGCACGCTCTTCCTGCTGGAAGTGATAAGTAAATCATCCAATGAAAATATCACAGCGGAAAACCTTGATATCAAACTGAATAATGTAACAATTCAAGGGACAAGCACAGACTATACCTTCCTCGAGGAATTCCAGAAGAGTCTGGCTGACAACACTAAAAAGAATGTCAGCATTGTAGACACAGTTAAAAAGGACGAAGGGATATCCTTCACCCTGAGGCTGGATATATGAAAAACATGAACATTAAAATAGATTTCAACAGACAGCTCGTTTTAACATACGCTGCTGTGATAGGCGGTATATTCCTGCTGTTCTACTGGACACACCTCGGGTTCGCATCCGCTATCAAAAGCACGAAGAGCAGCATCTCCACAATGGAGGAGAGGATAGAAAAGGCATCTGTACTCGCAGCAGCCGCAAAACGCTCGGGAAACAAACAGTCAGGTATAAACACGGGTCTGCTCTCTTTCCTCCAGACCAGCGCTGAAAAGACAGGGCTCGAAGGGCGCATCGCCAGCATAAGACCAAAAACTGTCCCCGGTGCATCCGAAGCAGCCACCGTCAGGGTGGAAAATCTTAATTATAACGAGATGATAGCCTTCCTCCGCTCAGTAGAGCGATACGGAAACCTCACATCCAGCAATGTAAAGATCAATAAAAGATTCGACGATGCAGCAATGCTGAACCTGACTATGGATGTTGTGAAACGATGAAAAAACAGATAATCGCAGCATCGGTACTCTCAGTAGTAATATTCATCTTCACCCTCTGGCTCACACTGCCGTATGAGAACTTTGTATTAAAGGCTCTCACACAGACAGAGAAACAGGGTGGTATATCCATATCATTCTCCGACATATCGTCAGGTCCGCTCTCCACAACACTCGAAGAGCTGGAGCTGAACGGAAACCCGATAGGTACTGTCAAACTTTCCTATTCACCGATTAAGCTGATAATGGGCAAGGTGGGGTATAGAACATCAGGCGCAGTGAACGCAGCAGGGATACTCTCCTCCGACGACATCACTTTCAAAGGGAGAGTCAGCTCAGGGCTGATAAACGGGCTCACCGATGAACTCAGCATCACGGGAGACCTGCAGGCAGACATAAAGGCAAACCCTGAAACAAACAGAGCGGGATTTGCCGTATTTGCTGAAAAACTGAAGCTGAACACACCTATGGGACCGATGGATTTTGAAAAAGTAACCGCAGAAGCAGTTCTGGGCGACAACCGTCTCACCATAAACAAGCTGACATCAGAAGACAGCATGGAGCTTAATCTTAAAGGAACCGTAAGGTTTAACCCGAAAGATATGACACGCTCCCTTGTGGATATGAGCGGTACGGTTAATTTTCTGGGAGAGCAGAAACAGCTTACCCTGAAAGGGCTCGCCGACAACATTCAGCCGTCAATCAGATAAACGTTCGAAATAGTAATAGATGTTTCCGTCCAGTTCACGGCGGAGCATGTATGCTTTATCCGAGCTGTTCACAACCTTGGCAAATCTGTATATTTCTCTGCCGTCAGGCGTCTGCAGAGCACCCTTTTTAAAGTCGAATCTGTGGTCGCATTCGGCGGGCATTTCGTCCACCTTATGGGTATCGCCTTTTGCAGATATGTATTTCACGCTGTTGTCAAAGTCTCTGAAATATGCCCTGCCGTCATTCAGGCAGAGCTTTTTATCATTGGAGGCAAGTGCAAGGGACTTTTTATATGTCAATGTGGTGTCTATGAAGTTTACCACACCCTCTTTCTTCAGAAATATCATCCCGTCACGTATAAGCCCGCTGTCGGCATCCGCAGGGGATTCATAGGCTATGTCCAGCCCGAAAATATAACCATCGCAAAAGAGCATCCCGCCACGTTTAAGGAAGAAGCAGCCGTCTTTCGCCTGAACGCTTTCGGCCTGTTTTATCTCGCCGGATTCATAATCTGCGGTCAGCTTCATCAGCTTATTATCCTCGTCATAGACGTATATGTCGTCCCCTTCGTAATAAAGCTGTTTAAATTTGACCGTGTCGTGGTATATGGCTCTGTATTTACCTGACCGTGCGCTCATAATGGCTATCTTGCCGTTTTCATTTGCGAACATTATGTTGTTTCCAGAAAGGCTGCCCGCTACGACAGCACCGAGAAAACTTCCCGAAGAAACCTTTGCAACATGCTTATTATCATAAAGCTCGAAAGCGTTATTCGTGAATTCCAGCATAAAGTTATTTGAAAGGCTGAATCCCGTGTGCAGGGATGATGTCTCGTATATCACTCCGCACTGGGAAATGTCCGCCAGCACGGTCTTATTTACCCCTGTCACGAGGACGATATCCCCCTCCATCTTCATGGAGAGATACTTATCCTCAGGGAGAAACATTTTCGGACATTCGGTTCTGTTTGTTTCCAGCTCTGAGCCTTTTAAAAGTGTGAAACGCCCGTTCTCATAGTCGAGGTCGATCACATCGTCTGCGATGTGCTTCACTGTCGGTTCGAGAGTATATTTCACTATGGAGGAAAGAGTTATATCTGAATCTGGCATGGTCTTCATGAATTCGTCAGGGTCGGCACCCGCCACCAGACCTTTCTTTATGTTATAGCTGACGCTGTGCGTATCAAGTCTTTCCACAGGTGCAGTTGCAGCACAAGCATTAAGCAGCAGCAGCATAAGCACCGCATTGCCCATACGGAAAAATCTGAGGATCTTAGTACGCTTCTTCAGCCTGGGATACACCTTCGACATAAGCTCCCTCTTCTCAGCATCTGTAATTTCCATCGTTTTCCGATCAGAAACCAATGAACCTCACCTCTTTTTCAAGCTGTACGCCTGTTTCCTTCAGCACAGTTTCCTGCACATGGTTTATAAGGTCATAAATGTCTTTCGACTTTGCCTTTCCGACATTTACTATAAAGTTAGCATGTTTTTCGGAGATTTGCGCTCCGCCTATTTTAAAACCTTTCAGCCCGCACTGCTCTATCAGCGCACCTGCATAGTTCCCCTCGGGGCGTTTGAAAACAGACCCGCATGAAGGATACTCCAGAGGCTGTTTCTCAGCACGTTTCGCCAGTATCTCGGCACGCTTCGCCTTAAGCTCTGCCTTGTCAGCATGCTCCAGTTTCAGCCCGAGCCCTGTCACGATACCGCTCAGGTTCTCCGCCTTTCTGTATCCGAAGCCCGCTTCCTCAGCGGGGACGCTCTTTATCACGCCGTCGTATCCGCACATCTCCACAGTGATGGCGATGTCCTTTATCTCAGTGCCGAATGCGCCCGCATTCATCATGACTGCTCCGCCCACAGAGCCGGGGATGCCGGACATATTCTCTATCCCTGCGAGCCCCGCTTCCACGCACTGCTCTATCAGAGCATCCAGACGGACACCTGCGCCTGCGTATACGAGGTCGTTTTCTATCTGTACTTCGTCATTCATACATCTGGTGCTGATGACGAGCCCTTTCACGCCCTTGTCGCTTATCAGCACGTTGTTCCCCGTGCCTATCAGAGTGACGGCTATGCCGTTGTCCGATGCAAATTTCAGTAGTACTTTAAGGTCGAATGTATCTGTCGGGCAGGAGAAAAACTCCGCCTTTCCGCCAGTTTTATAACTGCAGTAATCTTTCAGTGAAACTTTTTTATCAATCATTTTTACTTATCTTTGTCCCTGCGAGAGCCGTCGGGCATCCGCATGTCCTGTCTTCGTTAAAATATACGGGTATCATGGAAACTATGCTTTTCAGCTTTTCCATGGCTTTACCCATCTCTTCCACAACCTCGTCGGCTGTCAGCTTCGTTTTGGAAGTGCCCGCCGCATAGTTTGTTATCACGCTGATGTTTGCATAGCATAGCTCTATCTCACGGGCGAGAGCACACTCGGGGAAGAGGGTCATGCCCACAAGGTCTGCACCCCATCTGTCGAATGCTTTGATCTCTGCCGCAGTTTCCAGCCTCGGGCCGTTGGTGCATATGTACGTACCTTTGGTCGCAACATCCACGTCTGCGGATTCCGCCGCATTTTCAAGCACGCCTCTCAGCCTCGGGCAGAATGGCTCTGTGAAGTCTATGTGGTTGATGAGCCCGCCGTCATAGTATGTATGCTGACGGCCGTTTGTCATGTCTATGCCGTCGTCGGGTATTATTATATCGCCCGGCTTATATGAGCTGTTTATACCGCCTGTGGCAGTGATGGAAACTATATGGCTGATACCGAGGCGTTTGAATCCGTCGATGTTCGCCCTGTAGTTTACCTTATGGGGCGGTATGGAGTGCTTTCTGCCATGCCTGTTGAGGAAGTAGAAACGCACATCGTTGTAGGTGAAAACACGGTAAGTGTCCGAGGGCTCACCATACTCTGTCTGCATGATGATCTCTTCCTGATATTCGAATCCTTCGATATCGTAAAGTCCGCTTCCGCCGATGATTCCGAGCTTTCTCATGATTTCTCCATCTCGATCTTACGATCACAGGCACCTGCTATGCCCTCGTCGTGGGTTACTATCAGAACGGTGATGCCGTCCTGCTTCATAATGTCGAACATGCTGAGAACCTCTTCGCTGTTCTTCTTATCCAGACTGCCCGTAGGCTCGTCTGCGAGTATCATCCTCGGCTTGTTCATCAGGGCACGGGCTATGGACGTACGCTGCTGTTCGCCCCCCGAAAGCTCGGTTGGGAAGTGCGTAGACCTGTCTGCCAGTCCCACACGGGTCAGCAGCTCCATAGCTCTGTCATGAGCCTCTGCTCTGCCCGTACCTGCTATCAGTGCGGGTATCATGACATTTTCCAAAGCGGTAAAGTCTTCCAGCAGATAATGAAACTGAAACACGAAACCGACAGCATCATTGCGGTATCTGTCGAGATGCTTCCCCTTTTTCTCAAGGATGTTTTCACCCTCGAACATTATGACACCGCTGTCGGGCTTGTCCAGCCCTCCGATGATCTGGAGCAGGGTCGATTTCCCCGCACCCGAAGGTCCGACGATGGCAACACGCTCGCCCGCCTCTACCTTCATGCAGAAATCTTTTAATACATCAAGAGCATAGTGCCCTTTTACAAAGCTTTTATTGAGATTGATTATTTCAAGCAATTTAAAATCCTTTGCCAAGATTGCAGGCGCACGCCTACAGTAGAAATACTAATACAATTAGAAGGAAAAATCACCCGTTTTAGGGGAAAATCAGGAACTTAATTCTTTGAGTGAGTTTTTGAAAAGTTCTTCGAAAGAGGCGTCAGGCTTATACACCTTATTCACGGCTTTTTGACAGTCAGCTCTGGTGTAGCCGAGGTTAAGGAGTGCGCTGACGACATCCTCCGCACCTGAGGCCGCAGGTGAATTATCATCCGCAACGCTCATGCTGCCGAATTTATCCCTGAGCTCTACAACGATGCGCTCGGCGGTCTTTTTACCTATGCCGGGTATGGTGGAGATAAGACCTATCTCGCTGTTCATAACGGCATTCATGAATTTATTAACGTCCATGCCCGAGAGTATCGCCAGAGCGAGCTTCGGACCGACCTTTGATATAGTGATAAGCAGGAGGAATAATCTCTTCTCCTCCATCTTTGAAAATCCGTAGAGATACACGCCGTCCTCACGCATTACAAAATGGGTATAGACGTGTGCCTTATGACCTGTCTCGGGGAGATGCTGATATGTAGACGCTGAGATGCTCATTTCAAACGCTACGGCACCTGTGTCTATCACGGCGCTTGCGGGGCTTTTCTCTATGAGTGTTCCTCTGACGCTGTATATCATATCATCACCTTTAAAATACTGCTCTGCCGGATATGTTAAACCCGAGGCATATTCCGCATGCGAGGGCATCTGTGGCGTCCAGAGGTACATTGCCGATCTGCTTACCCAGAAGCACCTCGACCATCTTCTTCACCTGCTGCTTATCCGCCTTTCCGTATCCTACCACGGCTTTCTTTATCTGCAGAGCGGTATATTCACGCACATCCACCTCGCCAGCCAGCAGTGTCGCTATGATAGCGCCTCTGGTCTGTCCGAGGAGCATTGCGCTCTTCACGTTTACAGAATAGAAAACATCCTCGACGGCAGCATATTTAGGCTGATACTCCTTGAGTGCCAGCCTTATCCCGTCGCATATCATCCCCAGCCTCTTCGGCAGGGGATCCTTAGAGTCTGTGCGCACCACACCGTGGGCAACGTGTTCCACCTTGCCCGGCCAAACCTGTATAATACCTATACCGGTACAGTTCAGCCCGGGGTCTACGCCCATGACTATCTCAGGCAATTAATCCTCGAGCTCGGCCATAGCGGCTTCGTCAGCCTCGAAGTTAGAGAAAACTTCCTGAACATCGTCGAGGTCTTCGAGAGCATCTGTGATGTTGAAGAGCTTTCTGAGGTCTTCGCCGGAAAGAGGCGTCTTGTTCTTCGGCTTCATAGAAACTTCTGAGAAGCTCATCTCTATCCCCTTTTCTTCGATAACGCCCTTCACTGTGAAGTATTCGGACGGCTCGGTAACGACCTGGAAAACATCGCCTTCGTCGAGAACATCTTCTGCGCCCGCCTCAAGTGCAAGGTCCATAAGTGTCTCTTCGTCCACGCTCTCTTTGCTGATCTCGATGAGACCTTTATTTTCGAACATCCAAGCGACACAGCCCGGCTCGCCCATGTTTCCGCCTTTTTTGCTCATGGTGCTGCGCACTTCTGCCACTGTTCTGTTTTTATTATCTGTCAGAGCTTTAACGAGTATAGCAACTCCGCCCGGACCGTAGCCTTCGTATACCATATCTTCGAATATAGCGTCGTTTCCTTCGCCTGTACCCTTTTTAATAGCTCTTTCTACATTGTCTTTCGGCATGTTGCATGATCTGGCTTTATCAAGTGCCACTCTGAGTCTTGGGTTCATCTCAGGGTCTGCTCCGCCTATCTTTGCTGCAACGGTAAGTTCTTTTGCGACCTTTGTGAAAGCCTTGCCTTTTTTTGCATCCTGCGCCGCTTTACGGTGCTTAATGTTGGCCCATTTACTATGTCCAGCCATCATTTCCTCCAGCTCTATATACTTAGTATGATTATTTTCGGGGTGAATCGGATGATGATTATACGAAAAAAAGGTAGAATAATCAAATATAAAAAAAGGCGGGGTGGTGTTCCCCGCCTTATCAGCTTTTAGTTTTTCAGTTTGAAACGTGTAACCAGTTCCTCAAGCTCGGAGGCAAGATGGCTGAGCTGTTCCACAGCCTGCGCCGTCTCGTTTGAAGCGAGAGAGTTGTCCGCAGTTACCTGTGAGATGGTCTCTATGCTCTGAGCCATCATCTCTGTAGCCGTGGCCTGTTCTTCTGTCGCTCTGGCGATCATGCCGACCTCGTTTGAAACGTTGTCCACATTCTGCTTGATGATGTCGAGAGCTTCTTTCGCCTCTTCTGCTTTTGCCTGTCCCTGCTCTACCTGCTGAACACCCTCATGCATTCCCATAACGGCGCCGCCTGTATCAGCCTGAATGGCCTGTATCATCTCTGTGATCTCTTTCGTAGCGTTCACAGTTTTCTCAGCGAGCTTTCTAACCTCATCGGCAACAACGGCGAAACCGCGTCCGTGCTCACCCGCTCTGGCGGCCTCGATGGCAGCGTTAAGGGCGAGGAGGTTTGTCTGGTCGGCGATGTCGTCGATAACCTGTATGATCTGTCCGATCTGCTCGGATGATTCGCCGAGCTTACGCACGGTTACCGCAGATTCAGAGACAGTATCGGCTATCTTCTCCATCATGTTTCTTGTCTCTTCCACAAGGTGGTGTCCTCTGTCCACTGAGTCGCTCGCCTCTTCGGCACTGTTGGAAACGTTCGCCGCATTCTGTGCGACCTCTACGACGGTAGAGTTAACTTCCTCAACAGCGGAAGCAGTGCTGGCAACCTGCTCTGATTGATCATGAGCACCTCTTGCTATCGTCTCTGCATTGCTCGAAAGCTCTGCAGATGTAGAAGCGAGTGATGCGATGGAGTCGACAACAACGCTCATTGCGTCGTTAACGTCGTTCACCATCTTATTCAGTGATCTGGCGAGGTCGCTCACCTCGTCGGCATTAGTAGCCTCCACCTGCACGCTGAAGTCACCGTTGGCAACTTTCTGCAGGGCAGCCCCCATAGCCGTAAGCCTTTTGAATATCAGCTTTTTGTTTATCACCACCAACACCACAAGAATCATTATGGTGATAGGTATGAATATCATTGCCGATACAAAAAGGTTTTTATAAATAGCCGCATAGATAGGTCCTGTCGGCAGGAATATCTCGAAAGCTCCGTGAAGCTCTCCCGCACGCCAGTTCTCCATCTTTACGCCGGTAGGGTCGAGTCCTTCATCGTTCCCCCACAGCTCTTTGGAGTTCGCAGGGTCACCGTGGCAGGTTTCGCACATTTCAGCAAGGCGCACAGATTTATAATATCTGAGCTGTTTACCTTTTTTGTCATGCAGTACATATTCGGGAGTGGTCTTCCCGCCTTTATCGAGCTTTTTAAGCTCTGCAAGTGCGACAAGGTCAACTTCGTCCGGTACGTTTTTCGGGTTACGCGGAGAGATCTTCGGCACTTTAAATTTAAGTCCGGCCTCTTCCGATTTCAGCTCCATAACTTTCATAGTGCCCACGATAGGCACGGTCAGCAGGAGCTTTCCCAGGTCGTCTTTAGTGTTTTCCACATCATAGATACCCTGCTCCATCGCTATTGCCATATACTCGCGTACGCCTTCAGCAGCCAAAACAAAACTTCTGGCTCTGGCAATTTCTTCGTCTATGTAGTTAGTCTTCATCTGGAAGAAATTTACAGTAAAGAGTACACCCATACCAAACAACACAGTCACAGCCACAAATAGCGTGATCTTGACATTAAGTTTCATCTCTTCTCCCTAATTTAAGCAAAACCTTAATAACACATACTATATAAAATCGTCAAAAGGGCAATATTATTAAATTCCTTCTTCAGATTTCATTATATTTCGTGATTCTTTTCTCAGGACATATTTGTTCAGAGCATCGAGATATGCCTTTGCGCTGGCAACGACTATATCCGTGTCTGAGCCTTTACCTCTGACGTCGTATCCGCATTCGTCAAATTCGGCAGCGAGGGTAACATCGCCCTGAGCATCTTTACCTGCTGTGAGAGCTTTGATGTTGTAGCTTTTCAGTCTGCCGCCTATGCCTGCTATACGCTCGATAGCTTTCATAACGGCATCGACAGGGCCGTCGCCTGTAGAAGCATCGACAGACTCAACACCGTCCTTATCAGCCAGTTTTATAGTGGCTGTAGGGATGGCTGTGTCGCCGCTGAGTATATTCACTGTTTTCAGAGTATATGCTGCCTCTGTGTCTTTCGACTGGTTCAGAATGATGGCTTCGATATCTTCGTCAAATACCTCTTTCTTCTTATCAGCGAGCACTTTAAACTCTTCGAATGCAGCCTGCATAGCATCATTGTCGATCTCGAATCCGAGGTCTTTTATACGCTGTACGAAAGCATGACGGCCGGAGTGTTTTCCCAGCACAAGGCTTGTGGAAGGATAACCAACGCTTTCAGGTGTCATGATCTCGTAGGTTGTTCTGTTTTTCAGCATACCGTCCTGATGGATGCCCGCCTCGTGAGCGAATGCATTCTTTCCGACGATAGCTTTGTTAGGCTGTACGCCCACGCCTGTTATGCTTGTGAGCATCTTGCTTGCTCTGTATATTTCATTTGTTTTAACGCCTATCTCTACGTCGTTGAAAAGGTCTTTACGGACATTCAGCCCCATCACTACCTCTTCGAGTGAACAGTTACCCGCACGCTCGCCGATACCGTTGATTGTACACTCGACCTGTCCCGCACCGGCATTAACAGCCATCAGCGAGTTCGCAACAGCCAGACCGAGGTCGTTGTGGCAGTGTACGCTTATGCGTGCTTTGTCCACGTTCGGAACTCTGTTCAGGATGGCAGAGATGACCTTATCAATCTCGAAAGGCATAGTGTAGCCCACTGTGTCGGGCAGGTTAACGGTGCTTGCGCCCGCTGCGATAACAGCCTCGACAACCTGACACAGGTAGTCCACGTCGCTTCTCAGTGCGTCTTCTGCGCTGAATTCAACATCCTCGCAAAGGTTACGTGCAAATTTAACAGCGCTCACTGCTATTTCCAGAGCTTCTTCTCTGGATTTTTTCAGTTTGTGCTGCAGGTGGATGTCGCTTGTAGCGATAAATGTGTGGATTCTGGGGCGAACTGCATGTTTCAGGGCATCCCAGCCCACTGATATATCTTTTTCATTAGCACGGCAGAGTCCCGCCACGCCTGCATTCTTTATAGTTTTGGCAACTTTTGTAACAGCATCGAAGTCCCCCGGTGAAGAGATAGGGAAGCCAGCCTCCATAACATCTACACCAAGTCTCTCAAGCTGCAGAGCCAATTGGATTTTTTCATCTGTGTTCATTGAAAAGCCGGGAGCCTGCTCACCGTCTCTTAAGGTTGTGTCGAAAATGATTACTTTTCTCTTGGACATTTGATTCCTCCGTCAATTTGCATTTTAGCAATTCTTTTAATTTTTTTCCTTAACTTTTTTAGCCTTTCTATAACTTTTTTAGCTCACCTAGCATCATCGTAACCTCCTGTGTATCTTTATGTTTTTATTCTGCACCTATGTAAAGATTGTAAAGACGAGTGTACAACTGCTTAAATTCAGTTTTCTTAATCTTTACGCCTTTTACCCACAAAAAAAGGCCCCAACCCTAATAAAGGGCTGAGGCCTTGCTGTGCTTAATTATAGCTGTTTCTGCAACAGTTTATAACTTATTCACCTGTATCGGCAACCTCAACATCCCTCTTAGGGTGCTTTAAACGGACGTAAGCTAGGTATAGCAGACCGCTTAGCGCATAACCTGTGGATAGGAGAAATAGGAATAGTTCCGGGTACAGACCGAGTACAAATATAACAAGTACGAAAATTACAAGTACATTGTAAGACTTTTGCTGAATACATGTCTTACAGCTGTAATATCTTATATTGCTCACCATCAAGAAGGCGAGAATGTAGATTGTAAAAGTAAACCAGATAGGTACTGTCATGTCGTTGGGGTCGCCTATGAACTCCTTAGCAAAGAGCACACTTGTAGCGACAACACCGGCAGCAGCAGGTATAGGCAGACCGACGAAGAATCTTGGGTCGATCTTCTTGGTCTGTACATTAAAACGGGCAAGCCTCAGTGCACCGCAAGCCACAAACAGGAAAGCAGCCATCCAGCCTAAACGGCCGTAAGGAGCAAGAGCCCATTTGTAAACAAGCACCGCAGGGGCGACTCCGAAAGAAACCAAGTCGGACAGCGAGTCCAGCTGTATACCAAAATCACTGGTAGCATTTAACATTCTGGCGAGTTTACCGTCCAGACCGTCAAAAACGAAGGCAACAAGAGTAGCACTGGCAGCCATAACGTAATTACCGTTTATGGTGGCAATGATAGAGTAGAACCCGCAGAACAATCCTAAGATCGTTACAAGGTTCGGCACAACGTAATTTTTGTTGTTAGATACTTCCGTTTTCAATCTTTTCGCCTACGTATTTTCCTAATACTGTTTCACCAGCTTTGACAATATCCCCATTTTTAACAGATATGTCAAATCCTTTCGGCACGAATACCTCAAGTCTTGAGGAGAATTTTATCATGCCGAAACGCTCGCCTATGGGCAGTTCGTCTCCGACCTCGGCGTTACACACAGTACGTCTGGCTATTAGCCCTGCGACCTGCTTAACCGTAACTTCGCCGTATGAAGACTCTATATCAATGATATTCTGTTCATTTTCATATGATGCTTCCGGTTTATCCGCAGCGAGGAACTTTCCCGCTTTATGGGTGACAGATTTTATCTTTCCCGCTATCGGCATCCTGTTCACATGCACGTTAAAGACATTCATGAAGATGCTAATCTTTGTAACGGTGCGGCCTTCGTGCTCAGTTTCAAAAACCTCGACAACCCTGCCGTCGGCAGGTGAAACCATTATGTCGCTGAATGGAGGGATGCTCCTTTCAGGGTCTCTGAAAAACCACAGACAGAAGACTCCGAAAACGAGAGAAAGAAATATGAGAAACTTAACAGGGAATATTATCAGTATGACAAATACCGCTAACGCCCCGAAGACAAAGGGAAAACCTTCTTTTGCTATCAAATCAGTCACCTCTGGATATATTCTTCGTACAATACATGTAATAGTTAACCTTTTCAAGAGATATTACACTTTGAACAATTGCTATTTAAGATAAAAAATGTTATGATAGCAGTTCATCATCAAATTATTAAGGAGTAACCCATGATAGAGACGATAAAATGGGAAGGGACCAAAAGAAAACCCATGACACAAGGCGAAATGAAAGCTATGCGTAAAAGCGGGCTCGTACCTGCTATCATCAGCCGCAGAGGCGAAGAAAGCGTAGAAGTTTTTCTTAATGCCATGGATATAGAGAAGAGACCTTTCGGTAACTTCAGAATAGAGCTCAAAGTTAAAGGTA
The DNA here is from genome assembly GCA_050253075.1 of Deferribacterales bacterium. Taxonomy (GTDB): domain Bacteria; phylum Chrysiogenota; class Deferribacteres; order Deferribacterales; family Geovibrionaceae; genus Denitrovibrio. The sequence continues at coordinate 441,459 of JBFWJS010000002.1, forward strand.
TCGGCGAGCCATTCGACTGTTTCCTTAAAACACTCCAGTACAGCTATAATAGAACAAGCGTTGTACACGCTGATCTTCAGGGTCTCGTTGTCGGTCAGGAACTCGACATCGACATCGCTATCGAGCTCATCGGCGATGCACCAGGCGTTAAAGAAGGCGGTATCCTTAACACAGGCGTAACAAGCCTTAAGATCCGTACTCTTCCTAAAAACATGCCAAGCAGCATTCAGGTAGATATATCTAAGCTCAAAATAGGCGAGTCCATCAACGTTACAGACATCAAACTTGCTGATGTACACACACTGATTGACCCTACTGAGGGCAACATTGTAAGCATTGCAGAGCCTAGAGGCACTTCTGATGATGCTGATACAGACACAGAGATGACAGAACCGGAGATCATCTCTGAAAAATCTGACGATTAACAGGCTGGCAGCCTGAGGCGAAACACTAAGCTGTGAACGCATAACACGTTCCACTTTTATGCGCCTCATTACATTAGGCTAATATAACTACAAAGCGGAAGCAGAGATGTTTCCGCTTTTTTTATGCGAATTCAGCTGGCTTGTGGGCAAAATACAAAACGATATAATTTGAGAATGAGTCATAAAAGTGCATATGTGGTATTTAGAAACAAGTGATATGAGGCGGCTTTTGATAAAATTTACTGAGCACATATAGAGTATTTGATGCAAATCTTATTAAAAATAACGAAGTAGCGCGAAGTTTATAAATGGCAAAAAAAAGGGGGAGCAAATGCTCCCCTTTTTATATTACTAAAGCTAAACTAAGCTTACTTGTGACAAGTGTTACAAGATGTCTTAGCTTTTTGCTCTTTATGACATTTGATGCAGAATTCCTTGTGGAAGACGTTGTTTGTACCGCTTACTTCCGCAGGAACTTCGATCTTAAGTGTGCTGTCGCCTGCTTCTGTGTGGCAGCTAACGCACTCAAGTCTTTCTGCGTGAACTTTGTGCTCGAAATGAACAGCTGATTTTTTACCGTTAGGAGCGTAACGCTCACCAAGGTTGATAACTTCAGCGCCTTCAAGCATAGACATAAGCTCTTCAGAGTTTACAGGACCTGCAGGCTCTGCAGCAGCTTCTTCGTGTGAAGCTTCTTCAGCGTGAGCAGCAGGAGCAGCGTGGTGCTCTTCCTCAACTTCAACAGGCTCTATGTAGTTGTCGAAAGCATCTTTAAGCTCTGCAATCTTCTCAAACATAGCGTCGAAGTATTCAGGGTTGTGGATTCCTGCGGAACCGTCTTTCTCAATAACTCTTACTATGTAGATGATCTGATTAGCTATCTCGAGCTTGCCGTGGGAAGCGCCGTGACGTGCCTCCATCATAGCATCGCGAAGTTCCTGAGCTGCAGGAAGCTTCTCGTTGAATGCTTTCTGTGTGTCAGCCATGATATCTGCGTATGACGCATCGTGGCATGTAGCACATTTATCTGAATTAGGTCTTATAAAAGCAGACTCGTGACAGTCGGAACAGCTGAGATCAGCCATATACCAAGCATCGCCTTCTACGCCTTTAACATAAGTACCTTGCTGGATTCCTTTTTGACTAACGTGGCATGCTGCACAGTCGTCGTTCGCAGGAACTGCAACTGTCTCACGAACTTCATCGTGGCATGCAAAGCATGTTTCCATTTCAGGCTGATGGAATCTCTCGCCGCCGTGGCCAATGCCAAGGTGACAGTTCATGCAGGAAAGACCTGCATCAATGTGTGCCTGGTGGTTAGGTTCAACACCTGCACTGACGCCTTCTGTGAAAACATCGTTACGGCCGAACTCTTTTCTATAGGCAGGCATTACAACCTCGTCCATATGTCTGAATTCGCCGGCAACTTTGATTATTCTGTTTCTGCGCATCTCTGCGTTTGCTGCATCAGAGTGGCAGAATGCGCAGGCTTCCATAGATGAAGCGTGCTCTGCACCCTCTACCGTAGTAGCAAAGTGTGTAAGATGCTCTATAACTTCGTCTTCCGGAGTGAGGATCTCATGATACATGCTTCTCATACCGGCCACAACGTGAGCATTAAGGTAACCTTTTATACCAGGTGCGCCGTGACAATCAAGACAGCTTACACCAGCTTCGCTGTGTACTCCAATTCTGTAAGTGTAGTATTCGCCTCTGACGGCAACTTCTTCTTTTGGGTGACATGTTTTACAGAACTTTGCAGTAGATGTCATGTGCATAGACTGAACTGCTGTAAAACCGCCGCCGACTATTATTATAGCGATGATGATAGTAAAGATGAGTGGGTCTTTAGCGCTGAATTCTTTAATTTTTTGCCACATACCAGCCCCCTAAGTAACTTGGATGGAAAAAAGGCGGATTTTGCAACCCGCCTTTGTTTGTTTTTTTGTCGTTATAATTAAACAACGAAAAGAAGGATAAGAGCTACAACAAGTGCGTAAATAGCAAGTGACTCGATCAGAGCAAGACCGATGATCATTGTTGTAGAGATTTTACCGGAAGCGGAAGGGTTTCTAGAGATACCTTCAACAGCACCTTTAATAGCAGAACCCTGACCGATACCTGTACCGAGAGCAGCAACTCCCATAGCAAGACCAGCACCGATGTACTTAGCCCATACGCCAGCATCAGCTGCGCCTTCAGAAGCGAAAGCAGAGCTTGTCACAACAGCCATAACAGCTGCAACAGAAAGAAGAATTTTTACAACTTTAGACATTTTAATGTCCTCCTTTAATATATGAAACTTTTAGTGTGCTTCTTCAAGTGCACCACTTATATAAATCATGGACAGCATCATAAACACATACGCCTGAAGAGCGCCTGTGAAAAGACCGAGGAAAAACATCGGCAGCGGTACAAGGAATGGTACCAGCATGAAAAGGATGATGATAACAAGATCCTCTCCGAAGATGTTTCCGAAAAGTCGCATAGACAGTGAAAGCGGTCTAGCGAAGTGACCGATGAGCTCGATGATGAGCATCAGCGGAGCGAGCCAGCTAACAGGCCCGAGGAAATGTTTGATGTAGTGTGCACCGTGCTTTTTAAAGCCGATGTACTGATAAACAAAGAAAACAACCAGAGCGGGAGCCGCTGTGGAGTTCAGGTTTGATGTAGGTGCGAGAAATCCCGGGATAAGTCCTAAGAAGTTTGAAAAAGCTACATAAAGACCGATACCGAAGATAAGCGGGATGTAAGGTCTCCCTTCAACGCCCATTACATCGTCACACATGTTATAGATACCTTTAACGAAAAGCTCTAAAGTATTCTGTGTGCGACCGGGAACCTCAGCATTGCCTTTGCCGGCAAGTACGCCAAGGAAAATCACGATTAAGACCACGAGAAATGTCATGGTTACGTGCCAGTAAGTGTGAGAAAAAGCCATACCGAACAGCATGGACACATTAAGTGGGTGTTCCATCGTCCTTCCTCTTAAAGTTATTTAAAAATATTCAAAGAAATGCCATCCTGACATTTCTTTGCCGAAGCTCACAAAGGCAAAGCCTTCGCGGGGCACATCAAGTGCCCTTGAAAGTCTAATCAGGTTCCTTTCTTAGACTTTCGTATATAACAAAAAACGGTATACACACGGGTATAATTGAGAGCCCCACCAGCATACCTATTATGTTCAATTGTAATTTCGTCATGCTGAGCCAGATGACAAAGCCAGTGCCGAGCAGACGAATCTGTCCGTTGAAGATAAGCGCCATCGACGCCCTGCCTTCAACAAGTCCCAAAACCTTTCGTGCTAAAGAGTAAAAATTCACAACACCTAAAAGGTAACCAACGAACGCACCATTAGCAAACGCAGGTTCAAATCGGAACCTGCATACTGTATACAATAAAGCGAAAAAAATCAATGAGAGAATTAAAATTTTATTTGGTATCTTCATCGTCATACAGGTTGGTTTTTTTGACAAAATATATCATGTTTTTGAATCCTGCGATTATCCCGCAGACCATAAAAAGGAGGAAAAGCCACGGCTTTGTTCCGAAGGTTTTATCCAGCCACCAGCCCATCCCTGCGCCTATCAGAACGCTGAAAGCGAGCGATGTGCCAACAGAGCTGGCATTGGCCATCTTTTTTACGAATTTATCTGCATCGGATTTCTTACTCATTTAACACCATATGTTTTGTATATATCTACGGCAAAGGCTACGCCCGTGCCCGGTTCGTCGAAGTGGACTATCCTATCCAGTCCCTCCATGAATTCGTCGAATATCTCATCAGGTATAGTGGTCATCATCGTGCGGTTGTTTGCACGTGCGCCCACCATCAGGTCTCTGAAGCCCGCAAAGATAGGTATGTCGTATGCAAGGATGCGTCCCATGCCGACAGAATCGAGCACGGTGCCCCCTCGGACACCCTGCTCTACCATATATTCAATAATTTCTTCAAGTAATTCCACCGTATTTAATACGATAAAAACAAGCTTCAAAGTATTGCGTACCTCACTGTATCCATTGCCTAGGGCTAAGATGAAGGCAAAACAAGTTTGCTATTCTCTGCTTAGCTGCGAAAGCTCCGTCGTCGTACTCCTCGCAATGACAAAAGGATGTCATTACGAGGAACAAAGTGACGAAGTAATCTTCCAACGTATTTCGTTAATTCAGAATATCTTTATACAAATCCCGCCAGTCAGGATTCATGCTATTAATGATGTCTTCCTTCTTCTTTCTGCTGCCGCCTTTGATTTGTTTCTCTCTGGCAATAGCATACTCGATATCGTCGAAAACTTCATAGTAAACAAGCTGGTCTACGGAATATTTCTTAGTAAAACCGTCAACCAGCTTATTCTTATGTTCATATACTCTTTTAACTAAATCAGAGGTAACGCCAGCATACAAGACAGTTTTATCAAAATTTGTCAGCAGGTAAACGTAACCTCTTTTGCTCATTCTATTTTACCAAAGGGCTAAGATTGCTTCGTCGTCGTACTCCTCGCAATGACAGTAAAAGAGTCATTGCGAACCTGTCAAGGTGAAGCAATCTTCCAACGTATTTCGTTACATTACTTCTTTAAGGCTTTCGTAATGAGCCTTGATAGTAGCTTCAATATCTTCGTCAGTATGCGCACTGCTCACAAACATTCCCGACATATTAAACAAGCAGTTTTTTTAGTCCTAAAAAAACCTGCCTCTCGCTCGGCAAAACAAAGTAATGCCTCGCTCTCACTTCGCTTCCGCTCCGTGGGCGCTGTCCTGCGCCTGTTCTCGGGATGTTTGTTACATTACTTCTTTAAGGCTTTCGTAATGAGCCTTGATAGTAGCTTCAATATCTTCGTCAGTATGCGCACTGCTCACAAACATTCCCTCGAACTGTGCGGGTGCGAGTGTGATGCCTCTGTCTAGCATAGCGTGGAAGAATTTAGCATATTTATCTGTGTCGGATTTCATAGCATCTGCGAAACAGCGAACCTCGCCCTCTTTGAAAAAGAGACATGCGAGGGACTCTATCCTGTTGAATGCGTATTTGAGTCCGAGTTTTTTACAGTTTTCTTCGAATCCGTCGTAAAGAGCATCTGCCTTTACTTTCAGATTCTTATAGAAATCAGGCTGAGAGAGCTTGTTCAGCATGGCGAGTCCTGCCGCTGTTGCGAGAGGGTTTCCGCTGAGTGTGCCCGCCTGATAAACAGGTCCGATAGGAGACATCATCTCCATTATCTCACGCTTTCCGCCGAATGCGCCCACAGGAAGTCCGCCGCCGATGATCTTACCCATTGTGGTGATGTCAGGCATAACGTTGAAGTACTGCTGTGCGCCCCCTGCTGAAAGTCTGAATCCTGTGATAACCTCATCAAAAAGGAGAACGATGCCTTCGTCGTCACATACCTTTCTGAGGTCTTCGAGGAAGCCGTCCTTTGGAAGGACAACGCCCATGTTGCCCGCAACAGGCTCTACGAGGATACATGCGACTTCGCCTTTATTCTCTGAAAGGAGAGCCTTTATGGAGTCTATATCGTTGTACTGAGCAACGAGTGTATGCTTTGCAAAATCCGCAGGAACGCCGGGGCTGGAAGGCTGGTTGAATGTAAGCGCACCGCTGCCCGCCTTAACGAGAAGGCTGTCGGAGTGACCGTGGTAGCATCCTTCGAATTTAATGATCTTATCTCTTTTAGTATATGCACGGGCGAGTCTGATAGCAGACATGAGAGCCTCTGTACCGGAGCTGACAAGGCGGACCATGTCAACGGAAGGAACCATCTCACATATCTTTTTGGCTATGTCGAGCTCTGCCTTTGTCGGTGCGCCGAAGCTGGTTCCGAGCTCGGCAGTCTTTTTCACGACATCAATGATCTCAGGATCTGCGTGGCCTGTTATCATAGGCCCCCATGAACATACATAATCTATATAGCTTTTGCCGTCTTCGTCGAAGACCTTTGAACCCTTCGCACTTTTTATAACTACAGGGTCGCCTCCCACAGAGCCGAAAGCTCTAACAGGGCTGTTTACCCCTCCGGGAATGTATTTTTTTGACTCTTCAAAGATTGTCATAATAAACCTCGCAAAACATTTTTACGAATGATACTAAAGTTATCTTCTCAGAACAACAGATTTGTTAAATTTATCCCTCCGTACAGACATATTCGAATATTCATATAAATGTTAAAGAAATAAATTTTTATGTAAACTTTATGTCGTCAATATGTAAACGTGATGCTAACATATGTTTAAATTATTCATTATTTCTTATTATTCATTTGGAGGAAACCGCATATGGCAAAAACGATCGCCATTGAGCCGATCACCCGCATTGAAGGTCACATGAAAGTGGAGACCCATGTGGAGGGTGACAGGATCACTGACGCCAAAATCAGTGGTCAGATGTATCGTGGATTTGAAAAGTTTCTTGAGGGGAGACACCCCGTAGACGCCGCAAGGATAGCACAGAGGGTCTGCGGTGTGTGCCACGAGGTGCACGGTGTCGCATCGATACTGGCACTTGAAGAGCTCTATAAAAATCCATCAACTAAAAACGGACATATCCTGAGAGACCTGATCCTCGGGATGCATTTGGTCACAGACCATTTTCTGCATTTCTACACCCTTTCCGTTCCCGACTATGTGGATTTCACAAAAATACTGGAATACAAGGGCACAGACACAAACATAAACACACTCAAAAATTGGGTCATTAAGACCAAACCTGAATTCGTTTTAAAAAGAAATACCGGAAACTACATCTCAGACACAAACACGTGCCTGACGATGATCAATAATTACTTTCAGGCATTGAAAGTCCGCTCCAAAGGCGCATCGGGCATGGCTCTCATAGGTGCGAAAGCTCCCTTCAGCCACGCAGTGCTCCCCGGCGGAGTGACGACAGACATCACACCGGACAGGCTGATGCAGTATTTCAATGTACTGGAAGAGGTCAAGAACTTTGCCATCAATCATTACATACCCGATGTTATCGAGCTGGCATCCAGATATCCTGAATATTTCAACATAGGCGTCAGCTACGACAGCTTCTACGCCAATGAGACATTCAAGGCTCTGGGCGAGCCCGTTTTCAAGGGGGGCGTGGTGATGAACGGCAGTGACAGGTCGTTCTCTTTCGAAAATGTGAAAGAGTATTACGACTCCTCGTTTTACAACCCTTCGGGCGATCCTCAGCCCGGCAAATCAGGCGCATACAGCTGGACAAAGTCTCCACGCTACAGCGGCGAGCCCGTAGAGGTGGGACCTCTCGCACGGATGATAGTGAACAAAGACCCGTACTTCCACCAGACTATGAAGAAGCTGGGCGGAAAGGTGCAGTCATCCACAATGGCACGTCACGTGGCCAGATCCGTAGAGTCGAGAAACATCATCGACCACCTGTATAAGCTGCTCGACGCATATGTCATAGGCGAGTCAAACATCAATCAGGTCGACTTCGCACAGAAGGTGACAGGCACGGGCACAGGCTTCTCCATAGCTGCGAGGGGCGCACTGATACACCAGATAGAGGCGAGAGAAGGGAAGATCACAAGATACAATATGATCGTTCCGAGCACATGGAACTTCGGTCCTATGGCTCAGGGTAAGATAGGCGTGGCGGAAAAGGCGCTCGTAGGTACACCGGTGAAATACAGCGGTGAAAACTCCATAGAGGCCGGACGTGTAATCCGAAGCTATGACCCGTGCACAGCCTGCTCTATTCATTAAAACGAGGGAAAAATGTCTATAAACTTAAATAGAAGGGAGTTTCTCAAGCGGTGCAGGGATGTCTCCGTGCTGCTTTTCGGAAGCTCTGTTTTCACACCGGAGATAGCCGAAGGATTCACCAAGCTCTCCGAAGCGGAAAGACCGCAGGTAATTTTCATACAGTCCCAATGCTGTACAGGATGCAGTATATCTGCAACATACGGCAATGAATCAGACTTCATAGACTTTATAACTAACCTGATAAGACTGCAGGTTCACCCGAACATATCTTTTGCTCAGGGCATCGACTACATGAGGCAGATAGAGGAAGTTTCAAACAGCGGTCCTTTCTATCTGGTCTGCGAAGGGTCTATCCCCGCAGGGATGAAGGAAGCGTGCGTATTCGGCGACGAACCGATGTATGACTATATGCACAAGCTGATGAACAAGGCAGCGGCAATAATCTCATCCGGCACATGCGCCTGCTACGGCGGGATACCCGCATCGAACCAGAATGTCACCGGCGCTATCCCAATAGACGAATATATGAAACGCACAGGCGTGAACAAGCCTATGATAAAGATCCCCGGGTGCCCCATAAACCCCGACAGGCTGATGGGAACAGTGGCATACATCGTAGCAACGGGCAAGCTCCCCGAGCTGGTGGACGGCAAGCCGAAGAAATACTTCGGAGACCTGATACACAACCAGTGCGGACGCTATCAGGCCTTCAATCAGGGGATATACACCCAGGACTATGACAAGCAGAAGACAAACTGTCTGCTGAAAAACGGATGCCGAGGCCCCGTAACATACTCCGACTGCCCCACAAGGCGCTGGAACGGAAAGGTGAATGTGTGCATAGAGAGCAATACACCGTGCATCGGGTGCATACACGACGACTTCCCTTTCAACAGTCCGCTTTATCTTTCCGAAAGCTCGTTTGAGGACCTCTCATGGTCTGAGCTGAAAGAAAAGATGGAAAAATAACATCGGGAGATACTAATGAGACAATCTATCAAATTCAAGATGGCTCTTTACACTATCATTCCGATGGTGGTCATAGCAGTCGTCTTCATCACTCTGGACACCAGAAAGAACAACCTTGTCCAGAGCTCTATGAATCAATATATGGGATATCTGAAAGATATGATATTCATGTCCACCTTCGACTCGCTGAAGAAGGGGAACATGACAGTATTCTCAGAACACCTGAAAGAAATAGGAAAGTACGATCAGGTAAAGGAATTCTCTCTGATAGACCCGCAGGGACTCGTGCATTATTCATCCGACCCGTCTCTTGTGAAAAAGACAGAAGACCTGTCGCACATAAACAAGAAAGGCCCGACGGTGATAAACGATCACGGCGAGCAGACATACTTTTACCCTGTGCAGACAACAGAATACTGCCTCCGCTGTCACAGAGAGTGGCAGGAGGGGACAATAAACTCATTCTATAAGGTGAAGCTGGACAGCTCTGCCATCGGCGCAGTGCGCAACATGTCGCTCTTCAACAACATACTGCTCGGAGTGGCAGTCATCATGGCTGTGGGCATAGTGATATTCACCCTGCAGAGGCTGGTATTTTCCAGGCTGGAACGTGCAAATGAGATACTCGACGACCTCTGCTCCGGCGAGGGCGACCTCACCATAAACCTGCCAGTGCGCAGAGCGGACGAGATAGGCACGCTGAGGATGCGCATCAACCAGTTCATCAACCACCTGCGTGACATGATAGGTCAGCTGAAAGAGCGTATCGCAGAGGTAGACGGAGAGATAGGACACATTCAGGGCTCTATGAGCACCATTAACGACGCAGTTCAGGAAAACGTGAACCACGTAATGTCCATATCGTCATCATCCGAGCAGGTATCCACGACGCTTAATGAAAACATCCAGAACCTGTCATATCTGAACGAAAGCGTGACAAACAAGCGTGATTCCATCAGCGAATCCATGAAGAACGTCACCAGCATCACAAAGATGATAGGCGAGATGACGTCTACGGTAGACGTGCTTGCAAACACTGTGGGCGAGCTGGAAGCCAGATCGAACGACATCACAAACATCACGAGCCTCATCACCGAGATCGCAGACCAGACAAACCTGCTCGCTCTGAACGCAGCGATAGAAGCAGCCAGAGCAGGAGAAGCAGGACGTGGATTTGCAGTGGTGGCAGACGAGATACGTAAGCTGGCGGAGCGCACAGGCAAAGCCACAAACGACATCAAGTCCATCGTGAATGAGAATACGAAGACCATCCACAACTTTGTCTTAGAAATTGATAAGAACAAAGAACACGCCGAAGACATGAATCAGGGGATGGCAGACCTTGAGAACTTCACCATCGAGGTAGACACCACTATGGAAGACATCTCGAACAACATCGGCACACTAAGCACTATGCTCACAGAGAGCATCAGCGCGCTGGAGCTGACACTGAACAACATCGAGATGGTGAACTCGAATATGACGCATACCGGACAGATATCGGGCGAGATATCCGACGTGTCTAAGACTCTTCAGGAAAAGAGCCGCATCATGAAAGAGATAGCGGACAAATTCAAAACCTGATATTTGCTTCTTAAATATTTCTCCCCGGGCTGTTTGTTCCGCTCGGGGAGATTCCCCAAAAATACCCTACACTTCCCTTGCAATCTGCACATATATAATATATCTTTCCCCAATCACGATTATTAAAAGGTGAAATAATATGAAAGTTTCCGTTATCGGTGCTACGGGATACACCGGCTATGAGCTGGTTAAGATACTGGCAAACCATCCCGTCTTTGAGATAGCCGCCCTAGTTAGTGAGACCTATGAAGGTAAGATGTTCAGTGACGTATACCCACGCCTGCGAAACATCTGTGACGTCACTATCATAGGACGAGACTATGACAAGGTCGCCGATATGTCTGATGCTGTTTTCCTCTGTCTGCCCCACGCCGCAGCACAGGATGCCGCTGCGTTCTTCCACGGGAAAGGGCTGAAGGTCGTTGACTTCAGTGCAGATTTCAGACTGAAAGACAAGGAACTTTACGAATCTATATATAAGGTAGACCACAACTATCCAGATCTCATGGCGAGCGCCGTTTACGGACTGCCCGAGATATTCGAGGATGAGATAAAGAATGCCACACTCGTTGCAAACCCGGGCTGCTACCCGACATCAGTGATAATGCCTCTCTACCCCCTGCTGAAAGACGGGCTGATAGAGCCGAAGGACATCATCTCTGATTCTAAATCCGGCGTTTCAGGCGCAGGTAAAAAGGCGGACATAGCATTCTCCTTCTGCGAGCTGGACGAGAGCTTTAAGCCGTATGCGCTTTTCAAGCACAGGCACGCACCTGAGATAACACACATACTCGGCAGAAAAGGATGCAAGGCAGACGTGCTCTTCACACCGCACCTTATCCCTGCCATAAAAGGCATCGAGTCCACAATATACTGTAAAACAAAGGCAGACATCAAAACTCTGTCTAACAGCCTTAAGACATTCTATAAGGACCGAAAGTTAGTTCGTATCTACGACAACGGGCATATCCCGTCCACCGCCGATGTGAATGATACAAATTTCATAGACATCGCACTCTTTGTTCAGGGGGAGAGACTCATCATAGTCTCATGCATTGACAACCTGATCAAAGGCTCAAGCGGCATGGCTGTTCAGAACATGAACCTCATGTGCGGCTTGTCAGATACAACGGGTATTATATAATAATTAAGGATAATAAAATGGAAAAAATAAAAGGCGCAGGGGTTTGTACCCCTCTCGGATATACAGCAAGCTCTGTTGCTGCGGATGTGAAAGGTAAAGGAAAAGGCAATAAAGACCTCACACTCCTCTACTCTGAAGTTCCCTTCAAGCTGGCAGGTGTCTTCACTAAAAACACCATAAAGGCAGCACCTCTGAAACACGCTATGAAAGCACTGGAGACCAACAAGGAATTCAGCGCAATCCTCGTAAACAGCGGAAACGCAAACGCAAGCACAGGCAAGAAAGGCGTCGAGGATGTCGAAGCCATAGTCAAGGCATACGAAGACGAGCTCGGCACTGGCGAAGGCTCCGTACTCATGAGCTCTACAGGTACTATAGGCGTTCCCCTCCCCGTTGATAAGATCATCGGCAAAGCTGGCGAGCTGATCGACGAACTGGACGATGCAAACGGACACGACTTTGCCAAAGCTATCATGACGACGGACACAGTGCCGAAGGAAGTCGGCGTGCTGATCGAGACTCCGAACGGAGCATACATAGTGGCAGGAGCCGTAAAAGGCGCAGGCATGATAGCCCCGCACATGGCGACAATGCTCTGCTACATCACCACAGACGCACTCGTTTCCGCAGAAAACCTGCAGACAGTGCTGAACAATGCCGTGGGCGAATCGTTCAACAGCATCACAGTGGATAATGACATGAGCACTAACGACACAGTTTTCCTCATGGCGAACGGTATGAGCGGCATCATCCCGGATATGGCAGTCTTTCAGGAAGCCGTAGATTACATCGCACTTGAGCTGGCTAAGATGATCGTCAAAGACGGTGAAGGCGCAACAAAATTTGTCACTATAAAGGTCGAAGGTGCAGACACTCAGGCAGAAGCCGATAAATGCGCATTTGCCATAGCAAACTCGCCTCTGGTGAAGACCATGTTTTACGGCGAAGACCCGAACTGGGGCAGACTGATAGCCACAGTGGGCGCTACTCAGGTGAAATGCATCGAGGAAAAGATCGACATGAAGTTCGACGACCTGAACTATGTTAAAGACGGCATGATAATAGACTACGCTCTCGAGGCGCAGGCTGCGAAGATAATGCAGCAGGACGAGCTGATGATAACCATCAACCTGAACATGGGCGTGTTTGAAAAAACCGTATATACCTGTGACTTCAGCAAGGAATACGTCAGCATCAACGCCGACTACAGAACCTAACATCAAAAAGGCCGGGTAAAACACCCGGCCTTATTTTATACATCATCAATTTTTGTCAGAAAATTTGGATACTCCTCAATAGTTTCCGCTATCAGTTTCTCAACATCCGAAGCAGTCATGACTCCTATGAATCCTCTGCCGACACTTTTACGTTTATAATAGCCGGTCTTCGTTGCAAGCTCATCAAACTTTTCAAATGCTGCGACGCTCCCCTCTATTTCGAATTTACGCACCCATATAGTACTCTTTCTGCGACTTTCTTTTCCGTCTTTTACGAGTACGCCTTCAAATGTTTTATCAAAGCGGTAATAGACATTATTAAGCCGTTCTATATAGTGGATAAAAGTGGAACCGGCGTCAAAATTCAGATTACACACTTTTCCGCCGGCTTTGTAAAAACGGTCAAAGAACGAATCTTCTCCATAGGCGTTTTCAGGAACCTCTGCCGTCAGCTCATAAGCCATACGACCGATAGCTGCTACGGAAACATTTCCGTCTTCGGAGCGAAAAGATTCTGCCCTTTTTCTAATATATTCTGTAAAAATACCGCAGTCGGAGGGTGTATTATCGGGATCAAAAACTTTACCCCCTGAAAATGAGTAAGTGAATGTCGGTACGACCAGTGTGCCTTCTTCTCCGATAACGTCTAAAATAGCTTCATACACCATACGGCATATATCATCCGATCCTTGAGCTCCTTCAGGTATGCCGAAAAAGCCTATATTGCTATGCGAAAAAAGGATATCGCCTTCGGCCACCCCGAGGTCTCTCAGCGCATTTGCAATATCTTCTTTCTTATAATGCATTATTTGACTCCGGTGACGATGAACCAGTCAAGAACTTCACCGAAAAGATCGTCATAAATCCTTCCTATCTGGAGCTCTCTGAAATATTCCTCGAAATAGAACCTGATATATTCCTTTGTGTCAAAAAAGAAATGTACCTGTCCTTTTCTGATATCCTTATCTCTGCCTATCTGAAACAAATGATTTCCCAGTAGTTTGCAATCACTCTTTATCTTATGGTCGGGACCTGTGGTGCTGAGCAGAAGGCGTCCGCCCGGTTTCAGTACCCGCATATATTCCTGTATGCCTTTTATAACTCCCGCTTCATTCCCTTCATAGTGAAGGACATTCCATGAAAGCAGATAATCGAATGTATTATCATCGTATGGCAATTCCGTATTTTTCCCGACTCTTATATCTGTTCCCAGCCCCAGCCCTTCCAGCTTCTCACGAACACTGGCACATATATCTTCAGATATTTCGGTTCCGCTGACCTTCATGCCGAGAGTATTCAGAAATACGGTATTATTCCCTATTCCACAGCCCACATCCAGAATACTCTTACCCTCTATCTGGGGTATCGTTCCATCTATGTAGTCACCTTTCAGCATTCTGATTATGGTCTCAGACGGATGGCTGAGATTTGTGTTTGCTTCCTGGCCTCTCTTATAAAACGTATTCCAGTCGTTCACCATTCTATCTTTAGACATCCCTCACCCCTCTAAGTGTTTAGTTATTATCTCGGAAAGACCTGATACCGTAGCAAATTTTCTATCCTGAAAATCATCCTGAGTGAAAGTGATATCAAATTCCTTCTCTATCGCCTCTATCATAAAGATGACCTCCAGAGAATCGATGATATCTAGCTCGAAATAGTTAGCATTAAACATGTTTTCATCATCAGGGTTAAATTTATCTTTTTTGCTGAACCAGTCTGTCAGCCATTGTTTTGTATCAGGCATAATATCTCCAAACTTATTTCTCTATTATAAAGCATCTGGCGGGAGCACCGTCCCCTTCTTTCAGCTTTAGAGGTGCGGCTATAAGTGTACATTCGCCCTCTTTCGCTTCGGAAAGGTTTGCAAGGTATTCCAAAAGCAGACACTCATTTCCCAATAGTATTTTATGTATCTTCCCGTCATCCGGCGTACCTCTGCCGTCTTTGGGATTATCTGGCTGGGGAGTGTCCATCCCAAGCAGTTTTACGCCTCTGTCGAGCAGCAATTCAGCCGCTGCAGGGGTCAGGAAAGCGTGGTCTGTATAATATTTATTTGTCCCGATGTGCTTGTCCCATCCAAAGCGGATTATAAGTCTTTCGACTTTTTGGGGAATTCTATCCTTTATTTCATCAGCCGTTACGGGGTGGAATTCGGGCACATCAGACATATTCAGCAGAAAAGCATCGCCGACAAACCTCTCCGGTTCTATCTGCTCTATTGTTTTGCCCCCTTTGATGAAATGCCTGGGGGCATCCATATGCGTACCTGTATGGGTTCCAAATGTAACTTTTCTGGTTTCTCTATTCTCTATTCCGTGTCTTCCCATCTGGCTTATTTCTACGAAAACGTGCCATGGGGCGCTAAAAGTCTGCATTCCTTCTTCGATTAATAATGTAACATCTATTACTTTCATAATTACCTCTTAGGCATTATAAGCTCTATAGGTATCCCACCGGGAGACCTGAGCATCAGTATAGACAGCTCTTTGCCATTTACTGTCAATACGAACGGTTCTGTAAAATCTACCGCTCCTCTCTCTCTAAGCTCCTCTGCATCCTGATTTATATCTGTGCTGATAAATGCTATGCAGGTAAAGCCAATATCGTCCAAATACATTTTATCTGAATTACCATTTATAAACTTCAGCCTGAATCCGACTCCGGAGAATCTGTTCTTATAAACTAGAGAATCACCGGCATCTTCGCTAAACCCGTTTATATTTTTGAAAAAACTCAGCTCACCAGCCGCATCCTGAGTTTCTATTATGATGTAATCCTCTTTTATCTTTAGCTTTTCCGCTTCTGTCCTATGTTCAGCAGAGCGATGGTGTGTCACTTCCACGGGTATCCCAGCAACACCGTCTTTATAATAAGTAATGCTGTGGATATCACTATATTCTCTGAGAAGATGTTTCTTCGCAGGCGAATTGAGCAATTCGTGGCATCTGAATATTGGTTCTTTCCCATTTAGAAAAGACGGAAGAGCCCCTTCATCGTTTACCTCATATGCTATATGATCTACCGCAGCTATCATAACATCTCTTTCAGCTTATTTTTCAATATCTTACCGTTCTCATTCCGAGGCATGTTTTCTATCTGTATAACAGACTGAGGCACAGCGTCTGCGGGCAGATGTTTCCTTACAAACTTTATTACGTCTGCACAGTCCAGCTCTCTGTCTGATTTTACAAACCCTATGACATCTTCTCCCCAGAACTCACTTTCAACACCGACAACACATGACTCCTCTACGCCGGAGTATTTCTCCAGAGCCTGCTCCACAGCAGAAGGACTTATGTTATACCCGCCATGTATTATTATATCCTTTTTCCTGCCGGTGATATAGAGCGAGCCATCTTCCAAATGTCCTATGTCGCCTGTTTTAAAAGGCATACTGATTTTATCATCCAGCTTAAAGTAACTTTCGCATACATATTCCGTATTTATCAGCAGCTCGTCTTCATCCGGCTCTATACTAACCCCGCCCAGCAGTTCGCCGACAGAGCCTTTTCTATTATTTTCAGGGGTATTGACCGAAACCAAGAGTATCTCAGACATACCGTAACTTTCTAGACAATCTATGCCAAACTTATCTTCAAAAGGCTTTCTGACCACATCTTTCAGACTGGCTGTCCCCACGAAAACGTACTTCATATCTGTGGAGACCTTCTTTATTACCTCTTCTGACCTTGTTACCCTTGTCACGAGGGCAACCATGCTGGGGCTCATCCATATGGTGTTGCAACTATGCCTCAAACCTTTTTCCCAAAAAAACATGGCAGAAGCGGCACTGAACTTATCAGAAATAACAACCTTTCCCTCTGCACAAAGGGGAGACAACACCGTATTCAGAAATCCAGCCATGTAGCTCATAGGCATCACATGGAGCATGACAGTTTTTTCATCGAGCCCTGTCAGATCGTTAAATGCTTCGACGTTGCCAATCATCCTATCCGCTGTAAAGCAAAGTCCCTTAGGCTTTGAGGTAGTGCCGGATGTGTGAAATACAGCAAATATATCATCGTCAGAAATATCAGGTGTGCTGTGAGCTGTTTTCAGCTCATATTCGTATCTGTCATCTATAACAAAAGCCGGTTCGACATCCACCAAAAGTCCTTCGGTAAATGATTCAGGCATATCAGGATTCATAGGGAATGCAGTAAATCCTCCGAACATACATGCAAAATAACTGAATATATAT
Source organism: Deferribacterales bacterium (assembly GCA_050253075.1). GTDB lineage: Bacteria > Chrysiogenota > Deferribacteres > Deferribacterales > Geovibrionaceae > Denitrovibrio. The sequence continues at coordinate 458,709 of JBFWJS010000002.1, forward strand.
TCAGCCGAATTACCGAGGATTATGCCTATCCTGTCCCCTTTTCTTAACCCACGGTCATACATGTCATGCATAATGGAGAAAGAATGATGGAGGAGGTCTTCGTAGGTATAGCTCACATCGGCAAATATTAAAGCCTCACGTGAGCCGCATTTCACAAATTTATTATAAAGCTCAGATACCTTGCTCTGCATTTCACTGCTCACTTCCGTAATAGTGTTTATAAATAGCTTTCCATTTGCCGCCAGGCTCTGTTTCAGAGAGTTTTTTAGCCTCTTCCTCGACCAAGTCTCTCGGGGCATTCACGATGTCCCGTTTTGTCACGGCTACCATCAGTTTTCTGGGATCCACCCTGTATTTTACGGCAAATTCCTGTATCACTCCCATATAGCTGGAGTGGAAGAGTGTCAGCCCTGTTATTATATCAAGAGATGTCGTCACCTTGTTCATCATAAGCGGAGCGATGTATTTGTCCCCCAGTTCGCTTAGGGCTATAGGGTCAATGTTCATGTCGATCCCTCTGCGCATGAGTATGCATACCAGATGCTCCGTAACGGTATTGCCTGCGCTTCGTCCTATCCCCTGTAAAGAAGAGTCTATGACAACGGCACCAGCCTCCATAGCATGGAGAGCATTTCCTATGCCTAGCCCCAGATTATTGTGCCCGTGGAATCCAAGCTGTAAATCAGGAGACAGCTCCTTTGCCGCTTTAAAATATCCGCTTACCTCTTCGGGGAGCATACCTCCGGCAGAATCTACGACATAAACAAGGTCACTGCCGTATTCGGCTACTTCCTTTGCGTATTTTGCAAAGTCCTCAACACTTGAGGCATATGACTTCATAAAGTTGTTACAAACAAACATTCCTTTCTTTTTAGCCAGCTCTACAAATTCTTTAGACTGTTCATAATCTGTTATATTTGTTCCGATTCGGATGAATTTCATTCCATAGTCGGCAGCCATTCTCACATCATCCAGACTTGCGATGCCCGGAATACAAAACATACCCCAATCCGCCTTTTTAAGTGCTTCTGAGGTGACTTTCATATATGTCTCATCGGTTTCGGCAGAGACTCCGTAGCCCTTTTCAGAAGCCCCCAACCCTACGCCGTGCCCGACTTCTATCATGTCGATACCGACATCTTCCAGCCCTTTAACTATCTTTACTGTATCTTCTGCGTCGAATTGAAAGTTAATCGCATAACTGCCGTCTCTAAGTGTACAATCCAAAATTCTGGGTTTCATCTCAACACCTCACTGGTTAAAAGGTTGTTATCTTATCAGATATTATAACCTTCTGTTCTAATCTGCCCGTGCAGATCCTCTCTGTCAAATTCCGCTTTAGTGCATTCTGCAAGCACTCTGAGAGCGTCGATTATCACATTTGCAGGATATGGACCGAGACTGACTCTGACAAACCTGCTAACGCTGTCGCCGTATGCCTCGCCAGGTATGACGGCGATATTATGTTTTAAGAGCAGCAGGTAGGCGAATTCTATGCTTGTCCCTTTAAAATCGCCGATATTGACCATAAAATAATAAGTTGCTTCGCCAGACATCCTCTTAAGCCCTGCCTCATCCATGAAACGGCTGACAGCTTCCCGTTTGTCCAGCGTTGCAGATATCTGTTTTGCGACATCTGCCTGTATCACATCAAAATTCCTGCATAGATACAGCTGTAAGGATGTTGGTGCACAGGTTATTATATGCTGATTCAGTTTCAGCACGTTTTCTATCATTGCTTCGCTGGCGATTACGAATCCGAGCCTCCAGCCTGATAGTCCGAAATTCTTCGAAAGTGAATTGACTATGACTATATTGTCTTTACTGTCCGACAATGAACCGACAGAGCAGAAGCCTTCTCTGAGAAAGTCACTGTAGGCCTCGTCTGCCATAAGTATAATGCCATTTTTACGGCATATAGCCAGCAGAGTATTAAGCTCATCTTTTGTATATATGCGTCCTGCCGGATTATTAGGATTGTTTATTAAAAGAATCTTTGTCTTATCAGATATATATTCAGTAAAATCCTTTATCTCCGTGTCAAAAGGTATCTGGCGCACTTTGCCGCCGCACAGCTTCGCCTGTTCTGTATAGCTGACCCACAAAGGCTCGTGTATGGCAACCTCATCACCGTCATTCAGCACAGACATAAAGACAAAAAATATTGCAGCTTTGGAACCTGCCGTAATGAGAATCTCTTTTTCAGGGTTTGTCTTAACTCCATATTTTTCATAATATGACGAGAGCTTTTCTCTCAGCTCAGGAAGACCCCTGCTGTCGGAATACTGACAGCCACGATCAAAATCTTCTTTGCTGACGTTTATCTGTGGGATTTTAAAGAAAGTATCTCCAACGCACAAAGATGTTATTGTTCGTCCTTTGCTGCGCTCATTGGTCACGACCTGATTCATATATATAGACATGGATTCGCTGATATTTGAAAGTTTTTGTGAAAATGCGGAATTCTTATCTCTCATATCAACCCACCTATAAAAGCGATTATATAGTAATATCGTCCTATTTAGGATTATCTAGAGAGACTTTGCGTTATTTTAACGGGAAAGTGTCATGAGACCTTCATCTTTCAGCCTGCGCAAATGGTCATACAGCTCCCACACGGGAACACCTATCTTTTCTGCTATTTCGATAAGGCTGTTTCTGCCATCGGCATAGGCTATCAGATTCATCATATCTCTAAGCTGCATCCCGCTGTCTTTGGTACTTACAGTGGGGTAAAGCCCTCTCTTGCCTAGCTGCGGTTCACAGTATACATTTGTTACGGGTATGCAGTCATTTTCTATAGCTTCGATGAATCGAAAGGCTGCGGTATACCCTCCCTGAAGCCCGCTAGGGGATATCATATCCATATTATCAAGGGATGTATGGTATTCAGGGTATGTAGCATATTTCGACCTCATAATTGAAACAATCGGCAGGTCGACATTTGGACTGCAATACTGCCTTTCGTCACTCCCCCTGTGAAGGAAGCTGTACGTCTTATAATTCGGGTCTATGTGCTTCATAATGTGTCTGGCTACCATGTCGGAATAACTGTCTGCATATCTGCTTTCCAGATATGAATAACCCCTATCATCACCTATACATGTCAGCACAGCACCGGCTTTTATATTTTTCTTCATTTCATCAATATGCTGAGAAATATATAATATAGAGCCTATTGTCTCAGGTATAAAAACGAAGCGATAAGAATAACTTCTGTCTTTCATTGCCTGCACGGCCATAGCCAGATATGTGGATACCACAGGTCCTGAAACTTCATTATTACCCATTGATGGGTGGCATATGTATGTAGAGATGAATATCTCTTCGGAGGTTTCACCTGGGATATATAATTCGCCGTAATTCAATACACCGTCGAACAGTTCCGAATCAATATAAACATGGTAATCGCCCTGCTTAAGTTTTTGTCTGTCGCTATCGGCAATACAAAAACCCCAGTTATCACTATAATAGGACGTAATATAGGGTATGGCATCCGGCATTTCTGGTATAGAGAAAAGGTGTTTCTGTAGCTCTTCCAGAGAGATGGTCATATCCACAGGTACAGAATACCCCATGACATGCAGATTCTGCTTACTAAAATCACATATAACACTGCCGTCCGGGCATGTTATTCTCGCAGATCGTATGCACCATTCTCTCGGCACTGTCCAGTCAAAGCACCGGGTTCCGCTGGGTACACTCTGTACCAGCATATCAGGCAGATTCTCTTTCAGGATTGCCAGAGTATCCCTCACCCCCTGCCCTGTGATACTTCTCGCTATGGGGTAAAGCCTTTCAGCTAATGCATAGAGTTCCTGTCCCTTGCTCATGACTTTTCTTCTTTAAGCTCGGATTTAGATTTAAGATACTTTTCAAGATTATAAAACATAGGCAGCATCTTCTGCAGCAGCCCGTGCAGTGTATAAGACAGTTTACCAGCCAAAACGATTACATCATGCTGTTCCTGCTGGGGAGATTTTGAATTGGCCCGAACACCGTATATGTCCATGACAGATTTTATATAATAAGACTGCACATAATGCATAAGTATCAGATAAAATTTTTCAGAAGAACATAATGCTATGGTTGCACTCGAATCATTCAGAATCTTCTGACTCTCTTCAAAGTCATATTCGCCGTCCTCTGTATATTTCTTCCAGACAGTGTTTAAATACTTGTCTGCGAGTTTACCCGATTCCAGAAATTTATCCGACAGCTCTTCTATATATTCTTTAGCTTCTTCCACTTTCATTTCGACTTTATTAAGGTTTTCTGCGATCTCATCTTCCGTAGGATATCTCAGGCTGCTTTCTATAACATCAACAGTATTTACATCATCTGTGATATATTTATCTATTGCTTCCTGAAACGTCATCACCTCTGTGCCTTCGATCTTTGCCCCGCCCTCTGTGGCATTAATAACCTTTGCATCGGTTCTGGACACTGAGAGGTTGTAAGCTCTCCTGAAACTCTCCCACAGCTCAACAGTCTGTACTTCTTTCTGATAGTTACCCGGCACAGGGAAAGTCTTCTTCATAAAGTCCCTTTCGTCCTTTTCACCAAACTTATTACCTTTGGCGTGAGTGGTGCCGTCTTCTGCAAAGGCAAGATCCTGCCCTATAAGTATTATAGGATCACACCCGAGGTATGCGAGAATCTCAAATGCCATATTACCGGCAGAAGGGCCGATATCAATAATACCTCTTTCGATATCAAGCCACTGGAAAGTCGCAAAATTACGATAAACACATATGCGCTTTCCGGGCCATTTCTGATATGTCAGCGGATGCAATACGGGCGTACCAGCGAAGTATATGCCCTTTGTATCGTCTTCGGTCAGCCCATCAAACAGCTTTGCAGTATTTTCTACTCTCTCCAGAGATGTGACCATATGGGGTTTAAGATTACGATTTTTCAGAACAAGTACGGAAGCATCAGGGCAGCATATTACAGCTTTATTTTCTAACCCTTCCAAAAGATGTATGTTTTTATTAAGCGAAGGTCCTGTGGAAACAACGATACCCGGCTTACCTTTGAAAACACCCTCTAGGTCTTTTATACCTGGGTGATATATAATCTCGTCAATATTTACGAATGTATGGTCAATGCCGATCAGGGAATCCAGCGGACTATTGCCGTAATGCCTCAGTACATCTTTCGAAGCCTCTTTATAAACTCTTATAACATCGAGATAATATTCCTTATTCGCTGCAAACAGCGCAGATTCTTCTATGAAATTTGTGGCTTTTATAAACGATTTAAGATTAGACGAACGGAACAGGAAAGACAGCTTCATATGCACTTCGGTGGATGAAAGCCCAACCAGCAGATGACACCTTGGGTGATCCACGATAGCAGTAAAATCTGCAACTTTTAATATAGTCCTAAAAAGGTCTATATCTTTTTCAACCAGGACAAGCCCGAAGTCATCGATCTTTTTATTAATATATGTATCTATGTAAGCCTTAACATTATAAAGGAATCCAAGTCCCAGAAATATTGCAAAATTAGGTACTTTGATATTACGTCCTTTAATCTCTCTGAGCACCTGTCCGTAAGGGTCTTGTTTTTGATATATTAAAACATTCCTCTGACTGTCTATTAAATTAAGTTTACCGTTTTTATACAGGTCAATTATCTGATATCTGCCGCTGGACGGTCTGTTCGTTATTGCATCGTATAATTCAGGGTATTTGGCTTTAATAGATTTCAGATTTTTCTGCTCAATACTCATAGATAAACTCCAATAAACTGTTCTAATAATACTATTAGCTATTCGATAGTTAGTCAATTCATATATATTTTGTCAAATTTATCTAAAGTTTCAACTTTAAGAGACGATAACATGATTACCAAGAGTTTCTCTAGGAATTAGAGAAACTGGCAGATGGCTTGTGTAGAAACACATTATGCTTTTAAACAAGGAGCGGTGTATCATGTACGAATCAACCAGCGCAACTTCCATCATAGACGGCAGAAGCCAGAGCGTGGCTCAAACATTTGAGCCTAAGCCTGTTAAAGCCGCTGATGAAGGCAGCAAGGATGCGGAAAGAAAGCCCGAAAAACAAGACGTTAGCGGGGAAGAGCTGGAAGCTTCAGTAGGCGAGCTGAATACGGCTCTCAAATCGCTCAATGTTAGGCGTGAATTCACTATCGAGAAAGAAATTAACGAAGTGGTTGTCAAGATCATAGACAGCGATAACAAATCGGTGATCAGACAAATACCTAACGAAGAGGCTGTAAAGCTTTCCCAGAACATCAAAGAGATGGTCGGGCTTTTGTTTGACTCAACGTCATAACAATTTTTTTAAAGATATGTCGGATTTTTTATAAAGTATTTTTTTAAAGAACCGATTTTATCTCTAACAACAGAATAAGAAAGGTACTGAAATAATCGGGCCGATGTTTTCCCATTTTTGGGATGAACATCGGCCTTTTTTTATTTCCGGTTTAGGGGGTGTTGTAAGACACGGAAGTCACAGGATATCAAAAAGACGGATATTTAAAAAACAGTCAGAGCAGGATGCTCTGTAATAACACTACAAGCCATTATATTTTAAAAAATAAGAAAGAATACTCTAAGGCAAGGACGCCAAAATAGAGATTTACACGGAGGTACAAAATGGCAATGACAATTTATAACAACGTTCCTGCGCTCACATCGCAGAGATACCTTAGCCAAACAAACAACGCTATATCCAGCAACCTTGAAAAACTTTCAAGCGGTCTCAGAATCAACAGCGCAGCTGACGACGCATCAGGTCTCGCTATATCTGAGAAACTCCGCGGACAGATTTCTGGTCTTCAGAGAGCTTCCATGAACGCCCAGGACGGTATTTCACTCCTTCAGACAGCTGAAGGCGGTCTCTCTACTATACAGGATATGACACAGAGAATGAGAGAGCTTGCAGTACAGGCCGGTAACGGTGTTTATACTACAAGTGACCGTGCTGAGATCCAGAAGGAAGTTGAGCAGCTTAAAGAAGAGATCGACCGTGTTGCTTCTTCTACAGAATTCAACACGAAGAAACTTCTTAACGGTGATGCCACAGCTCTCTGGTCCACAGACAAAGCTGACAAGATCGACGCTGTTATCACAGGCCCAGTTGCAGAAGGTAACTACAACCTGAATATCGAAGTTGATCCTGGCTCTAACTATGTATACAAATCAGACGTTATGGCTCTGAACGAAGACGCTATCGGAGCTGAAATCACAACTGTATACACAACTAACACATCTAACCTTGCATCTGTTTCAGACCCAACAAGCATCGAAGCTACAACAGGTTCTGCTGTTTACTCACTTGCAATAGGAAACTCAGCAGCAGCTTCAGTAGCAGCTGGTGACGCTCTTGCGACATTCCAGCAGACAGGCAGCAGCTTTACTGTTGACAGTGTTAACGTAATATCTGCATCTGCTTCAGGTTATATCGAACTGACATTCAGCGAAGATATGAATGCTGGATCTGCAAATGCAACAGTAGATGCTAAATATCGCTTCATCAATGCTAAAACCGGTGATGTAGGTGACTGGACAGATGTTACACTTGACTTTAGTGATGCTACAGATGCAACAGTGAGCATAGGCTCACTTGGTTTCAGTGCTACTATCACAGTCGGAACATCAGGCAGCACTCAGACTGGAGATAAAATCCTCTTCAGCGTATCTCAAAGTGCTGCTGATACAGACTTAGCTTCCGGTGGTGGTACAATTAAAATATCCGGCGGACCATCCGATCAAGCTGGACCGACTATCATCTACTCTGGTAGCGCAACAGATGCTCTTACACTCGCTGACAACGGCGACAACGTAGTAGACTACAATGACAAGACTGTTTACATGGCTTCAATGGATGAAGCTACAGGTAACATCAACATAGGTAGCCTGACACTCAGCTTCAAAGAGAACGGAACAGCTGGTGCGACTATTACTGCAGCTGACGACAGAATCGATATCGCTGTTCGCGGTGCCGGTGAAGCAGCTACAACATCAACAAAACTGAGCGACATCGCTAGATTTACAACTGATGACGGACGTAACATCTTCGATGAAACTCAGGAACTGACAATCTACGGTAACGGTAAATCAACTACTATTTACCTTGAAGGCGACGATACAATCGCTGACTTCGAAGAGAAACTCACTAACGCTCTCGTAGATGACCTCGGAATGGGTGCAACACCTGATATATCCGACACTATGTCTGATGTGAACAACAACCTTGTAAACTACGTTTCCAGTGACACAGACGATACAAACGAAGCAGTTCAGGGTACATTCGTTATCCAGACAGCTAAACTTGGTTCTGACAGCCAGCTCTCCTTCATCGGCGATCAGGCTCTCATAGACGGTCTTTCACTGGCTACTATACAGGAAGGTACTAACAGTGCTATTACTGTAACAGCTACAGATGCTCACACTGGCGAGACAATCGGTTCTGACGAAGTTAACGATAACGTAGTCAGAAACCTTATCAAAGGTGTTGAGATCACTGTAGACGGAAGCGTAGGCCTTGATATTTCTTGGGACGATACTAAGAAAGAGATGTCTTTCGCAGCAGGCGAAGCCGAAGATGTTAAAATCCACGTTGTTGACAACGCTATGGAAATGCAGATCGGTGCCAACGAAGGACAGACAATACTTACATCTATCCCACAGGTAGATACTCAGGCTCTCGGTCTCGACGACATCGTCCTCGTAGATCAGGAACTCGCTCAGAAAGCTATCACAAAGATCGATAAAGCTCTTGAGTCTATCTCAAGCACAAGAGCTACAATCGGTGCTCAGATCAACAGACTTGACTACACAATCGTAGGTCTCGATACTGCTGCTGAGAACCTGACAGCTTCTGAATCTAGAATCCGTGACCTTGACTTTGCATCAGAGATGACAGAGTTCACAAGAAACCAGATTCTGAACCAGGCAGGAACAGCTATGCTTTCACAAGCTAACAGCCTTCCTAACCTTGTTCTTCAGCTTCTTGGTTAATAAAACCTAACAAGCGGTAACGCTTAAATATAAAAAGGCCTTCTTCGGAAGGCCTTTTTTATTATTTGAAATCAATGATTAAACATATAGATTTTTTTAGGCAGATATTCAGATACTGATGATTTCTGTATTCTCTCCGGTGAGGCTCAAGCCGCCGTCTTTGGTGACGACATAGGTATTCTCCAGCCCCACAAGGCCTGTGCCCGTGATGCCCCTCTTAGGCTCCACGGCCATCACCATGTTCTCCTCCAGAGGCAGGTCGAACCCTTTGGCAAAGACAGGATATTCGTCTATAACAAGACCTACGCCGTGCCCGAGGAATTTTACACGTTCCTCGCCGACACCCATGAAATATTCAAGGAAATCTTCGTCATATTCAGAAAGCACGTCTTCGTATATCTTCGAAGGTATTTCACCGGGCTTCATCCTCGCAACGGTCGCCTCGAGTATAGCGACGCATTTGTCGTGATACTCATACGCCTCGTCGGGGAGAGAGCCGAAAGCATATACCTGTGTCTTGTCAGTGTGATACCCTTCCATACCGCATCCGATATCTGCGAAAACAAGCTCGTCTTTGCGGAGTGTCCTGTTTTCGTTACCCAGCAGAGGCACGGCAGGGGACATCCCCTTTATACCGCCGGGGCCGTCGAATGTGTTGTAATACATGGAGTTCTCGCCAAAGCATATCTGCCCCAGAAAAAGCTCCGTGTTGAACATGCCGATACGGGCGACACCGTGATGCCCTCTGTCCAGCATATGCTTTAATATCAGGGCTCCGAGCTCTTTTTCGCTCATCCCTTCTTTCAGCACGGCGGGGACAAAGTCCTCAAGGGTCTCTCTGTGCAGTTTCCCCGCTTTAAACATGATGTCCAGCTCGTAACGGCTCTTAACCGCACGGGTGGCAGCAAGGGCAAAGTCGCACGAATGTACATTTTCAAAAGCAAAGTATTTATTTATGCGCTCGAAGTGAGCAAGGGGGACAAATTCTTTTTCGATGTGGACAGTCTTTCCGAGGTCTCCCGTAACAGGCGGGACATCCTTAAAAGACTTTATCTGTATGAGTCTGTCGAACTGAGACTCTATCTCTGCTCTGTAGAAGCTGCGGCGGACGAAAAAAACCGCATCGCCGTCTCTGGGAACGACAAGCACGCCGTTCTGCTGTGTACCTGTAAAGTAGAAGATGTTCACCTTGTTCATAATGAACGCAGCGTTCCACCCCGCACAGTGTTTATCCATGTTTGTGCGGAATGATTCCATTCGGTTCTTCAGCTCTTCGGCAGGTATCAGTTTCAAAGAAGCTCCTCCAGAGATATTTTTTTGGTTGATAAGAGATTACGCATCTTACTGAGCACACGTTTCTCTATCTGGCGCACACGCTCACGTGTTATGCCGAGGTCGTTTCCTATGGACTCGAGTGTTTCAGGGTCGTTCCCTGTGAGCCCGTAACGTCTTATTATTATAGTCTTTTCATTATCAGACAGGAAGGTGAGCCACTTAAAGATGATCTCCTTCTTGCTGTTATTTTCTATCTTCAGATACGGATCGAGGTATTTCTCGTCGTCCGCTATGAATTCATGCAGGGTGCTGCTCTCGTCCCCGCCGACAGGCATGTCGAGAGACGTGTCCTGCTTTATAGCGTCGAACACTTTCTTCAGTGTGGAAAGCGGCATCTTGCATGCGGTGGAAAGCTCGTGGATTGTGGGTTCACGTCCGAACTTCTGCTGAAGCTCGTTCTGAGTTTTCATCACTTTGCTGATGTTCTCAGACATGTGAACAGGGATACGCACCATACGGCACTGGTTGATGATGGCTCTTTCTATCGCCTGTCTTATCCACCATGTTGCATATGTGCTGAATTTAAAGCCTTTGGTGTAGTCAAACTTCTCAACGGCTTTCAGCAGACCGATGTTCCCCTCTTCCACAAGGTCGACAAGGTTCATCCCTCTGTTGATATACTTTTTAGCGATGGAGACGACCAGCCTGAGGTTGCACTTGATCATTGTCTCTTTCGATTCGTTGCACCCCTTTTCTATCCCCTGTGAAAGAGTCGCCTCTTCCTCTCGGGTCAGCACCGGGTACTTGGATATCTCATTGAGGTAGATTTTGAATACTTCGAGATCCTCGGAAGAATATTCGTACTTCGGCTCATGCTCTATGTCGCACGTGTCGAATTTCGGCTCGATCTCTTCCTCTTCTGAAAGATCAGTAGGACCCTCCTCATCTTCCAGAAACGTATCCTTCTCTTCGATTTCAGGCTCGCTCATAATCTCTCCAGCAGTTCTCTGAACTTTTTGATTAAAGGTATCATAACCTGAAAGAATGGCGGTATCACGGTATGGATATTCGGCATGGATCGAAATAGAGGGGTTAGCCCTTTTGTCAGCCCATCCGCATCTTCCACTCACTAAGAGTGCACTCCATAACTCCGGCAAGACCTCCTTTCAGGACGTAAAAACCAGATAAAGCAGCCGAAAGACCTGAATGATAGGCGACTTCTTCTAACACACCACTGTAAAACGAAGCTAAGGCAGCTTTGTGGTTTTCACAGCATTTAATATAACCCGATTTTATTTAAAATGGAAGGATGAAATTGTAGCAATATGAGTGAGTTCAGAAACCATATATAAGAGAATCTATATATTTAGAATTAGCACGCTCAGCTTTTTTATAACATATAATTAGGCACCGCAGTATCAGCCCGCACCGACAAAGTCTACAAAACTGCATTCAGCAAGCGGTTCTATCTTTACCTCACCCTCACATTTTGTAACTCTCATCAGCTTCCCATCTGCGGGTACGAGCATCAGTCCGCCCTCCGCCAGCTGGTCTATCAGCTCCTGCGGAACGATCTTCCCCTCTGCTGTGGCTATGATGCGGTCGAAAGGCCCCATGTCCGGCCAGCCGAGTATCGTCGGCTGCAGCCTCATCTTCACATTTCTCAGAGGGATACGCTTTATGATGTTATAAGAGCGTTTATGCAGCTCGGGCACACGCTCCACGCTATATACAGTCTTGCACAGCTTCGACAGTATCGCCGCCTGAAAGCCTGACCCTGTGCCTATCTCCAGCACTGTATGGTCAGAGCCCACCTCAAGCATCTTTGTCATGAATGCCACGGTGGAAGGCTTTGATATGGTCTGTCCGTATCCTATGGGGAGAGCGTCGTCTTTGTACGCCATTTTCAGCATAGCTTCATCGAGAAACTTATGCCTCGGTGTTTTCAGGAATGCTTCTATAATATCCTTATCCCACTTACAAGCGGGACCGACAGCTTCTTTTATATATGATTCAGGGATATTCATTTACAGCCTGATCTGTGTGCCGATGCCTGAGTCGGTGAACATCTCAAGCAGCACAGAGTGAGACACGCGTCCGTCGACGATGTGCGCCTTTGCCACACCGTTGGACACTGCGTCCAGAGCACAGTCTATCTTAGGGATCATCCCCCCTGTCAGGGTTCCGTCCTTTTTCAGCATGCGTATCTTCTCAGGTGTCAGTGTGGATATAAGGTTCCCCTCTTTATCCAGAACACCCTTCACGTCTGTCAGCAGAATCAGCTTTCTCGCTTTCAGCGCAGATGCAATGCTGCCTGCTACGAGGTCTGCGTTTATGTTATAAGGCTGATAATCCTCGCCCACGCCCACAGGAGCGATAACAGGGATAAAATCCCTTGCGATGGTGTTCAGCACGCCGGTATCAACTTTCTTCACTGTTCCCACGTGTCCGAGGTCGATGATCTCGGGGGTCATGACAAATTCGTCCCCCTCTTTCAGATACAGCTTTTCAGCCGTGATGAGGTTTCCGTCTTTGCCCGAAAGACCGATGGCCTTACCGCCGTTTATGTTTATCAGGCTGACGATGTCTTTGTTCACCTTACCGGCGAGCACCATCTCAACGATGTTCATCGTCTGCTTGTCCGTAACCCTCATACCTGACACGAAATGGCTTTCGATATTCAGCTTTTTCAGCATTTCGCCTATCTGGGGACCGCCGCCGTGCACTATGATTGGGTTCAGACCTATATACTTCATCATCACGACATCACGGGCAAAGCTGAACTTAAGCTCGTCGTCCACCATAGCGTGTCCGCCGTACTTGATAACGATTGTCTGGCCGTAGAACTCTTTGATGTAAGGGAGTGATTCTATAAGAATATCCGCTTTTCTGATCAGCTCTTCCATGATTCCTCCGGATGTATATGGTCAAAAGTATTAGAATCTTACGAAAGTATCGGCTAATTTGCAAGAATATTAACGGGGCAAAGTATCTTTAGTTTCCCGCTTTGAACGGTATATGCGGCATTTCCACGGTGAATCTGGCTCCGTGCTTGCCGTTGTCGCAGGTGATAGAGCCGTTCAGGCTGTTTTCGGCTATGGCTTTTGCCATGTGAAGTCCGATGCCCGTCCCTTTGCTCTTCGGCTTTGTGGTGAATTCCGAATCGAAAATCTTACACATTATATCCGCAGGTATGCCCGTGCCGTTGTCCTCTATGCTGATGAACGCCGTGCCCTCTTTCACCCCTGTGGTGATGTATATGTGCCCTGCTTCGGTCACGCCTTTGCTGCCGTCTTCACGGGATTCCATGATGGCATCCACGCTGTTGTTCAGCAGGTTTATGATGACCTGCTTATACAGGTTAGGATATCCGAAGACGACGATGCCCGCATCGGTTTTGAAATCTTCTGAATGAAATCTGACCCCGTGCCCGTATTCCAGAGTGAGCACATGCCCCTGCTGTCCGTCGATGTCGCACATGATGGTCACATTCACCGCACCCACTTCAAACCTGCCGTACTGCATTTTTACCACATCTACGGTCTTTTCTATCAGGTTAAAGTATTCCTTGTCAGGCTCCGGTCTGAAAAAGTTGCGGAAGTCGTCCATTGTCTCTGACATGAAGCGGATGTAAGACATACACTCGTCTATGGCATCGTCCAGATACTGTATATCCAGCTCTCCGAAATGATATGCGTCACGGATGTCTTCTATGATGAAGCTGAGTGCGCTGAGCGGCTGTCTCCACTGGTGGGCAATGCTGGAGACCATCTCGCCCATCTCTGCCAGACGTGCATGATAAAGTATGTCTTCCTGCTGTTTACGCCCTTTGGAAACCTCTGTCTGCACCTGAAACTTCATGTTCATTTTCAGTGCGTCCAGCTCTGCCTGCTTTATATCCAGAAGTCTCCTGCTGTGAGAGAGTTCATCTTCCTTATTCTTATAATGTGTGATGTCCTGAACATACCCGCCGCCGCCTGCATAGTTTCCGTTTTCGTCATAGAAAGCCGTCAGATCGATCTTCAGCCAGATTATTCTGCCGTCTTTGTGCCTGAGTGCTATCTCAGCGTCTTCAAGGTGTCCGTCCCGCATGATCTTTTGTTTCAGAAGGTCATAGCTGCGCTCATTTGCAGCGAACTGACTGCGGAGACTCCCGCCCAAAAGCTCCTCAGGGGTATATCCAAGCAGTTTTGCGCTGTTATCCGTGAAAAATATGAAATTACCGAATCTGTCCGAGCGGTAGAAAGTACCGAGCAGCCTTTCTGCTATTTCGCCTATGGCAGAGTTATTCTTTCTAGTCTCATCAGGCCCCAGTCCCACAGGCTCATAAAGCCTGACATTATAGCCCTGCTCTGTCGCCTCGGCGGTGTAAAGCGCATATATATAATGCTCTCCGAACCTGCCGAAGATGGCGGAATTGTTTAATTTCTCTTCATTTTTCAGTGATTTGATATCGTTCACGATGGAAACATAGTCGGGATGCAAAACACCGGTGAGCGGACAGCCCGTCACATCAGGCTTCTGGTCTGCACAGCACAGTTCCACATCGGATATGATCAGCTCAGGAGTGAGCCTCAGCACATATAAACATTGACCGGACAAAACTTCCCCCAACAAATAATCTATACAATATTAGCACAATTTTAGAAGGTAGAAAGTATTATCTGGTTTTTATCTCTATATGCTTTGCGAGGATAGTTACGGCCATTGCATACTTTATGCTTGGGTTATATCTGGTCACAGCGTAGAAGTTGTTGAAAATTATCCAGTATTCTGTCCCTTCATCACCTTCGAGCGTGACTAGTGCGCCTTTCAGCTTCGGATTCACCCACATGGACGGGAGCAGTCCGTCGTTTTTCATCTGTGCCACGGTAAACTTTGGCCTGATACCCTGATCAAGGTACTTCTTCCACCTTGTGCCTGTGGTACGCACCTTTACAGCTAGGGGTTCATCCTTTTCCCACCCGTGGGATTTCAGATAGTTCGCTATGCTGCCGATGGAATCTGCACCGGATTTGAAGATGTTCACCCTGCCGTCCCCCGACCATTCCCTGCCGAATTTCAGTATGTTCGAAGGCATGAACTGAGGCATGCCGACAGCTCCAGCGTATGAACTTTTCAGGTTGAAAGGGTCGAGCTTCTGCCTGTAGGCATACACCATAAGGGATTCCAGCTCGTTCTTAAAATATTCCGCACGTCTGGGGTAATAGAATGCAAGGGTAAAGAGAGCATCCATCGCTCTGTGGGTCAGAGCATATGTGCCGTAGTCCGTCTCTACACCGAGTATAGCAACAATGACATAAGGATCCACGCCGTATGAGCGTCTCGCCTTTGCCAGTGATTTCGGATAGTCTTTATAGAAGTCTATGCCCTTCTTTATCTTCCGCTCGGTGATAAAGTTCGGCTTATAGTCTTTCCAAGGTTTAGCCTCTGCCTGTCTGTCCATCAGCTCGATACACACGTCTGTGCGCTCTGCTCTTTTCAGCCATTTCAGCACTGCTTTCTCGCTTATTTTACCGTTCACCGCCACACGGTGTGCGAATGAACGCATCTCGTCCGTCAGCTCACCTGCATAAACGTTGAACGACAGCAAAAACAGCAGAATGTATATAGTATATTTAATCATATAGATGTATCTGGTCTTTATTAATCATTTGAACTATACTTACATATCGGACAATTATTTGTAACATAAAGATGTTAAATTAAATAAAGAAATTTTGAGGAATTATTATGATCATAGCACCATCAGTATTATCGGCGGATTTTTCCATTCTGGCCGAAGAGATAAAAGCCATAGACGAGGCGGGCGCAGACTGGATACACCTCGACGTTATGGACGGCATGTTCGTCCCGAATATAACATTCGGCGCACCCGTTATAAAAATGCTGCGTAAATGCACCGAAAAGACATTCGACGCTCACCTTATGATAAATGACCCCGACAGATACATCGAAGACTTTGCAAATGCTGGGTGCGACTTCATCACCGTGCATCAGGAGGCGTGTACGCACCTTCACCGCACTATATCACTGATAAAAGAATGCGGTAAAAAGGCCGGCGTATCCCTTAACCCTGCCACATCTCTGGAGACGATACGTGAGATCCTCCCATATGTGGATATGGTACTTATCATGTCTGTGAACCCCGGTTTTGGTGGACAAAAGTTCATTCCGACGAGCTTCGCGAAAATTACAAATCTTTACAATATGGCGAAGGATATTAATCCTGAGCTCATAATACAGGTCGATGGCGGAGTAAATAACAAGAACATCAAAGACTTGAAGGACGCGGGCTGTAACTGTGTCGTGGCGGGCAGCTACGTCTTCGGAAATGATGATTATAAAAAAGCCATAAATTCTCTTAAAATTTGACCTGATTCCCTTACAAGAATTGTCCCGTGTGGTATATTAGAAATATCAGACGGAGGTAAACGAAATGGGAGTTAACATTTTAGTTGTCGATGACGAGCCTGATATCAGACTCCTTTACCGTTCCGAACTGGAGGATCAGGGGTTCAGCATACACGAAGCCTCAAATTCCAAAGAGTGCTTCGAACAGCTGGAAAAAAATAAGATAGACCTTGTGCTGCTGGATATAAAGCTGAAAGGCGAAAGCGGCATAGACATCCTGCAGAACATATCAGGAAAGGATAAAAAGGCGAAGGTTGTCCTAGCCACTGCATACAGTGCATATCAGGACGACTTCTCCACATGGCTCGCAGACGGATACTGGGTAAAGACCCAGGAGATAGAGACCCTCACAGAGGAAATCAATAAGGTCCTGTCTAAAAACTGATCGGAAGGGCTAAACCCCTTTCGACAATTAGAAATATATCAGCAAAAATACATCTGACGGGGCGACCTGTGCAGATGTATTTTTGTCTGTAGACATACTTGAACTTTTTGACATTTATTTTGAAACGGAGTGACACCATATGAAAGCAGTTGTAATGGCAGGGGGATTCGGCACAAGGATACAGCCGCTCACCTCCAGCATGCCGAAACCGATGATACCCGTTATGAACAAACCTATGATGGAGTACATAATAGACTCTCTGAAAGATGCAGGGATAGTCGAAATTGTCGTATTGCTCTACTTCAAACCTGAGGTGATAAAGAGCTATTTCGGCGACGGAAGCAGCAAAGGGATAAAGATACACTATGTCCTCCCCGACGACGACTACGGCACGGCAGGCGCAGTGAAAAAAGCCCAGAAGTACCTCGACGAGAGGTTCATCATCGTCTCGGGCGACCTCATCACAGATTTCTCCATACAGGAGATCATCGGCTTTCACGATGTTAAAGACTCAAAAGCTACGATAACACTTACATCAGTGCCCGACCCGCTGCAGTTCGGCGTGGTGATAACAGACAAAGAGAGCAAGATCGTCAGATTCCTCGAAAAACCGGGCTGGGGCGAGGTTTTCAGCGATACTATCAATACAGGCATATACGTCTTCGAGCCGGAGATACTAGACTTCATCCCCGAAGACAGCAATTTCGACTTTTCCAAAGACCTCTTCCCTAAGCTGATGTCCAGCGGGATAGACCTCTTCGGCTATAATGCAAAGGGCTACTGGAGAGACGTGGGCAACCCCGACTCCTACCGTGCCGCACTGCTCGACATACTGAACGAGGCTGTCACACTCCCCCTTGCGGGCAAAGAGGAAAAGATGCCCGAGGCGACAGTTTACATGGGCGAAGATGTAGTGATAGATAAATCCGCAAAGCTCGAAGGGCTCGTCGTCCTAGGCGACGGATGCGAGATAGGAAAAGAAGCCGTAGTGAAAAACTCTGTGCTGGCAGCAGGATGTAAAGTCGGCGATCACGCAGTAGTGGAAAACTCTATCCTCTGGAAAGAAGTCCAGATAGGCAAAAACTCCGATCTGGCAAACACCGTACTGTGCAACAACGTCAAAATCGGCGCAGGCGTAAAAGCCGAGCACGGCGTCATCATCGCCGAGCAGACAGAGGTCGGTCAGCACGTAATATTTGAAAAAGACATAATGGTATGGCCCGAAAAGCAGATAGAGGAAGGCTCTATAGTAAGCTCAAACCTCATCTGGGGCGATAAATGGAAGAAATCGATCTTTGAAGGGGGCAAGGTATCCGCCAGAACAAACGTGGAGCTATCCCCTGACCTGGCGGCGAAGCTGGGTGCGGCCCTCGGAAGCCAGCTCCCCACAGGCAGCCGTGTGCTGATGTCCAGAGACTATGACAAGGCTTCCCGAATGCTGAAAAGATGCTTCCTCGGCGGTCTCCTCTCCACAGGGGTGAACGTGACGGAGCTCCATATGACTCCGCTCCCCGTCATGAGACACAAGCTAAGCATGTTCGGCGAGATAGCGGGCGTATACTTCCGCCAGTGCCAGACAGACCCGACAAACACAGAGATACTATTCTATGACGAAACAGCAATGGCTATAGACAGCGGACTGGAAAAGAATGTCGAGCGCATCTTCTTCCGTGAGAACTTCCGCCGTTCCACCCACGAGGACATAGGCGAGATATACGACCAGCTCATGGTGGGCGAGTTCTATAAAGAAGGCGTGCTGAAAAACATCGACATACCTCTCATAAAAACACGCAGACAGAAGATAGTCGTTGACCTGCTGAACGGCACCACAGACGGCATCTATCCCGAACTGCTTAATAAAATAGGCGTGGACGCTGTCGTCCTCAACGCATACAGAGACGAGACAAAGCTCTCGAGAACCATGCACCAGATAGAGCGTTCCTTCAGGGAAGTTAGCGAGATCGTCAAGGTGACAGAGTCCAAGATAGGATTCGTGATATACCCTCACGGCGAGAGGCTCGGCATCGTCACCGAAAACGGCGAGATACTGAAAGAGGATCTGGCACTCATGTTCCTCCTCAAGCTGATAGATGTATCTCTGAAATCAAAGAAAAAGGTATATCTCCCTGCATATGCGCCGACCATCCTCGACGATCAGCTGATGAACATCGAGATAGTCAGAGGCAAGCTGACAGGGGTAAAGGCGGACTATCTGCGCAGCTTCCACTTCACAGGGGACATGAACCGCAACTATACATTCCTCGAAAACAGCACAAACGCAGACGCCATGTACAGCTCCATAAAGATACTGGAGATGCTCTCAAGGCAGAATGTGGAGATAGGCGACGTGCTGAAGACCATCCCTGTCTATCAGTACAGCCACACGGTAATCAACTGTCCTCTGGAGGCAAAGGGATTCCTCATGAGGAAGATGAGCGAAGACGCTATGGACAAAGAAGCGTCTTTCCTCGACGGTATAAAGATAATATTTAAAAACAAGGGCTGGGTGCACATGGTGCCCGACCAATACACCGCAAATGTCCACCTCTATGTAGAAGCAGCGACAGAGAAGGACTATAAAGCTATCCATTCAGAATATAAGGATAAGATCAACAACTGGCTGCAGGAGTAGCAAGTATGAAAAAGCTGAGGCTCTGCTTTCTATGGCATATGCACCAGCCATATTACAAAGATGATCTCGACGGTTCATACCACATGCCCTGGGTCTATCTGCACGGGCTGAAGGATTATTATGAGCTGCCTTATTACCATAAGCTATACAGCAGGCTAAAGGGGACGTATAACCTCGTCCCCTCTCTTTTGATACAGCTGAAAGACTATGAAAAGACAGATGCGGCAGACATCTACATCCAGATGATGCTGAAGGATGCCTCCATCCTCACCACCGAGGAAAAGGAGATACTCATCCCGCAGCTCTTCATGGCGAATTATAAAAACATGGTAACGCCCCTGCGCAGATACAAAGAGCTGTACGACCGCAAGGGGGACACGGACATCTTTAACACCGCAAGGCTGAACTATTCCGACGAAGAGATAACAGACATGACAGTGCTGTATCTCATAAGCTGGTGCGGAGTCTATACCCGTGAGAATCTCGAGATAATAAGCAGACTTATCAGCAAGGGACGCCATTTCTCATATGAAGAAAAGATTGAGCTGATAGAGGCTCTGGCGGAGTTCACCGCCGACATACTGCCCCTTTATAAAGAGCTTCAGGCTGAGGGGAAGATAGAGGTTTCGGCTACGCCGTTTTACCACCCTATCCTGCCCATACTGCTGGAGCCGAAGAGCGCAAAGGAAGCTCTCCCTCAGATAACTATGGCGAGCATCGGCACGGACTTTTCCGAAGATGCGAAATATCACGTCAGGAGCGCAGTGGAATATTACGAGGCTGAATTCGGACAGAAGCCCCGAGGTATGTGGCCCGCCGAAGGGAGCATAAGCGAAAAGGCTGCGGCACTCTTCGCCGAAAACGGGGTCAGATGGATAGCCTCAGATGAGGATGTCCTGGCAGGCTCAATAGGCATGGATCTGCGTGACGAAGACAACCGTAAAATACTTTATAAAAAACACATATTCCCATCCACAGGCGGGGATATAAATATATTTTTCCGAGACAAGGAGCTCTCCGACCTTATCGGCTTCACATACTCAGGATGGGACGCTGAAAAGGCCGTGGACGACTTTATGGATAAGCTGTCGGACATATTCGACAGATGCGACTTCTCCCCTATCGTGCCTGTGATACTGGACGGTGAGAACGCATGGGAGTTTTACCCCGAAAATGCGAACAAGTTCTTCACCCTGCTCTACAGCAGGCTGGAGGCATGCAACTGGATAGAGACTCTCACCATGTCTGAGGCGTGCGAAAGCGATACGCCGGAACACCGCCCCGCAAAGATACGGGCGGGCTCGTGGATATACGCCAACTTCACCACATGGATGGGACACGCTGAAAAGAATGAGGGATGGAGACTGTTAGCCGATGCGCATAAACGCTTTCAGGCGAAGAAGTCTACCCTCGAAAATACTGCACAGATACAGAAAGAGCTGTATATCGCAGAGGGCTCGGACTGGTTCTGGTGGTATGGCGACGACCATTTCAGCCTTCAGTCGGACACATTCGACAAGCTCTTCCGAGGGCATCTGGCAAATATATACGAGCTGATGGGTGAAAAGGTCCCCGCTGATATCACAAAGCCTATCAAAAAGAGCCACAAAACGGGACTTCTGAAAAAGCCCGCAACACTCTTCACCCCGAAGCTGGACGGACGTGTCACCAGCTTTTACGAATGGATAGGCGCCGGGAAATTTGACCTGAAATTCGACGCAGGAGCAATGACCGCATCGGGCAACACCCTCGAGATACTCTACTTCGGATATGACGAAGAAAAGCTGTATCTCAGGATAGACGGGTCTTTCAGCCGAGTGCTGAACATGGACTATGAGCTCGAGGCGGAGATAACCACGGACACCACACGGACATTCGCTTTCCCTATGAAGGAGGAGGCGGAGCACAGCCGTGTTAATGAGATATTTGAAGCGGAGATACCGCTCAGCGAGCTGGGCGCAGATATAGAGACGGCGGACATCATCTTCCGTCTTAAAAAAGGGCGCACCGTCGTAGAGGTTGCCCCGCTTTACAACAGCGTACAGATAGACTTTCAGCCAAACTTTGAACAGGACTGGCTGGCATAGCGGGCAGTGCCCGCAAGCAAAATAAACTGCATATCGTCATCCTGAGCAAAGCGAAGGATCTGAAACTGATAGATTCTTCGTTGCACTCAGAATGACTCTTAAACGGAGACAAATATAAACATGAGCAAACTGCCTATACATCTCGGGATACACTGCCACCAGCCGGTGGAGAACTTTTACCATGTGGTCGACCATGCGGTGGAGCGGAGCTACCTGCCGTATTTCGAAGTGGCACTGTCAAAGCCCGATTTCAGATTCAGCATACACTACAGCGGATGGCTGCTCGAATATATAAAGAACAACCACAGCAAGCTCTTCAGCATGATGAAGCAGGCTGCGAAAAGCGGACAGGCGGAGTTCTTCTCCGGCGGATACTACGAGCCCGTGCTCGCATCCATCCCGTCCATAGACCGAAAGGAACAGATAAAGAAGCTGAACGGCTTCATCGAAGATAATTTCAACGTCAGTCCAAAGGGGCTCTGGCTCACCGAAAGGGTGTGGGACAGCTCGATAATCCCCGACTGTGCCGAATGCGGTATAGAGTATGTGATAGTGGACGACTACCACTTTGTCGCTGCGGGCTTTTACGAATCTATGCTCCACGCACACTTCAAGACGGAGCAGGACGGGTGCGAGATGCTCATCTTCCCCATCAGCGAAAAGCTGCGCTACCTAACCCCATTCCGCCCGGCGAAAGACGTGAGCGCATATGTAAAAGAAGTGCGTGACGCAGGGGGCAAGTCCATAACCATCTTCGACGACGGAGAGAAATTCGGGCTATGGCCTGAGACATACGAATGGGTTTATGAAAAAGGATGGCTCTCTGACTTCATAGACGAGATAGTCGAATCAGACCACAGCAGATTCGCCCTCTTCCGTGACACGGTAAGGGAGCAAAGACCTGCACAGATAGCCTATCTGCCGACGGTCTCATACTTCGAGATGGGTGAATGGTCGCTCTTCGCCGAGCGTACCGAAAAGATGGAAGAGCTGGTCAAAGAGATTGAAAAGACCCACGAGGACGACACGGCAAAGGTATTTGTAAAGGGGGGGATATGGAAAAACTTCCTTGTGAAATACCCCGAGTCGAACCGCATACATAAACGCACCGTCAGCCTCAGCAGAAAGGCGAACGAAGCGGGCGACCCTGCCCTGCTGGATGCGCTGTATAAAGCTCAGTGTAACGATGTGCTCTGGCACGGGATATTCGGCGGGCTCTATCTGCCGAACCTGAGAAACAACGCATACAGATTTATCATCGAGGCGGAGAAACGCTATGAAGAGGTCGCAAAGCTGACGAAACCCAGCGTGGAGACGGGCGACTTCGACTTTGACGGATATGACGAGGCATACATGAGGGGCGAGAACATAAACTTCATGTTCGTATCCCGTGACGGCGGACAGGTCGTCGCCATAGAGGATAAGGAGAACTGCTTCAACTTTCAAAACACCCTCTCCCGCAGGAAAGAGGCATACCACGAAAAGCTCTTTGCAGAGCCCGAGGGAGCAGAGCAGACAACAGCCGAAGAAACAGACGAAGATGCCATAGCCACCATCCACGACAGCGGACCAAAGGTGGACGAGGAATACAAGAAATACCTCGTATACGACTGGTATAACAAAAACAGTTTCATAGACCACTTCGTCCCCGATTTCCTCCTTGAGGAATTCGAAAATGTCACCTTCGCCGAGATGGGCGACTTCGTCAATCAGCCTGCGGAGATGAAAGCCGGGAAAACATCCGTGACATTCACCCGTGAAGGCGGACTGTATATGGACGGAACAAAGCACGGCACATCGGTGAAAAAGACTTATAAATCAATGAAAAACGGGCTGAGCTTTGAGATAGATATAAATAGTGAGACGGAAGCGACATATGTTCTCGAGCTGAACCTGCACTTTAACAACATGTCGGGAGCTGAGATCAACGGAGAACCTTTATCAGATGAGGGTTACGCTCCTTCGAAAACTTTTATAATAAAGGACACAAACACTCCAAAAAGTGTTAAGATAGAATTTGATCAGCCGACTGAGCTTTTCACATATATTACAAAGACCCTGTCCCAGTCCGAAAGCGGCGCAGACCTCACCGATCAGGGGATATGTCTGCTGATACCTTTCAGGATGCAGGGCGGGCTGAACGTGAAAGGGAAGCTGGAGATCATATAGGTGATAAATGTCTGAACTGAGATACGACCCCGTAAAACAGATATGGTCTGTTATAGCCACAGACAGGAGCAGGAAGCCTGACGACTTCCTTGTGAAGAGACTCCTTTTCCGTCAGGACGAGGTCTCTGTGTGCCCTTTTTGTGTGGGGAATGAAGATAAAGCAGGAAAAGAGATATACGCACTGAAAGACGGTGACGAATGGCTGACCCGTGTGGTGCCGAACAGATATCCCGCTTTCCGCATCGAAGGCGAGCTGAAACGCACTGGACACGGCATATATGACGCCGTGAATGCCATAGGCGCACACGAGGTGGTGATAGAGACACCGAAGCACTGCGTACATCCGGGGAATTATACAGAGGATGTTTTATACAACCTCTTTTACACATTTAAAGAGCGCATGAATGACCTTAAGAAAGACATGAGATTCCGCTATATCATGCCTTTTAAAAACTATGGACTGCTGGCGGGCTCTGCCATAGAGCATCCGCACTCGCAGATAATCGCACTGCCTGTCACGCCGAATGTGGTGAAGACAAAGCTGGCAGCAGCACTGGCGCATTACCAGAGCAAGGAACGCTGCCTCTTCTGCGATATACTCGATCAGGAGCGGAGCGAGAATAAAAGGATAATATACGAAAATCAGGACTTCGTGGCTTTCTGCCCGTATGCTTCGGCACTGCCGTTCGAAGTGAACATATACCCGAAACGGCACAGTCATTGCTTTGCAACAAGTGATGAGGGAGAGCTCACGGGGCTGGCTGATATCACGAAGGAGATTTTCAACAGGCTTTACAACTGTTTGGAAGATCCTCCGTTTAATATGGTGGTGCATACTTCACCACCGGTGGTCAAAAGACCATCACAGCCGGGCTACTGGACCAGCATAAAAGAGGACTTCCACTGGCATATAGAGATAACCCCGAGACTGTCGGGAGTGGCAGGATTCGAGACGGGAACAGGCTTTTACATCAACTCGGTCGCACCGGAAAGCGCGGCAGAGTTTCTCCGAGGTGCGGATAAGTGAAGATAGCTATCGTATCGAGCGAGGTGACACCCTTCTCCAGAACAGGGATACTGGGTGATTCTGTCGGCGGACTGGCGAAAGGGCTGGCGCAGAACGGACACTCTGTCCATGTCATTGCGCCCAGATATCTGTGTCTGGACGATACGAAATGCGGATGCCAGCCGGAGGGCGAACTGACCGTCACTGCGGGGCATAACACCTTTACCTTTCAGATACTGAAAACTATCAGAGACGGCGTGGAATACGTCTTTCTGAAAAATGACGAGCTGTACGCCAGAAGGCACATATACGGCTCTGGCGATTTCGACTATAGCGACAACGACATACGCTTCGGCATGTTTTCCCTCGCCTCACTGGAATATATGCGAAGGTCACATCTGAATGCGGATATAATACACTGCCATGAATGGCCTACGGGGCTCGTACCCGTTTACCGAAACCTTTTCTATGACGATATCACGGCGAAGATGGTCTTCACCGCACACGACATCTCATTTCAGGGGATATTCGGTAAATTCAGCGTACAGGAGCTCGGACTGCCGTGGAAAGTGTATAACATAGAAGAGCTGGAATACTATGAGGGGATCAGCTTCCTCAAAGGCGGAATGGTGCACGCAGACTACATCACTGTGCCCAGCCCGACATATGAAAAGGACATACAGACAGAGGAATACTCGCAAGGTCTGGGGCTGCTGCTGGCGGACCTCTCCACAAAGCTGAAAGGGATACTCGGCGGAATAGACTATGACACATACAACCCTCTGAACGACCCGCATCTGGCCGCTATGTACTGCGCTGAGAACATCGGCGCAAAACAGACGAATAAAGAAGCGTTTTTGAAAGAAACAGGTCTGAGCAATGCTTCCCGACCGCTCTTTATGGTGGATACGAAGTTCACCGAAAGGAAGGGGCTGGAGCTCATAGCGCAGTCTGCTGAGGAGCTGTCGAAGCTGGAGGCGAACTTCGCCTTTTTCGGCTACGGTGAATCGCACCTGTGCAATAAATTCAAAGAAATAGCAAACAAGCATGACAATATATTCACACATATAGGGTCTAATGAAAGACTGGTACACCTCGGCTATGGGGCTGCGGATTTCATCCTGCGTCCTTCGCAATACGAGCCGAGCGGAAACAGCCACCTGAAAGGAATGCGCTACGGTGCCCTCCCCGTGGTGAGCAAAAAAGGCGGACATATGGACTCCGTCACAGACATCGCAGACGGCGGATACGGCTTCTTCATCGGTGAATACAGCCGTTCGGCACTGCAGGAACAGATCAACAGGGCGATAGCATTTTTTAGTGATGCGCCTATATTAACAGAATGCAGAAAGAGAGTGATGCAGATAGATTTTTCATGGAAAACTGCATCATTGAAATATATCGAATTATACGGGGGGTTGCTCGGAGGCTGCTATGAATCTTAAAACTATGAATAAAACAGAGCTCTATGAGCTGGCTAAAAAACATAATCTGCCGAACAGAAGCAGGATGACAAAGGACGAACTGGTGAAAGCACTGTCTAAGTATGAGAAGACTGTCTCACCGAAGGTCGCTCCGCAGGCGTCTTCATCCACAGTGACAAGCCACATGCCCGAAAAGCCTTTACAGCCCGAGCCCGCACGAAAGCCCGAATACCCCATACCCGACAGGTATAACCTAGACACTGTCGTGCTGCTGCCCGTGAACCCGAAAAAAGAGTACGTCTACTGGGAAGTATCCGACAAGACCGTCGGTGAATACCTCTCCAGATTCAACATACAGAGCCCCGTCTTCATCCTGAAGGTGTTTCAGTCTGACGGAGAAAATACGCAGGAGCTCGCCGGTGTGCGTGTTGAGAAATACGGCAACTGGTACTTCGACCTGTACTGCCCCGAGATGAACCTCTGGGCGGAGCTCGGCATACTGGACAGCATGGGAAACTACTTCACCATCGCCAGCTCTAAAAAGATAAAGATGCCAAGCGACAAGGTCAGCAAAGAGATAGACAAAGAGACATGGATGACCGTCGGTGAGAAGATCGAGCAGATCTTTGAGCTTTCGGGCGTTTCCGACGTGCAGAAGGAAGAACTGCTCAGCAGTGCCCGTCTGCACACAGAGCTATTTAAAAAACTACACGAGCAGGAGGCTCTCTCCTCCACAGCCATGCTTAGAAAAGGTGATGCATAATGCAGAGCGGATACTGGATGCTGGTGCTCCATTCGCACCTCCCATTTGTAAAACATCCTGAATACGAATATTTCCTCGAAGAACACTGGTTCTATGAGGCGATATCCGAAACATACATTCCGATGCTCCAATACATGAAAAAGATGGAGGACGAAGGGATAAACTTCCGCTTCGCCGTGTCTGTCACTCCGCCTCTGGCAGAGATGATGAGCGACGGACTCCTCATGAGCAGATATGAAAAGCATATGGACAAGATGCTGGAGCTCGCTGATAAAGAGATCGAACGCACCAAAGGCACATGCTTTGAACACCTCGCACACATGTATAAAGAGCGCTTTCAGGGGATAAAGGACTTCTACTACGGATATCTGAATAGAAGCCTGATAGCGGGATACCGTCATTTCCTCGAAAAGGGATACATAGACGTCATAACCTGCGGATTCACACACGGCTTTCTCCCGCTGCTGACAAACACGGAGAATGCTGTACGTGCACAGGTAGAGATGGCAGTGAAGAGCCACGAGCAGAAATTCGGTCAGCCGCCGAAAGGTATATGGCTGCCTGAGTGCGCATACTTCGAAGGGCTCGACGACATACTCGCCGAATACGGCATAAGATACTTCTTTGTCGATACCCACGGCGTGCTGTATGCAAAGCCCAGACCTAGATACGGCGTTTATGCACCCGTATATACAAAGAGCGGCGTTGCGGCTTTCGGACGTGACTATTACTCATCGAAGCAGGTGTGGAGTTCCAAAGAGGGCTACCCCGGCGACGTGAGCTACAGAGACTTTTATCGTGACATAGGCTACGACCTTGACCACGACTATATAAAACCATACATCAGTCCTGACGGTGAGCGTGTCTTCACAGGATTCAAGTATCACCGCATCACGGGCGACAGCGAATATAAAGAATTCTATGACCACCGCATAGCATCCGAAAAAACTGTCGGACACGCAAAGCACTTTGTCCACGAGCGTGAAAAACAGCTCGCCGAGATAGGCGAACTGATCGACCGCAAGCCTGTGGTTGTATCCCCATACGACGCAGAGCTTTACGGGCACTGGTGGTTTGAGGGGCCGGAGTTCCTTTATAACGTTTTCAAAGAGATGGACAAATCGTCATCCGTAAAGGCTGTCACACCGTCTGAATACCTGCAGGAGTACCCGACCAATCAGGTGGTCTCCGTGAACCCTTCATCATGGGGGGACAAAGGGTATTACGACGTGTGGCTGAACAAAGGGAACGACTGGATATACCGCCACCTGCACTTTATGTCGGACAAGATGGTAGACATGGCGAAATACTACCACAGCACAGGCAACGACTATAAGCGCAGATGTCTGAACCAGATGGCTCGTGAGCTATTCCTTGCGCAGAGCAGCGACTGGGCTTTCCTCGTGACCACGGGCACAGCTATAGACTATGCCGTTCAGCGTACGAAGGAGCACATACACAACTTCATGCGACTAAGAGACATGGTGGAAGACAGCTTCGAAGACTGGCAATTCCTCGAAAAGCTGGAAACGAAGAACAGCATCTTCCCTGCTATGGACTTCAGAATTTACTGCTGATAAGCAAACAACTTGAGGCGGAACGACCTCTATATTTCCTATAATATTGTTATTGTAAACAGACAAAAACGGTATTATAATAGATAAAATTTATCCATAAGGAGACTCAAATGGTATCCGACAAAATGGCTAAGGCGCTCAACGCCCAGCTCAATTTCGAACTTTACTCTGCATACGTTTATCTCGCTATGTCTGCACATGCGGACAACATAGGGCTGAAAGGTTTTTCAAACTGGTTCAACGCCCAGTATCAGGAAGAGATGATGCATGCTACTAAATTTTTCAACTACATCATGGACAGATCGGTAGTGGAACTTGAAACTATCGAAAAGCCAAGAAAAGAATATAAAGACGCCCTTGAGATGTTTGAAGAAACTCTCAAGCACGAGCAGGAAGTTACAGCTAGAATAAACGACCTCGCTTCCCTCGCCCTCGATGAAAAAGACCACGCTACGAACACTTTCCTTCAGTGGTTCATCAACGAGCAGGTAGAAGAGGAATCCACAGTGAAAGAGATCATCGACAAGCTGAAGCTCGCAGGCGGCACAGGCTCAGGGCTCTTCATGATAAACAGCGAACTCTCCACAAGAGTGTTCACTCCGCCCGCAGACCCTGCTGCATAAATTTAAGACTTAAATATACGAAGGCCCGTCAGCAATGGCGGGCTTTTCTTTTGTCATACTGAAGGACCTGAAATATTCAGATTCTTCGTTCTCTTCTTTCACTCAGAATGACACCGCTGTATACCTTTATTTCATTTACATCGTCACGACAAATAGTTAAAATAAAACATGATCAAACGTCTGGCAGTTTACATAAGCGTACTTGTTGTTTTTATCCTGTCTATGACCACTGGCATATACTTTGCCCAGTCGAAGAAGCTGATACAGGACGACGTAAAGTCTCAGGCGGAACTTATCCTCCGCATGAAGCGCAACGGCATAGAGGACTTCCTCGATAAAGCCAGCTATCTCACCACTGCCATAGCCGAAAATGCAGACCTCAAAGCATATTTCAAAGACCCCTCCACGAGGAAAACCGCAGAAGACCTCTTCATGACATACAGCAGTAAGATCGAAGACATACAGGCTATGCGACTCGTCACACTGGACGGAGACATCGTGGTCTTCATCCGTGAGGGCGTGGTGCTTACCGGCGACCCGAACTATGAAGTGATCAACCTCAGCAACAGGAACTTCTTTCAGAAAGTAAAAGAGAACAACAGTAAAGTGCCCGTATTCTCTGACTTTGAAAGGGGACATCTGCCTGATGCGACATCCTTCTGCCCTTCGATGATACGCTCGCTTATACCTGTTTTCGAAGGTGAAAAGGTGCTGGGATACCTCATAATAAACTTCTGGGGGAGCAAGCTGGGCGACACTGTCAGCCAGCTCGACAACCGCAGGGGGATATCTTTCATAGCAGAGATAAACAGCATTAACCCCGAGCGGGACGGCGTATTCCTCTTTCACCATGACAGAAAATACGAATTCGCCAATCAGTTCGGCACATCATATTTCTTTGAAAACGTATACGGCACGGATGCCTTTAAGTGGCTGCAGCAGGAAGACGACCCCATACTGGAGCTGGACGGCGGATATATGTTCTGCACAACACTGAATCCGTATCAGACCCCAGAGCAGTCATGGAGGATATGCACACTGATGAACAGCGACTATTTCTTCCGCTCGCTTCATTTGCTCAGGCGTGATTTCCTCGCCGTCATGTTCTTTTCCATTTTCCTCAGCGTGCTGACAGCCGTGGTATTCAGCAGGTACTTCATGAAGCCCTTCGCAGAGATAAAGCTGGCGGTGAAGGCATACAGCGAAGGGAACTTTGACCACGAAATAGACGGCCATTTCACAGGTGAAATAGACGAGATAGTAGACAGCATCCGCTCCATGGCGGGCTCGCTGAAGATATATATCAAAGACATACAAAACACACAGACAAAGCTGGAGCTGATGAACAGGCTCTCGGCGCTCGGTGTAATGGCGGGGGGTGTCGCACACGAGCTGAACACACCGCTGAACAGCATCATAGTCCTTGCGGGGCTTCTGGAGGAGGAGATCCCCGAGCAGTCCGAAGACCTCGAAACCATAAAGGCAGAAGCAAAGCGCTGTGTGGACATCATAAAGAATCTGCGTAAACTCGCACCGAGCAAAGACTCCGAGACGGTTTTCGAAGAAGTGGACATGAAGCACCTCGTGGAAGAGACTGTCCGCTATATGGGCTTTAAGCCAGGTGTCAAAGTGAACATGGAGCTGACGGACGTCACGGTGAAGGGCTATCCGACACTGCTTCAGCAGGTGCTGGTAAACCTTATACAAAACGCAATGGACGCCATAGAGCATGATGGTTCCATAGATATAAAACTGAGCCGTACAGAAGACAAAGTGCTCCTGTCCGTGAGCGACACGGGCGAAGGGATAGAGCAGGAGAAACTGAATAAGATATTCGACCCCTTCTATACCTCGAAATCACCTGAAAAAGGTATGGGGCTCGGCCTCGCATTGGTGTATAAAATAGTAAAGAAACATGGCGGACAGATAAATGTGGAGAGTGCAGAATCGCTGGGAACCACATTTACTATTATTCTGGAGAAGAGAGATGAAAGTAGTTCTGATTGAAGATGACACCACGCTGAACAGAGTTTTAAAACGTGCGATAGAAAAACACTATTCCATCACAGCTTTCACCTCCCCCGTATCTGCCATGGAATACCTCTCCGAAAACAGCGCAGACATAGTGGTCAGCGACATACGCATGCCGGAGCTCACAGGATTCGACGTGCTGGAGAGGGTAAAGGCATCAAACCCCGAAACATACGTGCTCCTCATGACAGGCGAAAGCACCATAGACGAATCCGTAAAAGCCATTAAAACAGGCGCATTCGACTATATCCCGAAACCAGTAGACACCGAACTGCTGATATATAAACTTCAGATGACCGAAGAGACCATATCTCTGAAAAATACGGCGGACATACACAGCCGTCCCGACAGCTTTGTCATGGCATCCCAGAGCATAAAGGAGATAGCCCTGCAGGCTCAAAGGGTGGCGAAATCCGATACGAACGTTATGATAACGGGCGAGACAGGCACGGGAAAGGAAGTGATGGCACGCTACATACATGAAAACAGCGAGCGGAGCAAAAAGATATTTGCTGCTATCAACTGCTGCAACCTTCAGCCGCACCTGTTCGAGCGTGAGCTCTTCGGACATAAGAAAGGCTCATTCACAGGAGCGGATAAAGACAGCAAGGGTATCGTACAGACAGCCTTCGGAGGCACGCTCTTCCTCGACGAGATAGGCGAGATGCCCCTCGACCTTCAGCCGAAATTCCTCAGATTCCTCGAGACAAAGAGCTTCTACCCTGTCGGTGCATCCCTGCAGGAGACATCCGATGTGCGCATCATAGCAGCCACAAACCGAGACCCTCTCGAGATGGTGGCAAAGGGAACTTTCAGAGAAGACCTCTACTACAGGCTGAATGTATTCAACATACTGCTCCCTCCGCTGAGAGAGCGAAAAGACGACATCCTCCCGCTGGCAAGCCATTTCATACAGAAATACAGGCACATCAACACAGCCGTGACAGGCATAGAAGAAGCCGCCGTGGAGTGTCTGCGTAATTACAACTTCCCCGGGAATATACGCGAACTGTCGAACATTATCGAAAGAGCTATGATACTGGAACAGACGGATAAGCTCACATGCGCATCGCTGAACCTCGGATGCAGAGTGCAGGACGAAGACATCTCGCTGGAGACTGTCACCCGAAGACACATAATATCCGTGCTCGACATGTGCGACGGAAACAAACAGCACGCAGCAGAAAAGCTCGGCATAGACGCATCCACCATATACCGCAGGCTGAAAGAATACGGCATAAGCTAAGCCGCATTTCTATACCTGCCAAGTCTCTTTATCACTGGTAAATAATAACTTTTCAAAACGGCAAACTATTATTTTTGCATTTAGCAAAATATTCTAACGCCTTTTTTGCATTTTGCAAAAACCTTAACGAAGATTCAGCTTTACAAGCGTTCATTTCAGGCACGCACATTGCATATAAAATTGTAGAAGTTTCAACGAATAAATATCCGTCATCTTCAAGAAAGGTACAGGACTGTACCTCGCGAAGCGGGAGCCAATGCAGACCAGTTTGCATTAGGCGACACGAAAAAATAACACGGATGTTATTTTTGAGAAACTTTTCAGTTACAACGGAGGTGTAAAGTGCGTAAAGCAATACTTTTAACATTGATTGCCCTTCTTTCCGTTTCTGCATATGCATACGAGAGCGACTCGACATGCGTACGCTGCCACGGCGATGAGGTAATGATGAAAGAACTCGGATTTCCACAGATGTACCTTGACCCTGCTAAGGTAGACGAAGAGGTAAACATGGGCGGAATATCCTGCGTCAGCTGCCACCTGGGCGATAATACAAAGCTGGACAAAGACGCTGCCCACGAAGGCATGCCAAGACCATTCTACGCAGCAGTAGGTAAAAATCATAAATATCAGGCTGTCAGCAGAGAGATCACAAACTATGATCCTATCCAGCCTAAAGGCACAAACAGAACAAAAGTTCTTATCAGAAAGCCTACAAACGAAGCTATGGCTAAAGAGCAGGGGATAAAAAACATCATCCAGCTCTACTACCATGACCACGACCCTGAAACAATGGCATACAACCCTGAGATCGCAAGACAGACCTGCGGTAACTGCCATGAGAAGGAAGTAACAGATTACAACAAATCAGGCATGGGACTTAACAAATACCAGAGAGGCTTTACTTCATGGACAGCATCACCTCCCGGACCACAGAACTGCGGTTACTGGTTCGGCGATGAAGCTAACTATAAAGAAGTTAAAGGCGAATGCACAAAGCCTGAAGAATATAAAGGCACAATGGCTCAGGCAAGCGGAAGAGGCTGTAACAAGTGTCACGCTTCCTGCAACGACTGCCACTATGAAGGATATAAGAAATCTGAAGCAAGACATAAATTCACGGCTTCTCCTGATAAACTCTCCTGCTACGGAAGCGGTAAAGGTACTATCTGCCACGCCGGTCCTATGGACAGAAGACGTGGAGCCGGTTTCCTCCGTGAAGAGTTCGCTTTCCCTGTGAACGAGCTCCCAAGAGATGCTCACGATGCAGCAGGTCTTCAGTGCAGCGACTGCCACACATTCAAAGACCACTCATACGGACATCTCGGCTCTGAAGATGCTAAGAAATCCTGCTCTAACTGCCACACAGAGATCTATGACGCAGTTAAATCAGGCGACCACCAGAATGTAGACTGTACATCATGCCACATTCAGGAAGTCGGCGCTTACCAGTTCACTTTCTGGGGCCCCGGTAAATCTGAAGGCATGCCTAACAAGTTTACAAAACATAAAGAATTCTACGGCAAACGAGACCAGCCTATGCTTGTGAAACATCCTGAATCAGGCCAGTGGATACCTCTTAAACCATACCCAATGGGAACAATGGGCATAGGTAAAGATGCTGCTCCTGAAGGTCTTAAGCTGAGAACTATCGAAAAAACAGAAGTAAAAGGCATCACCAAAATAGGCGAGCCTGAGAGCTTTGTTGTTGAGCGTAAAGCTGACCAGGTGAACGATATGTACATCATCACAGGTACACACGAAGGCTTCGAAACAAACGATAAGATGCTCGCTTGGATCCAGATGGACAAGATGTCTCACTCTGTAGGCAAAGCAAGAGACTGCGACAGCTGTCACTCTTCACACGAGCAGAACTTTACATCATGGTACACATACCAGAACGCTAACGATGTGAAAAAACCTTTCTTCGGCTCTTACACTATGAAAGCAGGAAAAGACGGTATCACATTCGACAATTTCACAAACTCTGAGATAGTGCTCGCTGACGGCAGAAAGGTAAGCGACTTTGCTCCTTTCATCATCAACAACACACTCTGGAACGTGAAAGGCATCGACTTCGAACTGAAGTTCGACGACAAAAAATATGCTGAAGGCAAAGCAGAATATCTGCAGCTTTCCGCTAAACTGCATCACCTCATCAGCAAAGAGAAAGATGCTGCTAAGAAAGAAAAGCTCCAGCTCATCAAAACAGTGATGAACCACAACGTGGCTTACGCTAAAAAGATGCTCAAAGAGCTTAAGTAATATTGTGAGATAACTAACAAGATAGAAAGAGTACGCAAGTACAGACCTCACACACACTGAACGGGGCAGCCTTTTGGCTGCCCTTTTCTTTTCTGTAATACTTAGCCTGTATTCAGGCGTAATGACCCAATATTTTACTTAATAACCTTATAGAGAGTGTCGGTGACCCGCTGGACATCTTCGTCCGTCATAGCGGGGTATATAGGTATGGAGAAGCATCTGTCGTAATACTTCATAGCCGTCGGCAGGTTGTTCATGCTGTAGCCCTTTTCTGCATAGTAAGGCAGCATAGGCACAGGGATATAGTGCATCTGCAGCCCTATCCCCTCCTCACGCATTCTGTTGAAGAGCTCCGCACGTGTAATGGCGAGGCTGTCGAAATATGTCTGGACAACATAAAGGTGATAAGCACTCCGCCTGTCGTAGTCGTACAGAGGCATGAATGAGCCCTTTGATGCGAATACTGCGTCATATCCTTGTGCTATCTCCCTGCGCCGCTCCACAAAGCCGTCCAGCCGCTTCATCTGTGAAACACCTAGAGCGCACTGAAAGTCTGTGATGCGGTAATTAAAGCCCAGATCCTGCATCTCGTAATACCACGGATTCAGATTCCCGTGGGTATCGTATGCCAGATTTTTATATTGGAATTCGTCTTTATCTTTTGTAATGCCGTGTG
Source organism: Deferribacterales bacterium (assembly GCA_050253075.1). Lineage (GTDB taxonomy): Bacteria > Chrysiogenota > Deferribacteres > Deferribacterales > Geovibrionaceae > Denitrovibrio. Next base: position 494,274 of record JBFWJS010000002.1, read on the forward strand.
TGCGGAGAGCCTGTACCTTTCTGTGCAGTTTTTCGCTGTTGGTTGTTATCGCTCCGCCCTCGCCTGTCGTCACATGCTTCACCGGGTGAAAGGAGAGTATAGACATGTCAGACGATGTACAGCCGCCAGCCATGTGTCCGCCGAATTCCGCACCGAGGGAGTGTGCGCAGTCTTCCACCACGCCCAGATCGAATACTTCTTTCAGCTGTTTCAGTTTGTCCTGATCCACGGGTCTGCCTGTCATATGGGTCACAAATATATGCCTGATATCGTCATCTGCACGCAAAAGGTCGACACACATGTCGAAGTCCATGTTCCCTTCGGGCTCTATATCTACAAATACGGGGATGCCCCCTGCATAGAGTACGGCATTGGCCGTGGCGGCAAATGTTATAGGAGAGACGAGCACCTTCTCGCCCGGCTTAATGAGGGCAAGCGCAGCAAGGTGCAGGGCAGCAGTACCGCTGGAAACGGCAGTGGCGTATATTGCACCCGTATATTCGGATATCTCGTGCTCGAAACGCTCGACAGCGGGGCCTGTCGTCAGAAAGTCGGAGCGCAAAGCCTCCACAACAGCGTCAATGTCGCTCTGGTCTATGCTCTGTTTTCCGTATGGGATGAACTTCATCTACCCCTCGCACATTTCAAGGAACTGCTCGTGGGAGAGCCAGTCCTCATTATTGCCTGAATTATACTCGAATCCTTTCTCCACAGGTACACCCTTTTCACCAAGGGCATTGACGGAATAGTCAGGATTTGCAACGAAAAGTATCGCCGGAGTTATGACATAATGGTCGTCGAATTCCAGCGTAAGGTGGCTGTCGTCTGCGGGGCACATTATCTCATGCAGTTTTTCCCCCGGACGTATGCCTATCAGCTTTATATTCAGATCGGGAGCCATAGCTTTCGCCAGCTCTTTTATATACATGGAAGGTATCTTCGGAACGAATATCTCGCCCCCTTTCATACGGGCAAAGTTTTTGAAAACAAAGTTTATCCCCTGCTCAAGGGTGATGAAAAACCTTGTCATATTTTCATCTGTGACGGGGAGCTCGGTCTCGCCTTTTGCTATCAGTTTTTTATAGAAGGGCACGACAGAGCCTCTGGAACCGAGAACGTTTCCGTATCTTACGACGGAGAATATGCACTGTCTCGGGCCCTTTATGTTGTTCGCCGCTACGAACAGCTTGTCGGACACGAGCTTCGTCGCTCCGTAGAGATTTATAGGGTTAGCCGCCTTATCTGTTGAAAGTGCTATCACCTTTTTCACATCGTTTGCGATGGCTGCGCTGATAACATTCTCCGCACCGCTGATGTTTGTCTTTATACATTCGCCCGGGTTATATTCCGCAGCGGGAACCTGCTTCAGGGCAGCGGCGTGGATCACATAGTCTATGCCGTACATAGCCTGATTCAAACGCTTTTCGTCACGAACATCGCCTATGAAGTATCTCATGCACGGCTGGTTGAACTCCTGCTGCATCTCAAACTGTTTCAGCTCGTCTCTGGAAAAGACGATGATCTTCTTCGGTTTATACTGCTCCAGGAGCATCTTCACGCACTTTTTACCAAAGCTACCTGTTCCGCCGGTTATAAGTATGGATTTATCATTAAACATGTCAAAGCTCCTTTGTAGCAGTAATTTATTTTATCATATCAATACTGAGAGGTGTTCCTCTTTTTATGTCTTTTACAGCTTTTTTACCTATCACGTCGGGGAGATGCTTGGGCAGCATACCGCCGAACGGTCTGATGGAGCGGACATTCTCGGGGGTGAATTCCTCGCCCGCTTTCACATCCTCCACCACAAAAAGGCTCCGTGCAAAGACCCTCCCTTTCGGAGGATTCTCAGTGGTGTTATAGGACGGTCTGCCCATCGCTTTCTCTATATTTCTGATGACATCTGCCATCTGCTTAAATTCATCCGGATTCATGGAAAATGATGCATCGGGGCCGCCGATCGATCTGTCCAGTATGAAGTGCTTCTCCACCATTACGGCACCGAGAGCGGCAGCAGCCACGGCAGAGGCGAACCCCTCCGTATGGTCTGACAGCCCCACCTTCACACGGAATTTATCTCTGATATCCACTATAGTGGCAAGGTTTGCATCTTCTACGGGTGCAGGGTATGAGGATGTGCATTTCAGCAGAGTAACGTCGCAGTTCCCAGCTTTGACACACGCATCCACAGCGTCCTGTATCTCCTCCACGGTGGCTATCCCCGTTGATATTATCATCGGCTTGCCTTTTGATGCGGCATAACTGATGAGGGGTATGTCGGTAACTTCGAAAGAGGCTATTTTATAACAAGGCACATTCATAGCTTCCAGAAAGTCCACGGCAGTATTATCAAAAGGTGTGGAGAAGAACTCTATGCCGAGCTCATGGGCACGCTTCTGTATCGGCTCGTGCCACTCCCACGGCGTATATGCCTCTTTATAGAGGTCGTGCAGGTTACGGCCGTCCCATATGGTGCCTGAATCTATTCTGAAATATTCATTATCACAGTCTATGGTGATGGTGTCTGCGGTGTATGTCTGGAGCTTTATGGCGTCTGCGCCCGAGGCTGCTGCCGCATCGACAGTTTTCAGAGCCGTCTCAAGGGAGTTGCCGTGATTAGCCGAGAGCTCCGCCACGAGGAAAACACGCCCGTCTTTAAATAGCTCACTCATATCTACCTCTGTATTCCCTTTCCAGCATGCTCATGATGAGCACGTTTTCGTATATACCCTGTTTAGAATACACCTCTCGGAGCACTCCGTCAGTCTTAAATCCGAACTTCTCGTAAAATCTGATGGCTCGTTCGTTTGATTCCAGCACCTCGAGCCTCAGCGAGTGAAACTCCATAGCGTCGAACACTATCTTACATATCGCATGCATGAGTGTCTGCCCTGCGCCTTTTATTGCTTCATCGGGTCTGGCGTATATGCCGAGGAATGCCGATTTATTCCTATAGTCTGCCTCGGTCACGGCGATGGAGCCTATGTATGTGCCCTCTCTTATCACGATGAAGTAGAACCTGTCTTCACGCCCTTCAAGCCCTCTGGCGTATTCTAGGTGTTCTGAGACCTTTATCTCGTCGGTGGTGAACATGAACTTGCGTATCTCGGGGTCATTCCGCCAGTCGAGCACCATTAGCAGTTCGTCGTCCGATGCGGAGCAGTAGCTCTTTATCGCTACGCCTTCCATGCTGAATTTTGAGAGTATATCTGCTGCTTTCATCTGTTCTCATCCAGTATATCTGCGGCTCTGTGCAGCTCCTGAAGGCGGAGCATGCTCACACCTGCGTCGATCTCGTCGTTTATGTTTTCGTATACCTTCTTCTGCACTACATTTTCATTTATGATGCCTATCCATCTCTTTTCTCTGAACAGGCGCATTATCTCCGCATAGCCGAAGAACTCGTTCTCTTTATACAGGCTGTCGTAAACGGCACACAAAGCTGCATAATCCTCCGGTCTGTCCAGAGTGATGCGTATCTCCGCCCCTCCGCATACGGATGGCTGATAGGACATCTTTCTGAATCCGCCGTTTATTATGTACGGGGTCACATGCTCCCTCTCGTGCTTTGCCTCTGCTTCCTCGTGGGCTTTTTTCAATGCTTCAAAGGTGAAGACCTCTGCATCCAGCCCGTGGGGGAATATCCTCGGGTGCACATTGGACATGTAGTCCGCATTTTCAAACTTTCTCAGCATGTCGTCTATGATATCTGAGTCTATGCACGGGCAGTCGCTCGTCACCCTGACGACGACATCCACGCCGAATTTATTCGCGGCACCGTAATATCTGCTGAGCACATCGTCCATGCTCCCTCTGAAAAAGCTGACTCCCGCCTCTTCGCAAAGGGCTGCCACGGCATCGTCCTCGGGGTGGTCTGTTGTCGCTATTATCACTTCATCCAGCATCACACAGCGTCTGAGGCGCTTTATCACCTGATGCAGAGCTGTCTCTGAACCGCCGTAGGGGAGAGCTTTCAGTATCTTCCCGGGGAGCCTTGTGGAGGCATATCTTGCCTGTACTATCGCAGCTGTTTTCATATGGTTACCCGCTTGTTTGATATTACATTTATAATAATCGGATTTTCCATCAAAGTATTAAGCCCCCCACGCTTAAAAGTGCTTGAAACAATCATACAGGGGAGTAATATAAAGACTATATTATTTTTATGGGGTTTTTAAAATGCAGATAGACGCTAGAGGGATGGCTTGCCCGCAGCCCGTCCTGTTGATCAAAGCTGAACTTGAAAAGATCGAAGAAGGAGTTGTCACCATTCTGGTAGACAATAAAGGCTCCAGCATAAACGTCAAAAACTTTTGTGAAGCAAACGGGCACACTGTAAGTGTCACAGAGTTCGACGGATATTACAAAATAGACGCAGCCAAAGGATACGACTGCGCCATAGCCGAGGAGAAGTCCGCAGACGAAAATATAGTGGTCTTCATCAGCACAGAGTGCATCGGCTCCGAAGAGGTCGAACTGGGCAAAATGCTCATGAAAGGCTTCATCGGAAACATTAAAAATCTGGACGTAAAGCCAAAGACAATTATATTCGTTAACAACAGCGTGAAGATGCTTACGCTGAACGAAGAGACCATTAAGCTGGTGAATGAGATAGAGGAGCTCGGCATAGAGGTTCTCGCTTGCGGTGCATGTCTCGAATACTTCGGCATAGTGGACAAGCTCGCCGCAGGTAAGGTGACAGACGCACTCACCGTCGGCAACAAACTGTTCAACGCTGACAAGATAGTCAGACTGTAAAGGAGCTGAAATATATTTCCGTTAAAGGACTCGATACCTTCGTCGACATTCCCTTTTGTCAACTGGGCTATCATACTGGTTAACGTTTTCGTATTCATGACAATGCTTAAGATGCCTCCCCAGCAGGAGCACGCATTCATCTTCGAGTACGGGCTGATACCTAAGAGGCTTTTTGTGGAGAACTCGATGCTGACGGCGGCAGACAGATACCTGCCCATACTCTCATCTATGTTCATGCACGGCGGATTTATGCATATAATAGGCAACATGTACTTCCTGTTCATCTTCGGCGATAATGTCGAGGACAAGCTGGGGCATGTCAGATATCTGTTCATATACATTATGTTCGGGCTGGCTGCTGCCGCTTCACAGGTTATCATGTTCCCTGACTCTGTCATACCCATGGTCGGCGCCAGCGGTGCCGTTGCGGGGGTGATGGGGGCTTACTTGGTGTTTTATCCTCATGCAAAGGTTAAGACGCTCATAATTATTATTATTTTTATAACAGTGGCGAATATTCCTGCTTTCATCTTCCTGCTCTTATGGTTTCTGTTTCAATTCCTGAACGGAACAGGCGCAGGGAACGGCGGTGTGGCCTGGTGGGCTCATATCGGCGGATTCGTAGCGGGGCTAGTATATGCAATTTACTTTCTCCGAAAGAGAATTTGAAACGGAGCTGATTTATGTGTTTAGGTTTTCCAGGAAAGATTTTAGAAAAAGATGAATTCGGCGCAATAGTCGACATCGGCGGTACAAAGAGGGACGTATCTACCATGATACTCCCCGACGAAGTAGAGGTAGGCGACTGGGTGATGGTTCACGCAGGGATGGCTATCGCAAAGATGGACCCCGAAGAGGCGCAGAAGACACTTCAGGTTTTAAGGGAATTCGCAGATGGCATTGATGATTGATGATTTCAGAGATGCCGAGCTTTGTAAAAAGCTGATAGCAAAGATTGAAAAAGAGGCAGTGAAAGACTGCTACCGCTTTATGGAAGTGTGCGGAAGCCATACCATGGCGATAGCTAAATTCGGCATTAAAAGCATACTGCCAAAGAATATAGACCTCATATCCGGCCCGGGATGCCCCGTGTGCGTCACTCCACAGTGTGAGATAGACGCCCTGTTCGACATAGCATCCGGAGGAGCCGTGATAGCGACATTCGGCGATATGATGCGTGTGCCCGGTGCAGACGGGCAGAACCTGCAGAAGATGAAATCCGCAGGGGCAGACGTGCGCATAGTATTCTCCCCGCTTGATACACTTAAGATAGCGAAAGAGACCGATAAGGAAGTGGTCTTCGTCGGCATCGGCTTTGAAACCACAGCCCCAGCCGTCGCAGGGCTCGCACTCATGGCTAAAAAAGGCGGATATAAGAATGTCAGCATCACACCGTATAACAAGACAATGCCCGAGGTTCTCTCTCTGATACTCTCAGACGACAACCTTAAGATAAACGGATTCGTATGCCCCGGTCATGTGACAGCCGTCACAGGCATAGGGCTCTACGACCCTGTCGTTGCGCAGGGGATGTCTGCCGTTGTCACAGGTTTCGAGCCTGTGGACATACTCAGCTCCATCCTCGAAATGGTGCGTCAGGTCAATACCGGCGATTACAAGGCGATGAACATGTATTCACGTGTGGTATCCGACGAAGGGAACGAAAAGGCCCGTCAGGTGATAGACACTGTTTATGAAAAGCAAGGCTGCTGGTGGCGTGGCATAGGCTTCATCGAAGACAGCGGACTCGCCTTCCGTAAGGAATACGAAGAATTCGACGCTTTCAAAAGATTTAACGTCAATCTCGAAGGGGACGACGAGATAGCAGGATGCTCCTGCGGAGACGTTCTGAAAGGATATATAAAGCCGAACGAGTGCGCTCTTTTCGGCTCTGCCTGCACCCCCGTAAACCCCGTTGGACCATGCATGGTCTCCTCCGAGGGCGCATGTGCGGCAGCATATAAATACGGCATATAAGGCGCAGGATGCGCCTCACGAAGTGGGAGTGAGATTGGATGTATTCAATCGAAACGACCCGAATTAATTTTTCATGGACGAAAAATTAATAGTGACAAATAAATACGGAATATAAGGCACACGATGTGCCTCACTAAATATTAAGTCATCCTGAATGACTAGCCGCAGGCTGTACGAATCTATTATGGATCAATAGATGAGTAAATGAAGGATCTGAAACTTTCAGATTCTTCGCAAAGCTCAGAATGACGAGAGACGGAGACATATATACTATTCGGTAATATCGGAGGTTTAAAACCTCATCAGACACAGAACCTTGAGAAGCTCTATTCCAGAAAGGCAGGGGTGAACGAAACCATCCAGCCCGAACTGGCTAAGACCATCTGCTCCTTATCATTCGAGCTGAACAGACAGATAGGCATACTCGCCGACCGTAAAGGTAACGTACAGTATGTCATTGTGGGCGATACGAACGAAGTATTCATACCCAGTCTGGAGAGGTTCCCCATCGTACCGGGAAGCCTGCGGGGGCTGAGACTGCTCCACACCCACCTGAAAGGCGAAGACATCACAGATGACGACCTTACAGACCTTGCTCTGCTCAGGCTCGACAGCGTGACCGCCCTGCACTTTAACCCGCAGGGGCATCCATACAGGATGCAGACGGCGCACCTGCTCCCGCCTGACAACTATAACTATTTCGACTTTATGACAGACACAGACCCGCACAGGCAGTCTGTGGACTATCAGGCTTTCATCACAGAGCTGGAAAGCGAGATATCCTCAAAGACAAAGCGTCTGCACAAGGTGGACGAAGGGAATGTCACCATGCTCATCGGATGCTATCCGTCCAGAGCACATGCGAGGGAAAATATGGCAGAGCTTTCAGAGCTCGCCCGCAGTGCGAATATGTATGTCATAGACGAAGTTGTTCAGCTGAAAGATAAAATCCACCCAAAATATGTCATCGGACCGGGAAAGCTGAAAGAGATAGTCATAAAATCCATGCAGAGCGGCGTGGAGTTCCTCGTTTTTGATAACCCGCTCTCCCCTGCACAGGCGAAGTCGATCGCAGACTTCACCGATCTGAAGATCCTCGACAGACCTCAGCTCATCCTCGACATCTTTGCCAAAAGAGCAAAGACAAACGACGGCAAGATACGTGTGGAGCTCGCACAGCTTAAATATCTGCTCCCGAGACTCTCACAGAGGGACGACTCCCTTTCGCGTCTTACAGGCGGAATAGGCGGACGTGGCCCCGGTAATACGAAGCTGGAGATAGACAGAAGGCGCATCAACGACCGCATCGCCATGCTTTCGAAAAAACTGAAACACATCGAAAAGAACAGAGAGACAATGAGGCGCAAGCGAAACAGGAACGAACTGCCCATAGTCTCCATCATAGGATATACCAACGCAGGGAAATCCACCCTGCTGAACAGCCTCACCCAGAGCGGGGTCTATGCGGACAACCTTATGTTTGCCACACTGGACACCAGCTCAAAGAGGATAAGGTTCCCTCAGGAGCGTGACGTCATCATCACCGACACGGTGGGATTCATCCGAGACCTCCCCGAAAACCTGAAAGGAGCTTTCAAAAGCACCCTTGAGGAGCTTCAGGACGCCGACGCGCTTCTGCATGTGGTGGATGTCTGCTCCGACGGCTTTAATTCCAGGGTCGCATCCGTGGAAGCGGTGCTTCAGGAGCTTGAGCTTACGGACAAAGAGACTATATTAGTACTTAATAAAATAGATATGCTCGAACAGTTTGAGACGGACTATATACAGTTCGGCGAGATGGACGAGCTGGGCGATCCGGAGAAATATGAGCGGGCACACGGCATAGTGAACCTTATCGAAAGGTATAACAAGGTATGTATGGTGACGGCTCTGGACAGGAAGTCTTTCCGAGAGCTGCTGGAGCTCATCAGGCTGACACTGTTCGCCGACGGCATAGACATCGAGCCGATGGGCATAGAAGACTATTACGGTCACAGGAGCATAGATGACACCTTTGAGTCCTAGCGAAGTAATAAAATTCCGCTCCGAGTGCTATAAAGCATCCGACGGGGCGGGAGTGTATCACCTGTATTCGGCAAAGAGCGATCTGAGGAAGCTGTTCAAAGCGGACGACTTCACCGAGCACTTCGGCATGCTGACGAAAAACAGCGAGCACGCAGGACTTATGATCGTTTCAGAAAATATAAAAGACACACTGGCAGAAGTAAAATATGTCGAACATATAAGTGAACGAGGGGAAATGGTTACATTCTATTCGAAAACTTTTTTCACCCGAGAGAACGGCCAGTGGAAGATCCTGAAAGAAAAAAGGGAACAAACGTCAGGTTTTTGAAATTTACTCTTGAAAAAGGTATCATAATATTCTATAAGTATTTCCTGCTTTGTTACGGAGGAGTGTCCGAGTCTGGCTTAAGGAGGCGGTCTTGAAAACCGTTGAGCGTGCGAGCGTTCCGTGGGTTCGAATCCTACCTCCTCCGTTTCTTTTTTTTAATTTACCTAAAAGGGAGTGGTGGCCGAGCTAGGCTGAAGGCGCTCGCCTGCTAAGTGAGTATACGGCATATACCGTATCGAGGGTTCGAATCCCTCCCACTCCGCTTTTAAATTTGTGGTTTGAGGATAGACATGAAAAAACTTTTAGTAAGCCTTCTGATGGTTGCGTTTCTCGCAGCTTGCTCACAGGGCGTTGTCGAAGACGAGCAGACTAACGCTGCTCCTGCGCAAACATCTACATCTGTAGAAAATCCACACGCTGATCAACCTGCTGCTGACCCACACGCCGGTGTTGCTACACCTAAAGAGCGTAAGTTTGACATCCCGCAGGCTGTTTCAGACAAATACAAAAGCCTCATCATCGAGGTTAAAAACCTTACAGAAAACAGCTCTGTTGAGACCGACGTGCTTATCGGTCAGAAAGCAGAAGTTACAGGTACTCCTTTCGAAGTACAGGTAGAATACTACCTTCCGGACTTCGTTATCAACGCTGACGGTGTTATCACAACACGCTCCGCTGAAGAGAACAACCCTGTAGCTAAGATCAAAGTTTTCAAATTCGGAGAGGTTTTCTTCGACGGATGGCTTTACAAAAACCATCCTAACGAGCACGGTGCTTTCGATAACGAAGCATACAGCATCGCACTTGTTAAATCTGTAACTAAGTAAGTTACTAACCAATTTCAGAAACTACAAAGGGCATCTTCGGATGCCCTTTTTTTGTGTGAATATAAAGTGCCACACTGCCTTTGTATTATGCCTACGGTATCGCCCGGCACATCCATAACTTTGAATCCAATTTCTACTTAGACTTGAAGTCATTCTGAGGGAGTGAAGCGACCGTAAGAATCTCACTAATGTCTTAAGATCCTCACGCTTGCTTCGCACGCTCAGGATGACTCAATGTACTATAAAAAAAGGGGAGCATAAGCTCCCCTTTGGTTCGTTAATCTTAAGTATCAGAGTGGAGGCAAAGTGCGTCCTCTCTAATATGGTCGGCGATAATTTCGCCTTAGTTTCTTGATTTGTCTACGATCTTGCCTTTATCAAGCCAGCTCATAAGACCACGGAGTTTCTGACCGACTTCTTCGATAGGGTGCTCTGCGCCCATTCTTGTGAGAGCTGTGAAGTTAGGGCAGTTAGCCTTGTTCTCAAGCATCCACTCGTTAGCGAACTGACCGGACTGGATCTCGTAGAGAACCTGCTTCATTCTCTCTTTCACGTCAGGAGTGATAACTCTCGGGCCTCTTGTAAGGTCGCCGTACTGAGCTGTGTTAGAGATAGAATAGCGCATGTTTGTGATACCGCCTTCGTAGATAAGGTCTACGATGAGCTTAACTTCGTGAAGACACTCGTAGTATGCCATCTCAGGAGCGTATCCTGCCTCTGTAAGAGTCTCGAATCCGTACTGGATAAGCTGAGCAAGACCACCGCAAAGAACAACCTGCTCGCCGAAGAGGTCAGTTTCTGTCTCTTCTTTGAATGTTGTCTGAAGGATAGCAGCTCTCGCACCGCCGATACCGTTAGCGTATGAAAGTGCCATATCGAGAGAGTCGCCTGTGTAGTCCTGATGAACAGCAACGAGGCAAGGAACGCCTGCGCCCTTCTCATACTCAGCACGAACGAGGTGACCAGGTCCCTTAGGAGCGATCATAACAACGTTAACGTTTGCAGGTGGTGTGATCTGGTTAAAAAGGATGTTGAAACCGTGAGCGAAAGCGAGGTAGTTTCCTTCCTCAAGTCCCGGCTCGATAGCTTCTTTGTATATATCGCCCTGAGACTCGTCAGGAGCGAGAACCATGATAAAGTCAGCCCACTTACAAGCTTCCTTTACTTCCATAACTTTAAGTCCTGCGCCTTCAGCTTTTTTCCAGCTGGAGCTTCCCTCACGAAGGGCAACGCATACATCAACGCCGGAATCCTTCATGTTGTTTGTGTGGCCGTAACCCTGAGAACCATAGCCGATAACAGCTACTTTCTTAGTTTTGATCAGCTCAAGGTTAGTGTCCTTTTCGTAATAGATTTTCATTTCATTTAACCTCTATATTTATACTAAAATCTTTCCAGAGATTGCCGCGTGGCGTAGCTCCCCGCAATGACAAATGCTTTGCAGTTGACCAACGGGAAACGTAAAACGAGAACCTCTGACTATTCTAACAGTCTGGTGATTCGCCTGCAGGTGCTGACCTGCCTACTTGTTGTCGCTGGTCGGCTTGCTGCCTCTGCTGAGGGCTATTGCGCCTGTTCTTGCGACTTCTATTATGCCGTACGGCTCGAGCACCTTAACAAATGCCATCAGCTTATCTTTCTCGCCTGTGATCTCTACCACAAGTGAGTTGTTTGTGATATCTACTGTTTTGCCTCTGAAAGTGCTTATAATATTAAAAAGTTCTGAACGTGTGGTGCCTGTGGTTCTCACCTTTACAAGCATCATCTCACGCTCGATATGCTCCATCTGGCTGACATCGCGAACACGGATAACGTTAACCAGCTTTCTCAGCTGTTTGATTATCTGCTCGATAACGGCATCGTCACCGCTTGTCACGATGGTCATTATGGATATGTTCGGGTCGAGCGTCTTATTAACGGAGAGCGACTCGATGTTATACCCTCTACCGCTGAAAAGTCCTGATATGCGGGAGAGAACTCCGAATTTGTTTTCAACAATTACGCAAATAGTATGTCTCATCATGTCAGTTCTCCTTACTTCAGCAGCATTTCGTTTATTGCGGCGCCCGCAGGGATCATCGGGAAGACGTTCTCTTCTCTATCCACAACGAAGTCCATAATTACAGGTTTGTCCTTGATCTTAAGGGATTCCCTGATAGCATCCTCTACGTCCTCTTTCTTTTCGATACGCATACCGACAGCGTTGAAAGATTCTGCGAGTTTAACGAAATCCGGCTGGCAGTCGAGACAGCATTCGCTGTATCTGTTGTTGAAGAACATGTTCTGCCACTGGCGGATCATACCGAGATATTTGTTGTTAAGTATCGCTACTTTAACGGCAACGTTATACTGAACGGCAGTACATATCTCCTGTATGTTCATCATGAATGAGCCGTCACCGGCTATGTCGAAAACCTCTCTGTCAGGGCAGCCGAGCTTTGCGCCTATAGCAGCGGGGAAGCCGTAGCCCATTGTTCCCAGACCGCCTGAGGAGACGAACTGGCGAGGTTTATCGTATTTATAAAACTGTCCCGCCCACATCTGGTTCTGGCCAACTTCTGTACAGATGATGGCATCGCCCTTTGTAACTTTGTAGATGGATTCCACAACGAACTGAGGCTTTATGATGTCTGTTGTGCGGTCATAGTCGAAAGGATGTTTTGCATCCCATGCTTTAATTTTTGCCATCCAGTCTTTTCTGGCGTTCATGTTTTTGTCCCAGTTGTATTTATCCATCTCACCTAGGATCTGGTTAAGCACAACCTTACAGTCGCCAACGATAGGAACGTCTATCTTAACGTTCTTACTGATGCTGGAAGGGTCGACGTCGATATGAGCGATGCTCGCATTAGGAGCGAATCCGTCAAGACGTCCTGTGGAACGGTCGGAGAACCTTGTTCCCACGGCAAGGATAAAGTCTGGCTCTGCCATTGCCATGTTCGAAGCATAGTTTCCGTGCATGCCGAGCCATCCGATATAGTTATCGTGTGTGCCCGGGATACCGCCCTGCCCGAGGAAGGATGATATAACGGGAACTCCCGTCATTTCGGAGAACTTTGTCATCTCTTCGTGAGCTTCGGAGATAACAACACCGCCGCCCATATATATTACCGGCTTTTTCGCACCTTCGAGGAGACGGAGCATCTTTTTAATCTGCCCTGTGTGTCCTTTTACGGTCGGGTTATAGCCTGGAAGTTCGATTTTGCTAGGCCATTTGAACTCAGCTTTCTGAGACATAATGTCCTTTGGAAGGTCGATAACAACAGGTCCCGGACGTCCGGTAGCGGCGATGTGATACGCCTCTCTGATAACTGTTGTGATCTCGTCTGCGCTGGAGAGCAGGTAGCTGTGCTTTACTATCGGTCTTGTGATACCGATTATGTCTGCTTCCTGAAATGCGTCTCCCCCGATGAGTGTGGTAGCAACCTGACCTGTGAATACAACCATAGGTACAGAGTCCATCTGCGCATTGCAGATACCTGTAACGAGGTTTGTAGCACCGGGGCCTGATGTACCGAAGCAAACGCCGACTTTACCCGTGGCTCTTGCATATCCGTCAGCAGCGTGTATACCGCCCTGTTCGTGTCTTGGGAGAATGTGTTTGATGTCTGAGTCGAAAAGTGTGTCGTAAACACCGAGAAGAACACCGCCGGGATAACCGAAGATAAGGTCTGTTCCCTGTTTACGCAGTGATTCTACGAGGATTTCTGCTCCTGTCATTTTCATATAAAAAACTCCTCGCTTCAATTATTAACCGTTGTCTTATGTATAATTTACCCGAAGAGCGAAAGTGTTGACGGCTCTTCCCGATAAATCCCACCTACTCCAGAGCAACGGCCCGAAGCTAAAAATGTATGACGGCAGAACAGCATCTGTGTCGATACTGTACTCCTTTGCCGGAAAAACAGCAGAATGTTTCACCGGCGGGTCTACTGTTATAAAGTACAAAACGGATAGTTTCAACCCTTAAATTCAAAAAAGCCCGTTTCAACCCCTAGCCCCTCAAAAGTTTTGTTGCCGAATCTCTATAACAAACAAAGCTACGTCATTCTGAGCGTAGTGAAGAATCTGATACCATTAGAGAGTCCACATGTTCAGATCCTTCGGCTAAAGCCTCAGGATGACTAAAAAATTTTCCTGAAACATAAAAACCCCAATCTTATTATTAAAATTGGGGTTTTTCTTATTTTACTTCAAAATTTCGACACGTCTTTTAAGTCCCTTGGTTTCAACCCTGATTTTAAGAGCTGAAGCAGGCTTTGATATTAAATTATTCAGTCATCCTGAGCCTGTTGATGATTGACAAACTACGCAATGACTTAAATTTTTGCTACTTTTCCAGCTGGGAAACGTCGCGTACAGCACCACGGGCAGCACTTGTGGTCATAGCCGCATATGCTCTGAGCGCCTGAGATACTTTTCTTTCACGCTTAACAGGTTTCCATGCTTTTGCGCCTTTTGCTTCCATAGCTTTGCGTCTCTCTGCGAGTACGGCATCGGAAACACCTATCTCTATCTTTCTGTTTGGTATGTCGATGTTGATAGTGTCGCCCTCTTCGATCAGACCGATGTTTCCGCCTTCGGCTGCTTCGGGTGAAGCGTGTCCGATGGAAAGGCCTGATGTACCTCCGGAGAAACGTCCGTCTGTGACGAGTGCGCATGATTTGCCGAGTCCCTTAGACTTTATATAGCTTGTAGGGTACAGCATTTCCTGCATACCCGGGCCGCCTTTGGGGCCTTCGTAGCGCACGATGACGACATCGCCCGCCTTTACCTTATCACTCAGTATGCCTGCTACGGCTTCGTCCTGACTTTCAAATATGCGTGCAGGGCCTGAAAATTTAAGGATGCTGGCATCCACGCCTGCGGTCTTAACGATACAGCCTTCCTCGGCAAAGTTTCCGTAAAGGACTGCGAGTCCGCCGTCCTGACTGTATGCGTGTGCTTTATCTCTGATGCATCCGCTCTCGCGGTTTGTGTCGAGTGACTGAGTCTTGCTCTGGCTGAAAGGTTCGAGCGTAGGCACGTTCCCCGGCGCAGCACTGAATCTCTTCTCTGCTGCTTTGCTGGTCATGACGTCCCATTTAGCAATAACTTCGCCTATGGTCTCCTGCTGAACGGTGGACTCATCTTTATTGATCAGCCCGGCACGGTCAAGCTCGGCGAGGATACCTATTACGCCCCCTGCACGGTGTACGTCTTCCATATGGTATTCCTGTGTGGAAGGAGCAACCTTGCAAAGGTGCGGAACAACACGGGAAAGTCTGTCGATGTCCTTCATGGTAAAGTCTACACCTGCCTCCTGCGCAACGGCAAGAAGGTGAAGAACTGTATTGGTAGAACCGCCCATGGCTATATCAAGGGACATGGCGTTCTCGAATGTTTTCTTTGTAGCTATCGAACGAGGCAGGACGGATGTGTCGTCCTTTTCATAATATGCACGGCAGATGTCCACTATGCGTCTGCCCGCTTCGAGGAAGAGCTCTTTACGCTCGGAGTGTGTCGCCACAAGGCTTCCGTTACCGGGGAGAGCCATACCGAGAGCTTCGGCGAGGCAGTTCATGGAGTTCGCTGTAAACATACCGGAGCACGAACCGCATGTAGGGCATGCAGAACGCTCCATTATGAGGCAGTCTTCGTCAGAAACCTGATCGTTAACAGCCGCCACCATAGCATCAATGAGGTCCATCTTTGTCGGTGCTCCGCCTACTTCCGCCTTACCCGCTTCCATAGGGCCGCCTGATACGAATATCGCAGGGATATTCAGACGCATGGCTGCCATCAGCATCCCCGGTGTGATCTTGTCACAGTTAGAGATGCAGACGAGTGCATCGGCGCAGTGTGCGTTTGCCATATATTCAACAGAGTCTGCAATGACCTCTCTGGAAGGAAGGCTGTAGAGCATTCCGTCGTGACCCATAGCGATACCGTCGTCGATGGCGATGGTGTTCATCTCCTTAGCGACACCGCCCGCCCTTTCGATCTCTTCGGCGACAAGCTGTCCGAGGTCTTTCAGGTGTACGTGTCCGGGGACAAACTGGGTGAATGAGTTCACCACTGCGATGATGGGTTTGTTTTCAAAGTCTGATTCTTTCATACCCGTAGCACGCCAAAGGGCACGTGCGCCGGCCATATTTCTACCTTTTGTACTGGTATGGGAACGATATGCAGGCATAGCATCCTCTCTGTTTAGTTTATATAGATGTTTAATCTAATGAATTTAACTCTGTTAAACAAGATTGAATTTAAAATTTCGCTCTTTAAATTGTCTCATGATTTATGTATATTCCACGTATGGATGAAAAAACACAGTTTCAGGCATCATACTTAATGACGGAAAAGCTCTACCGCACGATGGTATACGGGATATTCCTCTATCCCCTTTTCGTAGCAGGGGTTGAGACCTTCCATTGGGGCATTTTCCACTTTCTGAACCATGAAACGGTGAAGAAGATGGGGCTCGTCTTCATGGTGCTGACCATAGCGTCATTCCCGCTGACACACGCCACATACAGGCTTTTCACCGGAGGGATAAGCGACATCGCACCACTCGGGCGCAGACTCGTCTATATCGAAATACTGAACATGGGGATATCCGAGCTGATCAGCTTTTACGGAATAGTGATATACATCACCAGTGCCGATCTGAAGTTCTTTTATCTCTTTTTCATCATATCCTTCATACACCTGCTGACCATCAGACCTAGCCGAAAAAGGTGGCAAAATCACCTTGATAAGATTTCTGTGCATTAAACGGCTTTGCAAAAAAACTTTCTTTTGATAAAATGACTTATGTCTTACTATTCATCAGTTAAAAAAGTACCCGGCTTTACTCTGCTGGGGCCTATGGTAATGCTTGCGGGGATACTGTTTGCCGTGGATACGGGGATGCGTTATGCGCTTAACCCCGACATGCTGCTCGACCCTGTCAGCAGGTTTTTAGCCATAGCAAATTTTATCATCGTTGCGATATTCGCATTTCTTCTGCTCCAGTCGGGGTATCTTCTCTTTAAGGGATATGTCTACAGCAGATACATAACGGTCATGGCGCTCGCCCTGTGCTATACGGGGCTGATACTGCGCATATTCCTGCTAGGTGTTTATCCTTTCAGGTTTAAGATCATTGCGGGGATACTCTTCCTCGCCTTTGTGATACTCTATCTGAACCAGAGGCAGTTCCGTGTGCGCTTCGAGTTTAAGCGTGGGCTGGCGGGGATATTCATATTCTTCTTCTGGGTGCTGACCCTTATGACGGCGGCATATGCTGCACTCTGGGCAAAGACCAGCTGGAACAACTTCCCCGTATACAACGAATACAGCTTCGAGGAAAAGCCCTACAGCGACGCTTTCTCTCCGCTTCCGTTCGACTTTAACATCGTAATACCGAAGAACTTTCAGCTTTCGTCCGTGGACTCCGACGGAGACAGGATATCCGTCACCTTCCACAATCCCGACTTCGGCTATATCATAATGAATAACAGCTCTTCCCTAGAGCCCGTGTATAAGCGCATGCGTATATTCGGCTATGAAAACGAGCAGAGCTTCGCCGAGTATTTCTTCCATGAAAAGATAGGTCTCGTCCCCCTCTTCCTGAGGAGTTCGCTCACCAGCCTCGATGTGAAAGAGTATAACGAAGTGAGCGTCGGCGACCTGAAGCTGTTCCTTGAAAAGAGCGCAGGCGACAACAGCGTTGCACACATATTTAAAAACAACAGCCTCATCGGCGAGGTGACAGTCCTCTCCATATCTCCTAGCGACACAGGGCTTTACAACGAGCTTTTCTCCACCATAAAGGAGTACAGGCAGAACAGAGACTCTCAGGAGCTCTATCAGAAGGGGACGGCTCTCATGCAGGCAGAATCCCCCGAGGAAGCAAAAAGATTTTTCGCATCTGCCGTGATAAATAATCCGAAAGATGCCGAATACAGATATATGCTGGCAGAGACCCTCGCACTGACAGGCTATGTTTCCAGTGCGAAGATACAGCTCCAGACATGCCTTGACCTTAACGACGGGCACGAGCGTGCCAGAAAGCTGCTTGAAGGGCTTTCAAACCTGAAAGAGCAATGAGCGAAATCAGAATACCCACTCTAACCCCCGTCCCCCATAGCGAACTGGTGCGCATTGTAGAGCAGGCGTACAGTATCTCACGCAATGACTTCCGTGTTAATTACGACGACGACGGCATAGGCACCATCATAATAGACACTGTGGACGACAAACACGCAGGTCTCGCCCTAGACATCACAGATGCAGGGATGACGGCAAAGCTGAGCCTTTTCCCTCCGATTAACTTCGGAGTGTCCATAGACCAGACCACCGTCGAGGAATTCCTGCTGGACGAGCGGAAGATCGACACAGAGATGATCAACTGGGACAAGTTCAAAGAATGCTTCGAAGCCTATAAGAAAGGCGTCCTCGTGTATCAGGTGCCTATGGCATTCGGCATTCCTAAGGTCGACGGAGTGGATGCGAAGTATGACCTCTTCTTTGACATAGAGGAGAAAAGGCCGAAGGTTCTCGCCGACGGCAGCGTGGATTTCAAAGATATAAATAACATAGTCATGGTGGAGGAAGGCTCCATCCTCATGACATACTATAAAGAGACGGACGGCATCGACGGTAAAAAGGTACGCGGTGAAAACATCCCCGCCAAAAAAGGGAAAAAGATCACCATCCACAAAGGGAACGGCGTGCTCTTCGACCAGGACACAGGCATCTACACCGCAGAGGTGGCAGGCCATGTCACATTCAAAAATAACAAGCTGACCGTAAACCCCGTGTATACCGTACAGGGGGATGTCGACTATTCCGAGGGGAACATAGACTTCCACGGTACAGTTAAAATAGGCGGAGACGTCCTGAGCGGATTCGAGGTCAGGGCGAAGAATATCATCGTCTTCGGCATAGCCAGAGACGCCACGCTCATAGCCGACGAGGACATAACCGTACGCACGGGGATAGTCTCCACAGGGAAAGGCATCACAAAAGCGGGCAATACCGTCAGCTCCGACTTCATCGAGGGGGCAGTGGTGCACGCAGGGATCGCCGTCATCATCAGAAACTACTGCTATAATTCAAAGATATTCTGCGAAGGCGAGATACTCGCCCTCTCAGGCGACGGTGTTCTGAACGGCGGAGAATTCCACGCATTCAGCAGCATAGAGGCAAAGAAGATAGGATTCGAGCGGAGCAGCACCTTCACACTGCACGCAGGGGTCAAATACACCCTGAATGATAAAATAGAAAAGCTGATACAGCAGAAGGAAAACATCCGGAAGCGTCTCGAAGAGGCAGACCAGACAATACGCCTCATCGCAAAGCAGAACCCCGACATAAAGCAGAAGGAACAGCTTAAGTCGATTGTCGCAAATAGAAAGATACTTTTTGAAAAATATGATGGCATTGACGGAGAAATAGAACATCTTATAAAGACATCTATGCATCCCATGCCGTACATAATGGCAAAGGATGAGATAAACGAAGGCATCCGCATAGTCATTTACAACACGGAGCAGATAGTTCCTAAAAAGGTAGAGGGCGGCGGTAAGTTCGTCTTTAACCAGGGGACGGGGCATGTCGTCATGACAGCCAAAGATGCCGATCTGGAATACGACCCGAAAAAGAGAAAGTAAATGTCATCCATGCTGAAACACAAAGCTGTAGTGCTGAATATCGAGAGCGACGGCACCGCAGTGGTAGAGATAGCCAGAGGGAGCGCATGTTCTGCCTGTGGGGAAAAGAGCTCCTGCACCATCACAGACGATACAAACATCCGCCTCAGATTCAAAAATTCATCACACCTCAAAGCAGGCGATATGGTAGAGATCGGCATAGAGAAGCAGAGCTTCTTTAAAGGGCTCTTCATCGTTTATATCGTACCGCTGATACTGATGCTGGCATCCGCCGTCATCACAGACTCCATAACGGACAAACAGCTCATAACGGCAGGCGTAACCCTTGCGGTGCTTATCATGTACTTTATCGGATTAAAACTGTTACACAACGGTGAAGACAAACAGTCGTACCGATTACTTTAATCTTTTACCGTCACAGTAAAAATTAAGGTCGTACATCCTGAACAAGAACATACCTATACCCATTATTTTAAGATATTTAAATACTGAATCTATCTAAAAAGAAAGCACGTTTTGTGTAATAATTACACATGAAGTATTTCCTGACGATATTAATGCTAATCTCTTTCTGTGCTGCAGACGCATTTCAGTGTGACCACGCCGAGGTTATCGACGGCGACACAATCAGATGCGACATAGCCGACCTGCCCGAGATATTCGGCAGCGGGATATCCGTCCGCCTGAAGGACTGCGACTCGCCCGAGATACGCACCGCAGACAAGGCAGAAAAGGCCGCAGGACACAAGGCAAAGCAGGAACTGACCGAAAAGGTGACAGGGAAGCAGATAGAGCTGAAGAATGTATCAAGAGGGAAATATTTCAGACTGGTAGCAGATGTTTACGCTGATTCTGCAAAGCTCACATGCCCACAGGACAAGCTGGCATACGCCCCGCCCGCCTTTAAATGCGGCGCAAAGACAAAATGCTCGCAGATGTCCTCATGCGAAGAAGCATATTTTTATCTGCAAAAATGCGGTCTAAATGGGCTCGACAGAGACAAAGACGGCATCCCGTGCGAAAATATATGTAGGTAAGACCTGCATAAAAGTTATATTTTCTGCTGTCCTAGAGCACATAACAAAAATAATTTCGCATATTTGATTGTATTTTGTCATTCAGAGGATTTTAGTCCGAAGAATCTTATCCATACATAATCTCTAACAAGTAAATAGGCTTGCTATAGACACAGCGGTATCAGATTGCCGCACCTCCTTCGGAGGTTCGCAATGACTTATATGTGTTAAGTTTTATGATATATGTCCTACGAGTACGTGCCTACTCCCGCAAGCGAGGCACATCCTGTGGCTAAAAGTTACATTTTTCTGCTGTCCTAGCAGAAAAATTCGGGTCGCACAGCACGAACGAGTACGTGCCTACTCCCGCAAGCGAGGCACATCCTGTGCCTTAATCCTCGTCGCTTCTTATGATTACAGAATTCCTGTGCGCTATGAGCTCCTCGGATTCTGCCAGAACTCTGATGTCGGGCATGTCAGCCATGAGCTGTTCTTTGCTGTAGTATATGATGCTCGATTTCTTCTGAAAGTCATATGTGCCGAGGGGTGAGAAGAACTTCGCAGTTCCCCCCGTAGGCAGTACGTGGTTTGGACCTGCGTAATAATCGCCCACAGGCTCGGGTGTATTTGTACCGAGGAAGATAGCTCCTGCGTTGCGTATCTTCAGCATGTATTCCATAGGGTTAGCCACACATAGCTCAAGGTGCTCCACGGCTATCTCGTTTGTGATGTCGGCTGCCTCGGCAAGGTCTTCCGTAACGATGATAGCGCCGTATTTCTCTATAGATTTCTTCGCTATCTCCTTTTTCGGCAGTTCCTCAAGCTGAGCATAAACAGAGCTTTCGATCTCTTTCGCCAGCTCCATATCGTCTGTGACTACGATGGCAGATGCGAGCTCGTCGTGCTCTGCCTGAGACAGCATATCCGCAGCTACATAGTCAGGGTCTGCAGTGCTGTCTGCGACAATGAGTATCTCGCTCGGTCCTGCTATCATGTCTATATCCACCTGACCAAATACCATCTTCTTAGCGAGGGCGACATATATATTCCCCGGGCCGACTATCTTGCACACTCTGGGCACTGTCTCCGTGCCGTATGCGAGAGCTGCGACAGCCTGTGCACCGCCTATCTTGAAGCCTCTGTCCACACCGGCGAGGTAAGCGGCAGCAAGCACAACGGGGTTCACCTCTCCGCCCGTAGCGGGGGTGACCATGACTATCTCGTCCACACCTGCGACCTTCGCAGGAAGAACATTCATCAGCACGGATGAAGGATAAACAGCCTTTCCGCCGGGAACATATACACCGACAGATTCCAGAGCAGTGACCTTCTGACCGAGGAAAGTGCCCGGAGCTTTTTCATACATCCATGTGTTTTCGAGCTGTTTTTCGTGAAAGGAGATAACATTTGCCTTCGCATTTTCCAGAGCTTCTTTCAGCCTGTCGTCGAGGGCATCCCATGCAGATTTCATCTCTTCCTTTGTGATCTCCATGCCGTTTTTGGCTATGTCGAACTTGTCAAATCTAAGAGAAAGCTCACATAGAGCCTCATCCCCTCTCTTTTTCACGTCGTTTATGATGTTGAGGACAGTCTGGAGGTATTCCCCCTCCATTATCTCCCCTCTTTTTAATATGTCTTGTAAACGTTTGTCATTCTTATCTATTATCATCTATACACCTGTAAAAAATCCTTTCCCGTTCTTCTTGCTGTGGTAGAGCCTGCCGTCTGCTATCTTTACGATGTCTTCCGTGGTGTCGTCCTTAGTTATATCTCCGGGGACGGAAACAAGCCCCCCTGAGAGGCTCGCCACATCGCCGAAACCATAAGCGTTGAACACCTTTTTACCTATGTCCTGCAGTCTCTCCACCAGTATGAAGAGGTTCTCTATGTTTGCATGGGGTACGATGAGGAAAAATTCATCCCCGCCGAAGCGCCCTAATATGTCGCTGGTACGCAGACCTTCCTGTATCTCATCACTGATGGCTCTTATGATGGTGTCGCCAGTGACATGGCCTGCCGTGTCGTTTATCTGCTTAAAGTTGTCTATATCCATAAGGATAAAAACGAATCCCTGATCATAGCGCTTATACTTCGCCATGAAGTTATCTAGGAACTCACCCATGGCGAGCTTATTATATGTGCCCGTCATGAAGTCTGTTCTGGTCTGGCGGAAGATCACTTCCGTGTTATACAGCTTCTGCATTGAAACAGATGCGATGGACGCCAGATCCTTTATGAAATCAGTGGCTATATCACCGCCGAATTTCGACTCGCTCCTGCTATAGAGGTTAAGGCTGCCTATTATCTTTCCGCTCTTTACCAGCGGTGCAAAGAGGTATGAGCCCATATCTTCGTAAACATTGAATTCGCTGATTATATTAGTAGCGTTGTCGTCGTTGTATGGTCTCTTTTCCAGATAAAAAGCCTTAAACACGTTTTCAGGCATGAAATATATACGATAATCAAGATTGTTACTTTCACGTTCAAAGTCAAGTTCATCAGCATTCAAAAAGAGCACTGCCCTGTCCACTCCGAAGATATCCTCCAGATATCTAAGAGGTTTTTCGATCATTTCCTTAAGATTTTCAGCGAGGAGGAAGGCGAATTCCACAGTTTTAAAACCTGCGTGCTTTGCCTCGTTATTCTTAACCAGCTCCATAAGGTTGGTCAGCTCGCCTTTCAGGTCAGAGTTCTCTTTGATCATGTTGTTGACTTTGTTCATTTAAGCTCCCCCAGATTCCTGCCCACAGCACCGTTCACGACGAGCGGCACGTCCAGCTCCATCACGTTTTCCATGATGTCCTGCACATGTTTACTGAAAGCATCGACATCTTTGTCGCTCACCTCAAAGACAAGTTCGTCATGCACCTGCAGAACGATGAGCGCATCATACTTCTTATCGTCCAAAAGCTCCTGACACTCAACCATCGCCAGCTTTATAATGTCTGCTGCCGAGCCCTGCATAGGCACGTTGGTTGCGATGCGTTCGCCCCTCATTGCCACCGTGCGGTTCTTGCTGCGTATCTCACGTATGAAACGCTTTCTCCCCGCCAGTGTCTCTGCATAGCCCTTTTCCCTTGTCTCGTTGGCTATCTTTTCGATGAACGACTTCACTTTCGGATATGTCGCAAAGTATTTTTCTATAAATTTCTTGGCACTCTTCTGGTCTACGCCCGTATCACGGGAAAGCCCGAATGCGGACAGACCGTAAAGTATGCCGAAGTTCACAGCCTTTGCCAGACGGCGCATGTCGCTGTCCACGGCATTCGGAGCAACGCCGAATATACCGCAGGCTGTTTTTGTATGTATGTCTTCGTTGTTTCTGTATGCTTCGCCCAGCCTCTCGTCACCTGTGAGGTGTGCGAGGATGCGCAGTTCTATCTGTGAATAGTCGAAGGATACAAAGCTGTAGCCTTCCTTTGCCACAAAAGCCTCACGGAGCTTTACGCCCCATTCGCCCTTTATTGGGATGTTCTGCATGTTCGGGTTAACGGAGCTGAGTCGCCCTGTTGCCGTACCCGTCTGGCGGAAGGATGAATGTATACGTCCGTCGCCCGCCACGTAGTCTTTCAGAGGGAGAGCATATGTGGAGAGCAGTTTTGCCAGCTCTCTGTATTTCAGAATGGATTCCAGCATGTGTGCAAACAGAGGGTTCAGAGGTATCATACCCCTGATGGATTCCTCGTCTGTGCTGAATCCCGTCTTCGTCTTTTTCAGCCCCTCGAGCCCAAGATCCTCAAAGAGGTATACCTGAAGCTGTTTCGGGGAATTAAGGTTTATGTCGTAGCCTACGGCTGTCTTTATCTCTTCGCTGACCTTCCCTACTTCATCCTGAAGCTTGTCAGCCACCTTCGCCATGATGTCGGCGTCGAAGCCTATGCCGTTCGACTCCATCTCGCCCAGACAGTATGCCACAGGGAGCTCCATATCGAGGTAGACGTCCATCAGTCCGTTCTGCTCCAGCTTCGTCTTTTCACTTTTGGCATTCGCCACCACAGTGCCGATGAACTGATCCATTGTGTCAGTCTTGCCCATTGTGATGCCGCCGCTGTCGGGGTCGTTCAGCCAGCTCATGAGGAAGACGTCGAAAGCCTTTTCGTACTTCTCGCCTGTGAGCCTGTAAATATTTTTTATATCATAGAAAAACTGTGCATCTTTCAGGCTGTGCCCGTCACGCTCACAGTATTTCTTTCCGTCTGTCACATATATCTTTCCGTCCACAAACAGCGCAATGGAGACATCCTTAACATCCCCCTGCTCCACAGTGGCGACATCCGGCTGAACATCCTCACTGTCGGATTCTGCGAAGAGCTTCGCATGGATAGTCTTCAGTTCGAGGTCTGTGAGCATCTCGCTCAGCTTCTTTTCATCATCGATGATCTCTACCTGCGGCACTTCGTCCAGTATGTCCAGACCCACAAGGTCATAGCTGAGGTATGCATTGTCTTTATTCTCTATCAGCTTGTCTTTCAGCTTACCTTTTACCTCATCCACATGTTCGTAGATGCCGTCCAGCGAGCCGTATTCTATCAGCAGTTTTGCAGCAGTTTTTACACCTACCCCTGCCACACCGGGGATATTATCCGCCGTATCCCCTGCGAGGGCGAGCAGCTCACGAACCTTTTCAGGCCCCACGCCGAACTTCTCCACAACCATGTCTCTGCCGAGGAATTCACCCTTCTGGCTGTCGAATATCTTCACTCTGTCGTCCACTATCTGAAAGATATCCTTGTCCTTTGTCAGCATGCCGACCTCGTCGTCGGTATGTGCTGCGAGGGTCGCCATTATGTCGTCCCCTTCGTATCCGTCTATCTTATAGTAGGCTACGCCGAGGAGAGGTATCACCTCGTCCATAATGCCGAACTGCACTCCGAGATCCTCCGGTGTTGCGTCCCTTGTGGCTTTATATTCAGGGTGTATGTCGTGCCTGCGGTTCTTCCCTTTAGCGTCGAAAACCACGGCGACATTCTCTTTCCCGTATTTGTTTATCAGTGTGATGATGCTCTGTATAACTCCGTGTATGACGGATGTGGGCACACCCTTAGAGTTTGTGAGCGGAGGCGATTTGTGATATGTGCGAAAGGCTATGTAGCTTCCGTCTATGATGATCTTCATTTTTATCCTTCGAGCTTTTCGCTTTTCAGCGGCCTGCCCATCAGCGATGTAACAGAGTCATAAGGCTTCTTACCGAGGTATAAAATCTCGTAAACCTCGTTGATAATTGGCGCATCCACGCCGAGCTTCTCTGTCAGTTTTTTAGCAGCCATTGTGGTGTAAACCCCTTCGGCTACCATATTCATGCTTCCTGTTATCTCGTCGAGGGTCATCCCCTCTGCTATCTTTAATCCGACCGTCCTGTTACGGGAGAGATCGCCCGTGCATGTCAGCACTAGGTCGCCCATGCCCGACAGCCCCATCAGCGTCTCAGGCTTTCCGCCGAGCGCAACGCCCAGCCTAGCCATCTCCGCCAGCCCTCTGGTGATGAGCCCCGCCCTCGCATTATATCCAAAGCCGAGCCCGTCTGCTATCCCCGTGGCGATTGCCAGCACGTTCTTTATCGCACCGCCGACCTCCACACCGGGTATATCGTCTGTGTAGTAAGCTCTAAAATAGTCCGTGGACAGCTTCTCCTGCCACCATATGGCGCATTCCTCGCATGATGATGCGATGCTCACCGCTGTGGGCTTTTTAGACACGACCTCCTTTGCAAAGGAAGGCCCCGAAAGTATGGAAAACTCTGCATCGTAACAGCTTTTCAGCACATGCACGATGAGGTCACCGGTGTCTATCTCTATACCTTTTGTCGCTACCAGCAGCTTCTTCCCTGTGAGAGCGTCTTTATAGTCTGTCGCCACCTTTCTCGAAAACTGAGTAGGCACGACCCATATTATCCTGTCTGTATCTATGTCGTTAAGCTGGCTGAAGTTTCTAGCAGAAATATTTTCATTCAGCTTTACTCCCGGCATGAAGAGAGTGTTCTCATGCTGTTCGTTTATAGCTTTCACCAGCTCGTCTTCAAACGCGTAAATATCTACAGCAAAACCGTTTCCCGCTGCCAGCTCTGCCAGCGCAGTTCCCCAGTTGCCACCGCCTATTACAGCCATTTTTTCTTGCATGAATAACCCCATGATGATATCTTGTACTTAGGATACGCAAAAAAATTGTAGGTGATTTTATGCTTCAAATCAATCAATATGACATCGAAATGCTGAAAAACATCAATGAGCAGCGTGCTTGGGAGATTTTCCCGGTGTTTCTGGAGCATAATCCTGATGTCTGCATATGCAGAAGCTGTGTGCTGGACATCATGGCTATCACCCTCAATACCCTGCCACCATGCTATCACTCCGAAGAGCATAATATGAGCGCAGCCAGAAACAAGGTTTCCGACGAGGAGATCTACCGTAAGATGAAAGAGGCTTCCCTTATAGTTAAAGCTCGTCCACGTCACGATTAGTCAGATTATTTTTCCATCCTTGAAAAAATAATTCGGTCGTTCGACTTGTTAAAAGCAAGTCTCTCTCTCGCTACGCGCACTGCTTCCATGCAGTGGAGTCAGATTATTTTTCTCTCCATAGAAAACATTTGATGGTCTCAAATGTTTCTGCACCTAGCTAGCTGCAAAAATAATTCGGTCGTTCGACTTGTTAAAAGCAAGTCTCGCTCTCGCTCCGCGCGCTGCATTATAGAGACACATTACTATATTTGTTTTCAAAATTCCCCCTTCCTTTTTTACACTGACCAGTTTACTATAGTATAAATTTATTATTGGAGTGTATTCATGAAAGCTATTGCCATCAACGGAAGCCCCAGAAAAGACGGGAACACATCAATACTGCTTAACAGAGTCCTTGCGCCGCTCAAAGAAGCGGGATGGGAGACAGAGATCATTCAGCTCGGCGGGAAGCCCGTCAGAGGATGCTTGGCCTGCACAAAGTGCTTTGAAACAAAAGATATGCAGTGCATCATTAAGAATGACATTATAAATGACGTAATAGCAAAGATGGTCGAAGCTGACGCTGTCATCATCGGTACGCCCACATATTTTGCAAATGTTTCCACAGAGATAAAGGCTCTCATAGATAGAGCAGGATACGTCACTATAGCAAACGGTAAACCGCTGAAGGGGAAAGTCGGCGCTCCTGTTGTCGCTGTTCGCCGTGCAGGTGCCATACCTGCATTCGATGCTATAAACCACTTCATGCACCTTTCACAGATGATAATGCCCGGTTCTACATACTGGAACTTAGGCATCGGACGCCTACCAGGCGAGGTCGAAGGCGATGAGGAAGGCCACAGAAACATGGAAAACCTCGGTAAGGTCATCGACTGGCTCACTAAGATAACAAAGCCGTCTCTCGACTCTTTCCCTGCTTAATCTAAATCACTAAAAAAAACACAGCTATGTCATTCTGAGCTGAGCGAAGAATCTGTGATACCATTAGAGAACCAACATGTTCAGATCCTTCGGCTAAAGCCTCAGGATGAAGAAAAAGTTTTCTGAAACAAAAAATCCCCGATGTTACTATAAACAACGGGGATTTTATTATTGTGGGTCAAAATCCCAACATGTCTTTAAGGCCCTTGTCACAATGCCCCCTTTTTTATCATATACATCATTCGTTTAAAATTAACTTGAACGATCATTCAAAATAACTCTTGAAAAGTACACCGCTTAGTATACATTAAGTATTACTTTATTATCAGGAGTAGTTAGATGAAAGTAATCGCTATCAATGCAAGCCCCAGAAAGGGAGGAAATACCGAGACCCTCATTAACAAAGTTCTCGAACCAATGAAAGATGCAGGCTGGGAAACAGAGGTTATTCAGATCGGCGGTAAGCCCATAAGAGGCTGCATGGCATGCTATAAGTGTATGGAAAATAAAGACATGCAGTGCGTCATAAAGACAGACATGATAAACGAGATACTGCCTAAACTTGCCGAAGCCGATGCGCTTATCCTAGGCACACCTGTCTTTTACTCAAACGTCACATCAGAGATGAAAGCATTCATGGACAGAATAGGCTTCCTATCCCTCGCTAACGGATATCTTTTTAAAGGCAAGGTCGGAGCACCTGTCATAGCCGTTCGCCGCTCAGGAGCTATCCCCGCTTTCGACGCAGTAAACCACTTCCTGCATCATCAGCAGTTCGTAATGTCAGGCTCAACATACTGGAATCACGGCATAGGGCTCACACCGGGAGACGTTGAGGGAGATAAGGAAGGCATAGAAAATATGACTCATCTGGGCAAAGCAATAGACTGGCTCGCCAGAGCAACAAAACCCGTCAGAGACTCATTCCCCGAGTAGGTTTCATTTTTACATTATCAGGCAGCGGGCTACTTGTCTGCTGCCTTAGCTAAGGCAACTACATGTTTCAGATTCTTTAACAGTCTAAGGCGCTGTTTATACATTTTATAAACCTTATACGGACGCAGACTGTTCTGTATAGCATATTTCATAGTCAGCTTTCTCGCACCCAGCCCGTCTATCACGACCAGCTTATACCTGCCCTCTTCAACTTTCTGAAGGAGTACGTTGGATATCACGGCATCCACAAACAGTATGTTGTTCTTTTTGAGGTAGTCATTCAGCTCTTCCACAAGGGGAACAGCCTCTTCCCATGTGATCTGCCGTTCTTTCACAGCATGGTGAAGGGTCAGCACGGGTGATTCGTCATAATTCCTCACCCTGTCAAATACGAGCCCTTCGCCTTCGCTGGTCTCTACCCATCCATAGCACTTCGGCATAAATGAGAAATCAGTGACAGTATCTTCTGCGAGTTTATAGCTGAGAAATTCTATGAGATTCTGGCTTTTGAAGTTTGGATTTTTGCGTTTTTTAGTGACAACTTTAATGACCTTGGTGTCATCATCGGGGTGTATATAACAAATTCTCTGGTGTCCGTGGCCCAGATAATGCTCTTCTTTAAGGTTTATAACGGTCATCTTCTGTCCTAAAAATAATAGTTTTAATGAAGATGAATTTTAGCATAGAACAAAGAGAGTAAACAAGAGCGCTTTACAAATGATTCACAAAAAAAAGGGAGCCTTTCGGCTCCCGTTTTTTATATTAGTCTACGAACTCGATGATCGCCATTGGTGAGTTGTCACCCTGACGAAATCCAGTTTTAATTATTCTTGTATATCCGCCGGGACGCTCGCTGAACTTAGGAGCGATCTCGTCGAAAAGTTTATGAACAACCGCCTTATTTGGGAGTTTCTTGAGTGCATTTCTGCGAGCTGCAAGATCGCCCTTCTTGCCAAGAGTTACAAGCGGCTCAACAAACATTTTGAGTGCTTTTGCTCTTGTAACGGTTGTTTCAATACGGCCGTGCTCCACAAGAGAAGTGGCGAGGTTACGAACCATAGCCTTTCTGTGTGCAGGTTTTCTGCCGAGTTTGAATCCGCTTACTTTATGGCGCATTTACTCTTCCTCCGATTCGATGCTGTTATTGTAGCCGATGGTTTCAAGATCCATACCGAGGGAAAGTCCAAGCTCCTGGAGAACTTTTTTGATCTCTTCGAGTGACTTTCTACCGAAGTTTTTAGTCTTGAGCATCTCAGCATCAGTCTTCATGCAGAGTTCTGCAAGAGTCTTGATGTTAGCGTTTTTCAGACAGTTATAGGCACGAACAGAAAGCTCAAGCTCTTCGATGCTCTTATCGAGCAGATCAAGAAGCTGATCGTTCTGATTCTCTTCCTCGTCCTGTTTGTCTTCAACCACTGGCTCGTCGAAATTGATGAAAAGGTTCATCTGATCTTTTATGATCTTAGCTGCGAAACCTATAGCGTCCTCAGGATTGATAGATCCGTCTGTCTCTATATCCAGAGTCAGCCTGTCGTAGTCTGTCGACTGACCGACACGGGCGTTATCCACATGGTAGTTTACCTTTTTGATAGGTGTAAACACAGCATCAACGGAAAGCATATCGATCTCGTCGAAGTCTTTCTCGAGCTCTTCAGCAGGTACGTATCCGATACCCCTCTGAATAACGAACTCCATGTTGAGTTCCTTCTTAGGGTCAGTGATAGTACAAATGTGCTGATCAGGTGTGAGTATCTCTACCATTGTGTCACCGGTGATATCACCGGCTGTCACAGGGCCTTCGCCTGTCTTCTTAATATACACGCGTCTAGTCTCGTGTGTATGAAGTTTAAGGTCCAGCATCTTGATATTCATAAGGATATCTACAACATCCTCGTAAACACCTTCGAGTGAATCAAACTCGTTGCTCACTCCGTCTATCTTAACGCCGACAACAGCCGTACCCTCGATAGTAGCGAGGAGAACTCTGCGCAGTGCGTTACCGATAGTGATTCCGAAACCTTTCTCGTAAGGCTCCGCAACATACTTGCCGCTTCTGTTTGTGACTTCGCCCACGGCTTCTATTTTTCTGGGCTTTATGATTTCATGAAAGTTCATGATGACCATTTTATCTTAACCTCCGTGTGAAGCTTACTTAGAGTAAAGTTCCACGATCAGGTGTTCCTGAATGTCGTAACCAACGTCGTCTCTTTCAGGCAATCTGTTAACAACAGCCTTAAAGTTAGATTTTTCCAGACCGAGCCATTCGGATACACCGCGGCCATCCGCTGTGTCCAGACAGTCTTTAATTCTGGAAATGTTTTGGCTCTTTTCACGAACCTCTATTACCATACCCGGCTTTACAAGGAAACTTGGAATGTTTGCCTTTTTTCCGTCTACAAGGAAGTGGCTGTGTCTAACCAGTTGTCTTGCTTCTTTACGGCTTCCCGCAAATCCTGCTCTGTAGACAATGTTATCCAGTCTTCTTTCAAGAAGCTGAAGAAGGTTTTCACCAGTAATTCCTTCCATTCTAGTCGCTTTATCAAAGTAGCGTCTGAATTGTTTTTCAAGTACGCCGTAAAGCCTTTTAACCTTTTGTTTCTCACGCAGCTGGAGACCGAAGTCGCTTATTTTCTTGCGACCCTGTCCGTGCTGACCGGGAGGATAAGGTTTTTTCTCAAATCCGCATTTATCTTTGTAGCAGCGTTCTCCTTTAAGGAAAAGCTTCATGCCCTCTCTGCGGCAGAGTTTACATACTGCTCCTGTATACCTAGCCAACTTGGACCTCCGTTACACTCTTCTCTTCTTTCTTGGTCTGCATCCGTTATGGGGAACAGGTGTTACGTCCCTGATAACAGTGATTTTCAGACCCGCAGCGGCGATAGCACGAATAGCAGATTCACGTCCGGCACCAGGGCCTTTTACGTTAACTTCTACTTCACGCATGCCGTTGTCTACAGCCTTTTTAGCCGCCTGCTCTGCCGCAATCTGCGCAGCAAATGGGGTGGATTTACGTGAGTTTCTGAAACCCACACCGCCGCCGGCTGCCCATGTAACAGCATTGCCGTTCACATCGGTGAATGTAACGATGGTATTGTTAAATGTTGACCTGATATGGGCAACACCCTTCGGTACGTTCTTTTTTTCTCTTTTTTTAGAGCTTTTCTTAGCCATTTAGCTTCTACCCCTTACTTCTTCTTGATACCGCGCTTACCGGCAAGACCGCGTCTTGTTCTTGCGTTAGATCTGGTCTTCTGACCTCTGCAAGGAAGATGCATCTTGTGTCTGGAGCCACGATAGCAGTTAATTTCCATAAGTCTTTTGATGTTGAGAGCTGTCTCTTTACGGAGATCACCTTCAACAGTGAGGTTGTCTTCGATGTAATTTCTAATAGCAGAGATATCCTGCTCAGAAAGATCGCCGATTCTCTTGGAGAGGTCACAGCCTATATGTGCAAGTATATCTCTTGCAGTCGCACGACCCACACCAAAGATGTTTGTAAGGCCAACCTCGACTTTTTTGTTGTTCTGGATGTCTACACCAGCAATTCTTGCCACAAAAAGCCTCCTTTAACCTTGTCTCTGCTTGTGTCTAGGGTTTTCGCAGATAATTCTTACGACCCCTTTACGTTTTATAATTTTGCATTTGCTGCAAATAGGCTTTACACTAGCCCTGACTTTCATTGTTCCACCCCGTTATTTCTTATGTCGGTAGGTTATTCTACCACGGGAAAGGTCATACGGTGAAAGTTCTACCGTAACCTTGTCGCCGGGAAGTATTCTGATAAAGTGCATTCTCATCTTTCCGGAGAGGTGCGACAGTATCACGTGCTTATTTTCAAGCTCAACCTTAAACATTGCATTAGGAAGCGCTTCTAGCACAGTCCCTATGGTTTCGATTACGTCTTCTTTCTTTCCCATATACCTTTACAACGTTAATATTTCCGGTCCGTCGGGAGTGATGGCTACAGTGTTTTCATAATGTGCTGCCATGCTGCCGTCTTCTGTGACTGCAGTCCAGCCGTCTTTGAGGGTTCTAACACCGTAATATCCTGCGGTAACCATAGGTTCCACAGCTATGACCATCCCTGCACGCAGCCGCACGCCTCTGTTAGGTCTCCCAAAATGGGGGATAGAGGGTTCCTCGTGCAGGTCTCGGCCGATACCGTGACCGAAAAAATCTCTTACTACGCCGTAGCCATGCTTTTCGACATGTACCTGCACCTCATGTGAGATGTCTGTAAGTCGACCACCGGCAACGGCCTTTTTCATACCTTCAAAAAATGACTCTCTGGTCACTCTTATCAGTCTCTCTGATTCCTCAGATATATCCCCAACAGCAAAAGTGCGAGCAGCATCACCATGGAAGCCGTTTATATAGGCCCCAACGTCTACACTCACAATGTCGCCGTTATTTAACTTTCTGTCACCCGGAATTCCATGCACGACTACTTCATTGACTGATGTGCATGTCGCAGCGGGAAAGCCGTGATAACCCTTAAACGAGGGCACGGCATCCCGAGAGTTTATAATACTCTCTGCAAATTTGTCAACATCTAATGTAGTCATGCCGGGTTTGATAAAATCTTCAAGCTTTTCAAGGACTTCACGCACAATACCACAGGCAATGCGCATTTTTTCCAGTTCTGCCTTTGATTTTATTGTAACCATTAACCGAGAATATCCATAATTTTGGCATAAACATTCTTAGGATCGTCGTCGCCGTTGATCTCTGTGAACTTACCTGTTTTGCCGTAGTAATCTTTTAAAAGAGCTGTTGTGTCGTGGTAAACACCGAGTCTCTTACGGATGGTTTCCTCACGGTCGTCATCTCTGTGGACAAGTGTTTCGCCATCGTTATCACACTTACCACCCTCTTTTGAAGGGTTGAATTTGATGTGGTATGTTGCTCCGCATGTAGGGCAGACACGTCTGCCTGTGTTACGCTTAACAACCACTTCGTCATCAACCTCAAGGCTGATGATGTGTGTGATAGAAGTTTTCAGCTCATTTTCGAGCATAGAGTCGAGCGCTTCCGCCTGAGCTGTAGTTCTTGGGAATCCATCAAGGATGAACCCGTTTTTACAGTCGTCTGCTTCGAAACGTTCTTTCATCATGTTTATGATCAGAGTATCAGGAACGAGCTGTCCGCCGTCCATATATACTTTTGCTTCCTTACCAAGCTCTGTTCCCGCTTTTACTGCAGCGCGGAGAAGGTCGCCTGTTGATATCTGTACTACTTTATAGTCATCAATGATTCTTGCTGACTGTGTACCTTTACCTGCTCCCGGAGGTCCGAGAAAAATAAGGTTGATCATATCATGCTCCTGCCCTGAATACGGCCTTTCTTAAGAAAGCCGTCGTAGTTGTGTGTAACAAGGTGCGCTTCGATCTTAGAGATAACGTCCATACCCACACCGATAACGATGAGGATAGATGTTCCACCGAAGTAGAAAGGAACGTTGAATCCTTTAATAATCAGCTGCGGCAGTATCGCTACTGCTGCGAGGTAAAGCGCGCCGACAAATGTAAGTCTGGAGAGTGTGAAATCTATAAACTTAGATGTCTCTTCGCCAGGTCTCTTGCCGGGTATAACCCCGCCTGATTTGTTGATGTTGTCCGCTATATCATCAGGGTTAAAGATGATAGATGTGTAGAAGTATGTGAAGAATATGATGAATCCGAGTGTCACGGCATAATATATCCATGAGCTAGGAGACAGATAAAAACTCATCTTCTGTATAATCACATTTTCGCTGAATGTCGCAAGTGTGCTAGGGAAAGCAAGTATGGACATTGCGAAGATGATAGGGATAACACCCGCAGGGTTTAATTTAAGGGGCAGGTAGGAGGTGGCAACATTGCCTCTCCCACCGCCGCCTTTTCTAACATATTGTATGGGGAGCCTTCTGGATGATGTTTCCATGAAGACTATGGCCGCAGTAACAGCAAGTATTATGGCGACAACAGCTATAATTGTGATCAGCTGTACTTCGCCTGTCTTGATCAGTGTGAGCGTTCTGCTGACAGCTGATGGAAATCCGGCGATAATACCTGCAAAAATGATAACTGATATACCATTACCGAGACCTTTTTCAGTGATTTTCTCTCCGAGCCACATAAGGAACACAGTACCTGTTGTCAGAGTGATCGCTGTAACGATTCTAAATCCCATTCCAGGGAACATAACAACCGGTGCGCCGCCGGGGGATGTCATCCCCTCAAGGCCGATGGCGATACCCATACCCTGAAAGAGGGAGATGGCTACCGTACCGTATCGTGTATACCTAGTGATCTTATCACGCCCTTCCTGACCGCGCTTTTTAAGCTCCGCAAGATGCGGAACAGCAACAGTCATCAGCTCCAGAATAATTGCAGCTGAGATATATGGCATGATACCGAGTCCGAACACTGTAAGTTTTGACAAAGCACCACCGGTAAACATGTCGAAAAATCCGAGCAGGTTACCAGCTTGCTGTGCGAAAAACTGGCTCAAGGCCTCGCCGTCTATACCTGGTGTTGGAACGTGTGCACCGATCCTGTAAACAAACAGGAAAAACAACGTCCACATAATTCTTCTTCTAAGTTCAGGTATTGAGAAAATCTCTTCTATTTTTTTAAACATTAATTACCCCAGAATGACCACTTCGCAGCCAGCTTTTTCACATTTTTCCTTAGCAGAACCGGAGATCTTGTCTACTTCGAATTTGAGCTTTTTTGTAAGCTCGCCTTCGCCGAGGACTTTGATACCGTCTTTGTTACCTGCAATAAGGTTTTTGTCTTTCAGAGTTTCGTAGTTTACTACTTCTCCGTCTGTATATCTGGCGTCGATTGTCTCAAGGTTTACTATTTCGTAAACAGTGGCGAATCTGGCGTTGTTGAAGCCTCTCTTAGGAAGTCTTCTGTTAAGAGGCATCTGGCCGCCTTCGAATCCCGGTCTAACACCGCCGCCAGATCTTGCTTTCTGACCTTTGTGTCCTTTACCGGAGGTTGTACCATGGCCGCTACCGCTACCACGTCCAAGCCTTTTTCTATCTTTATTGGCACCTTTTGCCGGTTTCAGATCATGAAGTTCCATTTATATAACCTCTTACCTGATGATTTCCTGGATAGACTTGCCTCTTGCTTCAGCAACTTCTTCCAGAGTTCTCATTTTTTTGAATCCGTCCATAACAGCGTAAAGGGAGTTATAGGCGTTTCTGCTTCTTGTAGACTTGCAAAGGATGTTCTGTACACCTGCAAGCTCGAAAAGTGAACGTGTTACTCCACCGGAGATGATACCAGTACCGGGAGATGCCGGCTTCATGATGATCTCGGAAGAAACGAATTCACCGATAACCTCGTGAGGGATAGTACCGTTCACAACAGGAACCTGTACCATGCTCTTTTTGGCATTATCGAGGGCTTTTTTGATAGCGTCGGGCACTTCACGTGCTTTACCGTATCCGATTCCGACGGAACCGTTCATATCACCCACTACAACAAGAGCAGTAAACTTGAAAATTCTACCACCCTTAACAACTTTTGTTACTCTGCCGATGTTGACTACTTTGTCAACGATCTGCTGTTCGTCTTTAATAGCGTTCAAAGTAATCCTCCTTAGAACTCAAGACCGGCTTCACGGGCAGCTTCAGCAAGTGCTTTGATTCTGCCGTGGTAAAGGAAACCGCCTCTGTCGAAGATGACAGATTTGATGCCTTTCTCTGAAGCTCTTTTAGCCACTTCAGCGCCAACAGCTTTAGCGGACTCGAGGTTTACACGGCCGCTGAACTTCTCTTTCATCTCTTTTTCGAGAGAAGAAGCAGCTGCGAGTGTTGTGCCGTTTACATCATCTATAACCTGGGCATAGATGTAGCTGTTTGATTTGAAAACAGCGAGCCTAGGTTTCAGTGTAGTGCCTTTTAACTTTTTTCTTGTGCGCATGTGTCTTCTGACACGAGCCTGCGCTCTTGATACCTTAGCCACTTTCAACACTCCTTATTTTTTACCGGTTTTACCGGCTTTTTTAGCGACGAATTCGCCGAGATAT
Source organism: Deferribacterales bacterium (assembly GCA_050253075.1). Taxonomy (GTDB): domain Bacteria; phylum Chrysiogenota; class Deferribacteres; order Deferribacterales; family Geovibrionaceae; genus Denitrovibrio. The sequence goes on from JBFWJS010000002.1 coordinate 531,179, forward strand.
CTCACACCTTTACCTTTGTATGGCTCCGGTGGTCTGATCTCGCGAATGTTAGCAGCTACCTGACCAACGAGTTGCTTATCGATACCGGACACAGATATTTTAGTCTGTGTCTCAGCCTTAAGCTCGATGCCTTCAGGAGCACTGAACACTACAGGGTGTGAAAAGCCGAGTGCGAAATCGAGGTCGCTGCCCTTCTGAGCAACTTTGTAACCTACACCGATTATCTCGAGGTCTTTCCTGTAACCCTGTGTTACGCCGATTATCATGTTGTTGATAAGTGTCCTTGTAAGGCCATAAACAGACCTGGAAAGCTTGGATGAATCCACGTTTTTAACAGTGATGACATTCTCTTCGATTGTCACTGCTGCTTTAGGGTGGATATCCTGTGAAAGCTTGCCCTTAGGTCCTTCCACGCTGACGATCTTGCCGTCGAAGGCTACTTTAACGCCTGCTGGGATTTCTATCGGTAATTTACCAATTCTGGACATTACAGTTCTCCGTTACCATATCTGGCAGATATATTCTCCGCCAACTTTCTCAGTTATGCACTGCTTGACGGTTTTGATTCCGCGTGATGTAGAAACAACACCATTACCAAGTCCGCCAAGAACAGGTTTAAGGTTCTTAGTGTTCACATACACTCTCTGACCGGGCTTAGAAACACGCTTCATTCCGCGTATTACAGATTCGCCGTGATCGTTATATTTGAGGTGTAGTACTATATTTTTACGATTTCCATCGTCAGCAACACGGAAGTCTTTTACATAGCCCTCTTCCACGAAAAGAGCTGCCATAGCCTCCTTCATCTTTGAATGAGGTACTACTACTTCCTGATGACGCACCATCAGTGCGTTACGCATTCTTGCGAGCATGTCCGCAATAGGATCTGTCATTCCCATGACTTAGTCTCCTTATTTTTTACCAGCTGGATTTTCTTACGCCCGGGATTTCTCCCTCGAGCGCGAACTTCCTAAAACAAAGTCTGCACATATTGAATCTGCGCATAAAAGCCCTGGGTCTTCCGCATATTGGACAGCGGTTGTTTGCCCTTACCTTGTATTTCTTCTTGAGAAATGCACTGTGATATTTAGCTTTTGTGGCCAACTTATGCCTCCTGAGTTGCAAAAGGCATACCGAGTTCTCTAAGGAGCTCTCTAGCCTCTTCGTCTGTATTAGCACTTGTGGTTATGATGATATCAAAACCGCGGATTTTGTCGATCTTATCGTAATCGATTTCAGGGAAAACGATCTGTTCTTTAAGACCCATTGCATAGTTTCCGCGTCCATCAAAAGACTTAGGGTTTACACCCTGAAAGTCTCTAACCCTTGCAAGTCCGATTCTTGTAAGTCTGTAAAGGAATTCGTAAGCTCTCTCGCCGCGAAGTGTAACTTTGCAACCGATAGGCATTCCTTCTCTCAGTTTGAAAGTAGCGATAGACTTTTTAGCTCTGCAAAGGACAGGTTTCTGTCCAGCGATGAGCTCCATGTCTCTAACTGCACCCTCTATTACTTTAGAGTTCTGTACAGCCTCGCCAACTCCCATGTTAAGAGTGACTTTTAAGACTTTAGGAACCTGCATGACGTTCTTGTAGCCGAATTTCTCTGTGAGTTTCGGTACTACCTCTTCTGTATAGATTCTCTTGAGTTCCGCCATTAGTTATTCTCCGTTAGTCCTTATCGATAATCTCGCCGCAAGATCTGCAGAATCTAACTTTCTTGCCGGACTCAAGTACTTTAATACCAAGCTTTACGCCTTTACTGCATTTCTCACAGTAGTACGCAACGTTAGAGATATCAAGAGGCATCGGTTTATCAAAGATGCCGCCGTCCGGGTTGAACTGGTTAGGTTTCATATGCTTTTTAGAAACGTTAACGTTCTCGCATATAACCTTGCCTTGAGTTTTGTCTAATTTGACAACTTTAGACTTTGTACCCTTATCTTTACCAGTAGTAATGATAACAGTGTCGTCTGTTTTCAGTTTAAGTTTTCCGTTCACTTATGCACCCTCTTACAGTACTTCAGGAGCCATGGAAACGATCTTAAGGAAGCCTTTTCCACGAAGCTCTCTAGCAACTGGGCCGAAAACACGAGTCGCGATCGGCTCAAGATTTGTTTTGTTCAGAAGAACACAAGCGTTGTCATCAAACTTAATATAAGTTCCGTCGTTTCTGCGCTGCTCTTTCGCTGTGCGCACAACAACAGCTTTAACAACAGTACCTTTTTTGATGTTACTGTCAGGAGCTGCCACTTTTACAGTAGCCACTATGATATCGCCGATTCTGCCGTAGCGCTTTTTAGAACCACCAAGCACCTTAATGCAAAGCACCTCTTTAGCACCGGAGTTATCAGCAACTCTCAGTCTGGATTCTACCTGTATCATGTTACGTTACCCCTCAACTGCTACTTCAACAGAGCGCTCGATGATCTTTGTCACTCTCCAGCGTTTATCCTTAGAGAGTGGACGTGTCTCAACGATCTCAACTGTATCACCCATTCTGCATTCGTTGTTCTCATCATGGGCCTTGAAGTTTTTACTTCTCTTGATGAACTTCTGATACCTTGGATGGAGTTTCAGGTTCTGGACTTTAACAACAACTGTCTTGTCCATCTTATCGCTGACTACCACCCCTTTTCTTACCTTTCTGCTGTTTCTTTCCATTATTTTTCCTCAACAGCACGCTCGTTAAGGATAGTCTTAATACGAGCTATGTCTTTTTTAGCTTTTTGAATCTGGGAGCTATCTTCGATATCTCCTGTCGCAAGCTTGAACTTCATTCTGAAGATGTTTTCTCTGAGCTCTTTCTCTTTTTCGACAAGCTCAGCATCTTTCATTGCTTTCAGCTCGGATGCTTTCATTCTGCAGCCTCCGCCATATCTTCTCTTTTTACGAATTTACATTTAATAGGCAGCTTGTGAGCAGCTCTTCTGAACGCTTCACGAGCCTGTGCTTCTGTAACACCGCCTACTTCATAGAGGATTGTACCCTCTTTAACAGGAGCTACATAGAACTCAACCGCACCTTTACCTTTACCCTGTCTAACCTCAAGAGGTTTAGCAGTTACAGGTTTGTGAGGGAAGATACGGATAACGACCTTACCACCTCTTTTGAGGTATCTGTTGATCGCAATCCTCGCTGCCTCAATCTGGCGGCTGGTGAGCTTACCTTTACCTGCAGCAGAGAGACCGAAGTCGCCGAAAGCTACGTAGTTACCCTTTGTAGCTTTACCTTTGATGCGGCCTTTGTACTGCTTTCTGTATTTTAATCTCTTTGGAAGAAGCATTGTTATTCACCTGCCTCAGCTTTTTTCTCTTCGAGTACTTCACCAGTGAAGACCCAAACTTTAATACCGATGATACCGTAAGTGGTCATAGCTTCTGTTGTGCCGTAGTCTATGTCCGCTCTGAGTGTCTGAAGAGGCACGCGGCCTTTAATGTACCACTCAGTTCTGGCCATATCAGCACCAGCAAGACGACCGGAACATGCAACTCTGATACCGAGTGCGCCGGATTTCATCGCCTGAAGTACAGCTTTTTTCATAGCACGTCTGAAAGCCACACGACGCTGAATCTGCATAGCGATGTTTTCAGCTATGAGAACAGAGTTGATCTCAGGCTTTTTAACTTCTCTGATAACAAGAAGTACTTCTGAGTTTGTAAATTTCTTAAGCTCTTTTTTGAGCTTGTCGATCTCTGCGCCTTTCTTACCGATAACGATACCGGGGCGTGATGTGTTCAGAGTTATTCTGACACGTGTACCCATACGTTCGATACCGATACGGGAGAGACCGGCTTGCATCAGCTTATCTTTGAGGAACTTTCTGATTCTGATGTCCTCGATGAGCTGTTCTCTGTATTCTTTTTTGTTGGCATACCAAACCGATTTCCACGGCTTGTTGATACCAACTCTGAATCCATTAGGATTTACCTTCTGTCCCACCAAATACCTCCGTTAGTCAGAAAGAACTACTGTTATGTTGCTGGTAGGTTTGCGGATGCTTGTAGCACGGCCGTAAGCTCTAGGAAGAAATCTCTTCCAAACTGGACCCTGATCCACCTTAACCTCTTTCACAACCATACGGCTAGCATCTGCGTGGTTGTGGTTCTCCTCTGCGTTGCTCGCAGCGGACTTAACAGCCTTGTAAAGGATCTCAGCACCTTTGTTAGGTGTGAACTTAAGGATAGCAAGAGCTTCCTCTACCTTTTTGCCTCTGATAAGATCAGCTATAGGACGAGTTTTTCTAGGAGAAACTCTCTGATATTTTGCGTATGCTCTAGCTTCCATCTTATCTACCCTTTACTTTTTTGTCGTCTTTCTTATGTCCTCTGAAAGTTCTGGTAAGGGAAAACTCACCGAGTTTGTGTCCTACCATGTTTTCAGTAACATAAACAGGGATGAACTTGTTGCCGTTATGAACAGCGAAGGTCATTCCAACCATTTCAGGAAGTACGGTACTTCTTCTTGACCATGTCTTAATGACTTTTTTGTCGCCGCTTTCTTTAGCAGCATCTACCTTTTTCATAAGGTGGTCATCTATAAACGGGCCTTTCTTGAGTGATCTAGGCACTAGTCAATCCTCCTACTTCTTCCTGCGGGTTACGATATACTTGTTGGAAGGTTTGTTCTTCTTCCTTGTCTTGTATCCCTTTGTAGGAACACCCCAAGGAGTAACAGGATGACGTCCACCTGATGTTCTACCTTCACCACCACCGTGTGGGTGATCGATTGGGTTCATTGCAACACCACGGACTGTCGGACGTATGCCCTTCCAGCGAGCTCTACCCGCTTTACCGATTTTAATGTTCTCATGCTCTTGGTTAGAAACCTGGCCGATTGTAGCTTTACATTCAGCTTTGATCAGTCTGATCTCACCGGATGGCATGCGGACGTGACAATAGGTTCCCTCTTTAGCGAGAAGCTGTGCGTATGTTCCAGCAGAACGAGCAAGCTGACCGCCTTTACCGGGCCTCATTTCAACGTTATGTATTACTGTACCGACTGGCAGATCTTTCAGCATTTTAGCGTTACCAAGTTTGATATCCGCTGCTTCGCCGCTTTCTACCTTATCGCCGACTTGAAGACCTGTTGGAGCGAGTATATATCTTTTCTCACCATCTGCATAGAAAACAAGAGCAATTCTTGCACTTCTGTTTGGATCGTATTCGATAGTTTTTACATTCGCTACAATGCCGTCTTTATTTCTTTTAAAGTCTATCAGACGATATTTCTGCTTATTACCGCCTCCCTTGTGCCTAACAGTAATGCGGCCGTGGTTGTTACGACCGGCTTTTTTGTGTTTAGGCGCGAGGAGTGACTTCTCAGGCTCATTAGTTGTGATGTCTGCGAAGTCGCTGTTGGTTCTAAACCTTACACCGTCTGAAGTTGGTTTAAACTTCTTTATTCCCATTTAAGGTTTCCTCTTCTTAAACAAACTCGAGTGTTTCGCCTTCAGCGAGAACAACGATAGCTTTTTTCCAGTCGTTTCTCTTACCGAGTGAACGTCCGAAACGCTTAGCTTTACCTTTGTTGTTCATAGTTCTGACGTCTTTCACTTTCACGTTGAAAAGGGACTGTACAGCCTCTTTTACCTGGAGCTTTGTAGCTCTTGGATCAACTGCGAAAGTAATCTGGTTGAGGGTCTCTTTAGCCTCTACAGCTTTCTCTGTAATAACTGGCTTTTTAATAATGTCATAAATAGTCATCATATGAGAACCTCCTGAATGCGCTCAACTGCATCCTGGCAAAGCAGGATAGTTCTTGAGTTGATCACATCATAAACGTTAAGACCGTTTACATCGAGAAGGTCAACGTAAGGAACGTTACGGAAAGCAAGTATAGCTTTCTCGTCGAGTTCTTTGTATACGATGAGGACCTTTCTGTCAGCAGAGAAATTCTTCAGAATTTCAACAGCTTCTTTGGTCTTGCCGTTTGCTACGCTGAGAGCGTCGAGTATATGAATTGCACCGGCCTCAGTTTTCGCTACTATAGCGGACTTGAGAGCATTCTTAATCTTCTTCTTAGGCATTGTGTAGCTGTAATCTCTCGGCTGTGGACCGAAAGCTACTGCTCCGCCTCTCCAAATTGGAGATTTGCGGGAACCTGATCTGGCGCGGCCTGTACCTTTTTGTCTCCAAGGTTTAGCCCCTCTACCGCCTTTCATCTTAGCCCTGTTCAGAGTAGAATGAGTACCGGCTCTTCTGTTTGCGAGTTGCATTATTACAACTTCATGCATGAGGGCGGGTTTTACAGGATATGACATTATTTCGTCACTCAGATCAACCGTTCCTACTGTTTCGTTTTTCACGTTTTTTACGTCAAAAGTAGCCATTATTTCCTCTGATTACTTCTTAGCCTTAACTGCTTCTTTAATGTAGACAATTCCGTCTTCGTGGCCTGGGATTGCACCTTTAACAAGCAGCAGGTTTGTTTCTGGGATTACTTTCACCACGGCGAGATTCTGTACAGTGACTTTTTTGCCACCCATTCTGCCGGGCATCTTTTTTCCTTTCATGGTTTCGCCGGGAAACTCACACATACCAATAGAACCAGGGGCTCTGTGGAAGTGAGAACCGTGTGTCGCGCGACCGCCGCTAAAGCCGTAACGCTTTACAACACCCTGAAAGCCTTTACCTATTGAGGTACCCTGTACATCTATGAGATCGCCTTCCTCAAAGATGTTAACATCAACCTGCTGACCCACTGTCATTTCGCCAGCTTCGCCCCTGAATTCTTTCAGGAACTTCATAGGCTTTACGCCTTGCTTTTTGAAATAACCGGCCATTGGTTTGTTTACTCTTGTTTCTTTAACAATTTCATCAAATCCAAGCTGAATGGCAGAGTACCCGTCTTTCTCTTCTGTTCTGACTTCGGTAACTACACAGGGGCCCGCAAGCACGACGGTTACAGGCACAACAGAACCGTCCTCGTTAAAGACCTGTGTCATTCCTACTTTCTTACCAATGATTGCTTTTGCCATTTGTCTTCAACCTTTTATTAAAGTTTTATTTCTACGTCAACGCCGGCAGAGAGCTCGAGCTTCATAAGGGCATCAATAGTTTGAGGGTTGTGCTCAAAGATATCTATGAGCCTTTTATGAGTCCTTACTTCAAACTGATCTCTAGCTTTTTTGTTAACGTGTGGAGACCTAAGAATAGTGAATTTTTCGATACGGGTAGGCAGAGGGATCGGACCGACCACCTCTGCACCTGTTCTTTTCGCTGTATTGACTATGTCTTTTACAGCCTTATCCAGAATTCTATAATCGAAAGCTTTAAGCTTTATTCTTATTTTCTGATTTTCCATCGTCATTACTCGGATATTTCTGTTACAACACCGGCGCCGACTGTTCTACCACCCTCACGGATAGCGAAACGAAGACCAGCATCCATTGCGATTGGAGTGATAAGCTCCACGTCACAAGATATGTTGTCACCAGGCATTACCATCTCTACTCCCTCTGGAAGTGCGATGATTCCTGTTACGTCTGTTGTTCTGAAGTAGAACTGTGGACGGTAACCTGTGAAGAATGGGGTATGACGGCCGCCTTCCTCTTTTGTAAGGATGTAAGCTTCTGCCTTAAACTTCTTATGTGGTGTGATAGAACCTGGTTTAGCAAGAACTTGTCCACGCTCAACATCGTCTTTCTTAATACCACGAAGAAGGATACCTACGTTGTCACCAGCCTCACCTTGGTCAAGAAGCTTACGGAACATTTCTACTCCGGTTACTACTGTCTTAACTGTGTCTTTGATACCAACGATCTCGATCTCTTCACCAACCTTTACTATACCGCGCTCAATACGACCTGTTACTACTGTACCACGGCCGGAGATAGAGAACACGTCCTCGATTGGCATAATAAATGGTTTATCTATGTCACGCTCTGGCTCTGGGATGTAGTCATCAAGAGCTTGTACAAGCTCGATGATCTTCTCTTCCCATGCTGCATCGCCTTCAAGGGCTTTAAGAGCGGAACCCTGGATGATTGGTGTATCATCACCGGGGAATTCGTAAGCAGACAGAAGGTCGCGGATCTCAAGCTCTACAAGCTCAAGAAGCTCTTCGTCGTCTACCATGTCGCATTTGTTCATGAATACTACGATTGTAGGCACTCCTACCTGACGTGCAAGAAGGATGTGCTCACGTGTCTGAGGCATTGGGCCGTCAGATGCGCTTACTACAAGTATAGCGCCGTCCATCTGCGCTGCACCTGTGATCATGTTCTTAACGTAGTCGGCGTGACCTGGACAGTCTACGTGTGCGTAGTGACGAATCTGGGACTCGTACTCTACGTGTGCTGTCGCAATAGTAATACCACGCTCGCGCTCCTCCGGAGCCTTGTCAATGTTAGCGAAGTCTACAGCCTGGCAGAAACCGCGTTTAGCAAGTACTGCTGTCATTGCTGCTGTAAGAGTTGTTTTACCGTGGTCAACGTGACCGATTGTACCCACGTTAACGTGAGGTTTCTTTCTCTCAAATTTTTCTTTGGCCATTTCAGGTCCTCCAAAACTTTAAAGTATTTTATCTTTAATTAGTTAGTTTTTATAATCTCTTCTGCGATGTTGTTAGGTACTTGCTCATAGTGGTCGAAGTGCATTGTATATGTTGCACGTCCCTGTGTGATAGATCTGAGCTGTGTAGAGTATCCGAACATTTCTTTAAGCGGAACCATACACTTAATTACCTGAGCACCACCGATCATGTCCATACCTTCAACCTTTCCTCTTCTTGCGCTGAGGTCACCCATAACGTCACCTGTGTAATCGTCAGGAGTAACAACTTCAACTTTCATAACAGGCTCAAGGATAACAGGGCCTGCTTTCTTAGAAAGGTCTTTGAAAGCCATAGAAGCAGCAATTTTGAATGCCATCTCGTTAGAGTCGACATCGTGGTAAGAACCATCGTAAAGAACTGCTTTAAGGTCTTCAACAGGGTATCCTGCAAGGCAACCGTTCTGAAGTGCTTCTTCGATACCTTTCTCGACAGCAGGTACGTATTCCTTAGGAATAGAACCACCAACGATCTTGTTCTCGAATATGAAGCCCTGACCGGGTTCAAGCGGATGAAGCTCGATACAAACGTGTCCGTACTGACCGCGGCCACCGGACTGTTTAATGTATTTACCTTCACCGGATACTGACTTAGTGATAGCTTCACGGTAAGCAACCATCGGGTTACCAACGTTAGCTTCAACTTTAAACTCTCTCATCATACGGTCTACGATGATCTCGAGGTGGAGCTCACCCATACCGGAGATGATTGTCTGACCTGTTTCCTGATCAACTTTAACTCTGAAAGAAGGGTCTTCCTGAGCGAGTTTCTGAAGCGCCTGAGAAAGTTTCTCCTGGTCAGCCTTTGATTTAGGCTCAACAGCAACGGAGATAACCGGATCAGGGAAAGTCATAGACTCAAGGATGATCGGCTTGTCAGGGTCACACAGAGTGTCACCAGTTGTTGTATACTTAAGACCTACGGTAGCGCAAATATCGCCAGCGAAGATCTCTTTGATCTCTTCACGGTTGTTGGCGTGCATCTTAATAAGACGGCCAACACGCTCTTTCTTGTCTTTTGTAGAGTTGACAACATAGCTTCCTGCCTCAAGGTGTCCTGAGTAAACACGGAAGTATGTAAGCTGACCCATGTAAGGGTCTGTCATAATCTTGAACGCAAGAGCAGAGAAAGGTGCGCTGTCATCAGCTTTTCTTTCTTCTTCGATCTCTGTATCAGGGAGTATACCCTTGATAGCAGGAACGTCGAGCGGAGAAGGCATGTAGTCGATAACTGCGTCGAGAAGAGGCTGTACGCCCTTGTTCTTGAACGCTGTACCGCAAAGTACAGGGATGAAAGAAATGTTGATAACAGCCTTTCTGATACCTGCTTTGATCTCTTCTACAGTGAGTTCCTCACCTTCGAAGTATTTCTCCATAAGCTCTTCGTCAGATTCAGCAACAGCTTCGAGAAGTATGCCTCTGTACTCTTCCGCTTTGTCGGCGTATTCAGCAGGAATATCAACGACATCGAAAGAAGCACCGAGCTCCTCACCGTTCCATACAACAGCTTTCATCTCAACGAGGTCGATAACGCCCTGGAAGTTCTCTTCAGCGCCGATAGGGAGCTGAATAGCAACAGGGTTAGCACCGAGCTTCTCTTTGAGCTGCTTAAGTACGTTGTAGAAATCTGCGCCTGTTCTGTCCATTTTGTTGACGAAAGCAACTCTAGGGACTCTATATTTATCGGCTTGTCTCCATACTGTTTCAGACTGAGGCTGAACCCCGCCCACAGCACAGAAAACTGCACAAGCTGAATCGAGCACTTTAAGGGAACGCTCAACTTCGATTGTGAAGTCAACGTGTCCCGGTGTGTCGATGATGTTAATGCGGTGTTCTTTCCAGAAACACTGAGTAGTAGCGGAAGTAATTGTAATACCTCTCTCCTGCTCCTGCTCCATCCAGTCCATTGTCGCATTACCGTCGTGCACTTCACCGATCTTGTAGTTTACGCCAGTGTAAAAGAGAATTCTTTCTGTTGTAGTTGTTTTACCGGCATCGATGTGAGCCATGATACCGATATTTCTCTGCAAATCGAGAGCGACTTTTCTAGCCACAGAAATCCTCCATTACCATCTAAAGTGAGCAAAAGCTCTGTTCGCTTCTGCCATCTTATGTGTGTCTTCTTTCTTTTTGAAAGCGACACCTTTACCTTCAGCTGCGTCCATAAGTTCGCCGGAAAGACGATCAACCATTGTTCTCTCTTTCTTGCCTCTTGATGCAGCTATGATCCAACGGATGCTGAGCGCCTGTTTTCTAACAGGTCTAACTTCGATTGGTACTTGGTATGTAGCACCGCCGACTCTTCTTGATTTAACTTCAAGAGACGGTTTTACATTCTCAACAGCCTGGCGGAAGACTTCGATACCTTCCTTACCTGTACGCTCTTTGATAGTTTCGAGCGTCTTGTAGAATACTCTCTCGGCGACAGATTTTTTACCATCATACATCAGGCTGTTGATAAACTTTGTCACCAGAGTGTCGCCGTAAACGGGGTCACCAAGAACCTCACGTTTCTTAGCTACTCTTCTCCTTGCCATATTAATTCACCTTTGCTTATTTAGGTTTTTTCACGCCGTATTTTGAACGGCTTTTCTTTCTGTTCTTAACACCTTCTGTGTCAAGAGCGCCTCTAACGATCTTATAACGAACACCGGGAAGGTCTTTTACCCTACCGCCACGAACAAGAACAACTGAGTGCTCCTGAAGGTTGTGGCCGATACCAGGAATGTAAGCTGTCACTTCTATACCTGAAGTAAGTCTTACCCTTGCTACTTTTCTAAGAGCAGAGTTAGGTTTCTTAGGTGTAGTTGTATAAACTCTTGTACACACGCCTCTTCTTTGTGGGTTACCCTGAAGAGCCGGAGACTTAGTCTTTTCAACTTGTCTCTTCCTGCCTTTTCTAACTAACTGGTTAAGTGTAGGCAACTTCGCTACCTCCTTTATATTTCTTTCGCGACCTTAGACAAGACGTAATTCTCCCATCTTTAGGGCGAAAGAGCATGTAATCTACCAATACAAGCAAATAATGTCAAGTACTATATTAGAATTTGTCAGAAGGGATGAAAGATTCCCCCGCAGGGGGTTTCGGGCTTTTGAAGATACACATTTTTAAAGATTTTGGCAACATATATATAATGTATAAAAAAGGGGGCTCGAAAGCCAAGCTGTTTAGAATATTTGTTGCAGAATCTCTAAAACAAACACAGCTACGTCATTCTGAGCGTAGCGAAGAATCTGATACCATTAGAGAGCCCACGTGTTCAGATCCTTCGGCTAAAGCCTCAGGATGACGAAAAATTTTTCTGAAACAAAAAATCCCCGATGTTACTATAAACAACGGGGATTTTATTATTGTGGGTCAAAATTTCAACACATCTTTTAAACGGGTTAGCTCGAAAGCCCCCTTTATATATTAATGATGCAAGTTGTAATTTCTTACGCTTCAGCTTCGCCTGCAGCCTCTTCGGCCTTAGCAGCTTTGATGAAGTTGTATTTTGTGTTACAGATGTGTTTTGCACCTGTACCGGCAGGGATAAGTTTACCCATAGTAACGTTCTCTTTGAGTCCTCTGAGTTCGTCGAGTTTACCGGAACAAGCAGCATCTGTAAGCACTCTCGTAGTTTCCTGGAAGGAAGCCGCAGAGATGAAAGACTGAGTATTAAGAGCAGCCTTTGTGATACCCTGCAGGATAGCCCTAGCCTGTGGAGGTCTGAGTCCTTTGTTGAGAGTCTCCTGGTAAACCTTAACGAATTCGGATTTGTAAACCTCTTCGTTAGGCATGAAGTTAGAGTCTCCTGCGTCCTCAATGATGACCTTCTTAAGCATCTGGCGTGTAATAACTTCGATGTGCTTATCGTTGATATGTACACCCTGCTTACGGTAAACTTCCTGGATCTCATCTACGAGATATCTTTCAAGAGCTTCCTCACCGAGTACAGCAAGGATGTCGTGTGGGTTTACGAGACCGTCGATGAGAGCCTCACCTGCTCTAACCCTGTCACCTTCGTGTACGTTGATGTATCTCTGTACGGAGATGTTGTAGCTCTTTTTAACATTTGTTTCTTCGTTAGTGATAGTCAGCTTTCTAAGGCCTCTTGCTGTGTTTTCGATGGATACGATACCGTCGATCTCAGCGATAACAGCAGGGTCTTTCGGCTTTCTTGCTTCGAAGAGCTCGGCAACCCTTGGAAGACCGACAGTAATATCTTTTGTCTTCTGAGTATCGCGAGGTATCTTAGCAACGATATCACCAGGCATAACTTCGTCATTTTCTTCAACCATGATGTTCGCACCGACAGGAAGAATGTATCTCTGGATGGTCTTGTTGTTTTCATCCTTGATAGAGATACGCGGCTGCTTCTTGCCTCTGGTGTTGGCGATAACAACCTTCTGCGACAGACCTGTAATGGCGTCGATGTCTTCTTTAAGGGTTTCACCTTCGACGATATCGCCGAAAGCAACACGGCCTTTGAATTCTGTCATGATCACGGCTGCATACGGATCCCACTCAGCGATGAGCTCACCCTGTTTAACATTGTCGCCCTCTTTCACATGGAGCTTTGTACCGTATGATATATTGTATTTCTCAAGAACACGTCCGTCCGGATCCATGATCTTAAGTACACCGTTTCTGTTAAGAACGATAGGTTCGTTGTATCTGTTCTCTACAATCTTCATCTCTTCAACAGCAATTCTACCGCCTATCTTAGCGTTAAGGCTTGACTGCTCCGCAGATGAGGAAGCCGCACCACCGATGTGGAAAGTTCTCATCGTAAGCTGTGTACCGGGCTCACCGATAGACTGGGCAGCGATGATACCGACAGCTTCACCTGTTTCAACCTCACGGCGTGTCGCCAGGTCGAGACCGTAACAGCTGCGGCATACGCCGTGCTTAGCTTCACATGTGAGAACAGAGCGAACTTTAACTCTGTCGATACCGGCTCTCTCGATCTTCTTAACAATGTCACCCGTGATGAGCGAGTTGCCTTCAACGATGAGTTCGTCAGTAACAGAGTCGTATATGTCTTCAAGAGTGTAACGTCCGTAGATACGCTCGCCGAGGGATTCCACAACTTCGGAACCTTCCATAAGAGCAGTGATCTCGATACCCTTGATAGTTTCGCAATCGTCAACAGAGATGATAACGTCCTGAGAAACGTCAACAAGTCTTCTTGTAAGGTAACCGGAGTTCGCTGTTTTAAGAGCTGTATCCGCAAGACCTTTACGAGCACCGTGAGTAGAGTTGAAGTACTGAAGTACTGTCAGACCTTCACGGAAGTTAGATACAATAGGTGTCTCGATGATCTCACCGGAAGGTTTCGCCATCAGACCTCTCATACCCGCAAGCTGTGATATCTGCGCCTTAGAACCCCTCGCACCTGAGTGCGCCATTACGTGGATAGGGTTATAGAAACGCTCACGCTTGTTCTCTTTAGACTTGTCACCGCCGATGCTCTGGATAGTTTTCATCAGCTTGTCAGTAATGATGTCGTTAGTTGTAGACCATGTATCGATTATCTGGTTGTAACGCTCACCTGATGTAAGTGCACCTTCACGGTAGTGCTCGTCGATCTCACGAACTTTAGCATTCGCCTGATCGATGAGGTCCTGTTTCTCTTCAGGGATGATAAGGTCATCGATACAGATAGAGAAACCGGCATTAGCAGCCCATTTGAAACCGAGGTTTTTAAGAGCATCGAGGAAGTTAACCGTGTGGAAGTTACCGAGACGCTTGTAAACTGTGTCTACGAGTGTCACGAGGTCTTTCTTTCCGAACAGTTTGTTTACGACATCGAACTCGATTCCCTCAGGAACAATGGAGTAAAGGATGATACGGCCCGGGATAGTATCGTAGTACTGTCCGTTGATACGTACCTTTATTTCAGCGTGCATGTCGACCTTACCGTGGTCAAGGGCGATCATCACTTCGTTTGTGCTGGAGAATGTCTTGCCCGCACCTTTGGCGTTTCTCATCTCACGTGTGAGATAGTAGATACCGAGAACCATATCCTGTGTAGGAACAGCAAGCGGTTTACCGTGTGCAGGAGACAGAATGTTATAAGAAGCAAGCATAAGTGTACGTGCTTCAAGCTGTGCCTCGTATGAAAGAGGTACGTGTACGGCCATCTGGTCACCGTCGAAGTCGGCGTTGAACGCAGGACAAACGAGCGGGTGGAGACGGATAGCCTTACCCTCGATAAGTACGGGCTCGAAAGCCTGAATACCGAGTCTGTGCAGTGTGGGCGCACGGTTAAGCATTACAGGGTGTTCCCTGATAACCTCTTCGAGTACGTCCCAAACCTCAGGTCTCTGCTCTTCAACCATCTTCTTAGCCTGCTTGATAGTGGAGGCGATACCGCGCTCTTTCTCAAGTTTGTAGTAGAGGAACGGTTTGAAAAGCTCAAGAGCCATTATCTTAGGGATACCACACTGGTTCATGTTCAGCGTAGGACCAGCAACGATAACGGAACGTCCTGAGTAGTCAACCCTTTTACCAAGAAGGTTCTGACGGAAACGACCCTGCTTACCCTTGATCATGTCTGAAAGGGATTTAAGAGGACGCTTGTTAGAGCTTCTGATAACTCTTCCGCGGCGACCGTTATCAAACAGAGCATCTACCGCTTCCTGAAGCATACGCTTCTCGTTTCTGATGATGATCTCAGGTGCGTTAAGCTCCATAAGTTTCTTCAGACGGTTGTTTCTGTTGATAACCCTTCTGTAAAGGTCGTTAAGGTCGGATGTCGCAAAACGTCCGCCGTCGAGAGGAACAAGTGGACGAAGCTCCGGCGGAATAACCGGAAGAACGTCGAGGATCATCCACTCAGGCTTGTTGCCGGACTTTCTGAAAGCCTCTACGACTCTCAGACGTTTAGCCAGCTTCAGCTTTTTCTGCATGGATGTTGTATCGCGGAGTTCCTCTTTCAGCTCTATGAGGAGAAGGTCAAGGTCAACCTTTTTCAGGAGATCCTTGATAGCCTCAGCACCAATCTTCGCTTCGAAAGACCCTACGCCGAGCTCCTCGATGAGCTTTCTGTATCTGTCCTCTGTAAGGAGCTCGCGCTCTTTCAGAGGTGTGTTTTTAGGATCAGTCACAATGTATGACTCGAAATAGATGATTCTCTCGATATCTTTGATAGAGAGGTCAAGTATAGAGCCGATACGGCTTGGTGTTCCCTTGAAGAACCAGATGTGACAAACAGGAGAAGCAAGGTCGATGTGACCCATTCTCTCACGTCTGACTTTAGACTGAATAACCTCAACACCACACTTCTCACATACGATGCCTCTGTGCTTCATACGTTTGTATTTACCGCAGAGACACTCCCAGTCCTTTACAGGTCCGAATATCTTCGCACAGAAGAGACCGTCCCTTTCAGGTTTGAAAGTACGATAGTTGATAGTTTCAGGTTTTGTCACTTCACCGGAAGACCATGAAAGGATCTTTTCAGGGGAAGCTATCTTGATGCGTATAGCATCAAAGAACTGTGATTTTTCGCTATTATTATCTAAGGTACTCATTCTATTTTCCATTATGAGTCCTCCATATTATCATCGTCATCATCTTTGTTAAGCTCATCTTCAGGAAGCTCAAGAACACCGTCTGCATTAGTAGAGAGCAGTTCCATGTCGAGAGCAAGACCCTGAAGCTCTTTGATAAGAACGTTGAATGACTCAGGCATGCTAGGAGTGAAGCTGAAGTTACCGTTAACGATAGCCTCGTAAACTGTTGTACGTCCTTCAACGTCGTCGGACTTAACAGTAAGCATCTCCTGAAGTACGTTAGCCGCACCGTATGCCTCGAGTGCCCAAACCTCCATCTCTCCGAGACGCTGACCACCGAACTGTGCTTTACCACCGAGCGGCTGCTGTGTAACGAGAGAGTATGGTCCGGTCGAACGAGCGTGCAGCTTAGTATCGACAAGGTGGTGAAGTTTCAGGATGTACATGACACCGACTGTAACTTCCTGCTCGAAGCGCTCGCCTGTACGTCCGTCGTAAAGGATCGTCTGGCCGTCTTCCTGGAATCCTGCATCAACGAGAAGCTCTTTGATGTCGGATTCGCGTGCACCGTCGAATACTTCAGTAGCGAATTTCTGACCGAGTTTACGGCCTGCCCATCCGAGGTGAACTTCGAGAACCTGTCCAACGTTCATACGTGATGGAACCGCAAGCGGGTTCATAACCACATCGACCGGTGTACCGTCAGGGAGGTAAGGCATGTCTTCCTGAGGAAGAATTCTGGAAACAACACCCTTGTTACCGTGACGTCCCGCCATTTTGTCACCGACGGAGAGCTTACGCTTGATAGCTACATATACTTTTACGGATTTAAGAACACCGGCCGGGAGCTCGTCGCCCTTCTCAACCTTTTTCTTCTTATCTTTGTAATAGTCTTCGGCTGCCTGTACTTTTTCAAAGTAGCTTCCGTTGACTTTCTGTATATGAGCTTCAAATTCGCTCTGTTCGTCTATTTCTATCTGGATAAGGTCTGTGTAAAGGAGGTCTTTAAGAACTTCCTCTGTGATAACAGTCCCCTTACCGAATTTTACTTCGTTGTTTGAGTATTCAGCTTTCAGCTTCTTACCGATGAGGAAGGAGCCGATCATGTCGTTTCTGGACTTTTCGAGTGCTTTGAGCTCTCTTTCGTAGTCCTTCTGGATAGCTGCATACTCAGCTTTTTCGATCATCTCTGTTCTGGAGTCTTTTTCGATACCGCGTCTTGTCATTACCTGTACGTCTACGACAGTACCAGTGATGCTAGGCGGAACTCTGAGAGATGCATCTTTAACATCGCCGGCCTTCTCGCCGAAGATAGCTCTGAGGAGTTTCTCTTCAGGTGTGGCCTGTGTCTCACCCTTAGGTGTGACTTTACCTACGAGGATGTCTCTAGGCTTGACCCTTGCACCGATGCGGATGATACCTGATTCGTCGAGGTCTTTAAGAGCCTCATCGGAAACGTTAGGTATATCTGCTGTGATCTCTTCAGGTCCGAGCTTAGTATCTCTTGCCTCTATCTCGAACTCTTCGATGTGGATAGATGTGTATCTGTCCTCACGAACAACGTTCTCAGATATAAGGATGGAGTCCTCGTAGTTGTAACCCATCCAAGGCATGAATGCGAGAACCATGTTCTGGCCGAGGGCGAGCTCACCGTTATCGGTGGCAGGTCCGCCTGCGAGCATGGATCCTTTAACAACTTTTTCGCCCGGTTTAACGATAGGCTTATAGTTGATGCATGTGTCCTGGTTGGATCTTCTGTATTTTACAAGATCGTATACGTCGATACCGAATTCGTCACCGTCCTGGTATCTGACTGCGATCTTAGCAGAGTCGATATATTCGATAACTCCCGGTCTCTTGGCTGTGATAACAGCACCGGAGTCGACAGCTACCTTGCCCTCCATACCTGTACCTACGATAGGAGAGTCTGTACGAACGAGCGGAACAGCCTGACGCTGCATGTTCGATCCCATGAGCGCACGGTTCGCGTCGTCATGCTCAAGGAATGGGATGAGCGCAGCAGAAACAGAAACCATCTGCTTAGGAGAAATGTCCATAAGAGTAATAGTCTCTTTCTCTGTCTGAATAGGCTCACCTTCGTGTCTTGCAGCTACGAAATCTCTGATGAATGTGCCGTCAGGGTTAAGAGGTGCGTTCGCCTGAGCGATGTAGTAATCCTCTTCCTCGATAGCAGACATATAGACAACTTCGTCTGTTACTCTTCCGTCTTCTACCTTTCTGTACGGCGTCTCGATGAAACCGTACTCATTCACTTTCGCGAATGTTGTAAGAGATGTGATAAGACCGATGTTTGGTCCTTCAGGTGTCTCAATAGGGCAGATACGTCCGTAGTGGGATGTATGTACGTCTCGAACTTCGAAGCCGGCTCTGTCACGGTTAAGACCGCCAGGTCCGAGAGCAGAAAGCCTTCTCTTGTGAGTGATCTCACTGAGCGGGTTAGTCTGGTCCATGAACTGGGAGAGCTGATAGCTTCCGAAGAATTCTTTGATAGATGCAGACAGAGGCTTAGCATTGAGAAGATCCTGCGGTGTGAGGTCCTCTACGTCCTGAATGCTCATACGCTCTTTAACAGTCTTTTCCATTCTGGAGAGACCGATGCGGATGTGGTTCTGGAGCTGTTCGCCTGCTGCTCTTACCCTTCTGTGGCCAAGGTGGTCTATGTCGTCCACTCTGTCGAGTCCTTTACGGATATTCTCAAGAACACGTACAGTCTCAACAATGTCCTCTTTTGTAAGGGTAGTCGTGTCGAGGTCTACTTCGAGACCAAGACGTTTGTTTATTTTAAGACGACCAACTTTAGAGAGGTCGTATCTTTTCGGGTTAAAGAAAAGGTTGTCGAAGAGAGTCTTAGCTGTCTCCTCTGTGGCAGGTTCACCAGGACGAAGTTTCTTATAGATATCTATGAGGGCTTCTTCCTGAGTTTTAACCTTGTCAACAGCGAGGATGTCTCTCATTACTGAGTCAGATGTAAGTCTGTCGATGAAAAGAACCTTGAATTCTTTGATTCTGTTCTCGTGAAGTCTTTCGATCATCTCTTCGCTCATAGCCGTGTTTGCTTCGATGACTACTTCACCGTCGGCAGAAACAACATCTTCAGCGAAGAATGTGTGCTCGATGTCCTCAAGAGTAACTGGGATCTTTTCGATCTCGGCTTTCACCATTCTCTTTCTGGCAGCCTTTGTTATCTTGTGGTTAGCCTTAACGACAACATTTCCTTCTTTATCGAGGATATCAAGGCTGTTGCGGAGGCCGAGGACTATGTCCTCATTAAAGTTTTTGAAAAGAGTGTCACGATCGCCGAAAGTGACTGTCTCTTTGGTATAGTAAGTATCGAGGATATCCTGCTCTGAATAACCGAGAGCTTTAAGCAGAACAGTTACCGGGATCTTACGCTTTTTATCGATCCTTACATACATTATGTTTTTAGAATCGAAGTCGAAATCTATCCATGAACCCCTGTAAGGGATTATTCTCGCACTGAAGAGGTGTTTTTCCATTACACCTTTGGATGCAGTGAGGTCTTCGAAGAAGATACCTGGAGAACGGTGGAGCTGACTTACGATAACTCTTTCAACACCGTTGATTACAAATGTTCCTCTGTCTGTCATCATAGGTATATCGCAGAGATAAACCTCTGATTCCTTGGCAGAGACAACCATCTTCTCGCCTGTTTCCTCATTTACGTCGTGTGTTACCAGCCTGACCTTTATCTTTAGCGGCGCAGCAAATGTTGTGCTGCGGTCGATGGCCTCACCGGGAGTATACTTATATTTTTCAATACTATAGCTTATATACTCCAATACCGCAGTTTCATTAAAGTCGGTAATTGGGAAAATTTCACGGAACACTTCCTCCAGTCCTTTAACGGCTCTGTCTTCGATAGACACGCCTGACTGAAGAAAATCAACATAAGAATCTCTTTGAACCTCTATGAGGTCTGGAATATCAATAACCTTCTGAATTCTAGAAAAGTTACGTCTCTCGGTGGGTTTGCTGGTCAAATTCATTCGTTTCACCTTCCGGTAATTTTTAAACGAAAGACGGGGGAGCGCTGGCTCCCCCATACTATTAATGCTTTAATATCAGTAGTTTACTGAAATTACTTAATTGTTACGCTTGCGCCGGCTTCTTCAACTTTAGCTTTGATGTCTTCAGCTTCAGCTTTAGAGATGCCTTCTTTGATAGGAGCAGGAGCG
The DNA here is from genome assembly GCA_050253075.1 of Deferribacterales bacterium. Classification (GTDB taxonomy): domain Bacteria; phylum Chrysiogenota; class Deferribacteres; order Deferribacterales; family Geovibrionaceae; genus Denitrovibrio. The sequence continues at coordinate 551,444 of JBFWJS010000002.1, forward strand.
CCGTCTACAAGAGCTTTTGCTTCTTTAAGTCCGAGACCTGTGATCTCTCTTACAACTTTGATAACGCCTACTTTTTTGTCGCCTGCAGCAGTAAGTTCAACAGTGAACTCTGTCTGCTCTTCAGCTGCAGCAGTTTCGCCGCCAGCAGCAGGACCAGCCATCATAGCAACTGGAGCAGCTGGAGATACGCCGAACTTGTCTTCAAGTTCTTTTACGAGCTCAGCAAGCTCGATTACAGTCATATTTTCGATAAATTCAATTACTTGTTCTTTAGTTACTGACATTTTGTCTCTCCTGATTAGTTATCTTTTTTATCTTTCACAGCGGTCAACACGTTAAGCAGACTTCTTGGTATGTTCGCAAGAAGAGAAACGAAGTTGGACACAGGAGCGTTCATGCTGCCCAGCATTTTTGCAAGCAGCTCTTCGCGGCTTGGCAGATCTGCCAGAACATTTACATCGTTTGCTGTGAGCGCGTTTCCATCGAGGAAACCCGCTTTGATTTGAAACTTATCAAAGTCTTTAGCGTACTTTTTGATAACTTTAGCGACAGCGGCAACGTCGCCAGTTACGATAGCACATGCTGTAGGCTCTACGAGGTATGAATCCATAGAGCTTATTTCGTTGTTATTAAGAGCAATTTTCAATAGCGTGTTCTTGACTACTTTGAAATCGCTTCCACTTTCTTTGATCTTTGTACGTATAGCAGTCTGCTGTACGTATGTAAGACCTTTGTAGTTTGTCAAAAACAGCGCATCTGACTCTTTTATTTGAGCGGTTAAGTCCGCTACAAGTTGTTGTTTATCAGCTTTTTTCACGCTGTTCCTCCGTTTCCGGTTGTATATCAACCGGTTTCCGCAGGGGTGTTTACACACATCCTAAGATGAGATACCTGCTTCTTTAACCAGAATTAGTCTCTGTTTATTACAGTTCGTTCACTAGTTTGTGGTGGTCAAGTTTGACCCTGGGGCCCATTGTTGCAGAAATATACATGCCCCTTACATAATGCCCTTTGGCACTTGCCGGCTTCAGCTTGACTAGTGTGTCAAGCAGCGCTTTGATGTTTTCCATCAGCTTGCCGTTCTCAAAAGATTTTTTGCCGACTACTGAGTGGATAATACCCATTTTGTCGACTCTGAATTCGATCATACCTGCTTTAAGCTCTTTAACAACTTTAGCAACATCTGCTGTTACTGTACCGACTTTGGGGTTAGGCATAAGACCGCGTGGTCCGAGCACCTTACCAAGTTTACCCACCTGAGCCATCATGTCAGGGGTTGCCACAACTTTGTCAAAGTCTGTCCAGCCGCCCTGGACCTTTTCGATAAGTTCGTCATCACCGACGTAATCTGCGCCGGCTTCCTGTGCGTCTTTCTGTTTCTCGCCTTTACAAAATACAAGAACCTTTACGTCGCGTCCTGTACCGTGGGGAAGACTAACTGAGCCACGAACCATCTGATCAGCGTGCTTAGGGTTTACACCAAGCTTAATAGCTATATCGATAGTTTCGTCGAATTTTGCGAATGCGGCTTCCTTAGCGAGAGCGATAGCCTCTTCCAGGTCGTAAGATCTTTCAGCGTCGATCTTAGCAGAGGCAGCCTGGTACTGTTTTCCTCTTTTAGCCATGATTCACCTCTTATAAATCTGTTGTGATGCCCATACTGCGGGCTGAGCCTGCAACGATTTTCATCGCCTGCTCTACATCGTTTGTGTTCAGGTCGGGGAGTTTGATCTCCGCGATCTTTTTCAGCTGATCGTTTGTCAGGTGTCCTGCGACAGCCTTACCGGGTGTCTGAGACGCTGACTGAATGTTCAGCTCCTTCTTGATCAGGTTAGACACGGGTGGAGTCTTAGTGATGAAGCTAAAGCTTCTGTCTTCATACACTGTAATGATTACAGGGATGATGTTGTCACCGAGGCTCTGTGTCTCTGCGTTGAAGGCCTTGCAAAAATCCATGATGTTGACACCACGCTGACCCAGCGCTGGACCAACAGGAGGAGAAGGGTTTGCCTTTCCTGCCGGAATCTGGAGTTTAAGCTGACCTGTGACTTTCTTGGCCATTTATAAACCTCCGGTTTGTCTTAAACCTTAGTTTTTTCTATCAGAGCCGCAGCTCTGTAGTTCACATGCGCAAAAGGGCAAACCTGCACTAGCAAGTTTGCTCCCTTGTATACTTATCGTTCACCCGAAAGGGGTAGAACGTTATCCAACTCTTTTAACCTGCAGATAATCAAGCTCTACAGGAGTTTGTCTTCCGAAGATACTTACGATAACGCGTACCTTCTCTTTTTCAGGGTTAACCTCTTCAACAACACCTGTGAATCCGAGGAAAGGTCCGTCTATAACCTCAACAGTATCACCGTCAACATATTTAGAGGCAATACGTGGAGATTCAGACTTGGCAAGGTCTATCATAGCCTTAACATCATGCTCCGGGATCGGAACAGGGTTGATGCCGCCGACAAAACCTGTAACCTTTGGTATGCTTTTTACGACATGCCAGTTAGTTGTGCTCATTTCCATGTGCACAAGGATATAGCCGGGGAAGGTCTTCTTCTTACTGACCTTCTTCTTACCCTTTTTAAGCTCTATGACGTCTTCGGTAGGGATGAGAACATCATCTATTTGATCTTCCAGCTTTTCATTCTTCACTTTTTCCTCAAGGAGCGTAACTACACGCTTCTCGAAGCCGGAATAAGTGTGAACCACATACCACTGTTTTGCCATGTTTATCTACCTAGTATATAAACTGAGTTATCTTTGCGAGTCCGAAGTCAACTATACCCATGAACACAGCGCAGACAACGCATATAGCGATAACAACGCCTGTTGTTCCGATAGTAGATTCCTTAGTAGGCCATACTACTTTCTTGAGCTCATCTTTAACTTCATTATAAAACGCAGACCATTTGCCCATATTTAAAACTCGTTTTTTTAAAAGGATTTAATGGCAGGCCAGAGAAGACTCGAACTTCCAACCCCCGGTTTTGGAGACCGGTGCTCTGCCAATTGAGCTACTAGCCTGCAATCCTTTTGTATTCATTAAGCAGCGGCAGTTTTAGCTGCCGCTGCAAACTTAACTAAATTACTTAGTCTCTTTATGAAGAGTGTGCTTTCTGTCAGTACGACAGTATTTCATCAACTCCAGCTTACCAGTCATAGTTTTCTTATTCTTGGTAGTTGTGTAGTTTCTGTTTTTACACTCAGTACATGCGAGAATAACTTTATCTCTCATTATATTACTCCGATATTTCTGTTACAACACCGGCGCCGACTGTTCTACCACCCTCACGGATAGCGAAACGAAGACCAGCATCCATTGCGATTGGAGTGATAAGCTCCACGTCACAAGATATGTTGTCACCAGGCATTACCATCTCTACTCCCTCTGGAAGTGCGATGATTCCTGTTACGTCTGTTGTTCTGAAGTAGAACTGTGGACGGTAACCTGTGAAGAATGGGGTATGACGGCCGCCTTCCTCTTTTGTAAGGATGTAAGCTTCTGCCTTAAACTTCTTATGTGGTGTGATAGAACCTGGTTTAGCAAGAACTTGTCCACGCTCAACATCGTCTTTCTTAATACCACGAAGAAGGATACCTACGTTGTCACCAGCCTCACCTTGGTCAAGAAGCTTACGGAACATTTCTACTCCGGTTACTACTGTCTTAACTGTGTCTTTGATACCAACGATCTCGATCTCTTCACCAACCTTTACTATACCGCGCTCAATACGACCTGTTACTACTGTACCACGGCCGGAGATAGAGAACACGTCCTCGATTGGCATAATAAATGGTTTATCTATGTCACGCTCTGGCTCTGGGATGTAGTCATCAAGAGCTTGTACAAGCTCGATGATCTTCTCTTCCCATGCTGCATCGCCTTCAAGGGCTTTAAGAGCGGAACCCTGGATGATTGGTGTATCATCACCGGGGAATTCGTAAGCAGACAGAAGGTCGCGGATCTCAAGCTCTACAAGCTCAAGAAGCTCTTCGTCGTCTACCATGTCGCATTTGTTCATGAATACTACGATTGTAGGCACTCCTACCTGACGTGCAAGAAGGATGTGCTCACGTGTCTGAGGCATTGGGCCGTCAGATGCGCTTACTACAAGTATAGCGCCGTCCATCTGCGCTGCACCTGTGATCATGTTCTTAACGTAGTCGGCGTGACCTGGACAGTCTACGTGTGCGTAGTGACGAATCTGGGACTCGTACTCTACGTGTGCTGTCGCAATAGTAATACCACGCTCGCGCTCCTCCGGAGCCTTGTCAATGTTAGCGAAGTCTACAGCCTGGCAGAAACCGCGTTTAGCAAGTACTGCTGTCATTGCTGCTGTAAGAGTTGTTTTACCGTGGTCAACGTGACCGATTGTACCCACGTTAACGTGAGGTTTCTTTCTCTCAAATTTTTCCTTAGCCATCTTGATCTATCCTCCTCAAGTTAAAGCCCACGACCGGACTTGAACCGGTGACCTCGTCCTTACCAAGGACGCGCTCTAACCGCCTGAGCCACGTGGGCAATATAAAAAAAAACAGACGTAACGGTATCGTCCGTCCTGATTTTTTATAAAAACCACTTAAAAAAAAGAGCGGGTAACGGGACTCGAACCCGTGACCCTCAGCTTGGAAGGCTGATGCTCTAGCCAACTGAGCTACACCCGCTTTAAAAAATGGGGAGAGAAGGATTCGAACCTTCGAAGTCATACGACAACAGGTTTACAGCCTGCCCCCTTTGGCCACTTGGGTATCTCCCCTTTACGTGCTCCGGCGTTAACCGGCCAGCCAGTCTAAAAACCCTGTGGGTTCTTAGCTTTAAAAAGAAAAGCTGGTGATAGGACTTGAACCTACAACCTACTGATTACAAGTCAGTTGCTCTACCGTTTGAGCTACACCAGCCTGTGTCCGCATTGAAGCGGAGGCAAATACTATAATCTAACGTAAAATATGTCAAGCATTTTGTTAGATTTTTTTTTAAACTTTTTCAAGTTATGTCCGAAGGCTTGCTGCTAGCCCATTTTCCTGTAAAAACTGCTTATAACATCACAGACTTCTTCGATCTCTGCATCAGTTTTATATGCACACATCGGAAGGCTTACTACCTTTTCGGACATCTCTTCGCTGATAGGGAAATCGCCTTTTTTATAGCCGAGGTCGGCGAAGGCTTCCTGAAGGTGAAGAGGCATAGGATAATGTACGGCACACGGTACCTGATTATCCTGCATATATTTCATCAGTTTGTCTCTTTCCACCGCCTGAAGGGTAAACTGTGCCCAGACATGCACTGTGTCAGGCATTACATACGGAAGTACTATCTTGCCTGCGTCAGCGAGCGGTTTAAGGAGCTCCATGTATTTGTTTGCGGTATTATTACGCTTTCTTATCTCAAGGTTTACAAATCTGTCAAACTTAGCATTAAGCACAGCACACTGCATGCTGTCGAGGCGTCCGTTGATGCCTATTATCTTGTGCTTATATCTTTCATTCTGACCGTGGTTACGCAGCCAGTTGAGTTTTTCGTCCAGCCCGGCATCGCTTGTGAAAACCATACCGCCGTCGCCGTAGCATCCGAAAGGTTTCGCAGGGAAGAATGATGTAGTACCTATATCGCCGTGTGAGCCTGCCTTCACGCCTTTATACTCTGCGCCGAAAGACTGTGCAGCATCCTGAACGATGAAAAGGTTATAGTCTTTGATAACTTCACGTATAGCTTCGTAGTCTGCGCACTGACCGTAAAGGTCTACAGGTATGACGCCTTTTATCTTTTCAAGAGGCACATCTGTTGTCTCGAGGAGTTCTTTCAGCTTCTGAGGACATATATTATATGTCTTAGGGTCGATGTCTACGAAGAGTGGTTTTGCACCTACAAGGGCGATGCACTCTGCTGTTGCTATGAATGTGAAAGGAGTCGTGATGACATAGTCGCCGTGACCGACCTCATAAGCCATAAGAGCAAGGACAAGAGCGTCTGTTCCCGAGCTGCATGCCTTTGCGTATGAAGAACCGGTGAAGTCCGTACATTTCTTTTCGAGCTCTGCCACTTCAGGTCCGCCGATATACATACCGTGTTCGAGAACCTGTGCTATTGCGTTATCTATCTCAGGTTTAAGTTCCTGATACTGTTGTTTGAGATTACAAAACTGCATTTTCCATTCCTTCTCTGTTTAATTTAGTTAATGCATAAACGATTTATAGACAGCTTTGCGCTGTAATAGTTCAATCATCACAAAATGTCATCCTGAACGCAGTAAAGGATCTACTATGAACAGATTCTTCGCTGTGCTCAGAATGACTGTTTAGGTACACTACTGATTAAGCACCTTTGTTAACCGTTGTGCTCCATACCCTTCGACCGATTACCAAAGAAAATCCTTAGTCCTAAAGAATTTTCTCCCGCGCTACGCCGAACAAGTACGGCTGCGCTTTCGCTTCGCGGGGTACATCCTGCACCTTTGTTAACCGTTGTGCTCCATACCCTTCTCTATTAGCGCACGCACGGCATCGCTGTCAAGAGAGTAAAAGACCTGTTTGCCTGTCTTTTTCCACTGGACCAGTCTGGAGTTTCTGAGTATGCGGAGCTGGTGTGAAACAGCCGACTGTGAAACACCCGTAAGCTCTGATATATCCTGAACACAAAGCTCGGAAAGAGAGAGCACATAGAGTATTTTCACACGGGTGAAATCGGAGAGCAGCTTAAAGGTATCTGCGAGCCCTTTAAGGCTGTCGTCGGAAAGCATCTTACCGCGGAGCTCAGATAGAAGATCCTCGTGCGGTTCGGATAGCTGAAAAATATCATCTGTCATAACATGTCCTCACATGTACAATTGTTCAGCTATACTATTACTCTCATATTTTTATGTCAATTATTTGTTTTACGAAAAATATAGGAAAATTTACAGCCCGAGATATCTGGCAGCCTGAATGAGCGAGACTGCCCCCTGTCTGTTGGTGACACCGAGCTTTTTATATATGTTTGCGATGTGGAATTTGACCGTTGCCTCAGTGATGTCCAGAGCCGATGCTATGTCCCCTGCTGCAAATCCGCTGCACAGAAGGTCTGCCACGGCATGCTCTCTGTCGGAAAGTGCGCCTGTGAGCTCTATCACGCTCAGCCTCTTACGCACGATGGTCAGCACGGGGATGACGGTGTTCATTATCACCTCTGTGCGGATGTCGGGCTTTGTGCTTCCGCTCCCCAGCGTCATGAGAAATGTCATGTCCTTACTCTCATTATTATTAAATACGGAGCAGCCGTAGTAAAAGCCGTATTCATTCCGTCTGTTTATGACCGTCTTTTCCCCTTCGGATATCTCACGGTCAAATTTGTCCCAATAGATGAATGTCCCCTCACCCTTTGCCATCATCCGTTCCATCTCTATGCGCACGGGCTCATGCTCCAGAAATCCTCTGGCATGATACTCCTCCATCCACGCATCGGGGTAAGACAGATTTACGAAATGCACATAGCTCCTCGGCGTATAGGCGTCCTTTGAATAGCAGTAAAGAATGTATTCAAAACCAAGATATGAGGTAAAAGCCAGTATGAGTTTATGGAATTCGTCCTCACGGGAGGCTGTGAGGCAGTCTTTCATAAAACGTATGACTCTGGTCAGGTCGCTCTTTTCTAGAATATTAAGGGGATCGGCATATTTACTCATACACAATAGTAACATACATGGACAAACATGCGCACTTAAAACATTGGAAAGGCTATTTTGAGATGCAGAGATATCTCACGGCAAGGATTACGGAGGAGATGTTCCCTATCATTATATACATTCATATGCTTTAAACACATTTTTTTATTAAGCAAAAGGAGCTTTTCTTTAAATTTCTGCTATAATTTTGCCGTAACATATGTTTACATTATAATATGTATCAAGCATAAGTTCAATTCAGGAGGATAAAATGAAGAAGCTGTTCATAGACGGCAGCTGGGTCGATACGGGCAGGACGATCGAAGTCAGAAGCCCATTCGACGGCTCCGTCGTAGATACCATATGCGAAGCAAGCATCGACGACACAATGAAAGCCATCGACGCCGCATATAAAGCAAAAGATATAATGAAGAAACTAACCGCAGCACAGCGCGGAAAGATATTAGATAATATGTCTGCCCTTATCCTCAGAGATCAGGAAGAGATAGCCCGGATAATCACCGCAGAAGCGGGCAAGGGGCTCATGTTTTCCAGAGGCGAGGCAAGCCGTACCGCAGAAAACTTTAAATTCGCCGCAGATGAAGCACGCAGACTGGGCGGAGAGCTCGTGCCTTACGACGCATCAGACAGCGGTGCAAACAGATTCGGATATTTCAAACGCTACCCCATAGGCGTTGTGGGTGCTATTACACCTTTCAACTTTCCTCTGAACCTCGTAGCGCATAAGGTAGGCCCTGCTATAGCTGCAGGCAACGCCATAATACTCAAACCCGCATCCAGCACACCGCTCACAGCGGTTAAGATCGTCGAGCTGCTCCTCGAAGCGGGAATGCCGAAGGAAGGTATAAACCTTGTAGTCGGCTCAGGCTCCGTCGTAGGTAATGCAATGGTGGAATCCGAAAAGATAAACATGGTGACATTCACAGGCTCGCCAGGCGTCGGTCTCGGCATAAAGGCGAAAGCAGGTATAAAGAAGGTCACCCTCGAGCTCGGCTCAAACTCCGCAGCGATTATCCACGAGGACGCCGACATCAGCTACGCAGTGCCTAAGTGTGTAGTGGGCGGATTCGCAAACTCCGGTCAGGTGTGTATCTCCATTCAGCGTATATACATCCACGAGAGCAGATACGACGAATTCCGCAATATGTTCGTAGACGCTGTGAAAGCCAGCGCATTCGGCGACCCGAACGATGTGAAAACCCTCGTCGGCCCGATGATAGATGAAAAAGAGGCAGCCCGTGCCCACGGATGGATAGAAGAAGCCGTGAGAGACGGAGCAAAGATAGCCACAGGCGGTAACCGCAAAGGCACTATGCTCGAGCCGACAGTACTCGAAGATACTAATGAGAAGATGACTGTTGTACGTGAGGAGGTCTTCGCACCTATCGTATGCATCATGAAATATAAGACTCTGGACGAAGTTATCGAAAGGGTGAACGACTCGCAGTTCGGACTGCAGGCGGGCATCTTCACCAATGACATAAAGAACGCCTACAAGGCCATCGACGAGCTCGAGGTCGGCGGTGTAATGGTGAACGACATGCCTACTTTCCGAGTGGATCAGATGCCATACGGCGGGCTGAAGCTCTCCGGTACAGGGCGTGAGGGTCCGAAATTTGCAGTCGAGGAAATGACAGAGCTCAAGACCGTAATGTTTAACCTGAATTAGTGCCGAAGCGTCATTCAGAGGAAAACATGCCTGTTCTGACGTATGAATCTCAGCTAAAAGGCTTTATCACACTAAAGCCTGAGATCATTACGTCGCATAAATGCTCCTCATGATGACCGATGCCGAACAGGCTGAACTATAAGGTTATAAAACTGTCATTTAAGCATAAATAACCTATAAAGGACTAAAATGACCAATAAAATACTCAGGGGGGCTTTTGCCCCTCTGCTTTTATTCATAATACTTTTTGCGTTTTCCGCCTCGGCGGGCATCATCTCAGACATGCAGGTAAAGAACCTCTTCCCAAAGGTGACAGACCTCGAAGGCGGCGCAGAGCTGTGGCTCAATACAGGCATTCGCAGCAAGACAGAGGAGAACCACACGGTTTTCTCCACCACATATTCATTCTACAGCGGTAAAGATAAGAAGATGATGAACATCGTCCGTAAAGGACAGTATGAGACAAACATCGCTCTTTACTCATTCAACAACTTTGTCGATGCTTCAATGTATTTCCACGAGCTGACAAAGGACGCACCGAAAAACCGCAGTCAGCAGGTGCGATTCGGCGAAAGGGGGCTCTTCTTCCTTTATCCGAAATCCGGCTATATAAACGATGCGGATTTTTACCTTGTTTTCATCAATAAGACATTCGTGGTGTGGATACATTCCAACGACGGATTTGCACTCATGGACATAGCAAACCCTATAAACGACAACCTCGATGCCTTCATAATGAACAACACAGAGATGTACCTTATAAAGAAACTCCATCTGGAAGCCTATGCCGAAGGATATGAGATACAGACGAAAGCCATCGAATTCACAAACGAATTCCCCGCAAGCATAAAGGTCAGCGGAAAGGTGTTCACAAAAGACCTCGACCCTATGCCTGCGGCCACCGTCAACATACTCGAGACAGGCGACAGCATCCTCACGGACAGCAGCGGCTATTTCGAACACACCATAGAGCTCGACGGCATCAGCGACATAGAGCTGGCGGAAAACTTTTACCTAGACTATGACAAAGCGTCGAAGATGACCATGTTCAAAGGCGGTTTCTTCGAAAGCGGGCTGAAGTATAACTCCGACGGGAAACTGCGAAACCAGATATGGAAGCTGGAGACAGCGGGCGAAAAGGTCTTCGGCACTTCATACGTCAAAACATCTCAGGGCTATAAAGGCTATCAGATAAAAGGTACGGCAACGGACGAAGGGATCGAGCTGACCCTCGACTGCAGGCGGGCCGGCTCAGACTTCGGCTGTGAGCAGATATTCAAAGGAAAGCTGAAAGGGAACGGCATCGAAGGCGAATGGAGCGGGACAGGCGGCGGAGGCGTATTCAAAGCCGACATGGGCGAATACCGTCCCGTGGAGCGCAAGATCATACTCACACAAAAGACCGCACAGACAAAGACTTTCGGCGTAAATGCCGAAGGCAAACTGCTGAAATCATCCGAAAACCTGCTGAACATAGGCGCCAGCCGTGACAGCATAGCAATGATATATGTAAAGCCTAAGAGCGAGGCTCTCGAGATAGACCCTATAAAGAACATCTCGGCGAAGCTGGTGCTGACCCACCTGCCGGACGACCAGAGCGGACGGATATCACTCTTCAAATACAGTCTGCGCTATGTAGGAGCACAGGCATACCTCGGCGACAGTAGCTACGCAGGGCAGATATACCCCAGCGAAGAGCCGTATAAGCTGGAGATAGACATAACCGACATGCTCGAAAAAGGCGACGGAAGCATCGTCATAGGCGGCGTTCCCGAGGCGGGGAGCACGGGCAACCATAACTTCTCCACCTCTCAGGCGATGTACGACACCCTGAAGCCATACATAGTGATAACAGAATATGCCAAAGACGGCGGAAAGCAGACAGTGATAAAGCCTTTTGTCATGATAAACGAGCCGAAGAAATCCGCAGACCTCATAGGCGACAGAAACCGCCCGGGGAAAGACGGCACAGACGACTATTGCTATGACGCAGTTTTCTCATATCCGGGTAAAAAGCTGACAGGATTCGAGCTGGAGATAACAGGCGACATCAAGCGCAGGTACAATACCAATCCACTTGACATTTACCCACTGGTAGGATTTATTAATACCAGCGGCAGCCTGCTGAACGACAGTAAGGGAGCCCTTGATCACACTTTTGAAAAGAATGCCGAAAAGCTCGGCATATGCATTAACGGCTCTTACGTTCCGACAAAAACAGACAGAATCTCATACAAATATTATATAGACGGCAGACCTGTGGAAGGACTGCTGAATTAGAGGAACAGATGGAAGATTATATCGGGTTGATCATCTTCGTGGTTCTGGTCTTCGTACTGGCTAAGCTAAAGCCGGGCGCAGGCTGAGGCCCAAATGCAGACAGCTGCAGTATCGAGGATCGATACAAAAAACAGAAAAAAGAAAAAAAGAAGTAAGTGAAAGGTTTATACGTACATATCCCCTTCTGCCGTAATAAATGCGCTTATTGCGGATTCTACTCCGAGACAGACAGCTATGGGTCACAGCTCGAATACTTTCGGGCTATGATAACAGACCTGAAATCGAGGGAAAAGAAACGCTACGACTCCATATATATCGGAGGCGGGACACCGTCCACGGCGGATAAGAAGATGCTGGCGGCATTCACGGACATAGTGTCCGTTCTGCAGGCGGGGGATTCGAAAGAAACCACAATAGAGGCAAACCCAGAGAGCATCGACGAAGATTTCTGCCGTATGCTCCACGATTATAAATTCAGCCGTATCAGTATAGGCTGTCAGAGCACCGACGACGGCGTGCTTAAAATGCTCACACGGATACATTCCGCAGCCGACATCACAAAGGCATACGACACGGTGCGCAGGTTCTGCCCCGACATAGCGGTAAATCTGGACATGATGTACGACATCCCCGGCACAGATTTCGACACAAGCCATAAAACGATGAAAGACATCATAGCCATGGATCCCGAGCATATATCCGCATATACCTACAGCCACGACACCGACTTTCTCAAAGCGACGGACGACGACACGACGGACTTTATGATTGTCCGTGAGGGGCTGGAGGACGCAGGGTATATCAAATACGAGATATCCAACTTCGCCAAAAAAGGGCACGAGAGCATACATAACATAAACTATTGGCAGCTTGGGGATTATGACGGCATAGGCGCATCCGCATGGAGCCTTATAAACGAAAAAGACAGACGCATACTCAAAGGCAAGACTGACAATATAAAAGAATATATAGCAGACCCCACCGCTTTCAAAGAGGTGGAGATAACCGAAAGCCCGAAGATGGAGTACGAGAAGATAGTCTTCGGACTGCGTATCATCGGCGGTGTAGACGTCGGAACGATCTGCATGAATTTAGATGCAGAGATAAAGGAAAAATTGTATAATTTATTAATACAGCTAGCAGAACAGGAGCTGATAACATGGGATGGATCAAAGGCGGCATTAACAAAAAAGGGCGAGCTCTTGCTCGACTCTGTGCAATATTTATTATGGGAACAGCTGCCGTAGCAGCATATGCCGGATGTGCCGGCGACTGCATGACATGCCATCCAAAGCTGGAAGGGAGCACTGACCATCTGGCACTGAAAAACTGTATTTCCTGTCACACGCCTTCGACAGAAAAACTCTTTGAATTTGGCGGCGGCGCAGCAGAGGAATGCGGAAACGACTGCTTTCAGTGTCACCAGCAGTGGCCTGCGGACGGGAATCACGCTCCGCTCGACACATGCCAGAGCTGTCACCAGAAATAGGGGGAAAAATGCACATAGCCTGGAACGAATGCCTCATCAGCGGAAATACGACCATCGACTCACAGCATCAGGAGCTCTTTACCCACATCAATTCATTTTTTAACAGTATTGACAAAGAGTTCAACCACGAGACGACCGTCCGCACACTTAACTATCTGGTAAAATACGTCCGCTTTCACTTCGGCACTGAAGAGGAGCTCATGGAAAGCAGCGACTATCAGGAACTGAAAGTACATAAAGCAGCACACAGAAAGCTGGTCGACTCGCTCATGGTCTGCTATAAAAAGCTCATCGCTGAAGGGAACGCCATGTGTGTTAAAGATGAGCTGACGGAGCTTTTACAGGTGTGGTTCGTAGACCACATCATGACATACGACCAGAGGCTTGCCGCTTTTCTAAAATATAATGGCTGAGAACAGCAAAAAGACGTTAGCCTTCGGGATACTATCCCTGTCCCTGCTGACCATAATGGCAGGAGCGGCGGTATCCCCTGCCCTGGCTGATATTCAAAAGAGCCTCAACGTCGCAAGCCCTACTTTGGTTAAGATGATACTCACCCTGCCCGCTGTCTTCATCATCCCCACATCATACATAGTCGGTAAATATGCGGGCATAATCTCTAAAAAGAAGCTCGCCCTTTTAGGGGTGCTGATATACGTATCCGCTGGATGCGGGGCAGTCTTTGCCGACGGCATATATTTTCTGCTCGCCACCCGTGCAGTACTCGGTGTTGCCGTGGGTATCATAATGCCCCTTGCGGCGTCGCTCATCGCAGACTTTTTCGAAGGCGAGGACAGGATGCGCATGATGGGCTATAACGCTGCCTTTGCGAATTTCGGCGGGATACTGGCGACATTCTCTTCGGGGCTTCTCGCCTCGATAAACTGGCGTTACTCATTCTTTGTATACGGCTTAGGCATACCCGTATTTTTCATCGCATTGATGTTCATACGTGACAAGAAGCGTGAGACTACAGGGACGGCGCAGCCTAAAAAGAAACTGCCAAAGGAGACATACTTTGCGGCGTTTCCCGTATTTCTGGTCTTTCTCGGCTTTTACACCATCCCCACAAACATCGCCGCATACCTCATATCCAAAGATCTCGGCGGACCTCCTGAGGCGGGCTATGCCATGGCAATGGCGACAGGTACTGCTATGCTGATGGGGCTCTTCACCGTGAAGATACGGAACGTACTCGGCAGAGCATTCATACCTGCCATCGCTTTCACGATGCTTTTGACCCATGCCCTTCTCGGCTTTACGTCCTCGATTCTGACGGTTAATCTGGCTCTGATATCAAACGGATTCACACTCAGCATGTCTGTGGCGTATGTGATGCACCGTGCAACGGAAACCTCAAGGGGGCACAACGTCGGGGCGACGTCACTTGTAACGGTTCTGATATTCCTCGGGCAGTTCTTTTCGCCTCTGGTGATGGATTTTTTGGGGGGTATATTTGGAATGTATTCGCCCGCTTTCAGCTTTCAGGCTGTTTCTGCGGGGGCATTGGCCGCTTTTATATTTACTCTTTTACAGAGCTTTCGGCAGCCTCGGCACTAGCTTTCACTTTTGCATCATCTTCCAGTCTTTTCAGATAGGTTCTGATAACGAGCGCCCTTTCGGAGGCGTTGTTCTTTATAGCTGAATCCGCATCCATAGACGCTACTATCGTATACATCTCTGCTGCTTCGTTATATTTCTTATTCATATCCATAGCACGTGCATAGGCATATGCGTAATAAGCGTCTGCGGGCACTTCACGGTGTGCATCGGCGTATGCCTGCTCCGCCTGCATCGACTTCCCGCTGTTTTCATATATCAGGCCGGATGTATAATGGAGCACACTCGGGTTTTCCACACTGTTTTTATAGTCGGATATCAGATCCTGCGCATGTGGTGCATATCCTGCCTCACCCATTGCCACAGACACGGCGGCTATCCCCTTCGCATCGGTGACGTATGAATATCTGGAAACCAGTCTCGGCACCGAGCCGACATCACCCACGGCCAGCTTTGACCTTACAAGGCTGAGCAGTGTTGCCTGTGTAGGCTTTGTCTTCATCGCTTCTGTATATCCTGCTATCGCTTTCTCATAGTTTCCGTCTGTGTATGCTCTGTCTGCTATAGTCAGCGTTGTGTTATAGCTTACTTTTTTGCGGAATTCCTCACGGTCTTTCTGTGTCATGGCGCTTCCGCCTGCGCCCCCCTCTTCGGCATATCCCTGAATGGCGGCCTTTGCCGAGACCTCAGTATTCTTCACACTGATTTCAGTGGTCTGAGGCTCCGGTCTTGAAACTGCCGTTTCGGATGTCTGGGGCAGTTTCCCTGCCATGCCTGCACTCTGGATAGTTGCGTCTCTGTTCTCCTGCAGTCTCTGGCTGATGGAGGTTTCTTTATCAGACAGTGCCTTTCTCACGGCATCGTCTATACGCTTTTGTATATCCTCCTCTGTCTGTGCAGGGGCTGATGTTTTATCGGATGGTTCTGCGGAAGGCTTTGCCTGAGCTGTCTCCACAGGTGCGGGTTTGTTAATCACTATCTGGGGCTGTGCGGTCTGGTCCGAAATGCGGACAGGCTCTGTCACGGCATACTTAGGCGTGCCGCTGCTGAGATAAAGCGTAATGGCGAAACCGACTAAGGCGAAAGCCAGCAGGGCAAGCAGAACATTGCTCGGTCTCTGTCCTCTGCGCTTCGGGGCGAGATTTATCATCCCCGGCGGAACAGACCCTGTGTCTTCTTTCTTTTTGAGTTTTTTCAGATTATCCAGCACAAGGCTCATAGCTTACCGTCTTTGCCGTCTATTATAGTAGTGGTGAGGAAGATGACCAGCTCACGCTTCTCCACCGACTTTGTGGTACCTTTGAAAAGATGCCCGATAACAGGCACATCGCCGAAGAAGGGAACCTTCTCCTCTGACTCGACCTCTACATTGCTGATGAGACCGCCCATCACGATGGTGCTTCCGCTCTTAACATTCAGCACGGTGCCAGCCTCTTTGAGGTTTATGATAGGGTAGCTCGCCGCTATCACACCGTCTGTGTCGAGCTGTGTCTTTACTGTCTCCACATCGGAGAAAACAGGGACGATGTTCAGCGTGATAGTATCGTCTTCTTTTATATGTGCAGATACGCCCATGACCACACCGTCCAGAACCGTTACACGGGTGTATGTGATGGTGACGTCGTCTGTCTCTTCGTCTGTTTCTTTCTCCATCTCCCAGTACGGGATGAGCTGACCGGAGGATATCATGGCTGTCTGGCCGTTCATGACCCTTATGCGCGGATTACCCACGGATTCGATGCGTCCTTGTGTCGCCATAAAGGCAAACCAGTCGTCGCCTGTACCGCTGGATATAACGCCGAGAGCATCCAGAGAGCCGTTTGCAAAGTTAGCAGCACCGAGGGATATCCTGCCCACCGTACCGTTCAGTGCGCCCTGCCAGTTTATGCCGTATGCACTGCTGTCGTTCAGGATAACTTCCACCAGCTTCGCCTCGATGAGAACCTGTTTCCCCATTTCCGAGAGAACATCGCTCATATAGCTGTCTATCATCTTCATCTTTGCGGGTGTTGTCGTCACCTTCATAACACCGGTGAACTTGTTGAAAACATAGCCCTCTTTGCCGTTGAAGAATGAGCCTGAAGCAGACTCTGTGGTAGTCGCCGCGTCCGCAGAGGCAGAAGCACCGCCACCGCCTATTATGGCCTGAATGTCGAACTCTATCTGACCGAGGACATCATTTGCCTCGGGAGTATTTTCATATTTGATGGAATAATCACCGCGCAGATTCGCCTCTGTAGAGCCGAAAACATCACCGCCCACCTGACTGCTCTGTGTTGTCTGCATGCGAACATAAGGGAACTTAAATGTCTTTGTCACGGTGGAGACTATCTTAAGCGCATTGCCCGAAACCTCGTAGTGTATCCCCGTGTTTTCAGAGATGATCTCCAGAGCGTCTCTGGCAGGCATATGGTTAACTGTTATGGTAAATGGTGTTTTTACATTTATATCGGGGCTTATGATGAGGTTCAGCCCTGCTTCGGAAGCTATCATGTATAGGATGGATGAAAGTGTCTCTTCCACTGCGTCGATGGAGACAAATATATCGGCAAGGGGGTCACGCTTTATGACATCTTTTTTTATCACAGGAGGCGGAGGAGGCATAAGCTCCACAGGCGGAACAGCCTTCGAAAAGTCAGGCGCAGACGCTGCAGCCTTCTTAGCATTATCGCCGGTAGCCGCACATCCGAAAAGCATGAGAGAAAAAGCCAGTATTAATATTTTACGAATATCCATCTAGTTCCCCAACGTCCCTCTAAAAGAACTTTACCGTCTTCGATAGCTGAAACCGACTCACCGCTGTCTAATGTATCTCCGATGCGGATCACCTTTTCATTCAGCACGGCAAATCTCTTCGCTTTGCCAATGAATACAGTACTAAGAGTGTACTGAGGAGCAGGCGGGAGCGCCTCTCCTTTATTTGCGGACTTATCATTTCGTCCGCTTTGTCTAGTAGCTGTTATATCATTATTTTGTTTTTTAATAAACTCTCTATTTCTATAGTTGGAATAATCTTTATACAACACATGGGGGATCTCATTCTTCTTCGCAAGGGCAACGGCAAAGTCCTGTGTTTCCTTATCCAGATTCACCCTGTTCACGCCCCTTGTGCTTATCAGCCTTTTGCTGATGAGACCGCCCAGATTGTCTACTATCATCCCCTGCAGAAAAAATACCACGGCGACAAATACCACAGGCACGGAGACCTTCGCCCAGTCTTTAGCAGAGAGATATTTGAGGTATTTAGTAGTCATATACCCCTCCTCTGTATGGCTGTGTGATGATCAGCTCCACAGAAACGACCCTTGCGCCTCTGGTCTCTTTGAAATCCATCTGCGTCACTTTATATATAGGCGACACGCTGTTTTCCAGATATTCGATCATGCGGATAAAGTCGTCAGGTTTCCCCGGCTGATAGGAGAAGCTGATAGTTGTGGTATAGCTGCTCCCTTCGTTGGTGATGGGCTTTATTATCTTTGTATCATATAGACTTTTGAAATCTTCGGTAACTTCCAGCAGCCAGCTCCTCGCTGTCACAGCGTTGAACTGCGGAATGTGCATCTCATCCACCAGATGATCCAGCTTGTCCATATTGCTGTTCGTATTTTCGATGCGGAGCCGCTTAAGCTGTGCGTTAGCATCACGGGTGGCTGTCTCGATATTAACCGTGGCGGATGTCAGAGCAATAAATTCAACGATCAGGAGTGAAAGGACGACGCTCAGCACCAGCAGGAGTTTGTAGCTTCTGAAATATTTCTTCCACATCATTTCTTCTTCCCGGTGAGAGAGATACGCACCGACGCAGTCAGAGCGTCCATATTGTATTTCGTACCGTCTGTCACTTTATATTTCCCGCTTTTATCTATCTGATCTAAAATGTTTTCTATGTTATTCTTAAATTCGTCCGCCTCGATGAGCGATGCGAAATCACGCTTGCCCAGTATCTCTACCATTGGGATGCCGCCGCTGACAGAGAAGTTCACGTTGTCGTATCCGCCCTCGTCTATCAATATGCCTATGTCCTCGTAAAGATCGAAAGCATCAAGAGTATTTGCATCCAGCTTGTTCAGATAATAGAGCGCATAGCGCTTGTCGTCAGTATTTTCGAAAACATGCTGATAGTCTTTCATTTTCAGGTTTATCGTCTTAGTGGCCATGTTATACCGTGAAAGTGAGAAAGACATCCTGTTGTATGCAGCGATGACCATATTCAGCATTACCAGTATCGATATGACGAGTACAAGGTTTACAAACAGCTTCGCACTGTTCATCCCCCGTATCTCTTTGTATTCCTCAGGGGTGAAGTCGTACGCCTGATCAAGCATAACGAGGGATATAGGGAGGAGGAATTCGTGAAAGACCTCTCTCGAACAGCCCTTTATGATATGTGCAGGAATAATGACCGTCTGCGGCTTCCCGTTGAATTCGAAAAGCATAGCGGACAGCTCTGTCCTGTCGCTGATTGCGCCGGAGAGTATCATGGTGTCCACATCTATATGCAGATTCTTCGTCACGAACATGTATGTCAGGTTTATATTCTCATAAAATGTGCTGTCCAGAGTGGATTCATCGACAGCATGATACTCCATCATACGTGTGTAGAGTATCGTCTTGCCTCTGCTCACGGCCACAACTATCTTATATTTATCCGCAAAAGCGTGGAAAACGACATCATCGGGGCACAGCTTTGCCGAGAGACCGCATATGGCGAAATCCGACAGGGTGAATATGTTCGTCTTCTGCTTCTGCTTTTCCGAGAGCACATCCATATCGCTGTAGAGAGACTCGGGTATCATGAACACTCTGTGCTCTATACTGCCCGACTGGTCAGGCTTTGAGGTCTCATCCTGCTTATAGGCGATGAGGTATTTCTCGCCGTCTTCCATTCTGTCTTTCAGCTTATTCTTCGCCAGCATTTTGAAAGTTTTAGAGTCGCTGACAGGGGGGACATTTATTGTGTCGATGATGGTGTCGTAGTGGTTTACCGAAAAATATACAGGTGCATCACCCGAAAGAGCCTTTAGATTCTCAGGTTCTGTGATATAATGACGTAAAAGAGTATAGCCCTGGTTAGTTTTTCTCACCGTTACAGCTTTTGCTGCTCTGGTGTCCTCGGCTGTCATTATCTCTGCACTAAATAGTTTCATACGTAACAATACTATTTAGTGAATTAACCTTCAAGCGTTTTTAAGGGTGCTATGACAAAGATAATTCTCATCGAAGACGACGAGGCTCTGAGAAAGCAGTTATGCTTCACACTGGAGTCAAAAAATGAAGTATACGAGGCAGGTAACAGGCTGGAGGCCATTGAGGCGCTCCGTGAAAATACGCCTGATATCGCCATCGTGGACCTTGGGCTGCCGCCTAATGAGAACACCCCCGACGAGGGGCTTTTCATCATCGACCATATAGTCGGAAACTATCAGTGCAAGGTCATCGTTCTCACAGGTCAGGCTACAAAAGAGGCCGCCGTGAAAAGTCTCGAGCTTGGCTGTTTCGACTATCTGGAAAAACCTGTAAATATCGACCAGCTCCTCTTTTCCATAGACAGGGCGAAGCTGTTCATCGACACAGAGCAGGAGCTGAAAAGCAGAGGTCTGGAAAAGCTGGAGATGCAGGTCGAGGTGGGCAAAGGGCTGCAGGACATACGTGAGCAGGCGGAGAAAAACATCATCATCCGTATTCTGAACGAGACTGGATTCAATGTTTATAAATCTGCCCAGATACTAGGCGTAAAGCGTGAAAGCCTCTACTATTTCATAAGAAAATTCAATCTGGAAAGAGACAAGGATGCTTGATCTCCTATATTTTTCCCTTATATTCGCAGGTCTGATAATATTCGCCGTTGTCTTTTATCTTAAGCGGACAGCGAGCAACTTCCTGCGTGTCCTGACCGAGATAATCAAAATGAACGAACTGAACGAATACGACCCCGTTAAGTTCATAGACAACCTCCCCCCGCTGATAAACAAACTGGGGATAAAGGACTATTCATATTACTTCTTTTACCTCGATACGGAATATCAGAAAACAGCGGAGCACACCAAATACTCCATAAAAAAGTTCGTCTATGCACAGGACTTCACCGTTTATGTCGAGATTTCCCCCGGAAAGCTCAGATGGGAGAGGTCTTACCTCGGCAGACTTCTGGTGGAGACAGTCTTCCTCCTGCTGAAGATAGACGTGAACCTGCACCTCAGAGCCGCTAATAAAGCACTGATGGAATTCAGCAAGATAAACACGTTCCTCAGCCACGACATAAAGAATCTGGCTCAGTTTATAAATATAATGGACCACAACCTGGCAAATGCATCGACAGAAGCGGAAAAGGATAAGCTGATGGGCTATCTGAAAAGCACCGCCCCATCGCTCAGGATGCGCTCTGACAGGGTGCTCTATGCTCTGGCTGAAAACGGTAAGGACTATCTGCCCGAAAAAGATATGCTGAACCCGTGCGAGCTGGCCAGAAACATAGGCAACATCCTGAATCTGGACATCAAATGCACGGGTGAGGATATAGATGTTTACAGCGAACGCAAAGGGCTGATAATCATATTCGAAAACATCATAAAGAACTATTACGACAAGAGTATCTCCGAGCCAGGGATAAGCCTCTCCATGGAAGTGAAAGACATGGGCGACACTGTCTCCATAACATTCACCGACAACGGCTCCCCCGTGGTAAACCCTGAAAAGATATTCGAGCCGTTCTTTTCCGAAAAAAAGGGCGGGCTGGGAATAGGACTTTACCACTGCCGAAATATAGCCAATAATATGAACGCCAGCCTGCGGGCTGAAAATACTGAAAACGGTCCTGCCTTCACCCTTAATATCAGGACAACAGGCTGAGGTATATGCGTAAAGGATTCACCCTTGTAGAAACAGCTATCGTGCTGATAATCATTGGAATAATAGTCGCTGGAGCCATAAAGACCGTCACAATGGTAGATAACGCCAGAGCAAAACGCATCCTCTCACAGGTGGTCGTTCTGGTCGATGCTCAGAATCAATACTACGAAAGAACCTTCCGATATGCAGGGGATACCAACAACGACGGCGGTATAGACTATACAACTCTGAATGCATCATACGCCACCTTCAACAGCGCAGGCAGCGGTATACACACAGCCTTCAACGAGCTGATACAGCTAGGCATATTTAATGACGAATCAGACGCAACCCTTGCATCTGGCGGTCCCGCTTATTACGCCAGATATAATAACGCAAATAACGTACCTATAAACATCGTAGTGATCAGGAATGTACCCTGCCTCACGGCTTTTCAGATGGAGATAAATCTGGATAAGAATCAGCCAAGCGACGCAAACGGCATAGGCTCCGGACGTGTAAGATGGTTCAGCACAAACGCCGCAAACAACATCGTTACAGCCACAGGGGCATGGACAGCAGGGAACATCTGCGGAAACGGCACAGGCAATACAAACGTCATGTATCTCTTTGACAGGTTACAATAAGTAATATTGGGTTTTTATGTTTCAGGGAAATTTTTTCGTCATCCTGAGGCCTTAGCCGAAGGATCTGAACACTTGGATTCTCTACTGGTATTAGATTCTTCGCTCCGCTCAGAATGACGCAGCCGTGCTTGTTTTAGAGATTCTGCAATAAATCTTTTAAGGGGCGCTTAAAGCACCCCCTGATAATATCTATTTAGTAAACTGAGCTTTCAGTTCTTCGTATTTAGAATGGAATGTAGATACGGGAACAACCTTCGCATCACTTCTGAAAAGCTCCGCAGGTTTATATTTATCCATCGCTTTTGACAGTATCACCAGCTTCGTATCATCCCCCAGACCCGATGCTATCTTTGCACCGCTCTCCCATGCCTTCACAGAGCCGTCGGATATCGCAGATACATCAATCGGTATCCAGATATTCTCGTCATAAACGACAACCTGCTCCTTTGAAAAGCCCAGCCTGCCGAGCATCTCCTCAGGTATGGAGGTGTCGAAAAGTGCGAGCACCTTCCCGTCTGAAACGGTGAAAGCCATGTCTATACCCGATGCCTTTAGTATCGAGCCGTATGTTATGAGTATGTCGTCGCCGTCGCCCTGTTTGCCGGTTAAAAGCTCTGCGGGATACTGCGCCGAATCCACCTTTGTATTGCTTCCGTATACATCGGTGAAGGGACGCTTCTCGTCGGGGATGTATTTCACGCCTAGACCGTTGAGATAGTCCAGTGCTGTCATACCTTTATACAGCTTCATAAGCTGTTTGTCAGACGAGAGGCCTTCCGCCTCGGCTTTCAGCTCATCTGCGATGGATGCCACCGCAGGGGCAGCACTGTCTATATATATGGCGAGCTTTTCGCCCGTGTTCCACCTTGTGGTATGGGCATCAAATATCACGATGGGGTATTTGATCTCTGCCTTTTTCTTACCGTAAGCAATGGATATCACAGCGTCAGTGCGCTTTGTCTTCGATATTTTTTTCAGCTCGTCCGTAAACTCGGCAAAGAGCTGTATCCGCACCCTGTCAAGGGCGGGTATGCTCTCGAGCTCTGCCGATATCGGCGATGTGAAATACCCGGGCACATCAAGGGTCAGCTCGGATTTCATAATATTTTCATCCGACTGGTTCTCTATGACAAGCGTCATGAAAGGTCTGTCGATGAACTCCTCCGGCATGTTTGCAAACACAGGCTCCACACCCGCCACGGAAAGGATTATCCCCTTGTCCTCGGCTTTCGGTGCGGGCTTTTTCTGCTCTTTCTTCGGAGGCTGTTTCACTGCCGCAGAGGATGCTTTTGCGCTCTGCTTCACGTCAGCCTGAGCGACCTCCACGGCAGGTGCAGGGAAACGCTTCCGCTCTATCTCCACCAGCTTATCCAGAGCACCCTGACCGATAGCGTCAAATGCCTGCTGCATGGCAGCCTTTGTGCCCATGTTTTCGTTCATATGATAAACCACCAGCCCCTTCGAATCTTCGAAAAGGCGTGTGCCGTCCTTCGCATCATAAACTTCTATGCCCATGTCGGCGTTGATCATTTTAAGGTTTTGGCTGACACGGCTTTTAGATGAATCGGCTGTCTCCTTCACTATCACCAGCAGGTCGATTCCGTTCATCTGCATATCTTCTTTATATCCGTCAAATGTGCATCCCTTCGATGGAAGCTCCGCCACGGGGAAGAGCAGAGTGTTCAGCTCCTTTGCCAGTGTCGGTCTTGTCACGTCCCCTTCTCCGCAGGATGCTATACCTATCTTCAGCTCACGCTTTTTAT
Organism: Deferribacterales bacterium; assembly: GCA_050253075.1. Taxonomy (GTDB): domain Bacteria; phylum Chrysiogenota; class Deferribacteres; order Deferribacterales; family Geovibrionaceae; genus Denitrovibrio. Next base: position 575,338 of record JBFWJS010000002.1, read on the forward strand.
CGCCTATAATGCGCAGATCCTGCAGGTCGGCAACTACCTGCCCCGTATTGAGGAAAACTACATAGAGCCCCTCAAATCTTGCACCGTTTACCCTTGTGCCTACAGGGTAGACGCCCGTTGCGTATTTATCGGATGATGAGAGTATCTTATCTTTCACGATGAATGATTTCTTTCTCGGCAGTTTGCCCGTGATGCTGTCCACATGGTCTTTCACCGACTGCATCACCGCTTTGTTCAGAGCTATTTTTGCAAGCCCCTCCCCTGTGCCTATAACGGGTATGCGGATACCTACGAATTTCAGCTTTGCCGCAGGGCCTGTCTGCTCCGCAAGTCCGAGCGACTCTGCCATTTTTGCAGCGTATGGTGCTCCCGATGAGTTTATCAGCTCTTTCCCCTCTGACTGCTGCCCCAGTCTGTAAAGAGCATAGCCTTCCACAGCCTTAACGCTTTCGTATCTCTCGGGGAAAAGCTCCTTCACCAGAGCGAATAGCTTCACGGCATCTTCGTATTTCTCTTTTATCAGTTCTTCCGCCAGATTCGCCATAAGGTCATTATCAGAGTCGGTCTTCAGCATGCTGAGAGACTTTCTGTGCGGTGTTATATACTTAACGTCTATCGGGCCTCTCATGCCTCTGATCACTTCGTATGATTCTTTTTCAGGTATGTCGATATTCTCGATGAAGATGTCGCTCTCTGTGGTGATGTCGAGGGCGTTGTTCTTCATGACAAGGCGTCCCATAATGGACTTCACGTCTGAATAGAATGAGAGAGCCTCGCTGTTGTGCGAGAATTCCAGCCCGTCGCAGGATATATTTCCCGATTCGCCCAGCAGAGCTGTCTTGTTATATCCGAAGACCGAGTCTTTCAGTGCGATGTTTGAATTGTCAGTACTTTTCAGAGCTATGTCGAATGATTCGAATCGGCATCCGTCTATGCTGACATCCGAGTTCGAAACCTGAAATATCCCGCCGTTGCGGAAGAATACGTTTTCAAACTTCCCTCCGCCTGCGCCCGTGTCATGCAGGGTGATGTTGTATCCCTTCCCTTTGAAGGTGACGTTCTCTTCCTTTGTGCCCACGGCGTTTATCCTGCCGAGGACAGTGAGGGATGCGCCGTCTTCAAACCTGACCACAGACCCTGCCTCTATGCTCAGCGTAACGCCTTTCGGCACTGTCAGCTCGTCTCTTACTATGTACGGACTGCCATAGCTGTAAAAGACTGTGTCCACTTTCAGCTCTCCGCTGACATCTGTCGGCCCGGGTTTCACAGACATGCGTGTCAGCTCAACAAGCTTGCTTTCATTGTCTGCAAGGTCACGTGTAAATATTTTATAAAACACCTTCTGTCCGTATGCGACATTGGTGTCGATGTATTCGCTGATCTCCGTTACGGCGAGGTCTGTATATTCTGTCTCACCCTCTACGGCTTTTTTGATAACAAATTCTTTTATGTCTTCGTCGGCTGGTTTATCCCAGCTCAGTCGTAGGCCGTTCTCTGACACACCGCTGCGGAAATTTGCAGGCTCGCCCGGGGGCGTGGTGTCCACTGTCAGGAGGTAAGGCACCTGATACTTAGATACCGTGCGCTTCTCTGAGTTTACGAGGAAAACCTCTACCAGAGCGGCTTTATAGTTTACCCCTTCGGGTATCACATACTTTCCGAGGTATTCTCCAGATTTCATCTCATTAAGGGTGACAGCATCTGTCTGCCCTACGATGCTGAAATATGCCTTCATCCCCTCGTCACCTTTCATAGAGACCAATATCTCCTCGTGCGCTTTGAACGGACTGTCCAATGTGTTTGTCACTACGGAGAATATCGTCGGCGGGCGCACAGTTGTCAGGTTGTCCGGCTCGGGGAGCTCGTTTGCGATGTTTCGGCAGAGCTTGTCAAACAGCTCTATCTTCACACTGTCTCTGAGAACAAGTGCAGACTGCACGGCTGTGGATATCGCAGACCACGGGGAAAGCGGAACACCGCCGCTCTTTCTGTCGACTTTATTCTCTTTTTTCCAGATTATCCTGCCCGTGGAGGCTTCTTCAAAGATTACCTCCAGCTTCACTGTGAGGCTTCCGTATACGCCTGCGTATATCTTTTCGATACCGACAACGTTAAGGAATACCAGACCGTCCACGCCTAGGTGATCTGCTATCTGCTTATGGGGGAGTTCGCTCCATTTCTGCCCTGTCTGCTGTTCCAGAAGGAAGAGCTTCGCATCCACATCCGCAAGCTCCATGTCACGATAGTTTTTCGAACCGATATGGTTAAAGAATGTCACTCGGAGTTCTTTCAGATCCTCAGGGCTTCCTTCGCCTTTGATGGGGAGGACTGCTATATTCTCCGGCAGTGCTGCCACGGCCTGAGATGTAAATATAAGGCAAAAAAAGGCCGCAAAAAATGCGGCCTTGAGAATGTTTTTATTAATATATTGAGAGTACATCAAGATATTTACCTGCTTTGTCTTTTAATTCGGTAACATCTTTACCCTTTTTATCTTTAAGGAGTATGGCGTTGACGTACATCTCCACGGCTTCTTTCAGGTTGTTCGAAGACTCCAGCCTCTCAGCCTCGCCGAGATACTTTTCGTCCTGATCTTTAAAGAGCTCTTTCACCTGTGACGATATCTTGTCTATCGTCTCGGTGCGCACGTCGTTGCTGAGCTCGATATCTGTCGGCAGGTTTGCTGCCTTCATATCTACCTTATAAGAGCCGAGGTCGATACCGCTGGTGGCTTCGTCCCTTGCTTCTTTCTGGGCACGCACAGTGTTGCTGTAGGTTATGCGCCCCTGTGATGTCTCCACCACACGATAGCTGATGGAAAGGTAGCTGACCTTTTCGTGGAATGCTGTGTCATACTCTGCATAGTCATAAACAGGCTGCATGATGTATTTCGGAGGTTCGGGCACTTCCACTGGGCGGTTCTTAGCTTTCAGCTCTTCTGCGTCCTTGTTCCAGTCTTCCCACTCTATGTTTCTTATTTTATTTTCGCTTACTTTCACACGCACTTTCTTCTTGCTGTTCTGGATGTTTGTCTCTGTTCTGGAGTCGAGCACCTCACCCATGAGTAGATAGTCCGCACTCTTTATCTTAAATGAATCTGTGCCCGTGGACTGCTCGTTCACACTGCCCGCAACGGCAAGCTCGTATTCACGAAGCAGTATTTCAAGAGCACCTCTTTCGATTATCTTTACGTCTTTGTCCAGCGCCTTCTGCAGTATCTGCATGATGTTAGATGTGACCTGCAGTCCGAGCTCAGGTTCACTCACAGGGCTTTTGAAAGGTATCACGGCGATGCTCTTCAGCGATCTGGCGAGTATCTTATCCTCTGTGCTCTGTTTGATCTCTCTCAGACCGAGATACGAAGGTGAAAGATCATAAAGCATTGTAAAGTAAAGATATGCCTGTCCAAATGAGCCTTCGTCATGCGCTTTTTGACCGAGGTAGAAGAGGTTGTCATAATAGCCTTCGAGGTCTTCCTTCGGTATGGATACCATAGTGCGCATTTCGAGAGGTATGTCCTTCATAGTGCTGAAAGCATAGATGAAGTTGTCATACGCCTGCTTGTTCAGATCCTGAGACGCATGGTCGACTCCCTGCATAAAGCTGACCTCGATGATCTGCACTCTGGTGTTGTCTATCGCTCTCTGTGCCTGCTGTCTAACATCAGGGAAAGCGAGAGCCTTTTTATAATATGTAAGAGCACGCGGCAGGTCGCCCGCCTCGGAGGCCTCGTCACCCTTTGTCATGTAATACTCGGCAGTGTCATTCTTCTCTGCGAGGGCTATGTACTGCTTAAGCTGAGCATTCTCAGGGTCTATCTTCATCATCTTTGCGAGGAGTTCTTTTGCTTCTTTCAGGTTGTCTTCTGCCAGCATCTTTTCAGCCTCTGGCATATTCACGCTGATGGCCTTTGCACCGTACTCGTCAGCCATCGGGCCGAATACCGCAGGGTCGAGGGCTTTCGCTCCTGCCGCCGCTTCATAGGCAGAGAAGTAATCGCCGTTCTCGGCACTCTGCGCCGCTACAACCTTTGCAGACTCTATAGCCTCTGTGGTCTTTTTCTGCTGTTCGGTGAAAAGTGTTTTATATTTAGATACTTCAGGGTTTCCGTCGGAATAGAGAGCGGCTTTGTTCAGCCTTTCTTCCGATGCGGCGAGGTCAGACACGCTTACAACAGGCTGTCCCAGCTTTGCCCTGACGAATGTCATGTTTTCGTTATAGATCTCGTCTTCCAGAGCTTCTTCTTCGGCACAGAATCTTTTATCCTGTGGAAACTTTGAACAAAGTTCTTTGACATTTTTATACGCAGCCTCTTTGTTTCCCTGCTGCGCCATCATCATGCTCTGGCGGAAAAGTGCTTCGTCCTGTTCTGAGACACAGGCTGTCAGCGATATAACGGTAAATACGGCAATAAGGCAGTATTTAACCGGTCCAGAGATATAGCTATTCCTCTTACTCATTGGAGCCCCCGTAGATATATGTGGATTAGTAATACTACATTAATAGTAAAGTATTTCAAAGTGAAAATGGTCTTATTCTGGATACATATGCGAAAATCTGCATAAAAAAAGCCCGCCTTGTAAAAAGCGGGCTTGGTTATTTGCTTGATGTCGGTTTAGTTTGTGCCGACGATGAATTTAAGCGGATTGACCGGTATGCCGTTCACGAGAACTTCATAGTGAACGTGAGGTCCTGTGCTTCGTCCTGTGCTTCCCACTTCGGAGATCACGTCGCCCTTCTCAACCTTGTCTCCTGCGTTCACGAGGAGCTTGTTGTTGTGGCCGTATTTTGTGATGTATCCGTATCCGTGGTCTATGATAACTGTTTTACCGTAGCCTGCCTTTCTGCCGGAAAAGACGACAACGCCTTTTGCTGTGGCTTTTACAGGTACGTTATACTTTGTTGCTATGTCGAGACCTTCGTGGAAAACTCTTCTGCCGGTGAAAGGAGAGATTCTGTATCCGAATCCGCTGGATATCCAGCCCTTAACAGGCCAGATTGTCGGAGTGGAGCTGAGCATGAGCTTTTGCTCCTCGAGGAAGTCGGCAAGCTCTGAAAGGCTCACGGCTCTCTTCTCTATCTCCATACCCAGATTTGTCAGGGTATTATTAAGCTCTTCGAAATATCTCTTATCTTTACGCTCGGAAACCTTTGAAAGATCCTGAAGGACATCGACCTCTTTACCGCCCACAGCGAGCTGACGAGCTTCTTTGCTCTTATCGCCGTATGCAGCGAGGCTTCTCACTTTGTTCTCAAGCTCCATCACACCTGCGATCTTTTCGTTAAGTGTGATCATCTGAGACTCGTATCCTGCGATCTTGTCCTTAAGCTGAAGGTTTTCTTCTTTATATTGGGAAAGAACTGTACGCTCTTTATAAAGGTTTGTCAGATAGTAAAAACCGGCACCTGATATAAAAACATAGAGTGCCAGCGACATTAAAGCGAATCTGATTACTCTGCTGCTGATCTTACGCGTCTTCACCTCTTCGAGGCGGGACTCGTCAAAAACCATCACAGTATATTTCTTCTTCATACAACCTCCGACGTGCTGTCTACAAGGAAATTTGCAGTAGTCTACCTGAAAACCGCTGTCTTTTCAAGGGATTAATGTCATTTCTATGACAGTTCACCGAGTTTTTGCACAACAGCATCAGCTCCGGCAGCCACTTCCACTTCGAACGACTCGCCTGTGGAGCGTACCGCAATCTCGATTTTCCCTTCTGTGAGAGTCTTTTTACCAACGACCACACGCAGAGGGATACCAGTAAGCTCAGCATCGTTAAACTTAACGCCGGGTCTCTCGTCCCTGTCGTCAAGCAGGACTTCTATGCCTCTCTCAGTAAGGTCCTTATATATATTTTCGGCTGTTTCCACGACATCTTTATCTTTCATCGCAAGAGGAAGCACGCTAACCTTGAAAGGAGCCAGCTTCACAGGCCATACGATACCCTTTTCGTCATGGTTCTGCTCTATCGCAGCGGCGACAACTCTCGTCACGCCGATGCCGTAACATCCCATCACAAAAGGATTTCTCTTTCCGTCTTTATCGAGGAACATAGCATTCATGGCTGAAGAGTACTTTGTACCCAGCTTGAATATATGCCCCACTTCGATACCTTTGGTTATTTCATATTTTCCGCTTCCGCATGCACAGCATGTGTCGCCGATCTCTGCATTTCTGAAATCGTCCACGGCTTCGAACTGAAAATCTCTACCGTGATTCACGTTTATCTTATGCATTTCTTTGACGTTTGCACCCACGCAGTAGTTGCCCATCGCCTCTACGGCATAGTCGCCGTAAACAGGGAGTGTGAGCCCCACAGGACCGCTGAATCCGAGCGGACCGCCTGTCTTTTCGAATATCTCCTGCGGAGTAGCGAGGTCTACGACTGATGCGTTGAAGAAGTTCTTAACCTTTGCGAGGTTAAGCTCGTGGTCGCCTCTGACGCACACAGCTATGAATTTATCGTCTACGTTCAGTATCATGGTTTTCACAACTTCGGCATTCTTGATACCGAGCTGTTCAGCTACTTCGGCCACAGTCTTCGCCTTTGGAGTGCTGATGTCCTCTGCTGCTTTCATCTCTCCGCTGAACGGCACGCTGTCCTTTTTAACAGGTGCTTTTTCAACGTTTGCAGAGTATTCACAGCTGTCGCAGCTGATAACAAAATCCTCGCCTGTATCGGCGAGAACCATAAACTCGTGAGAGAACGAACCGCCGATAGCACCGGAATCCGCCTCCACGACCTTATATCTCAGACCGCACATTTCGAATATGCGGCGGTATGCTTCATACATTTTTCTATAGCTTTCGTTTGCTGCCTCATCGTTCACGTCAAATGAGTAAGCATCCTTCATCACAAATTCGCGTCCACGCATAAGTCCGAATCTGGGACGAACCTCATCACGGAATTTTGTCTGTATCTGATAAAGGTTTATAGGGAGCGCTTTATAAGATGTGATGTAGCTGCGCACGATGTCTGTTATGACCTCTTCGTGTGTGGGGCCGTAGCAGAAGTCTCTGTTGTGTCTGTCTTTTATACGGAGGAGCTCCTTACCGTAGAAGTCCCATCTGCCGGATTCCTGCCAGAGTTCCGCCGGCTGTACAGACGGCATTATCATCTCTATTGCGCCTGCTTCGTTCATGCACTTGCGTACGATATCCTCTACTTTTTTAATAACCACAACGCCCAGCGGGAGGTAGTTATATATCCCTGAAGCGAGTTTTTTGATCATCCCCGCCCTTGCCATCAGCTTATGGCTGACAACTTCGGCGTCAGATGGCACTTCCCTCAAAGTAGGGATAAAGTACTGACTGTATCTCATTTATAAATCTCCTTATATGTGTGCATTTCTTATTGTCCCAAAAAAATTTCATACGCTCGCGCCTGAGTGAATCAGGCTTCGCTACGCACGGCGGCTTCCATTTGCGGTTTATTCCGCCGAATCCGTCTTTTTATCGTTAATGGAAAGTCCGTTTCTGAACCAGACGTCCTGCTGTGGAAACAGGATTTCTATACCATGTTCTTTAAATTTATGCCAGAGGGACGTTAAGAAAATATTCTTAACCGCTGTTATCTGGAAGCCTTCGGACATGTTCAGCCAGAAGAGCACCATGAAATCCAGCGAGCTTTCGCCGTATCCCATGAACCAGACATCGTTCCCCTTATATTTCACCACATGCTCAGAGTCTTCTATCGCCTCACGCATCAGCTTCTGCGCCAGATCTATGTCGGAACTGTATGCAATGCCCACAGGCACACGCACACGTATGTACTTATCACTTCGGGTATAATTGATTATAGTGTCTGATATGAATACAGAGTTCGGCACCATTATCTCGATATTGTCGTATGTCTGCACAGTAGTGGCGAACATGTCGATTGATGCCACCCTGCCGAAGACAGTGTTGGACTGAACCCCCACAACGCTCCCCGCAGAACCCGGAAGCTCTACAAAGTCGCCTATGCGTATCTTTTTAGAAAAAAGGAGTATGAATCCGCAGATGTAGTTGTTTATAACCGTCTGCAGACCAAAACCTATACCTATGCCGAGAGCACCGGCAACAGGCACGACTATCTGCCATGTTATCCCAACCTGCAGCATCGTAAGCATAACGACAAACAGCAGACCTATATTATAGACTATGATCTCAAGGGAATCAGTATCGTCTGCGAGGGATTTATCCTCGAAAAGCACCCGCAGATACTTTGTGAAAAGGAAGAGCAGGCTCTTCAGAAATATGAATATGAAAACCGCAGATATAAGCGACAGTACCGAAAGGGAGAACAGCTTAGTCTCGAAAAGATACATCAGCTTCAGCCTTTCCAGAACATCGCTCATGTGCAGCGCATTATAAACAAGTATATAATAGATATAGACAAATATCACAAAGACGAATCTGGATGTATTCTTGCGTATCTGTATCCACTCCAGCTCTGTGTATATATCCTTCGTAAACAGCTTGTCCAGACTCCCCCTTATCTTATGCAGTGTATAGGAAAGTGCCGCTATCATCATGCCCATCAGGGCAACAGCCATCACCGCACGGAAATCCAGAGCGATAATGTTGAATATCCACATGAATGCTATAAATATGTAGGCGACCATCAGCAGTCTTGCCAATGTGGAAAACATGACAAAGCGGGGGTATGTCTCCATCAGTATCTTAACCGACTGAGGCAGGACAGCCTTCATATATATAAATATACCCAGTGACATCAGCACCTTGGAAAGTGTACTGGCAAGGTCAAAGACACTCTTCATCTCCTTCATAAAACTGCCCGAATATATCACTGCTATGTCGGTATAGACAGACAGAGTCAGGGCAAGGGCTATGAATATAAGCGCAGGCAGATATACCAGCTTTATCTTCACTCCGAAATATTTCGAAGGGACACGCATAAGAACGGAAGCAAGCCAGAAGAAACCAAGATAATTCAATATTATATAAAGCGGATTCCTCGGATCTGCCTGTACGGCGTAATAAGTGAATAATATGAATATAAAGGGTGAAAGGATATAGACCAGTATGTCTACCCTTTGGCTTACATTTTTTCGTGAAACTACGAATTTGTAAATATTGATAAGCAGATAGCCTATGACAGCCATACTGACGGTGAATGCGAATGTTACAGGTTCGTTCTCTACGCTGGTGACCAGCTCCTTCAGAACAAAAACAGAAACTTTGATGATATTATCGAAAAGCAGATAAATACTCTGACTGATATCCATCCTCTACCGCCTGTAATATTTTGATAATACTACACCAAACTAACTTTATTATCAAATGCTGAATAATTTTCGACTTCCAAGATAAATGTTTTTACTATACCATTTTAATTATTAACTAAGGGGTGAATCATCTTATGGCAAAAAAGACTGTCGGTCAGCTGCTGAAAGAAGAGGGATACGTTACCGAAGAGCAGATACAAGTTGCTCTAGAAGTTAAGAAAATCAAAAATATTCTGCTCGGTGAAATACTTATCGAGCTGTCATTTGTCTCGCCGAGGGAGATAGCCCTTGTGGTGGCGAAGCAGTCGGGGAAACCGTTCCTCGACATCAGCGAGCACCCGCCGAGCAAAGACGCTCTGAAGCTCTTCGACAGGCACATAGCCAAACAGCTTGAGATGATACCCATAGAGAACAAAGAAGACAGGCTCGTCGTAGCCCTTGCCGACCCTTTCAACATCAACACCATAGACATCCTGCAGCGTAAAGCGGGGAAAGAGGTCGCCGTCTACGTCTCAGACAAGGAATCCATCCTTAAAAATATTGAGATCAACTATTTCCTTCTGGAAAAACCTATAGATGCCGAGATAAACAAGCTGGTCACAAAGGCGATGAATTCCGGCACAACGGGCGAACTGCCTCAGCTGCTGGAGCTGATATTAAACAGTGCCATCATATCCCGTGCGACTGATATTCACATATCCCCCGAGGATGTCGCAACGCACATCTTCTTCAGGATAGACGGCATACTGCGCCACTATTATGCTTTCCCCCAGCAGATGCACACTGCGCTCTCCTCACGCATTAAGATATTGTCAAGCCTCGACATTGCCGAACAGCGTCTCCCGCAGGACGGCGCCATGAGCCACACGTTCTTCGACGAGGATTTCGACATCAGGGTCTCCACCATACCCACCTACTACGGTGAGGGTATAGTTCTGCGTATCCTTTCAAAGAACGTATCTCTCTTTAACCTTGAGAGCCTCGGCTTTGAACCCGACACCGAAGCAAGGCTGATGAAACAGCTTCAGAAACCACACGGTATACTCCTCGTTACCGGCCCGACCGGTTCGGGTAAAACTACGACACTGTATGCATCACTCAGAAAAATAAACTCTCTTCAGCGGAAGATACTCACCGCCGAAGACCCTATAGAATATAAATTCCCCTTTATAAAACAGACACAGCTTAACCTAAAGGCTGGCTACACATTTGCCCGTGCCATGCGTGCTTTCCTACGTCAGGACCCCGATGTTATCCTACTCGGTGAGATGCGTGATGAAGAAACAGCCGAAATGGCTCTGCGTGCCGCCATCACGGGGCACCTCGTGCTCTCAACACTGCACACCAATGACGCAGTGACAGCCATCCCGCGACTGATGGAGATGGAGATAAAGGATTATATGATAGCCTCAGGTGTGGGCGGGATACTGGCGCAGAGACTCATCAGAAAGACTTGCCTCTTCTGCCGTGAAGAGGTTTCCGAGCCTATCGCACCGCTCATCGAAAGGGGCATCCCCGAAGCAATGTTTGTCAAACACGGATACTCCCCCACAGGAGAGATAAAATACCAGAAAGGGAAAGGGTGCGAACACTGCCGAAACACAGGCTATTCAGGACGAGGCGTCATCAGCGAACTGCTAGACATCGATCAGGAGATAGGCGAGCTGATAGTAACGGGCGCCACACCTCTCACCATCTTTAACAAAGCCGTAGAGAAAGGTATGATACCTATCCTCGAATCAGGTTTGATAAAAGTGAAGAAAGGCATTACAACACCCGAAGAGATCCTTAGAGTGGCTATCTGATATGCAGGTATACGCTATCACCCTTCTGAACGACGAGGGGAAAAAGGTTCGGAAAATTGTCGAGATGGACGACGGCGACGATATCACATCATATATGAATGCCCTCGGTTCGAACATTATATCCATAAAAAAGCTCCCCTCTTTCTACAGATTTCTCCGCCCGAAAAAGAAGATAAAGATACCCGAAGTAATAGAAGTAATAGACAACCTCCACATGATAGTGAAGGCGGGTCTCCCCGTTAACACCGCAATATCCGATCTTGCCAAAGATACTGAGAACCCGACGCTGAAAGATGTTCTCGACGACATCGCCCACAGGATACAGACGGGGATGACATTCTCCCGTGCACTGGGGAAGCATAAAAAGGTCTTTTCAGACACCACGATAAACCTCGTGCGTATCGGTGAAGAGACAGGACAGCTCGACAGCACACTGAAAGACGCCGCCAACAACATGCGGAAGATACACGACCTCATCTCCAAGACTAAATCGGCTCTTATATATCCCTCATTCGCCTTTGTGGCTATGATGGGCACTATGATATTCTGGCTGGTGGTGGTAATGCCGAAGATGATAGATGCTTTCAAATCTTTTCAGATCGATCTGCCGCCCACGACAAAGTTTATCATGGCTATGTCTAACTTCATGCAGACATATCTGCTGCATATGACTGTCGCCACTGTTGCGGGGGTCATGCTTCACGGATTCCTTCGCCGGACAAATATAAAATACCGCTTCATCACGGATAAGATACTGACAAAGCTGCCTGTTTTCGGCAATATCGTGCGTAATTTCAACTATGCATTCATCGCCGAATATATCCGCCTGATGATATCCGCAGGTCTGCCTCTGTATATGGCGCTGAGCATTATGGAAGACAGCCTGAACAACCTCGTCTATAAGAGATCTATCGAAAACTCCAGAGAGCTGATATCCGTGGGTAAGTCTTTCTCCGCCGCTCTCGCAGAGCAAAAGATGTATCCGAACATCATCCTGCGTATGGTGAGCATCGGCGAACAGACGGGTAACCTTGACTCTCAGCTGGAAAATGTGGCGAACTTCTACTATTACAAAGTGGACTACATAGCCACAAACATCTCAAAGATGATCGAACCTCTGATCATAGGCTTTATAGGCATTTTCATGCTGGTCATCATGATAGGTCTTATGGGGCCGATATTCTCGCTTATCACAAATATGCCGACCTAACCGCTAGGAGCGGCCGCCAAATTGTAAGATGATTTTCTGTGCTGCCTCGCAGGACAGCTTCAATTGGTCGCCTGCATCATAAAGGCGCAAACATATGGACACGCAACACCCACAGAAACTAAACAATAAGACTGTCAGGCCTACCCGACTAGAAGTTTATGTTGCCGAGGACAGGGAACCACATAACAAGGTATGAGCTGATGGTCTGCAGGCTGTTGGTAGCCATAAGAAGACCGATGATAACAAGCAGAACGCCCGATGTCTTTTCGACTATCATAACGATCTTGCCCGCTTTGCGCACACCGCTGAATACGAATCCCACGCCGAAAGCAGATATAAGGAACGGTATCCACAGTCCAAAACCGAATGCAGTGAGGAGCTTTATCCCCTCCCATACGGTGTCTTCGCTGGCTGCCATGGCGAATATACCCGCAAGGACGGGGCCGAGGCAAGGCGTCCAGCCGAAAACGAATGCGATACCTAAAAGAAATGCGTTGATATAGAAAGGCTTGCCAGTCTTCTGAGTGTAGTTCCACTTTTTCTGAACGAGCAGCCTGTTGATGCGGAAGACTCCCATCATGTGCAGACCGAGGACGATGATCACTATCCCCGCCACCTTACCTATGATGAGTTTATAACTTTTAAGGAGCATCCCCACCTTTGTAGCGGAAGCCCCGAGGAGTACGAATACAAGCATGAATCCCAGTCCGAAAAATACGGCACCGAGGAATACTTTAAGTCTAGCTGCCTTCTTATCGCCTTTTGAGAGTGTCTCTATCGACTCGCCCGACATAAAAGAGAGATATCCGGGCAAGAGCGGGAGTACACACGGTGACAAAAAAGAAAGAAGTCCTGCAAATAACGCTGTGTAGATTGATATGTTTTCCATTTACATTCTTTATAAATTTTTTCTTGATATTGCAATGATTTTTTTACATCATACTAGAGTACAAGACTAACAAAACATATAAAAGTTCATATATATATTGCAGATATATATTAAGGATAATTTTTATTGTTTAATATTTTTTTAAGTTGAGTTGTTTAAATAATTGCGATATTATGTCGAAAATTTGAAACTTTTAGACAGGGTGCCTGTCTAGCTATAAACAGGAGTGAGGAATAATGAAAAAATCCTGGAAATTTTTATTAGCCGCGGTTGTTTTCGCAGGCGCGATAGGCTATCTTTTAGTGTCTGGATTCAGCTCGGAGAGCGTATATTACCTTGAGGTTTCAGAGGTTGTACAGCATCCTGAGAAATTCAACAAAAAAGGTATGCGTGTCAGTGGTGACGTTGTCACAGGAACTATCACAAAGGACTTCAAAAAGCAGTATCTCGAATTCGACATAGCAGATGCTGACGGCAAGTCTATGAAAGTGATATACAATGGTATCATCCCAGATACTTTCAAAGAGGATATACAAGTTATCGTCGAAGGCCGTTACGACCAGAACGCACATGTATTCAATGCTGCGACAGTCTTAACAAAATGTCCGTCTAAATACGAGACAGAGCTGGAAGAAGGATAATATCCTCGCATCTAATTTATTTAATAGGGAGAAATAATGGGACAAATCGGTAATCTTTTTCAACTGCTCGGATTATTTGCCGGAGCTGCCGCTTTTGGTATGTATATTTATGCTATGCAGACCAAATCCAAATCTTACAGCAGGATGGCAGACTGGTTCCTGATCGCACAGGCGGCTTTTGCCACTCTGGCGTCAATCGTACTTATTTATGCTCTGGCCACTGGTTATTTCAAAATGGAATACGTGGCTCAGTACACAGACAGAGCTCTGCCGTTTATTTATAAAATAAGCGGATGGTGGGCAGGACAGGCCGGTTCTCTCCTCTTCTGGGGATGGCTGGTTACAGTCTTCGCTCTCATAGAAATTTTCCGTATCAAAGAATACGACATCAGACAAAGATCTGCTGTGCTTGCCGTAGCCGCACTTACAGCTACGTTCTTTTTAGTGCTTACAGTCTTTGTCACCAGCCCGTTTAAGGAGCTTGACTTCTTCCCGCAGGACGGTATGGGTATGAACCCTCTCCTGCAGAACCCGGGCATGCTTTATCACCCGCCTACACTTTTCCTCGGATACGTTGGTTTCACCATCGTTGTAGGCCACGCTTTTGCAGCACTGGTCAGCAGGGACACATCTTCCTTCTGGGCATCTGACACACGCAGATGGACACTCATCACATGGATATTCCTTACCATCGGTATCGTACTCGGCGGCGAGTGGGCTTATGTAGAGCTCGGCTGGGGCGGATACTGGGCATGGGACCCTGTAGAGAACGCTTCTCTGCTTCCATGGCTCACATCCACAGCTTACCTTCACTCTATCGTTATGTTTGAGAGAAAGGGCAAGCTGAAGATATGGTCACACATCCTGATACTGCTTTCGTTCCAGATGTGCCTTTTCGGTACATTTATCACACGAAGCGGTGTTCTCGACTCTGTTCACGCATTCGGAAAGTCATCGCTGGGATACTTCTTCCTTGTGTTTATGATAGGTACTACCGTCATATTCCTTCTTTACCTCTTCAGGATGTTAAAGGAGCTTTCCGATAACGAAGATAAGAACTTCCACTTCTTCTCAAGAGAAGGTATGTTCTTCATCGCAAACTGGCTTTTCGTTGGTCTCACACTCGTTATCATAATAGGTACAATGATGCCTATAATATCCGGCATCGTAATGCCTGATAAGATAACAGTGGGCATACCATACTATAACAAAGTGTCTGCACCTTTCTTCCTGCTCATACTTCTGGCGAGCGGTCTTGCGCCTCTCCTCTCATACGGTATGACAGGGGGCAACGTACTGGTGAAGAAGATTGCTCCTTCTGCTGTCTGCGCAGTGATAGTTACTGCCGCTGCGGGTGTCATGGGTTTCACAAACCCTCTCTCACTCGCATTGACAGCCGTGACAACTTTCTCACTGGCTACAATAGTCATCCAGCTCGGTGCTACATTTAAAAAGAGCGGTACATCCACATTCCTCTCTAACAGACGCTACTACGGCGGACTTATAGTCCACCTCGGCGTTGTTATGATGGCATACGGTATCATCGCTTCTTCTTTCTACAACTCACAGGTGGATAAGGTTGTCGCTCCGGGCGAAAGCTTTGAGTTTCAGGGGCATACTCTGCAGGTGTCCGACATCCGATTCAGACAGGGCGGTAACTATACATCTGCCTATGCACCTGTTGCCATCATAAAAGACGGTAAAAAGCTTTATACACTCGCTCCGGAGAGACGCTTCTATGCAAAGAACAAAGAAGCATTTGCTGAGGTAGCCATCAGATCAACCCTTGCAGGGGATATGTATCTGATACTCAGTTCATACTCCAAAGACGAGAATTATGTCGGCATACAGGCTGTTTATCAGCCGCTGATCGCATGGGTATGGCTTGGCTGTATCGTGATGATATTAGGCGGTCTATACGGATTTTCAGGACGGAAGAAACAAAATGTCTGAACCTCTTATTCAGTTCAGCAAAGTTAATAAGAAATACGGACACATCCACGCTATGCGGGATGTGTCCGTGTCATTTAATAAGGGCGAGTTCATCAGCATCTTCGGACCTAACGGTGCCGGCAAATCTACGTTTCTGAAGCTGCTCTGCACTATGACTTCCCCTTCCTCAGGCGATATCATGTATGAGGGAACGCCCCTTAAAAAGCTGAAGGATGATTTCCGCAGCAGGTTTGGCGTGATATCCCACCAGCCTTTCCTTTACTCTGAGCTTACTGCTATGGAGAACCTCCGCTTTTACGCAAAGCTTTACGGTGTTGAAAAGATCGACGACCGCATTAAGGAGCTTCTCGATAAGGTTGAGCTTTATAAAAGACGTAACGACAAGGTGCGAGGCTATTCAAGAGGTATGCTCCAGAGACTCTCTATCACAAGGGCTCTCCTGCATAACCCCGACATAGTAGTACTCGACGAGCCATACACAGGCCTCGACACTCATGCATCAGACATACTTACTAAGATACTTATGGAGCTGTTCGACGAACAGCGCACCATACTTATGGTCACACACAACATAAAGCAGGGCTACGATGCGTCTTCCAGACTTGCGATAATCCGCAGGGGTCAGATAGTCTTCGACAGGAAGAAATCAGATATTGCCATAGACGAATTTGAGCATGCATATACAGAGGCGGTGAGCTGATGAACTATTTAGGATCAATTCTCGCCATTGTGCGCAAGGACATCTTACATGAGCTTAAATCAAGAGAGATAGTGGTCTCTATGCTGCTTTTCTCTGTGCTTACTGTTGTGGTATTCAGTTTTATATTCGAACCAGGCTCAGAATTCAAGAATCGTGTCGTGGGCGGCATACTCTGGATGTCTGTTATTTTTGCAGGTCTGCTCGGACTTAATAAATCCATGATGAGCGAGATCAGCGGAGGAAACTTTTCCGCACTTCTCCTTGCTCCGGTGGACAGGTCTGCTATATTTTTCGGTAAAGCTATAAGCAACTTCCTATTTATGGCAGTTGTGGAGGCTATCACCATACCTCTTTTCATGATTTTATATAACATCCAGATATTCAACTCCGGCCCCATGCCGCTGGCAGTTTTCTTTATGGGGACTTATGGGTTTGCCATATTAGGAACACTTTTTTCTATCATTTCCGTGAGCACACGGACACGTGAAGTTATGCTTCCGCTGCTCCTGCTCCCTGTTATGGTTCCTGTTATACTTGCATCCGTGCAGGCTCTGAATATCTATATCTTAGGGCTCGACATAGCTGAGTCTTATAAATGGTTGAAGCTTCTCGCCGTATTCGATATTATATTTACAGTAGTTGTTTTCGCAGTATTTGATTTCATAGTAGAGGATTAATATGAAGATACAAAAAGTTTTAGATATTGCAGCTATACTGGCTATATGCGTCGGTCTTTATTTCGCTTTCATCTTTGCCCCTACCGAAAAGGTTATGGGCGCTGTTCAGCGTATATTCTATTTCCACGTAGCCTCTGCCTGGATAGCATTTTTCGCTTTCTTCGTGACATTCGCACTCAGCATCCTTTTCCTGATAAAGCAGAATTACTTATTCGACGACATAGCTGAGAGCAGTGCTGAGATAGGTATACTCTTCTGTACGATAGTTCTCATCACAGGACCTATCTGGGCAAGACCTATCTGGGGCGTATGGTGGACATGGGACCCCAGACTCACAACAACGACAATACTTTGGTTTATATACGCAGGCTACATAATGCTGCGTAAGTTTATAGACGAGCCTGACAAAAGAGCAAAATTTGCTGCTGCTGTCGGTATCATAGGATTCATAGACGTGCCTATCGTTTTCTTCTCCATTCGCTGGTGGCGCACTATCCACCCGAACGTTGTACAGGAAGGCGGCGGCGGTCTGCATCCCGATATGACAAAAGCTCTCCTTTTCAGCGTTTTCGCATTCACACTGCTTTACGCAGCGATGCTTCTTAAGCGCACAAGGGTAGCATCTCTCACACGTAAGATTGACTCACTGGAGGACTAATACTATGCAGAATTTTTCATACCTGTTTGCAGGATACACAGCTATTTTCGTACTTTTAGGAATTTACTTTATGATTCTCGGCTCTAAGGTCTCTGACCTGGAGAAGCGTGTCGAAGCTCTCGACAGCGAAGATTAACGACGTAAAGCCATCCTGCCCAGCAGCAGAGTGGATAACATTATTACAGCTAGGAGCACCAGAAAGGTGTTCCAGCTGTAGTTTTCATATATCATACCCGGAACGACTGATCCCAGTGTCCCGCCTGAATAATAAAAAGAAACATACAGTCCGTTTGTAACGCCCTTCCTGCTGTCTGCCATCTTATTTACATAGCCAGATGCTATTGTATGGCTCATAAACATTCCTGCGCAGAATATAAACATCCCAACGAACATAACGTATATATTTGAGGATACAAACAGCCCCAGTGATAGCAGATACACACTAAGCCCAACGAATATCGCATTCACTTCACCTCTGAATATCTTTATCAGCTTCAGAGAATTAAGGGATGTGACAATACCCATTATATATCCTGTGTACATAACACCGATAAGCATCGCATTTGATGAAGGGTTTATCTCTCTCAGTCTGAAAGGGATAAAGTTCAGCACAGCGGCAAACATAAAGAACATGCTGAAGATCATTATATAGGTGATGAGAAAACGCTTTTGCGCAAGAACCTCAAGGGCTGCACGCATATTCAGCTTAGTCATTTCAGCTTTATTATTATCCAGCTTACCTATCATAAGCACAGAGGCAAGGAGGCTGAATCCGAGTATAGTAAACATCACACGCCAGTTGGTATAATAAGAGATAAGACCGGAAAAGAATCTGCCAGAGAATCCGCCTATTATTGTTGATGATATATAAATTGCCATTATCTTCTGTACGTTTTCTTTAGTCGTCATTGTAGCAATGTATGTCATAAGTCCGGTAAGTATAGCAGGTATCGCAAGCCCTTCGACCACTCTCAGTGCCAGCAGTAAGCTAAATGAATTCGACACTGAAAAAACGAACTGACTGACGGCAAGTATGATGATAGATATCAGCAGCATCTTCTTGGCCGAGACAGACTCCAGTATATATCCGTAAAATATCGGAGATATACTAAGAGGAAACATCGTCAGTGTCGTAAGCAGGGCAGACTGAGACTGTGATACTTTGAAATACTCCATGATGATCGGCTGGATCGGCTGTGGAGCATATAGAGCCGAAAATGTAAGTATGGTGGTAAAAATAATTATACCGAGCTTTAACCTATCCATTGAGACAGATTAATCCAAATATAAGAGTTAGGAAAGAATTAATATGTGTAGAAACAAAAAAGGCTCACCCGAAGGTGAGCCTTTTGATTATCATTGAACTTTAACTTAGTTCTAAATTAGAAGCTAAGGTTAAGTGTGTTGATAAGACCGATAGCTGGGTCAACATCATAAGATGTGTCTGTATCAATTTCAGCATAGCCGAGTTTTACAGTGTAAGACATAGCATCTGTTATAGCGTAAGTAGCCATGATGTCGATTTCGAAAGCTGTAGCATCTTCGAATTCTGTATCTTCAAGTGTAGACACAGCGTAGAAAGCTCCACCTGTGATGTTAAATTTTGCGTTAACATCGTAAGAAGCGTAGAGACCGTTAGCCCATATACCAGCAAGACCGGAGTAACCGTCTATACCAAGTGTATTAGCAAGGTAGCCTTCATCACCAAGTACGAAGAGAAGGTCATCATCGAAGTCATCGCCCATGTCGTAAGCTTTGCCAGCATCTTCATCGAATGAAGAGTAAGCTGTGATGAAGCCAAGTTTAGCGCCAGCTACTTTTGTGTATATATTACCATAGATACCGTATGCGCTGTAATCATCAGCACCACTTACGTCTGTAGTAACATCATCGTAGTCGAATTCTAATTCGAATCCAACAGCACCGAGGTCACCGCCAACAGCGAGGTCGAAAGATACAACTGTATCGCCATCGTTATCGCCAGACTCTGCAGATGTAGCAGGAGCCATAACAACAAGACCTGTTGCAGGATCAAGTGAGTAAGAAGCAGCAGATGCTTCGTGGCCTTTTACTTTCTGAGAGTTGTTAGCGTATGTGAAAAGAGGAGCTACAGTGATACCGCTGAACTTGCCTGTGTAGCCAAGAGCGTAAAGGTCACCATCATCTTTCTCTTTATCTTCGTAGTCGCCGATGTTGTTGCTTTCAGAAGATTTCTGAACGAAAGCGATTACTTTACCAACTGTCACTGGGATTGTAGCTTTAATTCTGTATTTACCTTCTACGTTGTTACCAAAGTTGTATGACCAGCCGCCGCCGTTCATAAGACCAACTTCGAGAAGAACAGAACCGAAGTTATGTCCCATCCAAGCTCTCTGTACAGAGAACTGTGTTTGGTCAGCGTAGTCACCGTCGCTAGCTGGGCTTCCTTCCCATGTTCCATCAAGGAACTCGAATTTAGCTTTGAAGAATGTGTCTTTGTCAACCTGAGCGTTCAGCCAAAGGTCGAAGTCGTGCTCGTAGAATCTCTGAGTGTAATCAGAATCCTCAGATCCCTCTACGTTGTCAAGGTATTTACCGGATACTTCATAAGCACCGGAGAATGTGATGTCAGCAGCAAATGCTGTAGCAGCAAAAGCTACCATCATGAGAGCAACAAGAAGTTTTCTCATTTCTTTTCCTCCTGTAGGTTTTTACATTTTAAAGGCGTTAACCTTTTTTTCTCTTTCTATCTGTATACAGTCTACTGCATACATATAATCGTTGTGATGCTACCACAGCAAAAATGCCCTGTCAACATCAAACACGATTTTTTTTATCCTGCATGACATACACTTATATGAAACCTGCCGTACACAGGTGTATACTTTTTTAAACAGCTAAGCATATAATATGTATCTCTTTTAAAACAGTATGTGGTTTTCAAACAACTTTCAGCCTCTTAGTGTATCGTCCTTTATTACGAACACTTTAGATAAACGATAATCTTTTTTTTATCTATACCCTGTTCGAGGCAGGCTAATTAATTAGTTATTAAAGAGCATATTACGTGCCAAATTATTTTGTTTCAATATATATAAACTGTGACCTGTCTCCGGACATCATGCTCTCGCTGAAATTTCTCAACAGGAACAGATATGTTCTGCCGAATTCCTCATACATATAGTAATCAGAGATGACAGGCTCCATAATATCAGAGTACCAGAGGTTACTGATCCTTCTGCCGTCCCATCTATATATTGCGAAACGAGAACCTTCATACCCGTGAGCCTGAAGGAGCATTTTATATTTCTTTTCATTCTGAACGAGGTAGATGTTGCCGTCGGAGTTAACAAACACCCTCCCCTTTATGTATTTCTTGTGGTTTTCAAATGTGAAAGGATCATCCTCGCCTTTACCTGACTTGCGCTCCACCTCATCATCGACCACTTCATTTTTGAGGATAAAGAAATAAGGTGTCTGACCAAATTCTTCCAGAGAAGTATATTTGAGACTTGAGCCATTATAAACATTCAGCCTGTAATCTTCACCGATGTGGAAGACTTCGTTCGTACCGTCGTTGTCCAGATCGCTGTATCCGAATCCGTATATGTTAACATCTCTGCTGGATGAAACAGCAGGTCCTCGCTCGTATACACCATTAGAAACAACCAGCTTGTGAACCATACCTATATAGTTACCTGTGGTTGATATCTTCTGAGCTAAGACGCTCTTAACACCCTTTACGTGTGTGGTGCGGAAGATGTAAGGCATATTTGTCTCGAGTTCGGCAAATCTGCTGCCGTTATATTCATATATAGCTGAGCTGATGTTTGTGTTGTACTTAAGCTCAGTGACGAATATCTCGTCTACGCCGTCTTCATCCATATCAGCAAGCTCTACGTTCTGAATATTGTCGAATTTAACGCCGAGGTCTCCGGCAGGCTGGAACTCCTTACCTGTGAATACATAAAAGTCCACGCCTTCTTTATCTGCCGCTGCTATATATATATTACCGTCCTGCTTTACATGGCCTACGGCAATGGATTTATATGTCTTGTCTATCGCTTTGCTGCGGAGTATGTCTTTCGTTGCCAGAGCTGTCCCGCCGGTGAGGTTTATATCCTGATCTGAAAAGTATCTGGAATAGACCAGAGCCCCTGACTTACTGTCGGAGACGGTATATCCTATGCCGCCCTCTTCCTGCTGTGTGAATGTCAGCGTGAGCGGAGCAGAGTCTTTTATCATAATATTTCTGGCATTGCTGAGCTCTTCCTTAAGGAGCAGCTCAAGACGCACGGGGAGCTTCTCTATCTTAACAGCCACTTCTATAGGCGGATTCATAGTGAGGATATCGCCCGGCTTAACCGCACGCACCTGCTTTGTGATCTTCGCATTGGAATATCCGTCGAAGACCTCGCTGATCTGTATGTCGCCTATGTAAATCTTTTTATTTCCGAGAACCTGCTTTGTGATGGGGTGTATGATAGGTTCGCTCTGGCGGTATATCTTCATATCCAGACCGTCATAGACACCTTTATCCCTGCCGAGGTCAGTGATCATATCACTATCTTCGACACTGACGACATAGCCTGTAAATCTCTCAAACATCTGGTCGATGTCGTCTGTCAGCTTCTCAAATCTTGCGAATGCAAGTGACGGAATCAGTATCAGTAGTAATAAAAAGATTCTTTTCATTTATATCTCCAAAATATGTTTACTAAACAAAGGTCATTGCGAGCCTCAAGGAGGCGTGGCAATCTTCCAAGTTATAGGATTCCTAGCCAAATATTAATATTCAAAACGGTATCAGATTGCTTCGTCACTGCGCTCCTCGCAATGACTTAAATTAGAGGACGTATCTGCTGAGATCCCTGTCCTCTACAATATCCTTCAGATGGTCGTTCACATACTGCTCGTCCACCGTTACTTTATTGGTCTCAACATCGGGCGCTTCATATGATATCTCTTCAAGGAGCTTTTCCACGATGGTGTGCAGTCGCCTTGCGCCGATGTTTTCCAGCGAACGGTTAAGTTCGTCTGCCATCTCAGCTATGCGCTGTATCCCTTCGTCGGTGAATGATACTTCAACACCGTCCGCACCCAACAGTGCAGTATACTGCCTTGTGAGTGAATTTTCCGGTTCTTTAAGTATACGGACGAATTCTTCGGCAGTGAGGCTGTCCAGCTCTACCCTGATAGGGAAACGTCCCTGAAGCTCAGGGATGAGGTCAGTAGGCTTCGCCATATGGAAGGCACCTGCCGCTATGAACAGTATATGATCCGTACGGATCATGCCGTATTTTGTATTAACGGTTGAGCCCTCGACGATAGGCAGAAGGTCACGCTGAACCCCCTCTCGGGAGATGTCGCCCCCCTTTGTACCCGTGGAATGGCTCACACATATCTTATCTATCTCATCCAGAAAGATGATGCCGCTCTGCTCCACCCTTTCTGCTGCGATGTCTTTCACATCGTCCATATCTATGAGGCGGTTTGTCTCCTGCTGTTCCAGGATGGTAAGTGCCTCGGCGACTTTCATTTTACGTTTGCGTTTCTTAGCTGGGAAGATGTTCTTCATCATGTCGCCCAGCCCGGCGCCCATATCTTCCATCCCCATGTTTGTAAACACTTCGACCTGCGGCGCAGCGTCCTCAACCTCAACCTCGACCATGCGCTCATTGAGCTCGCCGTTGATGAGTTTTGTCCTCAGCTTGTCCCTTGTGCCTGTCTCCTGCTCTGCAAAGCCTGTGGTCGAAGGGAGCAGAAGGTCGAGCACACGCTCGATGGTGTTCTCTTTCGCCTTGTCTATGACGCTTGATTTCTTCTCTTCCTTGACCATGCCTACGGCTATCTCTACGAGGTCGCGAACCATGCTTTCGACATCACGTCCCACATAGCCCACTTCCGTGTATTTGCTGGCCTCGACTTT
Organism: Deferribacterales bacterium; assembly: GCA_050253075.1. Lineage (GTDB taxonomy): Bacteria > Chrysiogenota > Deferribacteres > Deferribacterales > Geovibrionaceae > Denitrovibrio. The sequence continues at coordinate 599,013 of JBFWJS010000002.1, forward strand.
TATAAATGGTGATTTTGCGAGTTTTGCGAGGCGTCTTGCCACCTCGGTCTTACCCACGCCGGTGGGCCCGATAAGGATGATATTTTTAGGCGCTATTTCGTCCTGCAGATATTTAGGCAGCTGCAGTCTTCTGTATCTGTTTCTCATGGCGACAGCGACGGCCTTCTTGGCATTGTGCTGCCCTACCACGTATTTATCTAATTCTTCTACGATTTTCTTGGGGGTATAGGATTCCATCTGAGATTTACATCTCCTCTACTATTATGTTGTCGTTAGTATATATGCAGATATCCGCCGCAATAAGCAGCGCTTTTCTGACAATTTCAGCGGGTGAAAGTTCGGTATTTTGAATAAGTGCAATGGCAGAAGCCTGAGCAAAAGGTCCGCCTGAACCTATCGCCGCTACACCGTTCTGAGGCTCGACTACGTCACCGTTCCCGGTGAGGATATAAAGCTCTTTTTCATCGGCCACGATCATCATAGCCTCGAGAGCTCTGAGGTATTTATCCGTACGCCAATCCTTAGCCAGCTCAACAGCCGCACGCAGAAGCTGCCCGCCGTGCTGTTCCAGCTTTGCCTCGAAACGTTCCATCAGCGTAAATGCATCCGCAGTGGAACCTGCGAATCCGCAAATTACCTTATTATTATATACTTTACGCACCTTCTTTGCGTTATGCTTAAGCACCGTATTACCGAAGGTGACCTGTCCGTCAGCACCGATTGCTGTTTTTCCGTCTTTTTTAACTGCGACTACAGTAGTTCCTTTCATCATATCCGGCATTTTTACCACTCAAACAGACATAGGTGCAAGACAAAAATGTGTGAACCGTCAATATATCCATATATACCATTTCTATTTGCATCGTTTTGAAATATAGGATATTCTGAAAAGCTGTACTTAAAAAGCTCGGGCGGTTTTGGGGTAGATGAAAAGTCTTTTTATAAGATTAGTTCTTAGGTTATACATTTCGACATTCCGCTACAACCTCGTAGTGGATGAAGAAGTGAACAGGCTTGCCTCCGAAGGCAAAAGGCTTGTCTTCTTCATATGGCATAATCAGCTTGCCCTCACACTCGCCAAAAGCGGTGCTTTCAAATTTGTCACTATGGTTTCACGCAGCAAAGACGGCGATCTGGTCGCACCTCTCATAGAGAGCTTCGGTCACAAGGTCGTCAGGGCATCATCGTCAAAAGGCGCCAGCGCAGGCGTTATGGAGATGCTGGGGCATATGGGCGGCGGATTCCACGGAGCAATGGCAGCAGACGGACCGAAAGGCCCCGTCTATGAAGCAAAGCCGGGGGCTCTGTATCTGGCGAAAAAGGCAGACAGCATCCTTGTCCCCGTACTGGGAAACTGTAAAAGCTTCTTCCGCTTCAACAGCTGGGACAAGTTCATAATGCCGAAGCCGTTTGCAAAGATAGACCTGCACGTTTTCGCCCCGATAATGCTCAGTGACTCGATGGAAAAAGACGACGTAGAGAAAGAACTTAAAGACGTACAAAATAAGATCATGGAAATGACACGTGTTTATTCTAAAGACATTATATAACCTCGCAATAGCCGCCATTGTGCCTGTTGCCGTGCCTGTGGGATACATAGTAGCTCTCAAGCGCAAAGAGGACGAAGACTACTTTCAGCGTTTCGGCATGATAAACCTGCCTGAACCGACGGAAAAGAGCATCTGGTTCCACTGTGCCAGCGTGGGAGAGGTGCGCAGTCTTAAATCTGCACTGGAATACATCCGTGCGGAATTCCCCGACATAGACGTAATAATCAGCACAACCACAGCCACAGGTAAAAAGATGGCGAACGCAGAGCTTGAGCCCTATTTCGCTTTCCTTCTTCCTTTGGAAAACTCTATGGCGATAGAACACATCATAGAATACATGAGCGTCAAAGCCGTTTTCATCGTGGATACGGAGCTATGGCCGAATATGATCCGCATAGCATCAAAACGCTCAAAGCTGTATCTGCTGAACGGCAGGATATCCGATAAAACATTCGAAAACTATAAGCGTTTCAGCTTCCTGTTCAAAAGACTCCTCGGTAAATTCGAGATAATATTCACTAAAAGCGACGAAGACACAGAGAAATTCGCCTCAATCAAGGGTGACAAAAACAATATCGTCACAATGGGTAATATAAAGTTTCAGTCCCGAGCGGAAAAGATCGACAGCGGCATCTTCAACTTTATAAGAAACCACCGCATCTTCGCCGCTGCCAGCACCCACGCACAGGAAGAAGAAACTATAATAAAAGCATTCATAAAGCAGAACAGATGCGACCGCATGGTTCTCGCCCCCAGACACATAAACCGTGCTCAGGAAGCAGTGAAGATGTGCAGAGAGCTCGGGCTCACAGCCAGCCTGCTGGCAGAGCGTGACGGCGCAACGGATGTCGTCGTCATAGACAGGTTCGGCACACTGGAGGAGCTTTTCATCTTTTCCGAAAAGGTCTTCGTGGGCGGTTCATTAAATGACACTGGCGGGCACAACATCTTCGAGGCTCTCCAGTTTGAAAAGATCACCTGCACCGGACCAAACATGAAGAACTTTCAGGAGATATCCGAACTCGCAGATAAATTCGGCGTAAGAGCCGTAGCAGAAAACGAAGACGAGCTGGCGGAATTCCTCGATAAAGACTGTAAAAAAGCAGACTTCGACGGATTCTTCGAAGCTCTCGACTCCGACAGAGCAAACAAGCTGGAATACATCAAAGAGGTACTCTCGGGTGTATCTGATAATTAGAGCGGCATACGCCGTTTTCAGCCGACTCCCACTGCGAACTCTCCACACCATAGGAAACATCACAGGCGGCATCATGTATCATCTGCTGAAAGGCAGGCGTGCCGTAGCCGAAAAAAACTGTGAGATAATAGGCATCCCATCAGCCAACATAGAGAAGACCGTCAAAAGCTCATTCAGACAAACATTCTGCTCATACCTTGAATCATTTTACGTAAAAAACATCGACCGGAAATTCTTAGATGAAAATGTAGACGTGGTATACATGGGCGAACGCCCCGATACAAATGCATGCTTTATGGTCTCTGCCCATTTCGGCGCATGGGAGCTTTCCCCATACATAATGACAAAGAAACTAGGGCTGAAAGGTGCGGCAGTAGCCAGAAAGATAAAAGACCCAAAAGTAGACAAATTCATACTCAGCCAGAGGGTAAACTCTGACGTGGCATATATACACCACAGGAACGCTACGGACACCATAAGGGAATATATGGACAGGGGCGAGGCTGTCGGCGTACTCCTCGACCACAGCTCTATGCCGAAGGACAGCATGACCGTCCCATTCTTCGGGCTGGAGACCACCTTTATAAAGGGCATCCCGCTGCTCTCCGTACGCAGGGACTACCCTATCCTCCCCGCATTTATCCTGAGAGAGAACGGTAAGTATAAGCTGATAACTTATCCACTGATATACCCTGATAAATCCTTAAAACCTAAAGAGAGAGCGTACGATATCGCCCTTAAAATAAATCGTTTATACGAAGAGATGATAAGACAATACCCTGATCAGTGGTACTTGATACACAAGAGATTTAAACGTGTCGCAGACGAAAACGGAAAGCTCAGGAAAGGAATCTATTCATAAGAGCCCCAAGTATAAACTGAACGAGCTTATACCCAGCCACAAAGACCAGAAGAGCAAATATGCCGAGTATCACACCGAAATATATGAAGCTGTCCGGCGCTTTCAGCACCGTGCTCATCAGTGAATCCTGATAATAGAAAAACCACTTATGCCCCTCTGGGAAGACCATTCGGTGCAGAGCGTAAAATATCGACACAAAGCCGAACTTGCTCACTGCCAGCCATAAAGCACCGCCCAGCAGAGCACCGCTCCACGCCAGAGCAGTCAGACCATACGGCCTGTAACGCCCGTATATCATAATACCGACGACAGAAAGCAGCATTATAAGCATCAGCCTCCAGAAAGACCTGAGCAGACTTATCAGATCCGCCACGTCCTGCAGGTGAACCACTTCGTCCGGTGTCAGCAGTGCTTTTTTGCCGTTTCGACCTGCGGGGTATGTTATCTCTGCGAGACCTTCGCCGTCATTTTCAACAGATTTCAGCATTTCAGAGAACATCTTCATATGTGTTCCGCTGCCGACAAATGCGAAGTCAGCCTTGCCCATTCTGTTCTGCGGGGCGAATTTCAGCACGTGTCCGTGTATGTCTGTCATCTGGTAAATAACAGGGAAGAAGAAGTAGTTAGAGTAAGAGATGTACCAGCCAGCAAAAAGAGCATAGTACACGAGCGTAGCAATAAGGAGGAGATTCAGCAGAAACCTATTCGTCGTTCTCATCATTATTAGTCTTATCTACATCCTTATCTTTTTTAGCATAATACACCAAAAAGGCTATAAAACCGGCAAGTGCGAGCAGCACCAGAACCTTCTGGATATTCATCCCCGAAGAACTGAAATGCTCATGCGCTGCGGTCAGCCTGTCGGCGGGGGTAACAGTTAAAAAATCCATATCAAGCCCTCTTATAAAAAGTTTATAACAAAAAGATATATTTTTAAAGCCCCACTATTGTTTTTTCTATGAAATATGATTCGGATGGGCTAGAAAAACCTTGAACTAATATGTGGAATATGCTTTTAATATTAATTTCACAGCTTCAGGGTATTGTCATCCTGAGCACCTGCGAAGGATCTGTGTAATGAGCCGTATTTCGCTTTTTCCGGATTCTTCACTCCGTTCAGAATGACAGCCTATATACAGGAGCTGGCAATAAACATATAGGTGGTATATGTCCGCGATCTTTAAAAATTATTCGCGCTACCCGCTCACTTTTGTAAAGGGTGAAGGGTGCAGACTCACTGATGACAAAGGCGATACTTACATCGACTTTGGAAGCGGCATATCTGTTGTTAACCTCGGCCACTCGTTCACACCCGTGACAGAGGCAATTTGCAAACAGGCAGGCACGCTTATCCACACATCCAATTTGTACAATCTCCCTGTACAGGAGCGACTTGCGGATAAACTGAGCCGACGATCCTTTGGCGGAGACGTATTCTTCTGCAACTCCGGTATGGAGGCAAACGAGGCAGCCCTTAAACTGGCACGTATATACGGCAACACCCACTACGAAGGCAAAAGGCTGAGAGTGATAACGCTGGAAAACTCTTTCCACGGACGCTCATACATGACACTCTCTGCCACAGGGCAGGAAAAGGTTAAAAAAGGATTCGAGCCGGTGGCCGACTTCTTTAACCATATCCCAGTGAACGACTTCTCAGCTTTTAAAGCGGAAGCGGACAAGGGCGATGTGGTGGCTTTCATGCTGGAGCTCGTACAGGGCGAAGGCGGACTTGAAGCCGTTAATGCCGAATATCTGAAAGAGTGCGCCGATTACTGCAAGGAAAAAGGCATCCTGCTCATCTTCGATGAAATACAGACAGCCTTTTGCAGGACAGGAACATTCTTCGCATATGAGCAGTACGGCATAGAGCCTGATGTGATCACATTGGCGAAGGGTATAGCGAACGGCGTCCCTATGGGCGCAATGATAGCAAAGCCCGAAGTGGCAAAATTTCTCGCACCGGGCACACACGGCACGACATTCGGCGGAAACATGCTCGCATGCGCCGCAGCGGATGCTGTGTTTGAAACGATGAATGCAGACGGCTTCCTCGAAAGCGTTGCCGACAAGGGCGCATACATGCGTGAGGCTCTGGAGAACATCTTCGAAGGCTCTGACGTCACAGTCAGGGGCATCGGCATGATGCTCGGGGTGAAAGTACCGGGCAAGCAGAAGGAATTCATCGCTAAAGCTATGGAAAATAAGATTTTGTTCGTTCCCGCAGGGAATGACGTGGTGCGTATATACGCTCCTCTTAATATATCTCAGGAAGACCTCGACACGGGGCTCGAACTGATAAGCAAAACCGCCTCAGACCTGGGGCTGGGAGGCTGATATGAAGAGAGATTTTCTCACACTGAAGGACTTCAGCTCCGACGAGCTGAAAGATATGATACAGACAGCCATCAGGCTGAAAGCCGAGAATAAGAATGGTATAACACACCATCATCTCGCAGGTAAAAAGCTCGCTATGATCTTCGAAAAACCGTCCACAAGGACACGTGTTTCCTTCGAGGTCGGCTTTTACGAGCTGGGCGGACACCCGCTCTACCTCAGCAGCAACGACATACAGCTAGGCAGAGGCGAAACAGTGAAAGACACTGCACGCACACTCTCCAGATTTGTCGACGGCATCATGATACGTACAAAGGGTCATGATATAATAGAAGAGCTTGCAGAGTATGCCACAGTGCCCGTCATCAACGGTCTCACAGACGACTTCCACCCTTGTCAGGTAATGGCAGACGTTCAGACCATATACGAGCACCTCGGCACATACGATGTGAAAGTAGCCTTCATCGGCGACGGAAACAACATGGCGCAGAGCTGGCTTTACGGTGCGGCTAAATTCGGCATGGATATATCCGTAGCATCTCCGGAGGGTTACGAATGCAAACCTCATGTGGTTAAATCCGCAGTAGAGGCAGCTAAGAGCACAGGTTCAAAAATAGAGCTCGTGCGTGACCCATATGAAGCTGTCAGAGGTGCAGATATCATCTATACTGATGTATGGGCCAGCATGGGACAGGAAGCAGAAAAGGAAGCACGCAAGAAGATATTCGCAGGCTATCAGGTCAATGCCGACCTCATGGCTGCCACAGGCAAGAAGACGCTCTTCATGCACTGCCTCCCTGCATACATGGGGCTAGAGGTCACAGAGGACGTTTACGAATCTGAGGCTTCCATCGTCTGGGACGAAGCAGAGAACAGGCTGCACGCTCAGAAAGCTATCATGCTCGCCGTATTCGGCAAGTAAGCGTTTAAGGTCATTGCGAGCAAAGCGAAGCAATCTTCCAAGTACATTAACGTAAAAGTATTGGAAGATCACTTCGACTAAAGCCCCGTGATGACGCATATGGATAATATAAATATATAATTCTCACAAGGAGATAAAAATGGCAAAAGACAAAGTGGTTCTCGCCTATTCAGGCGGTCTGGACACATCAGTTATCCTGAAATGGCTCCAGCTTAAAGGTTATGACGTTGTAGCATACGTGGCAGACCTCGGTCAGCTTCCGGATGTTGAAGCTATCCGTGAGAAAGCAATGAAGTCCGGCGCAGTAGATTTCTACGCTCTCGACCTTCAGGAAGAATTTGTCAAAGATTTCGTGTACCCTGCGGTTAAGTTTAACGCCCTTTACGAAGGACGCTACTACCTCGGTACTTCTCTGGCACGTCCTATCATCACAAAAGGTATGGTGGACGTAGCTAATAAAACAGGTGCGAAATTCCTCGCACACGGCGCAACAGGCAAAGGTAACGACCAGGTTCGCTTCGAGCTTTCCGCTGCCAGCCTGAACCCTAAACTTAAAACTATCGTCCCATGGCGTATCCCTGAGTTCTTTAACAAGATCAAAGGACGTAAGGAAGCTATGGAATTTGCAGAAGAGCACGGCATCCCCGTTAAAGCTACTGTAAGCCAGCCGTGGAGCTCTGATGACAACCTGCTCCACATCAGCTTTGAAGCAGGTATCCTCGAAGACCCTGCTATGCGCCCTCCAAAGGAAATGTTCGAATACACAACAGACCCTAAGGACGCACCAAACGAAGCAGAGATCATCGAGCTCGAATTTGCTCAGGGCGAGGCTGTTAAGCTCAACGGCGAAAAACTCTCTCCTGCAGAAATGCTGAAAGCACTTAACAAAATAGGCGGAAAGCACGGTATCGGACGTGTGGACATGGTAGAGAGCAGATACGTGGGTATGAAATCACGCGGTGTTTACGAGACGCCAGGCGGAACAATACTTTACGCTGCACACAGAGACCTCGAAGCACTCACTCTCGACGGCGGTACTATCAACCTGAAAGAGACACTGATGCCTCGCTTCGCTACACTGGTATACAACGGATACTGGTACTGTCCTGAGATGGATGCTATGATGGCACTCCTTAATAAGACTCAGGAATTCGTTTCAGGTAAAGTTAAACTTGAGCTCTACAAAGGAAACATCACATGTATCGGACGTGAGTCTGAATACTCACTCTACGACATGAAAGTGGTTTCCATGGAAGATGATGAGGGAGCTTACGATCAGACAGACGCAGCAGGATTTATCAAACTGCACGCTCTGCCTCTGAAAGCTCACGCTCACCGCGCGAAGAAATAGCACTTCAGGCGGAGCACTATACTGTGACCGTAAGCAGAGAGCCGTATTTTACGCTCCCGCCGGTCGCTTACTAATGACTATATTTGCGTCATTCTGAGGAAGCATTACGAAGAATCTGAACACAGATCCTTCGCTAAGCTCTGGATGACAATAACAGGAGTTTTGATACATGTATTTTCAGGATGTGATACTGAATCTTCAGAAATTCTGGGCTGAGAGAGGTTGTATAATCTATCAGCCTTACGACATAGAAGTCGGTGCGGGTACATTCAATCCTGCGACATTCCTTAAGTGCCTCGGTCCCGAGCCGTGGAACGTTGCTTATGTTGAGCCTAGCCGCCGCCCCACAGACGGACGCTACGGCGAAAACCCTAACAGACTTCAGCACTACTACCAGTTTCAGGTTATCCTGAAGCCTTCACCGGACAACATTCAGGAGCTCTACCTTGAGTCTCTGAAAACACTCGGAGTAGACCCGAAAGACCACGACATCAGATTTGTCGAGGACGACTGGGAATCACCTACACTCGGTGCTTGGGGTCTCGGATGGGAAGTATGGCTGGACGGTATGGAGATCACTCAGTTCACATATTTTCAGCAGGCGGGCGGTATCGACCTGAAACCTGTTTCAGGCGAGATAACATACGGTCTGGAGCGTATCACTATGTACCTTCAGGGTGTCGAGTCCGTTTACGACCTTAAGTGGAACAAAAACGTGACATACGGCGATGTTTACCACGCTAATGAGGTTCAGTACTCTGCACACAACTTCGAGCACGCTGATGTTGACATGCTCTTCAAGCTGTTCGAAATGTATGAAAAAGAGTGCATCAGCATAAACGGAAAAGGGCTCCCCCTCCCCGCTTATGACTACTGTCTGAAATGCAGCCACACGTTCAACCTGCTCGACGCACGTAACGCTATATCCGTTACAGAGCGTACGGGCTACATCGCTCGTGTGCGTAACCTCGCAAAGATGTGCGCTGAAAACTATCTGAAACACAGAGAAGAACTCGGCTTCCCACTACTTAAAGATAAATAAATGTCACTGCGAGGAAGCTCACAGAGCTGACGCGGCAGTCCTAGCCCCCGAGCATGACAGATAGCACTAATAATAAAAAGCCCCTCAACTGAGGGGCTTTTCTGTTTCTATACTATCTTTATTAATAGTCATTCTGAGCCTGTACACAGGCGTAAGAATCTAAAGCTATTGCTTATCAAACTCTAAAGCCACAGTGACTTTAAGATCTCAATTATCAAAAGGTATCAGACTCTCACGTCGCTAACGCTCCTCAGAGTGACGGTTATTCGATTGGGGAGCTTTTCTGTTTCTATACTATCTTGTCATCCTGAGGTTTATACCGAAGGATCTGACCACATCTTTCCTATTGTAGTTCATATTCTTCGTTTCACTCAGAATGACCAATTGATTTTAATCTTCTTTATAAAGGCTGAGGTAGCCGTCTCCATAGAGGTATACCACGTGCATGTCGGCAAAGGCGGGTGCGTTCTCTTCCTCCAGAGCCAGCAGAAGCTGGTATGTCTGCCCCGCTATGGAGAGCAGAGTGAGCAGTCCGTCACGTATCTCGCTGTCTTCGTTCAGCAGTTTATTGATCTTTCTGATGTCCTTTCGGGCCCCCTTCACCTGAATGCGGTTTCCGCTTTTGGCGGTGTCTATTTCGAATGAAGGCTCGTTGGTCAGACCGTTCATATTAAGGAGAAACTCCATCCTGTCGCGTAAATAGGAAGAGAATTCCATAATGTTTTCCAGACTGGGAAGAAATGACTCGATGTCATAGTCTATCACTTCTTCGTTTACGGCGAGGTTTTCCAGCCTGTCCAGATCCTCGAAAGCAGTGAGTGTATTTAATAAAACAGCCGATGCATCAATGTCTTGAGCTACTGTATAGCTATGCTGATGTCCGCTGTTGTTACCGTTAAAGTTAGAAAAATCGTGATCCATAACGCACCTCTTACTCTGTAAAAAGCAAGAGGCGCGCCAGTTTTTAAATGATTATAATGAATAAGTTTTTCCGTCCGATAAAATGTCGATGCCTTCACCGTATCTTATGGATGGCTTATGGTCTGATCTGTTCTCGTCAAAGAGAAAGGCATATCTGTCGAAAAGGTCTTCTGCATCATCGCCCGCAGCGTATTCCCCCTGAAAAGCAAGGGTCTCCGCCATGTTTATGATGTCAGATGCGACATTCATTGCGCCCTTGATAAAGTTCACAATATCTGAGTCGCTGTTGATCATCTCGGCTATCTGCTCGATGTCCTCTCTGTCCCCCGTGACAACAACCTCAGTCTTTGTATAGCTGTAGGATATCTCTACCAGCGGGTTCCTCGGGATGCCGTTTTTCATAAACAGCCTGTCGAGCATGTAGTCGAGCCTTTCGGATATCTCCTTCAGGCTGTCGAACTCTGTTATCGGGTTTTCTGTTCCATAGACGGCTGTACCTGTGACGCTCACCTGCTTGATGGATATCTGAGTATTTCCTTCGCTCATCATCTCCATCAGGGCTTCTTCAAAGGCTTCGCTGTCGCCGGATTTTTTCTCACTGCATTTGCCAAAGCCCATATCGGCTGCGGCATTGCCGTTTACCATAAACGGGAAATTCACGCATCACCTCCGCTATTTATAAAATCATAAAGCTCGGAATACACCTGACCGTCAGACAAAAGTGCAGGCTCGGAGCCATACATGTAAGACGCTTTTGCATTCACCTTATTATCGTTGAAGAGGTAGGCATACTTGGCGACAACAGCCTCGGGATTGTTACTATTGCGGTATTCTTCCTGAAACTTTATAGACTCCTGTATGGCCATAGCCGTCTCGGAGATCGCCAGATATGTACGGGTATATTCCTTCATCTCAGGGTCAGAGTTTATCAGCTCTTCGATCTCGGCTGCGTCCTCTCTGTTCCCTATCACTTTGACCTTATTATCAGCATATGAATATGACAGCTCCACAGGCGGATTCTTGCTGATGCCGTTCTCTTTATAGAGATTGTCCATCAGCTCGTTCATCCCCTTTGTCAGCATAGCCACATTCCCCATGGAGGGTAATAACAGCTCAGAGTCTAAGAGCCCTGTCTTCGTGGTGTCCATGTCGGATTTATCAAATGATATCTCGCCGTTTTCAGACATCTCTGCCAGAGCATCGTCAAAGCTGACATAGTCCGCATTGACGTTTACCGAGGACTGCTGAGCAACATATGTGCTGTGTTCGGATGATGTTACATACATGCCGTACCCCTTATGCGCTTTTCACTACTGAATCAGATGCGTCTTCTGCATCTTCAGTGTCGATGTTGTTAAGGGAATTTTTGTTCTCTGCTTCCTCTTCTCTGTACATCTTCATGCTGTAGCTTTCGATGGCCATGGCGTATTTGTTCTTATCAGTTCCGTGATTGAACATAGCCGCCGCCCTCGTGCGCTCGATACTCAGCATAAGCTGCTGATATGATGTGAGTGCGTCTGTCTCATCCGCATTCTCATCAACATCATCGGCTGCTTCCTCGCTTGCGCCGTTATCGTCACGGGCTGCTGCTTTTGTTTTCTTCTCTTCCTCTTCCTCCGGGTCTAGCTGGAGAAAGACCATAAGCATCAGTTCCTTGATCTTTTCGAAAAGTTTTTTGAGCTCTTCGGATTCGGCGGCTTCCGCATCGGCAGCTTCATAGATCTCTTGTGCAGCACCGAGAGGTCTGTCTGTGGTCACGGACGTTTTTGTACCGTAAATCAAACCGACTGTCGGCGGAGGCTCTTCGAGCGAGTCCATATAGTCTTTGTACTTAAAGATATTATCAGCGATAGTGACCAGCATCTGAGCTTTATCAAGGGAGGCTTTCAGCTCTTCCTTGAGCTCACTGTCACCGTTAATAAGCTCGGCTATCCTGTCTGTGTCTTCTCTGTCGCCCTTTACGGTTATCTCATCAGACACGGCATCATACCCCAGCTCCACAGGCGGGTCTTTGGGCAGACCGTTAGCATCGAAAAATCCGCTAAGGGTTCCTTTCAGTTCCTGAAGGATCGATTCCATAGTGACAAGCTGAGAGACAAGCTCTTCCGCCTGCTCTTTGATATAGCCGTCATTTTCGGTGGAAGATTTTTCCGCCTCAGAAACTTCGTTCATAACTTCATCAAGTGTGTCGGCAAATGATGTTTCCGCTGTATACCCCTGTCTCTGGGCATTTGCGGTTTGCGTCGAAGGTGATATACTGTCAGATACCACGACTGCGTTATTCATGGCTCACCTCCTTTCACATCTAGTAGCAAGAAGTAAACCACAAAAAATACAAAATTTTTCCTTATTTCATTCAGAAGAGGCCGAGGCCTGAAAGACCCCGGCATTATTTATGCGTGGATGAATGAGCAAATCACAGCTTTAGAGCATGAAAGTCATTGCGAGAAAGCCAGAGGCTGACGAAGCAATCTTAGGGTTAAGATTTTACTAAGACTAGCTCGGCAATAACCATCATGGACTCGTACAGCCTTCGGCTAGTGCCACAGCCCTACGGGCTTCGCAGTGACGCTTTTTGCATATGCTCTAGCTGTGACAACGAAGTTGTAACTACGTGCGTTAAGCATAATGGAAACATAGAACTCCTGGTTTACCCGGAGGAATCTATAGAAAGGTATTAATCTTCAAAAAGCATAGCGTCACGGAGCTTCTGTGCGGTATCTTCCTCCACAAGCAGCTCCACAAGTGTGAATGCGAACTCTGCCGCCGTGGCAGGGCCTCGGCTGGTGATGATGTTCTCATCCACCACTACTATCGCTTCCTGATAGTCGCTGTCCGCCTCGACAGCATCACGGAAGGAAGGATAGCTGGTGGCCATACAGCCTTTCAGCAGTTTTTTCTCAGCGAGTACGGCGGGAGCAGCACATATGGCGGCGATAAATTTTTCTTCCTCGGCAAATTTTCTCAGGAGGGCATCGGCGTCCTTGCTGGCGGCGATATTCTTCGCTCCTGTGCCTCCGCCGGGGAGAACCACCATCTCGTAATCGTCCTCTTCGACATCTTCGAGGGATTTATCAGGCTTTATAAGCAGCCCGTGGGCGCCCTTCACCATCCCTTCTTTCAGCCCGGTAACACAAACATCGACCTCTGCTCTGCGCAGGATATCTATAACGCTGACAGCTTCGATCTCTTCGAAACCGTCCGCAAGCAGTACTATCACTTTAGCCATTTGCCACCTCTGTTTTCATATATCACATAGAATACCAAAAACGGTTGAAATGAAACACCTGAATAATGTAAAATTTTGATAGTTTATTCAAAACCAAAGAAAAGGAAAATATTATGAAGAAGATTTATCTGAGCCCCAGCGATATGCCTACACAGTGGTATAACGTTCTGGCTGACCTCCCGCAGATGGCGCCGCCTATCAGCCCAATGACAGGCAAGCCCGCCACACCTGAAGAAATGCTCGCTATATTCCCCGCTCCTATCCTCGAGCAGGAGATGAGCACCCAGAGATACATAGACATACCCGAGCCCGTTATGGACATCCTGACACTGTGGAGACCATCCCCAGTGGTCAGAGCCGAAAAGCTCGAAAAAGCTCTCGGCACGAAATGCCGCATCTATTACAAATACGAAGGCGTTTCACCATCGGGCAGCCATAAGACAAACACAGCCGTTGCACAGGCTTACTATAACAAAATATCCGGCATCAATAAGCTCACGACAGAGACGGGTGCAGGACAGTGGGGGAGCGCACTCTCTTTCGCCACGAACATCTTCGAAATGTCTCTGAAGGTGTATATGGTTAAAGTGAGCTACCACCAGAAACCATACAGAAAATCTTTCATGAACATGTTCGGCGCAGAGGTTATCCCTTCTCCGTCTACATTTACAAACGCAGGTAAGGCAGAGCTGGAGCGTGACCCTAACTCTAACGGTTCACTCGGACTCGCCATCAGCGAAGCAGTGGAAGAAGCTGTGATGAATAAGGACACTAACTATGCACTCGGTTCCGTGCTGAACCACGTCATCCTCCACCAGTCCCTCATAGGACTAGAGGCTAAGAAGCAGATGGAGATAGGCGGAGACTACCCGGACATGGTATTCGCATCATGCGGCGGCGGGTCAAACTTCGGCGGTATCGCAGCGGCATTTGTAAAAGATAAACTCGAAGGTAAAAAGGTAGAGTGTGTGGCTATGGAGCCCCTCTCATGCCCTACCCTGACAAAGGGCGAGTTCGCTTTCGACTACGGCGACGTGGCAAAAATGACGCCTATCATGCAGATGTATACCCTCGGACACGACTTCATGCCTCCCGCTATCCATGCGGGCGGTCTCAGATATCACGGCGACAGCCCTATCGTGAGCAAGATGTATAAGGAAGGGATAGTAGACGCCAGAAGCGTAGGCCAGCTCAATGTCTTCAAATACGGAACACTCTTCGCTAAGACAGAAGGTATCATCCCTGCTCCTGAGTCTTCACACGCTATCGCAGGCGCCGCTATGGAAGCTCTCGAGTGTGATAAAAGAGGCGAGTCGAAATCGCTCCTTTTCTGTCTGTCAGGCCACGGTCACTTCGACATGGCATCATACGACAGCTACTACGAAGGGAAGCTCGAAGACTATGCATACCCCGAAGAGGCTATCAAAGAATCACTGAAAAGCCTCCCGCAGGTCGAGCTTTAAAATTAAAATATGAAAATATTACTTCATCAATGCTGTGGTCCTTGCTCCGTATACCCTGTAAAAGTGCTGAAAGAGCAGGGTCACAGCATTATGGGTTACTGGTATAACCCAAACATACACCCCGTCACCGAGTTTTATAAAAGGCTCGAGACACTGAAACGTTTCAACGACGAAGAGGACATCAAGACCATCGTGGACGAAACCTACGGGCTCACGGAGTTTGTCCGTATGGCTGCGTTCAGAGAGACCGAGAGATGCAGATTCTGTTATCAGATGCGTATAGAAAAGGCCGCTCAGATAGCCTCAAAGGGGAACTTTGACGCCTTTACCACTACGCTGATGTACAGCAGATGGCAGGATCACGACATGATGAAAGAATTCTGCGAGATAGCATCGAAGAAGTTTAAGATCGCTTTCCACTATGAGGATTATCGTGAAGGCTGGCAGGAGGGGATAGACACCTCCAAAGAGCGCGGAATGTACCGCCAGCAGTACTGCGGATGCATCTATTCAGAGGAAGACAGATACAGAAAACAGCTTTCGAAATACTTCGCCGAGGGACGCTCGGTCTTTTTATGACATACTGAGGGGCTTTTCCAGCCCGCATTCGTAAAGCAGCTTTTCATCTGAGAATATATCCGACGGCGTACCGTCTGCGGCTATGCGTCCTTCATGCATGACCATTATCCTGTCGCACATCTCATACGCCATATCCAGATCGTGGGTTGCTATTATCTTTGTATGCTTAAAGGTTTTCAAAAGTTCTATCATGCGTCTGCGTGCTCTAGGGTCTAGCCCTGCCGACGGCTCATCCATAACGAGTACATCGGGCGACATGGCGATAACCCCCGCAAGGGCGGCTGCTTTCTTCTCTCCGCCGGAGAGCTTGTGCGTCATCCTGTCTTTCAGGTGCAGTATGCCCACGGCATCGAGTGATTCCTCGACCTTTTTATACGCTTCCTCAGGGGGGAAGCCCAGATTCAGCGGTCCGAAAGCCACATCATCTGCCACTTTCGGCATAAAGAGCTGGTCATCACTGTCCTGAAACAGCATACCGACAGTCTTTCGTATATTATTCAGAGTAGATTTTGTCACGGGCATTTCGCCTATGCGCACCTCGCCCTTTTGTGCGAGGAAATATCCGTTCAGGTGCCTCAGCAGGGTCGACTTCCCCGCTCCGTTCGCACCCACCAGCCCCACAGACTCGCCGTGGGTAATGCGGAAAGATATATCATGCAGAACTTCTCTGCCTGTGCTGTAAGAAAATGAGAGGTCAAAAGCCTCGACTAAATGATGACTCATCAGAGCACCCCTGTGACAGCCCCGCCTAAAAGCATGGGCACATTGTATATTCTGAAAATAATGAAAAGTCCGCACCAGAAAAGCACGAACAGCATATCGCTTCTGCTCATTCCGCAGTCTCCGCTACACCTGATCGTTCCGTCAAAGCCACGGGAAAACATCGCAAGGTGTATCCGCTGCGCCCTGTCCATAGTGCGCAGGAGCAGATGACCGAGGAACGACACATACAGCCTGAACCCCATCTTTTTACCGAAGAGCCGCATGGAGCTCGCCGTGAGCATCCTGTCCGCCTCCTCCATCAGCACAAAGATGTATCTGTAGAGGAACATAAGCTGAACCACGAAAACCTTCGGCACGTACAGAGACTCCATAGCACTGCATATGCGTGTGAACCCCGTGAGGCTGATGAGCACCAGAGCAGCCGTTACCGTAAGTGTGAAGCGGAGCAGTATGGATAAGAACGACACCCACCCGCCGGAGATATCCAAACCGCCGATATTCGCCACCACATGATGGTCTATCAGAGGATTAAATATGCCTATGACCACGGCAAAAGGAGATACTATCAGCACGCTCTTCATGAAAAAACGGGCAGAAAGCCCCCCGTAGGATATCATCACCGCAGGGAAGATATAAAAAGGTAAAAGCTGAAGAACAGTATACTTATCAAACGAAGCGACTGTGATGATAAAGAACAATGTCGCTATCAGTTTGGCCTGCGGGGCAACCCTGTGTAAAGGGCTGCCCATCTCGGCCATTTCGTCTATGTATCTGAATCTTAGGAAATGTCTTTCTATGCTGGACATCAATTAGATACCGGTGACAACACCGCTTTTCCTGCGGAGCAGCGCACCCGCACCGAATGCCAGCAGGAGAGTAAGACCGCCGCCGACAATACCTGAAACTGATGTACCCGCACTGACAGCAGGCCAGCTCTCTTCGCCCCCCTCTTCTTCTCCGGATGTTTTAAACCCGTAGTCGGGGAGGAAAGATGTTTTCTCCTGAACACTGCTTGCGGAATTATAAATGCCGTTGTCCGGTGTTGCGAGCTCTTCATGCCCTGATGTTTTAAACATGGACCACTCGAGTCCGTCCGGATTGCTTGATGCGAACCAGCTGAGCACTGCACCTGTGAAAACAGCAAGGATGAGTATTGATACCATAGTCTTTTTCAGGCTGATGGCTGAGAGTGAAGCCCCTGTGAGAACCTCAGGACGCTCTCTCCATACAAACATAACAACAGCCGCAGTAACGAGCCCTTCCACAACGCCGATAGCGAGGTGAACAGGCTGCATCATCAGCACAAATGTACTGAAAGGAAGCTCTGAAATGCCTGAGAAGACTGTCTCGAGAACCACAAAGAAAGCACCGAGCTGGAGACCTATCACAGCGGCAGTAAATGAGCCCGCCGTGATCAGCTTGCCCGATGTTTCATCCTTTGCTATCAGCTTATATATAAAAGGATAAGCGACAAAACAAGGGAAGAACCCGAGATTGAAAATGTTGCAGCCGAGGGCGAGTATACCGCCGTCAGCGAAGAAGAACGCCTGTATCGTCAGAACAGACGCTATGGTAATGAATGCCGCATATGGTCCGAGCAGAATAGCGAGGAGCATAGCTCCGCCTAAGTGCCCGCTCGAGCCTGTGGCCGGGATTGTAAAATTGATCATCTGCGCCGCGAAAACGAACGCACCAAGGACACCCATAAGAGGGATCTTTTTCTCATCTAGTGACTTTTTAACCTTTGCCGAACAGTAAGCAAGCAGCCCGCCTGAAACAGCCCATCCCGCAGCGCCAACGGCAGGGGAGAGTAATGCATCTGCCATGTGCATAAAACACCTCTAAAAAAATAATTGTGCAGAAAAATATCAGCCGAGATTGCTGCCCGTAGTACCCTTTGTCATTGTGCAGTGCTTTAAGCCTTTGATAGACTTCAGCCCCGCATAAAGACTGTTTATACGGCCGGCGTCCCCTTTGACCACAAGTACCTCCATGCAGTTATGATGATCCAGATGCACGTGCTGGGAGCAAAGCACAAGATTTTCAAAATCGTGCTGTGTCGCAACTAGCTTCTCCATCAAACCGCTCTTGTGGTGGTCGTACACGATGCTGATAGAAGCAGCCACTACACTCCCTTCCTGCCATTCGTCCTCCACCAGAACATTCCTTATCAGGTGCTTCACACCCTCGGAGCGACCGGGGAATCCGTTTTCGTCGAGAAACTTTTCAAATTTCTCAAGGAGAGATTCTTCTATCGATACCGTAAAACGTACAACCTTTGACATACACATCCCGTAATACTTTTCTTAAAATAATATTACCACGCTTCAAGCCCCTTGCATAGAAAAAACTTACGGGTTAATATTCATGTATGAACTTTGATCTGGGTAAAACATTAATAACAATCGGCGTAGTGATAATAATAGCAGGCATTTGCGTCGTCATAGCCGGTAAGCTGGGGATAAACTTCGGCAGGCTCCCCGGCGACATTAATATCAGAAAGGACGGCTATTCTTTCCACTTCCCTATAGTCAGCTCTATCATCATCAGCATAGTACTGACAGTCATACTGAATTTATTCTTCAGAAAATAGTGATGCAGTAATATTTTCTGCTTGAATATTTGAAAATAAAGAGTATCTTTCAGAAATTCACCATGAAAAGCAGTGCAAACTGCGTATCTGGGCTTATATTTCGGAGGCTCAAGAAATGAGGTTTCGTATCCCGGATTTTCACATCAGCAGACAGCCTGATGAGACCACATGCGGTCCCACATGTCTGCACTCGGTCCTTCGCCACTACGGTGATGAAACACCGCTCAGCGAAATCATACAGAGCATACCCGACCTCGAAGCAGGCGGTACGCTCTCTGTCATGCTTGCGAACTACGCACTTAAAAAAGGCTATTCTGCAACAACCTACACCTATAACCTGCAGGTCTTTGACCCGTCATGGTTTAAAGGCAATGTCGACATAGCGGACAAACTGCGCCAGCAGGCAAAGTTTAAGACCAAGGCAAAACTGAGGACAGCAACAGAGCACTATCTGAAATACCTCGAACTGGGAGGTAAGCTGCTCTTTGAGGATATGTCGCCCTATCTGCTGAGGAAGATACTGACATCGGGCAAACCGATCATCTGCGGGCTTAGCTCCACATACCTGTATAACTCAAAGAGAGAGTACGGAGACAACTGTGACTATGACGACATACGCGGACTTCCCAGCGGACATTTTGTGGTAATATATGGCTATGACAGCAAGAGGCGAAAGGTCTATATAGCAGACCCTCTGCTGCCGAACCCGATAAATAACAGCCAGCTGTACAGCGTATCTATGAGCCACCTTATATGTTCCATACTATTAGGCGTGCTCACGTATGATGCGAAGCTGCTTATCATAGAACCAAGTGGAGAGAGATGAGAAAGATAATAATCGTAAACACCCCTGCCGAATGGGGGTTTGAGACACCCGATGTGGATGTCGTATCGGCTCTGGACTACCTGACGAAGCAGGAATGGCTGGATGCTAAAAAGCTGGAGATATTCAACCTTTGTAAATCTTACAGCTATCAGAGCTATGGATACTATGTGTCGCTTCTGGCTGAGGCGCGCGGTCATAAGGCTATGCCTTCTGTAAAGACCATACAGGACATGAAGTCCCGCACTATCATCAAGGCGCTTTCGGACGAAAACGACGCCATGCTGCAAAAGCTGCTCGGGCCGCTTGCATCCGAAGAGTTCACCCTCAGCGTATACTTCGGCAAAAACGTTGCGAAGAAATATGAAAAACTCGCAAATACTCTCTTCCGTATGTTCGATGCTCCGTTCCTTCAGGCGCACTTTGTAAAGACAAAGAAGAAATGGCTCCTGCAGAACGTCGAGCCTATCCCTGCGAGCAAGATACCCGAAGACCACAGAGACATAGCTGTCGATGCGGCAAACGAGTATTTCAAAGCACAGAAGAGATATACGGGTAAGAAGAAAAACTACCTTTACGACCTCGCCATACTGGTGAATGACAACGAGGCGCATGCGCCGTCAGACACCAGAGCGCTGAATAAATTCATCCACGCTGCAAAGGATCTGGGCATAAACGCCGTCCTCCTGCAGAAGGATGACGCAGTGAAGATATCCCAGTTTGACGCTCTCTTCATCAGAGAGACCACAAACGTGAACCACCACACATACTCACTCGCACGTAAAGCCGAGGCAGAGGGGCTGGTGGTCATAGACGAGCCGACATCCATCATGAGATGCACAAACAAGGTGTATCTGGCGGAGCTGCTCAATGCAAAACACGTTCCCACGCCGAAGACCGTCATCATCCATAAAGGAAATGTGAACGAGATGCCGTGGGGGCTCGACCTGCCCGTAATACTGAAGCTGCCCGACAGCTCATTCTCTCAGGGTGTGATAAAAGTGAAGACCATGGAAGACTGCAAGACAGCCGTGGCGAAGATGCTGGAAAAATCTGCCCTGATACTGGCGCAGGAATTCATGCCGACAGACTATGACTGGCGTGTGGGCGTCATCGACGGAAAGCCTCTGTACGTATGCAAATACTACATGGCGACAAAGCACTGGCAGATCATCAAAACCGACGAAAAGGGCAAACTGCACGAAGGAAACTTTGAGACTATGTCAGTGGCAGACGCACCGAAAGGTGTCATATCCACAGCGCTGAAAGCATGCAATGCCATAGGAAAGAGCCTGTACGGTGTGGATATAAAGCAGGTGGGCAAGAAGTTCTATGTGATAGAGGTGAACGACAACCCAAGCATAGACGGCGGTGTGGAGGATAAGGTGCTGAAAGACGGACTGTACGACAGCATCATGAAAGTGTTCAGGGACAGACTGGACAAAACAATGCAGTGGAAGGGCTAGATGGGAAGATACAACCTCTTTGAAGGTTACGGTATAGAGATAGAATACATGATAGTAGACAGGGACACGCTGAAGGTGCGCCCTGTGGCAGATAAATTACTCGAAAAGCTGGCGGGCGAGCTCGTGAACGAAGTGTTCATCGACGGCATAGGCTACTCCAACGAGCTGGTAAAGCACGTGATAGAGATAAAGACCGAAGGCCCGCAGAAATATAAAGATATGGCGGACAACTTCAGCAATGCGGTGGACAGGATAAACGGCATACTGGCAGAGATGAACTGCATGATAATGCCGACAGCTATGCACCCGACGATGAATCCGCTGACAGAAACCGAGCTCTGGCAGGATGAAAACGCCGAGATATACGAAGCCTATGACAGGATATTCAACTGTAAGGGGCACGGATGGTCTAACCTGCAGAGTGTGCATATAAACATGCCGTTCAACGGCGACGACCAGTTTGAAAAGCTCCACGCAGCCATCAGGTGCGTACTGCCTATCATCCCCGCTCTCTGCGCCTCATCGCCTATGGTGGAGGGCACTCAGACAGGGCTGGCGGACAACAGGCTGGACTTTTACCGTAATAATCAGCGCTCCGTACCTTTCGTAGCGGGGAATGTTATCCCCGAGAGGGTATTCAGCGAGGCTGAGTATAACGAAAAGATATTTGACGAGCTCGCAAAGGCGATAGCCCCCCACGACCCCGAAGAGATACTGGAGCCCATCTGGCTGAACAGCCGTGGTGCGATAGCACGCTTCGACAGGGGCGCAGTGGAGATACGCCTTGTCGACGTACAGGAATGTCCTCAGGCAGACATAGCAGTGGTGAAGCTGATATCCGAAACAGTGCGCCATCTCAGCCTGACAGGCGACCTCGAAAAGATGAAAAAGATAGACGAAGCCGAGATGTATACCATACTCCTCTCATGCATAAGAGAGGGCGAAAATGCACTCGTCAGCCATAAAGACCTGCTCGATATATACGGCATGCCGGAGGCAAAGGCCGTCGAGCTATGGCGTGCGATGTTTCTCCGTACGGGGATGGACGCAGACAAGCAGTATGCACCTGCCCTGCTGAACATCTTCTCCCACGGAACACTGAGCACCCGCATCAAAGAAGCGCTCATCAGCAGAAGCATAGAGGCAGTTTATGCCGAGCTGTGCGGATGCCTTAAGGAGAACGAGCTTTTCAATGGCTGATATTATAATAACTTGCGAGCATTCCTCCCCGCACATTCCAAATATGTACCGTGGCAAGATGCTCATACCGAACAACATTGACGAACACAGAGTATATGATAAAGGTGCTTTTGAAGCAGCAGAGAACTTTGCCTGTATAAAAGGGGGGAGCGTCATAGACTTCCCCTGTTCCAGGCTTTTGATAGACGCCAACAGGAGCATAACAAACAGCTCACTCTTTTCAAAGTATTCCGCAGGGCTCCCGTCCGTGGACAGATACACCCTGATAGAGGAGATATACATCCCCTTCCGCATGAAGACGGTGAAGGCGGTGGAAAAGAGCGCAAAGGCCATTCACCTGTCATTTCACAGCTATACCCCCGTGCTGAACGGTAAAGTGCGCAACTATGACGCAGGGATACTCTACGACCCGTCCAGAGGCGAAGAGGCGGAGCTGGCCGGAAACCTTATAAAGCACATGAACTCACACGGGATAAGAACCGTCGCAAACAGACCGTACAAAGGGACTGCCGACGGGCACACCACTGCTCTGCGGAAAGAATTCCCCGCCGATAGATACATCGGCATAGAGATCGAGCTCTCGCAGAAATTCAGTGTGAAGGAAATGATAGGTATTTCCACCGAAATCGCTTCATTTTTCTAACCCATTATTGCAACATCTCTCTATGTAGTTTAAACTTTTAGCACAAGAGAGGAGTTTATGAAGTCATACCGTAAAGAACTGTGGTTTAACACCACACAAAGGATGGAGTTCATCAACATCACCCATGATGTGGAGCAGTGCATCAGAGAGAGCGGGATAAAAGAGGGGCTTTGCCTCGTGAACGCCATGCACATCACTGCATCCGTCTTTATAAACGACAACGAGTCAGGACTGCATCAGGACTATAAAGACTGGCTGGAGGAACTGGCTCCCCACGAGCCCCTTTCCAGATACCGCCACAACCGCACAGGGGAAGACAACGGCGACGCACACCACAAACGCCAGATAATGGGGCGTGAGGTGACTGTTGCCATCACGGACGGACGTCTTGATTTCGGCCCGTGGGAGTGTATATTCTACGGAGAGTTTGACGGCAGACGCAGAAAGCGTGTGCTGGTAAAGATAATCGGCGAGTAGATCTGCACCTTACTGCTCGTAAGTCATTCTGAGCTTCTGCGAAGGGTCTGTTCTTTCAGATCCGGCTATGAATTCCTCAGAAAGACTATTAAAACATAAATGGAGAACATAAAGCGTGATTTTACACATTTCACATAACGACCTCGACGGGGTGACCTGCGGGGCAATGACGAAGCGCTTTCTGAAAGATGTGGACAACCTCTTCTGCAATTACGGAGAGATAGACCCCATCCTGGCGGAAGTGTCTCTGAAAAAATACGACCAGATACTGATAACAGACATGTCACCGGGCAAGCGCGGCCTGCAGGAGATAATGGGCGAGATAGAGGTTACGCTCATCGACCACCACGAGACATCAAAGTGGCTGACAGAGATGATCCCCGCCGTACACGACATCACAAAATGCGCAACACTCCTTACATGGGAGTGGCTGCGTGATCAGGGGCTCGACGTTTCCGAATATAAAGAGCTCGCCGAATGCGTGAACGACTACGACATGTGGCACCTGAAGCGTACAGACAGCCTTCAGATGAACATGCTCTTTATGAAGCTGGGCGTGGACAGATACCTTGAGCGTTTTTCAAAACGCCCGTATCAGGGCTTCACCGATGACGAAAAGCTGATAGTAGAGCTCGAGACAGAGCGCAGGGATAAATATATCTATGCCGCTTCTAAAACTGTCGAGGTTTTCAAAGACCCTGACGGACTCGAGGTTCACGTTGTCTTCGCAGAGGAATATAACTCTGAGCTGGGCAACCATATAATACAGGAGCTCGGCGCAGACTATGTCGTGCTCGTAAACATGCAGAAGCGCAAGGTTTCGCTCCGCTCCAGAAAGGATGTGGACGTGCGCAGCATAGCCGAGATGAACGGCGGCGGCGGGCATAAGAACGCCTCGGGGTTTGCCATGAGCTATGAGTTCAACACTGTAGAATTTTTAAGAGAAGCGGGGATACTGAATGAAAGCTGAGTTTATAACATCTGCGAAAGAGCCTAAGGGCTATCCGCCGACAGAGTACCCCGAGATAGCTTTTGCAGGGCGAAGCAACGTGGGTAAATCTAGTATGATAAACACCCTTCTGGGCACTAAAAAGCTGGTAAAAGTGGGTAAAACACCCGGTAAGACAAGGCTCGTGAACTTCTTCCTCGTGAATGACGAGGTCATGCTTGTCGACCTCCCCGGATACGGCTTTGCGAAGGTTTCCAAAGAGGAGAAGAAGCAGTGGGGAGAGACCATAGAGAACTACTTCACCGAGCGGGAGCAGCTCACCGCATGCGTGCTCATCCTCGACATACGCAGAGACCCGAACGAAGACGACCTCGGCATGCTCTACTGGCTGCAGCATTATAACGTAACGGCTCTGATAGCCCTGACAAAGTGCGACAAGCTGTCGAACAATCAGCAGGCATCAAGACTGGCGAAGATAAGCAAACAGCTGAATATCTCGAAAGAGAACTTCATACTGTTTTCATCGCTGACACGCAAAGGGAAAGAGGATGTCTGGGATAAGATCGAAGAACTCACGCATTAAGCTGCTCATCTCCTTTCTGGCGATGGCTTGCTTCTTCGTATATGCGAATGTTTCCGCAGGACCGAAGAACCATCAGGCAGAGGTCGCCATACTGGCAGACAGCAGCCTCACTGCGGAGCTCGTGAGTGATATAAATAAAGCTCAGAAGAGCGTTTACATAGCGATATACATGTTTAAAAGCTACGCAAGCACAACATCCGGCGCAGGGATGATAGTCGATGCGCTGAAAAAGGCCGCAGACAGAGGGCTGGATGTTTACGTGGCTTTCGAGTCGTCCGACGACGGCGACTTTGTTGAAAAAGAGAATAAAAACACGGGGAAACAGCTCGCAGAAAGGGGCGTCACCGTGGTTTACGACTCGCCCGACAACAGGATGCACTCCAAATGCGCCGTGATAGATGAACATATATCATACGTGGGCAGTCATAACTATACAAACAGTGCGCTGAAGCACAACAGAGAGATAACCGCCCGCATAGTCTCCGCAGAGACCGCAGCGAAAGTGCTCAGCCACATAAGATCAGTGAAATAACGGAGGCAGACATGAAGAAGACAGTGTTCATAATACTGGCTACTGTATTGGCGGCGGGCGCATATGCGGCACAGAGCGGCAGCGATATCTTTTACTCGAAGTGTACCTCATGCCACGGGTCTGCTCTATCATTAAATAAAAAGAAATCCACGCAGCAGTGGGAAGATACCGTCCGCAGGATGACAAAGCACGGACTGAGCATCTCATCCTCTGAGACAAAAGCTGTGGCGGAATTCCTTAGCGGAGGAAAATAATATGAGATTCAAAGAACTAGAGCCCGGCAAGCTGACAGGAAACACCTTTAAGATGATCGGCGAGCAGTGGATGCTCGTTACGGCAGGCGAAAAGGATAACTTCAACACTATGACAGCCAGCTGGGGCGGTCTCGGTGTTATGTGGAATAAAAATGTTTCGTACGTTGTGGTACGTCCGACCAGATACACATACGAATTCATGGAAAAATACGATCACTATACGCTCTCTTTTCTCGATGACGAATACAGAGACGCTCTGACTCTCTGCGGTACAAAATCAGGCAGAGACATGGACAAGGTAAAGAAAGCAGGGCTGACACCCGTTTTCGACGGGAAAGGCATCTATTTCGAACAGGCAAAGATCGCTATGGTTTGTAAGAAGCTCTACTGGCAGGACCTCGAGCCGAACAACTTCTTAGACGAAGCCATCATGACCCACTATAAGACAGATGATTATCACAGACTCTATATCGGCGAAATAGTTGATATGTATGAGCAGATGATCATAAACCCGCTAGACCTGCAATAGCCGGCGATTCGTCCGAACAGTTCGGGCAGACCCAGTCTACTGCGTTGCGGGCTTCTCTCTTGATGCCCGTGCGGAATTCAAATATATCGTCAACGGCCTGCAGGTTTGATTCTTTCAGCCTGCGGGTCATTACGGATTTCAGCATATACTTCCTGTCATTCAGCTTTTTAAAAGATTCGGGGTTATTCGCCGTAACGCGGAAAGCCGCTTTATACGTCTTCCCTTTTGTCTCCACGGCTATGGGGGCGATTATTATAAACGGATAATTCGGCGCATCCTTCCTTATCACTGTGGATTTCGCCGTCATTGTAAAGTCCTTCCTCTCCGGCGCTGTGACGGGTGGCTCTATATTCAGGGATTCGTCTATCTCACGCAGGCGTGCCACATACTTTTCAGCATCTGGCGAATGCGGATTTTCCTTTATCTTCTCAATTAGCCGTTCCTTTTCGGTCAGCCTTTTATCTATCTTTTTCTCTGTCTGTCCTTCGGGCTTCTTATCCACCATGAAGACGAATTCGCCGTCGTATCCACGCAGTTTGCCGTACATAGGCGTCTGTGTGCCTGCGGAATAATGCGTTACCGAGTCTCTCAGATATTCCCCCAGCTCCGACCCTGTAATAACGGAATTGCCGTCTGTGTCGGCATCCCCTGCTATCCCTCCGATGAATCTCTCACGAAATATCGATACGTCGGGCACCATCTCGTCCTCTGAGCCTGAAGAGATGAACTGCCTCACGGGTTTCTGAAGGAGCTCCAACATCAGCTCGGGGACAGAGCGCATAGAGGAAAAAACCGTCCCTGAAAAGCAGGAATCGAATACAAACAGCACAGACCTCTGGCGCAGGTCTTCGGCACGTTCGGAAAAATACGTCATGGGGATGCTCCCCTCTTTGAACCCGCCCACATCCTTAGACGGCAGTTTCGCATCTTTCAGGACGATGTAGCCCGTCTTTCCGCTTGCTTCCGTCATGGTGTGTCCGTGCCCTGCGTAATATACGAGGAGACGTGCATTTTTAATGTTCTTATATTTATTAAGGAATTGTTCCAGTTTATTTTTGAAGCCTGTTTTGGTGAGGTTGCTGTATTCATCTACGGTGAAGCCCGCACTTCTCAGAGATTCGCTGACTGCGTCGATGTCCATCCGCACACCGGGGAGATCAGGCCATCCGCCGCTGTAGTCATACACCCCTGCGACAAAAGCGGCACTTTCACTGTACAGCTCGTCGGCATTGATGTTCACTGCTGCTGCGGAGGATTTAATAGCACGTTCCTGTCCGTAAAGCGGCAGGCATGCCAGTGTGATGAGTGTGATTATTAAAAGGCGAAGCATCAGCGCCCCAGGTACTGTCCGAGGTTATTAAAGAGGTTTATGGTGTATGCCATCATCTTATCCACCATCCACGGGGCGAATATCATAACGGCAACAACGACACCGATGATCTTCGGGATGAAGGTAAGGGTCATCTCCTGAATCTGTGTGACAGACTGAAAGATACTGATGGTTAAGCCGATGATAAGCCCAACACCGAGCATGGGAGCGGCGATTATCAAAGACATCTGAAGCGCACTTACCAATAGGTCAATGACAAGGTCAGCATTCATACATCACCCGAAACTCTTTACAATTGATGTTACTATCAGTCCCCATCCGTCCACCAGTACAAACAGCATGATCTTGAACGGCACCGATATCATTACCGGAGGCAGCATCATCATACCCATGGACAAAAGGACACTCGCTACTACAAAATCTATGATCAAAAACGGTAAAAACAATAGGAAACCCATCTGAAACGCAGTGGAAAGTTCGCTTACCACAAACGACGACAGGAGAACAAGGTCAGGGATGTCGTCCGCAGTGCCCGGTCTCTCTGCACCGCTGAGGTTCAGGAATGTGCGCACGTCCTTCTTTCTGGTGTTTGCCAGCATGAACTTACGCAGGGGCTTTTTCGCCTCGGAGAGCATCTCCTGAAAGGTTATCTTCTCTTCGAAGTAAGGCCCGAGACCGTTATTATACATCTCTGTGAAAACAGGGTTCATAACATAAAAAGTAAGTATAAGCGCAAGGCTGAGAAGCACCTGTGAAGGGGGCATCTGGGGCGTACCCATAGCCGTACGCAAAAGTGAAAAGACTATGACGATACGGGTGAACGATGTCATCAGCACGAGGAAGCCTGGGGCTATCGTGATGAAGGTGAGCAGGAGCATTATCTGTATAGTGACAGCGACATCCTGCGGATTGTTCGCCTGCTCCATGCCGAATCTGAAAGCGGGGAATGGTATAGGGTCTGCTGCCAGCACCGCCGTGAGAGGGAGCGCAAGCAGGAACAGCACCATCAGCGTTTTCTTAATGACTCTAACCTCTCGTTTATCGTTCCGCGTGAAATCTCGACCTCGTCTTTTATGCTTGGTGATTTCTTAAAGAAATTCATATAGGTAGCGAAGTCGTTCTTTTTATTCAGGCCGTTTTTTATACGTCCGACCTCGTCTTCGTTCGATATCTTATCTATCAGCGTCATAGATGTGTCTG
This sequence comes from Deferribacterales bacterium, assembly GCA_050253075.1. Classification (GTDB taxonomy): domain Bacteria; phylum Chrysiogenota; class Deferribacteres; order Deferribacterales; family Geovibrionaceae; genus Denitrovibrio. The sequence goes on from JBFWJS010000002.1 coordinate 627,769, forward strand.
TGACACCTATGATGTATATTGTCTCGTCTATCTCGTAGAAATACAGGCTCTTGCGGATGTCAAGGTCTGCCTTGCCCAGCAGTCTGCCAGTACCGGGGATGTCTGTGTTCACCTGCTTTTTAAAGAAGGATTTCAGCAGCCAGAAGACTATCATCATAATAGCAAGTATGATGAGCAGTCCCCAGACCATCCTTGCGTATGCTTTTTTGCCTACTACGGGGTTTTCTATCGTCCCCTTAGGGAAAGGGAATGTGATCTTTAAAAGACCTTCCTGAGAGATGACCTCAGGCACTATGACGCCTGTGTCGAACTCTGCTATCAGCCTTTTACGTGTGCCGTCTGTGGTGGTATAGATGGATGTGACGGGCATATCCCAGAAGGACTGTTTGAAATCTATCTCTTCGACAGTCTCAAAGCTGACGACATAGCTTGAGTCGAGCTTCAGCGTCGTAACGTTTGAGTAGCCTTTGTCAAAGTTGATCCTTACCATCAGGTTCGACTGATCCACGTCATACATCACACTCGCCGCATAAGCGGGAATGGATGCGAGGAACAGTAAAAGAACCAGAAATCTAGCGGTACATGCCATTTTTATACATCTCTGTGAGGTCTTCTTTCTCGAGTATTTCCGTGATACGAATAGCAAAGTGCTCGTCGAGAACCATAATCTCCCCGAGTGCGAGAGGCTTGCCGTTTACAAGGAAATCCACGGGCTCACCGGATGTTTTGGTAAACTTTAGGATGGTGCCCTTTTCCCAGTTGAGCAGTTCGCGCACCTTGACCAGCTTGCGCCCAAGCTCAACATCGATATTAAAAAGAACTTCGCCAAATTCGTTTTTGGCAAGCTCCACTTCTTTCATTCAAAAAACCCCTTACTGAGCGACAAACTCAGTGAAATATATGTTCACAATGGTTCCTTCCGTTATGAGGCTGTTGAGCCTGCGCAGAAGTTCCTGTTTAAGTATCAGCTTGCCCTGTGCGGAGCTGACCTCTTCGTATCTTTTGGATGCGAGGACAGTAAGAATGGCGTCTCTGAGCTGCGGTTTACGCAGGTCGAGTGCTTCGGCGAACTTCTTAGTTTCGTCCAGCTCCAGCTGGAGTGTAACACGCAGGTATCTTGTACCGCCGGTGTCTGCCATGTTCACGATGAAGTTTTCGAGAGGATACAGCGGTCCTATACCGCCCCCTTCTTTCACTTCTTTCTTAGGTGCTGCGGCCTGTTTTTTCGCAGGCTGTGTCTCTGCCGTGTCTGTCGGTTTAGGTTTAAGGAACATCATGTATGCAGCCCCGCCAAGTACCCCAAGTATGATAAGGAGGAGCAGTATGATAATGATGAGCTTTAAAGCGCCACCTTTCTTTTTCTTCCCACCTTCGGATTCGTCGGCTACATTTTCTTCGTCTGCCATTATTCCTCTCCTTCACCCTCTTCGTCGAAAAGCTGTTTATTTGATTCGGCAAATTCAGGACTAATAAAGTTGACCTCTACTCGCCTATTCTTCTCTCTGCTGGCTGCGCTGATGTTCGGTGTTACGGGATGGTTCTCAGCATAGCCCGAAGCGGAAAGCCTCTGCGGGCTCACCTCTTTGCTCATAAAATATTTTACCACGGAAACGGCTCTCGCAGTGGAGAGCTCCCAGTTAGACGGGTATAAAGCCGTGCTGATAGGGATGTCGTCCGTGTGTCCTTCAACCATGATGTTGAAAGGCGATTCTTCTATAACAGCCGCCAGCTTGTCCAGCAGGGGCTTCGCCTGATCGAGTATCTCTGCACTGCCAGGCTGAAAAAGCATTTTATCAAGTATGCGTACGGATACGCCTTTTTTAGTCTCTGCGATGGTAACCACCTGAGACATCTGTGCGCTTTTGACATATTCCTTGAGGCTCTTTGTCACCTTTTTCTGTACGGAACGCACGTTCTGCACGAAGGAAAGGCGGGACATGATGTCCTCCTGCGTCATCTCTGTTTTGTTACCCTCTTTCAAAACACCGAGGGAACCCTGCAGAGATCCAAGAGCGACCTTGATCTTCCTCTTATCCATAGAGGCCATAGAGAGGAGCAGAATAAAGAATGTCATAAGGAGTGTAGCCATGTCACTGAAGGTACTCATCCACATGGGAGCACCGGGCTTACAATCCTCGCACTTTTTTTTACCCATAATTACCTGTTATTTATACACAGAGCAGATGCGTATGATCTGCTTTATATATGCTGTTAGTCAAACTGGGACTTACGCTGGCTCGGCGGCAGATACGCATTGAGCTTCTGCTCGACGATACGCGGGTTGTCGCCTGCCTGAATAGCCATGATACCGCCTATCATGATCTCTCTGATAAGCTGTTCCTTAGCTGAATAGCCCTCGATCTTAACCTTATAAGGACCTGCGAAAAGGTTCGCCATCATAGCACCGTACATGGTTGTAAGGAGCGCAACAGCCATCGCAGGACCGATCGTACTGGGGTCTTCCATAGACTGGAGCATCGCAACGAGACCGATCAGCGTACCGATCATACCCATCGCAGGGGCGAATCCTTCCATAGAGCCGAGCACGTTTGCGCCTATTTTATGCCTTGCGGCCATGTATTCGAGCTCTGTTTCGAGAATATTTTTGATGACCTCGGGCTCTGTACCGTCCACGGCGAGCCTGATGCCTTTTTTGAGAAATTCGTCGTTAACTTCGTCTTCGGCAGATTCCAGAGAGAGGATACCGTCTCTACGAGCCTTCACAGCGAACTCTACGAGCTGGCTGATAAGGTTTGCAGGATCGTCGAGAGGGTACTTCAGCGTTTTCATCGTGTACTTCATGATACCCAGGGCTCTGTCCATAGGGTAAGCCATGAAGATAATGGCAAATGTACCTGCCACAACGATGAGGACAGACGGAATGTCGATATAAGGGCCGACACCTGCTCCCATAAGCATCGCTGCAACAATGAGAACATAAGCCAGTACTGTACCTATAAGGGTTGCGATATCCATAGGCTCTCCACATTTAGTCTATACCGAAAGGGCACATGCCTCTCAGCGGATTAATACAATGATATTGTATAACTTTTCACTATAAAGATACAGGAGTAAGCCCGCATCAGTCAACAGAAATAATGGTTTTATATATATGACAGAAAACAGGAATAAAAAAGCCGCAGCGTTTTAACTGCGGCTTTGACGTTTAGAATTGTGATTACCGATTAACGTTTCAGGCTCATAAGCTCCTGAAGCATTTCATCTGATGTCGTAATGACCCTTGAGTTCGCCTGGAAGCCCCTCTGGGTAGTGATCATATTTACAAACTGACTTGAAAGGTCAACGTTTGAGTTTTCAAGTGTACTGGATGCTATCTCACCGCGGAAACCTGTTCCCGGTTTACCGATGGATGCATCACCGGAGTTCGATGAATCCTGGAATGTTGTATCACCGACTTTGATAAGACCGCCCGGGTTTGTGAATGTGGCAGTGGCTATCTGTGCGATGGTAGCAACCTGTCCGTTAGTATAGTAGCCGATGATCTCACCTGCGGTGTTGAAGAGTGTCGACTCCAGAAGTCCTGTCGAGTATCCGTCCTGAGAAGAGCTGTTGATACCGCCCTCATCAGCAGAGATGTATATACCGTCGAAGCTGCCCGCTGTACCAAGCCCCATTTCTATATCACTTACGACGCCTGCACCTGAGCCTGTGTCATAGTTCATAGAAAGGCTTGCGATACGCTGTCCGCCCTCTGTGGACAGATAGTTGAACGAACCGTCAGCGTTAAAGTGCATAAACACAGTGTTGCCTGTTGTCTCGTTGAAAGAAACGCTGGCACCGTCGTCGGGAGTAGACATAGTCAGCTTCCATACGTTATCCATAGAGTCTTCCAGTTCAAATCTGTACTGAAGAGTGTGTGGATTACCCTGAGCATCAAAGATGGTCTGGGATGTCGTAAGCGAACCGCCGCTGGCAGTCTGTACTGTATCATATTCGTAGTAGTCATAGAATGTGTCGTATGTGCCTGCTCCTACAACTTCGAATTTAACATAGTCGATCTCGTTGCTCTCGCCCTTCTCGCCTGTTATCTGGAGCTTACCTGAGTTCTGGTCGAAGCTCGCTATGTGCTGAAGCACATCTTCGTCTGTGGCAGAGTCATAGCCGAGGTATGAAGCTATCGCCACACGGAGATCATCGAGTGTAGATGTCGCCGCAGGGATAGTAGCCACACCGGGGAGCTCAGAACCCGCTACGGAGGCGGAGAACTGTATGATGGCAGTAGGGTCGAGGCCGAGACTGTTACCCGAACTGGTGAAAAGCTCTGTAAGCGGGTCGTCGTCCTGTGCCGTACGCAGGAATGTGTTACTGTTTCCGGTGTCTGTTGCACCGAATGCAGCCTGAATGACCATACCTGAAGGTACGATGTTATTTTCGAAAACTGTACCGCTGTATGACTTATCCAGAGAGAATCCTGAAAGTCTGAGCGTACCGTTTGCGGAGTTTGTGTTGTTGTCTATCTCATATGCGAACTGACCTGTTACGCTGTCGTATGTGACGTTGAAGTCGTCAGTCGGGAGAACGTTACCGTCGATAACCTCTTCGATAGCCACAGCCAGCTCAGTCATTGTGCTGAAGTCTCTGCCTGCGTATATCTGGCTTTCGAAGTACATCTCGTCACTGGACTTTGTATCACTTATGTCGTCATAAACAGATGCGAGGTCAGAGAGAGCAACCGCAAGGAGCGGTGTACCGCTGAAGGAGTCGATGGATACGTCTATACCCGCAACGCCTGTTCTCTCTACTTTTATAGTGCCGTCAGTGACATAAACGCTGAAGTCGGCAGCACCTGCCGCTGTGTTCAGCTCTGTTTCAAGAGCATTTGCGAGACCGCCCATAGTCGTATAGTCCGCACCGTACTCTATTGTCACAGGGTTAGAGTTTATATATACGAGAAGCTGAGTATCTTCAGGCAGGTCCATGTTTACGTCTGATGTGTTGTAAACATAGCCCATGTCTGTCATAGCAGCAGCGTGAGCCTTGACCTTTATCGCTTCGTTATCTGCGAGGTCCATGTTTGCGCCGTCGTCGCTATAAACTTCGAAGATGCTGTCGCCTGTATCAGCATAGTGGAGCAGCGATGGATACTCAAGGATAGAAGGGTCTGCCTCTGTATCGAGGACACCTGCTATCTCAACCTCTGTGGTTGCCTGAGCCTGTGCTGTCTGGTATGCGGATGTCAGTACGATATCCTGTGTTGTACCTTCTGTTAAGAGTTCGCCTGTCTCAGGGTCTACCATCCATCCCTGAACATAAAGTCCGGATGTGGTGGTAAGTGCACCGCTGGCGTCAAAGCCGAAGTCCCCTGCTCTGGTATAGAGGAAGTCGTCTTCGGAATCCGCACGGAGAACGAAGAAACCTTCACCCTGAATAGCAAGGTCGGTGTTTACAGATGTACTCTGCATTGTACCTGTTTCAAATATTGTATCCACACCGGCAAGGCTCGTACCCAGACCGACCTGAGTAGAGTTTGTACCGCCTCGGGTACCTGACGGAGCAGTTGAGCCGACGATAGTCTGGCTGAGAAGATCTTCGAAGACCGCCCTTCCCGACTTATAACCGACTGTGTTCACGTTTGAAATGTTGTTACCCAGTACGTCCATCGCCTGCTGGTTTACACCCAGACCGCTGATGGCTGAATAAAGTGACCGCATCATCTTAAGCACCTCCGAGAGTAGCGTCTCTCACCGATGTTATGTCTTCGGCAGGAATGTCGCTGCCGTCTACTTCGTATACAAGTGAACCGTCAACAGTCTTAACGCCTGTTACCAGTCCGTTTCCGTATGTCTGAACATCTATCTCAGCACCGTCTGTGTCGTATGCGATAACTGAGAAGCTGTATTTACCGTTCTGTACTGTATTTCCGTCCTGATCAGTTCCGTTCCAGTAGAATGTCTGCATGTCTGTGTCTGTTACAGACGGCTGGAATGTCCTGATGATCTTACCGTCAGAATCTTTGATAGATACTATTGTTTTAAAAGGAACTTCGTCTGTTTCGAAAGACACGGCAGCGGCTCCGTCAGAGAGATAAGTATTATTACCCTCGAACTCCACCAGCTTGCCTATGTATCCTGAAGCGGACATCATGAGCTCCTGAGCGTTAACCGCAGCAGATCCGTTTGCTATGGTCTCTATGTTCTCCTCGATGCTGGTGAGCAGCTCCACCTGTGTGAATGTCGCTGTCTGCTCCATCATCGCAGAGTCGTCCATAGGGTCTGTCGGGTCCTGGTTCTGAAGCTGTGTAACAAACAGGTTAAGGAAATCTGTTTGCGACAGCTCGCCCTGATTATTATCGTAATCGATCTTGTCAGAGCTGTATGTTGTAGTGTTTACTGCTGTTGAACTTGATATTTGCATTTTATACCTCCGGCATCGACCTATCAGGCGTAAATACCGTTATCCTCCTCTGATGTTTCCTCGTCGGACTCGTCAGAAAGGAGACCTGCTCCATTCGCACTTCCGCTTTTCTTACCTTCTTTCCCTTCCCATCCGGCAAATTCATGCTGTTCGAAATCTTTGAAGACGAACTCAAGGTTCTCTACAATGATCCCTTTGTCTGCAAGCTGCTGACGGAGAGCTTCAGAGTTAGAGGTAAAAAGGTGCTTGGCGGCATCGGACTCAAAGGTTATCTTCCCTGAAATCTTACCTGCCTGCTCAGTCAGCTCAATGTTGACTTTACCGAGCTCCTGCGGAGTAAGCTGAACTGTCAGCTTATTTGCTTTCTGACCTTTTGCCAGTTCCATAAGCTCCGCGAACTTCATTATGTCCTTAGGACTCTCTATTTTTATCTCAGTGGTGATGACCTTTTCTGTGGTTTCGGATTTGATTGTGAATCCGCTCTCAGAAGTTTCTGTGGTCACTTTTTCCGTTTTCTGTCCTTTTGCTGCTTCGGCCAGCTCAGCTATCTTCTGCTTCATATCAGCGGAGAGCTGCTGTTCTGAGCTTTTCTCCTGAGCGAGGTTTAAGAGCATCTCTCTTTTTGATGTCCCCTCGTCACCTTCTGCTGAAGCCTGTGCCGCTGCGTCTGTGGCGGTTGTAGCTGTTGTCTCATTCTTTACCAGAGTGAGCTGTGGCTGAGTATTTGTCTGAGCCTGAATAGCGGCTATCTGGTCCAGAGCCTGTTCCAGGATCATAGTGTCCTGCTCGGTCTGGGTGCCTTCTCCGCCGAGAACGCTCAGTGCAAGTTGTGTTAAAACGTCCTCTGACTCATCCTGTGCCGCGATCATCAGCTCGTCTATGAAAGCAGAAACATCTTCTTCGGTCTCTGCCTCAGCAAGCATACGCTTAAGCTCCGCCTTCTGCTCCTCGGGAATATCTAGGTTATCTATTACTTCCTCAGGCGTTTCGGGTTCTTCCGCTTTAACGCTCTTCTGATCTTGTGCCGCAGATGTGTCTTTGGTTTTCAGTGTCTGTGCGTCGTCTCCGGAACGGTCAAGGTACTTTTTGAATACGTCTTCAAACTGTCCCTGTCCTGTATCCGCAGCTGCTTTAGGCATTTCTACGTTTACCTGTGCACTGAAAAGATTAAGGATGGAAATATTCTCCATATAGACACCTCCGCATCTATAGTAGAAAATCGTGTGCCATTTTTCTGAAAAATAAAAAAGTAAGGATTATCTAAAGTTTTAGAACTGAATGCCGATACTAGGAGGCAGTTTTTTCCTGAGCTATTTTTTCCATGAAGGAAGATATTTCCTCAGCCGCATTCACAGAGGCATCCGTGTCGGGGAAGAACTCTCCTACCTCTCTCAGCCCCTCTTTCACCTGAGCATATTCTTCGAAAACTTTTTCGGTATATTTCAGCAGGTTGAATGATGTGCAGTCGCTCTGGACGAGCTCGGGTATCACGGGTTTGTTCAGCACTATGTTCGGCATGCCGATGTATTTCAGCCTGTAGACCATGCGCCCGATGTTATACGTCAGGAATCCCGTCTTATACATAAGTATCAGCGGGGTGCCGACGATGGCTGCCTCCAGCGTAGCAGTGCCCGAGCATACCCACAGCAGGTCGCTGTGCTTCATTATGTCGTGGGTCAGCCCCGTGGCAAAGCGTATACGGGTTCCTTTTATCTTGTCTTTTATGTATTCCTCGTCCACGCCGTCTGCGGCTCCGAGGACAAATTCATAATCAGGCAGTGCAATGGCCGTGTTTATCATGATAGGGAGCAGTGCCTCTATCTCACGCTTTCTGCTGCCGGGGAGCATTCCTATCACTTTCGCATCGGGTGCGAATTTCCCTTTATCCAGAAACTCGGCCTTGTCTGCACATTTATAAACTATCCCCTCACGCACGGGGTTTCCGATGTATTTCGCATTTACCCCTTCCTTGATGAGTATCTCCTCTTCGAAAGGATATATGCATAGCACAAGGTCGCAGAACTCACGCAGTTTATTCACACGCTTATAGTTCCACGCCCAGAATGTAGGCGAGATAAAGAATATTACAGGTAATCCCAGCTTCTTCACCTCTTTGGCAAAGCGCAGGTTAAACCCCGGGTAATCGACGAGGATTACGGCATCAGGTCTGTCCGCCTGAAGCTCTTCCACCAGCTTATCACGCACCTTGAAGAGGAAGCGGAGCTTCTTTATCGCTTCGTCCAGCCCTATAACACTGAGGTCGTTTATATCGAAAAACTGCTTCTGTCCGTGCGCCTTAAGGTCTGGACCGCCAGTGCCCGAAAGGGTAAGGTCGAACCTCTCCTTAAGAGCGGATACCAGAGCAGATGCATGGGCATCGCCTGATTTCTCCGCAGCCATGATGAACAGTTTAAGTTCTTTCAAGCTGTCACCTGTAGAAAACGACAAAGAACTTGTCGCCCGAGTAATATTTTCTGTATTTCAGGTCGCCGTTGTAAAGGAACACAAGCCACAGCTTGCCGTCTTTCTCCCTGACTTCGACCTTATAAACGTCTCCGTCGTTAAATCTCTGGAGCACTTTTGAAAACAGCTTTGTATCGTCAAATCCGAATGCGGCGAGTCCGTCCGACTCACGCACGGTCATCTCAGGCCTGCCCGGCAGAGATACCTGAAAAGATTCGGTCTTGTCATTCTTATCACGTCTGAATCCCCACATGGATGAATAGCCCGCACACTGCTTTCCTATGGTCAGGCTGTTCCCCTCGGGGCATACGGATACAGGCTCGGAAAATATCAGCCTTGTCTTTCCGTTCAGGTTATTGGATGCCAGCAGGGTTTTATATTTAACCGTGCCAGGCAGTAGATTTACATTGAATATGTCCAGATAATATCTTCCCCCTGCCGTCCCCTGAGAGTAGATAACAGGGTTGTCGAACATTATCTCTGTCTCTCCGCCCCTCTGCATCACACCCTGAAATGTCTGTGCAGGGGTCTGCGGGTCTGCCCATCCGCCGAAGGTCTTCATCGAGAGGAGCTCGGTGTCGGGGCGTGTGGATGTCAGCCTGACATGCAGACCTGTCTCACTGCGGGATGTAGAGAGCAGATGTGTAGTCGAGAGATGGAATACCAGCTTGAAACCGCTGGGGTACTGTGTCTTTTCTATCTTTAATATAGGACGTATGATATTGATCTTCATGAATTCGTCTATCGGTCTGTCGAGGTTCTTCACCACGAGGGTGAATGTCAGCCCGTCGTTGCTGAGCACGGCTGTATAGTCCCATCCGCCCTTCGGTATCACAAAGTCCATGTTCAGGTCACCGCCAGTGCGGTATATATCTGTGCTGACAGGTGCATCCTGCGGGGCCTGCATCTCTGCCATCATGGCTGTCTCTGTACATGCATACAGCATCACCATTGCTAAGAGCACCGTAATGATGCGGATAATTTTCATGCTTTCCTCATGGCGAGCCCTGTCGCAAGGGCGAATGTGCCCGCACCGCAGTCGTCTATGACACCGCGGAGTGCATCGGGCAGTTCGATATATTTAAACGGGTCTATGTGGGTCACGCCCACACCCATAGATGTCTCAATATTTTCAACAACCTCGGCAACGTAAGAAACGGCACCGCAGACGAAGAAGTCCACGGGCTCCTTACTGCGTTCCTGCATGTATATATCCACAAGGGTCTCTATCTCTGACCCGAGGCTGTTCCCGTATGCCATAGCAGCGGCCTGTGCATCGGCATCGGTGCTCATGGATTCACTGCTTCTTATTATCGCTTCCGCCTTTTCTGGGTCGCTGTCCATGTCGGATGCGAGCTCCTCTGCGAGGGATTTCCCCCCTTTCGGCAGAGTTTTTATCATATCGACGACACCGTTTTCAAAAAATATGACACGGACTTCATCGTAGCCGATGTCTATCACGGCGTTCACGTGCTTCTGGCTACCTTTCAGCTTTGTCACCAGATTCACCAGTGCGAGGGCTTCTATGTCCATCACCACGGGGTTCAGCCCCGCCTGTGATGCCACATTCAGCAGATCCGCAACCTTATCTTTCGGTGCGGCCGCCACGACAGCCTCTGCGGACTGACGCTCAGGGTCGAATCTGAGCAGTTGTGCGTCAAAGGTCGCCTTTTCTGTGGAGAGCCCGATGTACTGCTCGGCGCTCCAAAGGAACTCTTCGGTGAAGTTTCCCTTGCCGTTCCACGGCAGATGCACCTTTTTCACTATCACATCATTTCCTTTCAGGGCGAATGCGGCATCTTTCTCAGTGCCTTTTGCGGAGCGTACAAGGTCGTGCACGGCTTTCGCCAGTGCTCCGTGGTCTATCACGGCACCCTCAACGTATACGCTGGGCGGTGTAGGGGCTATGAGAACGTGGGAAACGACAAAGCCGTCCTTCTTCTCTTTCAGCCCGATGACCTTAATGTTTGATGCTCCGATATCCACGCCTAAAAGGAGTTTGCTCATATATTAATATCCTCGGCATTTTCCAGTTTAGTAAAAAAGCATGTGCGCTCGCCCGTGTGGCATGCCACTCCCGTCTGCTCCACCATATACAGTATGGTGTCGCCGTCACAGTCGAGGTACACAGCGTACAGTTTCTGCAGGTGTCCCGATGTTTCGCCCTTTTTCCAGAGCTCGTCCCTGCTGCGTGAGTAATAGTGCGCATAGCCTGTCTCCAGAGACAGCTTCAGCGCTTCTTTATTAACATAAGCGAGCATAAGGACCTCTTTCGTATTAACGTCCTGCGCTATGGCAGGCAGCAGTCCGCCCTGCTTTTCCCAGTCTATCTTTATCATCTGGTCTCACTTCCAAGTTTATTGTAGAGTTCGCTTTTCAGCAGGCTTTCCTCAGCCTCGGTGATCTTCAGTCCGCGCACTTTCATGCCATAGACCACCCTGTCCCACTCGGCGTTGGCGCGTTTCCTGTTGTAAACGATCTCCGCCGTGTGGCATGTGCCGCATTTCTCTTCGACAATCTGTATCTTCTGTTCTCCGCAGCCTGTCAGCAGGCTAGCAGATACGAGGAAGAAGCTCACCGGCAGGCATTTCAATATGCCTTTTACCGCCGATTGCAGTTTCGAGAACAACACCTTTACCCTCTACCCTTCCCACGATAGCGGCACGTTTGCCGTTTTCGCAGTTTTTTATATTTTCCAGAGCCTTTTCGGCATCTTTTTCACTTATAATTATAACAGCTAGCCCCTCATTCGCAACTGCCAAAGGGTCAAAGCCGAGCATATCGCACAGATAGCCTACATTTTCGTCCATAGGCAGGTCGGTCTCTTTTATCAGAAATCCCTTACCGCCGTCAGCGGCTATCTCGTTCAGCACTGCTGCCACACCGCCCCTTGTGGCGTCACGGGCAAATTTTACATCCATATCAGCAACAGCGGAGAAGACATCCACGAGGCACGCACAGTCAGAGAGAACCTCACCGTCGAAGCCGAGCTCGCCCCTTGCGAGCATGACGCTCATGCCGTGTCTGGCTATGTCTGATGTGAGGATGACGACATCACCCTCCTCTATCCTGCCGTGGTCTGTATAGTCCTTTACCGAGCGTCCTATGCCCGATGTGTTTATCATCAGTCCGTCGCATCCGCCCTTATCCACCACCTTCGTATCTCCGCAGACGATATTCACGCCTGCTTTCTTACACTCCTCTGCCATGCTGTCTATCACACGCTCAAGGTCGGCAACGGGGTATCCCTCGGGGATGATAAGCCCGAATGAGAGATACTGGGGCACTGCGCCCGAAACCAGAAGGTCGTTCATAGTGCCGCAAACGGCTATTTTGCCTATGTTTCCGCCGGGGAAAAATTCTGGGCGGACAACATAGCTGTCTGTAGTAAATGCTGTTTTTGATGTGGTATCGAGGAGGGCAGCATCGGATGCTTTTAACAGATGCTCGTTACCCAGTCGGGAAAATATTATATCTGAAACGAAACTGCGGGATGCAGAGCCTCCGCTCCCCACAGACATTGTAACTCTGTCCATCTTATCACCTGTCTTAAATTAACGTATTATACCTGTTTATGAAGATTTTAACAGACTAAATTCTATTCACCGAAAGGGTACTTGCCACCCCCCGCAAGCATATAGTATAATACAAAACCTGCAGGAGACTTTATGAGCTATATTGAATTCTTCGAGTTTAAAGATCATCCTTTCAGAATCACCCCTGACGTGGAATTTTACTATACATCCCAGACACATCTGCAAGCATACGACTCGCTCGTATACTTTGTCGGTTCGGACGAGGGTTTTTTCACACTGATAGGCGAACCGGGCACGGGGAAGACCATCACCATCAGGAAGTTTCTGAACAATCTGCCCGAAGACGTGGAATACGCCTATATCCTCTTCCCTTCGCTGAAGCCAGAGGACATGTTCAAAGCCGTCCTTGAAGACTTCGGATATCAGGTGGACGGTAATGTTTCGAAAAACTCGCTCTTTGCAGGATTTCGTGATTTTCTCACTGAAAAGAATAAGCAGGGGAAACGCATCCTGCTGATAATAGACGAGGCGCAGAACCTCCCCGTGGAGACACTTGAGGAACTCCGCATCCTTTCAAATCTGGAGACGGAGAAAGAGAAGCTCATCAGGTTTGTACTGGCGGGTCAGCCCGAGCTGGCGGATAAGCTGGAGTCCACAGAGCTGAGACAGCTCCGCCAGAGGATATCACTCATCAGCGAGCTGAATCTGCTGGATGCATCCGAGGTTGAAAAATACGTTATATTCCGCCTGTCCAAAGCGGGATTCAGCGGTAAATACCCCGATGAAAAGTTTTATAAAAGACTGATGCTGCTCACACAGGGGAATCCGAGGCTGATAAACCTGACGATGGAGCGGGCACTTATGTCTGCCTTCCTCAGCCAGAGCAAGGCGCTAGTCATGACAGACCTCAGCAACGCCGCAGAGAGCCTTAAGCTCGAGCGTGCCGTCACGGACAAACAGCGAAAGAACACCATAAACACGGCTCTCGTCGCTGTCATTCTACTCCTGTGCATAGTATCTGGCGGGCTGTTGGTGTATAAGCATACCGAAACCCTAAATGCCGAAAAAGCCATGCAGAAACTGATAGAAAAGAACACCATGCTCGAACAGCATGCGGCAGACATCGAACAGAAAGCAGCAGCCGAGCCCGAACCGGAAGTTAAAGAGATCATCAAAGAGATAGTCACAGAGACCAAAGCCGAAGAAAGCAACGTAATAAAAGGATATGTGATAACAAACAACCTTAACATCCGCTCCACCCCTGAGACAGACAGGGACAACATCCTCGCCAAGCTGGGCAGAGGAACCCCCGTCATAGTGGAAAAGCGTGAAGACAGCTGGCTGTATATAAATGTCGCAGATCAGCTTTACGGATGGGTTTACGAAGACTATATCCTCATCCCCGAATAGCCTTGCTGTAATAAGTTTTTCTTGAAATTTATTCTCGTTCGTTTATATTCTTTTTTCTCAATATATGCATCGGAGTTAGAAATGCCTATTTACGAATATGCGTGTGCATCATGCGGAAAAGTAACTGAGAAGCTGGTCAGCATGTCCGGAGACAACCAGACAACAGAGTGCGAATGCGGAGCTATGGCGGAAAAGATAATGTCTGCGTCTGCGTTTCACCTGAAAGGCGGCGGCTGGTATTCACAGGGATACGGCAAAGATAAGTCCTGCCCTATGAAAGATACAAAGCCTGCATGCAGCAACTGCCCGGCAGCAGACGTTTAAGCCTGTCTTTTCTGCTTTACCAGTTTTGCTTTCAGGAAATCGCCTAAAACCTTATCAGACTTGCTCACGTGGCGCATGAGCCACCCTGCCATCATCCTCTGCACAGCGAGAGGCGTCGCATGGTCTGCGCCTGATTCCTCGCATCTTTTCATCAGAGCGATGACATCCTCACGCAGTTTTGCATGCGCTTCGGTATGGTTCGCATAGTCGTAAAAGTCGTATTGAAGCATTACTTTATTTTCGAGAGCGAGATGTGTTTCGCAAAAGTCCTTTAAGAAATCAAGAGCAAAAAAGACATATTCGCGTCCCTCACCGTTTTTCATGGCGTCGGAGAGCTTATTCAGCTCAGAAATAAATCTCTTAGTAGAGTTATCCATGAAAGGGATCCCGCTTGAAAACTGTTCGTTATAAACAGCCATCCTCACCCGCCTTAGATTTTGATCGATTATGTCATTTTATATGTTGTAATTCAACCAAAATAGTATATTTTGTTACTTTATATCGCCATAAAAATGGTAAAGTTTAGCAAGGATTTAAATGTCAGTATTTGCAAAAAACAAAAAAGCATTTTTTGACTATGAGATACTCGAGACCTTCGAGACGGGCATCCAGCTCACAGGCACAGAGGTAAAGTCTATCAAAGACAGCCGTGTCAGCCTGAAGGAAGCCTTTGTAAAGATCATAGGAAATGAGGTCTTCCTCGTTAACTCCCATGTACCTGAATATCTTCAGGGCAACCGATATAACCATATCCCCACACGCAGCCGAAAGCTGCTCATGCACAGAAAGCAGATAGACAGGCTCATCGGAAAGATAAAAGAGGCAGGACTCACTATCGTTCCGCTGAAAATTTATCAGAAGAACAGGCTCATAAAGCTCGAGGTCGCCCTTGCGAAAGGTAAGAAAACCCACGACAAACGAGCCACCATCAAAGAGCGTGACATACAGCGTGAGATGGGCAGAGACTTTAAGATAAAATAAATCTTATTTTCCCCCTTGACTTTTGCCTCCAGAGTTATATCTATTTAGATATATACCACATGCTTTAGGAGGCAACCATGAAAAATGTTCTCGTAGTGCTCGGTCACTCAAATTATGCAAATTCACTTTCAAACAAAACTATAATAGACACCATAAAGGACGCCCCGAACGTAACAGTGCGCAATCTTGACGATGTCTCGGAAAACTATGTCTTCGACGTTGAGGCAGAACAAAAAGCTATGGAAGCGGCGGACGTCATCGTCCTTCAGTTCCCGTTCCACTGGTATGCAGTACCTTCCATCATGAAGAAATGGTTCGACGATACACTGCTCTACGGCTGGGCATACGGCGAGGGCGGAGACAAGCTCGCAGGGAAAAAGCTCGTGATATCCTTCACCACTGGCGCACCTGAAACAGCATACGTAGCAGGCGCAGGCAAAGGACACACAGCAAGAGAATTCCTGGCACCGATAACAGCAAGCGCAGCATTGTGTAATCTGGATCTGGCAGAGATAATCGGTTCATACGGCATGATGTACATCCCCGGATTTGCAGGGGATAAAGATGAAGTAACAGCAAAGGCGAAACTCCACGCTGAGAAACTGGTCAGACTTTTCGAATCATTATAAGAACGATATTCCATATAAAAAATGCCTGCACGGCCGAAAGGTCATGCAGGCATTTCTATTTATCACCCGAAAATCTTACATGTACTTACTGATAACTGCGTCTATACCTTCGATGAATTCCTCCACCGTGGACTGGAATCTGGACATCTCGTCCTTATAATCCCCGCCCGAGCGCACTCTGTTAGCCAGATCGGATGCATGTTCGTGCATCCTTTTGTGCTTTTCATCCAGAGCCGTGTAGTCTCTGTCTGAGCCGAAGAGCTTCATTCCTTCATGCCTGTAGTAGCTTGTGAATTCGCAGTTGTCGTATGAGCCTATTCTGAAGTCTTCGCCGTTGGTGATGCCGTGGAAGATGGTTCTCACCATCAGTACGTGGCTGACCTTTGCGTTTATCAGAGGGAGCACTTTTGACTCCAGCTTAAACTTTTTAAGCTCGTTCTCTGTGTCCTGCAGGAGGTTCACGACGCTCTCCACCCTGCCTATCATGTCTTCTATACCGCCTGAGTTTTCACTGCTCATAACGGCTACGTTCTCTATGTTCACGGCAATCTGCGTCATCGCTGCGGACTGCTGCTGCACAGAGGAAGATATGTTTATCAATATAGAGTTCAGCTCTTCCACCGAGTCTTCGATGGTTTCGAACTTGCTGTTTGCCAGCTCGACCTTTTCAAGCTGCATGTTTACGTTGTCGAGGGTGCTCTCAGCCTTTTTCACGGCGGTGCCTACCTTCGTCTGAATACTGCCGACGACCTTTGCTATGTCGCCTGCGGATGTGTTCGTCTTTTCCGCCAGCTTGCGCACTTCGTCTGCCACCACGGCAAATCCACGCCCGTGCTCGCCAGCTCTGGCGGCCTCTATTGCGGCATTCAGCGCCAGCAGGTTTGTCTGCTCGGTGATGTCTGTTATCACCATGATGATCTCGCCGACCTCTTTGGAGGCTTTCAGCAGTTCGCCCATCTCCACGGCGAGCCCGTTCACCATTGCGCTCACCTCGTTTGAGATGTCCGTGGTTTCTTTCATCACCACAACGCCCTCTTTTGAAACTGCAAGGGTCTCATTTGCCTTTACGGATGAGTGGCTTATATTTTCCGCCGAGTCACGCACTGTCACGCTTATCTGCTCACTCGCAGCGGCGACCTCGCCCGCCAGCCTGTGTGTTTCCTCATTCATACTGCGCAGAGCCAGTGCAGAGAACGACAGCGGGAACACCTGCTCCATTATGTTTGATATAGAGCGGAATGTTTCGGATATATCCTTGCTTATGGTCTTCATAAAGCTGTTGTAGCTGTCTGATATCTCGCCCAGTTCGTCTGATGTGTTTATCTTCGACTCCAGCCCGAGGTCAAGGTTTGCCGCTGCCATCACGATTGTGTTCTGAAGCGACATGACCTTTTTAATGATCAATGTGCGAACAAGGAAATATATCAGCCCTATCAGAGCGATACCACCCAGCAGGATGAATATATCGGATATCAGAGACATCCTCTGGAATGCCACCATCGGCTCACGGCTGAGTTTCACTAGGTAATAGGAATTGACCTTTCCCTCTTCCCAGCTAGTGTGGCATCTGATGCAATAGCCTATGGTCTTCACGGGGAAGTGATACGCCATAGCCATTCCGTCTATCTCAACCTCTTCATTTTCGCCGAAGCTGCTGGTGTCTATCTTCGCCCCGACCCTATCGGGGAGAGACGAGTATGATATAGTTCCGTCGGGCTGTACGAGGGAAAATTCGTTAACGTCCTCATACCTGCCTATCTCACTTATCATAAGCTGGAAGGAGTTCATGTTCCCCTTCTTCAGCGTGTCGTATGTAGACATATATATGATATCTTTCAGATAATTCATGTATCCGCTGAGGGAGTTTTCAGCCATTCTCAGCTTTACATTATCCAGGAATATCGTGCCGATGACTGTGATGCCCACCACGATAACGGTGGCCAGAGCCATCTTTTTATTCAGAGATATCTTCCGTTTATTCTTTCCGCCTATCATTTTTCACCCCTTTTCGCTGAGAGTGATTTAAAGTCGTTCCACTGAAGGTCTTTCACGTCCTTGGCCTCGACATAGATATTTTCTTTGAACGGCCATTTCTCGTTTATACAGCCCACGCACGGAGCATTACTCTCCACACACACGTTTACGCTGCCGTTCCATCTGCGAAGCGGACAGTCGGATTTTGTGATTGTGCCTCTGCACCCCTTTTTCAGCAGGCATGAGTGCTGGTCTTTTGCGTAGTCTTCCAGATATATGTCCTGCGAAAAGAACTGATATCTCGGGCAGTGGTTATGTATCAGATCGCCGAAATACTGTGTGGGGATGCCGTTTTCCATCTTCGGCATTTTACCCGTGCCGACGATGTATGCCACAGTGCCCATCAGCCTGTCAGGATGCACGGGACACCCGGGAATCTTTATCACAGGTTTGCTGATGTTTTCCCTTTTCATGTATTCTTCGATGGTTATGGCGCCTGTCTCATTTCTGCCTGATGCGGGGATACCGCCGTAGCAGGAGCACGAACCGCAAGCTACAACGGCAGAAGCTGTCTTTATGTGTTTCGCCAGCCCTTCGTAAAGGGTATCTTCACCGAGGAGGCACGCACGCTTCATCTTTGCGGGGATGCTCCCCTCCAGCACGAGGACATGCCCGCCCTCTGCCGTCACGCTGTTGAGCTGTTCGATGTATTCCTCGCCCTGCGAAAATGACAGGGTCGGATGCACCTGCAGCCTCACCAGCTTCATTATAAAATCTATGAAGTCTATCTCGTTTCCGTATGCCGTGGATGTAGTACACCCTGTACAGCTCTGCCCCTGTATGAATACGAGCTTTGGTCTGTCTGAGGAGCTTATCCTCATGAATCCTTCGGCTATCTGCGCTCCGAATATCTCCGAACCGAAGACCGCAGCCGAGAGCCCCATGCAGTTTTTTAAGAAATTTCTTCTACTTATCATCATGCACCGCCTAATGAACCGAACATGCAGTGCATGGGTCGAAACTTCTTATCACTCTGCCCACTTCCACGGAACTGCCTTCGTAGTTTACGGGCGTTCCGAGGACTGCCTTTTCGGCTACCCCAGGCTTCCCGCCTACGGATGGGCCGAAATTCCAAGTGGAAGGAACTATCATCTTATAGTCCGTCACCTTGCCCTTCGATGCTTTTATGTGGTGTATAAGAGCGCCTCTGGCAGCGATGGAGAATCCTATCCCCTCGCCTGAAACAGGCTTGCTCAGGTCTATGCTTTTAATGGACGGATCGCCCATGACAAACTCTTCCGTGCGTGCAAAAAGGTATTCGCACAGCTTGACCGACTCAGTGGCACGGGCGAGTATCCTGCCCATGACAGACGACTTCATCTCTTTCTGCCCCAGCTTAGACATTGCTTTTTTGAACTCTGCATCGTCTGAGATTACAGCTCTTGCGAGGGGGCCTGTTTCGAGAGGTATGCCGTCATACACAGGAGTCTTTATCCAGCTGTATGCGCCCTTCGCATTTTCGTCGGGGCTGCCGTCGGGTTTGTAATATGAAGAATCTATCAGCTCTTTCACTTTGGAATAGTCGAAGTCCTGCTTCTTTCCGTCGGCAATGACTCCCTGTGTGAACAGAGTGCCTTTCTTGGATGTGAATGCGCTGTGTGCATAGAATGTGTTATATGCTTCGCCTATGTCGAAATATTCGGGAAATCTCTCCGCTATCTCCATGACATCAGGCAAAAAGGAGCTGGTTACGAAATCCGCCGTCTTCTCAAGGGATTTGTAATACTTCATTATGGTGTCGGGGGTCATCTCTGTGGTTATACCGCCCGGCAGGAGCGCATGGATGAAAGGCACCTTTGCCCCGAGTATCGCAAGCCCCGATGCCGCCTCGCTGCGTATCTTTAAGGCCTGAAAATAATTCAGCACAAATCTGCGGGCAGAGCCTGCGTCTTTGATATAGTTGCCTTCGGTTTTGTTTATGAGGAATTTTGTACCCGACGAAGAGAGCCAGTCGGATATATCACGCAGAGCTTTGTCTCTGCCTGTGTAGCCTGCTGCTGCGGACAGATCGACATAGTCCGGCAGGCATAGGTTATAAAAATGGAGCAGGTGGTCTGTTATGATGTGCAGTCCCAGTATCATATCACGGAGAACCAGTCCGTTATGGGGCGGTGTTACACCGAATATCTGCTCCAGAGCCATAACTGACGAGACTCCGTGCACCTCGTGGCACACACCGCATATACGCTGGGCTATTCTGGCAGAATCTACGGGATGTCTGCCTATCAGCATACGCTCAAAGCCCCGATACATATTTCCGGAAATCTTAACTTCTGTGACCCGCCCTCTCCCGACAGAGGTTTCCACACTCATATGCCCTTCTATACGAGTGATCGGGTCCATCTTAATAATATTAGACATTTACGACCTCGATAATAATTTGGGTTCTTGTTTTTTAAATGAATCAATTGCAACCGACTGTTACTATTAGAGGTTTCACCATACGCCACACCACACGGCAATAGAAAACGCAGAAATAGAATGATAAACGCAAAAAATGCGCCTTTGAATTACAATTAAATTTTAGATTATGCAAATAAGGTGAGGATATCGCCGATATTCTTCGGCCGATGTGAGCAGTAAATTAACATATATAACAAAACTGTGCAATATTTATGTAGAATGAGGCAGACAGAATTATTTAATACCTAAATTAATATTATAAGCAAATATCCCGATGAGACTCTCGCCTGCATCGGGATATTCCACTTTTATTACTACCACTTAAGTACTAATTGCTTACGATATTGCTTCGACGCTTTTCTCCGCCTTTTCGGGTGTGATGTCCATTGCATCTTCTGCTTCTTTTGTAGCCTTTTTAAAGTTGGTGAGCGCCTTGCCCATCCCTTCACCTATCTGAGGGAGCTTTTTCACTCCGAACAGAAGCACAGCTATTACTAAGATTATTATTATCTCCTGAGAACCTAATCCAAACATATATGCCTCCTTTATCGGCTGTTCACTATGCTTTTACCCCTTGCACAGTTATCGCCTTTGCCATACAGGAAAGTGCGCATATGCCGCACCCTGTACAGCTGTCTTGGTCTACTTTTATATTTACTATCTTCTTTCTGCCTTTTACCGTTTCGTACTCGCAGGTGTATACGCCGAATGCACACATTCGCTCGCACACACCGCATTTTCTGCATTTATCTGAATCTACACACACTGACGGCATCATGCCGCCTTCTCTCATTTTCCCGAGCAGTTCCTCTCCGCCCAGCAGTCTGATGTCATCGGCGAAACGTCTCTTAACGCCCGTGCCCGTGAGCACTGTCTTTGCCCTGTTCGCATCATTCTCTGATAGAGAATATACCACCTGTCCCACTGACTTCTTGGTCCGCCTGCCCATAAGGCTGAAAAATTCCCGTCTGCTGACGAGCTGGCTGTCTTCGAGCCTCTTTTTTGCCTTACTTCTAACTTCTTTCTCGTAGGGAGCTGTCTCAATGGTCACTTTCCTGTCTGCAGAGGCAAAGATATCCTCTGCATGCCTCATCTCTTTTACTGCGGTTGCCATGCATTTATGCTTACATTCTCCGCAGTCGCCTGTCTGAAGTATTATCCTCTCTGCTCCTGCGAGGGCGGCCTTTACCAGTATCTTCCTGTCGACATATGCGAGGGTAGGCACGCCTATGGTCTTATCACCCCATTTGTCTTTACAGGCGAAGACAGCCTGACTGTCTTCAGATATGCTCTCTTTCAGAGTGGAGAAGAGGCGGCTTTTGTCGGCGAGCTTTATCTGAAACACGCCGCTCTTACATGCGGAATAGCACTCTCCGCAGGCGGTGCACTTGTCCCAGTCTATGAGAACTTTGCCCCCTGCTTTGGTGATAGAGACTGCCCCGTGCGCACATGCATCCATACAGTCGCTGCATTCAGATTTTTTATTCCTTACCCTGCTGCACAGACGGCTGTCTATCACGATAGTTTCATTCAGCCTGTCCAGCAGTCCGCCGAGAACACCCATACGCTACTCCGTGATTTCGCTCAGGAAAATCATATCGTCTTCAAGAAACCCTTTAAGCATCAATGCGAAAGCCGGATAAAACTTTGTAGAAAGATCTTTTTCGGCAGATGCTACCTTGTCACAGAACAGGAAGGCCCAGCGAGATATATGTTTATTCAGAAACTCAAGCTGGGCTACTATAGCTTCCTCCGCATCATCGAAGTTGTTAGCTTCCATATAAGCAGCAGCCTTGCTGCTCATACGACCTACAAACTGAAGCTCCATTGCTAAGTGATCTTCCATCGTTCTGTCTTCTTGCGCTCGTTTAAAAAAGTGAGATGTAAAAAATGCTTTTACCTGCTCCCATGATTCCTGCTTTGTCAGGTGCTGAGGAGATGTATAAACAGACTCATAGATAGGCACGGAAATCTTGCCCAGTATGAACAGTCTTGTATATTCCTTTGCTCTCTCATCCCTTGTCTCATCCAGAATGTCTGTTATGGAGAACTTCACCCCCATGAAGTCACGGAGCATTGCTGCCCCTTTGATCATGTTTTCGTTTTCTGAGCTTTCGGCTATCTCCAGCATCAGCTCGAATGTTTCGGCATAGAATGCATCCGCCTCAGCGTCAGAAGTATCTATAAATACTCTCGAAAAAACATTGTAAGCTACACTTCTGCCTGCAAATATATTCTGCATTTCCAGTGCTTGCATAATCCACCTCTTAGATATCGTTTGTAAAATCAAATTCGTCCGGTCTGATGAGGTCTATCTTTATCTCTCTCATCGTCTTATATCCGTCGGTCTCTTCCACCACGTTATAAGTTAACGCCGCTTCGGAGACGCCCTCTATACTGCTCAGGTGCTTAGGGTGAAATTCGACTTTCAGCCCCCTTGCCTCTGATATGTAATCCTCTATTCCATTTTTTCTAAAATATTTGACAGCCTTTGTGGCACTGCTTCCGTACAGCCTGACCGTCTTTATGAAGTGATCCCTTTCGGAAAGGTATTCAAAAGGCATGAGCTTCACGCCCGTGTTCTGTCCGTATATCTGCGATGTAAGCTTGTTTTCCAGACTGCAGTAATGAACGCCCATACCCAGACCCTCCTCCGAAGCGTAACGGAGAAGTTCTATGCACTCCTCAGCACTGCCTGTGACCGGGAGACCGCCTGCATAGCCGTAGTCGTAAAAGACCTTGTATGGGCGTTCCTTTACTTTGAATCCGCGTGATCTGAACTTTTCATTGTTTATCCACGGGTAAAGGAATTCAAGTATATTGATCCCCTTACACCCCGCAGCGTCCAGATCTTTCAGGAGCTTTTTCATGACATTCAGCGTGCCCGGGATGACGGGCATCTCCACCATAGCAGAAGGTATATACCTGACTGCCAGTGCTACCTTATCCACTGTTTCCTGCGGATATCCCGTGTCGGCAGCCTTTACACTTATTCTTATCTCGTCTAGTCCCGCATCGGCCAGTGACGCTGCCATTTCATCATCCAGAAAATCTCCGTTTGTATAGAGTCTCAGATGTGCTTCAGGGTATCTTGATCTGCACTCTTTAAAGAACTCCAGTGCCTTTTCAGGGAGTAGGAGCGGTTCTCCGCCCGTGAGAGCGATAGACCTGAACCCGCTGCCCGTGTCTGATGCAATCAGCTCTTCCAATGCATTGTTTATATTCTCGACAAAATAGTCGTAATTTTCCTGATTCATATTTGCGCAGAAGTAGCAGTCCTTATTGCACTTCAGCGTTTGAAAGACTGTCTTGGAACCTGCGCCTGTTCGGCAGTGTTCGCAAGCAGGGGATAGATGACCATAAGACAGGCTATGGCCGGAATTCCAGGAGATGATGCCGGCCATATCACGTAGCCTGTCAGGAAAAACATAAATAAAGGAGGTTTTTCCGTCGGTGTCGATTCCTGATTCTTTGACACTCTCCATAAAGTTTTCGTACGCTTCGATATGCCTTTCGGCATCTTTACGGAAAGTTTCATTATTTATTTCTGAAAGATTATTGCGGTCTAAAAATCTTATCATTTGCTTTCCTATTTAAAAAAAAGCGGAAGGGAGGGGCACTCCCCTCCGCCATAGTTTTGGTTTACCTCTAGCTCTTTGGTTTAAAGAAGATAGATGGTAATGTATCGCCTGAATCGAGTGTATTGCCGTTTGCATCTCTATCTGTAGCAGGGAATCCTGTCACAGTTCTCACTGCTGTCGGATACTTTGCTGCGATCTCTTCGGCTGTACCGTAGTCGATAGCTCTCTGCGGGCATGATGCCACACATGAAGGAGCGAGCCCCTCTTCGAGTCTGTCCCAGCAGAAAGTACATTTCTGCATTGGGTGATCTACTGCCCAGCTTGAGTTTGGTACCGGTTCGCTCTCATCATCGCCGAACTGAGGTGCGCCGTAAGGGCAAGCCACAGCACATGCTTTGATGTTCTGACAGAGGTCACGGTTTACGATAACGATAC
This sequence comes from Deferribacterales bacterium, assembly GCA_050253075.1. Taxonomy (GTDB): domain Bacteria; phylum Chrysiogenota; class Deferribacteres; order Deferribacterales; family Geovibrionaceae; genus Denitrovibrio. Next base: position 651,940 of record JBFWJS010000002.1, read on the forward strand.
CGTCCTCTTCTCTTTTATATATCGCGCCTACCGGACAAGCTGCTGTACAAGCAGGGTTTTCACAGTGGTTACAGGATAAAACAAGGTTGAACACGTTAACGTTCGGGAATGTTCCTGATTCTTCTGTGCTCAGTCTTCTCCATCTAGCCTGACCGGGTTGAACATCGTTCCAGTCCTTACAGGCTACAACACAGGCATGACAGCCCATGCATCTATTTTGGTCAAAGTAAAATGCCATTTGAGCCATTTTAGTCCTCCTATGCTTTCGCTATTGTAACTTTACAGTCGTTGGCAGAAGTCATACCTTTACAGATCCTCGATGGACGTGCAGTTGTCAGTGTGTTTGCACAACCGCCGATATCGATACCGTTGGAGTTCTTCTGAGCCCATGAGCCCTGTCCGATGTATATGATCTTAGCAGGGACTCTCTGAGTTACATGTACTGATGCATACATCTTTCCTCTGTCGTTCTGGATGAGAACTTTGTCTCCGGATGTAACACCGATGTCGTTTGCATCTGACGGGTTGAGCCATATAGGTTCATACACGCCGTCGTCCCATACACCGTCGCCCCAGTCTCTGTTAGGATCGAGGAAGGCTTCGTTACCGTTGGCATCCTGTTTGAAGTTTTCGTTCAGGTATGCAACGTTGTTCAGTGTAGAGTGTGAACGGTACATTACGTGCCATGTGTGCAGAGTGTAATCGTATCCGCTGCCTTTTGTATCGAGCGGGTCATCGTGTACATACGGGCTTGTAGGGTCGGATTCGTCAACAGCGTGACGTCCTTCCACAGTCGGGATGTACATAGGGATAGGATATACGAATCTTCTCGCATCTGTTTTACCCACAGAGTCAGCATACGCACTGTAGATGTTTCCGCCGATAACTGCTGTACCGGGGCCTGCGTCTGTTGTAACTTCGTCGATGTTGTCATGATGTCTGGCTTCATAGTCTTCCATCATGGCAAGTGAGTAAGCCTCGAATTTACCTGTAGGTGTCGCAAGAGGACTGGCCTCAGGGTCGAGACGGAAAGCCTGGAACTGAATGTTGTATTCGTTTTCGTTGTATGTGGTATGGAGAGACGCAACGCCTTTCTCTACCCATTCATCATATGTCATGTTGTACTTGGCAGACAGGTTGGATGCTTCCCAGCCGTCTCTGAGACGTTCGTCCATACCTTCCTGACCTTCTGAATAACCGTCATAGTAGTCAGATTTAAGTCCGAGTTTATCGGCGATACCGCCGCATATGTCGTATTCGGAAAGGACTTCACCGGGGATGTCTTTCACCTTATTCAGCCTGATACAAACTTCACCTGTACCCCAAGCATTTACAGCGCCCGGTTTTTCACCCTGCATTGTAGATGGGAGTATATAGTCTGCAATAGCTGCAGATGGTGTGAGGAAGTGGTCGAAGTTGACTATCATCTCACATTTTGTTTTGTCGCTAAAGACGCCCATGTTGTAGTCTACGTCACCGGACTGGTTAACCATGATGTTACCGCCTGGGACGAAGATGATCTTACCGAATCCTTCGTGGATGGCTTTTACCTGACCGTCGTTCCATCTGGAATTTCCTGTACCTGCATTATCAACAGCATCAGGGATAACGAAAACAGGTATATCTGTTCTCGGACCTGAAGCAAGGTAGCTGATAGGAGATGTAACTCTTGTTGCATCGTAAAGTACAGATTCAAGATCAACACCGTTTCCTGCGCCCATGCCTACTCCAGGTGTGGATGCTGTTACGTTGTTTGTGTTACGTCCTGAACTCTGACCTGCAGCACCGAAGTTTTTAGAGAATACGCTGAAGATTCTGTTCAGCCATACAGCCTGCTCAGATTCAGTATGTCTCTGGTAACCGCCGCCGATCCATGTTGTTACTTTGTTGTTCATGTATGTAAGGGCGAGTTCTTTGATCTTAGCCACCGGAACACCTGTTATAGCAGAAGCCCACTCAGGTGTTTTAGCTCCCTGACCCCAGATCTTAACAGTTTTTTCGTAAAGCTCGTCAGCAGGATTTACGTTGTAACCGATAGTATCGGGATAGATAGACACGGCATTGTTCAGACCTGCGAGTACTCCGCCGCCTGCTGGTGTAAGGTCTGTATCTGTACCCATAATGAATGCAGATAAAGAACCGCCGTCAGGCACGCCGTAGTTAGCAGCAGGAACGTCTGCGTGTGCAGCAGCAATAGTGTTGCCTGTGTCGAAGAAGCCGTAGCAGTATTTTTTGATAAAGTCCGGATCAACGAGATCAGGATGCTCTTTCATGATGTAGTACATCATAGAAAGGAGAAGAGCTGCGTCTGTTCCCGGCATGATGTTTATGTATTCATCAGCGGCTGTTGCCACTGTTTTTGATACTCTTGTATCAACAGCGATAACAGGTACACCGCTCTCTTTAACCTGCTGGAGGTACCAGTTTGTGTTAGTACCGAATACAACCTCGTTAGGGTTGTAGCTCCAAAGAACGAGTACGTCAGCATTTTTAGCATCCTGACGTCCGTTACCGTAAGGTGAGCCGGTGTTTTTACCGTCTACGAAGTAGGATACGTGCTGCAGAGCAGGGAAGCTGTAGTTAGAGTAGTAGTATGTGTATCCGCCGGAAAGACCGAGAAGTCTGTGAAGAGAGTTTCCCGCCCAGCCGGATGCATCACCGGAAGAATAGATAGAATGTATACCTTTGCTTCCGTATCTGCCTATTACTTCGTTCATTTTAGCAGCGATCTCTGAGAACGCCTGATCCCATGAGATTCTCTGGAATCCGTTGATGTCGCCTCTGTTTCCTGTCTGTTTGAGAGGATACATGATACGGTCGTTACGATAGAACCACTGTTTACGTGAACGGCATCTTACGCATGAACGGTATTCAGGGTCGTCACCGTTATTGAGCGGCTTGTCGCCTCTTTCATCTGTTACGATACGCTTAACAACGCCGTCTTTTACATAATAACGGCTGACGCATCTACCGCCACAGTTGTGAGGTGTTCCCCCGGGGATTATCTCTTCCGTGATGGTAGGTACTTCGATAGTATCGTCTTCTTCCATATATGTCTTGCCGCTTGAGCTTCCGCCGCCGCAACCGTAAAGGGCAGCAGTAGCACCGACAGCACTCGCTCCCTTAAGGAAGGTACGGCGAGTTACGTCTCTTGTGTTAAGAAGTTTATCTTTAAAACTCATATTATACTCCCTATCTATTTACTGTATTCATTGGGTGCGTGTGCACTCTTATGGCATGTAAAGCAGGTTGTCTCCTGAATCGGGTAATGACAGCTGCTTGTACAGTGACGATTTACAGGTTCTCTCCAGCCCGGTCTGTGAGATGCAGGCGGAGTCTCCTGGTGACACTGTATACATGAGTCCTCTCTATGGCAGGAACTGCAGGAATCGCTGTCCCATCTGGCCTCAATACCGTGGCCTTTCTTTATCCAGCCGTTGGTGTGGTTTCTCGGAGGTGTGTCCTGATGACACTTAATGCATGAAACCTCCTCCACGTGGCACTGGAGGCACTCGGATTTATCTATCTTGCTGGCATTGCCGTGACGCTCGATCCATGAAGTGTCGTGTGTAGACGGCTTCTCGGAGCTCACTGCATAAGCCACAAGAGACGTTGCCATAGTAATTAATAA
>JBFWJS010000003.1:0-85357 GCA_050253075.1 Deferribacterales bacterium
ATATCTGACGGATGGAAAGCTGGTTTATGTATCTTAGGCGTATTACCTCTTTGATCTCGCTCATTGTTAACCTCGTCATATTTGCCTCCAACTTATTATTGGAGGACAGTTTAAAGGTTAACCTTGCGGGCGGGAAGTGTCCGAGCTCCGCTACGGTGTCCGAAGGCCGATACAGTGTCCGACGGGAAAACGCTACGCTGTCCGAATCACGCCGCTACGAGCACTGGATTACCGGATAACGTCGATTTAGCTCAAACAAGCAACAAAGCTGAATTACCGTCAGTGAAAGTACTTACTACACGTGTTCTACGTCATATTTCTCTATCCAACCTAAACTAGAAAATGTACAAACTATAATTTAATAAAATTTGCTATAAGTTATTTCTTTATGACAATTATAAATTAGCCAAACATATTACAATATAGTTTTTATCAAATATTTATATAATTATTTTAGTCATTTTTTATTTAATTAATACACCAGAGTATTAAGTATTGAGTTAACCTCTTGTTTTAAGTCTTCAGGCATGCGCACCTGTACAGTTCCGCTTTTGCTCATAATATTACCTCGTGTAGTTACAATGTAATTACAAGCTAATAAAATATCAAGCCTAAAATATAAAGGGAGCCGCCGAAGCAGCTCCCATGAGGTAGGACATGTGCCTGACATGTCCGGTATCTTAAAACCATTTACAAACGGCTCAAAAGATAGAGCCTAGATTCCTTCGTCCAGCCAGCTTTTAACCGGCTCGTTTGTCCTTCGCTTACACATTGAGGAAGCCACTCCCCTCTGCTGCCGCAGGCTCTTAACCTGAACGGTCGGACGCAAACGTGATCTTTTGATCAGGCTTACTACGAATCCTCCGTGCCCTGCCTGACAGTATCAGACAGGTTACATCCCCGATTCAAACAAAATGCCAACAGCTTTACCTGTCCCGACATCGTGAGCTTTTACCTCACACATCCTATACAACCCCTTAGATGGCTCCTGTACTTTGATTTTCAGCGTCGGCGCATATGCCGGCTTTATTGCAGTTTTCAGGCTACGAAGTGTCACAGATCGCCTTACTCGCACCTATTCATCAAAGTTTTATGCAGAGCTTCCTCTCGTCATCATAGTGTTTCGGGTCGCCCTCACGGGCTTTAAACCAACTGCTCCAACTGTAAAGGCTTATATGGATGACCAATCCTTTAATCCCTCTACAGCCGCCAGTTCCCTTGCAGGTTAATACTGCTCGTAGAGCATGCATTCCCCTGACCAGACGGATATTTGTTTTATCCAGGCGCACCGCTTCAAAGCGGATAAATACATGTGAACTCAACTATCGGGTCACACCCCAAGAGGCTAACCTTGGGTAGCTCCCCGTAGCTGGTTCCCGAACCGGACGTGCCCGTTTCCGTAGCATCCGGCTCTCCAGCTCTCCCCTTTATCTCACAAGAATGGCGAAGTGTCATCGGAGCTGGTCAGGCTCCGGAAAATGTGAGCTTCAGAGGTTCTGAGCGTCTGAAATGGTTTTAAAAAACCAGGCATAAATCTATATCATCAGCCCAAATGTCGGGCTGTTGGCTGGGGACTCTGCCTAGGATAAAATCAGGCTTTACATGTGTTCCTCCAGTGGACGACTTTCCGCCGTAATCAGGAACTTAATCCGAGTGAATCCCACTATAAAAAGTAGTGTTGATCAGTTTGAAGTAAATCAAAGATTGGCTGCAAGTCCTTCACGGACTCGGCAGGCTGTCAGGAGTATTTAAACTCAAAGTTATTGCATCAGTTACCGCTATGATCTATTTGGACGCAGGCTTTGTCAAGCCTGCCCACTGCATTTATATCCACTTCTTTTATGGTCAGCAAAGTGCTGACACTTATATAGTATTTTTGGCTGATGGCAGGCATTTACTGCGAAGCGCATTAATATGACATGAAAGCAGCAGACAACAGTTATTATCTTGTAAGACGTGCGCAGCTCAGAATCGTCATGCGGACTCATTTCCGCAATGGCGAGCTGTATGATATTATGAACCGTTCGGCATTCCAGCAGACCTCTGAAAAGCTGACAGATAAGTATTTCTACAGGTCAGGTGCGACGGTTTATGATGAGATAAAAGAGCTCTACCAGCTTTATCTCGTACTTGCGCCGACAATGCAGAAGATCAAGAATTCATTCAAGGTGGACTGGACAAAAGGTCACGCTATAAGCTGGCTCCGCAGGCTTTTCAATGGCAGAGTCCGTCACTGGTATTACATTCATACAGAGCATGAGCGGCGGCATGATACGGAGTTACTGCTTAATCGCTTAAGAGATCACGGCATCGCTGATAAACGGTTTCTTGATGAAGCTATCGAAAAGTATCTGTGCTTCTGGGGTTCTGATGGATTGAAAGGTAGCCTTGCGAATTGCATTTTTGATCCGTTCATGTACAGGGTCAAGGATTCAGGAATACGCATAGGCAGTTCCGTAATAGAGACATCACAGAGAAAGACTGACGGCTATATGGATATTTTTGAAAAGCCTATTGAGATCATGAGCTACCATGTTGTTGTGTACGAAAAATCTGGCAGGACGCATATCAATGTGACTATCAGACCGGATGTCATCTCAGATTTTAAGAAACGCTGTGAGCTTATAATATCAACAAGGACAACTCCGCAGTACAAGCTTGTACAGCTATCCAGTCTTATAAGTCAGCTGCTTGAAACAGCGAAGTATGCAAAGGATTCTTTTTATCAGATGCGTGAGCTGCAGTCTTGGACAGATAGAAAATTCCGCAAGCTGTCTGCTACAGATAAGAAATTCAAATCTATTATTAGTAATATGACCTCTGATTTCATGGAGAAGGTGGTTTCAAAATACACATACCAGCGGACAAACTTTTTTTGGGATAAAAACCATAACGACATACCGGAAAAGACGTTTCATATCTATTTCAGTCCATACAGGGAGCTATGAAAGTATTCAGATATAGGAAAGACCTGACCAGCTATCATTTTGAGATTAAACATAAATTTGTTAAGGGGTTCAGGCGGCTTCACTCGCAGAATAGGGTTGAGTATCACATAGGCAGCATGCCGGATGGTTTTGGGTTTCCAGAATGGTACAGACTTGCTGCCGGAGTTTATGAATATGCGGGACTCAACAGCCGTACAGCGGATATTGTTATTATCAGCAACACTGATTTCCGGAAGACATGTGATTACATCTATACCCATAAGCAGACAGTTATCAGAGTGCTTTTCGAATTTTCTGCACTGGCGATTTCCGCCGCAGACGGCTATATAATTCATCACAGATTCCCATGCCGCACAATTCAGTGTTTAGGCATTGAAAGAAAACTCTTTAAACACTCATTAAAGAGTGATTAATAAGTGCTTATTGGCCTGCTTTCATATGGGAGTCAATTATCTGACTAATTGTTTTAATTGTGCTGTCACTAATGTTCAGGCCGGATGCAGTATATTGCCATTTTATTGCTGAAGTTATAACTTGATCGATTATCCGTTCAGGCTTTTTAATATTTGCCTTTGTTCCAAGCTCCTTTAAGTGTGTCAGTGTGGGCTTAAGGCTCTCGCCTGCAACAGTCATGCTCTGATAGCCGTTTGGCCCTGATGAAAATGTCAGGTCGTAAGCAGGCGATAATTTCCATTCTTTACCTTGATATAAAAATGAAAAGTTTTTGCTGTGGTCATCTCTGTTGTGCATGATAACGTTAAAGCACGCCAGTCTGAATACGGCCTCCACTTCTCTCATGTCTTTTGTGAGCACCTGTGTGACTTTCAACAGATCGGAATAGTCCAAAGATGGAAACCTGTAGTCTGAGTGGATGAGTCCGCATAGCGAATGCATATGAATTCGCCTGCCGTTATCTCTATCGAACCTCTGCACTCCGAAATAGCTTCCGGTACTTGTGTTAAAAAGATAAGTCTCTGGCATATCTATTCCGGAATCTTTAGCTATGACGCTGTATGCATATTCTATTCTGCCGGAGTCGGCATCATCGAATCTTGAGTTAAACTTAATTAGCCAGTCCTCATAGCCATCGGGATGATTGCTTGTTTGGGATACGATATGTTTTTTATCCGGACTTACCTTTGCAGTGATTTTTGGTCTGGCACCACCTGATGAACCGGCAAGCTGCTTCAGCTTCAGCAGTGCGTCGTCTCCTTCACCTTCCAGAATCTGCTTCATCTCTTCTGCAAGTTTCATAAGGTCAAGATTCTCAGCAGGCTGGACATCTTCTGAATACTCAGGCTCGTATGACAATGCTCCCATCCCGTATTTACCGACGTGGCTCAGCCTGTCCAGCGGTGTAAGCAGGTGAGTTGCTATTCCATATTTTGCTGCCTGACGATCAAGAAGCATCCTTCCCCACCCATCGGGCAAGCTGTCATTGAATATGCCGTGCAGGCCATCAAACGCATTGGTATCGGCGGAAACGGCATTTGGCTGCAGGGGCAGTTTGAAAGGAGACAGTTCAAAACCCGCAGCGATAAATTCAGGCGTGTATTCAAACCAGATTTTTCTATCTCTGGAGGCAAGCCTGCCCATATGATATTTTTTATCAGCATGATAATAAACATTTAGCAGTTGTATAGGGGCATGGTTCATTTCTTACGTCCTCTCTTTCTTGTCTTATCCTGCGATAAGATATCATCCAATGATTTCGGCTGTTCTTTTTTATCAAATAAGTTTTCAAAATTATCCAGTAAGTCTAGTGCTAGACAGAGCTTGAGAAGCGACTCCAGAGAAATCTGTCCTGTTGATTCAAACTTTTTCAATGTGCCGAGGCTGACACCAGATCGTTCGGCAAGACCTTCTTGGGTGAGGTTTTTTCCCAGACGGGTGTTTCTCAATGAACTTCTGATATATTCAATCATTTCTTCTAAGGTTATAAAAGTCATTATAGTATCCCTAAGAGGCAAAATATTCTATTTGTAGATATTATAATATCTATTATTCTTTGTGTCAATTGTGATGGTATTCAGCCTGCAATTCATCAGGGACATTTCTTTTAAGTGTTTAACCACTGCTCAGACACTGATAAAAAAGTTTAAAAAAACTGATAAAACCGTTTACCCCCTTATCCATTATCAGAGTAGAAAGCAAAGGAGGTATTGCATGATAGGTATAGATGTAGGGTATGGGGATGTCAAAGCCGTATATATGGAAGACGGCGAACTGAAGTATTTCAAACTGCCGACGGCGGTAGCTTATGCTCCTATGAACAGCATTGATATTGCTGACGAGACTGAGGAGAGATATAGCTTTCAGGGACGTGAATATATCGTTGGAGAATTAGCCAGATTCGGAGCTTTTTCAACGAGGAGTTTTGATTTCCTGAAAAGGTATAGTCCTCTTTTCATTCATCACACTTTGAAGGTCTTAAAGATTGAGCCGACACATGTAGCGGCGGGGCTGCCGCTTGGTCTTTTTAATAAGAAAGATGAGATGATTAAGGAGCTGACTACTGTGCAAGTGGACGGTATCAGTATGAAGGCACAGCTCAGCATGTTTCCGCAGGCAGTAGGTATCCTGCTGGATTACCGTATGGATGACACTGGCAAGGTAAAGCCTGGGACAGCTAAAAACGGTATTATTCTGGATATTGGGTTCAACACCATAGATGTGCTGTGCTTTGAGAAGGGGACAGCGATCAAGGCAGACGCTAAGACTCTGGACAAATTTGGTATATCAAAGATCGTGCTGGGGCTTGTGGAGCTCATCAATAGAGAACACGGCATTCAGCTTTCGGATCAGGAGGCGAAAGAAGTTTTTCTCGCCGGACGTATGAATGTCTACGGCAACAAAATAGACCTGACAGAGGCCATTAGGAACATCACAGAGATGTATTTTGATGAAGTAATGCACAACATCAGAAGTCTTTGGGACAAACGCCTGCAGAGGGCAGATATAATGCTACTTGCTGGCGGCGGCGCAGTTACTATTGCCAAATATGTTCCTTCTGAATATGCTAAGATTGTTTCGGTTCCCGAAAGACCGGAGTTTGCGAATGCCAGAGGCTATCTGAAAGCCGTCATGGCGAAACAGGAACAAGCTCTAAAGGCGGATTAATATATTAACGTCAGAAGTTGGAAGAGGCTTTACACTCCGCCTGTGAAGCCTCTTTTTATATTTAAGAGGGAACTATGAAATCATACAGACTGCAGATCACTATCAAAAACGAAGAGCTTTTTAAAATGATAATGTCCATTCCGAAAACTCAGCGTGGACAGTTTATATCTATGGCTCTTCAGAAATACATCAAAAGCACGGAAGGGGCGCAACTCCTCAGCATGTTCGCCACTCATAAACCGAATATTGCAATGTTGCCGGATTCTGCCGAGGCAGAAGAGAACAATCGCGATAATTTGAATGATATTACGGGAGATTTTTTATGAAAGAGATGACACTTGGGCAGGCACTCAGATTTTATATAAATAAAGCAAACCTTACTCAGGCCGATGTGTGCAGAGAAACAGGACTTTCCGCAAGCCGTCTCTGCAACTATCTTCAGGATGCAAGAGAACCCGACTGGCAAACACTTTGCATGATTGTGGATACTATTGGTGTTAAGTTAGATGATCTGCGTATATGACTTCAAGCATGAGTTGGTGTTGAAAAAAACAATAACTGCGTTTATATTGGAATTATATTCCATATTAAACGGAGAGTTTTATGTATAAGCGCACTATGGAAAAGGTGATAAAGCAGGTGAGCGACAGCTTTCCTGTGCTTCTTGTTACAGGGCCCAGGCAGGTGGGAAAGACTACACTGCTTGAGATGTGTTCAGAAGGACACATGCAATATGTCACACTTGATGATCTTGATATACGCAGTCTTGCGCAGAATGACCCTGGGCTTTTTATCCAGACATACAAGACGCCGCTTATTATTGACGAAGTTCAGTATGCTCCACAGCTGTTTTCATACATAAAAATAGCTGTGGATAAAGGTAGAAAGAATGGTATGTTCTGGCTGACAGGTTCGCAGAAATTCAGCCTTATGAAGGGTATAACTGAGAGTTTGGCAGGCAGAGTGGCTATACTTGATCTGCTTGGTCTTTCAGGCGCAGAGCTTAGTTCCAATGGTGATACATCAAAACCTTTCCTACCTTCAAATGATATTGCTAAAAGACCATTCAAAGATGTTATGGAGATTTTTCAGCAAATATGGCTCGGCTCTTATCCTCGTGTGAATGATAATCCCGACACCAGAGATATTTTTTATCGTTCGTATATTCAGACTTATATACAGAGGGATGTTAAGGACATACTCAACATAACAGATGAAATTACATTTCATAAGTTTCTGGGAGCAGTGGCAGCGAGGACAGGACAGCTTCTGAACTATGCCGATCTTGCCAGAGATGTATCTATAGACAATAAAACAGCCAAGTCATGGATATCAGTGCTTGAGGCGTCTGGGCTAGTGTATCTTCTTTATCCGTACCACAGCAATGTAACTAAAAGAATAGTGAAAACTCCTAAGCTGTATTTTCTTGATACTGGACTTGGCACTTATCTTACCAAGTGGACTGACAGTAAGTCTCTGGAGGCAGGGGCTATGAGTGGTGCTATTTTTGAGACTTATGTAGTCAGCGAGATTCTTAAAAGCTATTGGCATAATGGGCTGGAGGCTAATTTATATTTTTATAGGGATATTGACCAGAAAGAGGTTGACCTTTTAATTGAGGCAAACGGTATGCTTTATCCTGTGGAGATTAAGAAGACCGGAACCCCTTCAATGACAGCGGCGAAAAGCTTCCATTTGCTGAGTAAACTGGATAAACCGATTGGGAAAGGTGCTGTCATATGCTCCATTGATAAGCTTATCCCTCTCTCTCCAGATGTTGTTGCAGTACCTGTCGGATGGCTTTAAGAGAACCCCATTGGCAAAACATAGCACGGAAGGGGCTCAGCTCCTCAGTATGTTTGCCACCCACCAGCCGGACATTGCAATGTTGCCGGAATCTACTGAGGCAGAAGATAACAATAGCGACAATTTGGGTGCTATTGCTGGAGATTTTTTATGAAAAAGTCAAATCACACTTGAACTGAGGCATATTAGTTTTAGAGAAACCTAAATAAGTAATGGTCTAATATATTGTATTGTTAATCCTGAAAGCACCAATGCTTAAACAGCGAATAATTTGTGATACAAAAGAGCTTTCATTGTCAAACCAAGCTGATAGTTTTATTTGGAAAGTATTCTGAGATGTCCTACACACTTCTGTTTGTGTCGCATCAAAAAGTGATGCATAACGAATGCCTATGATATCAGAAGAAACTAATTCTTCTTCTGTATATCCAAAAAATTCTGAGGATGCAGATTTCATTACATCATTGAGTTCTTCTGCTGTAGCATTTTCTCTTTGTATTTCAGCAATGAAATTTATATAACATCCTGCCTGTACTGGGACTCTGACAGCAGAACCATATAGCTTGCCGTTTAAAGAAGGAATAACTCTTCCTACTGCTGTGGCTGCTTCTGCTGAGGTTGGGATGATATTGCATGCTGCGGCTCTTGAGCGTCTAAAGTCATTATTTTTTTGTGCGTTATCCACAAGAACTTGGCTTGCTGTATATCCGTGAACAGTCAGCATGTTTCCCGCTAAGATATTGGCATATTTGCTTAATGCTTGTACTATTGGCGCAAGGGCATTTGTAGAGCAAGATGCCGCTGAGATTATACAGTCATCAGGTGTCAAAATTTCTGTATTAACTCCGTATACTACAGTTGGTATTTCATGACCAGCAGGAGCTGATAATATAACTTTCTTTGCCCCTGCATCAAGATGCTTTTGTGCTTTAATTTTAGTAAGGTAAGCTCCTGAACAGTCGATTACAACATCGATATCATGTTTGCCCCATGACAGACTATCTGGAGCAATTTCATGAGTTATATGTATATGTTTTCCATTTACTGCTATGAAATCACAGCCTGTCTCTACTTCATTGTGCATGTCCATTGTGCCGAGAGTAGTGTCATGTTTTAGCAAGTAAGACATCATCTCTGTAGATGCGGGGTCGTTTATTATTTTTATTTCATATCTATTATCGTTAATGATCTGTTTAAATAAAACTCTGCCTATTCTTCCGAACCCATTAATTGCAATTTTTTTAATCATTAAATCACTCCTAGTATTATCAAGGCCTAATATTTCATTGTATATAACCTAATAGCTCTTGTTGTTCGTCAAACATTGTGCTTAAATACACTAAATAATACTAAAATATATATAGATTATATTTTATATCTCATTTTAAATTATTTCGCACATTTGTCAAGATTTGGAGGCTTTATGAAATCAAGAGACGAGCTTTCCGTAGAAGATATTAGTGAAATACTAAAAATCAGTAAGAGCAAGGTTTATAGCTTGATAAAGAGTGGAGAATTGCCATCTTACAAAGTTGGACGGAAAATTCGTTTTTCAGATGATGATATCAAATCGTATATTAAAGGTCTGAAGCAAGCGAGTACGCCTGTTACGCATAAAGCAATCGGTGGTACGGCGAATAAAGGGTTCGTCTTATGTGGTCAGGATATAATATTGGATATACTCTCAAATTATATGCGGCAGCATAATACACCTGCATTGCGGGCGTACATTGGGAGCTACGATAGCCTTATTGCTCTTTATCGGAATCAGGTTAGTGTAGCATCAGCCCACCTTTGGGACAGCGACACTGATACCTATAATGTACCTTATGTGCGGAGGCTGTTGCCTGGAATTCCTGCTGTTATTGTTCACCTGACTTGCCGCATTCAAGGCTTTTATGTTGCCAAAGGAAACCCAAAAAATATAACTAAATGGGATGATTTTGGACGTGACGATATTACTATGGTTAACCGTGAGCAAGGTTCAGGCTCTAGGGTCTTGCTGGATGAAAACCTGAGACTCTTGGGTATTTTTGGAAGAGACATTTCAGGATATGAAAAAGAAATCCAGTCTCATCTAACGGTTGCAAGCGTTGTTGCTTCAGGAAAGGCAGATGTTGCTATTGGTTCAGAGAAGATAGCAAAACAAGTTGAAGGTATTGATTTTGTCCCAATTAAAAAGGAACGTTATGACTTAGTATTTAAAAGAGAGGATATGGGTACACCTGAGATTGAATCGTTATTGAGCATAATACGTTCAGAAACTTTTAGAGATGAATTTTCTCATGTTGGCGGTTACGACACAAAAGATATGGGGAAAATAGTTATTGAATTTTAATGAGTTGTCACATGAGGACCTCATGCTTTTATTACCTTTTGCCTTAGGTGCTTTGTCTTGGTTTTTCAGTACGCTGGCAGGAGGAGGCGGGGCAATGATTTTTGTGCCTGTTTCTGGAATCTTCTTTTCTATCCAGACAGTTGCTCCTGCTGTTGCTGTTGCAGGCTTGCTGTCTGGTTTGAGCAGAATAATTTTATACCGAAGATCAATAAATATAAGAGTCTCACTGCTTGTTATGCCCGGAGTCATAATCGGAGCAGTATCGGGAGCTTACTTATTCTCTTTTGTTAATCCGATATTGATTGCATATTGTCTGGCAGTTTTTTATTTATTGAATGGGGTATGGGCACTTTTTTTCAGAGAAAAGAAGCTGTTTAAAGTTAAAAACTGGTATTTCCCAATAGCCGGGGCGATTTCTTCTTTTATATCGGGAATTGTTGGTGTAGGCGGTCCTCTAATGAACCCGTTTTACCTGAACTATGGTATGCAAAAGGAGATGCTGTTAGGCACCAAAGCTGCTGTAGTTATAGTTATGCAATTATTCAAAGCAGGCACATATACGACAGTGGGTATGATGGATTCAGATGTCTTGTTTATTGGCTCTATTGCAGGAATTGGGGCTGTTGTGGGCAATTATTTTGGTCGTAGATTCCTTAGGAAAATTAGTGACAGGACGTTCTCTGTAATAGTTAACCTGATGCTTATTCTTTGTGCCTTTATTGTTGCTTTTAAAAACATACTATGACTAATCAAATTTAACTTTGATGATTATTGGAAGTATCACTCAGATTAATTAAGCTGAAATATCATTTACCCCCCTCTGCATTAGCAGAGAACAAAGCATAGGGGGTAATCCTAAAATGAAGAAGAAACATATCCTGACATTCGTTGCTTTTGCGGCGGCGGTTCTCTGCACATCTATGGCGCAGGCGGCTACAACACCCACAACGGGTGATCTCGCATATTCATGGTATGACATAGCGATGAACAAAGTCATCGGCGGCCCGATAGGCTACACAATCGGTGCTGGCGGCGTTGGCTATGGAATTGTAACAGGTATGATCAGCTCAAACCTCAGAACTCCTATAATAGCAACTTCGCTATCAGCGGCATGGCTGGGGCTTAATGCCATCGTCTCCACAATGGGTGCTATCTACTAATGCGCTCATACGTCCCACAATATCTGCACAAACCCGTAAAAATCATGATGCTGGATTCTGATGAGTTCGTGATCCTTGCAAATGGTGTTTTGATAGGTGTCCTCCTGAAAAGCATAGTACTGTTCATATCTGTGCTTGCTGTCTTTTTCATTTACAGGAAAGGGAAAGAAAAGCACCCAAGAGGATATTTCAGGCACATTCCGCATATGCTGGGGCTGAAACAGTTCAGGCATTTTCCGAATATTTTCATCCGCAGTTTCAAGGAATAGCCATGCGTTTTGACAAGTATGTAAGCAGGGCATCCAATCTGTTCATGGAAAATAGGTTGTGCAAGTTCATCACTGTTATCCTTGCCGCTGTTATCATCATACAGCTCTGGATGCTGAACAACTCTTTCAGAAACCAGAACGCATATCTCATCCCTGCAGGGCTGGCCACAAAGGCCGCTGTCAGCGGACATTTTCTTGATGCTAACTATGTCCAGGCGATGGGAGTTTATGTAAGCCAGCTCTTATACAATTTCACTCCGCAGACAGTTGCGAACCAGTACAAAGAGCTTGCCTCGCTGTTTTCCGCAGACTGTTATCAGGAGAATTCAAACAAGCTGATCAGCATGGCAAATGGATATACGGACAATGAGATTTCCATGACTTTCAGGGTGATGGAGATCAAGTCTTTCACAAAGCCGAATGTTATCGAGATATCCGGCGAAACTTCAAAGACAATCCTTGGCGAGAACGTCCAGTCATTTAAAGCCTCTCTGCTGATTTATTACGATGTATACAACGGGCTTTTCAGGATTACAGCCATAGAGGAGAAGCAATCATGAGACTGCTGCTGTTATTGTTTCTATTGTTACCAGTGTTTGCAAATGCCGCCATAACCGGTATAGAGCCGGAGGTTGTCACCACTGTCGAGATGTCCAGATCAGATATGAATAGAATCGTTTGCCCTTATCCTATTACCGACTTTGCCACTTCCAAAGAGAATAATATGACTTACAAAATATCTGGCAATAACCTGTTTATTAAATTTCCGGTTATTGCGGTTACAAAAGACGGGGAACTGATAGAAAAGAAGTATTTTAACGGCTATGCGGAAGTTCATCTTGTCTGTGGTGATGCGGTCTATTCACTCATTCTGCAAGCGGAACAAAAGAAAACTGAGATTATTTACCTTTCGGATACCGCTGGCAAGATGAAAAAGGTAAACGAATATGTGCGCTCTAAAAGCTATGAAGATCTGATGACAGAGTTTATCCAGGCTCTGATAGAAAACAAGCCGCTTAACGATTTTTATATGAATGAGTCAGATGAAAAAGAGAGCTACAGAGGGGTGAATATTTCAGTTTCCAGAGTGATGATCGGCGGCGGGTATATCGTGAAAGAGCTGATTCTGGAGTCCAAAGAGAAGGTAAGTCTCACGAACACAGAGCTCTTGAAACTGGAGATGCTGAGCAATGTAAAGGCGGTGGCGTTGCTGTCGCCGACATTTTCCGGAATGACAAAGGCATATGTAGTGCAGGGGAAGGTTAAATGAGTCTCAGAGAGAAATACGCCACCCTTGCTCCTGAAACCAAGAAGAAGCTGAACATAGCGATAGTTCTGTTTATTGGGGCGGTTATTCTGACCCTTATGTACTATGCGTCCGGAGCTTCTAAAAAGAGACCCGCTGCTGTCGCCAGAACTACTGTGAATGCGAAAAACTTCAGTACAAAAGAGGACAGGAATACCAGCCTTCTGCTCGGTATTGATAAGAAGTTCAGCGATGTCCTGAAGCGGGTGGAAGAGCTTGAGAAACGCAGACAGGAAGTGTCGTTCGGTAATCAGCCGTATCAGGCTCAGAAGCCAGATAAAGTGATTGCCGCCGGAGAGACTGATTTTCAGAAATCCGTCAATTCAGGCGGCATAAGGTATCCGCAGGAAAACAACAATATCGAGTTTGACAAACCAAAGGATAAAAAGAACAGACCGACTGAAACAATAATTTCCGGAATAGACTATATTTCGATACCTGTATCGCAGGAGACTGAGCAAAAAAAAAGTAATCCGGTGAAGGTGAATTATGTGCCGTCCAATTCCATTTTTAAAGCGGTTCTGCTCACCGGTGTTTATGCCAAAACATCAGCGCAGGGGAAGGCGAACCCGACTCCGGTAATCTTCCGCCTTACAGACCTGTCATTCTTTCCGAATGAGGTCAGGCGAAACCTTGCTGGCTGTTATGTTGGCGGCGAGGCACATGCGGAGCTATCAGACGAACGGGTGCATACCAGACTGACAAGCTTTTCATGCATCACCTCAGACAGGAAACAGGTTGTAGACATACCTGTAACAGGTAGAGTTCAGGGCGGAGATGGCTCTGTTGGCATAGCCGGAAAGGTTATCTCAAAGCAGGAGGCCGCTCTGCTTCTTGCTGGCGTGTCTGGATTTATAGAAGGCGGAGCAGAAGGGTTCAGTGCCGCAAACAGCACTCAGAATGTCAATGTTTTCGGAACTTCACAGCAGACATATACAGATGATCAGATAGCCCGAAATGCAATTGGAAAAGGTGTTGGCAAGAGTGCAGGTGTGCTTACTGATTTCTTCGAAGACCTTCTGCAGGAGATAAAACCTGTAATCCATGCGCAGGGGGGACAGGAGGTTGAGCTTATTATATCGAAAGGATTTTCACTTGAACTGGAGGACTGGCAATGGACAGGTATAAAATATTAGTGGTTATTCTGGCGGTCGCTGTTCTTAACGGCTGTATATATAATACTGATCTCGGATGCGAAGGTTTCAAAGATGCTGGCCGCAGCTGCAAGCCTGTTACCAGCAATGTTGAATATGCCGTTGAAAAAGAGAAAGAGACTGAGATTGCAAAGACTGAACATGAAAAGGATGTGGATGACCTCATAAACTACAGCATTAATCTGGGCGAAACAAACCCGCTGACCACCAAAGCGAAGACACTGAAGGTTACAATACTTCCCTATGTTGATGACACAGGCAGGCTCCATATGCTCAGCAGTCTTTATATAATCATACAGAAGCCCGACTGGATAATAGGCGATTATCTGATTCCTGCGGACAAGGGTGCCGTCCAATGATCTCTTGTCTGAAAAGAGCAGTTACAGGAGATAACGGCGGACTGCTGAAATCTGATATTCAGGTTAAAAGGGAGCAGTTCAGCTCGCTCTTCCCCTATGTCAGCTATGATGAAAAGACAGAAAGCTATTTCCTGCGTGATAATTCTGTCGGCTGGATATGGGAATGCAGTCCGGTTCTTTTCGCCGATGATAATATATTCAATCAGATAGCATCAGTCATAAGGGGCGCAGAAGCTCCGGATACCATCATTCAGTATATGCTTTTTGCTGATCCCTTTATTGATCAGATTGCAGATGGATATAAAAACCTTCGAGGCCAGAATAAAAAGATTCTGCCTATTCATTCCCAGCTTATAGATGACTATTCAGAGTTTATAAGGAAGCATGGGAGCCGTGGGATGTGGCAGCTGTCCGGCACTCCGCTGCGGCACTTCAGACTGTTTATTTCAGTCAGGATTCCTGTTAAGGCGGATGCGTCCACGAACATCGGTAAATACAGAAAAGAAGTTGCCGGACATCTTGACTATATATCAAACGTAAAAGAATCCATGAAACTGTTTAATCCTCTGCCAGTGAAGCCGGACAGGCTTATAACTATGATTTACAGGCTGGTGAATCCTGACCTGGAGCACAATAAAACGATTGAGTGGGATGAGAATATCCCGATACATAAGCAGATTTTATATTCAGATACAGAGGTCGAGCGTGCTAAGCATTCGATAAGGTTTAACGGCAGGCGTGTTGGGATACTGACACCTAAGAAACTGCCCAGAGAGATAGATAACCTTTTTGCGAATGACCTGATTGGGTATGTAAGCAAAGGGATCACTGCGGCGGAGAATGATATAAACCAGCTCCAGTGTCCTTTCATATACAGCGTTAACATAATCATAAACAAGAATCTGAAGTCGAGGCTTCAGACAAAAGCTGTTCAGAACTCAAAAGCCACAGAGAGTGCAAATAAAGACGGCAGGCACTTTGATGCTTTCGCCGCAGGCACCAACAACAGGAAACAAGAAAATTTATATGTGGCTCAGAGATATGAGATGGGGGAAAGGTTCGTTCATGTAATACCTCAACTGATGATATTGGCCGATGGTGAGGATGAACTTACATCAAAACTGAACAGGGCAAAATCCATATGGAACACCTGCGGTGTGGAGTGTCAGACAGAGCGGGATTACCTCTTGCACGTGCTTTTCATCGCAGGGTTGCCATGTGGTATGTATCACAGCAATTTTCAGGATTTGGACAGAGACTTTATTCTGGACAGCAAAGGGGCTTCTCTCTTTGCGCCGGTTCAGGCGAGCTTTTCAGGAGTGGGAACTCCGGTGCTGCTGTATATAGACCGCAGGGGCGAGCTTGTCAGTCTCGACATATTCAATACCGGAAAAAACAAGAACGCATTTGTTACCGGAGGAACAGGAGCGGGGAAGTCATTCTTTATGAACGGCTTCGTGAACTCTTATATGTCAATCGGTGCGAAGTTCCGTATTATTACCGTTTGCGATTCATATAGGAAAGCCTGCTACATGACCGATGGTCAGTATATTGAGCATGATGAAAGCGGAATGGTTCTGAATTTCTTTGAGGCGGCCGGAGTAGTCAAAGGGACTCTGCTGCAGTCAGTAAGCCATAACGGAGTGACCTATCCTGCAAGGACAAAGGTTGAGATTCTTGAGCAGGGAGAGTCTGAAGTAAAGATACTTGTGAACGATACGGATGTTTTATATGTGCGCTCAGAAAACGTAGGCAGTTACTGCATTGAGCTGGACGGAGATACGCTCATTATGCTCACAGGTATTCTGGCATCAATGGTGACTTCCCGTGCTGGTGCGGAGCTGAACGAGGATGAGCTGACCATTATAGAAAATGCTGTGTCTTACATGTTCAGCGTGAAGGGCAGAGAGACAATGATAGATGATATTCACGATTATCTGATGAATATATCGGAATATCATGCACAGGACGACAGAAGTAAGTATCACAGGGATACAGCCTACAGGCTGGCATTGAGGCTCGGCAAATACTGCTCCGGCGGACAGTACGGACACTTTTTTAACGGTAAAAGCACAGTCAGGTTCAAAAGCGATCTGGTGGTTGCTGACCTTACAAAGACACCTGTTGATCTGCGGAAAGTTATTGTCCTTGCCTTTGCCAATATCATTGAACAGGAAATTTATAAAGGAGATAGAAAGACTCCTCAGTTTGTGGTGCTTGATGAAAGCTGGCAGACTCTTTCAGAAAACCCATATGCAGCAAGGTTCGTTGAAGGACTTTACCGCAAGGCCAGAAAATATAATGCGTCAGTTATTATCATTACACAGTCGCTTCACGACCTTTCTCCGGAAGGCAAGCTGAGCTATCTGGGCAATGTGATCCAGACACAGTCAGACTTTGCTTTTAACCTTTATGACAAAACATTCAATTTCGCATACGAGAACAAGATTCTTGATATAAGCGAGTTTGAGATGCAGATGCTTATAGACAAAATTCCTAAAAACTCCCTGCCGAAATATTCCGAGATATACCTTCAGACTCCGTATGGCAACACTGTTGTCCGCTTCATAGTCGATGAAACCGGATACTTTATGAATACATCAGACCCAGTTGACTATCTTTATATTAAAAAGATCGCAGACAGATACCTCGCCGAAGGGATGTCCAGACAGGAGGCCATGAGTATGGCTGTGAGGGACTGTGTCTCACTCGCAAAAGAACTTGGCGGCGTTGGCGAGTTTAAAAAATATCTGGCGGCAAAGGGGGTTTGATGAGAACACTTCTTATGGTGATGGCCATTCTTATCTCAATATCTGCTTACCACCTTTTTGTGGTGGATAAGCTATATCTCAAATATTCCTCTGTAGCTGTTCTGGATATAAACAGCATACTCATGAAGCTTGAGGATGACCTCTATGCTGATAAGCTGACCACAGCTGAGTATAAGGAGAAAACTGAAACAATAAGAGACCGCTTGGAGAGTGAAAATGGTTTGGTTCTGAATTCATCCGGAGTGGTCAAAGGAACTTTCAGAGACCTTACTCCTGAGTATATGCTGCTGGTGAAGTAATGAGGGTTTTGTTCATTATTATCGTTTTTGCGGTGCCTCTTTTTGCTAAAGACTTGGGGACATTCGGCACTACCTATGGGATAGCTGAGAAAGACATCATAACCGAGATAGAAAAACGTACCTCAGAGACCGACTGGCAGGGGAAATTTGAGGCTGAAAAAGACAGGCTTCGGAAAGAAGCTGGTCTGGCAAGTATGTCGCTGCCGCCTGCAGAGAAAGACCGCAGCTACTATGTCGATATGACATATACACTTGAAAAAGATATACCGAAGGTGGATACATCCGGAAACATCATAGGGGCTCTTTATAGCAAGGGCTTCACCTATAATCCTCTCAACTATGCCGACATCACCGAGACTTATGTGATTCTGAACGGCACAAGAGAGACTGAGCTGCAGTGGTTCAGTAAATACTACAAGGACGATTACAGAGCATACCCGCTTATTACAGAAGGGGACGCTTTTGAAGTTGCTGAGAAACTGGGCAGAGGCGTGTTTAAACTTGATTCTCAGTTTCGTGAGAGGTTTGCGATAAAGAATACGGTAAGTGTTATATACGAGGATTTCAGCCGCAGGATGATGCGTGTTGATGTGATAAAGGTCAAAGATGAAAAAGATTCTGATAATAATATTTCTGCTGTCAGCAAATAGTGCCTTTGCTCTTTGTGCAGGGCCTATGCTTGATCCTATCACGAGGGTGCGCTGGAACTGCTTTCTGCCTATAAGTATAGGCGGTATCCCTATAGGCACCAGCGGAAACCCTCTGGCGGATATCGCCGACAGGTCTATGGGCACACAGAGCCCCGTATGCCTCTGTATGGATCCTCTGCCTCGTATCGGGATTACTCT
This sequence comes from Deferribacterales bacterium, assembly GCA_050253075.1. GTDB lineage: Bacteria > Chrysiogenota > Deferribacteres > Deferribacterales > Geovibrionaceae > Denitrovibrio. The sequence goes on from JBFWJS010000003.1 coordinate 18,379, forward strand.
GGGCTACAGAGAGCCGATCAGAATCATAGAATCAGTCAAAGACCCTTTCTGTTTTCCGACGCTTGGCTTCGGGATGAGCTCTTCCGCATGGGGGAGCGGAGTGAAAGGACGCAATTCAAAACCGGCGAAGGATTTTACCAACACGCATATGTTTATCTTTCTGCCGTTTACTATGATGGAAATATTTACTGACCTGATATGCATGCAGACGGACAGCAAATATACGGGTGTTCTCGGCGGTCTGTCTATTGCCTATATGTCGGAGTTTGACATTACAAAGAGATCAGACCAGGCTGCGCTTTTGCTCACTCCGGAAGTCGTTCTTTTTGCTAATCCGCTGGCTATAATGGCCTGTCAGATACCCGATTCCATAGCGACGCTGGGAGAATATACTATACCGCCTTTGTACTGGTGTGCTGGCAACCATTCTGTTTTTCCAACTTCGAACAATACAATGAGCATGTCCAATTTTACTGAGGCTTCAGAGGTAAACGCTTCGAAGCTCATCTTCAGTATGCACAGGACTCTGCAGCTTTGGGGGAGCCTTGGAGCGCAGGGGTTATGCAGCTATTACCCAATGCCTATATGGAACAAGATGCAGTATCGGCTGCAGACTGCTATGCCGGTGCCGGATTATTTCTGCCGGAGACTCGGACAGCCGTCGATAGTCTGGAACAGATTTCTTAATCCTCCTGGTGCCCCGAATAATGACAATATGGTGTTTATCTTATGGCGAAAAAGAGACTGCTGTGCTTTCTGATTGTGCTGATTGCACTGAGTGGTTTTTGTCAGTCTGATAAGCCATTTTATAAGGATAAAGGGCACGGCTGGTATAACTATGAAGACCCAAAACCTGAGCCGGAGAAAAAGGACAAGGACGAAAACAAAAAGCCTGTAATTGACTGGCAGGCAGTGCAGACTATGCACCCTGACCGTCTTAATAAGCTCATAGAGGATGTTAAGGACTACGCCCTGATGTTCCCATCTCATGAGAATGTAAAAGACTATCTGAAGCTTCAGGGCGTTGCCATTGACCGCTCACGGGAATATATGGACAGCTTTATGTATGTGGTTCAGACAAATCCGGAGCTTTCAAAGGAAAATGAGATTCCGACATCGAAATTTGGTCAGGATGAAAAGCATAGGATAAAGGTGGAGAAAATTGAACAGACTCTGGCGGAGAACAGAGATAAATATGCCTTATTGTATTTCTATGCGCCAGACTGCGGATATTGCGCAAAGCAGCAGCCGGTTCTGGAGTATTTTATCAAGGATTCCGGCTGGCAGGTGAAACCGGTTAATATCCAGCAGGATCAGAAAGCGGCTCTGAAATTCAATATTGCCCAGACTCCATCCATTGTGCTTATCCGACGTGATTCGCCGGACTGGCTCCTAATCTCCAGCGGCATTATCGCTCTTTCTGAACTGAAAGAGCGGATTGTAAGGGGTTTAGGATTAATTTAATGAACAAATGATTAAATATTTTATGTTTTTTATGGAATTTAAAAAGATTAGGATATAAATTATATTAGGTGAGGTTTTTATATGCTTCCTATTATTGTCATTATACTTCCATTGGCGGCTCTTTTTTCCTGGTGGATTATCCTTATGTATAGGAACAGAAATATCCCTTCAGCAGGCGTTCATGCTGACTTTGAGGATATGGAGGATAACCGCTTAGATGGAATCAGAAAAAGAAACCATGAATGTTACATCACTGATATAACTACCAATGCCTTTGGCATTTATGGCGAGGATTAGTCCTGAATTTTTTCTTTGATGAAATCCTCCAGAATTTCAATATCGCTATAGAGTTCATTAAGCAGGATTCCGGTTCCTTGCTTAATTGAAGTAGGTATTGTTGACTGATTCTCTCCGAACTCGTTCATCACGTTCATAAGCATCCACACAACACTTTTGTTCTTCTGGATAATCTTATTTGCGTCTTCTTTTGTCATTAGGTGTCTCCTTAGGGAATTCATCCCTTAAATCATTAATAGGGATATTGAATTCGGAATTATTTAAAATATCTTTCGAGTTATTTTGAATATTTTGATAGTTTGAAATTGGATCATCTGCATTTTTCAGAATTTTTTTCGGCTCATCAGTGTGCTGAGGCTTGTTTTCATCAGTCGGAATTCTGTGCATTGGTTGATGTTCAGTATCATTTCTGCTGGTCATGTCTTTTGAATCAGTATCAAGCTCATTCTGTGCTTGTCTGGGGACATTGATATCCGTTTCATAACCCTTAGATGCTATAGGTGGTAAACCGGCTGTGCTGCCTTCAGTAGTGCTCTCTGATCTCGCATCAAAGGTGGATTTCTGGCCATCGGTTTGTTGTATTACAGTGTTGGATTCATTTCCTGCAAGAACGTTATTATCTGGCACTATTTTTGAAGGGTTCTTAAGAATATCTTGTACCTGATCGGTGGAAAGAGTATGCCAAGCTTCACCAAAAACAGCACTTGCACCGAATTGTAGCTTACCTGTGTTTTCAGAGACATTGTTCAGCTTGGCTGCCATATCGTTATACATGGAGCCAAGTGTTTCATTATAAAGCTTTTCATCAAGCTTTCCGGTTTCATTAGTTGCGATAGTGCGTGCCTGTTTCTGCATTCCTTTAATAAGAGAAATGTTAAGATCGTACTCTTCTTTTTCGGTATTTTTTCGTTCGATGCCTACACTTGTATCTGCTGATACACTACCTTTAAGTCCACTCCCTAAAAAGCTTAATCCAAGAGAAGCTTGAGCATTCATGGAACCACCAGTTCCAACATATGTTGTCCCTGCAATGACTCCTTTTGACTTGTATATTTCAGACATGTCTTTAGCGATGGCTCTGGCCTGAGCATCCGCCTCTTTGGCGTACTCGCCCGAGCCTGTTATCTGTCCAGCCATTTCTGTTGCTGAGTCTTTATCCAGGAGAGCTGTGAATGCTCCGTCATATTTCCGTGATCTGTCGTAAACATTCTTGTCGATATCTTCTTTTTTGAAACCTTCCTGCACAGTGCTAAGGTGGTCTGTGACTGATTTATCAATGTTTTCAGTCTTATCCACGGAAACTTTTGAGAGTTCTGCAAGTCCAGTTCCGTTTTTACCTGTTGATATGTCGCCGATACCTTCCAGTGTGACTTTATTACCTTCTTGATCAGTACCTTTAATGATAACGCCGCCGTTAATTGACTCGCTGGATACGCCGGAAAGGCTTTTATGACTGCCGTCTGGAAGTAATATGTTCATTTCATCAAAGGCCATTCTGGATGTATCAGCTTTTTCAGAACTTCTGATTGCTACAGTATCAAATACCGCACGCATTCTGCCGTTTTCGTCCTGCTGGATTCCACCAATACCTTTGATATTAATAAGGCTGCCTGATTTGTCAGTTCCGTTTATAGTAAGGTTGTTGTCCTTACCTTCGGCAGTGACTCCGGACAGTGTTGTGATATTTCCATCAGTATCCTGAACTTCTATGTCCTCAAAAGTCATTTTAGAAGTATTAGTCCTTTCTTCAGACTGATTTGAGATGGCAGAGAATTCTGCATATTGTTCACCTTGATCATCACGCCTTATTATGCCGACACCGCTGATATTGACCAGACTGCCGTTCTGATCTGTTCCGGAAATACTGAGCTTGTCTCCTTTTGTTTCAGTTGTTGCTGCTACCAGGGTTCTGTCGTTACCTTCAGAATCCAGAACATCGATACTTTCAAAGGTTTGTTGGGAATACCCGCCACTCCTCATGTCGGTATATGTGAATTTGCCTGAGTCATCCCAGCTGACAGAATATTGACCGGCTCCTGAGAGGCCAAGCTTATCTGCCTCAGAGTCATTAAGAGAAAGTTTTGCTGATCGGGTTGATTTATCAAAGAACTCGTTCATATTCATGCCGCTGTTTTCTGCGAGCTTTTTGATATTCGAGTATGCAGCATGTTTTTCCAGACCGGATTTGGTGTTTATGTCTTTGGATATGGTGTCATAACCAATTCCAAGAGTGTCTGCCATTTCTCTGGCAGCTTCAGAGCGTCCTTTTGATTCAAGTGCTCCTGTTTTTGCTATTTCTCTGTAATCGTCTACAGTTACTTTGTTCTTACCCAAGAGGTCTGATGTTCCGGCCATCTCACCGTGACGTTTCTGAGTAGCAGCACTATTTGCTTGCTCAATGCTTACACCTGTTTCAGATTCAGCAGACAAGGCACCGGCACCATGTCCGATCTTTTCCATTGTTGATGTGTATTCGCCAGCTCCCATTGCAGCTGATGCCGGAGCTGTCTCACCGCCGAATTTATCCATGATGCGGCCGCCTGATTCAAAATGCTTTCCTATGTCGGTTGATCTATTAAATTGAGCAACTGATAAGTTGTCGGGTGTTTTAAGTCCGGTCATGGAAGGTATGTCAGCGGCACGGTCAAAATTCTTACTGTGAAAGTCTGCCTGACCGCCTGGTGTGCCGAGTTGACTTCCTACTCCGGAGGCACTTGATCTGTATTGCTGTCCGAGAGCCGATGTCATAGACGCAAATGCCGCAGAGCCGCCCATCTTTATAATTCCAAAACTTATAACGCTGGCCAGACTCATACTGATCCATCTGGCGTTGCTGTACATAGCGAGCACCTTTAAAGTGTCGCTTCCGGTGTAAAACATCGAATTCAGACCAACACCTGTGCTGCGGATATCTCTGAATACTTCGTATGCGTGTGTCTGGACGTTTACATTAATTATGGCATCAACAACAAACCACATGATCACCCATATCCACATGCCGATGTACCATTTGAAAGCATCCACCGGAGCCATATAGACAAAGAGAGCAACTATAATAAAAGTGGATATGAGAATAGTGATGATCATCCCCTGAAGCTTCGGGATATACTCATCTGCAACGCCGCCAGCAACAGTGTTTGCTGCCACAGCCATGCTTTTTGCTATCTCGATGGCGTTCTGTGTTCCGGCGTTTACTCCGCCCATGAGGTACTGTCTGGCGATGAAGGCTGATGCTACATAGTTTGAGAGTGTTACTGATAGGCCGGTATCCGTTGCAAAGGAGTCAACAAGCCCTGAAAACTTGTCTTTGCACGCCTGATACTCGCTGACGTTGCTTACATTAAAGCCGGAGTTGGAGCAGAACTTATACATTACGTTTTCTGTGAATGTCGGGTTCATAAGTCTTGCGGATATATTTGTATATGCGTCTGCGCACTCATACAGAACGCCGCCTGGATTCGCATCGTCGTATATCACTGAACTGAAAACCCTGTAGTTCAGTCTGAATGACTCCAGCAGGTTGTCTGAAGTCCATATGTCCTTGTCTGTGATATCACCGTTTGCATATGCCTGACGAAAGCATTTCTCAATATAGTCATAAACGGATCTTGCCAAAAAATGATCATTCATATTGCCGATCTGTCCCATGGCTGATGATGCGGCCAAAAGCTCAAAACCGTCTCCGAAGCCTATATCGTTTGCGGACATTATCGGGCTTCCGGCTGTTTCGATTATGTCGGTTAGTTCTCTTGATGCGGATGAAGTCACAGATGCTATCATGCCTGCGCCGAGCGGAACGCCGCCGACAGCTTCGTATCTGTTTTTAACAGGGTCATAAATATGCATTGTGACTGTAGGCACCATAAAGATGCTGTATAAAGCCATTCCCCAGAAGAGCCGCTTTATCCAGACAGAGTCATTCAGCTTTGCGCCGAAGGCTCGTTCCATGTTCATATGAAATGCGAAGCCTGCAGATGCGAAAATCATGAGGACAGTAATCCAGCTTTTATAGCTGCTGCTGGAAAAGATTCCCGCCACCATTTTGAAGGCGTTGACTATAGAAGTGAAGTCGCCGTATACATAGAAATCAAACTCCATCAGTCATTACTCCTGTTGGCTGTGAAGCTGTTTTGCTGAAGAGTTTCGTCTATTACTTTTTTCATGTTGCTGTAGCGTTCAAGGATCGCCAGCAGGTTTTCAGTATCACTGATAGTTGCGAGATAGCTCTCCCTTGCTTCGCTCCCTTTCTCTGCAGTTTTCTTGAGAAGTTCATCTAGCGCAGCAGAGAGCTGTTTGGTGAGCTTGCCGTCGCCGGAGTCCACCAGAGCTTTATATTCCTCTATAGATGCTTTTGAATTAACCAGAATGTTGCTGAAGATAGCGAAAGCGTATCCGTGGAGAGTTGGCTGGAGCATTGTATCCCTAACCACGCCCACCTGATTTGTCCCGTATAAGGAAGCGATGTTCAAAGTGTTTTTGACGGGATACGGGGTGATGGCTACAAAGTTTTTTTCAGCCGCAGAGAGAGCACTGGTTTTGTTTGCTGTGATCTTATCTGATATGCTCAGAAGGAAGTTCTGGACTTCGTTTGTCAGGTTGCTGCCGGAAGATTCCACGCAGCCAGCCGAGTATGATGCTTTTGACAGCGGCTTTCCTTCGATGAGCTTTTTGTATGTTGCCTCGTCACATCCTGGGTAGTAAAAAGCGTTGATGGCATTGTCTGTGAGGTTCACCTGCACATCTCCGATCAGAGCCCTTATCTGTCTTATCTGAGTTGTGTTCATTCCGACTTTTGAGCCGATGCGGTCAAGTATTGAGCCGGACTTTTTCAGTTCTTCTTTAAGTTCTGCCGACATGCCGGAGTTATCCACGGCTTTTTTGAAATTTGCCCCTGGCTTATCCTCCACATCTTTCTTTGCATCGGTGAATAGGGTGTCCAGCCCCTGAACCATATTCTTTTGAAGAACGTCCACAGCCTGATCCTCTCGGCCATGGATAAGGTGATTGGCAGAGACCACTAGCCCTTTGGCCGCTTTACACTCATCTATCTGCAGGCCGTTGAGAGCATTTATAATGTTTTCCGCTCTGTCTTTGATAGCGGAGCATGAAGTGCAGAATTCATTAAGGGCAAGGTCAAAGGCCACATATGGAGCCGCACGAAGAATTCGCTCAGCCTTGTCCACCAGATAGTCAGGATTAAGGAAGCTGAAACCGCCCATGAATATATCTATTCCGCCGCAGCCGACGGAAAGTTTCGGCGGCGCAACAGTCATAAGGTAGTCGCTTTTTGTTTTCAATCTGCCCTGAAATGAGCCTAGAGTCGCAAATCCACGCTCCTGAGACATATATACTGATGCATTGGCGGAGCTGTTTGCGTCAAACCAGTCATCCACCCAGTTCGCATGCGCCATAGGTGTCATCATCAAAACTATAAGGAGCATATTTATCGTTCTGAACATCTTTCATCCTGTATCGTGGTCTCACATGGAAAATGTTGAAGGGGGTAAATGAAAGAACAGATAATCATTTAAATGCATATCGCATTCTGTTAAGATTTTTCATCTATCAGGGGAACTGTTTATGCTGCATTTTAATCTGACAAAGCAAATGTATGAGAAGCTTATCTGGGCAGGCACTGATATGTCTGCAGAGAAGCTGGAAAAATGCTGGAACTGGCATGTAAAAATTATCACTTTTGGCCGGACTAATTGTGTACTGGCTGTTGAAGAAGATAGTCGGTATGTAATCGTGATGCTTGGATTGAAAAAGGCTGATCTTAAAGACTTCAAGAAGTATTTTATGATTGAGCTGGATAATCATTTAGGCTTCATGTTTATGAACTCTGATAAAAGTGTGCAGGAAAAACTGAGGGCTTTCATGGCTGATCTTTGGGGTGATATATCCTATTCAAAGCCGATAAGCCGCAGTGTAATATCTCACATGACACAGATGGAGAACGAGATAAATATTTTCTGTCATAAAGACCTTGGCGGTTATCTGCCGTCATCTAATGTAGAGATGCAGGCCATGTGCCATTATCTCAATGAACGTCTTCGTTCTATGGGGACGAAGAACGATTATCACAGACCTATGGATATATTCAGGAATAGGGTTCTGGAGCTTGTTGGCGTTGACTTAGACAATGTAATTCGTATGGAAGATTTCAGATAAAATGATCTGAATCGGGCAGCCATATAGCTGCCCATGATTATAGTGTTTTCGAGTGGATTCTTGCAATAACTTCACACGCCTTAATTGTGCTGTCAGAGCCGTGGTGCGGTACTTTCAGATAGTTTGATATTGCATCAAGGCTTTTGCCGGTGGGTATAGTTTCTTTTGTGCCTGTGCGTACAGCGTTAATTACCTTGTGGTTAAATATCAGACCGCACTTAGCATAAGCATCCTGCAGAAAGGTAAGGTCATATTCTGGAACGAACGACACTACCTCACACCCAGTTACGAACATGTCAAACCTTGCTATAGCGTCCTCTATAGAAACACCATGCTCATCCAGCATATCTTTGCTGATGCCTTCGATTTCAGTGAAAATCTCAGAGATATCTGAGTTGATTTTGATATAAGCGTGGAACATCTCGTATGTCATAAGGTCAATGTCTGGTTTTAAAGCGCAAAGCTCAATTATTTCACCTCTGCTTGGTGATATGCCGCTGGTCTTCATGTCTATATATACTTTTTGTGCCATTGCAGCCTCCTTGTATGTGAATAGTGGCATGCCTAAGCGTCAGTTGCTGTCGCTATTTCTCCTGTAGATCGAGAGAATTTTTCAGAGTCTCGGTAAAGTAGTCTTTAACCGCTCCTGGCGAGATAATTTTTATATACGGCAGCCATGGGAGGCAAAGTTTCACACATTCGATATGAGAGCCCGCCTGGAATTCTATGATGATGTCTCCGTTTTTGTGTTCGTCCACAATACTCTGTTCCGGAAAGAATTCCTTCCTGCGGATGTATCCGGCCATTTGCTCCTTGAGCAGGCATTTCACTTTTATCTTTTTGTGAGGATCAAAGAAGATGTTATTTGCCTTTGATATTTCTTCGTTAAGGATATCCGGAGCCATTTCAAAAGTTTCGCCGCTGGCCTTGATATCGTCCATCAGGTCTAGGCCAAACTTACGGAGCGAATCCTGCTCATTCAGCGCAGCCAGATACCAGAACCCGTCGTTGTATATCAGGCGGTAAGGTTTAACTTTGTATGTCTTGTCATTCTTCTGATAGTTGAATGTGATTACTTCTCTTGCAAGGATGTATTTCTCAAGCATAGTGAAGTTCTCAGCGATTTTATCAAAGCCAACAGAGTCTGCTTTCATGAACTGGATAACATTCTGTCTGTTGGATGCAGAGATGATCTTTTTGCGAAGCTTAGACAGCATGCCGGAATATTCATCCTGAAGGATGTTTTCAGCATAATCAAAAAGACCAGACAGTACTGCCAACTCATCCTGTTTTAAATAGCTCTCCTGAAGCCCGTAATGCTCAGTCAGATACCATTGATGTTTTTCATCGCTGTAGCATACTCCAGGGAGGTAACTCATGTCTGAGAGATATCTCTGGGCAGTACGCAGGCTGACACCCAGTTCATCGGCGACCATGGTGGAAGTAACATATCTGTTTTCGTTCAGCAGCTTTATCAGTTTCAGGGCTATGTATAGTTTATTCATCTTTCACCTCACAGACACAGTATGATTCTAACATGCGACAGTAGTTGTCGCTTGGTAGAATTATTGTGATATTTACACACAGTATTAATATTAATTAGTCTAAAATATACTGATCGTATAAATCCGTGTTGGTTATTTAAAAATAAAAAAATTATGTTAGAATGACTGTGAGTTATAATATTTTAATCTCAAAGATAAAATGCTAACTTAATTTGATATTGGCATTATGTTTATTTCGAGTTGAAATTGAATATATGTTTGCAGCTATTTGATTTTGTATACTTTAATGTTTTTTGATAAGGAGAGATAGTCTCATGTTAAATCTAAGACTTAGAGAAGAATTCCGCAGCAAGAAGCTCAAAGGTACCATGGTTGATTTTACAAATAGACAAGGTACTGGGGCATTAGATATAAGTGCATCTGAATTTTTAAACATAACATATCCATCTGTGGATCTATTAAAGACAATTGAAGCTTTGCAGCCAAATAAAGCTCGTCCAGTTGTAATTATTGGTTCAAGAGGACAAGGTAAGTCTCATTTGATGGCTGCGATAGCTCATATGTTTAAAGATCATAGTGCTACTGAAAAATGGTTAAAGTCATGGGCGAACCTGCTCCATAGAGATGACTTTTCAGAGTTAACTTTAAATCGCAATGTTGAGGTCATAACAGAAAGCTTACATCAGCATAATTATACTTTTCTATGGGATCTTCTCTTTGACAAACACCCAGAAGGTAACTTCATTAGAGGTAAATGGGAGGGACAAGGAGAAAATAAATCCGAAGTACCAGGAACCGCTCTCTTATTAGAAATGTTTCAGAAGAAGCCTACGGTACTTATTCTTGACGAATTTCAAACATGGTATGAGGGACTAACTAACAATAAGCAATACCCTCGTAGAAATTGGGCTTTTAATTTTATACAGATTCTCTCAGAAATAGCAGAACAATATCCAGAGCTTCTTACTATTGTGTTGTCCGTTAGAGAAGGGGACTCTGATGCCGCACAGCAAGTTTATAGGATTAACCATGTTAGGATAGATTTTAAAGGGCCAGAAGCAAAACGTGACCGGCAAAAGCTATTGCTCTATAGAATATTCGAAAACCGTATGCAAATTCCAGAGCCTGATATAGAAAATTTAATCTCCATACACCTTAGTGAATACTACCGTCTATACCATATACATGGATCAGAGAAGGATCGCTTAAAGAATGAATTCATCCAAAGCTGGCCTTTTTCTCCTATATTGATGAAATTACTTGATGATCAGGTTCTTATTGCTACACAAACACAAGAAACCAGAGACTTACTCCGTATTCTCGTGAATATTTTTAAAGATGCTGGAGAAAACAACCCTATTTTAACTGCTGCAGATTTCTCAATCACAGAAGAGAAAAGTGGTGTTACTGCACTATTAGACTCTGTAGCGAATAAACTCCATCGAGACCTCCGTTCTAAAGCTCTTAGAAATTATGAAGCTGTTAAAGAAGTTGTAGATGGTTCTCTCCAGAAACAACCTCATCTTAGTATGATTTTAAGCTCTTTATGGCTTAGATCACTTTCGCTGGAAAATATTGCTGGTGCTCGGCCTGCTGAGATTCAACTAGATATTACAAAGGATAAAACTATAGATGATAACCTTTTTTCTGTAGAGCTGGAAACAATCAAAGAAAATAGCTTTAATATCCACCAAAAAGGGGATCGTCTTGTATTTCTAAACGAAGAAAACCCACAAGCAAAACTTATAGCTCACGCTAAAAATGATAAACTCTTTGATGAAGGACAAGATATTGACTATTTGGCACAAGAAATCCGTTATGTATTGGGCGGTAGTGAGTCAAACAGCTCTCAGGGTCGTGTTATTATTTTACGGAAAAATTGGCATGGTTCACCTTGGTCGGAAGTTGATGAAAAGGATCATCCAGCAAACTGGGATACAAGAATACCGTATGTTATAATCCCTAGAGGTGATGTTACGCAAAAAGATTTGGGTAATTGGCTTAAAAATCATATTTCAAAGTATAGGAATACAATACGTTTTATTCTTGCAAAAAGTAGCTTAGACCCTGTTTTTTATGACAAAGCTCTGTTGGTTCTTGCAAGAGCAGTTTATCTGGCTAAAGAGTGGAAAGATGCTGATTCGAACTATTCATCCCTTTATAGTAAGTATCAAAGTGATCTCAGAGCGCAATTAAAAGTACGTTTTGATCGTTATGCTGTTCTTGATACTTGGAATTTTGGTCAACCTGATTTGTGTGAATTTGAAATAAATGCACACAAAGCTGAGGGGGATAAAATTATTCCAGCTATTCAGGAAAGAATCGAAAAAGACCTCTTTATTATTGAAGATTTCGAGAAATTGGTGCTTGATTCTGCTAAAAGAAATGACTCTTTTGCTGTCTTGATAAATCAATTGAAGGAGCCCGCAGGTGGAGGACAACCGTGCATCCCTTGGCTAGGTGAGATTAAAACAAAAGAGCACATAGTTAGACTATGCGCAAAAGGTAAGATTGAAATAAATCTTCGTGGCAGAGAATTATTAACTACTCTCCCTGGTGAATCTGAAGATACTGCATGGAATCGTATGAAAGGAAAAATTGGTGCCGGTAGAGAGCTGGAAGAAACTTCAATTCATGAGCCTGACAGCACTGTTACCTCTGGTGGTGGACAAGCAACAGCAGGGACTGCTAGCAATGGAGGTAATGATTCAGATTATATATCTAAAATACCAGAAGGCAGTACTCCTATTCCTGGCGTACTTTTTGGAGGAACCTCGACTACATATGGGAAGAAGACTCCCTTTAGTGCGTATAGCTCATCATCTCTATCCATACTGGGTAAAATAGAAAGTTTCGGCATTACTCCAGGAGCTAAAGTATCTAATATCAGCCTATCGATAGACAACCTTACTGGAGCTCAGCTAAATGATTTAATAAAGAAATTACCCGATGGGATATTATATAGCCTTAATCTTGAGAAGGAGGACTAATGGACCAGTCAATTCTCAATACAATAATGACGGCAGAGCCAGAAGAATGTTTACAGTTGCTTTTGAAAGAAGTCTGGAAGATTTTTTCAACTCCAATAAACTCTGCGACAGCGGATGCTCTTACTGTTGAAAGGGATAAGAAAGCAGCCGTTTTAGATACATTAATTTGCGGTGCAGCTTGGGAATTATGGAATATAATACCTCACTCACAATTGAGAACATCATATCAATTATCAAAGTTCTGGCAGCATGAATCACAAGGGAAATCAGTATTGATTCTCGACGCTTTATCATTGAGAGAAGCATGTTGGATATTAGAACAGGCTGAAAATAGAGGATACTCTATTAATAGGAGCTTTGCATCTTTCTCTGAAATTCCAGGCGATACCACGCCTTTTGCTAAAGCACTCGGATATAGCCAACGTTCATCATTGGCTAACAATGGAGGGAAAAGCGACTTATTTCCTGGTGCATACACCGAGTCAGCTGATATTCCATTTGCAGACTGCTGTAGGTTGATCAAGCCTGAGACCGGTATTATTTTTTGGCACCATTGGCCTGACAGTCTTATTCATGACCTTTCCGATGATGGCAGCGGTGCCCAAAAAATTACGAAAGCAGCAATTGAAACATTTTACTCTGATGATTTTTGGAAATTTATTGACATTCTTGCAACGGGAAGAAAACTCGTCATTACCGGAGATCATGGCTACGCTAATGCAGGATTGTTTAAAGATATCATAAACAAAGAACAGATTGAGTACATGAAAAACCTCTTTAAAAGCGGTCGTTCAACGCAGACAAATTCTGATTATAACAATAACTGGGTACCACCTTTAGCAATGGATATTGGTGATAGTAAACTTGCTCTGGGTAGAAAAAAATGGAAAAGCCAGGGCGGCTATCCCACGCTAACGCATGGTGGGCTTTCTTTGTTAGAGATGGCAGTTCCTTTTATAGAAATAGAAAAGAAACAAGGATAATAAATATGGCTGGCGCAAAACTTACAAAAGCAGAAGAAATAGAACAAATGGTGGCAGCGGCAGTGGATGCCGGAGAAGAACGCCATCTGGAAACCGTAGACTTTAATGACCCCAACAGACCAAAGACCTGTCTGGAGGTCGATTTTCCGATCCTGCCGATAAACTCTTTATCAGCGATTGAAGCTGCTTCAGGTAGTACAAAGAAACCAATCTACAAAATGTCCAAATGGTGGGCTCGAAGACAATCATCTGTGTTTCGCTCTACCTTGATTGCTGCCGCTGCGAAAGCACCGGACGATCAGGCCGAAGCGGCAAAGCTGGTTTGGGAAAACTACTACTGCAACCACCAGAAAAATGCTTCTTTTAATAACCTGAAAGTAGCTGACATCTTTATGGGCGGCGGAACCACACTTGTTGAAGGTGCCCGCCTTGGCATGCAGATGTATGGCAATGACCTGAATCCGGTGGCGTGGCTGGTGGTCAAGAATGAACTGGCCAATGTGGATATCGAGGAGGTCAAACGGCTCTTTGCCTATATAGAATCCGAAGTGAAGCCCCAAATTATGCCCTTTTATGCCTGCGAAGGTCCCAACGGTGAAAAAGGCATCTGGTACAGTGTGGAAACTGGTAAGCCCATGCCGGAAGATTTTGATCCGCTGGCAGTGGCTCCTGAAGATCGCAAGAAATACCGCTATGAGGGCCCGGAAATTATCTACACCTTCTGGGCGAAACATGGACCGTGTAGTGCCCCTAGATGTAATCATCGGACACCACTTTTCAGCTCACCTGTCATTGCTGTGAAGGATCTGTCTGTAAAAACATGGCCAAATCAAAAATGTGATGATTGCCATAATTCTTTTGATATAGAAGCGGGCGAAGTACGCATGGCACCTGATGAGCTGTTAATAATTGCAGATGATAATGATATCTTTACAACTCTTGATTCTAAGGGCATATATTTTTGCCCCCATTGTGGTAAAAAGCAAATGAAGAATCTTGAACATGTAAAAAGTAAGAATAAGAAAGTTTCTCTTTCCCTGTTGATTCATCCTGACTGGATGAAAGGTGCCCCCGGAAGCGATGACCAAGGCGAACTGGGCGGAACCGTAACCAGCACGGTTGAAGAAACCAAACGCTGGAATGAATTGCGCCAGAGCACCCTCAAGCTGATTGAAGTGCGTGGAAAACTGCCGGACGAAATCACCTTGCCGGTTAGTGGCGAAGTGATGTCTACCAAAAATGGGACGATTCCAAAGAGGTCCACCTTTACCTGTCAGGAAGAAACATGTGGTTTACAGCAGAATAGTATGGAAGCAATCAGAAAATCGTTAGGTTCTGCAGCCATCAGCCCTTACGCATTACATTGTTACTCTCAGAAAAGAAAAGATTCCTCTGCAGCTTATAATGGTAGGTTTTCCAAAGGCATTTCAAAAAAAGATTTAAAAAGAGCAAACGCGGCATTAGTTGAGTGGAATAAGAGATCAATAGGGGACTTAAAAGATTACTTCCCAAAGAGTGAGTTACCATTTGGCGTAATGACACATTTAGCAAATGGCGATTTACCGAAGAATTATGGCTATACACATTTTCATACAATGTTTAATTCGCGCCAATTACTAATGAATTCATTGCTTTTAAAAACCATTCATAAAGCTGATGGCTTTTCTGAAACAGTAAAAGAGATTGCATTTGGCGCGTTTCAATCATTTTTGAGAAATCAAAATATGTTCTGTATTTGGGATATTGGAGCTGACCAATTGACCCCCATGTTTAGTAACAATAATTATCACCCAAAAGCAACATGGATAGAAAATAACTTTGTGTCGCCAGTAGGAAGAGGTAATTGGAGCACTGCCGTAGACATTGCAATCGAAGGTTCAAACTGGAAAAACAATACAACTGAATTAGTTCCAAAGACAATACTGGCATCCGATAATTATGAATTCGAAAAACTAGTTACAGGTAAAAGTGCCAAGGTATATATGCCTGACAGTGTATTACCAGGTACAAATGTCACCTGCGGATCGTCTACAGAATTGACCAGTCTCGAGTCTGGCTCCTACGACCTCGTCATAACCGATCCTCCATTCGGAGGGCTTTTGCACTACTCCGAGCTTGCCGACTTTTTCTATGTCTGGCTGCGTTTGGTACTGAAGGATAAGTATCCAGAGTATTTCTCAGGAGAATACACACCAAAAACTCTTGAGGCTGTAGCCAATAAAGCTAGAAACCCAAAAGATGCTGATGAATTTTATAAGCGTGTTCTCACCGATTGCTGGCGGGAGGCTCATCGTATTCTTAAAGCTGGTGGCATTCTCGCATTTACATTTCATCATAGTGAGGATGAGCCATGGGTAGATGTTCTTGAAAGCCTCTTTAATTCTGGTTTCTTTCTTGAGGCAACATATCCTATCAGATCAGATGAGACAAAAGGTGATGGCGAATTCGGCTCAAAAACTATTGAATACGATATAATACATGTTTGCCGTAAAAGGACTGCTGAGCCCTCTGAAATAAGCTGGGCGAAGCTGCGCAGACAGATATTACGAGATGTCCGTCAGCTGCAGGATTTACTTGAGCACCATCAAAAGGCTGGTCTGCCTGATGCTGATATTGAAGTTATCAAAAGAGGCAAGGCTCTCGAATATTTTTCACGCCATTATGGCAAGGTTTATGTTGAAGAGGGTCGTGAGTTTACAATCAAAGAGGCATTAGCTGGGATCAATGAAATTATTCAAGATCAATCAAGTGAAAGCACTACGAAAGCTCCTGATAAGGCAGAACCTTTAACTCGTCAATTTCTACGGATTTTTGCAGATAGAAGTCAAATTGAACGTGATCAAATTCAAAAATACCTGAGAGGGTCAGGTGTTGGTCCGAGTGATTTTGTTTCCAAAGCTTGGTGTAGTGAAATAAACCGGCCTAAAGCATTTGTCTGGGCAGACCCACTTGAGTTTGCAAAAGATAAGAAATCACTCCGAAGTATTCACAGAGACTTTGATCAGGCGTTGTTCTTTGTTGGTGCCTGCTACTTAGACAGTGGTATTAACCTCAAAAAAGAGATGGAGACTTCTGATTTTAGACCTCACCCCGCATTAGGTGACTTATTAGATTGGCTTGGAATACATGGTCCGTCTAATGATTTTAAAAATGCTACCTACACGGCAAAAAAACTTTTTAATAGCTGGTCAGAGAAGAATCAGATAATAGTTCAAAAACAACTATCAGTATACGATCTCTTAGAGGAGGAGTAATATGGACCCGATCCTGCGTGATAATATTTGGCAGCGGAAAGGGATTTCGATACTGTGGGATGATAGCACATTAGCTGATCTGATTAATGATAATCGTGTAATCTCACTGAGAGAGTTCTTTTCTTTCTATGCACAAAACTGGCCGGAAAATTCGATGCCTTTTATAAATGACGACTTGCTTTTGGTTGCAGGGCTCGATGCAGCTCTTGATACTCTTGAAGCCTCTGATGCAGAACATTGGGTGACACAAGAGGTATACAAGCGTATTTATGAGTTTCAAAACTGGGCAGAAGGACAGTATGCCCTCGTTTTCTGGATGAGCAGTAAGAATCGATGGAAAGAACACATAGATGAAGACAGATATACCTGGCTTTGCGACGGGAAAGACCGTGGCAAAGAAATTGAACTAGGTAGTGGAATATGGAATGGTGCACAACGCAGTGTCCAGCGAATTGAATCAGATAATCGCTGGATAGGCCTTTTCTTAGACAGGATTAGTTAATAATGCCTTACGAGATAATTCCTGGAATTAGGGTTAAACATAAAGATTTTGGTCAGGGAGCTGTTCTTTCAGTATCTGCAGGATTCGCAACGGTTTTCTTTTCTGTTGGAGAAAAACGAGTACCTTTTTCTGAATTAACACCTGCATTAAGTCGAAATGAAGAAATTGTTCTTAATATCAGCTCTGGCGCAGACCGGCAAAAAAAAGCCTGGTTGTGTTATAAGGCACATGAGCTGCCGCTCCTTGAAAATGCAACATCTATGACGGCTGCTAGAATTGACCTGTTGCCTCATCAGGTAGTTATTACGCATAAAATAGCTGTTGCTGGTCCGAGAAGGTTTCTGATTGCTGATGAAGTTGGATTGGGTAAAACTATAGAAACTGCCCTAATCTTAAGAGAACTGGCAAGCAGAGGAGAGCTTAACAGAGCATTGATGATTGTTCCTGCTGGCCTTGTAAACAATTGGCATAGAGAGCTCAACGAGGTATTTAATCTCAATTTTGAAGTCTTTGGAAGTGAGGGTGACGTCAGTGATAGAAAGACTAATGCTTTTGCAAAACACAATTTATTAATTGCAAGTATAGACACCCTAAAAAGACCGGAACGGATAAAAAAACTTTTAGACGCACCTAAATGGGATCTTGTTGTTTTTGACGAAGCACATCATTGCACCGCTTATAAGCAAGGCGGTAAAACCAAGAAAACTCAAAACTATAAACTTGCCGAAACAATAAGAGATCATACTAGAGATTTAATTCTCCTTTCAGCAACACCACACCAAGGCGATCATTACAGGTTCTGGAAATTAATTCAGTTGTTAGACCCTGCATTATTTAAGAATGAATCAGAAATGGTCGAGGAACGTCATCGATTGAATCCCTATGTCTTCAGACGTACAAAAGCTGATGCTTGCCGACCAGATGGTTCTACTCTTTTTGCTAGACGTTGGGTTCATACTGAGGCGTTTACAATGTCACATGAAGAAAGATCATTCTACCTGGCACTGAATGAATATCTCAGAGACGGATTTGCATTGGCCAAAAAACAAGGTAGCAAAGGGAGAGCTCTTGGCTTTGTTATGACCATCTTTCAAAAAATTGCAGCATCAAGCTTTGCCGCAGTGCACAGAACGCTTCGTCGGCGTTTAATTGCGCTTACTGTTCATGAAGGATTAATTCATGACGAAAACCTTGATATTGATCTTAGAGATGATGCTTTTAGGATCGCAAAGGAATATATTAGACTTGAATTTCAGCTTAGCAATGACCAAATGAGCAATCTAGAAGCTGAACGTATTCTCAATGAATTAAAACGCAAACAATTAAAAAAGATTAATGAAGAAGAATTACAGATGGCATCAGATACATTTGCTGATGAGCTGACGACACAATCGGCAGAAGATGCTGTCATGAACGCAGTAGCCTTTGCATTGCCTGAAGAGCGAGAGCGTATTACAGAATTACTCGCACAGTTTCCTAATATTCAGGAGACAAAAGTCGAAAAACTTATTTCTGCTCTTGGAATTTTATGGGCTCAAAATCCAGAGGAACGTGTAGTCATATTTGCAACATACCTTGGTACAGTAGAGATGTTAGGGAAAGAAATCAATCATTCTTACCCAGGTCAAGGCGTAGTTGTCCTAAAAGGTGGAGATCACGGCAGTAAAGCCGCCGCCGAAAAAAGGTTTAAACAACCAAATGGCCCACGTGTAATGATTTGTACAGCAGCTGGACGAGAAGGTATTAACCTTCAGCATGCCAGAGTACTTTTTAACTTTGATCTCCCTTGGAATCCTATGGATATGGAACAGCGCATTGGTCGTATACATAGATATGGTCAAAAGGACACAGCTCAGGTTTATAATTTAGTTCTAGGTGACACTATAGAAGGGAAAATATATTTACTGCTTGATGACAAACTCAAAGAAATAGCTTCAGCCCTTGGAAAAGTTGATAGTAACGGCAATATTGCTGAAGATTTACGATCTCAGATATTAGGACAGCTTCAAGAAACCATTAACTATCAAAAATTATATTCTGAAGCTCTCAATGATCCCTCTTTGAAAAGGACACAGCTTGAATTAAGTGCAGCAATGACAAACGCCTCTGAAGCTAGAAATGCGGTATCTGAACTATTCCAAGACCTTGATCAGTTTAGCTTGGATGAGTACCAACCTCTATCTGATATCGATACGAGTATGCAACAATTAATATCCTTTGCCGAAATGTCAGCTTATTTAGAAAAATGTAAATTTGAAAAGAATGACAACATTCACATTTTTACTGATATTAACGGAGACAAAATTCGTTTTACGACTAATAGAGATGTAGCCTTAGAAGACGACAGCTTAGAAATTCTTGGGTTAGATCACCCCATTATAGAAAAATGGTTACTAAAATATCGTAATATATCCACAGAGCAAATTGCTTGTGTAGTGGTTGGAAATAACCTACATAAAGGAATTCTTTCGATTTGGGAAATTGAGACACATAATTCGAAAGGACATATTGTAAGATCAATTATTAAAATTGGTATGGACCATTCCGGAGACAGGAATGTTTCTATCGAAAAGAATATAGATGATGTATTTTTTTATTCAAGCAATGAAGCTATTAAGCCTAATAATTTTCTGCCATTAGCTGAAACTCTTCTTGAAAGAGAAATGAAGCATAGATTTAGAACTAACAGCGATTATGCATATAGTGCAAAACTAATTGGCTGGATAGAAATTGTTTGAATTTGATGTTTCGTATGTTTTCGTGTTCTATTACAAACAAAAAGCCCCGTCAGAATGACAGGGCTTTGATGTAACAATGAAACGATAAGCAATTGAACCTAGTCTTCATTTGGGAACATTATGGTGATGACGGGGCTATCGTCGTCGCCAGGGCCGATTACAGAAACCAGCTCGTGCAGACGCTGGGTGCCGCTGTCGTGTTTTCCGTCAATATCCCGAACGCTCACTTTGAAGCGGACACCGGCGGCCTGCTTGTTCCTTTCGGCTGCCATCCGCATGCAGAATAAAATATCCCACAAGCGGCCGGTAATATCATCCAACCCTTCATACTCTTCCGGCAGTGCAACACAGCTGTCGTAAACAGCCCTCGTCAGCGCAACCGGAATCTTGAACCCTGCCTGTCTGACAAGCGTCACATGCTCGCCTTCTGGTGTATAGTCTGTTACGTCCACAAGAACGCCATCAGCGATAGCATCCGAGCGGGTATATGAGAAGACAATGTCATCTTTACCAAACATATCTGCTCCTCCCGCAAAGCGTTGTGTGAGAGATTTGCTCAGTCTCGTAACAGCTTTTAATGTCATCCAGATAAGAGCTGAAAGTTACGCCGTATTTGTCTACAAATATCTGCTCATATTCAGAGCGATACCTGCGGCCTGAATTATCAAGGTAAGTAATGTCAGGAATGAACCATGAAAGATTAAGCTCACCAAAAAGCTGACCTGATTCTGTGATAGTCCTTAATGCCTGCTTAATCTGCCGAATGTTATTTTCAGTCAGGTTCACAAACGCTTTGACAGTTACGCCTTTGAATAATTCCGGATCGGTCAGAACAGTAAGGATTAGAGTTTTGATGATCGGTTGTTTGTCTGAGCTCATGACAGCCCCCTTACGAGATTGTCAGCGGACTCGTCATCCGTAAAGAGCTCTTTGTGCGTTATGTCCATAGTCTCAAAGCTGACGTTGCAGCCAGATAAGTATGAGTAGAATGACACCCCATGCTTATCAACACAGACATGATCACCTTCAGAACTGCATTCCTCGCCTTCGTTATCGAAATAAGTGAGATTGGCTCCAAACCATACTAGCGTGAGGCCGATAAATTCGGAACCGGAATTTTCGATAATGTCACGAGCTTTGCGGATAAGTTCCAGATGTCCATTTGTTAGGCTGACGATAGCTTTGACAGGAGCTTCCATCCATAAATCATGCTCGGTCTCTACTGAGAGCTCGAAAGTTTTAGCATTATCCATGACAGCCTCCTTATGACGCTATCAGGTCTTTGCTGGCTTCCAGCTCAACCGATTCTATGATCTCTTTGGAAACCTTGTACGCCACGTCCACAGACTCCATGATCTGGTCGATGTCGCCTTTGCCCCATCCGAAGAGGTAGCCAAAGGAATATTCGCCGGAATCGATGCCAAAGTGTTCCGCCACGATAAAGGCCGTCATTTCAGCCTCGATCTCTTTAACGCTTTTCAGCTTTTCTTCGTTGCCGACATGGTTAAGGACGCAGTGAGCAACCTCATGGATGAGGGTTTTCAGTTTCTGCTCTTCGCTTTTGACCTCGTTGAGAACAATAGCGCAGCCGTCGGTATAGCCTCCCAGCGGTGCAGTGAGCTTCTGCTGGGATATGCTGTAGGTTCTGCCGAACACACTCATAAAGCGTTCAAAGAGCTCTGTGTGCCCTCCGAAGTCATTTACGAGCGACGGCACCTTATCCCCATCAGTCTGGCTGATGTCGAATACAGGGACAGATACAAAGCCTGACAGGCGTTCCTGCTGAACGTCAACCTCCAGACCGGTTTCCTCGTCAATTTCTTTGGATTTGTTTTTCCTGAAGCGTGGCGCAAATATCATAATCGCTTTTTCGCCTTTGCGGACAAACCTTCCGAGCTCATTCCACTTCCGCATTCCGGCAACGTGCGTTGCGTATGGGTTATGCTGATAGATGAGCAGTGTATTGACGAAAGAATAGTTTCGGAGCTTGGCCAGAAAGGAGAGATAGTCCTGCAGCATGCCGCTGTTGACGATGTTTTCTATCCCGTCCCTGATCATTTCCCTGAGTTCCATTTTGTTCTTAAACATTGTGTGCCTCCACATGGTTTTGTGACGGGGCACACTGATATCCCTTGACGGGGTAGAGTGTCCCCGTCTGGGTGTTTTTCATCGTAAACTCGTTAACGTTTATAGCGTCGTTATGTTTTCTACGCCGATACAGTTAACAAAGTCACTAACTTTGAAACAATTTGATGTCTTAAGCGGTCTTTTGCATTTCGCTGGCAGGCAGTATCTCGTTGAGATATCTTTTGCCGTTTTCGCTGGTGTAAACAACAGCGTTTACAGTCTGCTGCACGTCGAGAAGTACAGTGTTTTTTGTCCTCTGTGTGATGACAAAAGGTTCCTGAAACCCTGCAAACATAATTCCGTTGCCGTCTTTTTTGATAATGACAAGGTTTTCCATAGTGGAAATATTTCTGTCCGGTTTCGGCGGCGATGAAGATGTCTGGGCGGATTCGGTCTGCTGAGAGTTTTCAGCATTTGCGGAAACTGGCTGTACCTGATGATCGTGCACGATTATTCTGAGATATCCTCTGGAGTCTGATTCAACAAGGCTGTTGTCTTTAACATCAAACCTTCTTGTGGTCAGTCTGCCTGAAATGGATATGAAGTCTCCGGACTGCGCACTGATTTCAGTGAAAGAGATCAGATAGGCTGCGCTGGAGTCTCCGAATATTTCGATACACAGAGCTGAAGCCGTTTTGCCTTGATAAGACACGCTTTGACATGATTTTACGATACCTGTGAGATTAACCTGATTAAACATAATAGCCTCCTTAGTGTTATGATTTTGAAACCATACAAAGGCATATTTATGTCCCTGTGCAGGGTTTAAATATGCCCCTGCATTGGGTAGGTTAATTCGATACAAGAGAAACAAATGATCGGTGGTGTTCCGACTTGTCCGCTATTAGCGGATCATCCAAAAGGATGTAGAAATGTATATATGCTAGTTAGATTATACTTTTATATCAAGATAGATTGTTTCAATCAAAGTCAAATTAATAGTAAAAAAGAGTGTTTTATTATAAAATTATATTGTTAATAATTATTTTATAGCTAATTATTAATCGTGAATGTTGCCCTTATTGATAACAGTGTTGTTAGAAGACACAGAATGCAATAAAGCAGTTAATCGCATATATTGTCTTGGTAATGGCCTGATTTGAAAACACTTTGTAATATTTTTGAGCTTAGAATGTATTTGCGAGTAAGTTTTCGAAAATTATAATGTTTTCAAGTGGCAAGCTAGTGACAACCGACTCACATTATGGCATTATTTTTAGTATTATATGTCTCAGTATGTAATAATATATAAAAACAATGAGAAAAAATCATGCAAAACGATAATGTTAATCAAATAGACCAGCTTCTTAACTCTAGAATTCCAATAATGCTATTTATTGGCAAAGAACCTAAAGATATTGACCCCTCCATATTAGCCCTACCTTGGAGTTGTGTTGTAACAACCTCTGTGGACGTTAGTTTGCAGTATTGTTTTGAGATAAAAGATAAGAGACGACCTATCGTAATAACAAACAGCCACGATATGCTTGGCTCTGCTAAACTAAATCAACGAGAATTAAACATTGTATACTTATACGGCGAAGAAGATCAAAGTAACTTGTCTGCAATAAACAAACAACGCAAAAAAAATAATGCACTTGATATGTTAAAAATTATTCCAGATATGCTGAATAGTGCTTTTGGGGCTCTTTTTGTAATAAACTATAACCCAGACTACAAAGATGAAATTCAGTTTGAAAACTTAATAGACACTGTAGATAGTATCAAAAATAAACCAGTTTACTTTTTTGGTATAAGTCAGCAATTAGCGAACAATCAATTATTTAATGAAATGCAGGCAGAAAATTGTATAGTAGGGGACACAGGAGAACTGCAAGATTTAGTAGAATTAACAGATGAACAAGATGATTTATTAGAAGAAGGTGAACTGTTAGATGATGATAAAGTTTATTATTATTCAAATGGGAAAAGGCACAGTATTACTACAGGGGAACTTTTTGAGACCAAGAGTTTTGCCAAATTACTTAATGAAACTGAAATAGGGATAATAAATTTTCCAAACCACTTAAGAAACGATTATTTCTATCACTTTCTTAAAGAAAGTGCAAAAAGGCCTATTTGGTTTGGATATGAAAATCACTTTAACCTCGTCAGGGATTATGAAAGAAAACTAAATGATTTGGTCTATGCCTCACTTAACTCTAAAGAAATTAAGCAAAAACCTATTCTTGTCTTAGGGCAAACTAGTAGTAGTAAAAGTATCGTATTATCTAACCTAGCATATACTTTATTCAAAGCGCATGATCATCCTGTAGTATTTATTAACAATAAAGACATTAGTTTTGATATTAACAGCTCAAATTTTAATGCTCTTGATAGCTTGCTATATAAAATTGAAGAACACGGTGCAACTAGAGTTGTTTTAATTTGGGACAATTCTTCTTCGTCAGTGAACGAAATCACAGCTACAGAAAAACTATATACAGGCCTCATAAACAGAGGCCGGAAGGTTGTCTTGATTAGCTCCGCTTATCAACAAATAAACATTTATCGTAACAAAATTGATAAGTTTTTCAAGGTTATTAATGCTGAAATAAAATTATCGAAAGAAGAAAAAGAGAGATTAAGTGAACTTGTATTAAGTAACAGCCGGGTACCACAAGACGTGTTCCAGAGATGGATACAATCTGAACATGAAGACAACTTGCTTACTTTACTTTATTCACTATTAATGGAATATACGGGTAGTGGGATTATTCAAGGGGTCAAAAATGAGATTGACAAAGGCATGTCGAGTTTGCTTAATGCTCTTAGTAAGCTACCAAAGCAGGCTGAACGTAATAAAACGTCTATACTCGCTCAGGCTTTTGCAGATGCTGGTTATAAACTAAAAGGACATTCTGGAGGAGCACCAAGTACTATTGATATCGAAACAATAGAACATTCTCTGAGAGAGTTTTGCAAAATTGTTGCTATAAGTTATCAACATAATATCATGTTACCTGTCTATCTCGTTGTCAAGTGTTCAGGCTTGGACATTGACAGTAATTTCTATCTAATTCAAGAGACACTTTTTAGCATCCCATTCTTAAAAGTTATAACGAGAGAAGAAGATAGTTCTGATTTTGACTACGCTATTGGGTTCAGGACGCCTTTAGAGGCAAATCTATACTTAAAAAGCATTGAAACTACTCCTGAACAAGAAATAGCTTGTATTACAAATCTAATCCTCAATATTTCTCATTCTAATCAATACAGTAAATTCTCTGAGGTTTCATCTATAGATAAATTAATTCGCACTATTGGCCCTAATACAATTAAGCCTGAAGTAAGAACAAGGTATCGTAGCTACTATTATAAAGTAATTGATGCTCTTCAAGAATTAAGAGCTCAATCAAAAATATTTGACCCAAAATTAATATGTCAAGAAGTCACTTGGGTTAGAGAAGTTTATGGTAATCAGATTGAACAAGAATTTGAATACGAACTCCGAGTAAACAAATTACAAGAAGCATCAGTTTTGGCTAATAAAACATTATCAAATCTTGAGTCGCCGAATATTACTTACCACGAACTGATAACAAGACATAACCTGATAGTAGAAACAGCCTTTATAGAGTGGAAACTATATGAGCTTGTTAAACAAAACACTTCATCAAGCAGTGACAGTAGTTCGCAAATAACTTTCAACTATGATGAACTACTTAATTCATTAAAAGAAGTTATATATAATGACCCTACCAACAGCTATCCAGCAAATGCACTACTTAAATTATTTAAAGCATTGTATTTGAATAATAACATTAATACGCAAAATAAACTTAAATACCTAGACGAAATTTTAACTATAATTAACAATATCGACAATGCTACAGATGAGGCATTTATAGATAACGAAGAGTATCTTGAGCACAAAAGCCACGTTATTGAATATTTAAGCTCTAAAAAGTATGAAAAATACCTAGATGAGCTTATTGCTGCCGCCCCGTCTGTAGGATTACATCTTAAAGCAAGGAAATTAATAGTAAATGCTAACATTGATGTTAAAAAGCCGCTAGACAATAATCAAATTCTTGTTGCACATGAAATTATTACAATGCTTAACAAGAATGAAGAATCTGTATCAAAGCATGAAGGCTGTCTTCTTTTAAAATTAAATTTACTTTGGCTAATATATAATGATTCTCCAATTTTTACTGGTAAAGAAAAGCAGTTTACACAAATGAATCTGGAACATTGGAAAGATATTAATAAAATATGCAGACAGTATGAAGAGCACATCTTAAAAAGTGGAAAAAACCAGGTTAACTCTCCATTTATGTACTATCTGCTTGGCTTATCTTATGCCCAGATTGAAGACTACCCAAGCAGCAATGAAGCTTTCAAAAAGATTAAGGAGTCATTATTTTTTCGGCAAGTTAGAAATAAGGTCTGGCACATCATTTGTGACGAAAATGGTGTGCCTAAAAAATTTCGTGGTTCGTTAAGCGAAAATTACTACGATAGCTCTACCAGAAAAGGCTTTGCAAAGCTTGAAGCAATTCATACGAGTAAAGGTGGCGTCTTTTTTTATGGCCCGAATATGAAAACTGCAAAATATAGTGGCAGTTTTTCTGATATTGAAGTTGGTACAAGCTACATAGGTTTTGAGGCATTCAGAAAGTTGGAAGAGAACAAGTAGGATGGATAAAGCAATAATTAGCAGAGCTAAAAACTCAATAGCTTTTAACTTAAACAAAATTGATTCATTGAATAAGTCCGTTGCTAAACTTGATGCAAGATTGTATGCATTCGCATACTATGAGCCTATAGCTATTTCTGAATGCGGTAACTATAGGTTTAATTTTAATATCGCAATACTTAATCTTCATGCTTTATTATGGGACTGTGGCACTATGGTTAGAGATAAAATATTAAATAAATATTATAAACTGCGTCCCACATCTTTAATAAAAATAACTTCTCCATTTATTGATGACATTGATAGATATTATAGTGTAATCCATAATATTCGAACACATTTATGTCACAATAACAGTCAAGAATATTATTATAATAAGCAGTGTTACAGCATGGTAAAAAACTATTACTTATCAAAGTGTAACAATGCGACCCCCGATATTGCTAACTCATCTGATGACTGGAAGTTGTTGTTTAATGATATTATTGACATTGCTGAATACATTGAAACTAAAATGAGTGAAACCATAAGAAAGTTTACGTTACTACCTCCTGTAGACAAATCTGAAGTGATTAATTTTTGGCTTAATAGCATTAAAGAGTATTATGCAAATGACAGTGAAATGATATTAGATACGCTTACTTACAAGTATCTAATATCTCCTTCTTTCATACAAACGGCACCGGTAACTAAAAATTCAGTAAAAAAATGGGTAGGCCTCAAATGGAACAGCTTAACTAATCGTCGTATACCTTATAGAGACTCTTACAATGATTATATTCAAGTGTGTAAAACTAGAATCGGCACGGCATTGAATAATACTAACTGCCCAAGACCAGCCTTGCCTTTAGATATTTATCATGCAGTTACTTCAGAAGCGGATCATTTCTAAATTATTATAAAGAGGTAGCTCCAGAAATCTGTGCAGTAGCCAAAATGAAAATCCATATTGAAAGCTTATGCATAAAGCAAAGCGCAGAATTCTAACTTTTCATTGTAACTCCTTAACCGTCTTATATTTATACCCGCACTTGGAGTTGATTTTCTCCACTGTGGATTCGAGGGCACGGCAGTTGGCGTAGAATTCGTTCAGGAGAGTCTGTACCTCTTCTACAGAGAAACCGTCCTGGAGCAGGTTGCGTTTAAGAGTACTGATGCCGATGTCAGCCTGAGAGAGGATAAGGACGAGCATATGGCTTTCCGGCGTTCTGGTGAAGACAACTTTTGTGTCCGGGCGTTTCGCGAGCTCTATCTTCTTTTCTACGATACTTTTCTTACCTGCGGCCATATGGTCTTCTCCTGTCATTTTTTCTGTTTTCAGAGGCGATGTAACTGCCCCAGCAGAGCACTATAAAAATCAGGGCCGTGAGCAGCATCATCCACGAACTGCTCAGCAGCACTGGGCGGATATCCCGCACCCAGTAATAAATTTCCTTCCGGAAAACTGAGCTGACTCTGGTCATTTTATTCAGCACGCTGTACAGATTCGCATCTGTTATAACCACATAATAGACAAAGTGGTAAAAGGCGGCACTGGAGACAGCCTTTATAAAGCTCCCCGTCGTCGCTCCCCAGAATAAATTATTCAGCATCAGTTTTGTGACTCTGCCTGCGTTAAACTTTGCGGCATAAGTGAAAAACAGTGCATAAACCAGACTGAACGATATCGTCATAACAAACACATATCCCCTGTCGAAGAGCGTCGGAACCCTATGCCCGAAAACCGGAATCTTTGCCTGTATAACCCCCACAAAAAGAGGCATCAGAAGCATCATCAATAAACCGCCGTGTATGACGGTCTTCATACCGAGCCAGAAATACTCCATCCGCATGTCGATTGTGTAGTAATCTTCCGGAATGACAGAGCCGCCGGACTCTGCGACGGAATATCTCTGAATCTCTCCGATAACCTCAAGCAGCCCCGCAGGCTTATGCCTCTCCTGCGCAGTTTCTATTGGGATAACTTCTGTTTCAGCCATAAATGAGCCTCATAATAATTATTCTGATACCCGTGCCGTATGCCATGCATGCCGCAATGATTATGCATACTGTTCCGGCGATTACGTTCCGCCTTTTAAAGGAGAACCAGAGCGCAAAAAAGATGAACACAACCCCGATAATTTGCGCCCAGTGTCCTTTGATAATGCCGTTGTAAATCAGCCCGACAAATGAATTATACTGTTCCATACATTCTCCTGATAAATTTGAAAATTCTGCCATTCATGGAGAATTTTCTAACCGCTCGCGCCGAACAAGTCCGGCTTCGCTCCGCACGGCGACGCTCCATCCATGGAGCTTATTTTAATCCTGACTGCAGATCATGTCTTTTGCCGCTTCGTACAGCGCACCGAAAGTAGTCACAACTTCACTGAAATGGTCTGTGCAGGAGCAGTTTTCTATCATAGTTTCATTAGAAGCATCGTAAGGACAGCTTCGCTCCATGGTGTTCCTGTCCACACCGCACGGACGCTCTTCAATTACTGGCGTATTCACGTCAGGCCTTGTCTGCTGATCCGGAAAAACCTCAGTATCAGTATTGCCTGTTTGGACAACGCAGCTGTATGTGCAGTTGTCAAAACTGTCAGTTTCGATGTCTATATTGCCTGCTGCCGTTTCGCCGTCGTTAAGATAATTGAAGTCGCCGGTGTCCCTGTCCAGAGTGGAGCCGATCATATCTGCCTGCGCCTTTGCATCAGAAAAGTCATATCCGGCATCGGTCGTGCAGATATATGTCCGGCTTATTTTGTAACGCTCAAGGCCGTCATTTCTGGTTGATATAGTCCGTACAGTGTTGTCAGGGATAATCTGTGTTCCGGTGACAGAGGGGACATAAAGCAGTGAGGATGTGATATCGAACCTGTCACCGTAGTCGCAAATAATATATTTTCCGGCGGAGCCTGAATATTCATCACACACGGTGGCTGGCAATATGCCTGTGGCGTTGTAGTTCAGGTAGGTGTCATATTCGTCATTTACGGTTTCTTCGTATAGCTGGCATGATTCGTCGCCGGAATACAGAGCGCAGCTGTCTGTTCTCTGAACGCTGATTTCATCTTTGCCGCCGATTACTCCGGTCAGATAGGCATATCCTTCGCCCTCGCCGCCGACAATGACATCAACGATAGCAGTGTTTACTCCGTTTATAAGGTAAGGCTTAACATCCACATCAACGCCGTAATTCCAGCTTTTACCAAGCTCGCACGAACCTGAGTTTGTCTCTGTGTAATAAACTCTGTTATCTATTACATCAAGCCTGTCACCGCCTTTCGGGCCGACATATGCTACATGGCCGTTGATAGTGATTTTTATCCAGTCGTCAAACACAAGCCTTGTGAGCTTGAATTCCGATACCTCGTCCAGGTCTTCTATATAGAATTCCGTGGTTTTGGAATAATGAGCGCAGTAGCCGCTCCAGTAGTCGTTTCCTTTTTTGCCTATTACTACTTCAACGAGTTCCGCCGGTGTGGACGCTATCGCAGGAGTATTTGTTATGGTGCAGTCGTTTGATTCTGTCTGAGTGTTGTTTTGCGCCATGACAGTGTTGTACATGCTGTCGGAGTCGGACATCTGGCTCAGAAGTTCGCTGTCATAGCTGATACTGCCTGTCTGGTATGTTGCTTTAAGGCTGTCCACGCTATCATTGCTGTCTGTGCAGGACGCTGGGTCAACAGCCATGTACTTTACAGACATGGTGGCTGTATCAAATTTTGTATCGCTTACCGCTATGTCCAGCTCGTTCATAAGGTGGCCGGAAATGCCTCCGCCGAAATATCCCAGTGCTTCGTTAAAGGCTGCATTGAATGAGGAGCCGCAGGAAGCGTTTGAGCAGAAACATCCGCCGACATGACGCATCTGCAGGTAGCTCCGCTCAACTGCTCTTACACGGTCTTCTGCTGGCTGACAGACACCGCCGCAGGCGTTCTTGCACTGTCTGTATGTGTCGTAAGTGGTGCTGCCGCATTTATGCCTTATCCCGAATTCAAAATATCTACATCCGTTCCATGAACCGGAAGGGGAGCAGCTTACATATCCGTTTGTACAAAATCCTGAGACCGGCAGTGTTGTGAAATTGGAATCCGGTGTTCCGTCAAGGTCAGCGTCATAACTGACCCGAAGCTGAACTTCTCCGCCGGATACGAAGTTGACCGGATTGACAGTTAAAACTTCTGTCTGAGAATTGCACTGCAACTCTATGTCGAAGTTATTTTCCACGCAGGCTTCAGAACAGTTATCAGCGCATTCGTCGGCGGATGTGTAGACAGTATCTGTTGCAGGGCACTTCCATGAGTCTGAAAGTGTGGACATCTTTTCACTGGTCATCATCGGGTTAAAGAGCGTCTGCTTTGCGCTGTCTGCGTTTCCGTGCAGGTCAACCATCTCCTTACCCAGATTATTACCGTCTGTCTTTCCTTGCTCAGCAATTGACAATAGCGGAATCAAAAGTATTACCACGATAAGCCTACTTATCATAAAAGCCCTGTTTAAGCTTTTTCAGCATGTCGCCAGCTATGACAATGCCGCTGTCTCTGAGCTTTTCCAGCGCATACTGAATTGAAACATCGCCTGACAGTTTGTAGTAGCTGTCCTCTGCGATAGGCTCTCCCAGAGTTACCTTTTTCATGACTTCGGAGTATGGCAGCGAAGAATGAACAAATGCAGGGACGGATTTGATATTAAAGGCTCTGAAGAGATACGGATTGATATCAACCTTTGCCATGTCGCATTTGGTGCCTTCGGTGAAATCAGCAAGACCTTTCCCGCAGGATATACGAGCCACAAAGTCCACTGTGGGCATTATCTTATCTATGCCGCCGATAACACCGTTGATAACCAGAAGTGCGCCGTCTAAATTTCTTACCGTATCAGTATAGTTCATCAGAGTCTTTTCAGGTATTGAAGAACTGATGAAAATATAGAGGCTTTTATCCGGTATTTCAGAGTGGCATGTTTCTTCCTCTTCAGGCTTAAAGCCTTTGTTTTCTGCCATCTGCTTTTTATAATCAGAGACCTTGTTCATAAGAGATTCATAGCCGGAATCTATAAATGCCTTTGCCTTGTCAAGCATCTCCTGATTGTCTGGCAGACTGATCTCCGGTTTTGTACTCTTTTTAATGCTGTCTATAGTCTCTTTCAGCGTTTCTGCGCTGGCAAAGCTAAAACAGAGGGTAAACAGTGCCAATAATATTACTTTCATCTAAGAATCCCCATATGCGGCTGTCGTATGAACGTTCATGAGAGCCGACTGCAAATATTTTTCCTTCAGGTATTATGCCGGAGAAGTTGAATTTCATTTTGTCCGGGTCTTTTCTGATTGCGATGTATTCACCGTCACAGATAAAGGCAAGGTCGGTAGTAAGAAGCTCCATGCCGGAGAGGCAGGCGGCTTTTTTCACCAGTTTGGAATTTTCCGGCAGTATGCCGAGCGGGTCATTTTCAGCACTAAAGATGATATAGTCGCCTTTATGCACGTCATGACCTCTTGTGAAGGCATACCATGTGAACCATACAGACTCTGAAGTGTTCCTGCCCAGATGCATACTGATTGTGATGATCACAGCTATGATCAAAAGCAGCGGTAATATTCTTTTCATTGCACGGCCTCCGGCAACTGGATGTTTTCAAAGGTATTGATTATCGTGCCTTCGACATTTGGCATCATCTCAGGATTAACGAACGTATCCAGCCATTCGCTGAAATTTATCTTGCTGAAATCCAGCTTTTGAAATTCATCAGGCGTAAAACCTCTACAGTTCGGGCTTTTTGCCGTGCCGAAGTTAAAGCCTAGCTGATCACGGCCCTGTTCCGCTATAATCCTGCCGAGCGGGCTTCCGAAGCAACAGTATGTCTTTTTCTTCTGAACGCAGACACAGGCAGGGCATATGCCCCATTTTTCGGCACAATATTCGCCGACATAGTGACACTGTCCGTCCAGTTCGCCCCAGTCTCGCAGAGCGGAGAGAGCCTGTTCTCCTGAGGAGCATTTACCCAGTCCGAACCATGTTTCATCCTTTTTACAGCAGTCTGAAAAACCTGACTGAGTTCCAGGCGGACGGCATCGTCTGTCGCCGCCGTTAAAGATATATATCTGATCAAGGCACTGGCCGCTGTCGTCTTTGTTGCCGTCATTAAGCTTGTCGTTTGCGCCTTCCTGAGTATCTTCGCTGGTGTCCAGATATGAAGGATCGTTAGGGTCAAGGCACTGATGTGGGGAACACTTGTAGTCCGGCGAACCTGTAATGGTCGATAGATTGACACATTCATTTCCGCTGTATGGACAGCTTCCGGAGTGACATTTGTCTATAGCAGGATTGTAGATGCTGTCAGTGCATATGGGCACTGCTTCACATTGACGGCTTATAGGGGAGTATGCGTAACTTCCGCCGCAGTCATGTTCAGGTTCATAGACACACCAGTTGAGCTGTGTTGAATATATAGAGCCTGAGGCACAGGATAGACTTTTCTCGCACCTGTCTTTGTCGGCATTAAACGTATAGCCTATGGGGCAAAGAGTGCTTGCTGAGAGCGTACACTCATTCAGGGTGGAGTTGTATATGCCCGAAGAGCACACCGGAGCAGAGTAGCAGATATTTCCATCCTGAGTGTAGCCGGATGGGCATGATGTGCTTACGGTCAGAGTACATTTGTCAGTAGCAGTATTGAGTATGCCTGATCTGCTGCAAGATGGGGCAGCGACACACTTTCCCAGTGCCGCATCATACGTTGAACCTGCTGGACAGCTGTTCTCAAGTGAGATGACACATTTATCAGTTGTACTGTTAAACGTACCTCCGCCAGGGCACGTTGGATTTGCAATGCAGAGTGATCCGCTTTGGGTTGTCCCTGTGGGGCAGGTGGTGTCACACGATTCGTGATAAGTGCATATTGAACCGTATAATGTATACTCTGGAGGGCAGCTGTATGATGTGTTTAAATCATTGTGCCATAGTATAATTATAATGTTATTTGATTCCCAATATAAGACACCGTCTGTTGAAAGACATACTGCTGTTGTATCTGTTAAATTACATACAGGTGAAAACATTGATGGGTAAGTATATGTAAAAGATGTACAGCTTCCTCTGTATACTCTAAATACAGAAGTTTGGGAGCATCCGGAATCATAATAAAAGTCACCATAACTGCAGTCGCTTTCTATATATACATTTCTTAACCCCGCAGGGTAGTTAGATACATCATATGAGCAAGATAATGTGCTGTTTAATGTTGCTGGAGTAGAGCCGCTGCAGCTTTCAGAGCACTGTGATGATGAAGTGTAGGTGGTATTGTCAACGGGACATGTATAACTGCCCGAACCTTCGCACTTATTTGTCACAGAATTGAATGATGTTCCTGAAGGGCATGTCGGTGATGCAATGCATTGCCCGTTTGAAAGTGTGTATCCTGTGGGGCAACTTGTTGTTGCTGTCTTTAAGCATTTGTCGGAAGTTGTGCTGTATGTAAAACCTGTAGGGCAATCCGGAGCATCCTCACATTTTCCGGTTGAGCTGTTATAAGAATATCCTGTAGGGCATGAATATGTCACAGAGAATTCACATCTATCGTTTGCCTGGATGTATGTTCCTGCGGAGCAGTCAGGTGTTTTTACACAGCTGTTGTTGAGAGAGTCATAAGTGTACCCTGTAGGACAGGAACCATCGGTAATGACAACTTCACACTGATCTGTCTGAGGATTTAACACTCCGCCGTTGGGGCACTCAGGCGGATCGTAACATCTGTCGGATGTATAGTCATATGTGAAACCGTTCTCGCAGGTAACAATTGGCTCTTTCTGACACATGTCAGTCAGACCGTTTAATATACCGCCGTCAGGACAGAGAGGGTTTTCATATATTGAGTTGCATGAGACCATATCGCTGGGGCATACATACCCTCCGCTGCTCGCCGACAGACATTGAGAGACATTGTCTCCGGCGATACAGAGCATACAGCTGCTGGTGCTGTCAGAGCAGTATGTATTGATGATTTCGTTTGTATCGGTCTGTTCCTGCGGTGGTAATCCCGCAACACAGTCCAGCATGCCGCTGAATGCTCCTATGCCATAATGTCTCGGCTGATAATCACCTCCGTATGAGGCATGCTGCCCATCATCGTACCATTTGCCGTCTGTGTCTGCATATACCCAGTGTTCGCCGTATATGGTTACAGTTCCAATATCTGCGCCGTCAATTCTATTATCCGGCTGACCGGCGGCAAAATTGTCATATGTAACGGCTAAGCCGTCAGTCCATGCGTAGTTTGATTTGTTGACTGTGCCGTAGGCTGTGCTCATAGCTGTGTCATAAAGCCCAAGCCATAGTGACTTTCCGGATAGGTTTGCAAGTATGCTGACAATTTCTGCTTTATGTTCACTGCCCGCTATGAAATGCTGATTTGCGCTCCATGTCTGCTGATTCAAAGAAACGCCGTATGTCGTTCCACTCTGCCTGTCATAGATAAAGCTGGAATATCCTGAAGGACATTCATTTGCGCCTGTGGAATATGACAGTTCCGTACAGGCATCCTCACAATTTGCATTACACGCTGTCAGTGATTCAAAATGAATGTCATTTGTACCGCAGTAGTATGCGGCATCTGCTGCACCTGAAATGAGCAGGAATATAAGGCACGCCAGATATTTCATGACTCATCACCATATTTTGGTTTTACAGATTCGATATCCTGCAATATCCCGCTTTTGCGGCTCTCAAGCTCTGACACATCTCCAAAAGCCTCCGACACCATAGGCGTGTAGTAGGCCTTGTTTATGCTTTTGCCGTCTTTGTATGTAACTGTGAAAGGTGCGGTGAAATACCCATGCCTGATTATGCCGTCCGCTATCAGTCGTTTTTCTCTGAGCATTTCAGTAATGGTGTATATGTAGTTTCGTCTCTGCTGCTGATCGGAGTCGGCGAGCAGTATTTCGTCATGGCCGTAGCGTCTCGCCAGCATTTTGATCACTTTCCAGAAGACATCTGTCTGGAAATAAACATGGTCGTCTTTCATGCTGAAAGCTTCGAAGCGGTTGCCGTTCAGGACGTTGATGCGGTTATTAAGCTCCGCAAGGTATTCAGAGATATTCAGCCAATTCAGATCAGAAGAGTCGGCAGGTTTTTTCTCCGTTTCTGTTTCCGCCTGAGTCTGGAAGATATCGTTTTTTGTAACAAGATTATCGGCAAGCTCTTTTCGTCTGGCATTTCTGTCCGCCTCACGAAGTTTGTCAGCGAGATCACCGCCACCGGTTCGATGGTGAGATAGTATTGCCGTCTCTACATCGCTCCTGTAGCTCAGGTCAGCGAAGCCTGCAAGGCTGTTAAGCACAACAACACTTATTCTCGGATGATCACCCATGCTGTACATCGCCTTGTCAAAGCTCTCAATCTTGCCCAGATCGTGCCCCAGCGCAGCCATGATAAGCTGTGCGGCGTATGCCCCTGGCTTGTCCACCAGCTTCAATATTTCTTCAGCCACATGCAGGCTGTGCAGATACAGCGGAACTTTTGCCAGAGCAGTAAATGTATTCTGCTCTTCATAGTGGTTTATCTCGCCGCTGCGCTTTACGACTGAGGGCGTATCACCATTATCATCAAGCAAGGTCATTATCTGCCTGATCACCTCTTCAGCCGACTCAGGCAAGGAGGCAACATGCATTTTGTAAAACTGGGTCAATTCTGCTTTTGAAAAAGTAATCTCATTTTTTTCAGGTTCAGACTGTTCAAGCATTTCTGACTTTTTTCCTGTCCAGAGCGGTGAAAGCTCAGAAAGATGAATGTTTATCTGTTCTTTTTTTTCCTGTTTAACCAGGCGGCTGCTTCCTGAAAAAAGTGATACAAAGAGCACCACAGCGACAAAGAGCCAGAGGGGATAAGGGAAAAGATATGCCAGAACAAACAGCATCAGGATTATCATAAACAGAGCAATATACTCAAAGGGGGAGCCGTTTGTGAAAA
Organism: Deferribacterales bacterium; assembly: GCA_050253075.1. Taxonomy (GTDB): domain Bacteria; phylum Chrysiogenota; class Deferribacteres; order Deferribacterales; family Geovibrionaceae; genus Denitrovibrio. The sequence goes on from JBFWJS010000003.1 coordinate 54,999, forward strand.
GCCTGAAACCGTGTCCGGCCCTGAAAGGATTATAGAAAGGTACACCTGAGCGTGTGAGGGAATCACAGAAGACGTGGAGCAAAGCTCCTATCAGGAAATAATAAAGCACATAGCCGCCTATAGCAGTTAATAGAATATAAATAAGCGGAGAAGTATAAAGCACCCACCAGTGGCTTATTTTGCGATGCACTTTATGGAAGGCTCCTTTACTGCCGAAACTGAATATAGTATCGACAACATCAGGGAAGACAGACCCTGCGCTAATAGCTGCCGCAGCGACCGGCTCAAACGAACCAACGGCGGCGATATAACCCATTCCGGCTAGCAAATGGCTCCTGATTTTCATACAGTAGCTCTCGGATATTCAATATTGATGTAGGCATCGCTGGTATCCATTGTTTTGCCGAAGAATGCACCGTCATAGTTCATCATGAAGAACTCACGTTTCTGCAGGCCAAGCACATCTTCAGGCTTGAGGATGTCCTCCTCGTTCTCACGGACATTTATAATTCCAGCGGAGCTCATCATGGAGAGCATCTGCTTATGTGTTCCGAAATGCCTGCATACATAGCTTGCAGTTTCTTCATCCGGCACTTTCATAAATAGTTTGTTATTAATGTTATCCAGAGTGCTGTTGCCGTAATCTCTGCCTATCATGGCATATATCTGGTTTACCGACTGGCTGAGGCCATGCAGGTGGACGTTTGCGCCGCCTGCTTTTGCGAAAAAATCATCTATCCCGTAGTAAAGCACGTTCTGAGCCTCATCCATGAATATCTCTAACGGCGGGTCAACTCTTTGCCCGCTGCTGAAGATACGTCCGACATAAGACTGGAACATAGAGAGCAAAACCTTGCCAACGGTGAACGCCGCCTTGCGTGTCATCAACGAGCCGACCTGCGCAACGAGTATCACAGATTTGCCGTTTTCCAGCTTTTCTATTATAGGGTTTCCACGGGCTTTGCCGAGGATTTCTCCGATGTTGCCGGATGTAAGCTCCATCAGGGCAACTCGAAGTGAGCTTGAGACTTTGTTGTAGTAATCCTGTCCGGAATCCACGATCTTTTGTAGGTCGTTTGCCAGCTGGATAACATCGTGACTGTCACTGCTGAGGCTTGCGACATTTCTTTGCAGGGTTGTCAGGTCAGTGTGGGAGACAACGTCTTTAACATCGTTAAAGTTAAACCGTTTGCCGTATGCCTTCTCTGTGAGCAGCATAAACGCCTGAACGATCATAAGGCTGGTTTCATATGCCACATTATAAAAAAATGGCTCAGAGCCCACCTCAATACCTGAGATGAGGTGTCCGACAAGCTCCTCCGGCATGTAATAGTATTCCAGCGGATTGAGCTTTATGGAGTATTGGGGGAATATCGGAGAGATCAGCATCAGATCATCTTCACGACCGGCCTCTTTTGCCGCCTGATATATCTTGCTGAAAAGAGGGATATCCCCCTTCGGGTCTATCACAACAACGCTGTTGCCTTTTTGTATGTCCTGCTCCAGCATATTTTCCAGCAGGCGTGTTTTGCCGACTCTGGTAGTGCCGAAGCACCAGAAATGCCCCGACCGGTCAGCATCATTCATGTACAGTTCCTGCTGCTTCCCGCCACGGATATCTATACCAGTTCCAAGTATGGTTTTCATGCCGTCACCAATCTTGAGAAAAGATGAAATAAAGGATAAGATGACATGTGAATAAAATTATGCAGAGGTGAAAGATGACTCCAGAACAAGCTGAAAAACTTGAAATATTTCTTAGATGGGCAATTCATTCCTTGCCTTACATTTTGGAACAAAACAAAATTGAACAATTTGAAGAGTCTATGAAGACTGAGGGGGCAATATCTCAAGAACTTAAAGAGCTTATTGATGACAAATGTGGACTTGGGTTGTCCTATTGCATTGCTCAATTTATAAAAGATATAGAAACCGCTATTCAAAATGGTGAGGATATAAACCAATTCACCTACACGGCTCAACTGCTTCATACTGCTTTGAAATGTTGTTAAGCATGGAGATGATATATGGCTTGCCCTTTTATTGAGAATCATCCCCATATATATTTTTTTATGAAATCTATAAATGGCCCATTGGCTGGAGTTGTTATTGGAGCTGGTATTGGCTTTTTTAGTCAATGGTTCATGTCTAAGCAGAATCATAAAAGAGAACTTGAGAAGCTTGGATATGAAAAAAAATATGGTGCTTATATGGAGCTTTTGAATGTTATAAATTCTGCAAGTATATTTATAGATAGCGAAACCCTTACTCATGACGAAATCAATGACACTGTAGTAAAATGTGTTTCGGCGAGTAAAGATAAAGCTGTTATAAGCATAGCTGTTCGCAGAATTCAGAAACTCATTGGTAATAACCCATTGATTATTTCTGATAAAATTAAACATAAAACAAAGAGGATTATGAAAAAACTTGAAGATGATACTTATGACCACAAAGATTACGAATCCTTTAATAAACTTCTGCAATCTGAATTGGGTATTAAATAATTTCACTAATGAACCTCTATTATTATGTGCTCAAAGAGTTTTTTAGAGATGTTCTTTAGGACACTTTTCGGAATGATTTTTATAGATTTAATTAATGATTTTGCGCCAGCGATACGTTGAGTGCATTTGACTGAATACCCCTGTTCCTCGAAGAGCTTTTCTACCAGTTTTCGGCTGGTGAGGCTCAGTGTGAAAAGAACATCATTTCCAGACCTTTCAGTGCCGATAATGAGGCTCCTGACCTCCTGCCCTTGCTGAAATGTGCCTCTCAGTTTCGGCGTGATGTGCATCTTATGAAGCACACCAGTTACCCTGAAATTCGCTCCCAGATAGATATTCAGCAAAACGTCTTCTGCGGATACATCCCGAACCTCCCCCTTTACAAGAGTATTCATAAAAGATTTCAGGTAAGTTTCTTTTAGCCGATATGAGTATCTGCCGTACTCCGTGTTCAGCATAGAAGCGAGAGCCGTTGCATCATACTTTTTAAGAGTGATCTCACGCTCGATACCGTCTGCTCTGTACTGCCTCATTGTTAGTCCTTCGGCGGAGATGGAGCAGACTGTGGGCGAACCGTATTTCTCGCTGTAGTAGCCCTCCAGAACAGAGGCTATTATCTGCCTTACTTCCTCTTCGGTGATCCCATATATGCCTGAGATGTCTGAAATATAGCTCTCTAACCACATCTTTCAGACCCTCGGTGTATCCTGAGACTCGACACAACAATGGCGGTGATCTCCTCATACGCTGGTAGAACATTACCTTTATTGATCTGCTGAGAGATCACCACGGCGCAAACAGAGTCAAAAGCCTCTTTCAGCTCGTCATATTTTTCCTGAAGGTTCAGAAAAGCATCCTGAAAATCAGACATCAGCAGTTCTCTTGTTTTTTCGTTTTTTAATCACGTCAGTTTTTTCGCCTTTGTTTTTTATGTTTTTTATTCTGGCGAATCGCCGTCTGTGTCACCTTTCGGTGTCAGGAACTGGACGTTATGTCCGACAACAGTTACTTTTGAGTGAAAGCCTTTGTCGTCTTCCCACGAGCTGTAATCAAGCTCACCTGTGACAAGCACAAGCTTCCCTTTGGCAAGGTATTCATTGCAGCTTTCCGCTGTTTTACCAAAGACTGTAACGTCATAAAAGTCTGCTTTCTCTTTGGCAGGTTTGTTGACTGCTACTGTGAATTTGCTGGTGATAGTACCGTTCTTTGTCTCTCCGGCTTCAGGTGCTTTTGTAAGGTTGCCGAGAACGGCAGCGTATGAATAGTATGGACTGGACATATCCACCTCCTTGCCCTGTTAATAGGGTAGGGGGTAAATCCTAAAATATTTTTCATATTCGTTTTTGAAGCGTCAAGAGTTGTCGTTTGGTTAATTTATGATCTTCACATAATAAAGTGTGGAGGTAGTGTTTATGCACAACAAAATCATTCTTGCTTTTACAATGTTGATAATGCTCTTGGTCTTGGTCGCATGTGGCGGCGGAGGCGGTGGCAGCAGCAGTACAGCTCCTGTTGTTGATGATGACCAGGCAGATACTGCTCAGGTAACATATGACGGTACTTCTGTCGCAGAAGCCTCAACTGGAACTGACGGCAGAACAGTCATCACTTCCGGTACATCCGGTAACTCTTACGATATTGCCATAGAGGATAATTCAGGAAATCCTGTTGGTGATATCGATGTTTCTTTTTATGAGGATGGCGATAACGCTGTCATCTATGTTTCCGATCCTATGGGAGTGTATTCAGACTCTCTCCTGATAGGGACACCAGCCGAACTGGCAACTGTATCAGGCAGATTTGCCCGTGCGGCCAGCAATGTTCAGCTTGGGGTAACTTTAACTCAGCGTACAGCCTCAACAGTGGGCTTTACTGGTAATGCTTATGATCTGTCTAACGTTTACATGGGCACTCTGTCTGAAGCTTCCGGTGTCGAATCAGGATGCTATACACCATCAGAGATAGCTGCAACTATCGAAGGTTTATTTACATCTTCAATGATCAGCAGTAGCTCTATTCTGATTTTTTCAGACAGCACCACGAGTTCTGTAGCCGGAGCTGTCAAAATCAGTTCCAGCACATTGAGCAGCAGCATATCTGATGCTTTAACTGCAAAAATGGAGCATGAGTATTCTGTCGGAAGCGGAGCTCTTGATTCAGAGATATTTCGACTGACATGTTATGTCCCCGACAATCATAATCTGTTTGGAGTAGTATGTGAGATCAAACGAGCTTCTTCTGTTTGCGAGGGGACTAACAGCGCACCAGTAATAACCGGTACTCCATCGACAGCAGTCACTGCAGGCTCGGCGTATAGTTTTATCCCTGCGGCGTCTGATGAAGATGGAGATACGTTGACCTTCAGTATAGTGAATAAGCCTTCATGGGCATCATTTAGCACTTCCACAGGGGAACTTTCAGGAACACCCGCAGTGAGCGATGCCGGAGTATATTCAGGGATAGTGATCAGTGCTACAGATGGTACAGATAATACTTCGCTTTCACAGTTCAGTATTACAGTTGCAGCCGGAAACTCTGCTCCTGTTATCATCGGCACTCCTGCTACGGAAGTTACGGCGGGTAATGCATACAGTTTCACTCCTACAGCCTCAGATGTGGATGATGACACACTGACATTCAGCATAGAAAATAAGCCATCATGGGCTTCTTTCAACGCTGCTACTGGTGCATTAACAGGAACTCCAGCCACTTCGGACGAAGGGGCATATACAGGCATCGTAATATCTGTATCTGATGGTTCAGAGACAGCATCTCTTAGCAGTTTTACTATAACTGTCAGCGTTCTGAATTCTGTTCCGACAATTTCTGGAACTCCAGAAACTACTTTGGCAGAAGGTGCAGCTTACAGTTTCACACCTACTGCAAATGATGCAGACGGCGATACCCTTACTTTCAGTATAGAGAACAAACCTACATGGGCATCTTTTGATACAGCTACAGGCGCACTTACTGGCACGCCGAGCTCTTCTGATGCGGGCACATACAGCTCTATTCTAATAAGTGTAGACGATGGCAATGGCGGAGAAGCATCTCTGGCGGCATTTACAATAACAGTCACAGAACCAGCCATAACACTTTATAGAGCTGGAACAACCTTTCTTGATCCAGACTTCATAGCTGTTAGCTGGCCATATAATGTTAATGCTACTGTATCTGCGACTATATTGGGAGTCAGCTATTATACAATAGGCACTTTTAAACTGTCAGCAGCCGGAGACAGCTTTACAATCAGTTCTCTGTCTGCGGTAGATTTGAATTCTCATGTGGTTCCGTACTTTCAGGGGCTGACAGATGGTCAGGTAATAGAGCCTGGGACAGACGTGACATTCAAGCTGCTTTCACCGTTAACAGGCGGCAGCCAGTCAAACCTTAGATTCAATTTCACAATTCAGGAGACCGGAGAGACATTCACTTACAATGTCACTCTTCAGACCAACTAAATAAAATCTGCCCCTGATACTCAAAATGTCAGGGGCAATTTTTATCTTATTTTTCTTAAAATTAATGACTTTAAATGCGTCAAATGAGTGTGGCTAAATTTGCCAGTAGCTACATGTTTTTACGTGGAAATCTGGGTGCATTTTGGGTGCAGACTGGGTGCAACTGCACCCAATTTCGTCAAATTCTAAACAATTCTGAGCAATAAAAATGAAACAGGGCAACCGTCGTAAATGACTGATTGCCCTGTAAAATACTGATAAACTTTAACGCGCCCGTAGGGATTCGAACCCCAAACCTTTTGATCCGTAGTCAAATGCTCTATCCAGTTGAGCTACGGGCGCTGCTCGGATGATTTTTATATAGTATTAAAACACCTTTGTCAACTTCTAAACAAATAAATGTTGCTTAAAGGATGTCTTTAAGTTTTATGAAGTGGTCAATGGCGGATTTTCTCATTTTCAGAAGGTGGTCTTCGCCGAGCGCTATCTGTGATTTGATAAGCACTTCCTGCACTTTATGGGTGATGACGCCTTCGTCGAAATAGTCGAGCATGTTTGTCGCCATGTAGAGGAGCCTTGTCTCGTTCATGTGTGTGTTCTGCTCGAGGTTGCTGGCGTAAAGGATAGGCTGGTAATATTCTTCGGAGAATTTCCACTTTTTCAGAAGCATACCGCTGACCTTTATACCGTTGTTCTTCGCAAGTTTTATATATTCCAGCGGTTTACTGTTTTTCAGGTCGTCACCGGAGAAATAGTCTGATATGGCTGCATAGATGAATATCTCGCCTATTTTGCTAAGCAGACCGATGGAAAACATCGAAACAGGTGACGCCACTTTAAAGCATTCCGCCATGACATAGCATAGACAAGCAGTCTTTATGGAGTCGTCTATCGCTTCGTTTATCTCGTCTGTGAGGGCGAGGTCTGCGTTTGCAGCGAGGGATTTGTTGATAAAGTTGATGAGGAATACTTTTACGTTTGAAAGTCCGACCCTGATGAGGGCTTTTTCCACATCTTTGATACTGCTGAAAGCACCGCTGAAGAAGACGGAGTTCGCCATCTTAAGTATGCCTGAGTGGAGCACGGGGTCTGTCTTTGTCATCTTGTCTATCTGTTTGAAGGAGACTTCGTCCTCGTCCAGAGCTGCAAGAACAGAAACGGCGCACTCGTTCTTAACAGGGAGTGTGATGCTCCCCTTGAGCAGCATGAATTTTATATATTCAAGGAGCTTTTCAGGGCTTCGTCCTTTGCTGTCTTCGGCAAGGTAAGGCTTACAAACGTGCATCTTTGTCAGAGTGGAGACAAAGTCCATCGTAACTGCCTTGTGGTTAAACGTGATAGTTCTCGGAGACGTGGCGAGCTTGCGTATATCCTCATTCATGCAAATGAGGAAAACATTCTTGCTGTGTTCGTCCACTGTGTTTTTCAGCTTTGAATAAGCGAGATAATCCTCTCTGGTCTCGAGCACTATAAATATATTTTCAACATCAGGCAGAGCCATAGCGCGCTTCATAGCTATGGATATGGAATTGTAATAAGTGTTATCCATATCAAGCATTTCCAGATATGCACTATAGAAAGCAACTACGAGATGGTTCGATCCTGCTACAACACTACTCATCTGTTATCCTCTTTTTTTACTATAGTAAGTTATCATGAGCTTTTCCCGCAATCAAATATTTTATGTGAAAATTATATCTTATTATGTTAATATCCATATGAATATCTTCTTGACGACTTGATTTATATAGTGGATAAATGGTTCAATCGTTATGAAAATCTAAAAACAAAAGTGATATTATGAGCAAACTTGAGAACATAAATCTTCTCTACGTAGAAGACGAAAAGTTTACACGCATGCTTGTCAAAAAGCTGCTTGAAAAAGAGAACATCAATGTACATGAAGCTGCGAACGGTGTTCATGGGCTGAAGAAGTTCTATGAGATAGGTCCTGATCTCATCGTGACAGACCTCGCCATGCCTGAGATGGACGGCTTCGAAATGATCAGCAAAATACGTGAGAAAAACAGCGACATACCTATCATCATCACCACAGCCTACAGAGAAGAGGCTGAGAGGGTCTGCGATATGGTCAATGACTGTATTTTCAAACCTATTATCAAGGATGACCTTGTCAAAGCCATCGAGAAAATAGTCGCAGGCTGATATCTCCGGCTGACACGCACTGTGCAGAAGAGCTTGTGTTTTTTTATATTTGTATTAATTTCATAGTATAAACATAATTAAAACACAGGTTGCTATGCATAAAGCTAAGTTGTCCTTTATTCTATTTTTCCTATTGCCCGTGATAGCCTATGCAGGTGCTTATGACCTGTCTGAGCTGAAGTTCCGCTATTTCCGAAATTTGTTCCCCCCTGCAAACCACATGCTCCCCTCCACTGCGGATTATAAATTTAACGGTGAATGGGTCCGCCGCAAAGGTAATACAAGAGAAGATTATAATATCAAAGTAAAAACCTATGTCTATCAGTCTAATACGCATCATCTCGTATTTGTGAAGTTTAAACGCCACGGCATGCCTTTCTGCTGGTGGTTTTCAAAAGATACAGAGGGACGCCCGCCGAAAGGCTGGATAGAAGGTGCCTGCGACGTGGATAACGACGGTATATACGAAAGCGTATGGGACATGAACGGGTGCGACACGATTAAATACAAATTCTGTGATTATTGGAACTGTGATAGTTATTAACTTGAATACTGGTTTTTGCTAGTTTAATATTAATAAACAAACAGCCAATTATTTACAGGATGCCATGCAAATTTGGGAAAGAAAATTCAGCCGATACTACTTTCTGACAACTTTTACCATCATCTTCCTGATAATCCTCGGGACAGGGTCTTATCTGGTTCTCGGGAAATATAAGCAGTTCAAAGACTACGCCCTAAACGACAAAATCAACGACATCGAAAACAAAAAGCTCCTGATGCAGGATATCGTAGAAAGCTATATCAATCAGGCAAACCAGATAATAGCCAGCTCTGAACAGACTCTGGACAGGAAAATTGTCAACAGGGTAAAGACCGCCTATCAGATATGCACCATTATGCATGACAAGATGAAATCCGAATACGGAGACGATCGTATAAAAGAATCTCTGATATCTGCGATGTCGGGGATGGTGTACGGCAATGAGTATATCTATGTGATAGATATGGACGGCGTGGTCGTGCTGTCGCCGCTTTTGAAAAGTATCGAGGGTAAAAACCTTATAGACAAACAGGATGCGAAAGGGCGCTACACCGTGCGGGAGTCCATAGACCTGCTTAAAAAGAAAGGCGAAGGCTTCATCGATGTCTATTGGGAGAATCCATCCGATGTGAATACGGGGCCTAAGAGAAAGCGTGTCTTCATGAAGAGGTTCGAACCCTATGACTGGATAATCGGCTACGGCGTATATGTGGAAGACCACGACGAAGTTATAAAGAATGAAGTGATAAAGCACCTTGAGTCTGTCTCATACGACAAAGAGGGATACCTCTTCGCAGCGACATACGACGGCATATCCCTCACAAAACCCGCAAAGGGGAGGAATATGTATGACATACAGGACTCCAACGGCAAATACCTCGTGCGTGAGCTGATAAAAGCTTCCAAAAACGGAGGCGGATTTGTCGAATACAACATGCCGCCGTTCAAAGGAGCCAGACCGGAGACAAAGCTGAGCTATGCCGCACCGATAGAAAGGTGGGACTGGTACATCGGCACGGGGATATACATCACAGATATCGAAACGGCGTATAACAAACGCATGGGCGACATTTTTAAATCTGAAAAACGTGAAATAGCGATAATTATAGCGGGACTTTTTGTCCTGCTGATACTGGGAAGCGGGCTGATATACTTCTTTTCCCGCAGGCTGCAGGAGCTGATAGATAAATACAGCGCAGAGATAAAAGATAAAAACTTTGAGCTGAGCCACATGAACCACAAGCTGGAGATCATGGTGGGTGATAAGACATCTGAGCTGAATAAACTGAATCAGTCTCTGGAGCAGAAGGTAGAGGAAGAGGTCGAAAAGAACAGGGAGAAGGACAGGATAATGTTTCAGCAGGGCAGGCTGGCCGCAATGGGGGAGATGATAGGAAACATAGCGCACCAGTGGAGACAGCCTCTGAGCAGTATATCTCTGCTGATACAGGACATACAGGAGGCGCACGATGTCGGCGAGCTGAACAGCGACTATCTGGCGGACTCTGTTGCCAAATGTACTGAGACCATCACCCATATGTCTGACACAATAGATAATTTCAGATATTTCTTTAACCCGCAGAAGGAGAAGAGCGCATTCGACGTGGATGTCGAGATAAGGCGATGCCTCAGCCTGCTGGATGCGGGGCTGGAGAATAATAATATAAAAGTGAATACAAAGATGAATGCCGAAGGGAATGCATACGGTGTCCCCGGTGAGTATTCTCAGGTGCTGGTGAATGTGCTGAACAACGCCAAGGACGTGCTCCTTTTCAGAAATGTCATCGACCCCCGCATAGACATCGAGAGCTATACGGAAGGCAATAATATCGTGGTAGAGATACTGGATAACGGCGGAGGCATAGAGGAAGGGATAATAGACCGTGTCTTCGAGCCTTATTTCACCACTAAGAGCAATAAAAACGGCACAGGCATAGGTTTATACTTTTCTAAGATGATCATAGACGGAAACATGAAAGGGGCGCTTACGGTGGAAAATAGAGCCGAGGGAGCCTGTTTTAAGATATCTGTCCCCTCTGTAAAAGAGTAAAGCCGAACAGCTTTCACTATTCGGCGTCCAAATCGGAACTCCTCCCCCCGAGGGCTTACTCTATATAATTCTTTTAAATATCGTTTAGGATGAGTAAGGCTAGCAGTAAATATTCTTATTTACAATAACCAGAGAGGGTGATGAATGGGGTATTTTTCTTTATAAGTAACTATTGATGCTGGTGAAAAAAAATTATAAAATAGATCTGTACTTTGCTTTGCGCAGGGCGTCGGCCTTGCCTGATGCCTGCAGTTTTTCATAGATATGCTTTATGTGGGTGTGTACCGTATTTCTGCTGATGGAGAGGTCCTCTGCGACTTCGATATATGTAAATCCCTGATCCAGAAGTTTTAATATCTCAATCTCTCTTTTCGTAAGGTCGTCTGTGTCGTTGTTGAATGGTTTATCCTGAAAGAATGATATCACCTTTCTGGCGATGCTCGGCGTCATGGGTGACCCGCCGTCGTGGAGCAGCCTGATATAGCTGATGATCTGCACGGCTGATGCGCCTTTCAGAACATATCCCGATGCGCCCGCTTTCAGTGCTTTGAAGAGGTATTCGTTCCCCTCGTGGATGGTGAACACCATGAACTGCGTAGAAACTCCTTTATCCACAAGGTGTTCTATCAGCTCTATGCCGTCTGCGCCGGGCAGGTTTATATCCACCAGAAGGATATCGCACGGCTTATCAGCAACGCCTTTCATAGCGCTTTCTGCCGAGTGGTACGTCGCAATAAGTTTTATCCCAGGCTCAGTTTCAAGGATAGAGCAGAGATTTTTCGTCAGTTCAATATTGTCGTCGACAATAGAGACCGTAATGTTTTTTTCCAATGTAAGCCCAATTATCAAATACCAATGATTATGTCTACTGTTGTACCATTTTTCGAAGTAATTTCAACAGTACCTTTCAGCTTTTCCGCTCTGCTCTTCATGTTTTTAAGACCAAAGCCGATGGGTTTGCCCCCGGTGAAGCCCACTCCGTCGTCATGTATTACTATGCGGAATGCATCCCCGCTGAAATTCAATTCTATATTAACATTCTCAGCTTGGGAATGTTTTATTATGTTTGTTATGACTTCTTTAAACAGTCTGAATATGGAAAGGTATCTATCGAAGTCGATATCCGTTTCGAAAGAAGCGCCGTTTATGCGGAATTTTCTGTTTATCCCCTTGGAGTCTAAGACGGTGGAGCTGTAGTTGCGCATGTCGTATGTCAGCGTTTCCCAGCTGAGACTGTCTTTGTCCAGAATGTTCAGCATGGAGCGAAGCTCGAAGCTGCCGTTTTCCAGCAGGCTGGCTATCTGGGCTATCTTTCTGTCCTTTTCCGATACGTCATCATCAGCCAGAGCGGACTGGGCTATTATCGTGCCCGTTGCGACAACACCGCCTATGCCGTCATGCATGTCTCCCAGTATGGATTCTTTATATGTGATGATCTCTCTTTCGTGGAGGGTTTTCATCGCTTCCAGCTGGGCTGTTATATCGTTGAAGACTATGATGCATCCCTTCATCTCATCTTTCGTTATCTCTTTCTTTATGGTGCTGAATTTAAAGTTGTGCCCTGTGCCCCATCTTGTTTCAATGATGACTGGCTGTTCCTCGTTCAGCTTTTCCCATTCGATGTTCAGTATGGAAAATATATTTCTTATATCGGTGCCGACCATATCGCTGCTGATTCTCAGCATATCCCTCGCCTGCGGGTTATAGTCTATGAGCCGTTCATGTTCGTCTATGATCAGTACGGGGCTGGTGATGATGTCGAAAACACTCTCTTTCGCATAGGGTGCTATGGTCAGCAGTCTATACCTGAAAATAGCCACGGCAAAGAGTGAAGCACTGATGAGGAAAGACGCGGGGATAGGGTTATAAGGCCCGTAGGATATAATGCCGTAAGTGAATGTAACAGCAACGCCAAAGCTGATTATTATGGAGGTAATGAGCAGTGCGTACTGTTTTTTAAAAGGTGCTTTTGCCCCTCTCATAGCCTTGAACAGCATAAAGAGCGCAATAAGGTTTGTGGAGTAATGATAAAAAACATTTGAAAACTTAAACCACATCCCTGGTATCATGACGCTTATGACAAAGCCGTCTTTAGTGGTTATCACATAGTTCTTTTCCCATATGGGGAAGAGGAAGCTGGATGTGGATATGATAAATATCTGGAATATAGCAAAAATCACGAGTGTGACAGTAAGCCATCTGGGGGGTGCATTATAGCCGACTATAGTATACACCATATACATGAACAGTATGGGGAAGAGCTGTATGGGGACAGCCCTGTATCTGGCGATGCTCATTGATATCCTCGGGTCTGCTATCATCAGCTCTATGGCGTAAAGCAGAGGCCACAGACCTATGACCATGAATGCCATACCGAAGTACAGGTATGTCTTATCATTTTTCATTGATAAAGCGAATATGCTGAGACCGATACTTACGCCAGCCGAGCATATAAGCACCAGCGCATACGGCGGAAATTGTAATGGTATCATCTTCGGTCAGGCTCCTTTTAGTCCTGAAGCAGGCATCTTGCGAAATAGCCGTTTTTCAGGTCGTTTCCGCTTTCAGCCTTTATTGTCAGGTCGCCGCTTTCAATCTTTGCAGATTTCGGGCACATCTTTTTTATCATTTTTGCCAGCTTTACATGGGCGAGAGCAGGGTCATGGGCAGAGAGCAGTATAAAGGCGGGGTTGCCGCCTGAAAGCTCGTATACCATCTCCAGAAGCTCGGGCAGGTCTTTGCCCAGTTTCCATTTCTTCCCTTTACCCCCTGTGCCGAAGGCTGGCGGGTCAAATATGAATCCGTCGTAATGCTTGCCCCTTTTTATCTCTTTTTTCAGGAACGTCATCACGTCTTCCTGAACATATCTTATATCATTATCCTTACGGAAAGAGAGCTCTGCGTTTTCCTTTGCTCTTTTGATGGCGGGTTTTGATGCGTCGAGGTGGGTCACCTTGTTTATATGGTTGCTGGCAAACATAGTGGATCCGCCTGTGTATGCGAATCCGTTGATGATGTTGTGCCTTTCGCCTTCGGTGACCTCCGCCAGCCACATCCAGTTTTCGAGCTGTTCGGGGAATATGCCAACCTGTCCGCTCTCCAGCATGCCGAGGCTGAAGCATACGTCGTCGAAATGGGTAGAGAAGTCTGCTGTCTCACCCTTCCATTCATCGTCGAAAAATGCGTCGGCTTTTTTCCATTCGGATTTAGGCAGGGCGGGCTTCCAGAGAGCCTGCTTGGCTGCTCTGACAATACGGAGAGAACCAAACTGCTCGAGGCGTTTGCCGTCTCCCGTGTCTAATAATTTATAATCAGTATTCATACTGACCTCGTAATTTATTAAATCCCCGACGGCCGATAAAGCTGCGGAGAAAAGCTCAAAACTGTCAGATACGCTTTTGATGCGGGTTTGATTTAAATTAACACTGCTGAATCAAGCTGTCCAATAAAACCGTATGCACGGCTCAAAGATAAGGCGGGGTTTTGTGCCCCGCCTATGATGTTTAAAACAGTGAGTTTATCAGTTTGTTTACCATTACTTTTCCTGCCTGGTCTGCGGCAGAGTTCGCCAGAGATTTGCCGACTGCCTGTCCGACAGTTTCGTTCTGCTGGATTATGGTTGTCGTGCCGCCTGCTTTTATGTTTCGCATAGCGTTCAGCATCGCTTCCTGTTTCGCCAGCATGACGTTCTGCTCGGTACGTCTCTGGTTCTCTTTTTCTATGGATGTGGTGACGTCCATCATCGCTGCTATAAGAGTGTCGGAGAAGTTCCAGTTTTTCAGTATGGCTATTTCGTCCATGTCAAAGTCTTTATAGCCTGTGTCGGAGCGCTTCACCTTTGATATGATGATAGGCTGGCCGATGTGTGAGTCTATCAGTTTTTTTATGTTTCCTATCTTCATCTTTTCCGGACCGAAGAAGAGCAGCCTGATCTCAGGCGAAGGGATGTAGAATTTCGCCTCCGGTGTGGTTTCCACATATTTGCCGAGCCCTGCGTAGTCTTCGGCAGCGAGGAATTTGTTTATGTTGTCTATGTAAGTCTGTTCCTGCTCTGCCTGCTTTTTCATTGCTCCCAGAGTTACCTGTGCCGGTGTGTATTCAGGGTATTTCGCCACGAATTCTTCGAGGGCGGGGATACCGTTTTTAACGGCGAGCTCATATTCAGGGACGACCTTTTCCAGCATTGTGATCTGTGTGTTTGCCTCTTCAAGGTAATATGCGTGTCTTGTGCTGTTCAGATATCCTTTGTAAGAGTCAGCGGAGTTGCCTGCCACAGCCTGATCCCAAAGTTTTTTATCAGCGTCGAATCCTTCCATGTGCAGCAGAGATACTTTGTATCGTGAGTAGAAGTGGTTATAAAAGTCGGCTATGTTTTTCGGTCTGATGCCTCTTTTCAGTAGATAAATGCGCACTGCTTCGTTCTGCTGTGCATAGTATGGCTCAGGTCTGTAGTCGCCGATGTAGTTCCAGTTTGAGCTGGTGAGAAACCGCCCGATGTATCCTGTGGTGTCCATGATGTAGTCGTTGCTTCTGTACTGCATGATGTATTTCGTACAGTCCAGACATGTCGCCAGAGCATATGACTCCAGCATAAGCGCATCGTTTGGCTTGGAAACTCTCACGTCGTCGTAGAGTTTCTTGAAATATTCGAATTTCCCCTTTGAGGTTACGGCTTTTGCATCGTAAAGGGTGAGGCTGTGCGGTGTCTTCATCTCAGATGTAAAAGCAGCCATGTTGTTCTGATATGCTGCTGCTCCGATACGGTTCGCACCGCATCCGACAGTAAATATCAGAGTAGAAAGTAAGACTAAAGGTAATAAAATCTTTCTCATATCTGTCTCCAAATTTTCAGTATGATATACACAATTATAATCCATAAAATATAGAAAGCTATGTAAATAGACTGTTTTCATCTTTTGATTTGAGTAAAACAGAATATGCAATTAACAGGTATATTCACAGGTCTATTTGTATAAAAGCGTTGGAAACTATTATGTAAACCATTATAATAGGTTATACATAGAAATACTGTTGGTGCACCGACCCAATTTAGTTAAAAACACAAAAGTACGCAACAGTAAGGTAAATAAATGATTAAATCTATGGGCAGGCAAACCAGAAATCTCTATCTTGCCTTCATACTGTTCTCTCTAGTGCTGTCGTTTGTTAACATGCTTATAGTAGAGAGATTTTACTCTCATAATATCCAGTACGTCGTGATGAAAAACGCCGAGTCTAAATCGAAAGAGAGAGCGGCGATGGTTCATGATTATCTTAAACTGTCGGAACAGAATATCTCATATCTGCGTAAAACAGATGAATTCAATAATTACATAAAAGGTGCCGCAGATAAGTCTGATGTCGTAAAACTCTTCTATGCTTATGCAGAGTATAACAATGAAATAATGCAGATCAGGTACATTGATAAAAACGGCATGGAAAAAGTGCGTGTCGATAGAGATGCGCCTGATTCAAGTGTTTATATAGTTGACGACAATGAACTTCAGGACAAATCAGACAGGTATTATTTCTCCGGCTCTCTTTCAAAGGAACTTGAAAAGGTCTGGTATACACAGATAGACTTTAACGTGGAGAACGGAGTCATAGTAGAGCCACATATATACACTCTTCGAACTATTCTGCCTGTTTCTGTTAACGGCAGTTTTGACGGAATACTTGTTGTAAACCAGTTTGCGAACGGATTTATAGAAAGGCTGGCTCGAACCCCGCTCTATGACAGCATCGTCTTTAACGATGCAGGCGATATTATCTATCACTACGACAAAGATGTACATCTTGGGGAATACTCCGGCAAGTTTGCGAACCTTAAGGATTATTACCCTGAGGTATACAGGGACATACTGAACAGTGATATGTATAAAACAAAGTCTGTTGTTTCCAGAAAATTGGACGTGCCTGTCAGCGGAGGGCTGAACATAATGCTCCAGTTGAAGAAGCAGTATATGGCTGTGCAGAAAACTCAGGCAAGAAATCAATATATCTTGATTTCAGCAGCAATATTTCTGTTTTCTGCTCTTTTTGCTTATTTCATAGTGAATAAATTCTCATATGTACTTTTGAATTTTAGAGAATTAAAACGGCTGCACGCCAGACTGAAGAACTCCTCCATAATAGCGAAGATTGGCTTTTGGGAGATCGGGGCAAACGGTAAAATAATCTGGAGCGACGGTGCTTACGATATCTTTGAGATTGAAGATAAAAATACAGGTATCACGCTAGAAAAGTTTATGACTTATCTGAATGAAGAGGATGCAGGCAGGCTTATGGAGAGATATCAATCCTCCATAGACGGTAAATACGATTACTTCTGTGACCACGCCATACTGACAGATAAGGGAAATATTAAGTATGTCGAAGAGCGTGCAAAGCATGAGTATGACTCTTCTGGTAACTATCTGGGCTCATCGGGCAGTGTTTACGACATTACCGAAAGATACCTCGCAGGGCGAAGGTACAAAATTATGCTGGAGCTCGCATCCGACGGTATATTCATTATGGACTGCGAAGGAAGGCTTGTGGAATTCAGCAATGCAGCATCAGATATGCTGGGATATACCCATGAGGAGATGCTTAATCTGACTGTCTTCGACTGGGACAAGGAGATAAGCAGTGAAGAGTTTAGTTCGCTCATTGACATGCTGGAAGAAGGGCGCATCAATATCGATCGGGTACATACGAGGAAGGACGGCACAGTCTATAACGCACAGATAACATCGACTAAGATAAATCTGAACGGCAGTACATTTCTTTATGCCTCCGTAAGGGACGTTACAGAGAAAATCGAGAGCGAAGAGAAAATAATCAAACAAAGGGACGAGATGGAAGCCATCTTTGACACCGCTCTGGAAGGGATAGCTATTGTTGACCTGAACGGCATCGGGATTAAATTTAATAAAAAATACACTGAAATACTTGGATACAAAGAAGAAGAACTTGTCGGGCGGGATCTCTTCGGTCTCGCAAACGTAACCTATGCAGACAAAGCCAGAGAGATATTCAGAGAAGTCGGAAAGAAAGGTTTTTATGAAAACTTTGAGCGTAATTATACTGACCTGCAGGGGAATGTGAAAAGGCTTAAATCTTCTCTGGTGCTCCTGCCTAATAAGAAAGATGTGCTCGTTACCACTGTCGAATATACCGAGCTTTACAACGCTTATAAGCAGATAGAGGAGCAGTCTATGACAGACGAGCTCACAAAGCTGTATAACAGAAAAGCGTTCAATATCCGCATTGCCGAGATGCTGGCGGAGTTTAAAAGGTATAAAAGCATATTCTCTGTAATAATGCTTGATATAGACCGCTTTAAGTCCATCAACGACACATACGGGCACGATGTGGGCGACGCAGTTCTCAGCAGTCTCGGAAAGATGCTGAAGGCCTCAGTCAGGGAGAATGACTATGCCTTTCGACTCGGAGGCGAAGAGTTCCTCGTCATCCTGAGTAATACGGATATTGATGCTGCCGTTGTTGTCGCTGAGCATATCCGTGAAAAGATAGAGCGTGATCTGAATGTTATCGACGGCAGGGTTATCACATCCAGCTTCGGTGTGTGTGAGGTGAATGCCGAAGACACTGTCCTGACAATATATAAAAGAGCCGACAGCAACCTTTATAAAGCCAAAGAGAACGGGCGTAACAGGGTTGAATCCGATTAGGCTCTGCTCCTTTCAATAAAATCTTTACAACGAAGTCTTGAATTATATCTAATTAGTCCTATTTTTAGAATTGTTGAATATCATTATTAAATCAAAGGAGAAGAATAGTGAAAAAGATAGGAATAATAGTTGGAAGCCTGAGAGAAAAATCTTTCAGCAAAGCCGTAGCCGAGTATGTTTCTTCTCTGCTGGCGGGTAAGTATCAGACAGAGTTTATAAAATACGATAAGCTGGAAATATATAATCAGGACTTAGACGATAAACCGTATCCATCATGGACGGAGTTCAGGGAAAAGGTAAAGGGCGTGGATGCACTGCTGTTTGTCACCCCCGAGTACAACAGATCATTCCCGGGCGGGTTGAAAAACGCTCTGGATGTGGGCTCCAGACCATACGGTGCAAGCGTGTGGGGCGGTAAGCCGGGCGGAGTGATCAGCGTCAGCCCCGGTGCTATCGGAGGCTTCGGTGCGAACCACCATCTGAGGCAGGTTCTCAGCTTTCTGGATGTGTATACGCTTCAACAGCCTGAGGCTTATGTCGGCGGTGTTATGGCTTCTCTGGACGAGGATAACAAGGTCACGGGCGAGTCTCTGCAAAAGTTTCTGAAAACCTATGCAGATGCTTTCGCAGGCTGGGTGGATAAATTCTAAACAACTTATAAAACCAAGAGCCCTTTCGTTTCATACGGAGGGGCTTTTTTGTGACTTTTGTCACAGAAATTATTGAGCATATTCATATAGACTTTGATACGGCAGTTTAAGCATTTATAATGATGTCATAAGGGGGCTGTATGAACAAGCTGGAGTCTATACCCGTATTTCAGAGCCTGAGTGAAGAGGGGAAGGCACTTTTTAAGCGTGAGATGCAGCTTGTTAGGATAGATAAGCCTGCCCAGATACTGCATAAGGATTCACAGGTTTCGGGAGCGTATATTGTCATAGGTGGCAGACTGCGTGTGTATTCCATATCGCCGTCGGGCTCCGAGGCGACCCTATACTGCATCAACCCCGGCGAGACATGCGTCATAGCCCTTAACTGCCTGTTTCAGAATATAGCATATCCCGCATGGGTGGAGACTGAGCCCGATACGGTTGTCGCCGTTATCCCGGGGGCGGCTTACCGCAGTCTTTTTAGGACAGAACCGTCCATACAGGATCTCACCGTTCAAGCACTTTCCACATCAGTTTTCCGCCTTATGGAGGAGCTTGAACAGCTCCATTTCTGTAAGCTGGAGCACAGACTCGCCAGCCTCATACTCACACGTTCCGCCTCCGACGGCAGGCTCCGTATGACACATCAGGAGATGGCGTATAACCTCGGTACGGCTAGGGAGGTTGTCTCCCGCATTATCAACCTCTTTACACAGAATAATTATATCGAAACCTCCCGAGGGAGCATCATCGTGACCGATCCCGACGCAATGATGAATATGATATCGGAAAATATCTGAAAAAATCCATTCTATGTAACTTTAGTCACTGTTCTCCTTCTTAATCTCCTCTAAAACTCTGAATATGATACATCTCTGCTATTTCAGAGGTGAAAATATCATGGCAGGAGGCAATATGGATAAGGATAGAAGAAAATTTCTGATAGGTACCGCTGCCGTGGGGGCTGCTGCTGCTTTCAGACCGGATTTTCTAGTTTCACAGGCATATGCAAAAACAAAGGAGGACGATATGAAACCGCTTAAATTTTTCATCGACACACACGACAAAGAGAACCAGACTTTTCCCGCAAAGATTTCACCTGCGGAATTTGAACAGTTTTATGCGAAATATAAAGAGGCTTGCTATGAGGAAGGGGTCATCCCCGTGCGCCTGCATGTGGGCTATGACGACGGCAGAGCATTCTGCCTCACTATGGCACCCAGCGAAGAGGCGGTGAAAAACGCACATAAGAGAGTAGGTCTCCCTTATGACACCATCAGCGAGGTCGTTATGGCGACCCCAGGCGATGCCTTTTTCATGCTGAAATAGGCACTTTTCAGGATTACAACCTTACGCACCCGCAGGCATACGCTTGCGGGTTTTTTTATGTCTGAAAATAAAAAAAGCCCAGCCTAAGCTGAGCTTGTAAAATCTTTTAAAGGCGACGTCGAGAATCGAACTCGAGTACACGGCTTTGCAGGCCGCTGCCTAACCACTCGGCCACGTCGCCAGAAACTAAAAAGACCGACCTGAAAAGATCGGCCTTTTAAAAAAAGCGGGTGACCGGACTCGAACCGGCGACCTCAACCTTGGCAAGGTCGCGCTCTACCAGCTGAGCTACACCCGCTTGGGAGATGTTTTATATCTTATTCTAGTAGCAGTGTCAACAAATTATTTTAAAAAAATGTCATTCTTTTATGAAGACTGTTCCTTCCTGAAAAGCACCGTCGGGTTTCGGTATGCTGACATAGCTGAAGCCTGCGGTCACAAAGTCCGCTCTGATAGCTTTTCCGGATGAATATGTTGCCACTTTTCCTTTATCTGTGCATAGCTTATGCAGCTTTTCAAATACTTCCACAGTCCACATCTCGGGGTTCTTTCTCTTCCCGAAAGGGTCGAAGTATATAATGTCAAACTTCCACTCCAGCCTGTCGAGTATATCCCTTGCGTCGCCTATTGCGATGTCGAGCCTGATGTTCTCATGCCCGCCGTCGGTTATCAGCTTTCTGAGGATGCTGTAGCCCCTGAGAGGCCATAGAAATATATTGTCTCTGATGGTGTCGAAGAGTGATGCCTGCTTTTCCACTGTGACGATATGGAGCTTGTACGGTGTGTTAAGGTCTGCGACTTTATCCAGAGTGACGGAAAGGTTGCTCCCTCCGCCGAGGCATATGTCGAGAAGGCGCACGTCCTGCTTCATCAGCAGTTCGCCTATGCCCGATGCATTATAGAATTTATGCAGGCTCTCCGTATACGCACCGACACTCTTTGCCCTGTAGCCCTCGTGATAATCCATGCTGTATAAAGATATAGAACCGTCCGCCGTTATCAGCGGCTTGTTCTTACCTTTTAACGGGACTAAATTCGGCATCGTTGAAGTAGATGTGCCAGTTGTCGGATATCCTGTCGGGGAAATCGTCTCTGTAATGTCCGCCACGGCTCCCTTTGCGGTCTTTTGCGGCTTTTGCCATCAGCAGTCCCACCGTCGCCATGTTGTTAAGCTCGGCTGTCGCTCTGTTTGAAGGTGTTTTCCCTTCGAACTTAGTGAGGAATCCGCTGAGGAACTCGATAGCCTTATCAAGGCCCGCTTCGTTGCGTGCTACGCTGACATTCTGCCACATGCAGGTCTGAATAGCCTCGAGGTCTTTATCCGTGTCGGAAATCTCTATCATATCGCCTATGCTGATGTCCTGCTCACGTATCTCTCGGTTTCCGTTGTCCCTGACGGCTGCTTTTGCGCTTCTACCGCCGTAGACAACACCCTCGAGAAGAGAATTGCTGGCGAGTCTGTTTGCGCCGTGTACGCCGTTACAGGCTGCCTCGCCGCATGCATAGAGACCTTTAAGTGTGGATCTGCCCCAGTCGTCCGTATATATACCGCCCATGAAATAGTGGGCAGCAGGGCTGACGGGGATAGGGTCCTTACTGATGTCCAGGCCGTATTCCAGACATGTGGAGTATATTTTAGGGAATCTGTTTTTTACAAAGTTAGCTTCGAGGTGTGAAAGGTCGATATAGACGTGGTTTTCGCCTGTCTCGTTCATCTCGAAGAATATAGAACGGCTCACGACGTCTCTCGGTGCGAGCTCGCCGTCGGGGTGATATTTGGTGCAGAAGCGTTCCATATATTTGTTTTTCAGCACGCCCCCTTCGCCTCGCATAGCTTCGCTCAGGAGGAAAGCAGGTGCGCCTTCGAGGTGCAGTCCTGTGGGGTGAAACTGAAAGAATTCCATGTCTCTCATGGAGGCTTTCGCCCTGAAAGCCATAGCCATACCGTCGCCCGTGACGACAGCAGGGTTTGTGGTACGTGTGTAAAGTCTGCCCGCTCCGCCTGTGGCTACTATCACGGCTTTTGCGTAATAGAGGCTTATCTCGCCCGTTTTTTCATTAAGGGCGATGACTCCCGCCACGCTGTCGGGGGCGTCTTTGATAAAGTCGAGGGCATATGTGTATTCCAGTCTTTCGATGTTGTCTATGTTTCCGGAATATTCTTTGAGTGTGCGGACAATCTCGTGCCCTGTGGCGTCGCCTTTTGCGTGGATGATACGTTTCACGCTGTGGGCTGCCTCACGGGTGAATTCGAGAAGGCTGCCGTGCATGTCGAACTTTGCGCCCCAGGAGATAAGCTGTTTGATATACTTAGGTCCTTCTTCAACCAGTGTGGAAACTGCTTTCAGGTCACACAGCCCATCACCTGCACGCAAAGTATCCTCGATGTGCAGAGATATATCATCGTCGTCGGAGAGAGCGACGGCAACACCGCCCTGCGCATATTCAGACGAACTTTCACCAAGAAAGCACTTGGTGACAACGGCAACGCGGCCGTGACCGGCGAGCTCTATTGCTGCTCTGAGACCGGCCACTCCGCTGCCTAATACTATATAATCATAAAAGATTGTGTTCATTTCTTGCCTTCGTTAGAATCTGATTCCTGCTTTAAGGCTGTACTGGGCAACTGTTCCCACTGCCACTTCGCCGTTTATAACGACAAGAGGGAATGGAGAGAACTGAAGACCTGCAAGCGCTCTGTAAGCGGCTACGTTTTCATCGTCGAGGTTGTTGTCAGAGTCGTCGGACGCCATTGTGTAGACAGTCTCAACACCGCCGTACGGTGTGAACATGAGGATGCCTTTGCTGATGTATGCGCCTGCGGACAGTGTCTGAAGGTCGATGTCTTCAAGTCCGAAAACTTTTGTGTAAGAAGCCTTTACGCTGAGGGCAGGAGTAGCGACAGTACCTTTAAGGAGAGCATACTTAACTTCGCCTGTGATAGCTGTGAAGTCTATGTTTACGCCTTTTGTAACGCTTGCGCCGAGGTCAAGACCGAAAGGAAAGCCTTTCTGTGCGTGCACTCTGTATGCGAGGATAGCGCCGTCAGGGTCGTTGTTGTCCCAAGCGTTTTTCCAGTGGTCGTCACCGTCTTTGATATTTATAACTGTTGTTTCGAGAGCAATGTCGAAACCGATTGTTTTAAGCGGCTCGGCAGGGCTGTTCGGTGTAGGTGTCACAGCTAGTCCGATCTCTTTAGTGAGGTCTCTGAACTGATCCTGTGTGAGTCCCGCCTGTAAGTTGAAGTCGTCCGCAGCGAAAGCAACGCTGCATACCATCATGATAGCGAATACGAGTAACTTTTTCATTTAACTCTCCTTTTAAGGTCCGGCAGACCGAGATCCTTATGAAAATTTTCCTTGGTACGGTTAAAATAGCCGAACTTTATATTCTTCTTCTTCTTTTTTATCAACTTTAACATGTTTTTGATGCCCAGGATCTCTTCTTTTTTGAATTTCACCTTTCCAAAGAGGAAATCAGGGTCGATGTTCAGGTTGCGAAGCTGAATGAGGTCTATGTCGTAAGCGTTGAGGAAGTCGAGCATTGTCTCTGTCTCGCTCTCTCTGTCGTTTACTCCCGGTATGGTGAGAAGGTTCAGCGCTGTATAAACGCCGTACTGCTTCGCCAGCTCGATACTTTTCAGCACATCGTCGAATGTATATCCGACAGGCTGATAATAGCTGTCGTATGTGCCGTGTACCACGGAGTTCATGCTGACCCTTATGCTGTCGAGCCCCGCATCGAAGAGCATCTTCATCTTTTCGGGATTGCTGCAGTTCGAGTTGAAATTGACCGTAAGGTCCGGAGCTTTCTTTTTGATTATTTTCACAGCCTTTGCTATGACGTCCGCCGTCATGATAGGGTCGCCTTCGCACCCCTGACCAAAGCTGACGATAGGCTCTTCGGCAACTTCATAATGATTCAGCGCCACTTCGACAATCTCGTCCACCTTCGGGATGAATTTTATCCTGTCCTGCGGTGCTGTGATCTTTTTATCCTCCTGAAAGGATATACAGCCGAGACATCTGCTGTTGCATGTTGGTGCTGTGGGGAGCGGACACTCCCAGCGTCCGATGAATGCGTTCTTCGCTGCCGTGCAGTGATATTCCAGAGCGCATTTGGAGAGCTGTTTGTACAGCCTGTTATCGGGATACTGCTCCAGCTTTGCGTTCACCGTAGGGGCGAAAGCATCGGAGTAGTCAAAATTTTTCGGATTCCATTTAGAGTCGTCGTCCACCTTTATGGCAGGTACGACAAACTTGCCGTTCAGCCAGCCAACCGCAGTATATGCATACATGGGGAGGATGACATCGGATTGCTTCTGATATGCGGGCAGAAACAGACGGAGATATCCCGGATCGAGGAATGCGCTGACTGCGTATCCTCCGGTGAAGACCTCCATGCCTGCGGTGTCCGGATTGTAAGCATGGGGATGTGTGTCCGGCACAAAGTAGAGTCTGGAGCATTCAGGCAG
Source organism: Deferribacterales bacterium (assembly GCA_050253075.1). Classification (GTDB taxonomy): domain Bacteria; phylum Chrysiogenota; class Deferribacteres; order Deferribacterales; family Geovibrionaceae; genus Denitrovibrio. The sequence continues at coordinate 79,856 of JBFWJS010000003.1, forward strand.
CTCTATCAGCTCTATTTCGTATGGGACAAAGTTGTAATTCTCGCTCCTGACAGTCATTTTCAGGTGCGGATGATCGTATATGTTTCCCTGCCTGTCGGCAAAGAGCAGGTTCGGTATTTCGTACATTTTTAACCCTGGCTCGCTTTTGATGAATAATAGTATAGTGCAAATCTACAAGTCAAGGTTATAAAGCGCCAGTACTATTATTTATTTGTTGATATGCAGACCTTATTTCGGCCTGTCTGTTTGGCTTCATAGAGTGCTTCGTCTGCCCTGTTTATGAATTTTGCAGTAGGCTCGCCTTTTGTATATTGGGCTATGCCGATACTGACGGTCACTCTTTCCACAGGTGCAAATTCGGTTTTCTCTATGATAGTTCTCAGTTTTTCAGCCATTATCTGTGCCTGCTCCAGCTCTGTCTCTGTGGCAATGATGAGGAATTCCTCTCCGCCCCATCTGCCGACAAAGTCTGTCTTTCTGCTGTTTTCCTGCATCAGCCTTGCCAGCTTTTTCAGGACATAGTCGCCAACCTGGTGTCCGTATGTGTCATTCACGTCTTTAAAGTGGTCGGCGTCTATTATCACAGCGCAGAAATTGCTGCCGTATCTTTTGAATCTCTCCTGCTCCGTGGCGAGGACTATATCCAGCTTGTGCCTGTTGAACAGCCCTGTCAGGCGGTCTCTCATGGAGAGCTCTTCTATACGTTTTTTATCTGTGATGTCGGATGCTATGGACGTATATCCGATAACTTCGTTCAGCCTGTTCAGCTCGGGGGTTATCGTCTGGTAAAACCAGATCGTGTCGCCGTTTTTGGTGCGTAGGCGTATCTCACCCTCCCATATCTTTCCGCTGCGGATAGTGTGCCAGATGTTCTTAGCAAAATCCTGCGGTGTTTCGGGGTGGCGAAGGAAGCTCTGTTTCTGTCCGATCACTTCAGACCTTTCGTATCCTGTCAGCTCCAGCAGTTTTGTGCTCACGTCTGTTATGTTTCCGTTTATGTCGGATGCAGTCGTGGCGACATTGCCGTCTATGATAAAGTTGAATTTGCGTATCTTATCAAATGCGTTCACAAGGTTCAGCTGCAGCCTGCTCGGAGCTATGGAGACTATCCACGAGAGGGGCAGTGATATCAGCAGGACGATACCTGCGATGATAGCCGCGGTCAGCAGGTTCGCATTCTTGATGTGTTGAAGCATGGCTGCCTTCGGGAGCATGAGCAGACGAACGTTACTGCCGTTTTTAAATATATCTTCCAGATTAAATATCATATGATCTGTTGTTATGTGGTCGCCGTCGTTCAGAAGCTGTTCTTTGAAATCAGGGAAAAGATTATATATGTTCAGGTCGGTATCTTTGTACCTTGTCCATGAGTGATCGGGATTTGGTGCGATGAGTATCTCGCCTTCGTTGTCGTAAAGGTATATCTCGAAATCTGCGGAGTTTATTATGTCCTCCAGCATCCCCTGTATATTAATGTTTGAGATTATGATGCCTCTGAAGACATTATTATAATATATCGGCGATGCTATCCTGAAAGTGGGTACATATGGCTCTTCCAGCTTACCTAATTCGACATTCAGATCCAGCTTCGAATGCCAGAATCCGCCGTCGTAAAGCCTCTTTGTTTCAGTGAAATAGTATCTGTCGCTCTTATTCTGCAGCATCTCTTTGGAAAAGGTTACGATGTTGTTTATGCCGTCCTGCCTCTGCAGTCTGACCCTTTCATGCCCTGTCTCGTCCAGCATGCGGAACTGTGTCACTTCTTTATTAGAATATATGGCGGGATAAAAGAAATCGTTAAGACGCTCTCTGTCGGTCTCTGAGCCTGTACGGATATATTCAGTGGTGATAGGGTTCTGAGCGATCGTCTGTATCATCCGCTCCATGTGGAGGGTGTAGTCGTGGAGCACGCTTTTCTTTGTGCCGTATTCGTCCAGGGCGGACTCTCTGATCTTTTCCTCGGTCTGCTTCTGGTCGATGTAGTAGTTTATCACAGACGTAGAGATACCTATCACTATGCCGAAGAATAAGAACAGCAGAGTGAAGAATAAGTATAGCCTCCCGGGTGTGTGATAAACTTTCTTCATAATAATGCCTTTGTTAAAACTGACTTGTATATAATATATAGTAATAGCATGCTTTTAGACAGGTGTAATCTATTTATTTTTAAATTTTATTAATATTAGTGAAAGTCATACTTATAAATATTTAGAACTATTCCCGACCTATGTTAATTATTTTTTCACTTAAATATGGTTGTCATTTCAGTTTGTATCACTATATACTATCCACGAAAGGCGACGCCTTTCAGCAATAAATAATATGTAAGATTATTATATATATTAGGAGAGTTTTATGACTGATATCATTGATGTATTTGCCAGAGAGGTTCTGGATTCAAGAGGTAACCCTACTATCGAGGTAGAGGTTGTCACAAGCGGAGGCGTGATGGGGCGCGCTATTGTTCCTTCCGGTGCATCTACAGGAGAGTACGAAGCTGTGGAACTGCGTGACGGAGATAAGGAAAGATACCTCGGCAAAGGTGTTCTGCAGGCAGTGCAGAACGTTAATGAAATAATAGCTCCTGAGCTCGAAGGGATCGATGTTACAGAGCAGAAGATGATCGACGAAATGCTCATCGACCTCGACGGTACAAAGAATAAAGGAAAGCTCGGTGCAAATGCCATCCTCGGCGTTTCCCTTGCATGTGCGAGAGCTGCGGCTGAGTCTTGCGGTCTCCCGCTTTACAAATACATAGGCGGACCATACGCATGTACGCTCCCTGCTCCTATGATGAACATCCTTAACGGCGGTTCCCACGCTGATAACAACGTAGACATTCAGGAATTCATGATCATGCCTCTCGGTGCTGATTCCTTCCGTGAAGCTCTCAGAATGGGTGCGGAGGTTTTCCACACACTTAAAGGCGTTCTTAAATCGAAAGGTCTTAACACTGCCGTAGGCGACGAGGGCGGTTTCGCTCCTAACCTCGGCTCAAATGAAGAAGCTATCGAAGTTATCCTCGAAGCTATCGAAAAAGCAGGATACAAAGCAGGCTCAGATATCTATATCGCTCTCGATGCTGCTTCATCCGAATTCTATAACAAAGAGAAAGGCGTTTACGTGCTCGAAGCCGAAGCAGAGCCTGAAAAGACATCTGCTCAGATGGTAGAGTACTATAAATATCTCGTAGAGAAATATCCTATCATCTCCATCGAAGACGGTCTCGACGAAAACGACTGGGACGGATGGAAGCTCCTCACTGACGCACTCGGTAAGAAAGTGCAGCTCGTGGGCGACGACCTTTTCGTTACAAACACAGAGAGACTCGTACGCGGTATCGAGACAGGCACAGCAAACTCTATCCTTGTGAAGCTGAACCAGATAGGTACTCTCACAGAGACACTTAATGCTATGCAGACAGCCCGTGAGGCAGGATACACATGTGTCATCTCTCACCGTTCAGGCGAATCTGAGGACACAACGATCGCTGACCTCGCCGTAGCTGTAAATGCCGGCCAGATCAAAACAGGCTCACTTTGCCGTACAGACAGAATAGCCAAGTACAACCAGCTCCTCCGCATCGAGGAAGAACTCTTCGAGCAGGCTGAGTATAAAGGTCTTAAGGCTTTCTACAACATCAAGTAATTTCAGATGTCATCCTGAACCCGGTGAAGGATCTGTCAGGCAGATTCTTCGTTGACACTCAGAATGACAAGAATATCTTTACTATTAGCAAATGTAGGGGGTCTTTCGGGGCCCCTTATTTAATTACAGCAAAAGTCATTCTGAGGAGGAGCTCACTCATACGTGAGAATCTCAGTAGTCGGCAGATAAGTTAACCATAGCCGAGATGCCTATACCTGCTATACAGGCTCAGTGTGACAGTACATCAAACGGAGATTAAAATGAGTTTAGAAAAAAAGATGGCGAACCTCATATGCGACTATTCTCTTGGGCTGAAAGAGGGGGATATCTTCCTCATCAGAGCAGAGACAGCATCTGAGCCGCTGGTAAAAGAATTTGTCAGACAGTCCCTTGAAATGGGCGCAAACCCTATCCTGCGTATGACAGTGTCAGAGCAGCAGGCTGTCTTTTATAAATACGCTACCGAAAAGCAGCTTGAATTTATCCCCGCTTCTGTCATGGCAGACGCCGAGAGCATCACTGCTCAGGTATACATCGACAGCACGGACAACACAAAGCAGCTCACAAACGCCGATAAGTCTAAAGTCGCTCTCTATGCGAAGACAATGCGCAAGGTGCGTGATGTGCTTATGGAGAGGGAAGGGCGAGGCGAGTTTCGCTGGTCGCTCTGTCCATATCCTACACAGGCTATGGCGCAGGATGCGGAGATGTCTCTGGATGAATACACAGAGTTCGTCTTTAACGCTTGTAAGCTGAACGAAGCCGACCCTGTAAAGGCGTGGAACGAAGTAGACATGTTTCAGCGTAAGGTCGTGGATATCCTCACAGGCACAAAAGAAATACGCATCGAAGGGAAGAACACGGACATCACATTCAATGTGGAAGGACGTAAGTGGATAAACTGTAACGGACACCACAATATGCCTGACGGCGAGGTTTTCACAAGCCCTGTGGAAGACGGCGTGAACGGTCAGATATACTTCGACCTGCCTACATCATACATGGGTGTAGAGGCGGGCGGAATCACCCTGAAGATCGAGAACGGACGCATCATGGAAGCATCCGCAGAGAAGGGGGATGATTTCCTTCAGTCAGTGCTGGAGACAGACGAAGGCTCCAGACTTATAGGCGAGATAGCTTTCGGACTTAACGATAATATCAATAAGCCTACGAAGAATATCCTCTTCGACGAGAAGATCGGACGCACGATCCACATGGCTGTGGGTGCAAGCTACCCCGAAGCCGGCGGAAAGAATAAATCGGGCATCCACTGGGATATGATAAAGGCTATGTCAGACGGTAAGACCTATGCCGACGGCAAACTCATATACTCAGAAGGACGTTTCCACGGTATCTAACAGGCTTGCAGCCTGAGGCATATAAGAGAGTATCTTTTGTGCTGCCACTCGTGTTGCCTTCTGTTAGTCGGCAGATACTGCTTTTGGTCATTCTGAGCCATCAGGTGAAGAATCTGAAACCTTCAGATACTTCGTGTCACTCAGTATGGCAAGAGGGTTAGTGTTGGTTCTTTTTGGTAATGGTCTTTTGTCATTGCGAGGCTAGCCGAAGCAATCTTAGCCCTTGCGGTCATTTTGAGCCATAAGGCGAAGAATCTGAAACCCTCAGATACTTCGTGTCACTCAGTATGACAATAGGGTAGATGTTGGTTTGTGTTTCGTAATGGTATTTAGTCATTGCGAGGCTTGCCGAAGCAATCTTAGCCCTTGTGGTCATTCTGAGCCATCAGGTGAAGAATCTGAAACCTTCAGATACTTCGTTTCACTCAGTATGACAAGAGGGTAGATGTTGGTTCATGTTTCGTAATGGTCTTTTGTCATTGCGAGGCTTGCAGAA
>JBFWJS010000003.1:85457-469971 GCA_050253075.1 Deferribacterales bacterium
TGGTCATTCTGAGCCATCAGGTGAAGAATCTGAAACCTTCAGATACTTCGTTTCACTCAGTATGACAAGAGGGTAGATGTTGGTTCATGTTTCGTAATGGTCTTTTGTCATTGCGAGGCTTGCAGAAGCAATCTTAGCCCTTTCGGTCATTCTGAGCCATCAGGTGAAGAATCTGAAACCCTCAGATACTTCGTTTTACTCAGTATGGCAAGAGGGTTAGTGTTGGTTCTTTTTGGTAATAGTTTGTATTAAAGAGTAGAAATTATATTATAGTATTTGATACAGAATAACTATTCTGTCTAAATAGAAAAAGCGGGTGTTTGGGCACCCGCTTTTTTAAGTTATAGGGAGTATATCTGTTAGAACTGCACTTCCTTGAACGTTCCCATTGCGTTTTCGATCTCGTATCCGGCAGCCATCCATGCTACGATGCCGCCTTCGAGGTTCTGTACATTTTCATATCCGAGCTCTATGAGTCTGTTTGCTACGATAGCACCTCTGGAGTCAGCCTTGCAGAAGACTACGATGTGCTTCTTAGGGTCTTTGACCTTTGCAGGCAGTTTGAACTCTACAACGCCTCTAGGGATGTAAACATACTGATCTGCATAGATTTTTCCGGCTGCATTTTCTTCAGTGGTACGTACGTCGAGAAGGATGAAATCCTGCTTTCCTTCGATGAGGGCTTTCAGCTCAGCAGGGGTGATCTTGGGTGCTTTTTCTTTCTGTGCTTTCACGAACTTTTTAAAGTTGGCTCCGATGACATCTTCATCTGCTGCGAATGCAGTACATGCAAGTGCGGCAATGAACAGTGCAATAATAAGTTTCTTGAACATAATAAATCTCCTCGTGTTTATTTTACAGAATGTACGTTCTGTTTTGTTATAGTTTATGGTCAAGTGTTCGTAATGTCAACAAAATCTACAAAAAAGAATTACAATAAAAAGTCTGCTGTAATTAGGATATTTTTCGTGTGAGTGTAAATTAATGTAAATAAGCATAAAATAATCAGACAAATTTTAGAATATTTATTCTATTGCAATGTTAATAATATTTTGACTATAATCACAGCATGAGTTGTAACACTGACCATAAGGCACAATCAAAAGACATCATCGCATGTGAGGCGCTTAAACTTTTCGTGGGTAAGGGGTATCATAATACCAGCATCCCCGACATAGTGCAGGCCGCAGGTCTTAGTACCGGTGCCGTATACCATCATTTCGGGAGCAAAGAGCTTCTGGCTAAATATATCCACGAGATAGCATCCGCCAGATTCGCAGAGAAGTTCCGTGCGCTCGTGTTCACAAAGCCCAGCTTTAAAGAGCAGGTCAGTGCATTCGTGCATATGATGCTGGAGTGGGACGACGAAGACCCTGTACTGGTGAAATACCTTATCACTGACCGCCCCGCAGAGGTGCTGAACAGGAAGACCACTGTATGCTCTGAAAACGGAATGACACTCATAGGCGAGATGGTGAATCGAGGCATGATGCGTCAGGAAGTTACGACCGATAATAATTTCATAGCCATATCCATTATATCCGGTGCCATCATCTACTTCATAAACCTGAAAAAAGACGGTTTCCTCCACGGAGACCTCGGACGCAGGGCAGACGAACTTGCCGAACATATCATGAAAGCATTGTGCTGATTGAAATCCTCTCCGTTTCTTATATAATGTCCTTATAAAACTTTGCGAGAAAACAATGAAACAGACCAAAGATAAATTTCCGTGCGCTCCGCATGACGGAAGATACGCTCACGGATGAACAGCGTGCATATGTGCATGAGCTTGGCGTACGGTATGCAGAAAAGACCGCAGGGTCAAAGAAATGGGCAGAGGACAACTATGACCGTTTCTGCGACTGGATAAACTCTCTCAGCTTTAAACTGAGCCTGAAAGAGATGATATACCCGATAATATCAGACGGGTCGAAGGGGTCGCATTTCAAAGATATCGACGGCAACGACTTCGTGGATATATCAATGGGCTACGGTGCGGTATTCATGGGACATAACCCAGACTTTCAGCGTGATGCCATATCGGCACAGGTTGAAAAGGGCTATGAACTGGGGCCTCAGCTAAAACTCAGCGCAGAGGTTGCAGACCTTGTATGTGAGATGACAGGTGTCGAGAGGGTCGCATTCTGCAACTCGGGCACAGAGGCTGTCATGATGGCTCTCCGAATGGCAAGAGCCGCCACGGGTAAAAACAAGATATTCATATTCCGCAATTCCTTCCACGGCACATTCGACGGTGTGCTCGGGTTTACAAATCAGGACGGCACATTCCCCGTTTCACCCGGGACAACAGACGGCACGGTAGCCGACATCGAGCTACTCGACTATGGCACAGACGAAGCCTTTGAACGTATTAAAGAGTGCATAGACGACTGTGCGGGCGTCCTTGTGGAGCCGGTACAGAGCAGAAAGCCAGACCTGCGCCCGAAGGAGTTTCTGAAGAAACTGCGTGAGCTCACCGAGGCAAATAATACTGCGCTGATCTTCGACGAGGTTGTGACAGGCTTCAGACTGCACCCGGGCGGGGCACAGCATATTTACGGAATAAAGGCAGACATAGTGACATACGGCAAATCATTCGGCAACGGTGTGCCCGTGAGTGCCGTTGCTGGTAAAAGGAAGTTTATGGATGTCATCGACGGCGGTGAGTGGCGTTTCGGTGATGCTTCAAAGCCCGAGACGGACGTTGTCTTCTGTGCGGGTACATACTTTAAGCATCCCCTGAGTATGGCTGCTGCAAAGGCTGTTCTGACAGAGATAAAGCGGACAGGCTCAAAGCATCAGGACACCGCATCGGCACAGACAGAGAAGATGTGCTCTGCGCTGAACGCATGGTTTGACGAAAATAAAGTGCCTGTGAATATTAAATATTTCGGCTCTATGTTTCGCTTTGAGAGTTTCGGCGATTATGCTCTTCACCTTGAACCTATCGAGATGGAGCTTATGTTTTTTAATATGATGATCCGCAATGTATACACATGGGAGAGGCGTATATGCTATCTCTCATCTGCGCACACGGATGCGGATGTTGATGCTATAATTAAAGCAGTTAAAGAGAGCGTTGAAGACCTGCGTAAGGGCGGCTTCGACTTTTCTGTGAGGTAGAAATGCGAGACAAAGTTAAAAACTATCTGAATGCAGAGCACGAACTTAAAGATGTGACGGTGCACGGATGGGTACGCAGTAAGCGTGATTCAAAGAATTTTACATTCCTCGAGGTTAATGACGGCTCATGCCTGAGAAACCTGCAGGTGATAGCAGACGAGAGCATCGAGACATATTCGGCGCTCAAACAGATAAATACGGGCGCATCGGTGGAGATACTGGGCGACCTGATAGAATCCCCCGGGCAGGGGCAGAAATGGGAGCTGAAAGCGAAAGAGGTAAAGATGCTAGGCTATGCAGATCAGGAGACATATCCGCTGCAGAAGAAGCGTCACTCGGACGAATTCCTCCGTCAGATATCACACCTGCGCCCGAGGACAAATAAATACGGAGCTATATTCCGCATACGCTCCGAGGCATCTTTTGCGGTGCATCAGTTCTTTCGCGAGCGGGGCTTTCACTATGTCCACACGCCTATCATCACGGGATCAGACTGTGAGGGTGCGGGGCAGATGTTCCGTGTGACTACTATGGATGATACGAAAAAGCCTGCATCAGAGGACTTCTTCGGCAAGGCGGCGTATCTTACAGTTTCAGGTCAGCTGAATGTGGAGAACTACGCATGTTCCCTCGGCAGCGTATATACTTTCGGGCCGACATTCCGAGCCGAAAACAGCAACACGCCGAGGCACGCAGCAGAGTTCTGGATGATAGAGCCTGAGGTTGCATTTGCGGATATTCACGACAATATGACCCTTGCGGAAGAGTTTGTGAAATATCTCATATGGTTCCTGCTGGAAAACTGTTACGAAGACCTCGAACTCTTCTTTAAATTTGTAGATAAAGAGCTGGAAGCAAAGCTGAAAGACATCCTCGAGAGCGACTTCGCCCGTGTGGAATACCGTGAGGCGATGAAGATACTTGCCGAATCAGGGGAGAAATTCGAATACCCCATAGGCTTCGGCGAGGATATGCAGACTGAACACGAGAGATACCTCAGCGAGAAGCACTTCAAGCGTCCGGTATTCGTATATAACTATCCGAAGACCATAAAGCCTTTCTATATGAGGCAGAACGACGACGGCGAGACTGTCGCCGCTATGGACCTTCTGGTGCCCCATGTGGGCGAGCTTATCGGCGGCTCACAGCGTGAGGAGAGGCTGGATGTTCTAGAGAGTGCCATCGAGGGGATGGGGCTGGATAAGGAAGAATACTGGTGGTACACCGAGCTGCGCAAATACGGCTCTGTGCCTCACTCGGGCTTTGGACTAGGATTTGAGCGTTTCCTTATGTTTGTCACAGGCGTGAGCAACATAAGGGACGTCATTCCATTCGCCAGAACACCGAAAAACCTTGATTTCTAAATAAATTACAAGCCCTGCTTTTTTGCGGGGCTTTTTTATGTTGACTTTATCTTTATATAAAGTATCTTTACATAAAGATACTTTATTGAGGTCAGTTTATGAAAGATCACGTAGACATGATAATAGACCAGTGGAACAGCGCAGAGCCGGATGCGGATGTTTCGGCTATGAAGGTTTTCACAAGGATTTTCCGCCTGAACAGGCACATGACACAGCCTCTGGCAGCTATATTTAAGAAATACAGCCTTTATGACGGCGAATTTGACCTTTTGGCGACACTGCACAGGAATAATAAGCCCGAGGGGATGACGCCTAACGAACTGCGGGGCTCTGTCGTGCTTAGCTCCGGCGCTATGACAAACAGGCTGGACAGCCTCGAGCGGGCGGGGATGATAGCGAGATCGGCGAACCCTGCCGACAGGCGCAGTACCTACGTGTCCCTCACTGATAAAGGCGAAAGGACTGTTAAGGAAGCCCTCGGCGGATATCTCGAATACCTCGATGGTCTGCTTGGCGTTTTAAGCGAGGAAGAGAGGGAAACGGGTGCGGATATCCTGCGGAAGCTGCTGCTTCAGATGGAAGGTGAATGCCATGAATAAGCCTATGCTAAGAGCACATATCAGCCTTTTACTGTGGGCGTTTATAGTCGGGCTGTCTTTCCCCGTTGTCAGTGCGCTGACCGACGGTCTGCCCCCTGTGTTTCTGACATCTTTCAGGTTTATCATAGCCATACTTGCCCTCGTGCCTTTCCTGCGGGGCGAGGCTCAGCTTATACCTTCAAAGGGCGGTATGGTTTTATATATCCTTATGTCGCTATGCCTCGCCGTGTTTTTCAGCGGGATGTTCTGGGCGGCGAATGTTTCTACATCTTTGTCTATGGCGACACTGTACCTCAGCATACCTCTGCTGTCTTACGCTGTGGGGCGGTCTTTTAATGTAGAGAGGAAAGACCTGAAGATGCTGGCGATACTGCTTTTGGGCGCTGTCGGTGCATTGATGCTGGCATTTGTGGATGCGGGGCGTGTTCACGGGAATATCAGCTTCGGCATAGGCGAGCTTGTGTTTTTTGTGGGCTGTGTTGCTTCCGCGCTTTATCCCGTATTGACAAAGTTCGGGCTGAAAAAGGGGCTTTTGTCGCCTTCTTCGGTGGTGCGCACATTCTGGAGCTTATTTCTGGGGAGCATCATCATGGCTGTCATCGGATTTGCCGTGGAATCTCCTTCGGAGATGCTTAGGATGAATATGTATGATCTTATGCTGGTGATATATCTCGGCATTTTTTCCAGCGGGGTTACATTCTGGCTTCAGCAGAGTGCGACGTCTGTTCTCACGCCTGCTTCTGTCACGGCGTACAGCTACCTTGTGCCTTTTGTGTCTATGGTTATACTGTTTATAGACGAGCCTTCGCAGCTTTCTTTTAAGTGGCTGCCTGGGAGCGTGATGGTTGTCGGAGCGATATATATATTGCTGAGATACGACATGAAGGCGAAGTAGCATTTATTATTAATTGACTGAACTCTTTAAAACTGATAAATAATTTACCTCTTAACTGTATTCCTGCGATGTCTCTTAAGGCGACCTGCGGGAGCCGTTAAGCTGGGCAGCTTGTTTGCTTCTTACATGCAGCATCAAGGTACTGACCTTGCCCGAATGGCGGAATTGGTAGACGCAAGGGACTTAAAATCCCTCGGAGGATAACTCTGTACCGGTTCGATCCCGGTTTCGGGCATATTCAAACAGCTTTGTCTGTTCATATCAAAAGGCGATACGCTACCAAGTGTCGCCTTTTTAATGAAATAATTCAGCCCATTTTTCATTCTAAATTAATTTTATTACATTTCATTGGACAATAATTTTTTTAATAAAAACATGATCATAATGCTTGGTATCTATGTTCACATTTTATAAAAATTTGCACCTAACTAAAATATGGTGTATTTTATTAATGTCGTTATTAAATTGTTACTGAGGTTTTATATGTCAGATAAAGAAGGTAAAGTTGATTTTTCATTTGGCTGGTTAGCGTTGAAGCTCCTTGGCAAGAATCTTTATTCCAATGCGTGGAGTGCTATATCAGAGCTAGTTGCAAACGGATTTGATGCGAGAGCAAGTGAAATCTATGTTTATATAGATGCTAGTAATAAAGAGAATTCAATTATTGAAATATTAGATAATGGCAATGGCATGGGACTGGATGAAATTAATACATACGTAAAAGTTGGCTATAACAAGAGAAAAGATGTTGAAAATGATGATGTGAGAAATTCCTTAATGGGTAGAAAAGGGATTGGTAAACTTGCTGCACTCTACCTGTCTGAGAACTATTATTTGTTTACTAAATCAACCACGCAGACAAGTATTTGGGAAATGAAATATAATGAGAATCCAGAGAATGAGGAAGAGAAGCCCTCTCTTGAAGAAGTAGAGTCTGATATTATCCCGGACTGTAATGTGGTTTGGAAAAACCTTGAGACCGGGACTCTATTGAGAATGTTAAATGTAGATTTGACTGGTGTTGGCGCGGCAACTTTTAAATCTCTAGAATATAAGTTGTCAAATCACTTTTCACTTGAAGCAATGGGAGATAAAAAAATATACTTATTCGTGAAGGATAGTATCAATCAGGTCGTTACAAAAGAAAAGTTCAAGGTTATCGAAAAACATGTCGCTTTTAAGAACTTTGCATACATTAACTATGCTCTTAATAGTAACAAGGACGAATCATTAAAAAGTACAATCAAAGCCTTGCCAAAAGGAGTTGTTAAGATTCCTTTTAGCTCTAAAGATGATAAAGGCATATATGAGCATAAATGTGAACTGGCGGAGTTTAAAAAACCGAGCAAAGGTAATTTTGGTATTTCAGGTAGCATAAAGCATGTTAATGATGATGGAGAAGTCATTGAGAAAACATACGAACTAAGCGGTTGGATTGGTATACATAGTACAATAAACAACAATGCGGCTAAAGACAATGACGACAACTTTAATAAGAACAAGGCATATAATCCGAATCAAATACGACTGTATGTCCGAAATAAGCTAGCTATAGAAAATTTTCTAAATATTATACAGAACACTCAAGCTTTTGTTAATTATATCGAAGGTGATATACACTTTGATATTTTAGATGACGATGATTTTCCAGATATTGCGACATCTAATAGACAGGGATTAGATGAAAACGATGAACGAGTTAAATTGTTGATTTCACTTGTGGAATCAAATATTCAGGACTTGATTAATAAGAGAAATGAATTAGCTGAGAGAATAAAAGACTTGAAGAAAGCAAGGCAAGATTCTGCTAAAAAGCAATTTGCAAAAGAGCTTGATAAAGAGCTGGGAGGGTTAGCATCGATTACTAAATCTGAGAAAGCTCAACTTCAACTAGCTGTTGTTAATAAAATAAAAGGAGATGTTACTCCAAAAGATGAGTATATCATCTTTGTTTCCCATAGTAGTGCTGATTCTATCTTTACGAACTTTATATATGATTTGCTTTTGTCAAAAGGTGCTGATCCGAGGGAGTTTTTCTATACCTCTGCTAAAGATAGTAATAAAAAATATGAAGATTTAACTCCTTTAGATCAACAGATGAAAGAAAATATTACTAACCAAAATGCACTGATTTTCTATTTGCCGAGTATAAACTACATGAGAAGTGAATATTGCATGTTTGAGGGTGGAGCAGGATGGGCAACGAGAGGCGTAGGGGAGTATTTAATGTTACCTATGAAATATTCTGATTTGCCGAAATTACTAACGAACGGCAAAGGAGAATTTTCACTTATCAAATCTATAGATGAAAAAAACAACATCGATCTTGGGCGAGAAGAATATCAATATATTGTTTCAGTGTTAAATAGAATGATTGAACATTTAAATTCTGGGCGAGAGATCAATGATAAAACGCTTATTCCCAAGTTTCCAGATGCACATATACCGAATAAATTTGAATTAGAGCAGACAGGGAAAGTTGAGCGTGATTTTATGGATACAAGTATTGTAAGTTACTGGGATTGCTATGTTACTAGTGAGGTGTCGCAGTACTTAACGAATTATGTTAAAGTATCAGGCAAAACTAAATCTTATACTTAAGCTGTGCTACTGTTTAATTCATTAACTAGATGTTTTGAGAGTGCTTCAGCGAATTTACACGGTAAAGCATTACCGACAAGCCTACATGCTCTTTCTAAATATCTAGTTTTAAATGTGTAGCCAATTGGAAATGTTTGTAAAATAGCGGCTTCTCTTACTGAAATGGTTCTGTCTTCTTCTGGATGTATAAATCTGCCAGTACTCATAGTTGTACAGCCTGTAGTTATGGTAGGAGAAGGCTTATCCCAATCCATTCTAGCATAAACATTTCCATATCCTTTATTTTTACCTTTATGGCATGGCGGTCTTAGTTCGTCTGGTATCGAATACCTGTTTGAACCACTTTTAATATACTTAAGTCTTTCCTTATTAATTGGAGCTAGTTCCCTGATGATGCTCCAGTGATTCATATTTTCTATAGCGTTTTCAGAAACTTGACGAATAGTTAGTGGAGTTGGTATTGTGATATTCTCAAAAGCATCTTTAACAGTTAGCCACTTTAGCTTACCATTTTCACCTTTCTCAGCATGTGTAGTTGATGGCATTTCAATCTTCTTAGCTTTACTAGCATACATCACTAAACGATTGCGAGACTGAGGTACACCAAAATCAGCAACTTGTAATACTTTATAGCTGGTGTAGTAACCCATTTGGGCGAGTTGGTTTAGAACATCATCAAAAATTTCTTTACCTCTCTTAGCCATGCCAGGAACATTTTCCATCATAACTGCTTGAGGTTCTATAATTTTGATTGCTCTTAGAAATTCATAAACAAGTTTATTTCTAGGGTCATCTTTTTTCATTGTTAAAGAGGAAAATCCTTGGCATGGAGGGCAACCAGTGACAATGTTAATTCCTTTGTTTTTAAGTTGTATGAAATATTCATCTGGTATTTTGGTTATATCTGTAGTGTTAACTTTTACTTCTGGATGGTTGTATTTGTATGTTTCTGAGGCGTCAATATCAATCTCAATAGCTTCTATAACGTTTATTCCAGCTTGTTTTAATCCGACAGTTAAGCCTCCTGCTCCTGCGAAAAGATCTATAGCTCTCAATCTACCCATGTTGCAATCCTATAAATTTACTTGAAACCAAATTTGATAGCTTATACTGTATTACTGCGTTTGTAAATATGTGTTCAGGTATCAGTGTATTACAATGATGGTTATCAACATAAGTATCGGCATAAATGTCAAATTTATTAGTTTTTTTTTACACATCGTCTACCTCTTCCCAAAAGAGTAGGAATGAGTAAATTTACTCGTCGATTAAATATAATTCAGACCATTTTTCATTCTAAGTTGATTTGTGTCCAATTTCGACTAAAACCGCCAAAAAAATAAAGTAACGCATCTTATAATGATGAACATTAAATATGTATTTACTCGTTAGTAAATATTATAATTTCATCTTTATGAGGTGTATTTAGGGGGCATTTTAAAGCCTTGCTGGCGGGATTAAATGGGGCGGTGCTTCTCCGCCCCATGAGAGTGGTTTAGGTAGGTTCGCTAAGTTGAATTAGTTGCTTTTAGAAGTTTCTTTTTCCGCAGGTTTTTCAGTTTCTGTAGGTGTCTGAACTGTTGTTTCACCCGCAGGTTTAACTGTTTTGGAAGTGTCTTTTGCATCGGATGCAAATGCTTGTACAGATGCAAGCATGAACATTGCAACTATAACTGCTGAAATCATTTTTCTCATAATTCGGTACTCCTTTTAAAATTGTTACTGTTCTATATGCATATAGCGTGCCAAAAACGGTAAGATTATTTAAACTATTCATAATAAATATGTTTTGCTATTTAAGAGGTCTTGTTGGAAAGAGCAAGACTGACCGGATTCTCCTACAGGTTTTTTGCCTGTTTATGGTTTATCAGGTATTTGGGGTGTAGGGATTTTCCTACACCTAAACAGTGCTAAGATGCTCTGTTTATAAGGGTTTGGACGATATTGCTTATTGTGATTGTGTGAGTGTGATGATAAAATACCGAAATGAAGCTAAAAGGAATCTTCGGCAGACTTTTTATCAGTAATTTCATCATTCTGGTTTTCCTCTCTATATTCATGACCTACATCTTCACCAAAACTCAGAAACTGAATTCTCTGCTGCATCAGGTAACGACGGTGGAGCTGCCATTGATAGAAAAGACAGACAGGCTGTATAACCTTATCTCCGAGATAGGGGAATTTAGAGACAAATACCGCATTTCATACGATTCCGACTTTCTCGAACGCTATAAAAAGTATTCGGGCGATGCGTCCATCCTGCTGACAGAGATGTGGATGCTGATATCCGAAAGCGGTAAAGAGGCTGCCTTTGACTCGCTGAAACACTCATATTCAGAATTTATGTCCGCAAATACCGCATACCTATGGAATATATCCGAAAATACCTTTCCGCCGTCTGTGGAGGAGCTCACATTGGCGGTGTCTGCCCTGCGTGATATAGCCATGCAGCAGCGGAGCGAAAGCCTGCGTGTGTCGGGCGTCCTTTCTGAAGAGGTGAAGGCGGGCGTTTTTATATTTGTTCTCACGGGGATAGCGCTGATACTTGCTATAGCCTACTTTAACACGAGAAATATCGTCCTCCCCCTGAGCAATCTGAGCAGGGAGACCCACAGGGTGACAGAGGGGACATACCCTGAGTCGATAGAGGCAGACGGACCATATGAGGTGAAGAAGCTGGCGGAGGATTTCGGAGTGATGCTAAGCCGTCTGAAAGAGAATGATGAGCTGAAGGCGGAGTTTATCGGGAATGTGTCCCACGAGCTGCGCACACCGCTTACATCCATAAGGGAAGCGTCGAACATGCTGAAGGAAAACTATTTCATGAAAGATAGGGTCAGCTCTGAAAAACTGCTGAACATCATAAGCGGTGAGAGCCAGCGGATGATCAATTCGGTGAATAATATACTTGAAATGACCCGTCTGGACATGTCTGAGGTGTCATATCAGTGCGAGAAGGCTGATGTGGGGCGGATGATACGGTCGGTTGTGCTGAAATCCGAGCCGATAGCAGAAAAGCGTAACATAAAGATAATATCCCATGTGCCTGTTGATAAAGTCTTTGCCGTTGCAGATATTGAGAAGATATCCGTGGTGCTGATAAACCTGCTGGGGAATGCTCTGAAGTATTCCTATGAAGGCGGGGAGATAAATATCACCGCAAAGGAAACGGGCAGTCTGCTGAGGGTATGTGTGGAAGATAACGGGGTCGGCATATCCGCCGACGAGCTCTCGATAATATTCGAGAGGTATCGTCAGGGGAGCAATAAGACCTCAGAATATAAAGGCTCCGGTCTGGGGCTGGCGATATGTACAAAAATACTGGAAAAGCACGGAGGAAAGATATGGGCGGAAAGCTCCGAAGGGAATGGGAGCAGATTCTTTTTTACACTGCAGTCTGTCTGATCCTGTTTTTGGGCGGGTGCAGTTTCATCGATACCAGCAACTCCGGCTTTATGAAGCTGTATAGAAGCGGTGAGTATGAAAGGGCGTATGCCGTGATAGAAAGCATGTCCGAGCAGGAGAGCAGGCGTGTACTCTTCCGCAGGCTATTGCTGACGGCAGACCCTGAAAGCACATATTACAACCCGCAGGAAGCATCGGAAACAGCGGATAAGATAATAGCCGCCTTCCCCGAAAGCCCCCATGCATCATACGCTCTGGGGATGAAGCGGGTGCTGGATAAGCTGGTGTGTGCGGACAATTTGAACGATACCCTCACGGACACGGTGGAGGGCACAGTGAAGCTCCTCGACGACAGGGAAGAGGCTCTGGATGAGATGACCCACTCTATTAATGAGTATGAAGCCATACACGAAAAGATAGTCTCTAAAAATTCCGAACTGCGCAACACTGTCAGACATCTAAAGAAAGAGAATGAAGCTCTGACGGAAGAGAATATTCAGCTGAAAAAACAGCTCGAAATGATGAAAGAGGTTGATCTGAAAACCGATAGGAAATGATGAATGATAAAAGTGCTGATAGTAGACGACGATAACAGCCTGCTGGAGATACTGCGTATGCGGTTTGAAAGCTGCGGATTTGCTCCGTGTGCCGCAGACAGCTTTGACTCTGCCATGGCTATGATACGTGAAGATATATATGACGCTGCGGTATTTGACATGAGGCTGGACGGCAGGACAGGGCTGGAGCTGATGGGCGAGATAAAGAAATACGACAGCGGGCTCCCCGTTATATTCCTTACTGCATACGGCACAATAGACAATGCCGTAGAGGCTATGCAGGAGGGGGCTTACAGCTATCTGACAAAGCCGTTTGACTATAAAGAACTGATAGCAAAGGTCGAAGAGGCTGTACATGAGAACAGCTTCTCCCGTGAAGTACTGAGGTCTAAACAGACGGAAACAGACTCGCTGATAGCAGGAACTATCATAGGCAAAAGCGGAAAGATACAGGAGCTGAGGCGCAATGTCACAGCCGCCGCAGGGAGCGATGCGAACGTCTTCATCTTTGGCGAGAGCGGTACAGGGAAGGAACTGGTGGCGAGGATGCTTCACGCTCTAAGCACAAGAAGCAAGGAAAACTTTATCGCCGTGAACTCCTCCGCCATACCCGAAACTCTTATGGAGAGCGAACTCTTCGGGCATGAGAAGGGCGCATTTACAGGTGCAGACAGGAAGAAGCAGGGGCTTTTCGAACAGGCACAGAAGGGGAGCATATTCCTGGACGAGATATCCGAGATGCCCGTCGCCATGCAGACAAAGCTGCTGCGGGTGCTGGAGAACAGAGAGGTCACTCCGCTGGGCGGAGGAAAGACCATCCCGCTGGATATAAGGTTGATAACAGCGTCGAACAAAGACCTGATGGAGATGATAGAACAGGGCGATTTCCGCCATGATCTATTCTATAGGATACACGTGATACAGATAGACATCCCCGCACTGAAAGAGCGTAAGGAAGACCTGACAATGCTATGCGACCATTTCATAAGGAAATATACAGACAGGTATAAGCTGGAGATGAAGAGCATGTCCCGTGATGCTCTGGATAAGATAATGGAGTACGACTGGCCTGGGAACGTGCGGGAGCTGGAAAACACGCTGGAGTGTGCCATCGTCCTTAACAAATCCGGACAGATAAGCGCCGACAGCATAAAGTTTTTCAAAAATACTGACAACCAGATAACGGTATACCGTGAGGCAAAGCTGGAGTTTGAGTTCAAGTTTTTAAAAGAGCTGATGGAGCGCACCAGAGGAAACATCAGCAAGGCAGCAAGGATGTCGGACATTTACCGCTCTGACCTGTATGAACTGCTGAAAAAGCACGACATCGATCCTAAGGAATACAGGTAATATCCGGCAAGGCCTCATTATATATTGCTAAATATAGAAACAATAAATAATTAACGTGCTGAAATTAAAAAGTGATGCTATACTGACTCCTACATAATAGGTTTACCAGTGAAAAATATACTCAATATTTTAATTTGTTTAATTTTTATTGTTTGCTCACAGGCATATGCCAATGAAAGAAAGGTGAGTTTACAGCTCGTCTGGCATCATCAGTTTCAGTTTGCCGGTTATTATATGGCACTGGAAAAGGGATACTATCAAGATGCCGGGCTGGATGTAAATATCCTATCCGTGAAGACCGACTCGACTCCTATCAACGAGGTCTTAAACGGCAGAGCCGATTTCGGTATCAGCACATCAGGTGTCATACTCGACTATTTTAACGGCAAGCCTCTCGTATCCGTTGCTGCGATATTTCAGCGCAGCCCACTCGTTTTCGTGACGAAAGAACGCCCCGACATCACATCCATAAGAGACTTCGCAGGGAAGAAGGTTATGCTGCTGGACGACAGAAGCAGCCTCGAGCTCGTGGCTCTGCTGAGAAAGTATAATCTGGACGACCATATAGAGCGCATCCCTTCATCCTTTGACCCGAACGACCTCGTAGACGACAAGACAGACGTTTTCAACGGGTATAAGAGCAACGAACCCTATCTGCTGGAGACCGAAGGGGTTTCAAGCAGGGAATTCGACCCGTTCGACTACGGTATAAAGTTCTACGGCGATATACTCTTCACCACGGAGCAGTACCTGAAAGAGAACGAAAGTACCGTCGAGGCTTTTAGAAAGGCGAGTCTGAAAGGGTGGAAATATGCCATGAACCACACCGAAGAGACCATCGACGTCATCAAGAATAAATATAAATCAGACAAGACAAAAGCCCACCTGCGCTACGAGGCGAGCATTATACAACAGCTCACACAGCACGATATTGTCCCTTTTGGCTTCCAGAGCAAAGAGAGGTGGGAGCAGATAGCAGCCATTCTGCATGACATCAATGTGGTGGATGGATACAGAGACCTCGGACATTTTATATATGAGCCGAGCGACAGCATACGCTGGCGGGAGATACGCCCGTTTCTGTTCGTCTTCGCCATTATCGTCCTTTTGATCATACTGTGGCGTTATCATACTCTGTATAAAGCGAAAAAGACTATTTTAGAAAAAGAGAAGCTCATCCTGCAGCAGTCGAAATATGCGGCACTGGGGGAGATGATGGGGGCTATCACACACCAGCTGAAACAGCCTCTCACGGCGACCAGTATGATACTGCAGAACCTTGAGGACTCCGCATATAAAGAAGAAGACGAGAAGATGATAGAGCAGGGGATCACACTGATAAACCACATGGCACAAACCATCGACGGATTCAGAAGATTCTACCGCACTGACAGAAACTTCGGCACATTCAGCGTTGCCGAGGCTATCAAAGAGGCGTTTGAGCTCAGCAAAGGATATCTGACGTATAACCATATCCACTCCGAGCTGCTCTGCTCATGCGGAAAGCGGGATTACCCTTGCGGGCCTGCACAGTGTGAACAGCTCGAAAAGCACTGCTCGGCGACTCTCAGCGGAAATTCGAACGAGCTGAAACAGATAATACTGAACCTGATACAAAACTCCCGTGAGGCTCTCATAGAGTCTGACAAGCCTGAAAAGATCATAAGGGTGAATATAAAGACCACGGACGAGCTGATAAAGATCATTTTCGAAGACAACGGCCCGGGGATAAGCAAAGATGTCATCGGCAACCTTTTCGATATGGATATCACCTCAAAAGCGGAAGGCACGGGGCTCGGCCTCTATATGTGCCGCAATATGATAAAAGAGCACTATAAGGGCTTCATAACAGCAGAAAATTATGAAGACGGCGCAAGGTTCATAATAACTCTTCCTATTGATTAATCTATATTTCTTAATTTCTATGACGATAAAATATATTTGTATATTTATTAAATCTTTTATATAGTTAATACGTTATCTTATTATATATTGATACTGTTCTGGATGTATTACATATGAAGTCTAATAGTTCCGACAAGAAAACTTTCAGTATTGCTACTGTCATTATCGCCGTTCTGGTGATATTCTCTATCGTCGGCACAGTATCAATCATAGCACTATCAAAGAGATATTCCGAATCTGCCCTTCATTCCCTCGCTGTAGATATCATAAAAAGAACGGTTGCAGACTCTGCAGAGCATGTGCGCCTTATGCTGAAGCCTGCCGTATCTGCCGTGAACGGGCTGGAGCCCATCATGCCGGAGAGTGCGTCTATATATGCCGACCCGGAGCTGAACAAAGAGCTCTCCGACTATATGATAAAGATACTGCAGAACAACCCGGACGTTTACACCCTGTATTATGCAAATGAACAGGGCGAGTTCTTCCTCGTGGGGAAGAGGCAGAGATTTGAAGATGATAAGAAAGCGTACTATTTTCATAAAAAGATAATGCTGGCGGACGGACAAAGGGTCGTCACTGAGACGTGGTTCGACGATGCTATGAACGAGCTGGAAACAGTGAAGCTGGCTAATGACAACTATGTACCTCAGTCCAGACCTTGGTATAAAAAAGCCGTGCTCGAGGCGGGGCCTGTCTGGACATCTCCTTATATATTTTTCATAACAAAGCTCCCCGGGATAACCTATGCGAAGCCTGTTTATTATAAAGGCGTATTCAGCGGTGTTCTTGCGGCAGATCTAGAGATAAGTACCATATCTAAGTTCCTGATGAACAGCGTATTTACAAAGAATACATGTATATTTGCCATGGACGGATCGGGCAACATTCTGGCACACTCGAAAATGTATGAAAAATACGGCGACAAATACGAGCTCAAAGAACACATCCCCACCATCACAGACTTTGGCGATGATGTGATGACAGGTATGAAGAGCATGTATGACACCATGCATGTGAATGAAGTGAAGAGCCTGCGTGAGGGTAATAAAAGCTATAAGACCATCATCGCACCATACAGTATATACGGGCTGGATGTGATACTCGGCATGTATACCCCAGATTTTGACTATCTCTCACCGTTATATCAAAGCTATGAGGCACTTGCCATCGTTGCAGGCATCATACTGGTGCTCACGATATTTATCAGTCTTAATATATCCCGACACCTCGCAAAACCGTTTAAAATGCTCAGCGCCGCAACGGAAAGTGCGAAGGAGCTGCAGTTTGATAAAAGGATAAATGTAAGGTCAAATTTTAGGGAAGTATCTGTCACACAGGATAATTTTAACCAGATGCTTGAGAGTCTGGCGAATTATCAGGTGGCTAATCAGATGCTCTCCGAGACACTGCATAACGCCCACATAGACACACTGTACAGGCTGGCGATGGCCGCCGAGCATAAAGACCAATACACATACGACCACCTGAAAAGGGTGAGCGACATATCCGTGATGCTGGCTGAGATAATGGGGCTGAACAGGCACGATGTGGAGATACTCAGACACGCCAGTGCCATGCACGACGTGGGCAAGCTGGGTATACCGGACCATATCCTCCTTAAGCCGGGCAAGCTGACGCCTGAGGAATACGACATTATCAAAACACATTCGGAAATAGGTGCAAAGATACTGGAAAAGCCAAGCTCGGAAGAGATGGACGCTTCGATGGTGATAGCACTGCACCACCACGAAAAGTGGGACGGCACAGGATATCCGCAGGGGCTTGCGGGTGAGGATATACCTCTATTCGGCAGGATAGTGAGCATCGCGGATGTTATAGATGCGCTCCTCTCACAGCGCCCTTATAAAGAGCCTTTCACATTCGAGGAGACCATAGAGATAGTACGTTCCGAGAGGGGCAGGCACTTCGACCCTGACCTAGCCGATGTTATTCTGAATAATCAGGAAGCGCTGAGAAAGATAGTTTCCTAGATCAGAGGAAGGGTGACACAGACCCTGAGTCCGCCGTCTTTGCCGTTCTCGGCAGTGATATTCCCTTTATGAGCTTCGATGACAGCCTTTGCAATGGCAAGCCCGAGACCTGTTCCGCCGGTCTTTCTGTCTCTGTCGGACTGCACCCTGTAAAAGGCGGTGAATATATTGACAAGGTGCTCTTCGGGAACACCGCATCCGTCGTCGGTAACTTCTATCATAACTTTTCCGTCGGAGGCTTCTGCCTTCAGCGTGACGACGCTTTCAGCGTATTTTATGGCGTTTCTTATAATGTTTTCCAGTGCGCTTCTCAGCAGTTCGGGGTTTGCGTATATCATGGCGGAGACCACCTCGTCAGAGCGGAGCTCCTTCCCTGTTTCCGCTGCTTCGAATGAGCAGTCTTTTATTATGGATTTCAGAATGTTCAGTATGTCGCCTGAATCACCGTGTATGTTATCGCTGGCTTTTATGCGTGATATCTCTATCAGCTTGCCTATCATTTCGTTCAGCTTTTCTGATTCGTTCTCTATCCTGTCGAGAGCAGGGTGTATGGATTCGTCGGATTTACCCCTTGCCAGTTCCAGAGACAGCCTCAGCCTTGTTAGCGGAGAGCGGAGCTCGTGGGAGATGTTTCGGAGCATTGTTTCCTGATTTTCACGGTTCATTTCCAGTTTTTCAGCCATTATGTCGAAGTCTTTCGCCAGTATGCCTATCTCGTCCCTTGAGTTTACCTTGTCTGATACCCTGACGGAGAAGTCCCCTTCGGCTATCTGTCTGGATGCCTTGCTCAGTGTCAGGAGCGGTTTTACAAGGTATCTGACTATGATAATGCTGGCGACGCTCGCCAGTATAAGTATATGCACCAGTATGTTAACATGGTGCCACATTATAGCGGGGATATACGATGAAGGCTCTGTACCGTTTGGATAGCTGACCAGAACATAGTCCTCGGTACGCAGCAGGCGGACGATACCGCTGTCTTCGTTCTCAGACATCTTTTTTATAAGGACCAGCTTCCCGTCGGACATCTCAGCGAGCAGATCATTTATCATCGGAGGATAGCTCTGTCCGTCCACTTCATTGTTGTCTTTGTCAAAGATGTATATATCTATGCCCAGCTTTTTCTCTGCCTCGGCGATAAGCTCTCTTATCTGTTCTTTGTCGTTGTCTTTGGCTGCGGTGCGTATGTCCTTATACAGGCTCTTTTCGATGTCGCGCTTAGCCATTTTATAGAATGTGTCTCTGTTGTCGGGGTTGCCCAGCATAAAGAACACTATAGGGGTAATAGCGAAGAGCATGAGTATGCTCCACAGTCCTAAAAATATTTTAAAGAAGAGTCCTCTGGGATTTATTTTCAAGAGTCTGTCTCCGTCAGAAGCTGATATCCTGCCCCTCTGATGCTTTTGACAACATCCGGGTCGGATGCTTTTTTCCTGATATTGCTGATGTGTACGTCTATGCTGCGGTCGAATGAGGACAGCTCTCTGCCCAGAACTTTCTCGGCTATCTCTTCACGTGTGACCACCTGTCCGATGTTTCTGGCGAGGAGTTCCAGTATGTTAAACTCCACAACGGTGAGCCCTAGCGGTTCGCCCTTGTATGAGGCTGTGAGCCTGCCTGTGTCTAGTACAAAGCTGCCCGTGCGCAATGTTTCGCTCTGTGCGGGTGCGCCCTTCGGAGCGACAGACCTGCGTAGTATCGCCTTTATCCTTGCGAGGAGTTCACGAGGGTTATAAGGCTTCGGCAGATAATCGTCTGCCCCCATTTCCAGCCCGAGTATCTTGTCGATGTCGTCCCCTTTGGCTGTGAGCATGAGTATAGGCGTCGTCTTTTCTTTGCGTATTGCCTTTAAAACGTCGAATCCGCCCATTCCGGGGAGCATGACATCCAGTATGATCAGGTCGAAATCCTGAGAAAGGACAGTTTCGGCACCCTCTGCGCCGTTGTGTACGGCTTTTATACCGTAGCCCTCGGTGGCGAGATATTCCGCCAGCAGTTCACAAAGTTCTATATCGTCGTCGATTACTAATATTTTGCTATTTTCCATACTGTATAATATATAATATTCGAGATAAATTCCTGTTAATTTCTGAAAAGTTTGAGTTTCTTTACTTACAAAACTTTACACTTCTAAGTTATTATTTAACAGTAATTTCATACGAATGATAGTATGTTATTAAAATTAAAATGACGGAGAGAAATATGGCTTTGCGCTTTATCAGATATACGGCCTGCGTCTGCCTCATAGCAGTGCTTGCCGGCTGTGCATCTACAGGTAACGAAATCTCCAAAGAAAAACTAAATGAAAATATGAAAATATCCGACACATTTACCTATTCCGGAGAGGGTGAATACGGCGAGAAGTGGTGGGAGATATTTAATAACTCTGAGCTGAACGGGCTGATGGAGCAGATGTTTGAAAACAACTATAACATCGCAGGCTCTTACGAAGGGCTGAAAGCCCTGCAGGCGGCTCTGGGTATCAGCCGTGCGGACAGGCTGCCTTCTGTCGATGCAGGAGCGCAGGCGGGCGAGACATACAGTACGAGCAGCACGGGCGAAAGAAAATGGCGTGAAGGCTATGAGATATCCCTCACTGCTTCATACGAGGCGGACATATGGGGGAGGATAAAGGCTGCCACAGAGTCCGACAGGCTGGCGCTTGTGTCGGGCAGATATGATGTGCAGACCCTTTATATGACACTCACTGCGGAGCTCGCAGACAGATATTTCCTTTATAAATCTCTCGCATCCGTGCTGAAGATGCAGCGTGAGATGCTGGAACTCAGACAAAAGCAGATTTCATCGCTGGAGATGATGTATTCATCGGGCATAGGCTCGCTGGATGTTATATATACTTATCAGACAAACATAGCAGACCTCATGGAATCCATGACGGAGACAAGGCAGTCCATGCGTGACGCAAAGCTCCAGATGGCTCTGCTGATGGGGTATAACGACCCTGCGATGGTTGAGATATCCGATAAATATAACCTAGATATACCTTTTCTGCCGAAGGTGATACCGTCCGACGTGGCAGAGAAGAGACCGGATATACGCTCGGCATATGCGCTGGTGCTTCAGGCTGACAGAAATGTCGCCGAGGCAATGGCAAACAGGTATCCGAAGCTCAGCTTTTCCGCATCTGCGGCGTATAACGGCGACGAGCTCTCAAACCTCGTGACACCTGAAAACTTTGTGGCGAACCTCATAGCTAACCTCACAATGCCGCTATTTGATGCGGGTAAACTTTCCAATCAGCAAAAACAGCGTGAATTCCTCTATAAACAGGAGATCTATTCATATTATCAGACAGTGCTGGAAGCTCTGAACGAGGTGAGCGGATCCCTCGAGGATAATATGCAGAACGAACAGGCACTTCTGCTCAGTCAGCAAAAGGTGAGCATAGAAGAGAATAGACTGCAGGTATCAAAGATGAAATACGAAATGGGGATACTCAGCTATTCCGACGTGATAGACGACCAGATAGGTCTGCTGTCTGCATGGCTCACAGAAGTGAATGCAAGACGCAGCCTCATCAGCTCCCGCATAGAACTGGCTAGAAGCACAGGCGGAAGCTGGACAGACGAAGAGATAGATAACAGACTTTCAAGCTCACAGGAGACAAAATAATGACGAAGACCATCATTAAAATAACAGTGCCTATCATTGTATTACTCTTATCTTTCGGCTTTTATCAGTGGCAGATGAGTAATAAGCCCGAGCCGAAGAAGCGTGATAAGCAGAAAGTGATACCCATTGTGCGTACTTCTCCTGCGGAGCTTGTGGAAGGATACAGATATCAGGTGAGCGGATTCGGCGTTGTAGAGCCTGCGGGCGAGCTCGCCATTGAGTCTGAGGTGACAGGAAAGGTCATCTGGATGAGTGACAAGATGAAATCAGGCGGGATGTTCAAAAAGAACGAGTGGATGTACCGCATAGACGATACTGACTATAAAGCTGCCCTCGACTCGGCAGTTTCCGGACTGAGGAGCGCAGAGCTCTCCCTGAAACAGATAGAGGAAGAGGCGGCCATCTCTATGAAAGAATGGGAGATATGGAACCAGTCAGGCGACACACCGAAAAAGGCAAGCCCTCTGGTAAGCTATGAACCTCAGCTCGAAGCCGCCAGAGCCGCTGTGCAGTCTGCGCAGTCTGCCGTGGTGAGTGCACAGTCCGACCTTGCAAAGGTTGTGTATAAAGCTCCCTTTGACTGCATAGTGACAGAGGAATCCATAGAACACGGAAAGATAATACGCACCGGCGATAACGGCGGTACGATAGTCCGCACGGACAGATACGAAGTATATGTGCCGATAGCGGCGAAGGATGCCATAAAGCTGAAATTCTCCGAAGATCAGAAGATGGCTTCCGACGGATATATAGAGCTGGCAGAAGGTAAAAATGCGTGGAAATGGGTCATATACGCAGAAAGACTGCTCCCTTCCGCCGATGAGGCGACAGGCATGCTGAACGCTGTGCTTGTGGTGCCTGATCCATTTGATACGGAAGACGGCTCACGCCCTATGCTCCCCATCGGAGCCAGCATCAGAGGCGTGATAAACAATAAAGATAAGAAAGACATGATACGCATCCCAGACCAGTCACTGAGAGAAGGGAACATCGTATGGGTACTGACAAACGAAGACACTGTCGACATGCGCAGAGTAAAGATATCCGAGAGCAGAGGCGACTATGTGTATATAGAGGAAGGCATATCCGAAGGGGAGAACATCATCGTCTCCGACCTGCAGGGAGCCATCGAAGGGATGACAGTCACAACAGGCGTGAACAAACCGAAAGCTGAGAAGAAAGGTGAGAATGGGGGTGCACAGTGAGTCCAAGAGGACCTATCGCATGGATAACCAATAACCATGTCGCTGCGAACCTTCTCATGTTCTTCCTGCTGGTGGGAGGCTTCATCACCTTCACCACTATGAAGACAGAAGTGTTCCCCAGCATCGATATGGACGAGGTGTCTATATCCGTGTCATACCCGGGTGCATCACCTTCTGAGGTTGTGGAGGGTGTGATACTCGTTGTGGAAGACGCCGTGAGCTCCCTCGAATGGACCGATAAGGTCACATCCGTGGCGAGAGAAGGGAGCGGGACCGTCACCGTGGAGCTTGTGGAAGGGACAGACCGTCAGCTCGCATATCAGGATATAAAGGCGGAGATAGACAGGATAACCACTTTCCCCGATGAAGCGGAAGACCCTGTGGTATCGCTTTCCAGCCGTAAGAGATCCGTTGTGGATGTTACGGTGTACGGCGATGTGCCCGAGCTGGAGCTCAGGTATTATGCCGACCTTTTCAGGCAGAACCTGCTGAACAATGAGAACATTACGCTGGCAGACTATGCATACACCATAAAAGATAAAGAGATACGCATAAAGATATCTGAGAACGATCTCAGAAAATATTCGCTGACCCTTGCGGACGTGGCGAATAAGATAGCAGCCACATCCGTAGACCTCCCTGTCGGTTCGCTGGACAGAGAGCAGGGCGAGCTCGTACTCAGGATGAAAGATAAAAGATATACAGGACTCGAGTATGCCGACATTCCGATAGTTTCGGGGGCGGATACGGGGACTATTCTCCTCGGCGACATAGCCGAGATAAACGAAGGCTTCGAGGATGCAGACATCATCGAAACATTCAACGGAAAGCAGGGTCTTACCATCAGGGTCTACCGTGTGGGTAAGCAGACCCCCGACAGCATATCCAAAGCTGTGAAACAGACCATAGAGGACACAGAGCTGACCATTCCGGACAAGGTCAAGATAGCTGTCTGGGACGACGACTCCGAGCTGCTCCAGAGCAGGCTTGATCTGCTTATGAGAAACGCCGCTCTCGGCCTCGCACTTGTGCTGGTGATACTTGCGGTATTCCTCGAGTTCAAGCTCGCCATATGGGTGGCTATGGGTATTCCTATATCATTCTTCGGCGCAGTGATGATACTCCCGCATCTGGGGGTTTCTATAAATATGATAAGCTCATTTGCATTCATACTCGCACTGGGTATTGTTGTGGATGATGCCATTGTCGTCGGGGAGAACATACATGCCCACCGTATGATGGGTAAATCGAGATATCAGGCTGCCGTGGATGGCGTGCACGAGGTTCTCGGTGCCGTTACATTCTCAGTACTGACGACTGTTACTGCTTTCCTGCCGCTTCTATTCATCGAAGGACCTATGAAGCTCCTTATGACTGTTATCCCTTATGTGGTTATATCTGTTCTGGTGCTTTCACTGCTGGAATCTTTCTTCATCCTGCCTGCTCACCTGAACAGTAAGGACAAGCCGAAAAAAGAGCGCAGATTTTCCCTCGGCATCAGGCAGAAGATACGTGACGGGCTCGATTTCTTCATAAACGTAATTTACGGCAAGTTTATGATAAAAGTCATAAATTACAGATACGTCACCATCGCCGTATTTATCGGTCTGGTTATCATGACATACGGAGAGATCAAGTCGGGCAACATGCGCTTCACCTTCATGCCGAAGGTGGAAAGGGATGTTATCCGTGTGACCATCAGCATGCCCGAAGGGACTACTATAGAAAAACTGCAGAGAGTCATAAACCATATCAACGAGAGAGCAAAAGTCACCGACGATATGGTGCGTAAAGAGACGGGCTTTGACAAATCATACATAGACTATGTGATAACAGGTGCCGCCAGCGGATCCAGCGGACGTGTCAGCGTAGCTCTGCTCCCTTCGGAGGAGCGGGACATCAGCACCACAAAGTTCGAACAGCTCCTCAGGAAGAATGTCGGATACGTGCAGGGTGTCGAGTCAATAATATATACATCCAGCGGTCTCAGGTTCGGAGATAATATTAATGTACGCTATGCTCACTCGGATGAAGAGATACTGACAAAAGTCTCTGACGAGATGAAGGATGCTCTCACCGGATACGACGGCGTGACAGATATAGAGGATACTTTCGACAGGGGTAAGAAGGAGATAATCTTCCGTGTGAACGACCTCGGAAAGAAATACGGACTGACGAACGAAGAGATAGGACGTCAGGTCAGGGCAGCATTCTACGGCGTAGAGGCGCTTAAGTATCAGCGTGGACTGGACGAGGTTACTGTCAGGGTGGAATATCCTGAAAACGAAAAAACCGGTCTGGAAAACCTGATGCAGATGCATATAAAGACATCCACAGGGATGGAGATACCATTCTATATGGTTGCAGAGTATGAACGCGGGCAGGGGCTCGCTACCATAAACCGTACAGACCGAAAGCAGGTTGTGAACGTTACGGCTTCCACAGAGGCGAAAGCCAATCCGACAGAGATAATGAACAAACTGACGGAAACTCTGCTGCCTGAGCAGATGGCGCTGTATCCGGGGCTTTCATGGAAATTTGAAGGCGAGGAAGAGCGCAGACAGGAATCGATAGGAGGGATAGTGAAGTTTATCCCCGTGGCTATGCTGGCGATGTATGCGCTGCTTGCCGTACCTTTCCGCAGCTATATTCAGCCTGTTATAGTGCTTACTGCCATACCTTTTGGTCTGGCGGGAGCTGTGTGGGGGCATATGCTTATGGGCTTTGATATATCCATGATGAGTATATTCGGCATGGTGGCTGTTGCGGGGGTTGTCGTGAATGACTCGCTGGTCTTGGTGGACTTTATAAATAAGTTCGTGGATAAAACACATATGAGCACGGCGACCGTCATAGAGGCGGCAAAGCGAAGGTTCAGGCCTATCCTTATGACGTCGCTTACGACATTCTTCGGTCTCTTTCCTATGATACTGGAGAAGTCCACGCACGCTAAGTTTCTCGTGCCTATGGCTGTATCTCTCGCATTCGGAGTGCTCTTTACCACATTCGTGGCGCTCATCCTTGTGCCGTGTATTTATATGGTAATAGAAGACATCAAAAAAATATAAATAAAGCCCCGAAAGTTCATTCTGTTTCTTTCGGGGCAACCTTTTCAAATTATATCTAATTTTAACCTATAATTATGCTGCTTTACTATATTTATTTGATAGATAAATCTTTGTAAATATATGCCATATAATAACTAAATCTACATTTAACAGGGATATGAATATTTAGATATATTTAAATCTATATGTTTGTTAATATTCTTATGTTTGGTAAAAACCTATAAAATTAAAGCACATAGGCTCATAAAATGTTAATTTTTATGTGACATGTGTTCAAAACTTGTAAACCTTACAAAAGCAGTCATTTGGTCTTTATTAGCACTATCTGGGTTTTAGCTGAGAAAAAAACGAAAAAAATTTCATTTTACCAGTTTGGGGATACTGAACTTAAACGAAAAAATTATACATATGTTCAAGAATTCGAATTTTTGAATGTATGCCTTTTTTTCCTTTAGTACCCGTGTATTTCAACTGTTATGGACATGTGTTCAATTTAGATATACTAAACTGATTTTGTTTTTATGAGCTCGCAAGACATTTTTTGGCACTACAAAGTTAAGTTTGCTTTGACATGTCAGGCGATTTGATTATAATTACGTAATAGGATTAGAATTAATTATCAGGAGACTAATCCGAAAGTGAGACCTGTTAACTTGCGTTGCTTAGTCTTTAGACAGATTTGTAGAAACAAAGTTCAGGTTAAACGTAGGAGACATAAATAAAGGAGGAACATATGTCGAAGCGTGTTTTATTGTTTTTAATGGCTGTGCTTGCCTGCACCGTACTTGTTGCAGGTTGCGGCGGCGATGATGGCTCTGACGGCACTAGCGTTAGTGTTGATGACGTCATCAACAGCCCAGAATTCCAGGATGCTATCGGTGATAACACTGATGCTCTCTCTAAAGTAGCTAGCGAGTCTTGTGCAGTTTGTCACAACGACAGCGCTGAATTCAACGGTACATCTCACCAGAATAAGTATGATACAGTTGATACTGATGCTTATGCTCTTACAGTAACTAACGTTGCACTTGGAGCAGGTAGTGATGCTGATCACGCAGTTGTTACTGTTGACTTCACATTTACAGACGGCGGTAACCCTGTAGTGCTTGCAGATCTTCCATCTCTTGCATTTGGTGTTCAGAAATACCCTAACGGTTCTGGCTACGGTATAGCTGCAGCTCAGGATACACTTGTTGATAACGGTGACGGTTCATTCACATTTACTTCTACTGACGCAACAGCGATCCCTTCTGCTACAGCTGACTACTTCGTATATGCAAGCGCAACAGCTAACGAAGTTGTTATGGCAGATCAGCCTGCAGCAGCTCAGTTCCACTTCTACGAGACTATCGTAACAGGTGGTAAAGGTGCAGGTACTCTTGATGTCGGCGTTTACTCTTCAACAGCTAGCGCAAGCGGTTGTGTAAGATGTCACGGCGATGCAAACGGAAACTATAAGAAACATGGATATATAGAAGCAGCAGCTGTAGATAGCAACGACTTCGTACTTTGCTACAAGTGTCACTACCTTCCAACTGCTGGCACAAACGGCGGTCACCAATCATGGCAGCTGCTTGTTGACAATCCTCAGAAATATGCTGAGTATGCACTCTTAGCTGAAGCAGCAGGTGATGATGTAGAAGATCACATGACAGCTGCTGAGCTTACAAAGTATGCTTACAACAAAACTCTTATGAATGATGTTCACATGTCTCACGCTAAAGAATTTGCTTACCCACAGAGTATGGCAAACTGTGCTACATGTCACACAACTCCAGCTCAGCGTACAGCTGTTCTCGACATGGCTAACTTCACATATGCTACATGTATCAGCTGTCACCCGCAAAACGGTGGTACAGATACAGCTAATGCTGACGGCGATTTCGCAGTTGACACAACAGAGTGGTCTCTTCAGGGACTTGCAGATGCTTCTGCTTACCCACACGGCGACCTTTCAGCAATTGCTAGCTGTGCAGGTCAGTGTCACGGCGCTACAGCACCTTCATTCTCTACAATCCACAACGGTGGCTTCGATAAAGCTATCTACACATCTGCAGGCGTTAAATACGCTGACGACGTTGTAGTAACAATCGATTCTGCTTCTGTTGACGGAACAAACCTTACAATCAACTTCAGCGCTGCAAGTACTGTAACAGGTCTTGAGGCTGATATCGTTCCTAGTGTTTATGTAGCTGGTTACGGTTACGATACAAAAGATTTTATCGTAAGCAACCACACAAGAGATGCTGATAGAAACTACCTCGGCGAATACACATTCGGCGGAACAAGCCCATACTTCTCTAATGCTACACAAACTGGTGCTACATGGTCTGTTGTTTACGACCTTACAGCACTTGACGGTGACGGATACATTACAGATGGCGTAGTTAGAAACCTTGAAATAGCTATCGCTCCTGCTCTTACAGTTGACGGCGTGTCAGTTGGTATGAATGCTCCATCTAAGACATTCAGCCTTACAACAGGTGCATTCGTTGACGACTACTATCAGGGTGCAAACGCTATCGTTAGCGAAGCAAACGGCTGTAACACATGTCACGATCAGCTTGCTACAACATTCCACTCTCCTAACAGAGGCGGAAACATCGTAGTATGTCGTATGTGTCACGTAGTTGGTAGCGGCGGTTCTCACCTTGAGATGCAGTCTCGTTCTATCGACTCTTATGTACACGCTACACACACATTCCAGCCATATGATACTGATGATGTTGACTTCACAGACCCAGTAGAAGCTGTTCGTTACGAGCACCACGTTGAGTCTACATACCCAATGTTCACAACTACTAACTGTGAGTCTTGTCACACATCCGGCACATATGCAATGCCTGACGAGTCTAAGTCTCTTCCAGGCAGACTTTCTGCTGCTTACGAAGTAGGCGTTGACAGAAGCATCGGTGCAGTTCCTGCTTATGTAACAGGAGCAGTATCTCGCGCTTGTGGTTCTTGTCACAGAGCTGAGATGATCAACGAAGATGAAGCCGGTGAGCTCTCTGCATTCAATGCACACGCAGCTACATTCGGTTACATGGTTGAAGATGACGGTACAGTACTTGCTGACGTTATCGAAAAGATCATGACAGTCTACAAATAACGTTTAGACTTTAAATAGAGAAAGGCGTCCTTCGGGACGCCTTTTTTTTTGTGTACTTGTAAAATAAAAATATGCGATATGTTAGGTATTTAAATTAATTGATTAATTTATGATAAAAAGACTAATCATATCTGTTGATGAACGTTTGTTTAGTTTGAAGGCAATATGCTCATAATAATCTATGAATATGCGAATAAATGAATCCTTAAAAAGTAAGATATAATAAGGGTTTCAAAGGTTTTCTTGTGTTGACATGGTGTAGAACTTGCTTTAATCTATTATAACGAATGAACTAAAGCATTTATTGTTAACTTTTTATTTTATTTGGAGCTGATGATGAGAATATTTACTATCACGTTAATCGCGGTCTTCAGCATCTTTTTTAGTTTTGGTGTGTCAAATGCATCTTCGTCCGGTATCACTACCGATGATGAAAACTGCATGATGTGTCACAAGTATCCGGGCCTCACAAGGGTCAATGATGAAGGATACCTCAGACTCTTTTACGTAGACTCTGAGAAGTATGACCACTCTGTACACACAAAGGTCAAATGTTCCGGATGTCATGCCGATATCAAGGAGATCCCTCATAAAGAGGCTAAAAAAGTTGACTGTACGACTGAGTGCCACATTAAAAATGCCGGATCTGAAAAGCCGTTTTCACACAAGAAAATAGCGTTGGATCTCGAATCCAGTATCCATAACCCGGAAAACACAAATGTGAGAGCAAAGATCGAAGAAGATTTTCCTACCTGTACCGATTGCCACAATAACCCTACCTACAGATTTATCGATAATGACGTAGAAGATATCTATGGCGGCAGACACAAGGAGAGAGTTCTTCAGAAATGCGCAGTCTGCCACGACAACGCAACTGATTATGCCTATTTCTTCAACCACGTTACACACAGAATAAAGGACCTCGCACCGTCTGAAGACGTTGTTAAGACCTGCAGCAAGTGTCATGCGAAAGAAGAGATGGCTCAGAAGCATAAGCTGAAAAATGCCGCTGCTACATACCTTGACACTTTCCACGGAAAGGCTGTCGAGTTCGGATTTGAAAATGCTCCGACATGTATCAGCTGTCACGTTAAGACAGGCGAATCAGCGCATAAGATCATGAGTTATAAAAACCCTCAAAGTGCCACTTTCGAAGCGAACAGGTATCTGGCCTGCAAAGATGCAGACTGCCACGCAAACCCTGGGCAGGAGTTTGGTATGATAAGGATGCACACTGTTATCGACAGCAGCCTCTATCCGATAGAGTTCTATGTCGCTCTCGGTTTCACCATCCTTACCATCGGAGCTTTCTACCCGCTTCTGATACTGATGATTCTCGAGCTTATCAGAGAGCTCTTCCCGAACGTCAGCTTCAGAAGAAAAAAGAGAAAGGATTAAGAGGGTACTGACATGATGAGACGATTACCGCTGATCAAAATAAAGAACGGCGAAAGACATTATCTTAAACTGACTCCAAACCAGAAACGTCAGCACTTTCTGCTTATGACGACATTCACGCTTCTGGTTTTGACAGGCTTCCCTCTTAAGTTTCATTACTACGACTGGGCAGCCCCTATAATAAACTTCTTTGGCGGTCTCACCGTTACAAGGATAATACACAGAATTTCAGGCGTACTGATGGTATGGCTGTTCTTCTATCACTGGTGGTACATATTTAAGAACGTATTCAATTATTATGTAATACCTGCGAGAAGGACTAATACTTTCTCTTGGAAAGAGCTGATACTGTTCATGTACTATTCTCCTATGTGTCCACGTAAAAAAGACGGTAAGGACATAGTCGATTTCGTGAAGTTCGCTCTGTTCATCAGCGATGAAAGACCGAAACACGAAAGATTCCACTGGAGAGAGAAGTTTGACTATTGGGCGGTTTTCTGGGGTATTCCGGTTCTCGGCCTTACAGGTCTTTTCCTCTGGTTCCCCGTGTGGGCGACATCCTTCATGCCCGGATGGGCTGTAAACATCAGCTACATCGCACACTCGGACGAGGCTATGCTTGCTGTCAGTGTTATCTTTATCTGGCACATGTATAACGCTCACGTTAACTATGACAAATTCCCTGCGTCTCCGCTCTTCATCACAGGCTACCTGCCTGAAGACCTGATGAAGCATGAGTACTATGTGGAGTGGGCCCGTCTCAATCACATCTGTGAGAAAGACCCGACTCTCATAGAGGACGTGGATGCTCAGAGAGCAGCACTGTCCATGACAGACGCTGAGAAGCTGGAAGTTGTCAGAGGACAGATCAAGTTCCTGCAGAATGAAGAAAGAGGAGAAGATCAATGAGCGGAAGATCATCAGGCATAAGAAAAAAGATTTACTGCATCATCGGTATCGCTATCCTCTTATACTGCGGATACATAGTAGAAATACTCGTGATGCACATCTGGCATAAAGCTCCGCACGCCGAGCACACAGACGCTAACATGTCTGCCGACGATAAGCTCTTTCAGGAGATGCTTTCCGGTGCTGAAGAGGGCGGTCACGGTGTAGCCAGAAAAGATATAAACGAGATCCACAGGCTGTATGAATTTCATAAAAGCGAGCGCAATGCTGTCCTCGATACACAGAACCTCTGTGTTTCATGCCACGGCGACGTGCCTCACGATAAAAAGAAAGAAATTCGTGCCTTCCTTAACATGCACACATTCTTTATGGCTTGTGAAACATGCCACATAGACAACGGTGATGTTGTGGATACTAAGTACGTCTGGTACAACAAAACAACAGGCGTGAAAAGGGATACATTAGAGCTGGATACATATCTCGCCGACAC
Organism: Deferribacterales bacterium; assembly: GCA_050253075.1. Taxonomy (GTDB): domain Bacteria; phylum Chrysiogenota; class Deferribacteres; order Deferribacterales; family Geovibrionaceae; genus Denitrovibrio. The sequence goes on from JBFWJS010000003.1 coordinate 117,063, forward strand.
ACAGTATAAGCTGATCCCTCAGAACCGTACAGGTGAAGAGAAAGAGGTCTACGCTACTGAAAAAATGCAGAAATACGTTGCTCAGTTTAAAGACAGCGTAGGCGGCATGCTGCCATCTGCAAAGAGCGCCGCTCTTAAAGTTATCCACAGACCTATGTCGGAAGTGAAAGATACGGTACACTGCGAAAACTGTCACACAGCGGACAGAAGCAAGGCTTACCTGCCATTCGCAGAGATCGGTTATCCCGAAAGACGTACCGATCAGCTTGTCGGCAACGAGGTAGTAGGTATGATAGAAAAGTATAAGCAGTTCTATCTGCCTGATTTCTTAGCTCCTAAAGAGGAAGACGAGAGTGAAAAGTAAAATACTGATTGCTGTTCTTATCCTGTGCACTGCCGCTATGGCCGGTGCACAGGATCTTAGAGCATCGCTTTTATACAAAATAAAGCTCGGCGAACATGCCGCTCCGGCGGATGTTGTCCTTTATGACGACGGAAGGACGGGCATCTATGATGCATACTCCGGCCGATATACCGTTTATAAAGGGGATGTAAGTGAAGGCGGATTTCAGAGTGAAATGCTGAAGGGCGGAAACTGCTTTGTCGCAAACGGAAACTATTTCCTTTACTGCGACAGCGTGAACAGCTCTGTAGACATGATCTCTGCTTCCGGTGAGCTTTATAAATCGTTTAGTATTCCGTCAGATATAAAAGGCAAGTACGACCCTACTGATGCCCTTGTGTCTGACGGTTTTCTTTTTACAGCCGACAACGACAACCACAGGGTTGTAAAGGCTGACCTTGCCACGGGCGAAGTCGCAATGGTACAGGGCGGATACGGCGACAGCAAACTTAAGTTCTGGTATCCGTATGCTCTGTCTATGGACTCTAAGGGAGTTCTCTATGTGTCTGAGGTGCTCAACACCAGAGTGCAGAAGATCACAAAAGAGCTTAAATTCTATGAATTCTACGGAAGCTGGGGTATCAAACCCGGCGAATTTTTCAGACCGACAGGTGTGGCCGTCTATAAAGGGGATAATGTCCTTGTAGGCGACGGATACACAGGCGTCATTCAGTATCTCGACAACGAGGGCAGGTTTACCGGTCTTTTAAAAGACAAGAGCGGAAACAGGCTCAGCCTCGGTTCTGTCACTCATATCAGAGTAAACGGAGACAGGCTCGGCGTCGTGGATGCGTTTGGCAAAACGGTCTATATATTTGAACTGGAGGAGCTGAAGTGAAAAAACTGCTAATACTGCTGCCGATGCTCCTTGCCGCTTTTGCGGCTTATTCAGCTGATGTCACAAAGCTGAATCCCGATTCTTCGAAACAGTGTGCGGTCTGCCACTATGAGTGGATGCCTGAGTTCCTCTTTGACCTGAAAGGTACAGAGCTTGTGGACTATCAGAGCGAAAAGACCGTCGCTACTGAAAAGATGTGCTTCAGCTGTCACAACGGAACCGTAGGCGACAGCCGTATCAGGATATGGTCCGGAGATATGCATAAGCTCTCCGACAAGATCCCTGAGCACATGAACATCCCTAAAGAACTTCCTCTCAACGGCAACTCTATCGGATGCCGAACATGTCACTCTGCCCACTCCACAGGAAACCCTGAGAAAGAGGGCGTTGAAAAAAGCGTGTTCCTCCGCATGGAAAACGAAGACTCTCAGCTCTGTCAGGCATGCCACACAGACATGTCAAAGGATAAGGTGCACAGCCATCCTCTGAAAGAGATGAAGAAAGCCGGCGAGATAGAACCTAAACTGAAAAAGATGTTCGGTAAGCTGGGAAGCAAAGATCAGGTAGTCTGCGAAAGCTGCCATACGCCTCACTCACCGAAAGAAAATAAACTTCTCATAAGCGAGCTGACAGACTCGAAGCTCTGCTCTGTATGCCACGAAGATAAGGTAAACCCCGATAACCTCACATATGTTAAAGGCGTGCTGAACCACCCTATCAATGTGATACAGGAAAAACCTGTGGCAGATATTGAGAAACACGGCGGTAAATACGGCAAAGGGGGCGAAGTTATCTGCCTCACATGCCATGCTCCGCACAACGGTAAAAACAAAGGTCTGCTCATTGAAAACAATCAGGACAGCAAGCTCTGCCTGACATGCCATAATGAAAAAAAATCTGTCGTCTCCACAAAGCACGACATGAAGACCGTAAAAGGATACAGAACAAAAGACGGAAGAACAGCACAGGAAACAGGCACATGCGAAAGCTGCCACGCCCCACACGGATGGGCAGTGAAGCTGCCTAAAGGCGAGGGCGACCTCATCTCTAAAAGCTGTCTTTCATGTCACGACGACGGCGGTGTGGCTGAGAAGAAGGTTATTTCTTCGAAACTCTTTAACCACCCTGTCGGCAAGTCTATCAAAGACGGTGTCAAAGCGCCGGAGAACCTTCCGCTTTACGGACGCCTGCTGAACTTCCTTACAGAGTTCAGAACAGACGGTGAAGTGAAGAAGACAGTAACATGCGCAACATGCCACGATGTCCACTCCAAAGGACAGAACTTCCTCCGTGCCGAAGCGGAAACAGGCGCACTCTGCATCTCATGTCATAATGAAAAAGAGATGATACAGAAGACGCTTCACGGCGGACAGAAGCTTGAAAAGAACTGTCTCTCATGCCACAAAGTGCACAACAGCGACAACGAGCGTCTCCTCACTAAGGGCGAGAACGACGGATGTCTCACTTGTCACAAAGAGGGCGAGATAGGACAGAAAATGCTCACAGGCGAGCACTCCCACCCGGTTAATATGGCAGTAGACCGTAAGCTGGACGAGCACTTCAAACTGAGCAAAGATAATAAGATGACATGCGTAAGCTGTCACGACCCTCACTCGAGCACAAAGACTGCCAAGCTGGACAGAGACTTTATCAGAGGCGGATTCGCAGATAAAGATCAGTTCTGTACTGCATGTCACGAAGGTCAGAAAGAGATCATCGGAAGCGACCACGACGTACGAAAGAAAGACAGCGAAGAGGTTTGCTCTCAGTGTCACGCCGTGCATAAGGCCAAAACCGATAAGAATATAATGGCTCTGGAATACGCCTACAGCACCGAAGATGACAGCTGTAAGGTCTGCCACTCTGAAAAGGGTTCCGCAGATAAAAAGATAGTCATGGACGGACACAAACTCGGCAAGACAGAGATGCATGAGAAATACGGCAAGTTCCTCACTGAAAAGGACGGGGACTACTATATCTATTGTTCAAGCTGTCACACCGTGCACAACAACGGACCGAAAAAGGGCGAGGAAGGAACCATCCGGAACAGCTTCCTGAATAAGAAACTGTCCGAAAACGGCAGCTTCTGTGCAGGATGCCACGAAGATAAGAAAAGTTTTGCGGCTTCAAAGCACAACGTAAACAGCTTTGAAAACCACTCAGATAAAACAGCGAAAGCTAAAGCCGAAGGGGACACATGCGGATCCTGCCACATTGTCCACAACAGCGGCGAATATCTCTTTGCTAAAGAGTACGGCGGTAATTTCGAAAAGATGTGCGAGAGCTGTCACGCCAAGGGCGAAGCAGCATCCAAAACAGCTATCGAAACAAGCCATAAGATGAACATGAAGCCTGAGAAGGTTGACGGACTCTTCCTGCAGGGGGGCAATGTTGTATGTGCCACATGTCACGAGCCTCATGCCGAAAACAAAGGCATGCTACGTGATCTGGGCGATAAAAACATATGCGCCACATGTCACAAAGACAAAGATATGGTAGAGCTCTCCGAGCACAACATTGCGAAACTTGACTACATCGAAGGTGAAATAAAAGCCACAGCAGGCGTGAATCCATGCTATACATGTCATAAGCCTCACAACTTCCACAAAGGAAACAAATACATGTGGGCGTTTGAGATGAAAGATAAGCGCGGATTCGCATACGACGTATGCTCTTCTTGCCATGCCGATAAAGGTATAGGGTATAAGAAGGTGCCTGATGCTCAGGTTCATGCCCGTATATTTAAGATTTTCCCTTACAAAGAGCGCTTTAAAGAGTATCTCTTTGACGAAAAGGGCGAAGTATCCACAGACGGAGCTATCACATGCCAGACATGTCATGATCCGCACGTGTGGGTGAAAGGCATGACAAAGCCTGAGATAAATGTCGAAGGCGATACTAAGAACAGCTTCCTGAAACTCTCCGTAAAAGACGACTTCTGTAAAGTCTGTCACGGCGAGAAACAGTCCGAAGACCTGTTTAATAAGTATCACGATCAGAAATTCCGCGACGAACTCAATAAAAAGGACAACGAAGCGGAAGTTATGAAAAACATACTTATGATCCAGATGAATCTTGAAAAGTATAAGGAGGAGAAAAAGTGAGAAAGCTCCTTATAACATGCTTTGCGGCAATGCTTTTCGCTCCGCAGGTACAGGCAGAGATGAAGCCTGTATTCGGCAGCGGGCTGAAGATGGACAAGGACTATGGCGTGCTTTATTTCAACAGTGAAAAGAGGCGTGATGTCAGCATAATGTCGTCATTCATCAGTGACTGCACAGACCTGAAAGTTGCGTGTATATGCGCAGATGTCTCAGGCAGAAGCACAGACCAGCTGAAAGAAGCATTTCATAATGCAGAAGGCAACGACTGCCTTTACAGTACAGATAAATCCGATGAATCGCCCCGTGCAGAGTTTTTTGCAGGCGGCGAATCGGTCGGTAACATAAACGAACACGAGAACTTTACTCTGCTGCTCCCCGCATACCTCAAATATGTGGCGAAAGAGATAGATGATAAAGGTCTCGAAGAACAGCTCAAAGCTGCCGCAGGCGCCGAGGCTTATAAGAAGATCGTCCCCAGGATGAACTTCGTGCTGATGCTTGCGAAAAAGGGTGAGCGTGATGCCGCCCTGCACGAGCTGGACGGTATAGATACCGCTATGTTGGATGATAAGGGTATGCTCCTTCTGGGGCAGACGTATCTTCGTCTGAAAGCACCGGAAAAAGCCCACGATATCCTGAAAGACTGCAATGATAATGAATGCCGCTTTTATTCTGCTGTTGCACTTCACCTTTCAGGGAGAAACGAAGAGGCTGTTAACGCTTTCATATCTTTGAAAAAAGTATATAATGACGACGATAAGATCAATTTTTATTTAAAAGCTGCCTATAAAGCTTTAGGGGACGATGTTGATGCGGATAAGATTAAACTGCCTGACAACTATAATATTAATTCTGATTAGCTTTTTTGCCGCAGGAACGGCGACAGCTAAGATGAATATACTTTTTCCTATATCGAATGACGTTAAAGCTGTCAGCAATATTCATATAGTGGGGATGACAGATACTGATGTCCCCGTGACAGTCACTATAAACGGTGTGAAGACTGAGAAGAAACTTATCTGCGACGGTACCACTGACGCCGGTAAGAATATCTATATGCTGATGACAATACTCAAGCTCGAAGCCGGTGAGAACAAGATACTCATCACACAGGGCGATCAGAGCGAAAGCTATACTATCACAAAGGTGGATTCACCTGTCTCTATCACCGACTGGACAAAGAACCTCAGCGGGTTTCATGCCAGCGGTAAAAAAGAGATATGCATGAACTGCCACAAATTCCAAAACCTCAGTGACTGTGTAAACTGTCATAAGGATAAATTCATCGGTAAGTGGGTTCATAAACCAGTGAAAGAAGCAAGGTGCTTTGAGTGTCATGAAAAAGAGCGCAACTTCATCCCTGCGGAGCCTTTTGCCGAAACATGCCTTAAATGCCATGAAAAAATGAACAACTCCATAGCGGAAGCTCCATATACACACGGACCTGTTGCTGCGGGGTTCTGCACCATATGCCACTCTCCCCATAAGTCCACTGATAAGACACATCTGCGTAAATCGGCAAACAGCCTTTGTGCGGACTGTCACGTTGCGGACGATCAGGGATTCAGCTATCACTCACAGAGCTATATAAAATTCCACCCCGTGGATAAGGTTTTTGTGAAAAAGCTGGATAAGGAACTGGAGTGCAGCGACTGTCATAATCCTCACTACAGCAACAGCCCCATGATGCTGGCGGCGGAGGATGAGAGTGCTCTTTGTGTCAAATGCCACGACGCATCAGACACCGAAGCACTGCTTAAGAAGCTGGCAGACGAATATAACAAGGAATGAGACCAGAGGTTTATTATATGAAGTTTATAAGATTTCTGCTTTTGGCAGCATTTGTTCTGTCACTTACAGCTTGTGTCGGTGGCGGTTCTAAGAAAAGCTCCGTTAATGACGACACACGAGTCCTTTCCACTGTGAAAGTCGATGATGAAGGCAAGCTCAGCTATGTCGGCAGCGGAGACTTAGAAGGATTTGAGCTAAACATAGATGACCCTGCCCTTGCGGGGAGAACAATATATATAGAAAAAAGTGCAGCCGCCTATGTAACAGGCGGTTATGTTGCGGTTTCAGATAAATATTCTGTACGCCTTACAGATGCTGAAACATCTGTGGATACATATTACGAAGGCGGAGTGACTGTTCCTTACAGCGCATCAATGCTGGCTGCCGAGGGCGGTACGGCTGCTGATGTGTCTGTCTGCTCGATGATCAATGGTGTTGTGGTAGCATCTGCCACTACAGCGGGCTCGGGAGCATATGTGACATCAGGGATAGACTTCCCTGTGAGCTTCTTCGCAGGATACAGAAAGGTCGTAGAGTTCAACACCTCGGGTGTTATACAGTCCAAAGGTCTAAGCTATGCATCTGCCGATGCTGCGGGTGACTATCTCCAGGACCCTGCGGGGACACTTCATCCTGATGTTTTAAGAGGTCTCTTCCACATTCAGCCGGGTGAGAAAATTCTCCTCGGTATAAACGAAGCAGCCTACGGCGACACTGTTGCGGATGTTCAGTGGAGCATAACATCAAAGCCGGCCGGTTCTACAGCTGCACTGACTGCTGACGGCGACGACACAATGCTGATACCTGATGTGGTCGGAACATACATCGTACAGGCAGAGATACTCGGCGGAAACGGACAGACAACGGAAGAATCAGCAAACATAGAGGCGCAGGCATACTCCTATAATGCGGCATTAGGTGACGCATACTGCTATTTTCAGTGCCATACGGGTACTTTCAGCCCTTCTACAAAAGATCAATACGGCAGAACACTCTTCAGAGATATAGTTTCAATGTGGCAGGGCACAGCCCACTCCACAACATTTAACAGAGTCTCAGGCTCTGTTGATTCCGCATGCTTTAAATGCCACACCACAGGCTTCCTCTATGCCGACAGAGACAACAACGGCACGGATGAATACAGTATAGCAGACGGCTACGACGATACTATCGGAGCGGCAAACTGGGCAACACCCGCTGTGGGCGATGCACATCTCAGAAACGTAACATGCGAAGCATGCCACGGCCCCACCTCTACAGGTGCTGATATGATAGCGAAACACTACAGCAACACATCGCTCTCCTCCGACACATGCCTTGCGTGTCATGATCACGGCAATATAGGTGGCGGACACTTCTTCGAATATTCCGATGCCCATGATAAAGCATTCACACTTGCCGACGGCACTGTCGCATCAACTTCAGCGTGTGCAAAATGCCACACGGGCGAAGGTATGATGGGACGCATCTTCGGCGTGAACATAAATACTGCAAACAGAACAGACGTAACAGGCGTTACATGTAATGTATGCCACGACCCGCACGGTGAAGGGGGCAATAATGCTCAGCTTCGTCTCAGCGGAACATACGAGATAGACCTCGCAGGCGGAACACTCACTGCTAATGCAGGAGATGCTCTCATCTGTTATAACTGCCACAATGCCGATATGCAGCTCCCTGCTGTGGGCGTTATGCCTCACAACTCTCAGGCAGAGATGTTTCAGGGTGTGGGCGGATACGACTATGGCGAAGATCTGAACCGTTATCTCACAGGCCACTCTATCACAGGAGTTACATGCAACGACTGCCATATGAACAGAAACGAAGGCGTTACACACCAGATGCTGATGACAGAAAATACTGCGGACAGACTTATTTTCTGCAGTACACCTGGCTGCCATGTCAGCGGTTTACCTGAATTTACCGACGGTCACTTTGACAGAGGCGGTAAGCTCGCAGGTATAAGAGTAAAGATAGACCAGCTCGCAGATACTATAAACAGCAAAGCAGGCTTTGCCGCGGGTACAGCAATATCTGCATCATACGCCGCTGCCGACAGCGATCTTAAGACCGCTTTGGACAGAGCCGCTTATAACTATAATTTTATTAAGAACGACAGAAGCTTCGGTTTTCATAATCCGAGTTATGCAGAGAAACTTATTGACCTTTCTCTTGCTGATCTGGCTAACTACTAAGGGAGATGCTGCCTGTGAAAACACTCAGACTGACACTAACAATTATTATCCTATACATGGCGTGTGCGACAGCCTATGCATTTAATGTGGACGGCATGTTCAGCACGGCATACGAGGTATACAAAGACGAGGGGGAGGACTCCGAAAGCCTTTGGGAAAACTATCTCAGTATAGACAACATGAAGCTTATCGACCCTTATGTAGGCTTTAACTTTTACGGAAGATACGCAACAGACACTGAAACAAATGAAAATCATTCAGACATCTATACAGCGTATCTGGACTACAGCAGCTTTCAGGACAAAGTTCAGGTGAAGTTAGGACGTTTCAGCTATGTCGGAAACAGGTTCCTCACTCTGGACGGTGCTGAAGCGACACTGCGCACAGAGAAATATGTCGGTGCAACTGTATTCGCAGGTAAGCCTGCATACTTTGACGCAGACGGCAAACACATAAACGAATCATACCGCCATACGGGAGACAGGCTTTACGGAGCAAAGCTCTTCCTTAACGGTGTTGCAGATACTACAGGTTTTATATCTTTCTCCAGAGAGACAGACGACGGCGATACTCTTCAGGAGATGCTCGGACTAGGTCTAGGACGCAAGTTCATCGTCGGTAAGGCGAAGCTCGGCGTAGACGGCAAGCTCGAGTATGATACTGAGGAATCAGCGATATACAAAAGCATGATCAGAGGATTCATGAGCTATGAAAAGCTCCTCCTCAGCGCAGATGTGACCAGCTACGACGTTAAAGACGGTTCCTCATATGAGAACGAACTGGTCATCAGCAACTTCTCCACAGGTAAGGAAGACAGATATGCTTTTAACATTCAGTACGCTGTCACAGAGCATATCAAACCATACCAGAGCACAGTTTTCTCCCGAATCGAGCTCCCCAGCGGAGAGGTTGAAACAGGTGAGATGTATAAGCTCGGCGTTGATTTCGACTGGTTTAAGTCTATGGGGCTTTCATCAAACATCGAGGGATACTACTACAACAGTGAGATATCCAACGCAAAGGGCGGAAGCGTTGCACTGGACTGGAACGCTACAAAGACTCTTAAGCTGAGCTTCGAAGGCGAGGCTCTCAGGCTGGAGAACACCTCTGTTGAAAAAGATGTCTATTCGCTTTATTTCGAAGCTGCATACGATGTCTTAAAAGACCTGACCGTCAGCGCATATGCTGAGAACAACAAGGAGACTAGATATCTCCCTGAAAACAGATACGGCATCAAAGCTGCCTACAGCTTTTAGATAATATTATTAAGAGGATATAATGAAAAGGTTTTCATGGTTTTTATTGATAATAATAACTGTTGCGGCGGCAGCCGGATGTGCACAGTTTTACTACCAGTCACCACTGGCAAAGTTTAATCACGAAAAGCACGTAGACATCCTTTTTCAGCAGAAAAAAGACTGTTTCTACTGCCATCAGCTCCCTGATATCAAGACATTTGTCGAGCAGGGGGGCGAGCTGAAGATCACCAGCGAGCTGAAAATAGACGGCAAGTGCCACACATGCCACAAAGATCAGGAGACAAAGATAGCGTCTGCTCCGCAGAACTGCAGCTCCTGCCACGAAAATATGAAAGTAATGAAGCCTGAAGACCATGTGAACAACTGGACAAACATGCACGCCGTACCGGCTACGCTTGATAAAGCCAGCTGTAACAGCTGTCATCAGGACTGGTTCTGTGAGAGCTGCCACAGCAAGCAGAACTCAATGGAAAATTTAAGACACTCAAGATCGTTCAAGCTGAAGCACTCGCTTGAGGCCATGGTTGACCCGGGCTCCTGTGACTCGTGCCACAGGGTGGACTTCTGTATCTCATGTCATAGAAAGGATTAAACAATGAAGATAAAGGTTTTACTATTTCTAACACTTATAATTGTTTCATCAATACTCGTCGCTTGCGGCGGAGCTAACGTAGGGGACGGCAGTTCACCCACCAGAGTGACAAAGTCCACCGCACCGCAGCTTCTCGAGCCTGATGACCATGCAGGCGGTTACGGATGGGAGAATGACAAATGCTTCCTGTGTCACCCTGTGGTACAGCTTCAGGACATTCACTCATTCAGCGAGCCCCTCGGCGACAGCTTTGCAAAAGTAGGTGACGACGACATCGGTGCATGCCTCTATTGCCACGGCTCAAACGGGCTGTCAGGCATCACTGCGGATACATACCAGTGTGTCACATGCCACCAGAACAGCAGCATAGTATCAAAAGCGGGTATGTTCAGCGGACACAACATGCACGACCTCGACCACGACGGACAGATATCAAACTCTGACTGTGTGATCTGTCACTCTTTCTCCGATATGAACGGCGTCATGGATCTTTCCATAGACCTCACCGCAGGCGGTACTGCATATAATGATACTAATGACTTCTGCCTCGCATGCCACGACGGAAACGGCGCTTTCGGCGTCACTCCTCCTGCGCTTTCTGTTGAGACAGAGGTGAACAATATATACGCTACATACATGGGAGTAGGCGACACTGCAGCCGCTCAGAAGCTCACTGCGGACATCCACGGTATAAAGGATGGCAACGGACAGAGCTTTGCGGATTTCCGCGGACTGTACGCTGCGAATACGACTGTGTCATGCCTTAGCTGTCATCAGGTACACTCATCTGACAACGAGTACCTCATCACCGAAAGCGGTGAGAGTGCCGACCTTGCAGATGAAGCAGCTCTGAACGCACACGTAAGCGTAATAGACAGTGATTTCTCTGAGCTTTGTGCTCTCTGTCATGCTACGGCAGGCGGCGGTGATACCGCTAACGGTCTGACCGAAGTGGTGCACACCAGCACATACTCAAGCAACTGTATCTCATGTCACTATCACGGTGCAGGCTACGGAGCTTCCACCGCAGACCTTTTCTAAGACCATAAAAAAAGGGGAATCCGAAAAGATTCCCCTTTATTGTTTCAAAACATATTCAGCTTAAAACGATTGAACGCCTGAAGTGATCTCTTTGATGAGTTCCTGCATCTTCGGCACATAGTGTCCTTCATAGCCTATTGCGTGGATGATGTTGTTATCCTTATCCAGCACGATAGTAGTGGGAAGAGCTATTATGTGGAGCTCTTTCAGATAAGCATGGGGATCGGTCACCGTTACGATGCGTCCTTCGGCTTTCTCTGCTGCCTTTTTATCAAGAGCAAGGCACGGAGTCTCTATGCCGGCGCACAGCTCCTGAAAAGCCGTGTACTGCTTCTTACTGAGTCTTTTTTCACTGTCGTATACAAAGAGCAGCCTGCATGCAGATTTGTCTTTCTGCGGAGCATATCCCTTGTCGTAAGTGAACTTGCCCATATCGAGCTTTGAGCCCTTTTCCGCTCCGCGAAGAGGGAAAGCGTGCAGTGTCACCACCAGCACGCATATTGATAAAAGTACGGATGTAAACTTCATAATTTTACCTATTTGTTATCGACGGGTGCTTCCCTGTCATAGGCTTTCGGCTTATGGCATCCCACCACACATGAACCGCCGTTCTCTGTCTGTGTGTATTTGATAGGGAGCATCCATCCGCCAGCACCGAAAGGTACTTCGGCTCTGATATGTAGAGGCTGTGAAGATGCGTGCACTTCATGACAAGACTTACAGCTTCTGCCTTTTTTATCCATAGTTACGTGTCTGTTATGAAGGTTCATGTCTCCGTTGCGGAAGTTTGTCTCGTCTTTGGATGTCAGCTTCGCTTCGTCGTGACACTCAAAACAGAGAGCATAGAGACCTTCCTGATAGTCGTTATAAAAGTTTTCTGGGAAATAGTCATAGAGTATCTTCGGATTCGCAGAACCGTGTACGCTGTGACAAGCGGAACATCCGTCCATAGCAACAGGAGCGTGGACGTATTCCATATTTTTAACTCTTTCGCCGATGGTGTCATGACACTCATAGCATGTTTCGGATATTTCGTTACCGAGGAACATCTCATAGTCTGAACCGTGCGGGTTGTGACAGTTGATACAGCTGTCCTGCACAGGTGCGTGCTGATGTTCTGAGTTCACTATTTCCTGAATATCGACGTGACAGCTGAGGCAGAGGTTGTTCACCTCGTCCCTGAGTTGATACTGATTGTCTGATGAGTGTGGGCTGTGGCAGTATGCGCACTGTCCCGCAGCAACAGGTCCGTGAACGTATTTTACTTCGGTCTTGTTTTCGTGGCACATATAGCATGTTTCAGATTCTGTCGCTGTTGCGAGCATGAATTTGTTTTCGCTTCCGTGCGGGTTGTGACAGTCAGTACAGCTGTCGTCTGCTACAGGCTGGTGCACATTTGACTTATCTTTGAAAGTCTCGTGGCACATATAGCAGAGATTCTCGCCTTCTGATACGGGCGATTCGAAGTTTTTGTTGTTATCCGGGTCTTCCTGATGATTAACGATGAGGTTATCATCAGCAATATGACAGTCAAGGCAGGAACCTTCTCCCACAGGCGAGTGCATCACAGGCTGTTCGGATATGTCGGAGTGACAGTCTGAGTAGTTGCATGTGGCAGCAGCGGCTGATAATGATGTCATAAGGATGACAAGAATAAATAAATATCGCATATTTTTCTCCAATAAAATGAATGATGGGCATGATAGCATTAAAAAGTGTCGCAAGCAAGGACTGTAAGCTGTTTGAAGGTTTTTTAGGTATAAAAAAAGGCGGGCTTTTACACCCGCCTGTTATATTTAGAACTTGAGAGTTGCGAAAAGGTCGTCGTATGTTTCCGCTCTTCTTATCATCACAGCCGTTTTATCAGCTTTGAGAAGGAGTTCTGCGGAGCGGAGCTTTCCGTTGTAGTTGAAGCCCATAGCATGACCGTGTGCGCCTGTGTCGTGGATAATGACGATATCGCCGCGCTCTATGGCAGGGAGCTTTCTGTCCACTGCGAATTTGTCACAGTTTTCACACAGAGATCCGACCACGTCGTATGTACATGAAGCAGGAGCTGTCTCCTTGCCCATTACGGATACGTGGTGGTATGCGCCGTACATGCCCGGTCTCATAAGGTTAGCCATACATGCGTCTACTGCGATGTATTCTTTATAGATGCTCTTGGAGTGGATAGCACGTGTCACAAGGTATCCGTAAGGGCCTGTGACCATACGTCCGCACTCAAAGTATATCTGCGGGCTGAGACCTTTTGCACCGAGTATCTCTTCGTATTTGGCTTTAATCTTTATGCCGAGCTCTTCGAGGTTTACTTCGTTCTGCTCAGGTTTGTAAGGTATGCCTATACCGCCGCCGAGGTTGATGAAGTCGAAAGTGATGCCGACCTCCTCAGCGATCTCTGCTGCCATCTCAAAGAGGATGACTGCTGTCTCAACGAAGTAGTCGAGGTTAAGTTCGTTTGATGCCACCATTGTGTGCATACCGAATTTCTTAACGCCTTTATCCTTCATTATCTTATATGCTTCGAGCATCTGCTCTTTTGTCAGGCCGTATTTAGCGTCCTCAGGCTTTCCGATGATCTCGTTTCCGCCTTTGAGAGGGCCGGGGTTGTATCTGAAACATATAGTCTCAGGCAGTCCTGCGCATTTCTCGAGGAAGTCTATGTGTGTGATATCGTCGAGGTTGATGATAGCTTTCTGCTCCATAGCCTTCTGGTATTCGACCTCGGGTGTTTCGTTAGAGGTGAACATGATATCGTCCCCCTTCACGCCGACCATGTCGCATATGTAAAGCTCAGCCATGGAGCTGCAGTCTGCGCCGAATCCTTCGGCAGCGAGCAGCTTAAGTATCGCAGGGTTAGGGAGAGCCTTCACTGCGAAATAGTTTTTGAAATTAGGAGCCCACTCGAATGCTTTTTTGAATCTTTTAGCATTTGCTATGATAGCCTCTTCATCATAAATGTGAAAAGGAGTGGGGCATTTTTCTATAATCTTTTCAATTTGTTCTTTACTGAACGGAACTTTCTTTTCTGACATAACCATTACCTGTATTAATTAATATAAAGTTGATATAACTAACATATATACAAAAGACTTTCAATAGTTGAAATTGAGTGTTATGGTTATTAACAATTATTCGCATATTCATTATTTACCGTTTGTTTATTTAGTATGATTTTTTTTACATATTCTCTGAGGGAAATTAAATGGATGCCTTGTATGTAAATATAATGTGGGTGTTGTTATGCAGCTTTCTGGTGGCTATCATGCAGGCCGGATTCGCCTGTCTGGAGACCGGATTCGTACGCTCTAAAAACAACGTAAACGTAGCAGTTAAAAATCTCATGGATTTCTGCCTCAGCAGTATCCTTTTTACCATAATCGGCTTCGGACTCATGTTCGGAGAATCCAAAATCGGCATGATCGGCGAATTTTCTTACATAAAAATATCAGGCATGACCATAGATCAGGTCACATTCTATATATTCCAGCTTATGTTTGCGGGCACGGCGGCCACTATCATATCAGGTGCAGTGGCGGAGCGGATGAAGTTCTCAGGATATATCCTCGTAACGTGTATAATGGCCGTAGCCATTTATCCCGTGTGCGGTCACTGGATATGGAATTCCACGGGCTGGCTTAACAGATTCGGCTTTATAGATTTCGCAGGCTCGACAGTGGTGCACAGTGTCGCTGGCTGGTGTTCGCTGGCTGCCGTCATAATCATCGGGCCCAGGCTCGGACGATTCGGCAGGGGCGGGAAGCCCATAGACGGACAGAACCTGCCTATCGCAGTGCTCGGTGTATTTCTCTTATGGTTCGGCTTTTTCGGATTCAACGGAGGCAGTACGCTGGAGCTTAACGATCAGGTTCCGATGATAATAGCAAATACAACACTCGCAGGTGCCGCAGGCGGTGTCTCTGCGATGATATACAGCTGGTATAAGTATCACATGCCGAAGGTGGAGCACATCATAAACGGCGTTGTAGCAGGGCTCGTGGCTATATGTGCGGGGTGCCACCTCTTCAATGAGATGGGCGGTTTCCTCACTGGCTTCGGAGCCGGTCTCCTCTGCGTTTGGTCTATGCTTTTCCTTGAAAAGAGAGAGATAGACGATGTTATCGGTGCAGTACCTGCACACCTTGTTGCGGGCATGTGGGGTACACTTGCCGTGGCTCTTTTTGCACCGGTCGAGTCTTTCCCCGTTGCGACCAGCAGGTTCGAGCAGTTCGGCATACAGTTTGTCGGTGTTGCTGCTGCGGGTCTTTTCTCTTTTAATGTGCTTTACTTCGCAATGCGCATCCTTGAGCGCTGGGTTACATTCCGTGTGACACAGGACGACGAGCGCATCGGTCTGAACATCTCCGAGCACGGCTCAACCACCAGCCTTTTAGACCTCATCAGCCAGATGGATCTTCAGGCGAAGAGCGGAGATTTCTCCAGCTATGTGGACATAGAGCCCGAAACAGAGGCAGGGCACATCGCAACATTTTATAACTCTGTACTTGAGAAATTCCATATAGAAGCAGCCCGCAGGCAGAACGCAATGGACGAACTGTATAAACTGGCTAACTACGACTCGCTGACCAACCTCGTAAACCGCAGATATTTCTATGATATCACGTCCAAAGCTATCAGCAGGACAAAGCGAAGCGGTAAAAAGGTGGGGCTGCTCTTCCTCGACCTTGACGGATTCAAAAAAGTGAACGACACACTCGGGCATGAAGCAGGGGATGAACTGCTCATTCAGGTGGCGGAGAGAGGGCTCGGCATCATACGTGAGTCGGACGTTTTCGGCAGAATAGGCGGGGACGAATTCTGCATTGTTGTGGAGAACTTCGAGTCTGAAAAAGACCTTTCCCAGCTGGCTAAAAAGATAATAAAATCACTCTCTGCTACATACACCCTGAGACCTGCAAAGGCAAACATCGGCGTATCAATAGGCATATCGGTATACGACGGTGCATCAGGGGAAACTATGACCGCAGACGACCTTGTCAAAATGGCGGACAAAGCCATGTATAAGATCAAAACCGGTACCAAAGGCAATTTCAGCTTTTATACACCCGAAGATTAATCCAGACTCTTTCTAAACATCATAGATGCCGCAGTTATGAAGAACAGGGCATGAATCGTCTGCCATAAAAGCTGAGTGCTTATCTCTGCTGCTCCTGCACCCTTCAGCACCACGCCTATGATAGCCTCAAACCCCCACCGCATAGGGTCCAGATATGTAAGGTACTGGATGAAAACAGGCATATTATCAATGGGGAACATGAACCCGCTGAGTAGAGAACAAGGCATCAGTATGAAAAACGATGTCAGAAGTGCCTGCTGTTGCGTGTACGCAGTGGTGCTAATCAACAGGGCTAGTCCTAAATATGAAAGTATGTTCAGCCCTACAACTAGTCCCAGAAGCCATATACTGCCGACGATAACAACATCGAAAACCATAAAAGCTATGACAAACATCATCGTCGTAGTGATATACCCGGTGATGAAGAACGGGAGTGTCTTCCCTAGGATAAACTCGAATCTGCCGATGGGTGTCACCATCACCTGTTCTATCGTGCCGATCTCTTTCTCACGGACGATGGCGATGCTGGTCAGCAGGATACTCGTTACCATTATCATCATGGTAATCAGTCCGGGGACATAGTATTTACTGCTGTCGAGGTTCTGGTTATACAGGTTGCGGTTTTCCACGGACAGCTTCCTGCCGTCTGAGCCTGTCAGTGTGAATATATGCTCTGAGTTGAACTCATTCAGTATGGTCGAAAAGTAACTTATGATGATGCCTGCGTCGTTGCTCATTGTGCCGTCGGCAATTATCTGCACATCGACATTCTCATGACGCAGGAGGTCGCTTTCGGTATTCGGTGCAAAGATAACTGCGCCCCGCACCTCGTCCTTGCCTATCATCTCTTTTATCTCGGTCAGGCTGTTTGAATATTTCTCTATGATGAAATAGCCTGATGACTGCATCCTGTGGATAATCTCGTTTGTGGTGTCGCTTTTATCCATATCCAGTACGGCGATGTCGATATTCTTAACGTCCAGCGTGAGCGCAAAAGACATGACGAGCATCTGCACCATAGGTATGCCGAGCACCACCATGCGCATCTTCGGGTCACGGAGCATCTGTTTCAGTTCTTTTATCAGCATAGCTTTCAGTTTTAACAGCATATCAGTCCAGCCTCAGTTTCAGTTTGCGCACGGAGAGGAGGATCATCAGCGCAGCATAAATGGATAAAAATGCAAAGTTTGCCAGCATCATCTCAAGCCCGACACCTTTCAGGTATATGCTTTTCAGCATGGATATAAAGTATCTGGCAGGGAATACGTGAGTAAGCACCTGTATAGGCTTCGGCATGTTCGCAATAGTGAAGATGAACCCGCTGAGCACAAGTGTCGGCAGGAAGCCCGATATAAGGGCTATCTGGTTCGCTATCACCTGATTCTTTAATGTGATGCTGAGGAGCAGGCCGAAAAACAGCACGCCCGTCAGGAAGACAGACGCCACCAGTATGACCAGTGCGGGGAGCCCCCTCAGAGGTACTTCGAATATTATTATACCGAGCACGGTGGAGATTATAACATCCGCCAGCCCTACGATGTACAGCGGGATAGCTTTTCCCAGTGCCAGCTCGAACCTTGTCACGGGTGTGCTTATGAGCTGTTCCATCGTGCCCATCTCCCATTCCTTTGCTACTGTCACGCTCGCCAGCATGGATGCGATAACTACCATAACGATGGCTGTGATACCGGGTACGAGGTTGTATGTGCTGGTCATCCCCTGGTTATACCATGATCTGCTGACAGGGTTCAGCATGCCGATGCTCTTTGAGTTTGCAGACAGTTTTTGGTTGTATATAGCGCCCAGAGCGTTCACATAGTTCAGTATTATTCGCCCTGTATTAGCGTCACTGCCGTCTATGTAAAGCTGTATCTGAACATCTGTTCCATTATTAATGTGTTTGCCGAAGTCTCTGTCTATGACTATCGCAGCCTTTATCTCTCTGCGTTTTATAGCTTCTTCGATATCTTTATCCCTTTGGTAATAGCTGACTATGCGGAAATACGGCGACCCGTCCAGAAGAGATGCGAAGTCCTTACTCTCTTTGCTCATTGACTGGTCATACATGCCTATGGACACATTTTTAAGATCCATATTCAGAGCATATCCGAAGAGGATAAGCAGCATCACGGGGATAGCAATGGCAAGGAAGAGACTGCGCCAGTCACGGATGATGTGCGTGAATTCTTTCATTATGATAGCTGTAAGTCTTCTGAAGCTGAAAACGCTACTCATCTTTGCCGTCCGCACTGTCTATGAGAGATACGAAGACATCTTCCATGGATGGGAGTATCTCGCTTATGGTGTAATTATCTTTTCCGCTCATATATTCTTTTATCTTGTTTCTGACTTTCTCCGGCTCTGCCGTGCGGACGTGTATGCCCGCTCCGAAGAGTGCGGCGTTGTTTACACCGTCCAGCTCGGATATACCGCCGAGGAGCGTCTGAGGTTTTGGTGTTTTCAGCTCTATTATACTCCCTGACATGGAGTTCTTCTTCAGCTCCGAAGGTGTCCCTTCGGCTATCATATTCCCTCTGAATATCATAGAAAGCCTGTCGCAGTACTCGGCTTCCTCCATATAGTGCGTACTGACGAAAACTGTCACGCCGTTAGAGGCAAGGCCGGATATAATATCCCAGAAAAGCCTTCTGCTGGCTGGGTCTGCACCGCTGGTGGGTTCGTCGAGGAATACTACGGGCGGACTGTGCAGTATGGCACACGCTAGTGCCAGTCTCTGTCTCCATCCTCCGGTCAGGTTCGATGTCATAGCGTTCTTTCTGTCTGTCAGGTCGGAGAGCTCCAGTGCCCAGTCACGTCTGTCTTTCAGCTTTTTACCGCTGAGACCGTATATGCGCCCGTAGAACTCTATATTTTCATAGACCTTCAGGTCTTCATAAAGAGAGAACTTCTGGCTCATATATCCGATATTCTGCTTTATCATCTCGGGCTGTTTTACGATGTCGAATCCTGCGACTGTCCCGCCGCCTCCGCTGGGGCTGAGCAGACCGCAGAGCATGCGTATTGTCGTACTCTTACCTGCGCCGTTCGGACCGAGGAATCCGTATATCTCGCCGTATTTTACATTCAGGTTTATAGCATTTACGGCTGTGAAAGAGCCGAACTGCTTTGTAAGGTTTTCTATGGTGACAGAGCTGCCCGAGTGCTTTTCTATCCCTTCGCTGACGAGGCTTAGCAGGTCTTCGTCCTTTTTATCCGCCTCCAGAGACATGAAGACATCCTCAAGGTTAGGCATGTCAGAGTCTGTCTGCACCTTAGGAAATTTGTCTTTCAGCTTTGGTATTATGCCGTCTTCGCTCATGGATGCTATGCGTATCTGCTCGCCGAAGAGGTGCACTTTATGCTCGGGGAACATCGTCTTTATGGGAGCTATCAGTGATTTATTATCTTGTGACTTTACTGTTGTGATGTATATCCCGCTGTTTTTCAGTATGTTTGCGGGGGTGCCGTTTGCGGCAACTTTGCCTTTGTTCATAAGTGCAGCGTGGGAGCATCTCTCCGCCTCGTCCAGATATGCGGTGGATACCAGTATGGTAACGCCGTCTGATGCGAGGTCGTAAAGTATACGCCAGAAATCACGCCTGCTGACAGGGTCTACACCGTTGGTCGGCTCGTCCAGAAGGAGTACTTTTGGTTTATGAATGAGCGCACATACGAGCTGTAGTTTCTGCTTCATCCCTCCTGAGAGGTTGCCCGCACGTCTGTCTTTGAAAGGTCGCATATAGCTGAAATCGAGGAGTTCGTCTATGTGGGCTTCCAGTCCGCTTGTTTCTACGCCGTAAAGCTCTGCATACAGCTTAACGTTTTCATAAACGGTGAGGTCCTGATACAGCCCGAACTTCTGGCTCATATATGCGATGTCGTTCTTGACCGTGTCCGGTGCTGTTATGCAGCTGTTGCCGTGAATGAAGGCTTCACCGCTGTCTGGGTAAAGCAGACCGGCAAGTATCCTCATGAGAGTGGTCTTGCCTGCTCCGTCCGGTCCTATCAGTCCGTAGATGTCGCCTTTCTCCACGCTGATATTTACGTCTATCAGTGCTTTCTGACCGCTGAACTCTTTATTTATGTCGATTGCCGAAATGGCGAATCTGTCGCTTTTCATCAGTTTTCCAGTACTATCCTGCCTTCCACCGGCATGCCGTATTTCAGCTCTTTGGATGTGTTGTCCACTGTTACTTTTATCATATACATGAAGTTTATGCGCTCGTCGTATGTCTGCACCGTCTTCGGTGTGAACTCCGCCTCAGATGATATGTATGATACTTTGCCTATATATTCCTTATCAGGGTATGAGTCGGATTTTATGATAACCTTCTGCCCCAGCTTAACCTTGCCGAGGTAGTCTTCGCTTACATATCCTCTGATCCACATATCTGTCAGGTCAGCAACGGTTAGCACTGTATTTCCCGTCTGGATGAATTCGCCGTTTTCGGCTGAACGGGTTAGTACCACGCCGTTTATAGGGGAATGCAGCTTTGTATAAACCAGCTTTTGCTTTGCTTGTTCTAATGTCTGTTCATATATTGATACGTTGGCTTTCGCTTTTTCTATCTCTTCACTGCGTGCGCCTTCCACAGCCAGAGAAAGTGTTTCTGCGGCCTTAGCTTTCGCCGCTGTTGCTTCCTTGTATGCCTGCTGGGCTGTCTCGTATGCTGTTTCGTAGAGCTCATATGTGCGCTTGCTGACGCCGTTTGATTCGTAGAGTGCTTTGAAGCGTTCGTTATCAGATTTCGCCTGTGAAAGGGACGCCTCAGCCTTTTTTACACCTGCATCTGCCATGTCGAGGGCTGCTTTGGCATTTCGTATCTCCTGCTTTCTGCTCCCTGCGAGCACTTCGGAAAGTGTCGCCTGAGCATAGCTGAGTCCTGCCTCTGCTGCGGACACGCCGAGCTTTTCATCTGCATCGTCCAGTGTCGCCACAAGGGCATCTTTCATAATTTCATCGCCTTCGTCGTATATTATGCCGTTTATCCTGCCTGATGTTTTGAAAGAGAGTCTGATGCTGGTGGTTTCTGCCGTACCGGTGAAGAGGTATGCTCCATCAGGGTGTGTGGTCTGTGTTCTTGTTGTTTTGATAAATACTGCCGCTATTATCAGTATCGGAATCAGTATAAGTGGTATCTTTTTCATCGTTATCCCTTTTTATATCCTTTGAGGCCGTTGATGCTGAATTTGTATATGTGCATTGCGTGTTTCTCTATGTCTTCCGTATTATCTTTGATAACAAAGCCTGCTCTGGCGAGAACTTCCCTTGCCAGTACAGGGTGCAGGCACTGCCCTGCTATGCTGGATATGAAGCGCATGAGCTGTTCGTGACCGATCTCTTCACCAATGACCTCTTTTATCGCCGAACCCATAATTTCCATCATTCTGCTGATGTATCTTTCATAAAGGCTGTCCATAAGTTCGGACGAGTTTGTCATCTCTTTGGCTATGAGCTTTATTGCGTGTGGATTCTTCCCCACGCCGTCCTTGCCTAAAAGCCTGTACAGGAAGAGTCTTATGGTGTTTCTGAGCTTTTCTTCGGGCTCCATGCCGGGTGATACAAATTTCTCCGGTGGGTTTGCTATGAAGGCATTATCCATTATTTCAATGGCTATTTCTGTATATAGATTCTGTTTGTTCTTGAAATGATAGTTAACAAGGGCTAAACTTACATTAGCTTTCTTGCATATATCTCTGATGGTTGTCGATTTATACCCTTTGTCTCCAAAGAGAATGAGTGCGGCTGTCTTTATCCGCTCTCTAGGTTCTGATGTTTTCACCTGACACCTCTAAACAATTGTTTAAAACAAATGTATAGTTATCTGATTAAAATAACAACCTTTATTTTGAGTATAGGTCAACTATAGCTTTGTGACTCTGTTTTTACCGTCCAGCTTTGATCGGTACATGGCGGTGTCTGCTCTTTTTATCACCGAGCCTTCGGTATCGTTTTCTGTCACTACGGTGCATCCTACAGAGATGGTTACATACAGGTCTTCGCCTTCGTCGGTTTTTATCCAGCTCTTTTCGACGAATTGCCTGATGCGCTCGCCCACCTGTTCGGTGGTTTTACCCGTGAGGTTAGGGGAGATGACGATGAATTCCTCTCCGCCCCATCTGCACGCCACATCCATTGCTCTCAGTGTGCCTGTGATGCTTTTGGCTACCATCTTAAGCACCTTGTCTCCCGTGTCGTGTCCGTAGGTGTCGTTTATCCTTTTAAAGTCGTCGATGTCTATGAAAAATATAGAGAAAGGTATACCGACCTCAGTCCATTCGCTGAGGCGTCTTTCCATTGATATGCTTGCGTATTTACGGTTTCCGATATTAGTCAGAGAGTCAGTGTAGACCTCTTCTTTCAGCTTTTCCAGCTCGCAGATGAGCTCTCCGTGTGTGTTGGTGGATAGATCGTGGAACATCTCGACAGCACCGACTATCCTTCCGTCGTCGCCTGTGATGGGGGCTACACGGGTGAATACGTGCAGTCTGTGTCCGTCCTTATGGTGCAGATAGATTGACTTTTCCTTTGTGTCGCCGTTTTTTACGGCGTCGTTAAGAGGGCAGGAGGTTATGCAGAGCTCATTGCCTTCTTCGTCTATGTGTCTCAGCAGGTTATCCGCACAGCTCTTTCCCATTACCTCTTCTTTTGTATAGCCGGTAATGTTCTCTGCTGCTTTGTTCCAGTATGTTATACTGCGGTCTTTATCGACATAGTATATCCCTTCTGACAGATTCTCTAAAATGCTCTGATAAAGCTTTTCTGACACAATCATATTCCTACACCTTGTTTTTATATAATAAATATATCATAAAGTTTTTAAATTTAAAGTGTATTAATTTGGTCTTATTACCAGATAAATTTTATTTCTATTCTAAATATATGATAATAATAAATTAAATATTTCAAAATTGTTGTTGTGTAAACTTTCGCTATGGGCAGTTTCGGAATGTATATTTATTGCTACCCTCAGACATCTGTACTATAATTAGCGAATAAACACTTATGGAAATTATTATGCTGCAAAAGCTTAGAGCTTCGACCTGTTACTTTTTGCTTATAACGGTTTTCTTCCTGTCTTTGACATTCGGCGCTTTTGCTTATCCCGTAAAGGTGAGCAACAACAAGGTCAGCTTTAATCTGGGCACCTCTGTCGAGTATTACGAGGACACATCATCCACGCTTACCCTCAAGGACATCATAGACCTTGATAACGATAATAAATTCAGCACAACAACAAAGCTCCCTTTGAACTTCGGCTATTCTTCCAGCACATACTGGCTTTCATTCTCCGTGCTTGGTGATACTGATTCTGAGTCGGGCTGGGTGCTGGATGTGCCTTATGCACCGCTGGACTATGTGAAGCTCTATGTGCCGAATGTAAACGGCGAATACACAGAGCTGGTCAGCGGGGATAAGATACCTTTCTCAAAGCGTCAGATAGAGTATCGCAACGCTGTATTCATTCTGGGCGATACGCTTCTGCCGTATCAGCAGTATTACATCAAAGTATCATCCGACGGTGCGATAAACCTGCCGCTGTTCCTCTGGACGGGTGCAGGCTTCACAGAGCATGTTAATGTAGTGCAGACAGGCCTGGGCATTTATCTGGGCATTATGTTTGCGCTCTTTTTATATAATATATTTCTCTATTTCTATGTTAAGGATAAGGATTTCCTACTTTGCGCTTTTATAACCCTCAGCTACTCGCTGGTGCATGCCGCTTATAACGGGATGGCGTCGCAGTTCCTCTGGCCGGATCTCATCTGGTGGGCGAATAACTGCCTCGTTTTCTTTGCTATATTCATTTTCCTTTCCATTGCAGTGTTTACAAACTCATTCCTCAACCTGAAAGAGACATTCCCTACGGGGAATAAGATAATGAATGGCTTCACATTGTATTACTGCCTGCTTTACGTGCTTTATGCCGTGATAGGCTACAGATACGCAAGTGTTGCAACGGCGGTGCCTAGTATCATAATGCTGTTCATTGTCTTTATGACTGTTCTGATAGTCTACAGCAGGGGATATAAGGCGGCACGCTTCCTTATGCTTGCTTGGTTTTTCTTTATCTTCGGCATGGTTCTCCTTCTGCTGAAACTGCTAGGTTTCCTTCCGCCGGTATTCATTACGGAGTACTCTGTGCAGATAGGCTTTATACTGAATGCTATGCTCCTTTCATTCGCACTTACAGACAGGGTGAACCTGCTGCGTAAAGAGAAAGAGGCGGCACAGCACGAGGCCATGAACCACCTGAAAGCGTCCGAACAGGCGAAGACTAGATTTATCGAGGATACCGAAAAGCTGG
Source organism: Deferribacterales bacterium (assembly GCA_050253075.1). Taxonomy (GTDB): domain Bacteria; phylum Chrysiogenota; class Deferribacteres; order Deferribacterales; family Geovibrionaceae; genus Denitrovibrio. Next base: position 141,672 of record JBFWJS010000003.1, read on the forward strand.
TCGAAGAGCGTACGAAAGAGCTTGAGCTTGCTAATACGCGTCTTGTGGAGCTGGCATCCGTGGATGTCCTCACGGGGATATTCAACAGGCGTGTTTTCAATGAAACACTTGAGAGGGAATTCAGCCGTGCGAAAAGGCAGGGGCAGGAGCTCTCGATAATATTAATAGATATTGATTATTTTAAAAATTATAATGACTATTACGGGCATATAGACGGTGATTCGTGTTTGGCAGAGCTTGCGGATATTTTCAAAAAGACCATAAACAGAGCCACAGACACGGTAGCCAGATACGGCGGTGAGGAATTCGCCGTGATACTCTGCGATACAAAGCTCGACGGTGCGGTCAAGATCGCCGAAGATATAAGGGAAGCAGTGGTCTCCGCATGTATACCTCATAAGATGTCGCCTCTGGGGCATCTGACCATCAGCTGCGGCGTTGCGAGCACTATCCCTGCTATGAACGACAAGCTCGAAGACTTTATATCAAAAGCAGACAGAGCCCTCTATCGCTCTAAGAAAGAGGGACGTAATATGGTCTCCGTCAGCAGTTTTTAGTGTAGAAACATCTCGTAAAGAGTAAGGAATATCTCCACCACGATCAGTATCACAATGTACCATTCCACACGCAGAGAGTGAGACTTGTTTATCAGCTCGAGCTGTGTTTCTGCTGTGAGCGATATCAGCTCCAGCTTTTTCTGCAGGGCGGAGTTACGCTCGGCTATCTCAAATTCATCTTCCAGTTTCAGATAGAATTTCTCAAGCTCGGGGTGCTCCCAGAGTGTTTCAGGCTTTTCATTCACCTCGACCCTTCCCACCAGCATCTGCTGTATGAGCAGTGTCGCACCTATCCTGTGTATGAGCTCTTTAGAGCGTATCTTCTGTTTATATCCCTTCATCAGCCTGCGGGCGAGTGGCTCTATCTCTGTGAAGACAGCCGCCATAGCAGCCTCGTATCTCTCGAGCATAACGCTCTTGGCCAGTATGTCCGCCATGACGAGTACATTGTCCTTTGTCAGCTCCTGCAGCATGATCTTTTCGCCGTCTATGGCATCTTCGTGATGCCCAAGTTTTATCTGTATGCTCTCTGCCATGTGCTGTATAGGAGTTTCCAGGTGTGGTTCTATCTCTTTCAGAATGTCCTGAAACTCTTTTTCATTGAGCCCTATGGTGACGATAACTCCGAATCGGAAAGTGACTATCCACTGGTTTTCCCCCAGTTGAAAGCTGGACGGCAGATATGACATCCTCTGGCCTAGCTCGAGCTTTTTGGTAAGGATCTTTTCGCTGATACAAGTTGCTGTCATTGACAGATACATATGACTCACCTCAGTGTAGGACAGCTTAATGATAATACTTTTATTATAGAATACAATGGGATTTATTAGGCAAGAATATCTATATTGTCACCAATGGAGCTTAAAAGGGATTTGTCTTTGTTTTCGGACTCATTTTCTGATTCTGTTTTTATGCCTTTTTTTTCGGCTTTATATTCATCTTCTTCTTTTTTGCTTATCCTGCCGTCGCCATCCTGATCATATTTGTCATATTCGCTCTTACTCACTCTATTATAGGCGATACTGTATGTGGTTGCGGTTTTTTCGCCGGATTCGTTTTTTTCATTTCCTCCCGCATGGGGGAAACCGGAATAGGACGACGGGGTAACATCTGATATATTCATGCAATACCTCTTAGATGTCGGATATAGTAAATATCGTATAAAACCGCTATTTCTTTAAATAATATTGAGGCTGATGTGTTCGTTAGGTTTTTTATTAAAAAGGATAATTGAGCTTATTTAATATTTGAATCTTCGATGGAGTATCTTTGAAAATACGGCAGTGTGATCTGTATGACGGCTCCGTCCAGCTCGTTGTATGCGGATATTTTTCCGTCCATCTGCTCTTCTATCAGCACTCTGGCTATGTGCAGTCCGAGCCCTGTTCCTTTCCCTTCATCCTTTGTGCTGAAGTATGGGTTGAAAACCTTATCCATCAGCTCGACGGGGAATCCGCCGCCGTTGTCGGATATTTTCAAAATGATTTCGTTCACGGTTTTTGTCATGACAAGGCTGATAACACCTTTGTCGGTCTCGCCCTTTGTTATCCTCTCGTTGATGGCATAGACAGAGTTCTGCAGCAGGCTGAGTATCACCTGTTTGAACTCCTTTCGGTATCCGTACAGGAGCGTCTGGTCATATTCGCAGTCGGGGAGAGCTATCACGTCGGACGATGTATGGGAGCCCTTTGAGCAGTCGCACATAAAAGTGAAGACTATGCCTCTTGCCTTCCAGTAGGAAGACATAATGTGCGATATCTCCGCCAGCTCTGTAAGCACCACGAAATACTGCTTGCTCTCGTCGGGTCTCATGGAGCTCTGGAAGTCGTCTATGATCTTAGACATGTGCATTATCATCTTCATAGAATCATCTGTAAATATGTTTATGTATTCATCTGTAAGCTCACCCTTTTGATAGGCGTCCTGTACATCCTGCACATACAGGCCTATGGCATTAAGAGGCTGACGCCAGTGGTGTGCTATGGCGCATAACATCTCGCCCATGTCGGCGAGCCTCTTCTGATGTGCTATGTGAGCCTGCTGTTCGCTGTTTTTCTGAACCTCTTCCTCAACCTTCGCCTGAAGCAGCATGTTGTGCCCGTTTAGCGAGTCGTAGAGCAGCTTATGATCTATCTCCAGCTCTTTGATGGATTTCATAAAGCCGAGCCTTGTGACCAGCATTATCATCACCACGAGGAAACCTCCGAGCATCAGAGTTTTCAGAAACTGTTTTTCCAGCAGTGAGTGTATCTTTGTATTATCAAAGAGGAAAACGAAGTGTCCGACCTCTTTGCCGTCCAGTCCGAAGATGGGGTACTGATCTCTGAAATCGTAATATTTGTCTTCGAATTCAAAGTAGCCGTCATTGGCATTGCCGTAAAAAGACTTGTAGAATTCTTTGAATATTTCGCTGTTGTTATTAACCTCTACGTATCTGTCTTTGATGATGGGGTGCTCCTCTATCAGCTCTTTCGGCATATGGTCTTTGTCTATCAGAACACTGCTCAGGACTCCCTGCATTCGGTAGACTATATTCATGAAGAAGTTTGCGGATACGCCTATTTCAAAGGTTCCGAGGAACTTTCCGTGGTTGTAAAGCGGTGTCATCAGGCGATAGAAAAGCCCGTATTTTCCCATTTCGAAAAAGAACATCTGATTATTCTCTTTCTCTTCCATGTTCATGGATTCTCTGTATTCTGCGAGGTTGTCGCCGAAATGATCAGGCTTATGCAGACGCAGGAAAGACGTATTATCAGGCAGATGAAACTGCATGATAGTCTGTCCGTAGAAATGGTTTGATATGGATGTATAGTATTTCTGAGAGTGGTAAAAGGTCTTTTCACGCTCTCTCTTTTCAAAGCTCTCGAGTATCTCTCTGTCTTTGGCTATGTTTGCGGCGTAGGACTTAAGGCTGAAGGTGACGGTCTGCATGAACTGGTTGTAATAGTTGTCGAGCACCTGCGTATTCTGCTCTTCGAAAACGGTGTGAACCTGACGGTTCTGATCATTTTCCATCAAAGCATATACCAAGAGGGTCGTCAGGGCTATCGACAGGATTATCAGAAAGGTCTTACTGTAAATAGACATAATGTCCTTCGTGTATGCGCATATACATAATGTTTATCACCGCTTAAATATAGAATGATATATATAGCATTACAACAGGAAAATAAGCCCTAATGACTCCGCTGGTTTAAGGGATAAAGTAATGAAAGGTTAAATAGTAGATACTGATTAGTAGTTTAGGAAGAGAAGTGCCGATATCCGGTTTTAAAGTGTTTTATGTATGGTTAAAATATTTAAGTAATAAAACAGTGGAAAATGAGTAATGAAACGCCCCCGGCATGACTCGAACATGCGGCCTCTGGATTAGGAATCCATCGCTCTATCCTCCTGAGCTACGGGGGCGGCAAGGAAAAACTACTTACTTGTTCGGTTTTTGTCAAGATTATTCTTAAATTAGAATGTTTATCGTTACTTTGCTTGTAATAAATTTAAATTAGGAGTAAAAATATATTATATCAATTATACGCATTTATTTATTTTGTATTACACGAAGGCTTAACAATTATTGAGGGATTGATTTTCAGCTATGAGTGATTTTAAATTTTATTCTCTGAATCTTGAAAAGTTCGGAGAAGACAATGACGTCCACAGACGGGTGTACATTATCCATTTCACCATGTCTCTCGGGATAATATTCCTTTTGTTTCTCGGCTCTGTAGCCCTTTATGAAAAGAATATACCGCTTGCTGTCACAGATTATCTGATAGCTCTTATGGTTATATTAAATCTGGTATATCTGCATAATACCAAGCGGATAGAGGTCTCTATACTGCTGGGTATAACTATGACCGCATGCTTCTTCTTCTGGCTTTTGATATACGGCGGGGTGGGGCGCACGGCATTTGTATGGTATTACACATTTCCTTTATATTCCGTATTTGTACTGGGGCCGAAGAGGGGGACTATAATGGCGGTGCTGCTGATAACGGCGGCTGTGATATTCTTTGCCGTTGATAAGCACTTTCCGACACTTGCCCAATATCCTATGGATTTTAAGATAAGGTTCGTTCCTTCATACCTCATCGTTGCGCTCTTTTCATATCTTTTGGAAAACTTCAGGGACAGAACCCAGATAAAGCTCAAAACAGCATATGACACCATGGAGCTGAAAGTGCAGGAACGTACGGCAGAGCTTCAGGAAAAGAATGAACAGCTCCAGATAGTGTCTCAGACGGATGCCCTGACAGGGCTGAAAAACAGAATGAAGCTGGACGAGATGCTTCAGTATGAGATAGCCATGGCAGAAAGATACCCTGAGAGAAAGTTCTGCATTATACTGATGGATCTTGACCATTTCAAAAATGTAAACGATACGTACGGCCACATAGCGGGTGATCAGGTTCTGGTTAGGTTCGCCGCTGTACTTAAAAAGAATACACGTTCCACAGACACGCTCGGCAGATGGGGCGGGGAAGAATTCCTTATGATATGCCCTTCTATGGATATAGATAATATCTATATGCTTGCCGAAAAGCTGCGTCGTGCCATCAGTGAAGAGGTCTTCCCTATCGTAGAGAGGCTCACTACCAGCGTCGGCGTAACTTGTTATAAAAAAGGCGATAATATAAATTCTATTGTAAAACGTGCGGATAAGGCACTATATAAAGCTAAGGAAGAACGAAACATATGCTGTGTATGCAGCGAAGATTAAAAAGGTAAAAGATGACATATCCATACATTCTGCTTTCTCAGGACGTGAGGGTAGAGCCTGTGGTCAGACTCAAAGGCAAACCCCTACTTTTCAGCATCAATGCTCCTTTTGCTAAAAAAGCGATGGAGCTTCAGGGCGATTCTAAAGCTATAAACGACTGGTTCGACGGTATGATCAGCTCAGGCGGAGCCGAATGGGCTCTCGGGCCGTATCTGGAAGACAGAGAGAGCATACTGTCAGTATATCCGCAGATGCGTGGCGAGGCGAGATACTTCCATCTGGGTATAGACATATGCGCTCCCGCAGGCATGCCTGTCTATACACCTCTGGACGGAGTGGTAGAGGAATCGGGCTATGAAGAGGGCGAGGGGAACTATGGCGGATATGCCGTGGTCAGATATGATCTGGCCGATTGTGAACCTTTTTATATGATGTATGGACACATGAACAGGTCTTCACTTCCTTCTGCCGGCGAGGCTTTGAAGGCAGGCGAGCAGGTCGCTCTGATAGGTGATCTGCATGAGAACGGCGGATGGAACCATCACACCCACATACAGATAATCACAGAAAAGGGTAAGTCTGAGGGCTATTTCTTCAAAGGATACTGCAGTGCGGAAAAGCTGAAAGAGGTCGAGCTTCTCTGCCCGAACCCTATGCCTATCATCACGGCAGGTTTTCAGAATTTATAAAACAGCCTGATTTGCGGCAGTTCTGTTACGTCCGCTCGATTTAGCTTTATAGAGTGCTTCGTCTGCGTCTTTTAACAGTTCTTCTGCAGTGTCAAAGAATTTCGAATCTGAAACGCCGAGGCTCACCGTTACCCGCAGGCTTATAGAGCCGTCTTCTATTACGGCTTCTTCTATCGCTTTACGCAGCCTCTCGGCCACCAGTTCGGCCTGATCCACGCTCTGGTTTATCAGCAGACACACGAATTCTTCACCGCCGTATCTGGCGAGGAAGTCCTCCGTGCGCAGTTTCTCCTTACACAGCTTTGCCACACGCTGAAGCACAACGTCGCCCATCTGGTGTCCGTGTTCGTCATTTACCTTTTTGAAATGGTCTATGTCGAACATTATCACACCGAGTGACACGTCATCTCTTTTATGTCTCTGGAATTCTTCCTGCAGTCTGTGTTCGAATGTCCTGCGGTTATAAACGCCTGTAAGCCCGTCCACATAGCTCAGCTCTCTGAGGTGCTTTTCGAGTACGGCATTTTCTGTCACGTCGTGGATGTTTATCATTATCCCTTCCACTTTCCCCGATTCGTTCTTTATGGGGATGAGGTAACAGCTCTGCTGCATATGCTCAAATAGTGTGGAGTACGAGCCCGCAAGCTGAAAAGGGAATAGGTATTTATGCAGTTTAGACGATAGGAATACGAGATTTCCAAAGGATAATACGCTCTTACACCCTCGTACAAAGCAGTTCCTGTTTAGCTCTGGGTATACGTCATAGATGTTTTTACCCATCACTTCTTCTGCGGATTTATCGCTGTAGATGTACATCCAGTTGTTCCAGTCGGTGATGTTCAGGTCGGTGTCGAGCATCACAATACCGATGTTTATGGAGTCGAGTACCTGTGCATAGCTGCTCATTGGTAGCTCTCCATGAATTCGGCGAGTGCCTTTTTCAGAGGAGCCACGGACTCTTCGCAGTTTACAAGGAAGAGGTAGCCCTGCACACATTTTTCGCTGAGGCAGAAGCTGGTTTCAAGCATGATTGCGAAATCTTCGCTTTTGAATCTGCCCTTGAACACGCTCTCCTCAAACTTCAGCCCGATGGATGTGTGTGGCGGTGTGTATACCACGGGTGTTTTCAGCAGGTCGAATATCTTGCTGACGCAGGCGCCTATGAGGATGTTTCCCACCTCGGAGAGAACCTCCCTCTGGATGTCGATGAACATGCCGTCGGTCTCTGACTCGTCCATGTGAAAGAGCGAGATGAACTCTCTCTCTGTACCGTATGGAAAGATGAGATAGGCGACGCCGTTGCTCGCACCCTTATATGCCTGTTCTATGATGTTGAATTTTAGTAGTTTATTAGTGTTTTCAGATATAGCAGAGGGGAGCTTCTGTACGCTGACAGTCTCCAGCTTTGGGAAGCTGAGCATGACAGATACGTCGATGACCTCCGCAAGTTCTGCGGCAGCCTGTCCAAAGGCTATGTTCATAAGTTCCTGAAGAACATCAGTCTCTTCTGCAGAGAAAAATGCCTTATCGCTCATCTCCTACCCCTTTTTCGATTTGATAAAATCAGCTAATTCATAAACCGCATTGGTTATTGTTTCTTTCGTAGGCGGTTTCTTAAGAAATTTATACGCACCGAGGGACATTACAGTTTCGTGTGTTTTTTTCTGTATGTCGGCAGTCAGCACATAGACTATGGCTTTGTTGTCTATCTGTTTCAGCTTTTCCAGTGCTTCCACACCGTCCATGACAGGCATGGTAAGGTCGAGAAAGACAAGGTCGGGCTGGTATTCGGGATATGTCTCTACACATTCTAGCCCGTTCACGCACTCCCTGATCTCGAACTCGATGTCGTCGGGAAGGCTTCTGATAAGGAATTTACGTGCAATGGCAGAATCATCAACAACAAGTATTTTCATAAAAATAGTCTCGCTTAAAATCAATAAAATATGTGTGTTAGTAAATATTACATAATTAGTCCGTTTTATGCAAGATATACTAATTTACCTAGTGAATTTTATAAGTTTTTTTCAATGACATCCACCCCCATTTCTGGTATAAGAAAAGCTCCAAAAAGATTGCAAATACAAGAAACTATCAATATAAAAAAGGTGCTTTTTATGAAGGTTAAAGTTTTCGTAAAGCTGAAAGACGGCGTTCTCGACCCTCAGGGTCAGACAATCCTCGGTTCCATAGGCAGAATGGGCTATGATTTTGCCACTGACGTACGTGTCGGAAAATTCTTTGAAATAGAAGTAAACGACAAATCCTGCGAGAAAGAGCTGGAAAAGATTTCGGCTGATCTCCTCTCCAACCCTATTATCGAAGAATATTCGATAGAGTTCGTGGATTAAGATATGAAAGCTGGTGTTGTAGTATTTCCCGGTTCAAACTGTGACCACGACTGCTATCACGTTTTAAAGCATGTTATGGGCGTGGAAACTGTTTTCCTCTGGCATAAGGACACAGACCTTCAGGGTGTGGACCTTGTAGTATTCCCCGGCGGTTTCTCTTATGGAGATTACCTCCGCAGCGGCGCAATCGCAAAATTCAGCCCCATCGTGAACGAGGTTAAAAACTTCGCCGGCAAAGGCGGACATGTGCTCGGCATATGCAACGGCTTTCAGGTGCTGACAGAAGCCGGGCTCCTCCCCGGTGCTCTGATGCGTAACCGCGATCTTAAATTCATCTGCAAATACGTTAACCTTCGTGTCGATAATTCCGACACACCGTTCTCCCGTATGTATGCATCAGGCGAAGTTGTCGGCATACCTGTGGCACATATGGACGGTAACTACTACATAGATCCAGACGGTCTGAAAAGACTCGAGGACAACGGCCAGGTCGTCTTCCGCTATTGCGACGAGAACGGCGAGGTCATAGATTCCACTAACCTTAACGGATCGCTCAATAACATCGCAGGTATCGTGAACGAGGCGGGCAACGTCATGGGTATGATGCCTCACCCTGAGAGATGCGCAGAGGGCATGATGGAGACCAGAGACGGATACTTCCTCTTTGAGTCCATCCTGAAAGCTATCGGAGGTGCTGCATGAGCGTATACGACAGCTTTAACTACCCGGAGGTAACATTCCCCGTAGCGAAAGAGATGGGGCTCTCCGAAGCCGAGTTTGAGAGCGTTAAAGAGCTCCTCGGCAGAACACCGAACTATATCGAACTCGGCATCATCTCATCCATGTATTCCGAGCACTGTTCATACAAGTCAAGCCGTGTGCACCTTGCCAAATTCCCTACGGAAGCTCCGTGGGTGGTACAGGGGCCGGGCGAAAACGCAGGGGTTATCTCCGTCAATGACGAAGGTCTCTGTGTATGCTTTAAGGTGGAGTCACACAACCACCCTTCATTCATTGAGCCGTTTCAGGGCGCTGCCACAGGTGTGGGCGGTATCCTCAGAGACGTGTTCACAATGGGCGCACGCCCAGTAGCCGCTATGAACTCTCTTCGCTTCGGCAGCCTTGAGAGCGCAAAGAACAGATACATCTTCGAAGGTGTGGTGGAAGGTATTTCCCACTACGGTAACTGCTTCGGTGTACCTACTGTCGGCGGTGAAGTTTACTTTAACGACTGCTACGCAGGCAACCCGCTGGTGAATGCTTTCGCCCTCGGTGTCGTGCAGAAAGATAAGATTTTCCTCGCTAAAGCAGAAGGAAAGGGGAACCCTGTGATATACGTCGGTGCCAAGACAGGACGTGACGGTATTCACGGTGCTACTATGGCCTCTGCCGAATTTGATGAAAACAGCGAGGCAAAGAGACCAAACGTACAGATAGGCGACCCGTTCAAGGAGAAACTGCTCCTCGAGGCTTGTCTGGAGCTGATGAAGACAGACTACATCGTAGGTATTCAGGATATGGGTGCTGCGGGTCTGACCAGCTCATCATTTGAAATGGCGTCCAACTCGGGCTCAGGCGTAAGGCTTGACCTCGACAACGTGCCTATACGTGAAAAGAACATGACCCCTTACGAAATCATGCTTTCCGAGTCTCAGGAGCGTATGCTCATGGTGGCTAAGAAGGGCTATGAAGATAAGGTTAAAGAAATATTCGAAAAGTGGGACCTAGATGCATCCGTTATCGGTGAAGTTACAGACGACGGATACGTAAGGCTCACATGGGCAGGCGAAGAAGTTGCCGCACTTGAGGCTGCTCCCCTCGCTAACGAAGCTCCGAAGTATAAGCGTCCATACGCAAGACCTGCTTATCAGGACGAACTCCAGAAGGAAGTCGAGGTTGAAGAACCTTCCGACCTTCAGGATGTTCTGGTAAAACTCCTTGCGAATCCGACCATAGCTTCCAAACGCTGGGTATGGGAACAGTACGACCACATGGTACGTGTGGGCACAGTACAGCTCCCCGGATGTGACGCAGCGGTTATCAGGCTGAACGAAGGGGAGAACGGCGTAGCCATCTCCAGCGACTGTAACAGCAGATACTGCTACCTCAACCCATACGAAGGCGGTAAGGCCGCCATCGCAGAATCAGCGAGAAACGTCGCTGTCAGCGGTGCGAGACCACGTGCTTTCACTAACTGTCTGAACTTTGGAAACCCTGAGAAAGAAGACATCATGTGGCAGTTCGCTACGGCTATCGACGGTATCTCCGAAGCTGCTAAAGCTCTCGAGACACCTGTTGTCAGCGGTAACGTGTCACTTTACAATGAAACAGAAGGAACACCTATCCACCCGACACCGACGATAGTAATGGTCGGCGTTATAGATGATGTGAACAAGCGCATCGGCTCTTACTTCAAAGAGTCAGGCAGCATGGTTTACCTGCTCGGCGAATGCGACGGACACATCGGCGGTTCCGAATATCTCGCATCTATCCACGGCAAAGAGCTCGGCGACGCTCCGAAGGTTGACCTCGAGCGTGAGAAGGGCATCATCGACTTTATGTGTGATGCTGCAGAGGCTGGCCTCGTAAATGCTGCCCACGACGTGTCCGAAGGCGGACTTGCCGTAGCTGTCACAGAGATGACATTCGGCTCAGACTGCATCGGCGTGGATATAAAGCTGGAAAACGACATCCGCAGCGACAAGCTCCTCTTTGGTGAAAACCACGGAAGGGTCGTGCTCGAAGTTTCGAACGCAGACTCGAGAGAGGTTGAAAAACTTGCGGAAAAGTATAACTTACCAATCAGCAGAATAGGCCGTACATGCGGCGACACAATAGTAATATCTGCAGGCAGAGCGAAAGTCATAAGCATGCCTGTGAAAGATGCTGAGGCTATATGGAAGAACAGCATCGGGGAAAAAATGAAATGATTTTTGATAAGTTTCACGAAGAATGCGGTGTAGCGGGGGTTTACGCTAATGAAGACGCTGCAAACCTTGTGTACCTTTCTCTCTATGCCCTTCAGCACAGAGGACAGGAAGGTGCGGGGATAGCAGTCAGCAACCGCAGTGAGATAGCTACAGAAAAAGGGATGGGGCTCGTGGCGGACATCTTCTCTCAGGAGAAGCTGGACAGGCTCACAGGCGACATCGCTATCGGGCATAACAGATACAGCACAACCGGTATATCCGAGGTGCAGAATACTCAGCCAATTACAGTTACCATCAACGTAGGTGCGATATCTCTCGCCCACAACGGTAACATCGTGAATGCAGACGAGATAAAAGCGGAGCTGGTTAAGCAGGGTGCGATATTTAACTCTACATCAGATACAGAGGTCATCGTGCACCTCATCGCAAAGAGCAAAAAAGACAACCTTTTCGACTCTATCGTCTATGCGCTTTCACAGCTAAAGGGTGCTTTCTCCCTTCTTATCATGACAAACGACAAGCTGATCGGCGTGCGTGACCCTATGGGTATGCGTCCGCTCGTCCTCGGAAAGCTGAAGAGCGGATACATCCTCGCTTCTGAAAGCTGTGCACTCGACCTCATCGAAGCCACAATGGTGAGAGAGATCGAGCCGGGCGAGATGATCATCATCGACGATAACGGCATGAAGTCAGTATTCCCATTCGAAAAAACAGCACCGAAACAGTGCGTTTTTGAGCATATATATTTCGCCAGACCCGATTCATTCATCTTCGGCAACAGTGTTTATAACGTGCGTAAGCGCATGGGCTATAAGCTCGCCGAGGAGGACGATATCGAGGCTGATGTTGTTATCCCTGTGCCCGACTCGGGCGTGGTGGCAACACTCGGCTATGCCGAAAAGAGCGGAATACCCTTCCAGATGGGACTTATGAGAAACCATTACGTGGGCAGAACCTTCATCGAGCCGAGCCAGTCTATCAGACACTTCGGCGTGAAGATAAAGCTGAACCCTGTTAGGGAAGTGATCGAAGGGAAGAGGGTTGTCGTGGTGGATGACTCCATCGTCAGAGGAACCACCAGCCGTAAGATAGTGAAAATGCTGAGAGAGGCGGGCGCTAAAGAAGTGCACATGCGCATAAGCAGCCCTCCGACAGCTTACCCTTGTTTCTACGGTATCGACACACCGACCAGAAAAGAACTTATCGCCTCCACACACACAATAGAGGAGACGAGAAAATACATTACTGCGGATAGTCTAAACTATCTGAGTATCGAAGGTCTGATGGAATGTGTGCAGAGCAATAACTATTGCCAGGCATGTTTCACCGGGGAATACCCGACCATCCATCATAACGGTGATTAACAGGAGCAGCATATGGCTGATGTGATTGTTGTCAGAATGTTCGGCAGCAGCATGGAATTTGTTTCCGGCTGAAGCCCTTCATATTTCCCCTCGGGCTGTGGGGTAAAAGATGATCCTTACGAAGAGCTCTCTTATAAGACCGACGCACTCCTTACCACTGAGTTTGGTAAGGACAATGTCGACTTTAAGTATATAGATGTCTCTTCACCTGAAATACTAGATTATATCAACGATGTTACCAATATCGTTGAAGGCAGACTGCCTTTCCCTTATATCTCTTTGAACGACAAGCCTTTGTGCTGGGGGCTCATGGAGCCGCAGGAGATAATGGGCAAGATAAAAGATAAGCTCGACGGCGGGGCGGAAGCGTAACATTGTAAGTTAGTTTTGCACATATGGCGAAATATTGTATAATGGGTAATACAGTGATTATTACTTATTATGTGGTGCTTACATGATGGATACACAATACGCTCCGGCCGAAAGAGATGCCGATGATATGATTTGGGCGCAATACGGTAAGTTTTGTGCCAGTCCCGTGCTGAACAATTTTCTAAGTAAGATTGATCAGTACATCATCGTCCTGAATAAACGCAGACAGATCATATTTGCGAATGCTTCATTCCTTGCCGATATGGGGGTTTCCGATGTTTACGATGCTCTTGGCAAGCGTATCGGAGAGCTTCTCGACTGTCGCTTTGCCTGGTGTGTCGCAGGATGCGGAACATCTGAGTTCTGCATGGAGTGCGGTGCCGTCCGCTCTATCCTGGAGTCTCAGAACGGCATGGATAACGTCAGGGAATGCATCATTCTCACCAAAAATTCCAAAACACTCGAGCTGGGCGTATCCAGTAAAAGGATACATATCGCCGGCGAAGATTACACGCTTTTCAGCATTACGGACCTTTCGGAAAGGAAGAATCTGAAAGCTATCGAAGACATCTTTTTCCACGATATATCGAATCTGGCTACCAGTATGCATTCCATGATACACCTGCTGCACGATGAGCGTATCCTTGATAAGCAGAAGATACAGGCACAGCTTGTCCGCAGCTCCGAGGAACTCCTCAGCGAGCTGAATTCTCATAAACTGCTGAAATCTGCAGAGAAGAACGAGCTAGCCGTTGATATGGGCACTTACAGCTCTATCACTATTATGGAGCGTGCCATCGGGCTGGTGGAGAGGCTGCAGTCCTCCAGAGGAAACATACTGTACATCCACCACAACAGTGCAGAGTTCGATATTAAAACAGATATAAATCTCATTAACAGAGTCCTTATAAACATGCTTACCAACGCACTGGAAGCCTCATCCTTTGGGGAGAAGGTGACCATCGGCTCAGAGATACTGGGCGAGAACAAGATATTCTGGGTGCACAACAGCTCTTACATGAGCCCTGCTATACAGGCAAAGATATTCCGCACTAATTTCAGCACGAAAAAGAGAGGGTCGGGATACGGCACAAGCAGCATAAGGCTCATAACGGAAAATTATCTGGGCGGGCGGGTGAGCTTCAGCTCGGATAAAGACAACGGAACAGTTTTCAGGATAATATTGAAATAATGATTCTGATCAGATCTTTCGGCTGAACCCTCAGGATGACAGTAGAATATGATATTGAAATAACAAAGGGAGCCTTTCGGGTAAGGGACTTAAAAGATTTGTTACAGAATCTCTAAAACAAATATAACTACGTCATTCTGAGCGTAGTGAAGAATCTGATACCATTAGAGGATCCACGTGTTCAGATCCTTCGGCTTAAACCTCAGGATGACACTAGAATATGATATTGGAATAAAAAAAGGGAGCCTTTCGGCTCCCTTTGTCGTTTACTGGTAGTACTCTGTGTATCTCTGGTTGATTATGATCTCAGCCTTTGATTTCAGGTTTGCGACATAGCTTTCTACAGCTTGTGTCGACTTTGTGCCGTAGAGTGCGGCTTTTATCTCTGCTTTTTCCTGATCTGACATCAGCGATGTGTCAGGTTTGTATATCTCTTTCACCTGAACAAGGAAGACCTTGCTGCCCACAGTGTAGGCATCCTGTATGAACTTGCCTGCTTCGGATGTAAAGATATCTCCCATAAGTCTCTGATTTATGCCTAGTCCTGTTATAGGATCGTTTCTCTTAAACTTAGGAGTTGTTGTATATGACTTTTTAAGCTGGTTAGCGGCATCGTCCATAGTGGCGAGCTGTGCAGCTTCTTTTGCCGTATTCTGTGCAAGCTCAAGGCTCTTAGCTTTCATAAAGTCCGCTGTGACCTGCTCTTTGATGTCGTTGAGCTCAGGGATGTATGAGTCATACTTCTCTGTCATTTCGAATATCATCTTGTCTTCGCCTACTTCCATAACCTGAGAAAGCTCAGATTTGTTCAGAACGAGCAGTCTTGCTGCGGCGTTTGTATTGCCGAGAAGAGGAGCAACATCGCCTGCTGCGGAGAGTCCCTTGATCTCGTGAACTTCGAGTTTCTCTTCAGCATCAGCGTTATAAGCTGTGATGTTAGACTTGTTTAATATCTGCTTGTATGTGTCGAAAACGTAAGTTCTGAAAGAAGACTGAGCCTTCTGATCTTTGATCATAGCGGCTATTCTGTCTCTTACCTGGTCGAGGCTAGGGTTTGTCTCAGGTACGTATTCGTTTACTTTTATAATGTGGAAGCCGAACTGTGTCTTAACAACGTCGGATATTTCACCCGGCTTTGTTTCGAATGCAGCTTTCTCGAATTCAGGAACCATCTGACCTCTGGTGAAGAAGCCGAGCTCTCCGCCTGTCTGTGCTGTGCCGTCCTGAGAGTATTTTTTAGCAAGTGCAGCGAAATCTGCCCCATTTGCCAGCTGCTCACGTATATCTTTTGCTTTTTTATAAATTTCGTTAGCTGCCATCTCGTCTGACCAGTTATCTACTTTCAGAAGGATGTGTGCGGCGCTTACTTTTTCAGCTTCTTTGAATGCATCTTTGTTCTGGATAAAGAAAGACTCGATCTCGCTGTCTGTAGCGTCGAAGCTGCCTTTGTAAGACTCGGCATTGAAAGCTACGTATTTAAAATCAGCCTTTGTAGGAACTCTGTATGCCTCTTTGTTTTCCTCGTAGAAAGCGTTGAGAGCTTCGTCTGTGAGTTCTACGCCGCCGATGAAGTCGTCTGCGGAGAGTTCAAGGTATCTGATGGATGCTTCTGTGTTTCTATAAACATATTCGAGGTCGATCTCTTTCGGACTTACCTCGACAGATTTTCTGATGAGGTCATCCATCTTCTGAAGAGTAAGGTCTCTTCTGATGCTGTCTTCGAAAATCTGCGGTGTCAGCCTGTTTCTTCCGAGGAGCTGAACATAGAGCTGCTGATCAAACTTTCCGTCTGTCTGGAAAGCCTGTACAGACTGTATCTGAGCCGCAACTTCAGCATCGGAAGCCGGAATGCCGAGCTTCTCTGCCTCGCCGCGGAGGAGTGATTCGTTTATAAGTGTGTCCATAACAGTTTTTTCGATGGAGTTACCTTCGAGAAGTTCGTCTATATTGTTACCGAAAAGCTGTCTGAACTGGTTTCTTGTATCTTCGACTCTCTGTCTGAATTCCTGATCCGTGATCATGACGCCGTTAACTTTTGCAGCGTAAAGCTGTTCCTGTGCTTTGTCGCCGACTCCCCAGACGAAGAATATTGTGCCGACAAATGCTGCGATGATGAACCATAGGGAAAATGTGGTGAGTTTCTTTTTGTTTCGTAAGCTGGAGATCATAATGAAATTACCTCAGATGTTGTTTAAAGGACCCGACAGGGTGACTCCGGCACACAGAGATGCCCACTACCGTTGCTTCCTTCCGGACCTGGCGGGGTTTGCGGGAAATCCGTTGCAGAGGCCCCATCGGGACCATTCTAAATAGTTTTGTTAAAACAACAAAAAGCGGAGAAGGAGGGATTCGAACCCTCGGTACGCGATTAACGTACACACACTTTCCAGGCGTGCTCCTTAAACCTGACTCGGACACCTCTCCAGAAAGGAATCAAGTTTATATCAGCCTTTTCGCTTTCTGTCAATAGTATACATGACAGTTTTTAATCAATTTTCTGATCAATACTGCTCACTGCTAAACATATCACATCCTGAGATAAAATATAATCTTTTCATACTTTAAAACGGAGGAAAAAATGGACGGTAAACGTGAGAACACATTACAGACATGTCTGTCTGAGGAAGAGAGAGAGGCCGTGATACGTATGGCAGAGGACGAAGGGATAAGCGTTTCGGCTTTCATACGAAGGGCTGTGCGCAGAGACATTAAAAAGAATTGAAACAGAAAACGGGCTGTTTACGGACAGCCCGTTTATTTCACAAGCTCCAGTTCGGCTTTCATATCTGTCTTTTCTATCAGCAGGAAATACTGCTCGGGCTTTTTCTCCTCCGGCTGTGTGCCTCCGGCGGTGACGAGTATCTTCCCGTCTTTTTTTACGACACTCTGAATATCGAGACCGCATCCTTCGCAGAAGGCGCTCCCTTTATTTATAATGAGTACTGAGTTCTTGCCGAAATCCACATCTTTCAGCGGCTGATGCTCCTTCAGAGCGCGCATCATAAGGAATGATGTATATTCCGCTTCGGAGTTTATAATCCTTGCCATCGGGGCAGGTTTGTAAAACTGGGTATCTGTGGTGATAATGGTATAATTCACAAGCGTATCTCCTGTGGCACAGGCATAAAGCATTGATAAAGATAAAAGTGTAAAAATTAATATTTTTTTCATACCTTCTCCATCTTAAAATCGTATATAAATTTATAACACAAATATAGGTACTATGATATTATATGTTATCGAAACAATTAGGAGACTAGAGTATGTCTGCAAAATTAAAAATTCTATTTTTATCATTATTCATCCTCACTATGTCCACGGCTGCATTTGCTGAGGGAGCAATTGCTACGCCCCGTATCATAAACGGTACAACGGCATCTGACGGTGAATTTCCATTTCAGGTTGAACTTATGAGAGACTATGGTGCGACCTATTCAGTGTATTGCGGAGGAACGCTCATCAACAGCAGATGGGTCGTAACTGCTGCGCACTGTATCACAGAGGTCGGCGAGCCTACTCATATTATATACGGTACAAATACTATATCACCGCTTGATGAAAATCAGACTATGGCAGTGACAAACGTTTATGTCCATGAGGACTACGCCGGTGAGACACTCGTGAACGGCAAATACTATATGGACCATGACATAGCGCTCCTTCAGCTGGCATCAGATGTGAATCTGACACCGATGGATTACTTTGCTATGGCAGGAAACCTCGGCTATGTGGTCGGCACTATGGCGACAGTTTCAGGATGGGGAACAACTGAGTCAGGGCACAGCTCAAACGTGCTTATGAAGGTTGATCTCCCGGTTTTCGACCAGACACAGTGTACAAACATATATAACGGTACAACAAACCCTGTATCCGACAACATGCTCTGCGCCGGTTATACAGACGGTACGGCTGACTCCTGTACGGGTGACAGCGGCGGACCGCTCTTCGTACAGAACTCTAACGGCACAGATACTCTTATCGGTATAGTCAGCTTCGGCGTCGGCTGTGCAGAGGACGGGTATCCCGGTGTTTATACAAATGTATCTGCATACATCGACTGGATAGAGTCAAAGACAGGTCTTACACTCGCAGAAGTGACTTCCGATACGACACCTTCCCTGCCTTACGGAATGGATTCTATCTCTTCAAGCTATGACATAGATGAAACAGAAAGAGTAGTAGAGACAGGAACAATAGATAATGACACGGTAGCAGTCTATGTATACGGCGGAAGCACCGTAGAGGACTACAGCATAAGCACCAGCTCTGATTTCGTATCCCTCACTCAGGACACACTGCATAAACTCAGATTTAAGCTCACACCTTCTAGTGATGGCGAGGACGCTGCTGTTATCATAGATTTCACAGGTTCGGGAGATGACGTAGCTGATTTCAACTTTTACATGTGTGACGTATTAACTACTTTATGCAGTGAAGTAGGAACAAAAAACACCTCTGAGAACTGGGTTAGAATACTTATAGAGAACAACGGCGACTATGACTATAACGTAGAAGGGCTTGTCAGCCTGCGTACCGCTGTTTCCGACAGGGCCATAATCGATAAGATCGACGCTGACATATATGTTACCGAAGATAACACTGCCGGCAGCATAGTGGACAGCATCGGCGGCGGTGGCGGCGGCGGTTGTTCCGCATCCGGCGAAGGTTCTGCCTTCAGCTTCTTTGCTCTACTTTCACTTTGCGGGGTTTATCTCCTCAGGAGAAAGCTGGGTATAATAAGGAAGTAATTCAGAGCATTACAAAACTTAACATTCAAAAGGGGGCTTTGAGCCCCCTTTTTTGTTGCAAAAAATAAGTTTATATATTTATTTATGGATGTACTGAATCATAATGAACTTTTAGGCGGATAAAAAATCTATGTTACATAAAAGCGGAGGCAATGTGAAAGATTCTGCAATAATTGAAAAGGTGCTGGAGGGCGATACCCAGGCTTTTGAGATGCTCATACTGAAGCATCAGTCAAAGCTGTTTGCCACAGTGCTGAATGTTGTGAAAAACAGAGAACTCGCAGAGGATATCACGCAGGAAGCATACCTGAAAGGGTTTGACAAACTGGACACACTGAAAAACCGTGACCAGTTCTATCCTTGGCTTAAGAGGATAGCGCTTAACTTGGCTCTGAACCATTTTGAAAGAGCTAAGCGTGTTATGGATGTAGAGAGTGAAGAGGACGAGACGAGCTTTTTCGAGCGTATCCCTGACGGGGAAAGCCCAGAAGAGCTGCTTGTCAAAGAGGAGCTTAAAAGATACGTGAGGATGTACGTGGAGGCCCTGCCTGACAAACTTCGGGTCGTTGTCGTCCTTAGAGAGATCGAAGACTTAAGCTATGAAGAGATAGCCGAAATGATGAACATACCAATAGGTACTGTTCGAAGCAGACTCTTTAACGCAAGACAGATAATAAAAGACAGACTGATAAACCAGGGGTTGGCAGATGGACTGTACAAAATTTCATGAATTAATTTCACTTTATATCGACGAAGAGACGAACAGTGTGCAAACACAGGCTCTTGAAAAACACATGGAGACATGCGGCGGATGCAGATCTGCTTTGACAAATCAGCTTAAGCTCCGTGATATGGTGAAAGAGTCTTTCAGCAAAACATCCGAGATCGATCTGTCTATGTCTATTATGTCTAAGCTGTCTGTTCCGTCATCGGCGAAAAAGCCGTCTATAATGAAGAAATTATCCGTATACGCAGCAGCGGCAGCAGCCGTTTGCATCATCGCCATGGCTGCAATGATGAGCCTGCATGTGGATAACAATAAAGTCGCAGGAAACGAAAAACTCGAAGAATACGTCATCGAGCATGTCGGCACAGGCCAGACCGATTTCCGCGGCGAACTCGAAACGGTGAACGCAGAATAATGAAAAAACTGATCCTGCTTTTTTGTCTTGTAGGGTTCGTAGGCTCAGCCTACTCCGCTGAGCAGGTCTATTTCAAAATTGCTGTAAACGAAAACGAATATTCTACTTTCCTTACAGACAGAATAAGCACTCAAAAAGAAACTTTACAGCTTCTGGCGGCTAAGATGCGTCAGGAGGTGTTTCATCCCGATCATTTGAACCATGATTACTATCATGTTCACATCAGCAGCGGGATAAAATATTTCGACAGAAGTGTCGTACAGTATGACATTGTGCCCATTTACGGCGACAGATTCAGGCATTTGGTCATGGTGGACGAAAAGAACGGCTATGTTGTGCGTAAAGAGGTTTACGACGATAACAATAAGCTGGTCTTCTCCTTCACCAGTTTGGATGAGACAGGCGAGGAGATGCCTCCGCAGGTTTCCGGCGCGGCCGCATCCGAACCCATGCATGAGTTCTATAACGGTTTTTACCTTATAGCAGACAGAGAGCTGAAAGACGGGACAAAACACATCATACTCAGCGACGGTATAAACAAGTTTTCCGTTTTTAGGAAAAATGTTTCCAGCTTTGAA
Organism: Deferribacterales bacterium; assembly: GCA_050253075.1. Taxonomy (GTDB): domain Bacteria; phylum Chrysiogenota; class Deferribacteres; order Deferribacterales; family Geovibrionaceae; genus Denitrovibrio. Next base: position 162,312 of record JBFWJS010000003.1, read on the forward strand.
CCGGTTAAGCAGGAACGTGTCCTTTACGGAAATTACATTTTCAGGAAAATAGTAGGCAAAGAGCTCTACACGGCTGTGGGGACGCTCCCTTTCAAAGATATGGAGCACTTCATAGACAAGATAGCAACGCCGGAGGAATCTAAGAAATGAGAAAAGTTAGCCTGATTTTACTTATCCTTTGTGTTTCTGTGACCAGCGCCCTCGCGAAAGGACCTGACGGATTCTCAGAAATCTATAAACAGACGAAAGACGCTGTGGTGAACATCTCCACAACAAAAGTAGTGACAAGAAAATCTATGTCGCACGACGACCTTTTAAGAAAATTCTTCGGGGACAATTTCCCCGGTATGCCTAACCAGCAGCAGCAGGATGATACTCCGAAAGAGTATAAGACATCTGCTCTCGGTTCAGGGTTTATAATAGACGCCAGCGGATACATCGTGACAAACAACCACGTTATAGACGGTGCAGACGAGATAATCGTAAAACTCAATGACGAGCATAAATTTGATGCGAAAGTAGTAGGGCGCGACCCGCTCACAGACCTCGCACTTATAAAGATAGAGCCAAGCGGTGTGAAGCTGAAGACTCTGCCTCTCGGCGATTCTGACAATGCCGATATAGGCGACTGGGTCGTTGCCATAGGTAACCCGCTCGGACTCGAGTGGACAATCACAGCGGGCATCATCAGTGCGAAAGGGCGTGAGCTCGGAAGCGGTCCATACGACAACTTCCTTCAGACTGATGCATCCATCAACCCGGGTAACTCCGGCGGACCGCTGATCAACATGGACGGGGAAGTAGTTGCTATCAACACTGCCATCATCCCATCCGGTCAGGGGCTTGGGTTTGCCGTACCCGTAAATATGCTTAAAGAACTCCTGCCTAAGCTGAAGACAGGCTCTGTAAAGCGCGGCTGGCTCGGCGTGATGGTTCAGCCTATCGACGAGAAGCTGGCGAAAGGCTTTGGCCTGAAAGAGCCTAAGGGCGCACTCATTGCAGACGTCACAAAAGGCGACCCTGCAGAGAAAGCAGGCGTTAAAGCAGGCGACGTTGTTATCAAGATAAACGGCGAAGAGATCGAAGACTCAAGAGAGCTAGTAAACAAGATCGGACGTATGAGCCCTAACGAATCAGTGACACTCACTGTGCTCAGGGGTAAAAAGCAGACCGATATAAAAGTAAAACTCGGCGAAAGAAAAGACGGTGTAACAAAATCTGAACTAAACGAAGATACACCTGTCATAGTAGAAAACCTGACATCTGACGAACTTGCTAAGCTCGGACTTGCGGGCGGTGTAAAGGTAACAGGTGTTGAGGGCGATTCCAATGCATATGGAGCAGGTCTCCGCAGAGGAATGGTTATAGTAGCTGTGAACCACGAGCAGGTTAGTGACGCAAGTACCTTCTCAGAGAAGTTCTCGGCTGTTAAGAAGGGCGAGGTTGTTGTTCTTCAGGTTTACCTGAGAGGAAAGACAAACTTCATCGCTTATGACAAGGACTAATAAACAAAGCAATACAAAATCTCCTGAACGTAACTGTATGGAAAAAGGCCGCTCAATGAGCGGCCTTTTTCACGTCTATTAATAAGTAAATCTTAGTTTATGTCGAACTTCTCGAGCCTGTAGAGCAGAACGTGGCGGGGGATGCAGAGGTATTTAGCTGCTTTGCTCTTATTCCCGTCGAATTTTTCGAGGGCTTTTATCACGATATTCTTTTCCAGCTCTTCCAGATTCAGCTCGTTATCGGGCAGATGCATATCCAGACATGACAGCATGTCGCTGCAGAACTCCGACGGGAGCATGGATTCGTCTATCTCGCCGTTTCCTCTCAGGATGCACAGCCTATAGACAGTGTTTTCCAGTTCTCGAATATTCCCTGTCCATGAATAATTTATCAGCTTCTGCATGGCATCTTCGGAGAACGTTACCTTTGAGCCGTATTTTTTGGAAAACAGCTCCACGAGGTCTCTTATGTCCTCACGTCTCTTTGCCAGAGGCGGAACCTCCACGGGGAAGACATTCAGCCTGTAGTACAGATCCTCACGGAAATCGCCTTTTTCAGACATTGTCTTAAGGTTTCTGTTTGTGGCGGCTATCACCCGCACATTCACCTTTACGGGGATGGCGGCGCCGACGGGCTGTATCTCTGATTCCTGTAGGAAACGCAGCAGTTTTACCTGTATAGAGAGGGGGAGTTCGCCTATTTCGTCGAGGAAGAGCGTGCCTCCGTCTGCTTCTAGTATCTTTCCTTTGTAGTCTCTGTCTGCGGAGGTGAAAGAGCCTTTTTTATGTCCGAAGAGCTCGCTTTCGAAGAGTGCTTCGGGGACAGCCGCACAGTTCACCGTTATAAACGGTTTATCCGCTCTGCTGCTGTTGCTGTGTATCTGTTTTGCTATGAGCTCCTTACCGGTACCGCTTTCGCCCAGTACCAGCACGGGGGCATCAGTGGGGGCGACGGTATCCGCCAGCCTGAGCATCTGCATGAATGCCTCGCTCTTTCCCACCATATTCGGCGTGTTGGACTGCTTCATGTACTGCTTCATTCGGGAGTTTTCACGGCGCATCCTGCATACCTCTGCGGCATTTTTCACAGAGTTCAGCAGGTCTTCGTTTTCGAACGGCTTCGTCAGATAGTCATACGCACCGTTCTTTATAGCTTCCACCGCATCCGGGATGTTCCCGTGGGCGGTGATTATAATCACGGGCATGTCGGGGTATAGCTTCGATGCTCTTTCCAGCACCTCGTTTCCGTCTATGCCTGGCATACGGATGTCTGTGACGAGCACTTCATACTCTTTCTCCGAGAGCATCTGCATCCCTTCGTATCCGTTCGGTGCGTGGTCGTTCTCTATCCCTTCGGATGTGAGATACATCCCCACGAGAGTAGCCAGAGATATGTTATCTTCGATAATCAAAACACTCATTTTTCCCCCTTGCTGATGCACATGCCGAATGTACATCCGTCGCCGCTGCAAGACACCGAGAGAGTACCTCCGTGCGCCTGAGCGATCTTTTGTGCGAGAGCAAGCCCGAGCCCTGTTCCTTTTGCTTTTGTGGTGTAAAAGGGCTCAAATATCCTGTTTATTTCTTCTGTCGGGATACCTTTCCCGTTGTCTGTTATGTTGAATGTTACGGTTTCTTCCGTGATGTCTGCTGACAGCTTCAGCTTTCCTTTACCGGTCTCTTTGGCTGCCTCTATGCCGTTCATGATGATGTTCAGCAGGGCATGTTTCACGGCGTTTTTGTCCCATTTCACCGTAATGCCTTCGACATCGTGAAAGGCGTATTCTATCTCTACATCCTGTCTGGCGGCGGCCAGCTTCACCAGCTCGGACATCTCGGATATGAAGTGGCTGAGGCTGAACTCAGTCTTTTCATCAGAGCCGAATCTGGAATACTGCAGAAACCTGCTGATGAATTTATCCAGCTGGTCTATCTCCGTACTGAGAATGTCTATGACCTGCTCATTCCCTTTACCTGACTTTATCAGGGATATGCCTGTCTTTATGGCTGCCAGAGGGTTTCGTATCTCGTGTGCCACACCTGCAGAGAGCTGTCCTATTGCCTTGAGCCTGTTGTCGTGGGCGACCTTGCGCTCCAGCTCCAGCATCTCCTGAGAGACCGCTTCCACCTTTTCCTTCTCTTTGCGCAGTTTACCGCCGAGTATCCCCGCTGTGAGTGCCACGGCGTATACCATCGTCACCTCTACCATCGACGGCAGGATGTGATGCGGAAAGCTGAGGTGCAGTGCGTAAATGTATGCCGAAGGGCTGTAGATAAGCGTCAGTATGACGGCAACTATCATCCCGCCCCTTAGGCGGAATCGGTATGATGCGTATATGACTATGATATAGAAAGCGTAATAGTGAGAAATATGCACTACGGTGTGGTGTTTAGGCACACCGTAGTGAAAGTATGTAATGATGATCGTCGCAACGACAATTACAGATATACTGATGATATTGTCTTTTATGCTATACCGCCCCTGCGGTCCTGTCTTGTTCTCCACTGATGTGTCCGTCCTTCATCTCGATGACCCTGTCTGCATACTTTGTATATTCGAGTGCGTGGGTAACCATCACCACCGAGAGGTCTTCAGAGTTAAGCTCTTTTAGTAATTCTATAATACTTTGCCCTGTATTTATATCAAGACTTCCTGTGGGTTCATCGGCAAAAAGAATCTTCGGTCCCTTCACCAGAGCTCTGGCGATGGATACACGCTGCTGTTCCCCTCCGGAGAGCTTGCCGGGCAGTCTGTTTTCCATCCCCTTCAGCCCCACACGTTCGATGATGTGCAGTGCTTTGTCCTTTGCGGCTTTATTGACGGGAGAAACACCGGAAAGAAAAGGCAATAGCACGTTTTCCATAACGGTGAGATAAGGGAGCAGATGAAACGACTGAAAAACCACAGAGAAATCCTGCTGTCTGATCCTGTTTATCTCACGGGCGCTTGCCTTGCCGAGGTCTCTCCCGTTATATACAACGCTCCCCGAATCGGGGCGTAAAAGGGTGCTCAGGATGTTTAGGAGAGTACTCTTTCCCGAACCAGATCTCCCTATGATACAGGTGAAATCACCTGTGTGGATATCAAGGGAGACCCCTTTCAGAACGTTGGTGGTTGTCTCGGATACGAATGACTTTTTTATATCTATAGCTGATAGCATGTTAACTCCTGTTTATATCTGGCTGAATACTTCTGTAGGCTGAACCTTTGTCGCCTTCAGAGCAGGTATAACGGCCGAAGCGATAGACAGAAAGCCGACAAATACGGCACAAAATGCCATGAATCCCGGGCTGAAGGCTATCTGTCCTGCACCTTCGATATCTATCCTTTTCAGCAGTTCTACACTGCTGACGTAGCCTCCCAAGTATCCTGCGATACCTGATACGATACCGATGATCATCGCTTCGAATCCAAAAATTATGAAGATCTTACTTCCGGAGTAGCCAACTGCACGCAGTATGCCTATCTCCTTCTTCCTTTCGTTCACTGCAGCCAGCATAAACATTGAGAGCATGAAACAGGCTATGACGAGTATCACGCCGCTAACCAGCATCACAAGGTGCTTCACATAGTTTATGGTGGTCATCCTTTGTTTTACGATGTTCTGCAGTGCATTTATGTCTGTGTCGGGGAGCTTTTCATGTATCTGTGCCACGATGTCGTCGATGGGGCAACCGGAGCAGAGAGCAGCAACTTCAAAGAAGTTTACTAAATTCTCTTTGCCGACAGATTTCTGAACTGTGTGAAGGTCCGCAAATATGAGGTTGTCGTCTTCTGTTCCGGTTTTGTGTAAAATGCCTGTTATAGTTACGGTTTCGGTGCCTATCTGTACGGGGGTGTGTATCGAGACACCGAGGAGGTCAGCTGCGCGAGAGCCGATGATTGCTTCTTCCGGGCTGGCAGGCATTGCACCATCAAATGACCAGTAGCTCTTTATGCGTTTTTCTTCATCCCATAAAACGCCTGTAACAGCGACCGGTTTTTCGTTGTATTTTGCCACGGTGACGAGCTTTGGCGCCACTGTGCTTATGTTTTCTTTGTAGCCGATGCTTCTGATGGCATCGATGGTCTCTTTCTCAGGCAGGTATTTCACCTGATAGGAGAGACTTCCCATGCTGAAGCCGCCGTAGCTGACATTTAACGAATCAGACTTTGGATAGATCAGTATGTTAGCTCCAAATTCTGTCATCTTTTTTTCCAGCGAATGTCCGATGGTCTCGGAAACATTGTAAAGCATGACGACAGAAAGTATTCCTACGGTAAAAACTGCTGCGAGGATGCTCGTACGCAGTAATTTTCGTTTAAGGTTTCTGATGGGAAGTGTAAATATGTTCATATATGTTATCCCCTAGAAATAGCCTGCGCCGGACTGTATGTCGGCCATAGTTATCACTACGTTTTCGCCTTCGGTTGTCCTGTGCAGAGGCGAGGGGTTGCATCCGCCTTTTACGATGTTGATACGGCTGGTGTGGAATCTCTGTCCGCAGTTGTTACAGATCATGTATTCGCCGTCCTGTGTGTAGCCTTTCTTTTCTTTGTAACAAACGTCACAAGCATCGAATGCCGCTCTGATCACTCCGTCTGTGGATTTCACCACGAAGAATTTGATCTCTTTGCCTGCTGCGTTGATCTTGTAATAGTGTGCGTTGCCGTCGTTAACCTGTGAAACAGGGATAACGATCCTGCCGTTTTCTGCTTTTGCTTCGGAGTATTTATCTGAAATGCCTCCGCATGCTGCTAAAGCTGTTATCATGAGTCCTAATAAAATGATTCTGGAAAGGTTTCTCATCCTGTCCTCCATGTTGTTTGGTTTATAAAAAGCAACAGGAGTGCCAGTTTGTAAATGATTGATAAATATAGCTAGAGGTTTTGCGCTTCGGCAAAAGTAGAGAATATTCTGCAATTTTACCTGAGGCGAGTGGAGAATATTCTACAAAAAAAAGCCCGCCATGATGACGGGCTCTTATATCTATATCAGCCGACCGAAGGAAGGCGGAAATCGAAATGCACAAAAGTGCTGACTTTGTTAGCGGAGCTGTGCTCCGTATTCTTTTGTCATGTTCTCTATCATCTTCTGAAGTATACCGTTGGTCTCTTCGTCTGTGAGTGTTCTGTCCTCAGCGGTGAAGAGCACACGGAAAGTACGGCTGGCTTTGCCCGCCTCGATTCCTGTGCCTGTGTATACGTCAAAGAGGAAAGCATCCTCTGCGATAGGGCTTGTTGCCATTATGCACTCTATCAGCTTTTCTGTAGGAGTAGCCATGTCCACCACTACGGATATGTCTTTATAGACGGACGGGAACTTGCTGAATGACGCAAATTTGTATGTGAAAGCAGCGGCATTCACGAAGTCTTCCATGTCTATCTCAAAGAGTGTCACACGCTCACGTATGTCTGCGTCTTCCGCTTTGGAAGGGTGCAGCTCGCCGATGAAGCCGATAGATTTACCGTTCACAATCACCTCGGCAGATTTACCGGGATGGAGGAAGGCTCTCTCTGATTTTACGAATGTAGCTTTAACCTTGTACTGATCGAGGAGGTTCTCGAGAACTCCCTTCATCATGTAGAAAGGCTCTGTCCCCTTTGGAGCTGCCCAGCCCATAGGCCAGTATTCACCTGCGGATGCACAGGCTAGCTTCATGCGCTGTTCGGGGAGTTTCTCACCTGTTTTAACGAAGTTAGAGGCAAATTCGAAGAATCTGACCTGCTTGAATCCGTTGTTCAGGTTGTATCTGATAGTCGCCAGTACGCCTGGGAAAACCTGTGGGCGCATGGTGTTCATATCTTCGGAAATAGGGTTAAGCAGTTTGACAAACTTTGATTCGTCGTCGAACAGCTTGAGGAACTCGTCCTTCATGAAGGAGTAGTTCACGGCCTCGTTGAAGCCGAGTGTCTTCAGCTTCTGCGCCATTACCTTGCGTGTGGCAAGGAGCGGCTGCATAGGCATAGAGTCTGCGTTTATCTTCGGCAGAGTAGTAGGGATGTTGTTGTATCCGTACATTCTGGCTATCTCTTCTGCTATGTCCTGACGTGTGCAGATGTCCACTCTGTATGACGGAGCTGTTATCGTTATGTCACGTCCGTTTACCACAGGCTGAAGTGCCAGCCCGCCGAGTATCTCGATCATCTGCTCGAGTGATACGTCTGTGCCGAGATAGCTGTTTATCCAGTCTGCATTCACAGTGAAGGATACCTTCGCAGGTTCGCTGTATTCGCCGAGCACGCCTTTGCATACCTTTCCGCCGCAGAGCTCCTGAAGCAGATAGGCTGCGTATTCACACATTTCTTTGGTGTTTACGGGGTCAATGCCTCTCTCATATCTGTATGAGGCGTCTGTCTGCATGCCGAGCTTTCTGGCTGTCATGCGTGTCTGTTTCGGCTCGAAGTATGCACACTCGAGGAAAACGTCTTTTGTATCTTTGCTGATGCCCGAGTGCTCACCGCCCATGACGCCTGCCACAGCGAGTGATTTCTTCTCGTCTGTGATGAGGAGCATGCTGTCGTTGAACTCACGCTCTTTTTCGTCGAGGGTGAGGAGTTTTTCGCCGTTTTCAGCGTTACGCACGATTATCTTACCGTCGATCTCTTTCAGGTCGAAAGTGTGCAGGGGCTGACCGTATTCGAAAAGCACATAGTTTGTGATGTCTACGACGTTGCTGATGGGGCGCACGCCCACTGCACGCAGTCTGTTCTGCATCCAGAGCGGCGAAGGCTTGATAATAACGTCTTTGATAACACGTCCGAGGTATGTCGGACATGCTGTTTTATTCTTTATCTCGACTCCGCCGTAGTTCACTACTGCGTCGTCTGTTTCGTTTATGGTGAATTCGTTCTTTTTCAGCTCACGTCCGTAGAGTGCCGCCACTTCACGGGCATAGCCTATGATGCTGAGGCAGTCTGCACGGTTTGGCGTGATGCCTATCTCGAGTACTGTGTCGGGCAGTCCGAACAGCTCGTTAACGGGTGTGCCCGCCTCGAGGCTGTCGTCGAGTATCATGATACCGCCGTGGTCTTCGGAAAGACCGATCTCGTCCTCGGCACATATCATACCGAAGGATTCAAGACCGCGTATCTTTGCTTTTTTGATTTTGAAATCGCCTGGCAGTACTGCGCCTACTTTGGCGAAAACGACTGTCTGGCCTGCGGCTACGTTCGGCGCACCGCATACAACCTGCCATGTTTCCTCACCGTCGAATACTTTTGTGAGGGAGAGCTTATCGGCATCAGGGTGCTTTCCGCATTCCATGACCTTAGCCACGACAACGTTATCCAGAGCGCTGAGGTGCTCAACAGCATCGACTTCAAGACCGCACATCGTCAGCTTTTCAGCTATATCTTTAGGGTCGAGGTCTGATACTTCTACGAATTTATTTAACCAGTTTAAACTTACTTTCATTTCATATCCCCCTTAGAACTGCCTTAAGAATTTCAGGTGGTTTTCAAAGAAAGAGCGGAGGTCGCCTATGCCGTATTTCAGCATTGCGATACGCTCGATACCCATTCCGAAGGCAAATCCGGAGTAAACACCGGGCTCGTATCCCGCATGGCGGTAGAGCTCGTCGTTACACATACCGGAGCCGAGGATCTCTATCCAGCCTGTGCCCTTACACACACGGCATCCCGACCCGCCGCATATGGTACATCCCATGTCTACCTCAGCCGAAGGCTCGGTGAAAGGGAAGAAGCTAGGACGGAAACGTACCGGTACGTTAGAGCCGAACATGCTCTGTATGAAGTGTGTCAGCGTACCTTTAAGGTCTGCGAATGTGACGTTTTTATCGACAAGGAGACCCTCAACCTGATGGAACATAGGTGTGTGGGTGATGTCGTAGTCGCATCTGTAAACCTTGCCCGGTGCGATGATCTTTATCGGAGGAGTTTTGCTCTCCATCACTCTCGCCTGAACGGGGGAGGTGTGTGTACGGAGCAGAACGTCGTCAGATATATAGAATGTATCCTGCATGTCTCTCGCAGGGTGCTCCTGCGGGATGTTCAGCATTTCAAAGTTGTAAAGGTCGAGCTCGACCTCTGGGCCGACAGCCACTTCGAAGCCCATAGAGCCGAAGATGTCTGCTATTTCATAATATATAGACATGATAGGGTGCTGAGAGCCTGTGTGCATAGGGAAGCCTTCCATTGTGATGTCGAGGGCTTCATTCACGAGCTTTGCGTCCATTTCGGATTTCGCCAGTTCGCTCTCTTTTTCAGCAAACAGAGCTTCAAATCCGTTTCTCAGTTCGCCTATCTTCATTCCGAATTCTTTTTTATCCTCGTTGGCCACGTCTTTGAGCTGTTTGCTCATTCCGCTGATCAGACCCTTTTTACCGAGGTATTTTACTTTGACCTGATAAAGTTCGTCAGAGGTCTTTGCGGAGGCTATCTCCTGCTCGTACCCCTTGATACTGCTGATATCTAATTCCACTGTAAACTCCGTGAATTAATGATTTTCTGAATATAACGTTTTACTTGAATAGACGTACAGTTTCAACAGCAAATATAAGGTCAACAGGTATTAGAGGATAAAATAATAAGATTTATAGAGGGCAGGGCGGCTGCCTGCCCTATTAGTTATGATGTTTTGTGTTTACAGCATCTGTAAAAGCTTTTCGGCGTGCTCTTCAGCTCTCTTGGCAATGTCGTCTTTATCGCCTCGAATACCGGGGATATAGCCAACATCGTAGGAGACCAGAGCTTCATATTTCATCCCTGTCATCTTTGCCGACTGCTCCATATGTTTCAGTAAAAGCTCTATTTTGAATGTATCGTCATTTTCTGTTGTATATGCTATTTCTGGAGCGCCTGTTGTCGTAGATATGATGAGCCTTTTTCCGTGAAGTTTTGTCCCTGTGGAACCGTGGGCAAAGCCGTATGTTAAGACTTCGTCCATCCATTCTTTTAAAATACCGGGAACCGAATACCAGAAAAATGGAAACTGGAAAACAACATTGTCAGCCTCCAGCAGGGCTTTCTGTTCTGCTTCGACATCAATTTTAAAATCTGGATAGAGAGCTTTGATGTCTCTTACGGACACGTTCGGGGCTGTTTTCAGCTTAGAGATAATAGCCCTGTTTGCAATAGATTCATCATTGAGACTTGGGTGACCGGATATTACCAGTGTCTTAGCCATTAGTTCTACTCCTTTGCATGCGCATGCATGCGTTATAGCAAAATTTTTTATTTAGAGTTGAGCTTTTCGTCAGCTCTCCTTACTGCTGCTGTTAAAATGTCTGATTCTTCCTGTCCGAGTATTTCTACATAGTCTTTATAGGTGTCTCTCCAGGCAGATTTTACTTCTAGTATGAACTCTTTGCATTTTTCAGTTGCGGACACGACTGCCAGTTTTCCTTCCTGAGATTTTTCAAGATAGCCTTCACGTACCATACCGTCTACGAACCTGCTGACGGTGGATTGTGCCAGATGAAGGTGCTCTCCAAGTTCTTTCTGTGATATCCCCGGTTTTTCTATAGCAAGCATAAGCAGGAATCCTTCAGATGGGCATATTCCTACCTTACTGAAGTTTTTATCGGTCAGTCTGGTTATGCTTCTCGCTAACGAGTTCACTGAGAAGAACAGGCAGTTACTAAAGTAATGTTGGAGGTCTAAGTTTTTCATATCTTCCATGTATGTGCATACATAAGGCAGCTTTAGAAAAAACACAAGCATTTTTTAAAAAAAGATTATGGAGTTTTTGTATAGATTGCCCGCCTGTTTTTTGCCTAAATGGAGCTAAATGTGGATTAGAGGCGGATTTAAGCATTTTGCTTTATACCGAATGTCCCTTTTTACTAACGTTTTAAGGGGGATGTAAGGGAAATATGAATTCACATCTCCATACTATCTGCACAATTAAGACAAAATCTCCTTAATTGCCAATATCTTAAGGGATGCTTTTTATTTCCGATATGACATGCAGGCAAAGAATGCTGACAAGGAGGTCGACATGAGTATTTCATCAATAGGTATGTCCTATTCAACGTTGCAGCAAACTTCCGCGTTGACCATAAAAGGTCAGGAAAGCGCAACTAACGAAGAAAAGTCCTCAAGCTCCGTTACCAGTACGGGCAATATGGACACAGTCACCCTGACAGAGGAAGCCTCTCAGGATTATAAGATAGGCAGTGATACTGTTTCAAAATCTGAATTTGACCAGTATGACACAGACGGTGACGGAGAGATAAGCGCATCCGAACAGGCCGCTTATGAAGCTGACCAGGCCGATGCCGCTTCTGAAGAGGATTCTGATCTCGCTCTCATAGAGTCTCTTGAAGAAGATCAGGACGAAGACGAAGAAGAGTCTGCTGCTATGTATTCCCCATACGGGAGCATGAGCGTCAGAGGAGAATCAGGAGCTTCTGTTAACGCAACAGCTTAGAACTGATACCATTTGATCCTGTCAAAGTTTAAGAAAGGGGGCAAGCAGCCAGCCCCCTTTTTTATATCTATTACTACTTATTCAGCTTTTCAGCGACCAGCTTATCCAGAGCGAATTTACCGCCGCCGCTTATAGCCACTGCCAGAGCAAGTCCCACTGCGAGGATATGGTATTCATAGCCTTCACCCTGCTGTGTGCCGAACCAGTTCATGAAGAAGCCGTTTGGCAGGTGTACCATCAGAGCACCTATGCCCACTGTTACGCCCACGCCTATCGCAGCCAGCCTTGTGAAGAGGCCTGCTATGACTGCAGCTGCGCCCAGTGACTCGGCCAGCACAGCGAGCAGTGCGAATATATACGGTATGCCCATCTGCTGTGTGAAGAAGCCCATAGTACCTTCGAATCCGAATCCGCCGAACCATCCGAAAACTTTCTGGAGTCCGTGGGGGAGGATAACTATGCCTAGTGTCAGTCTTGCCACTAAAGCTGCGTATGAATCTTTTGTTTCAAATATCTTTCTTATCATTTTATATCTCCTTAAAACATCTAGTTAGATTTAATCTCTGAAACTAAATCTAATTAGATATAAATTTTATGCAAGAGGTAATTTTGAAAAAGTTTAGATTTTTATATTGCGTGGCATCTATATCTAGCTAGATTATTGATATAGGGGCTTTGCCCGAGTGGTTCATTATTATTATACGGAGAACAAAATGAAGAAAATCTTATTCAGCATAATAGCTTTGGCTATGTTTACGACAGTTGCCACGGCATCAGAGTGGGATATCGATCCCGATCATTCTAATACATATTTCAGCGTAAAGCACATGATGATAGCGGATGTGCACGGAATGTTTCCTAATGTGGAAGGGAAGGTTACCATCGATGATGCAGACATCACAAAGTCTAAGGTAGACGTTGTCATAGGCGTTAACTCCCTTGATACAGGGGTGGAAGCTAGGGATAAGCATCTGCGAACCCCTGATTTTTTCGACCTTGAGAACTTTCCCGTTATGAGATTCACATCTACAAAGGTTATACAAAAGCCTGACGGCGGACTCACCGTCGAGGGTAAACTCACCATCAGAGGTAATACGAGCCCCGTCACTCTGGACGTTGCTGAACTTTCAGAGGTCATAACAGACCCGTGGGGGAATAAGCGCAGAGGTATCAAAGCCACAACAAAGCTGAACAGATACGACTTCGGCGTTTCATGGAGCGGAAAGCTGCCTAACGGAGCAGACCTTGTCGGCAGTGAGATAAACATCACCATAGATGCCGAGGTGATCGAGCATAAATAAACCATTTAAAGCGGTTCTTCGGAGCCGCTTTTTTTATATCATCAGTTTTAAAATTAGTATTGTTCCCATGACTAAAAGGAAGTATAGCACTGTCTTTTTATGTGCCGACACAGACATTCTCTGCTGTATGCGCCCGCCTATATAAACAGCACCTAATACAGGGATGAGCCCGAGTATTGCGGTGATTATCATGTGGGGCTGTATGAATCCGAGCTTCTTCATTCCTATCAGCACGACGAAGCTGGCCATTGTGAAATATATATTTATCGACTGTATGAAGAGCTTCTTATCCATATCAAGTGCCAGCAGAAAGGGAAGGGAAGGCATAACCTGTGAGCCTGTGAGACCGTTTACAAACCCTGTGCAGAATCCTGCAGGGATCTTTAATAGCATTTCAGCTTTTTCAGAGAGTATCGAGTCGTGCTTCGTAAGTGCATATCCTGCATAAGATATCAGTATTATACCCAGAGCAGCCTTTGCTATCTGCACATTTATAAGAGCTAGTACGGATATGCCGAGAATAAGCCCCGGGATGCTCGCAAGGTATAACGGGTAAAACCGCCTGACTGCCTCACGGAAATGTCCTGCCTGTATCATTACCGATATGTTGCTGACGATGGACGGGATTATCACCAGAGGTATAGCTATCTTCAGATCCAGCCTGAGCGCCATAATAGGAAGACACGAAGTTGAAAAGCCAACGCCCGTGAGACCTTTTATCAAGCCTGCTACAGCGTACGCCGTGAAAATTATAATATAATCTGCTTCGCTCATGTTGTTGTATGTATGAAATTAGATGATTTGGTTTGTAACAAAAAAGGCGACCCGTAAGAGTCGCCTTTGATGGTTTTGATTAGCCTTTTACCTGCTGGCAGAGTTGCTCGAACTCTGCAGGGGCGTTAATAGCCATATCGGAGAGGACCTTTCTATCCGCTTCGATACCTTTCGCTTTCAGACCGCCGATGAAGGCGCTGTATGAAAGGCCGTGCTGACGAACAGCAGCGTTGATACGGATGATCCACAGCTTTCTGTAGTCGCGCTTTTTCTGCTTACGACCAACATAAGCTGTCTCCAGAGATCTCTCGACCTGTTCACGAACCTTTTTATAAACGGTTCTAGTCTGACCTCTGTTACCTTTGGCTTTTTTCAGCCACTCGTTTCTTCTTCTGCGGGTTTTATACCCACCTTTAGCTCTTGGCATTTCTTACTCCTTCTTTCTTACGCGTACGGCATCATTTTTTTGATGGTGGCCGCGTCTTGACCTTGAAGGATGCTAGGGTGGCGTAAATCGCGCTTGCGCTTAGAGGACTTAGAGGTGAGTATGTGCCTCAGTCCGCTTTTCTTCGCTTTTACTTTTCCGCTTCCAGTGATTTTAAATCTCTTAGCGGAACCCTTATGGGTTTTCATTTTCGGCATTCGAAAACTCCTTAAATTAGTTTCCAGCAGTGTTAACAGGTGATACCATCATAACCTGCTGGCGACCCTGCATCTCGGGTTTTTTATCAACAATACCGATTCCCTCGATATCGTTTTTTATTCTATCAAGTAATTCCATTCCCATTTCCTGGAACATCATCTCTCGTCCGCGATAGCGAAGGACAACCTTCACTTTGTCGCCGCTGGTGAGGAACTTTTTAACGTTCTTCATCTTAACTTCGTAGTCATGCTCTTCGATCTTGGGTCTGAATTTAACTTCTTTTGTGTCGACCTGATTGGCTCGCTGTTTCTTGCGTGCCTCACGGTCTTTCTTATTCTTTTCAAACTTGAACTTACTATAGTCCATGACCCTGCATACGGGCGGTTTTGCTGTTGGAGCGATCTCCACCAGATCAAGACCGGCTTGATCAGCCAGGGAACGTGCTTCTGAAATACTGCATATCCCGTGCTGTGATCCGTCATCCAATATCAGCCTTACCTCTTTATGAGGTATCTCTTCGTTTATCCTCTCCTTGTCCTCTTTGACAGGGGGTGCGAATTTACCGCCTCTTATAGGTCACCTCCACAATTCAAGCGTCTTATTTTTGTCAAGCTCTGTTAATACACCAAGATAGGTGGAAAAATCAAGCTCATTTTTATTTTCTCCGTTACGAAGTCTAACAGAAACCAGATTATTATCAACCTCGTTCTGTCCAATGATCAGCATATGTGGAATTTTCTCCATCTGTGCTTCACGGATTTTGAATCCCATTTTTTCGTTGCGCAGGTCGGAATCCACTCTGAATCCCGCAGCCTTCAGTTTACGCTCGAGCTCCTTGCAATAGTCCGCCTGTGCGTCTGTGACGTTGATAACGCGAACCTGCTTTGGTGCTATCCATATAGGGAAAGCACCTGCGAAGTGCTCTGTGAGAACCCCGATGAACCTGTCGACAGAACCGAGGATAACCCTGTGGAGCATAACAGGTCTGTGCTTTTGTCCGTCCTCGCCGATGTAGTTGAGGTCAAATTTTTCAGGAAGGTTGAAATCCGCCTGAATTGTAGCACACTGCCAGTAGCGTCCGATAGCATCTTTCAGTTTGATGTCGATCTTAGGTCCATAGAATGCGCCGTCGCCTTCGTTTATCTCATAGTCGAGACCTCTCGCTTTAAGAGCCTCAAAGAGTGCGTTTGTCGCTTTTTCCCAGTTTTCGTCGGAGCCGATGTATTTCTCAGGCTTTGTGGATATCTCAATTTCGTATGTGAAGTTGAAAATGCCCATGATGTCGTCGACAAAGTTTATGATGCCGATGATCTCGTCCTGAAGCTGTTCCGGTGTGCATAATATGTGTGCATCGTCCTGTGTGAATGCACGCACACGGAGCAGACCGTGGAGAACGCCTGATTTTTCGTGTCTGTGTACTGTGCCCAGCTCAAAGTATCGCTGAGGCAGGTCACGATAGCTGCGTATCTCAGAGTTGAAAACCATCATGTGCGCAAGGCAGTTCATAGGTTTCACGCCGAAGTCAACGTCGTCTATCTTCGTGAAGTACATGTTTTCACGGTAGTTGTCATAGTGGCCGGATTTTTTCCACAGATCCTGCTTGAGTATCTGCGGGCCGTATACTATGTCGTATCCGCGTTTAATGTGCTCTTCCTTCTCGAATGTCTCGAGAACGTTGCGGAGAGCGCCGCCGTTAGGCAGATATATAGGGAATCCCGCACCGGCTTCTTCGCTGAATGTGAAGAGCTTGAGCTGTTTACCAATCTTACGGTGGTCACGCTTCTCAGCTTCTTCGAGCATATTGAGGTAGTTGTCGAGATCCTCTTTTGTTGTCCAGCTTGTGCCATAGATACGCTGGAGCATTTTATTCTTTTCGTCGCCTCGCCAGTATGCACCCGCCACGGAGAGCAGCTTAAAGTGCTTAATGCGCTTTGTGTTGTCCACGTGAGGTCCACGGCAGAGGTCTGTGAAGTCGCCCTGATCGTAAAGGGATACGGACTCTGCACCGATGTCTGTTATCAGCTCGACCTTGTATTTCTCATCTGCGAATTCTTTAAGGGCATCCGCACTGGAGATGTCTCTGCGTGTGACAGGGATAGCCTCGGAGGCGATCTTTGCCATCATCTTTTCGATAGCTTTCAGGTCGTCCGGGGTGAATTTTCTGTCGCCCATGTCAAAGTCGTAGTAAAAGCCGTCTTTGATAACGGGGCCTATTGTCACTTTCACGTCTTCAAAAAGTCTCTTTACGGCATGCGCCATAAGGTGTGCCGTTGAGTGTCTTATGATGTCCAGAGCTTCGGGGTCCTGCTCCGTTATTATTTTTATGGTATCGCCGTCTTTAAGCACGGCTGTTATATCTTTTGGTTCGCCGTTGATCTCTGCTGCGATAGCTTTCTTTGCGAGACCCACGCTTATCTGTTTCGCTACGTCGTATCCTGTTGCGCCGTCCTGTACGTCCAGCTTGGCGCCGTCGGGAAGTAAAATGTTCATTTGCACGCTCCCAATGGAATTTGTGAACCATAGAATATACTTGTGTACCATGTTTTTGTCAAGGTATATGGCGGGTAAATTTGCCTGAAAACCTTATTTGTCTAGGGGCTTTTGGACGACATGAAAAAAAGTTGAAAAAAATTTAAAAAACCTGCTTGACATGACGGAGTTGTTAGTGTAATTTCTCATTCTCGTTAGCCGAGGTGGTGGAATTGGTAGACACGCAGGACTAAGGATCCTGTGCGAGTCAAATCGTGTGCGAGTTCAAGTCTCGCTCTCGGCATTAAGAAAAGCTCAGCGTAAAGCTGGGCTTTTTTCGTTTGTGACAGAATAGATTTCGTCTACTAAGTCAGTGGCTATTCAGCAACTACCTAAATGTACATAAACTAAATTTATCCAATACCGTCTTTACATTTAAGCGGCCTCTCTGATACCATACTCTTATCAAAGCCCAAAAGGCATGCAGTTCTATTTTGAATATACATACGAAGATCAAGACCTATTATAAAAGGTCGGGACAAAAGCGGTAATTTAATGACAGTTTATGATGTTGTTGTGATAGGTGGAGGCCCTGCCGGTCTTATGGCGGCCGGGACTGCGTCTGAGAATGGTGCAAAAGTTCTGTTAATCGAAAAGATGGGTTCTGTCGGTCGCAAACTGCTTATCAGTGGCAAAGGGCGATGTAACATCACAAACACCATAACTAATACCAAAGAATTCGTAACGCACTTCGGTAAAACCGGAAAATTTTTATATCAAGCCTTTAACGCCTTCTCTTCCGCTGATACTATAAACTTTTTCAACAAAAGAGGTATGGTTACTAAGGTCGATAAGGGCTTTAAGGTATTTCCCATGTCAGACCTAGCAGAAGAAGTACTATCAATTCTTACCAGATATCTGAAAGAGCACAAGGTTGAGATACGCCAAGGTGTAATAATCCATAAGATCAATACTACAGATGATAGAATAACCTCTATATCAACCGCAACCGGAGATATCTTGTGCAAGTCAGTGATACTTGCCACCGGTGGTAAATCATACCCTAAGACAGGTTCTGCAGGGGATGGTTACAATTATGCGAAGAAGCTTGGGCATAATATAATAGAGCCAAAACCAGCACTTGTTCCTGTTATCGTCAAAGAAAGCTGGGTAAAAATACTTCAAGGGATGAGTCCAAGAGGAGCTCGTTTTTCCATATATCATGGTGGTAAAAAGATTGCTGATGATCTAAACGATGCAGTATTTACAGATAATGGGTTATCGGGTCCCGCGATATATAACCTGACAAGGGTAATTGATATTACTCAGGCGGGTTTACAGCTCTCCATTGATTTTAGACCAGATATTGAGCATCACTTGCTGGACAAAGAGATAGCTGAATATATAAATGAAAATAGCCGGAAAAAGCTAAAAAATATGCTGGACAAATACTTTCAACCAAAGCTTTTGGCACTTGCGATAGAGCAAACCGGCATTAACCCGGAAATGCGGTCATGTGACCTGAAAAAAGAAGATAGAAAAAAACTAATCAATATCCTCAAAAATCTACGCTTAAATATTGAAAAATTTGCAGGCTTCGAACGTGCAGTTGTCACAGCAGGCGGAATAGACCTTAAAGAAATCGACGGTAAGACCATGAAATCAAAGATCATAGATAATTTATATTTCGCAGGTGAAATCATCAACCTAGACGGTCCGACAGGTGGCTTTAATCTTCAGCTGTGCTGGAGTACAGGTAGGCTCGCCGGTAAGTCGTCCAGCATGATATATCATCATTGCGATAGGAATTAATACACCTGCCTCAGAATAGCAAAATGACTACTTTTTAAAACGGGTGATAAGGTAAAGATCTTCTACCTTTGTCCTTGCCCATGGTGTTTTTCTTAAGAACTTCAGGCTTGATTTGATACTTGGATTGTCTGTAAAACATTTAATTTTAATCTTTCCGGCCAACCTTTCCCACCCGTAATGCTCGTATAATTTTGTAATAATTGTTTCGAGTGTAATACCGTGAAGCGGGTCGCCTGATTTAATTTCGCTCATTATATCTCCAGTCATGTTGAATCGCCTCTAGTCTTATATATACTTTTGAGAATGAAAGCTAGGTGAGTTTCTTCTGACAGGATTCTGACAGATTGGGTGAAATAGCATTTAGAGTTAAGTGATTATTGTCATTCACTTTAGCTCCCTATACTTCCCGCTGATTTCTATATGAATTAGAGTTCAAGGATGCCGAAACAAGTTCGCCATTTCGGGGAAAACTCGCTCTCGGCATTAAGGAAAGCCCAGGGTAAAACTGGGCTTTTTTTGTCTCTGCGGTTCTTTGGTTTGGAAAGTTACTTCTTTGGCTCTGCTATGGGTTCCTGCTTTATCCCTGTGAGCATAGAGCCGACCATGCCGAAGATGTATGATGCGTATGCATGGATGACCGCATAAACCACCATTATCATCGATACTGATATGTGAAGAAATCTCGTTGCGGCGGCAGGGTTGTCAAACCCGCTGAAGATCGCCTGACTAAATCTGTTTACGATGCTGAAATCTGCCGGAAATATCAGCCCCAGACCTGTCAGTACCATTATCATCCAAAGGGTAAGCCAACCCCACCAAGCAAGTACTTCCGTTAAGACTATCTTTTCCTCATACTTATTCTTTTCAATATTATACCTGACGGGGCTCTCTAGTTTTTTGCCCTCTACGATGCACTTTATCTCGTGCATGAAAAAGTCGAATCCTTTGCCAATGCGGGAAAGCCCGAACCATTTGTATTCACCGCTAACGACGAAATAATATAGGAAGAACGTTATGGTTCCCGTCCATGCCATGGATATGACTATGTGCAGGCTTCTCGCAACGCCTCTGCTGAGGATAGGCAGCTTAAGGTATTCGCTGACCGCCATGCCTGAGATAACAAGCATGAGTACCTCTGCGACGATCGCCCAGTGCAGTATTCTGTATGTAAGGCTGTGTCTTTTAACGCTTATGGTATTAGTCGTTGTCTTCATGGTCTTTTCCTTTCTTGGCTCGCTTGTTTACGGCGTGAACGCCTATGCCGGAGATGGTTCCGACGACTGCTGCCCCTGCCCAAGTGTTCACCTTTGTGCCGAAGGCTGTCTGAAGTCTGTTTTCGCCTTTATGCGGGTCCATCTTTTTGTC
Source organism: Deferribacterales bacterium (assembly GCA_050253075.1). Lineage (GTDB taxonomy): Bacteria > Chrysiogenota > Deferribacteres > Deferribacterales > Geovibrionaceae > Denitrovibrio. Next base: position 182,554 of record JBFWJS010000003.1, read on the forward strand.
ATGTTTGTCGTCGTGACAGCTTCCGCATTCCATAGATCCTCTGGTGAACTGTCCTGACTCGTATTTGTCGCCTTTGGAGTGGCATGTTTTACATCCTGCAGTATCATGTGAGAGGTGCATAGGGAAAGCGGTGTGGAGCTCGCCTTTGACGTGGGCGTTCATTAGCTTCACTGCCATGGCTGCTATGTCGCCTGTCACTCTGGCACATCTTTCCGATCTTTCTTTCGCACCGCTGGCATAGCCTGATTTTTCGCACCACTTGCCCACACTTACATGGCAGAGGACAGAGCTGCTGCATGACTGTGGCAGAGCATTTGCGCTCTTGTATTTAGGCGGGAAGAACTCGCCCGAGGATGCGTACGTATTTGATTCGTTCGTGGGGAAAGACTCAGTTTCGTAATATCTTAAAAGTCTGGGGACAATCTCGTCGACCACATTCATCGGCAGCATGTATGTCATGGCAGAAGCAGCCCCGTTTGGTGCACCGCAAAGTGTTCCGTATCCTGCGACACCGCCTGCGGCATACTGCATGGGTATCTGCATGTGTTTTTTGCTCCCTGTTTCGAGGTGTTCCATAAAGTCCTCTTTGCTGTAGCTGGGGATAAGGGTAAATGGATATCCAGTCTTTTCACGCATGGCTGTTATGATAGCCCAGAAGGCGCCGCCGCCGCACTCCTCGAGATAATATCCGAGATGACCGAGTTTCCTCACGTATTCAGGATCCAGCTCCTGATAACCCCATGGGAGTATAGGCGTCTCCTGTTGTTCTGCGGGGGTTTCTGCCGCTAATGCGCTCTTCATTGTTGCGGTACTGCATAAAGCCATTCCTGAAACGGCCACTGCACCCTTGATAAAATTTCTCCTGTTTAATGTCCTCATCACTCACCTCCATAAAATGTTGCTTTGTTGAGTTTTACTGTATGTATATTAATTTTATTTATATATAAAAAAGCTGGTTTGGGTTTTAAAAAAGCGAATGCTTAGGCAAGTCGGAATATCTATAGTAATATATTGTTTACAATATATTTATGGCTAAGTTATTCCGGCTTTAACTTTGCATTATTTCTTATGTATACAAAACTAAGGTTGTATAATAAGACAATAGTCACTATATTTTCTTATGTAAAATCAATAATAATTGAATAATATATAAGGAAAATTTATATGAATATAACGATAAGGCAGGTAGAGGTGTTTTATTACACCGCAAAGCTGGGGAGCATATCACTTACGGCTGAAAAGCTGTGCATAACCCAAGCCGCTGCCAGTATGGCTTTGAAAGGGTTTGAGGAGCAACTGGGTGAGAAGCTCTTTGACAGGGTCGGCAAGAAACTAGTGCTGAACGGTAAGGGGGATGCGATACTTCATGCCTCTTCGGAACTGATATCAAAAGCCGGTGAAATTTCTAATTTTTTCTCTGATAAGTCATCATTGTACGGGCATCTGGCCATAGGAACTATCCCGTCTATCGCTAATTATGTTCTGCCTGAGTATATCTCCGCCTTTGTGGATGAAAATCCGAAGAGCAGTGTCCATATGAATATAGGCAACAGTGATTACGTTATAGATAAACTGCTTAAACATGAGATAGATATAGGGGTGATAGAAAAGCCTTACAGGCACCCGCAGATAGAAGTTGTCCAGTGGAAAGAGGATGAGCTGTCCATATTCACATCTGCTTCTCACTCTTTAACTAAAAAGGAGAGGGTCGAGCCTTCTGATCTGGAGGAATTCGGCTGGGTGATGAGAGAGATAGGCGCAGGCTCCAGAAGGGTTTTGGAGAGCGAACTGAAAGAACACTCTATTAAAATACAGATAACGATGGAGCTGACTCTAACCGAGGCGATAAAAAACTATGTCGCCAGCGGGCGAGGCATTGGCTGCCTGTCTAAATATGTTCTCGGAGATATGGAAAAACTGGGCAAGATAAAAACACTTTCGACCCCGTTTCTTAATCTTAAGCGCAGTTTTTACGTTATTCTGCATAAGGATAGATTCAGAACGAGGCTTCTGGAGGAGTTTACGAACCTGCTGCGGCTTTGATGATTAGTTAAGCACCGGTGTCCACTTCATTGGAAAACCATGAGAGAAGCAATTATAATAGATCATTAGTTATTACAGGGAGTTGATTTATGTCTGAATGGCTTGGCAAGAACGATCCGCATATGGAAAACCTTCGCTTATACTGCGAAGGGATACTGGAAGATGAAGACCTCGGCGCTCTTTATGCTGAATATGAGAGCGACATAAAATCTGTCAGATACGACGAAGTTATGGCGTTGGTTGACTGGATGGTTACCTGTGAGAAATATGATATGGAAACTATCAAAGGAGCTCTTAACAGGATAATCAACATATTTTCCAATCAGTTAGATGATGATGTCTTTAACCTCTGCAGGAATGTTCCGCAGTTTATATCTATAATGACAGACGAGAACGCAGCGATAACCGAGCATATGGAATCTATCAAAGAGCAGCTTCAGCTTTTCAGCAAGGCGGAAGAGGGCTCGCAGGAATTCGACAGATACAGACGTGCTATCAAAAAGAAGATCGAAGAGCTCGCAGAGATAGAAAAGCACTATGTAAAGAAGGAGAATATCCTTTTTCCTTATGTTGAGAAATACATCCCAGAGTATAGATGTGTTAATGTGATGTGGTCTATCCACGATGATGTACGTAAAGGGATGAAGTCGCTTCTGACGGTTTTGGATGCTGATAAATATGACGGCATCAGGTTTAACAGAGTGGTCGGTAAGCTGTTTTTTGATATTTACGGGCTGATCTTTAGGGAAGACTACATTCTGCTCCCTATGGCTGCCTTGAAGATACCTGAAAATGTTTTTCCCGAGATGGCGGGACAATGCCCTGAGGAGGGGTACAGCTTTATAGATACCCCTGAGGTGGAGAGCATTAAAGCAGAAGAGCCGAAACTGCCCGAAGGGATGATAAATATGGAGACGGGTTCTCTCACAGTCGGCGAGCTTATGACTATGCTGAACACTCTGCCTGTGGACATCACATATGTTGATGCAGACGATAAGGTAAGGTATTTTTCCTCGCCTAATGAGCGTATATTTCCACGCTCAAAGGCCATCATCGGCCGAAGCGTGCAGAACTGTCATCCGCCGGAGAGCGTGCATATCGTGAATGAGGTCGTGGAAAGGCTGAAATCCGGCAAGCGTGATGTGGAATCATTCTGGATACAGATGATGGGTAAGTTCATACTGATACAGTATTTTGCACTCCGAGACGGCGAAGGGGAGTACATCGGCACAATAGAGGTCAGTCAGGACATCACAGAGCTTCGCTCGCTTTCAGGCGAAAAGAGGCTTCTGGATTATCAATAGATTTATAAACGGTATAGCCGGCTTTAAAAGTGCCGGCTATGCTTGTTTTATTTTACTTTTTTCGCCGTGACATCACGCACAATAGAGCTGAAGCCCGCTCTTTTGCCGTTTTCGTGTATCACCTGTATAGAGAATTCTATGATGAGCTTATGCCCGTCTTTAGAGACAGCAGGCACAGAGAGCATTTTGTCTGCATATCCGCTTTCGCCTGTTTCGATAACCCTGTCAAATCCTGTCCAGTGTTTTGCCCTGTGTCTTTCGGGGATGATAAGGTCTAGATTCTGCCCCAGAGCCTCGCTTTCGGAGAATCCGAAGATCTTTTCACAGCCGATATTCCAGTATCTGATGATTCCGTCAGCCGAAACATACATTATACCGTCGTGGGCTGTCTCTGCCATTTCTTTTAAAAAATCAGTCATTTCAGCACCCCTTATGATTCTTATAATAAAATAACCCGCCTTTTGAATATGTAAATTGATTCAGGTCAATAATCATCGATTGGGTAAAAAACGTTATTTCGGACATATTAATTTACATATTTAACGCAGATCAATTTTTTAAATCTAATAAATGTTAAAACTGATATGTCCCGATGCTGTGAGCATCTTATTTTCATTTAGCGGCTAATTATTTAAGGGGTGGAATATGAATATCAAAACAAAACTTTATCTTGCTTTAGTAATACCTGTTATCGCTCTGATGATTTATTCAGTATCGGGCATAATGCGTAACTACAACACATACGACAATATGGTGCACATTGTCAGCTATACGGATACGTCCGCTCTGGTCAGCAGGCTGGTGCATGAGACTCAGAAAGAGAGAGGAATGACGGCAGGGTTCATAGGCAGCGGCGGTTCGTCATTTTCATCCGAGCTCAAAAGGCAGAGGGAATTGACGGATAAGACAGCGTATGAATTCACATCATTTTTTGAAAGTCATAAGGCGAAGCTGTCGACTGAGCTGCTGGAGCACATCGGCGTAGCCTTAAGATATATGGATCAGATGCCAGACATAAGGAGGCGGGTGGATTCTTTCTCCATACCTCTTTCGGATGCGATATCCTATTACTCCGGTCTTAACGGCGATTTCCTGTCTGTTATAGCGGATGCGGCACAGGCAGCGGATAATGCATCAGTATCGAGGAATTTGTTGGCATATATGAGCTTTCTTTTGGCAAAAGAGAGGGCTGGTATCGAGAGGGCTGTCCTCGCGAATGTCTTTGCCAAAGACAGCTTTGGCAAAGGACTTTATGAAAAACTCATAAGGCTCATCGCAGAGCAGGATTCATATATGAGTTCTTTCGAGCTTTCCGCTTCGGAAGATATATTGAATATCTATAATACAGTGCTGTCCGATCCTTCTTTTAAAGAGGTGGCAAAGTATCGTCAGACAGCCGTCGACGGGGCAGCTTCGGGCAATTTCGGCATCAGCTCCGATAAATGGTTTGCGACGATAACGCAAAAGATAAATGCACTAAAAGAAGCAGACGATAAGATGAGCACGTCTATCATAGATCAGGCGAACCTGTCATTATCCTCTGCAAAGCGCAGTATGCTTATGAATATCTTCATCAGTGTTTTATCCATCATATCCCTTCTGGCTCTGCTTTATGTCATCAGAGATGCGGTGATATCCAACCTGCTCAGGTTGATAAGGCTGACGGCGAATCTCAATAGCGGTGACGCAAACCTTACACAGAGGATAGTTGTTAAAAATAAGGATGAGATAGGTGAGCTGGCGGAAAATATAAATACTTTCATCGCCAGTATCGAGGACATCGTCGTGGATGTGAAGAATGTTTCGAACAACCTCGCATCGAGCAGTGCCGAATTTGCCGCCACAGCCGAAGAATTGTCCACCACTTTTTCAGAACAGACAGGTCAGGCAAATGATATGGCTTCCGCTATGGAGGAGATGAATGTCACGTCTAAATCCATAAATGAAAATACATATGAGGCAAATAACCTCACACTACAGGCTTTTGAGCTGACCCTTGAGGGGAGCGGAGAGCTCGCCAATGCAGTGAAGAAGATAAACAGCATTAAAAACTCCACAGAGGAGCTTTCTATAGTGATAGCAAATCTTAATAACTCTTCGGGTGAGATAGGCGACATAGCGGGCTCCATAGCAGATATTGCAGACCAGACAAATCTGCTGGCGCTGAACGCCGCCATTGAGGCAGCCAGAGCAGGGGATGCAGGAAGGGGATTCGCCGTGGTGGCAGACGAGGTTAGAAAGCTCGCCGAAAAGACTCAGGAATCGACTAAAATGATCACCGAGATCATCGGTACTCTGGTCAACGAGTCTAAACAGGCGGATAAGAACATGTCTATGGCAAAGGTGAGTGTGGACGAAGGTGTAGAGGTCATCGAGCTTACCACTGTTATTTTCAATAAAATTAAAGATGCCGTTTCAAAGGTTAAAGAGGCAAATGACTTTGTCGGTGTCTCGATATCCGAACAGGCAGATGCGATAGACGCAAGCAGCGAGAATATCCGCATGGTCTTTCAGGGGATCACCGAGAGCAACGTTGCTGTGGAGCAGATCAGCTTTACCGTGAATGATCTGGAAAGTCAGGCGGTCAGCTTGAATAATATGATGAATAAATTCAGAACCAAATAGACACTCGGCATATAAGAAAAGCTCAGTGTAAAGCTGGGCTTTTCTATCTTTTTGTTTATTCCGACTTAGAGTTCATTATCTCTGTGGGGCTCTCTCCGAAAAACTTTTTAAACTCTCGGCTGAATTGTGAAACGCTCTCATAGCCGACCTTATGGGCGGCGATATAAACCTTCATCCTTTCATTTTTGATGAGTTCCTTCGCTTTATTCATGCGCACTTTCTTTATATACTGACCAGGTGATTCGGATGTTATCTCTTTGAAAGCTCGGTGAAATGTCGAGAGGCTCATGTTTGCCGATTCTGCCAGATGTGTCACATCGTCTTTGATAGAGCAGTCTCTGTGTATCATCATCAGCGCCTTTGAAATACGTGCAAATTTACCGTCGTGGGCGGCGAGTGCATAGAGCGACTGAGCCTGACTGCCTCGGAGAGCTCTGTATATTATCTCCCGAACAAGTCCCGGGCCAAGTATGGACGCCTCTGTCTCAGACTTCAGGCATTTCAGCAGGCGTATAACAGTGTCGGACATTTCCATATCCATAGTGGCCGGGCCTACACCTTTCGGTATCTCGGCCACCGACAGGTCTCTTCCGGTGCTGTTCTGGCCGAGCAGTCCTATCAGCTCGTGCAGCATGGGCATGTCTATGTCCACGTACAGCCCGAGGAAAGGCTTGTCAGGTTGGGCGAATGTCTCGCACTCGAAAGGTATGGGAAGCGATGTCACAAGGTAGTTCTGTGCGTCATACTGAAAGCTGCGCTCGCCGAGGTAGCCTATCTTCTGCCCCTGAGCCACGATGAATATCCCCGTGTTGTACAGCAGGGGAGACCTGCATATATGGGTGCCGGATTTAAAAAAGCGCACACCATTCAGGTGGGATTTGTTGAACAGTTCGTTCAGGTTAAATTGTTCGAGCAGTTCTACCATCTGAGACATGCATTCACCTCTGTTATCGTCTGTGTTAATTTACTTGGCACAATATAGCATGAAAAAATGTAAAAATACTATTTAAAAATATCATTTTGACATGATTAAGCAAAGTTTAAGCAGGAATGGATATTCCATTCTCTTTTCGGTGTCTGTATAGTCCTTCAAACAAACGGACGTCCCCGGAAAATATGAACAGACAAAAAAGGAGAAAATAATGTCATCATTTACAGTACCAAGAACTATCCACCACGGCCCAGGCTCATTAGAAAACCTCAAAGACGTAAAAGGCAGCAAAGCTGTTATCGTGATTGGCGGCGGTTCTATGAAGAGGCTCGGTGTTCTCGATAGAACTATCGCACTTCTTAAAGAAGGCGGTATCGAATCAGTTGTTTTCGAAGGTGTAGAGGCTGATCCTTCCGTTAATACAGTTATGAAAGGCGTTGAGCTTTTTAACAGAGAAAAGCCCGACCTCATCATCGGTCTCGGCGGATGCTCTGCCATAGACGCTGCAAAGGCTATGTGGATATTCTACGAATACCCTGACTATACTTTTGCCGATGTCACAGTGCCTTTCGGCATCAAATCGCTGAGGAACAAGGCTCACTTCGTAGCTATTCCTTCCACAAGCGGTACAGGTACAGAGGTCACATGTGTGGCTGTTATCACTGATACAGAAAAGGGGATCAAACACCCCCTCGTATCCTATGAGATAACACCGGACATCGCCATCGTTGACGGCGAGCTCGCCAAAAGTATGCCCGCAAACGTGACGGCAGACACAGGCATGGACGCTCTTTCTCACGATGTAGAGGCTGTTGTGGCGGCACTTGCCAGCACATATTCAGACACCCTCGCCATAGATTCTATCAGTGCTATTTTCGAAAACCTGCCTGTGGTTGTCGCAGACGGAGAGAATATAGAGGCAAGACAGGCAATGCACGACGCTTCATGCAAGGCCGGTATCGCATTCTCTAACGCTATCCTCGGCATCATCCACTCTATGTCTCATCAGATAGGCGGAACATTCAGCATACCTCACGGACGTGCGAATGCTATCCTCATGCCTAACGTCATCAGATATAACAGTGTAGAGACTGATAAATATGAGCTTATGGCTAAGGCTGTGGGGAAAGAGACAGCGGAAGAGTTCGCTTGTGAAGTTGAAGCTCTCCGCGAAAGAGTGGGCATCGAAAAGAGCTTCCGTGACTACGGCATAGACGAGAAAGAGTGGAACGAAAAGCTCGACGACCTTGTAGACCACGCTCTCGCAGACCCATGTACGGGTACAAACCCTAGAAAACCTTCGGCAGCAGATATCAAAAACATACTGACATGCTGCTACAACGGCGTATCTATCTAAAATATTCAAGGTGTCATGACCTTTTTAAGTAACAAGAAGTCGAAGGACTCTGCACCCTGCAGGGTCCTTTTGCTTTTCAGCGGAGTTTAGAAATGGATGGAGATGTTCCGCCCGTGGGTTGTTATCTCATTTCGCTCTATCATTGCTTTTATTATGCGGGAGAGGTTCTCAGGGGTGGTGCCGAGCAGAATTGCCAGCTCGCACTTTGCCACAGGCAGCCTGAAGCTCTTTGAATTTTTCTTTTCCGCATGCCTCAGCAGGAAATTTTCCAGACGCTGTTTCGTGTCGGACAGCATCAGATCCTCTATATGTGTGATGTAGAACTCAAATTCCTTTTTACATGACGCCAGCATATCTTCCAGAACTTCATTGTCGCTGAAGGCGGCCTGTTTCAGCACGTTCTTATCCACGGCGAGCACCTCGCACCTTTCCAGTGCTTCGGCGGAAAGTATCGTCGGCCCTGTGATGATGCTCTTTGCAAAGGATTCGCCGGGCGAGATATATTTAAATACGACTTCCTTGCCGTCTTCGTTATGCCTGTACAGCTTTATGAGACCGCTTATCAGGTGGTAGGTGCTGTCCAGGATGTCCCCTTGCGTATAGAGCGTCTCTTTCTTTTTCAGAAAAAACACATTGCTGTTTTTTTCAATTTTTTCAGCCAGCGAAGGGGCATTCTTACCTATTCTGTGTAAGAGCAGGCTCTCTATCGCATCTTTTTTATTCAAAGTCTTAACACGCGTCAATGTTTTACTCCTTAAATGATGTTAATACTCATTATCAATAAGTGGACGGCTTGTCAACGAAAACAGGAATAATAATGACTTTATAAATGTTACAGGAGATAAATTTATGAGAGTACTATTGGCATTGATGATTGTTTTTACATTTTCAGTATCCGTACATGCAGAGAATATCATGCAGGATACCATTTATCTGGATTCTGTCACGGTGACAGACACGGGCTTCACGGAAGAACAGCTTAAATCCAGCGGATACAGGGTGGATGAAAGCAAGAGGAGCAACAACATCGCAGACTTCCTCGAGGACGACCCTGAGATAAGCCTTAAGAGGAAAACCGTAATAGGCGACAGCGGAGATGTCCTTACCATCAGGGGGCAGAGCGGACAGAGGATAATGATGAATCTGGACGGCAGATCGATGAACTCCACAGGTACAAACGGCGGTAACTATATAGATTTCAGCACTATCCCGCTGGACAACATTGAACGCATAGAAGTTATCAAAGGCGGAAGCAGCGCAGAATACGGCAATAATGCCCTCGGCGGTGTCATAAACGCATATACATATAAGCCCTCATCAAAGCCCAGTATAAACCTGTATGGTACACTTGGTAAGTGGGACTGGGACGACGGCTTTTCTAATATACGAGGCAGCTATCTGCAGAAATTCGGCGCAATAGGCTTTAGCCTCTCAGGCAGCTATCAGGAAGCAGACGAATACCTCTGGAACAACGACTACCGCTCGACCCACTTCGCACCGAAGCTGTATATCGATACGCCCGGCGGAGGCGAGCTCGTACTCGGATATGACTATACCAGAACATACCGGGGGCTCATCATAACAAACAGAGCCTCGAACGACCCTGACGACCCGGGGTATGACCAAAAGATAAATGAGGATGCTCCGCTCTCTCTCGGAGAGGTATTTTCTGGCGGTGCGGGCGGACGTGCCATGAGCGTAATAGGCGAGGGCGCACACTCAAATAAGATAAAGCATATGTACAACGCAGCATATACCCATAATATAGGCGACAATGCCTTTGTCGAGTTCTCCGCATTTATGAACAAAGAGGATAGAGAGGATAAGAACTACGCAGATTCCACATTCGGCGGTGTGCAGGAGGGCGACCTTGTTCTCGACAGAACAGTAGAAGTAGACCGCAGCTACGGCTTTAAGGCGAAGAGCGAGATCAACCTTGAGAAGCACCACATAATCTTAGGCGCAGAGCAGAAGAATATGAAAGCAGGCGCAATAGACGTTGACTATGTAGCCTCAGGTCCGTGGCAGGGCGGTATCTCCAGCTCGGATTCCGACCCTGAGATAGAGAACATCGGCGTCTTTTTATCAGACACATGGGCGATAAATAATAAGCTCAGTATAGACGCAGGTCTCAGATACGACGACTATGAAGCGGGACAGGATAAAACTATAAACGGAGTCCCCGGTCGTAAAACATATGAGGAAGACAGCCTGACACCGAAACTGGGAGCGACATACGCTTTCACAGACAGAGACAAACTGGGCGTATATGTCTATCAGAGCTACAGAACTCCGACCATCCCCGAGATGAACCACTACGGCGACGCTCTCTCCATAGCGGCGCTGGAGGATGAGTCTCTGAAAGCGGAAAAAGCGAATGCCATAGATATGGCTTATAAGCACACATTCGCAGACAGGTCAGGATATGTGAAGCTGTCGGCATTCTATTACGACATAAAAGACTATCTGCTGATGGGCACAAACCCCGATACGAATATGGGGCGTATAACGTATAACATCGACAACGCAGTCTTCAAGGGGGTCAGCACGGCTGTCAGCTATAATGTATCCCCTAAGGTGACAGTGAACGCAGGTGCCGCATATCAAAAGACCAAAAAGAAGGGCGACCCTGTGACAGAATCATACGTTGGCTATACCTCAGACGAGGTGGACTATGTACCAGATGTCAAAGCTAATGCAGGGGTGGTGTGGAGGATAAGCGACAAGCTGACTCTGGACACTGAGCTGAGCTATGTGGGTGAGCGTAAATATTTCTACTACGGGAAATCACGTGACCTCGACCCATACGTGCTGGCGGATGCAAGCATAAGCTGGGAAGTGCTGAAGAATACTACCGTCGAGTTCTATCTCGATAACATATTTGATAAAGAATACGAAGAACAGTACGGATATCCTTCACTGGGGATAAACGGAGGAGTGAGCGTTAAATGGAAACTGTGACAAAGAGCGAAAAGATGTGGGATAAAAAAGCAGAATCTTATCCAAGATATAACCCTTCGAAAGACACTTTCGAAGCGAAAATAATAGAGATGATAAAAGAGCGTGGGGTTCCCCTCAGCGGCAGCAGCATTCTCGATGTCGGTTGCGGGAGCGGTAAATTCAGCATAGCACTGGCGAAAGAGTGCGGCTCGCTCCACGGCATAGATATCTCGGGCGTCATGCTCCGCATACTTCAGGAGGATGCCCTTGCCGAAGGCGTGGATAACATCACCACGGAGAAGACAGGCTGGGAAGAATTCGAAGGGAAGGGCGACACATACGACATAGTATTTTGCTCCACAACCCCCGCCGTGCGAGAGCCCGAGGCGTATCAGGCGGTGCACGGCATGGCACGTAAAGCTGTGGTATACCTCGGCTGGGCAGGCCGTAAGGAGTCTGATGTCTCAATAGCTGCGTGTAGGCATTTCGGCATAGAGCAGAAAGATTTCAACGATACCACCGACCTGAAAAAATGGCTGGACGAGCAGGGGATAGAGTATCAGGCAGACGTGATAGAGAACGAATTCAGCAGGACAGAGCCCGTGTCCGGTGCTGTGGAGACCATCCGCGGTACCGTGGGCTATATGGGTATAAAAGCGACCGAGCAGGATATCGAAGCCATACTGAAAGGGATGGTCAAAGACGGCGAGGTGACAGACAGGCACTATTTCAGAAGAGAGCTGATAATATGGGGAAAATGAGGCTGATCCTCTTTATGGCTGTCTTTATGTCTGCCCTTTCGGGGTGGGCATACGAGGTGACAGACCTCCTGGGGCGAAAGGTGAATATACCAGACGAAGGGGTAAACCGCATCGTCCCGCTGAAGAGCACTAGCGGACTGATATCATTCCTCGGAGCACAGGCGGATGTCGTCGGCATAGAAAAGGTGGATGTGGCATATTCAGAGCGCAGACCCTTCACTATCGCTTCGTATAAATATTACAAAGACCTGCCGATAGTCAGCGAAGGCGGAGCAACGGGCAAGCCAGCCCATGAGATTATAGTCTCTCTGAAGCCTGATGTCGTATTTATGATATCGACAGATGCCGCAGAGGCAGACATGCTGGAGAGGAAGATACGTAAGCCTGTCGTGGTGCTGAGCTACGGCACGGCAGAGACAGACTTCGAGAGCATATATGAATCCCTCCGTCTGGCAGGGAGGATACTCGGCAGATCGGAAAGGGCGGATGAGCTGATTGAATATATGAAAAAGCTTCAGTCTGAGCTGTGGTATGCGCCCGATGAAAAGGCGAAGGCATACATCGGCGGTGTTGCCTATAAGGGTATCCGAGGGCTGGACAGCACAGAGGGCGAGTTTGTCCCCTTTGATCTGGCGCATGTAGAGAATATGGCAGATAAGATGGGGCGGAAAGGGCATATGTTCCTGCAAAAGGAATATCTGTCTCTGTTAAATCCGCCGCTGATATTCATAGACTCCGCAGGCTTTGAGGTTGTGTCCGAACAGAGCAGAAAGGAACAGAGATACTATAAACGCTTTAAAGCATTCAAAGAGGACAGGGTGTACCTGCTCCCTCCGAATAATACATTTTACAGAAACATCGATCTGATGCTTGCCAATGCGTTCTTCATAGCAAAGGCAGCCTATCCGGAGCAGTATAAAGAGCTCGACCCTTTTGCGAAGGCGGACGAGATAATAAAGACCTTTACCGGTGAGGCTCTCTACGGTGCTATGGCGGATGAGTTCGGCGGGTTTAAAAAGGTCAGGCTGACAGACGACGGGCTGACTCTGGGGGATGCCGGTCTATGAGACAACAGGTTATTTTCTGGAGCGTGATGCTGTTTCTGCTGGCGGCATTCGTTTTAATGGGGGCAAAGCACGGGGCTGTGGAAAACAGCTGGGGCGACACCGTCAGAGCATTTTTAATGACGGGCGACGATGAGGATCTGGAATATTTCCTCTGGCATCTGCGTATGCCGAAGATAGTAGCGGCGCTTGCCGTCGGCGGTGCGCTGGCTGTCAGCGGTGTGATACTGCAGAACATCCTGAACAACCCGCTTGCTTCGTCTTTCACACTTGGACTTTCACAGGGTGCCTCATTCGGGGCGACCTTTTCGATAATAATGCTGGGGGCGGGCTTTTCGGGCGGCGGATTCATGCTGGGCAATCTGGGCGTGGTGGCTTTCGGAGCTTTCCTCGGTGCGCTTCTTTCCGCCGTGATAATTCTGCTGTTCTCCTTTGTCAGGGGGATGACACCGCAGGGGTTGATACTCGTTGGTGTTGCCATGTCTGCTTTCTTCAGCGCATGTACCATGCTTATGCAGTATTTCTCCACGGATTCGGAGCTGGCTGCTGCCGTCTTCTGGACATTCGGAGACCTCAGCAAGGGCGCATGGTCAGAGGCTGTCACTGTATTTATCGTATTGCTCGTCGGGCTTGCCTTTGCCGTCAGGTACAGCTGGGACTACAACGCTCTGCAGTGGGGCGATATGCATGCAGTGGGGCTGGGTGTGGATGCTAAGAGGATAAGGGTGTATTCGCTGATAATGACATCATTTATGGCTGCGTTTGCAACTGCTTATTACGGCATAATAGGCTTCGTGGGGCTGATAGCTCCGCATATGGTGAGGATGACGTTCAGACACGTGAATCACGGTTTTCTCATACCTGCCTCTGCTGTTCTGGGCGGTGTTTTCCTTTTGGGTGCGGACACGCTTGCACAGATGCTCTTTTTCCCTTTATCGCTCCCCGTGGGCGTGATAACAGCATTCGCCGGTGTTCCTATGTTTCTTTTTATACTGATGAAGAGGTCGCTGCAGCATGGTAAGAGCTGATAATATAACATTCAAACTCAAAAGCGGACGGAAGATATTAGACAATGTGAGCTTTGCTCTCGAGAGCTCAGAGATATGCGCCGTGATAGGTCCGAACGGTGCGGGGAAGAGCACGCTTATGAAGGTGCTGAACGGGATAATTATGCCATCGGAAGGAGTTGTGAGGATAGGCAGCCAAAAGCTGAACGGGCTGAAAAGGAGCGAAATAGCTAAGATGATAGCCTTCCTCCCTCAGACAACCCATGCTGTCCCCTGCCGTGTGTATGACTCTGTGCTTTTGGGGCGGAAGCCGTATATGAGCTGGAACCCAAAGGAACGTGATCATTCTATGGCTGAGGATGTGATGAGCGAATTCGGCATATGTGAAATGCGTGATAAGTGCGTGACAGAGCTTTCCGGCGGAGAATTTCAAAAGACGCTGATAGCAAGGGCTATGGTGCAGAACGCAGATATACTTATGCTGGACGAACCGATAAACCATCTGGATGTGAAGAATCAGGTGGACATAATGAACATAGCACAGTCTGTCACAAAACGCCGTAATCTGGCGACAATGATAGTGATGCATGATCTGAATCTGGCTATGCGTTATGCGGATAAGATACTGCTGATGAACAACGGAAAGGTTGTCCACTGGGGGCGGAAGGAAGACCTGTCCGAAGAGCACCTGTCGGGCGCATTCGGTATAGATATCTCTGTCCACAGGCTGAACGATAAAAGTGTCGTGCTTTTTTAAAGCAGACACAGCCTCCGCATCATTCTTCTCTGCGGAGTATGATCTGTTTTATCTCTGGCGGAACGAACAGTCTGAATGAGAAGCCTGCCCAGATACCTGTGCCTGCATTAAAAAGCGGAAGGCTTCCGGTACGTCTGTCATGGCTTTGCGAATGATACATACTCATAATGCACGTTTCGGCGGTAAAGCGTTATACGGTTCCTGAGTGATACTTGGCTGATACTGCATATCAACAAATTTAGGTTTTCTGCATTTATAGGCAAGAATATTGTAAGAATTGGCTATTACTTTTTTTGTAAATGTACATATTATAACCCATAGTGATTTTCTAATTTTATTCACTTTTCTTCGGAGTAAAATCTAATGCCTCGGAACGAATTCATAAATGCAAAAGGCAGTTTGCGACTTTTGCTTATCCTTAGCCTTCTTATGGGCTTTGCTTCACTTTCCACAGACGTATATCTCCCCGCTATGCCCGCAATGCAGCAGGCACTGGGTGTCAGCCCGGGTATGATAGAGTTCACTGTTTCAGGGTATCTCATCGGCTTCAGTATCGGTCAGTTATTCTGGGGGCCGATAAGCGACAGATACGGACGGCGAAAGCCTGTTATCATCGGGCTGGTGCTGTTTATCATCGGTTCTGCCGGTTGTGCTATGTCGGGGGATATTATCACCATGATAGCATGGCGTGTAGTTCAGGCACTCGGAGCATGTGCCAGTGTGGCTCTGTCCCGAGCGATGGTTCGGGATATATACAGCGGAAGTGAGGCGGCGAGAATGATGTCTGTGCTGATATCCGTGATGGCTATCGCACCCCTCGTAGGTCCATTCATCGGCGGGCAGGTACTGCTCTTTTCAGGATGGAGGATGATATTCTGGGGGCTGGTGGTTCTCGGTGCTCTGACGCTGGCGTCTATGTTCACCATACAGGAGACGCTCCCTGCGGAAAGGCGTGATACCGACACATCGATCTTTAGCTCCATACTAAACTATTTTAAGCTGATAAAGCACCGCAGTATCCTTGCATATGCGGGTGCCAGCGGCTTTTTCTATTGCTCGATATTTGCCTATGTGGCGGGCAGTCCGTTTGCATACATAGACTATCATCATCTGAAACCACAGTATTACGGCATATTATTCGGCATAAATACTCTGGGCATCATGCTCAGCAACCTTTTGAATAATAAGGTCGTGACCAGATTCGGCCTTAAGAAGATTATCGTATTCGGAGGTGTATGCTCAACTGTTGCGGGTATTGTGCTTGTGCTGAATGCGTTGTCTGATTTCGGCGGTCTTGCAGGGCTTGCCATACCTCTCTTTGTGCTGGTCAGCATGAACGGCTTCATCGTGGCAAACTCCATAGCCGGCGCTCTGGAGGACTTTCCTCATAATGCAGGTGCCGTGTCGGCGCTGATAGGCATGATACAGTACGGCAGCGGTATAGCAGGTACGGGCATAACGGGTCTGCTGGCTGACGGCACTCCTCTGCCTATGGCAGGTGTTATGGGTGTTTCGGGCGTCTTTATACTCGTTTTCGCACTGCTCATACCAAAGAGGGCGGATTAGTCTCTACTGCTTTACTTCAATAAAATACACTTCGTACCTTTTCAAAAATGCTGAAGTTATTTAACATTATTTAACTAATAGTTTACAAAATCAAACCTGTTCTTATGCCCTCTATAGTTCATGGAGAGCTTTTGATTTGGGTGTATTTCATGTGTTTTGCATCAATAATATATAACCTAAATGCATTAATTTTACACAAAAAACATATTAACCTGAGTGCATGGAAGTATAGTCTGTGGTTATAAGTGGTTGTGCTTTGAATGTGATTTGCACATAAATTTTCTTTTATATTAATTATTTGAAATTTTATGACGAAAAAAGTATCAATTTGAAAACTTATCTCCCATATGATGATTGATATATAAATTTTTATTATAATTGCGGTTCGCTAAATGGTTGCATTCTTTGAGGATTTCACCATATGAACTTATAATATAAAGGTATTAAAAATGATTTATTTATGCGAAAAGGTAAAATTCACTATTAATCTTAGTTAAAAATCTGTAGTATTACACACGTTCTATTTTATTAATTATTAGCGGCGTTTTTTTATCAATTAATACACCCAATTAAACAACGAACAAAAAATATATGTATGTCTATGGCATAGATGCTGAAAATCTATGGAGGAATAGCTATGAGTAAAGTTCTCGCAACTGTAAACGGGATATCGGGCAAGTTTTTTGCGATGTCGCCGACAGGAGAAGTAAGGGTCTTAAACAGCGGTGATGTGGTATATGAAGGTGATGCGATATTCTCTCAGGTCGCAGACGGGTCTTTCGAAGACTTTATCGACTTCGTATACACAAACGGCGAGAATGTTGTCCTGACCGGTTCTTCATATTATCTGGTGGAGACCATCATCGCAGGAAATGATGATACAGACATCCAGAGGTCATACCCCTCGCAGGAGCAGGAAGAATATATAAGGCTCCACGGATATGCCGAAGGCGAAGATGAAGACTCATATTATAACAACAATCCTGACAGTGCCTCATTCATTCCTAACACTATCAGGCCTGAAAATACAAACCCTGCACCCGAGGAAGACCCCTCAGCGGAGGGAACTGCTCCCGATACTGATGTTGATGTCATCGGCGCAGACACGGCGCAGGATATCCCTAACGCTGAGCCCGAGGCTCCCGGCAGCGAGATAACGGGTATCGAAGATACAGAATACGTCATAACTCTCGCCGATCTGAACTATTCAGATGCAGACGGCGACCCTGCCTTTGCGGTGAAGATAATATCTCTGCCCGATGAAGGTACGCTGACGCTGAACGGAAATCCCGTGGTGGAAGGTCAGGTCATACACGCATCAGATATAGACGGCGGTCTGCTGGTATTCACACCTGATGCAGACGAATACGGCAGCGGATACACAGAATTCCTCTATGCTGTATCAGACGGCGAAGCATACAGCAACCCCGGCACTATGATAGTGAATATCGACCCCGTGGACACAGGCATAGACAACCAGACATACACTGAGAACGACCCTGCAACGATACTGGATTCGGAGATCAGCCTTACAGATGTGGCGGGTGATTATGTATCCGGTGCGACTGTTACCATAACAGACCTGCAGGATGGGGATGTGCTCTCATTCACACAGCAGAGCGGGATAACAGGCTCTTACAATGCTGCAACGGGCGTGCTTACCCTGACGGGTACGGCGACAGTGGCAGAGTATGAGGCAGCTCTTGAAAGTGTGACATACATCTCACAGAGCGACGATCCTACGGTGAACGATGCCTTTACCACAAGGGACATAGAATGGAGCGTTACAGGCGCAGAGAACACCACCCATTATGGATCGCTCCTGACCATCATACCTCTGACAGATAACCCCGTGGTGATGTCGGACAGCGTGACAATGTATACCGAAGGCGAACCGGCGGTGGTTATCGACCATGCTGTCAGCCTTTCAGACGTGGACGACACAGAGATCACTTCGGCTACGGTACAGATAACCGAAGGGCTGAACACGGGCGATGTACTCTCTTTCATCGATACGGCAAATATATCGGGAAGCTATGACCCTGAGACGGGCACTCTCACCCTTACAGGTACGGCGTCAGTGGCAGAGTATGAAGCCGCTCTCCAGAGTGTCACATACGAAAACACCGGAGACGACCTCTCCGACGATAAAACTATTACATGGACAGTAAACGACGCAAACAGCGACGATGCAGGAACGGGCACAGGGATAGCGACAAGCACCATAGTGGCCATACCTCTTCCTGATTCGCCTGTTTTCGCCGATATAGACGATCAGGTATATACAGAGAATGACCCTGCAACGGTGCTCGACTCAGACATCAGCCTGACAGATGTGGATGACGAATATATATCAGGCGCATCCATAACCATAACAGACCTGCAGGACGGCGATGTTCTCTCATTTACGGAGCAGAGCGGGATAACCGGCTCATACGACCCTGTGACAGGTGTGCTGACCCTGACGGGTACGGCGACTGTGGCAGAGTATGAATCCGCTCTGGAGAGCGTGACATATCTCTCCGAAAGTGATGACCCCACAGTGGGCGACACGGAGATGACAAGAGACATCAAGTGGAGCGTGACAGATGCCGACAGCGACGGCACAGGCGCACAGACCACTACATATACATCTCTGCTGACCATAACCCCCGTCGAGAATGATGATGCTCCTATAGCAAATCAGGCCGCTGACGTCACAGTCACCGAGGCGGACTATGACGCTGTGGCAGACGTCACCGTGAACGGAAACCTGCTGACAGACGGCGGTGCGGATAACTTCAACGACGGATTCGACTATGTGCCCGACAACGGCGCAGTGATCTATCAGGTGTCCTACACTGACACCAACGGTGATGCGCAGACAACGACACTCACGACAACGGAAACCACACTCGATACATACTACGGCTCACTCACAATAAACAAAGATACCGGTGCATATGCATTTGATATAAGCGGAAATATCGACCACACAGCCTCTGATTCGGTTACTGAAACATTCAGCTATAACCTGATAGACGGCGACGGAGATATATCAAACTTCGCAGACCAGAACATCATAATCACAGACGGCACAGACCCTTCATTCGGCACGGTGGACAGTGCAGTGCTTTATGAGAAGAACCTCGCCAGCGGTACAGACCCCGACGCAGGGAAGCTCTCTGTGACAGGATCCCTCGACCTTACCGGAGGAAGCGACGACTTCGAGGCGGTATTCACACAGAATACTATCGACTACCTCGAAAGCCTTAACCTTGAATCAAATAACAGCACCGTAACATACTCCCTCTCCCCTGACGGAAGCACTATCACTGCGGAAAAGGACGACCTCTCGGGTGTTGTCTTCACAGTGGTACTGACATCCTCAGACTCCGACAGCGCAGGCTACACATTCACCCTGTCTGCTCCGATAGACGAAAGCGGGGATAAAGTGATGAACCTGCCCGTGAGCGTGACAGACAGTGATGACGACACGGCAACGGCGACTATATCACTCACAATCATGGATGACACTGCCCCCACAGAGCAGACGATATCCGTGAACGAAGACTCGAATGCAACAGTGAATACAAATGCAGACGTGACACAGGTAAACACCGTGATAGGCACAGGCGCAGTCGCAGGAGACATCGCCCCCACACACGGAACAGCAGTAGTAAACCCGGACGGAAGCATTACATATACGGCAACAGACCAGAATTACAGCGGTACTGATTCATTTACATACACCACGACGACAGATCAGGGGGAGTTTACGACCACTGTTACGGTAAACGTTATCCCGGTATCTGATGCTCCTACATGGAGCGGCACAACAGACTACACCACCCTAGAGGATACGTCTGTACCTCTCAGCGGAATGGCTCTCCCTGTCCTTTCAGACACAGATACCGATCAGTACTCTGAAAAGCTCGGCACCATAAATGTGGATATATCCACAGGTGCCGCGCTTGAATATTCATACACTGAACCGGGCGGGAATATCGTCAGCGGTAACAGTATAACAGGCACAAGCAGCACTGCTGACATGCACATCGTTATCGTCAACGGAGACGGCACGGTGAATACAGACTATCACTACAGCGACATAGACACTACGGGCGCAGTACTGATGACAGTGGCACAGTATCAGAGCATGGTTTACACACCAACGCCTGATGATGCAGACGATGCAGATATCACCATAACAGCCACAAGCTACGACAGTACAGACGGCACTATGGCAAGTGCTGTGGCGGGGGCGAGCAGTACCTCGACAGTACACGTGGAAGTAGAGGCGATAACAGACCCTGTGACTATGGCAGCAAGCGCAGCCAGTGACAGCCTCACCGCATCAGAGGATTCATGGATAAATATCGGCAGCTATTTTACATGGACGACGGGAGATTTCGACGGCTCCGAGGATAAAAGCATCACCATATCGGGCATCCCGAGCGGATGGTCATACAGCGTAAACGGAACGTCTGTGAAAGGGACTGCGAACGGTTCCGACATTACCATAAGCGTCAATAACTCATTCTATATAAAACCGCCTTTAAACAGCGATGCAGATGCAAACTTCACCGTGACATTTACTGTCGAGTCCACCGACACGGATGACGACACGACAGTATTTACGACCCCTATCATAACAGAGACGGCGAGCGACAGCATCACGCTGGACATAACAATAGACCCTCAGCCTGACGGTGTTACGATAAACACCACAGACGGACAAAACTATGAGGACAGTCTCGTTTCATTTGACGTATCTGCGACCATAAAGGATACGTCGGTGGATGACGGCTCGGCAGAGACCATCGATACTGTGACTATAAGCAATATACCGACAGGGGCCATCATCTATACAGATGCAGCGGGCACTGTCGTATTAGTGGATAACACAACAGGGGCGAACAGCAGCGTCGTCATAACAGTGAACTCCACATCAGACTACAGCGACACTTTCTATATTCTACCCCCTCAGGACTATAACGGTTCTTTCGATCTGGACATAGATGTTGAATCTTATGAATCAGCCGATGCGGGAAATTCTGTGACAGACTCAGGAACCGTAACAATCGATGTCGTAGGTGTCGTGGATACTTCGGCAGGCGATGCAGATCATGCCGATGCGGGATACTTAGATGTATCGATAGGTGGCAGTGCAGGGACGGGTGTCTCTTCCACTGCCAGCTATCTGGCAACATACGCCACGGATGAGGACGTCAGGGTAAACCTGAACATCGACGTGGACTCTTTTGAATCCAGCGGTGACGGCTCTGAAAAGATAACTGTCGTGATCAGCATGGACGACGGCTCATACAGCGGAGAGTTCACCATAGTGGATAACGGCGGCAATGAGATAGGCTATGCATCCCACGACGGATGGCACCTTACAGCAGCAGAGGCGGCGGATGCGCACCTTCTGCCTGCGGAAGATTCAGGGGATGACCTTTCCCTCGCTGTGACTACGATAGTAGAGGATAAAGACGGCAGTACCGTCGACGATGTGAACACACAGACAGAATATATCTACATAGACGTGACACCAGTGACAGACGTACCCGACATAGTGGTCAGGGATGTTTTCACCAATGAGGACAGTGCAGTAAACCTTGATATACGCCCAATCGTGACAGATATAGACGGCAGTGAATCGCCGATATCTGTTTCGCTAACTGTTCCTTCGGGGGCTGCCCTTTCATATTACGACTCCGGCTCGGACAGCTATATCACTATCTTTGTGAATGATACGGCGGGCGAGCTTACATACGATTTCAGCATAGATGCCGTCTCGACAGGCACTACAGGTCTGGCGAGCGGTGCAGGCGGAACATATGCCAGCGGTATCACACTGGAAAACCTCGGCAACCTGTACTTTACACCGCCAGCACACGCAAACGGCGATATAGAGCTGACCGTGACACCTGTCGTACAGGAAGATACAGGGGAAGTACCTGCATCCCAGACGGTCACAGTGACAGTCTATTCACAGGGTATAGCCGATGCGCCTGTTCTGCATCTGGTGGATACAGACGATAGCTCCGTGATACTGAATCAGGGGACAGGCGAAGAATCCACTCTGAACCCTAGTCAGGACGTTATATACGACGGCGACGACACCATAACCATCGTCGGCCATGAAAAAACAGAGAATAATCCGATAGTCGGCATACCGATAAGCCTTTATGCCGTCAGCAGTGAATATACTGCCTCGGTGGATATCAGCACAAATCCTGCTTACTCCGCTGCGGCAGACCCAATGACAGATACATCCGAGACCATAAGCTACATTCTGGATAATGTGCCTGACGACATCAGGCTGGTGGACTCTGCGGGTAATCTCGTGGGGACATACATGGGTGCAGGCGGTGACAGCGACACGAAGAAGTGGGCTATCACAGCCGACGAGATGTCAGACCTGCTGCTCTCTGCTCCTGAGAAATATTCGGGCGTATTCGAGCTGATACTCACCACTATCGTCACAGAGGACGACGGTGACGAGACAAGCATACAGACTCCTATCACTCTGGATATACAGCCTGAGATCACGACCACGGCCGATGATGTTCTCGTCGGTGCGACAGGGTCTGAGGACGGGCTGATGATACTTAGCTTCGGCTCTTCGGACGATACCTCCGAGGTGCTGACATATGTGAAAATACCTGAAAGCGGTATACCCGAAGGGTTTACCCTTATGATATACGACGAAGGCTCTTCCCAGTGGGTTGCGGCTTCGTCATTCCTCACACCTGAGGGCGGATACTATGTAGTGACAGACTATTACCAGTCAGGCTATGTGGCTCTGCAGGTGAATGACGGCGGTGTATGGTCTCAGAAGGATACGGCGACAGAGGGCGTTAATCCCCAGATAACAGGCATCATCGTCGGCATAGACGACCTCACTGACGGAGACTCCACCGAGACAGACGCAGCCCTGACAGGGGATATGGATGTCATCATCGATGCAGATGCCGATGCTCCTGCTATGAGTGTCGCAGACGACACTCTCGAGCCTGACTGCGGCGTTGCCATCGGTCTGGGGATAACAGCCTCCTACGACGACAGCGACGGTTCTGAAACACATTATTACATAATACAGAGCGTGCCGAACGGATGGTATGTGACCAATGCCGAATACAACGGCGACGGCACATGGTATGTCGAGGCGGGGGATATCTCAAACGTGAGCATCGTGGCATACGGCAACGACCCTGCGGATATCACCGTTGTGGGATACTCTGTGGAGACATCAAACGAAGATACGGAGACCAGCTCTATCGTTATAAACGTAGACCCCGTTGACGGAACATGCTCCGGCCCCGGTACTGAAACATATACTGCACAGGTGCCTACTCTTGTAGTGGTTACGCCTACGACGACAGAAGACACTGCGTCTCTGTCTCTGGACGACTTTATCACTTCGCTGCATCTGAACGACAGCGACTCGGGCTCTGAGTCACTGGTGCTGATAATATCAGACCTGCCTGCGGGGGTAACTCTCTCTTCGGACACATACGACCTGATAAATTACACAGACAGCACAGGCAAGGACTGTATAAGGGTGGAGATACCGACGAACGGCAACGACGAGGTTGACCCTGCGGTGCTTCAGGCGATAATGGTGAACCTGCCGAGCGACTACAGCGGCATGATCACATTCACCTTAAACGCCGTGGCTATAGAGACAGGCAACGGAACACGCATAGTTTCAGCGGGGACAGATCAGGAAAACAATGTATCAGCCAGCATATCGCCTGTGGCGGATGCTCTGGTCGTGATGCCTATCGTAACAAGCATAGTGGAAGACCAGCAGACGGCACTGCAGTTTACGCTCTCTTCGTCAGACGGAGTGACCAGCAGTGTAGACCATGCTGAGACAGTCTCATCCACTGTATATATAACAATCACAAACGGAACATTCGTGGATGGCAGCGGGAACACACTCGCCTCGACAAACCTCGAGGTGCAGGTGGACGGCAGCGGAAACGTAACATTCGGAGGCAGCGTAGTTTACGTCGTGCCGAACAGCCAGACCACAGATACCGTCACCATAAGCATTTCTGCCGATGTGACAGATGCTACAGACGGATATGTATCCAGCGTCATCACGCAGAGTACATCATACGAAATATCCGTAAGCTCCGAGCCTGACCCTGCGGGGTATGAGGACGGCAGCAATACGCCTTCGACACTGGCGGTGCTCGATGCCTCCGGAGCAGAGGATGCTCCGATACAGCTTAATATCACCGCTGTATTCCCCGATGCGGACGGCTCAGAGATACAGTCACTCGTGCTGACAGATATGCCTGACGGAGCGATCATAGTGAACTCGCTCGGCAATATAGTCGGGCAGAACAACGGCAACGGCACATGGGACATCACAGGCGCAGACCTCGGCGATATCTACTTTGTACCTTCGCCGAATTTCAGCGGAACACTTACACTCGGCATAACATCCTATGCCATAGAGATAGACACTTTCGACGCTGCCGAATACAGCACCACATTCGATGTGGAGGTGACGGCAGTTGCAGACGGAGTGGTCATCACAACCCATAACGCAAGCGGTGCCGAAGGGGACTATATAAGACCTGCGGGCGACACCGGCTTCCTCGAGGGTGCTCTGGTAGAGACCGAGGAATATCTGCTCTCTACATACTATGATGCAAATACCCCTGACGAATCCAGAATGGACGAGACCTATAAGGTGGTATTCGACGGAGTGGACGACGGCATCAGCTTCTATTATCAGGACGCAGGCGGGAACTACATCCTGCTTCAGGACACAGACGCCGGTGCTGACACATACACCATGGAAGGACTGACACAAAGCCAGCTGGATACGCTCTCTATAGTCTCCACAGAGACTACGGGAACGCTCTATCTCGGTGTGGAGGTCTCATCTCAGGAATACGACAGCGACGGCAACCTCGTGGATACATCCGCACCCGAGACAGGAAGCCTGACTGTTTCAGTCAGTGCAGTCACTCAGGGGCTGGAGCTCACAGATTTCGGCAGAGGCGCAGCGGGCGCACCTGCTGACCTTACCCTCAGCTATATAGACGGTGACGGAAGCGAATCCATAAGCGGGAACATAGTAATCACTACGACAGCATCCCTGAACCACGGCAGTGAGTCGTCGGACGTGTGGACACTGAGCGAATCTGACCTCACAGGGCTGACATTCACTCCTGCGGACAACGCAGCATTTACCACAACGATAGAAGCCACGACCACGGAAAACGGCGTGGATAACATACAGACCATCACCATAAGCCACGGCTCGTCTTCCAACGACAGCTTTAACTACGGCGATGCGGACTATATTGACGGCTGGGGCGGTACAGACACTGTATCTATGAGCGGTCAGACTATAAACCTTGAACTCGTCTCATCCAACATGACAGGGATAGAAAAGATAAATATGGATAACGGCACAAGCACCAATGCCATAACAAACCTCAGCGTGAACGACTTCCTCGATATCACGGGCGGGGGGAACACCCTGACCATAGACGGCGGTTCCGAAGACTCCGTGTCTCTGGTGAACGGCGACGGAGGAGACTGGACAGACAACGGCGTATCGGGGGGCTACCACTCATTTTCCTATTCGGACGGTGGAAGCACACACACCATAAACATTGATGTAGATATCAATACGACAGTTTCATAAAGGTTATTATTTAAAGGAGGATATATGAGAAAGGTGGCAATATTGTGCATAACGGCACTGTTAGCCGTGAGTGCCAATGCGATGGGGCTTCAGGACATGATAGGAGAGGTTTCGAGAAACAATCCGTCTGTCAAAGAAAAGCTGAAATATTATAATTCCGTTTATCAGGAATATGAAAAAGCAAAGGGCGGATACCTGCCGAGGCTCGATCTCTATGGAGGGGTAGGGCACGAATGGGTCAGCAACTCCAATACAGACTATGAAGAGAGAGACAGCGACGTTTATCAGGCGAGGATTGTCCTTCAGCAGGATATATTCACAGGCTTCGGCGTGCAGAATGAAGTGAAAAAGGAATATGCGAAGCTGAACTCTGCGAAATACACATATTTTAACGAAGTGAACGAAGTCGCTTTCGAAACAGCCACACAGTATATCAGTGCTGTTAAAAGCCTTCAGATGTTTGACTTTTCCAACGAACTGCTGAAAAAACAGCAGGTATATATCGACATGATACAAGACAGGGTTGATCAGGGGATGGACCTTGCCTCTGATCTGGAAAGGGCAAACGCTAAAGTCGCCGGCATGCTGGCAGACAACCTGATGAAAGAGAATGTGCACAGGGCAGCCCTGATAAAGCTGAGCAAGCTGCTCGGCA
Source organism: Deferribacterales bacterium (assembly GCA_050253075.1). Taxonomy (GTDB): domain Bacteria; phylum Chrysiogenota; class Deferribacteres; order Deferribacterales; family Geovibrionaceae; genus Denitrovibrio. Next base: position 209,225 of record JBFWJS010000003.1, read on the forward strand.
GATATATCGAAGGGAACGAGCTCATCAGACCGGACTTTGACATTGCGAACATACCCGCAAGCCTTCAGGACGGAATGGTGACACTGAAAAATGAGAACCCTATGCTCGTCTCTGCCAAATACGACATCGATTATCAAAAATTTAACCACAAAGAGAGCAAGAAAGAATATTTCCCACGTATTTATGCGGAATTTTCACATGACATAAACGACAACATGAGCGGTGTGGACGGATTCGAAAGAGAAACCAGAGCCATGCTTATGATGGATTTCAACCTCTTCAACGGTACGAAAGACGTGGACGAGGCGAAGAAGAACGTAAGTCTTTATCACAAATCTGTAGATGCTAAAAACCGTGTATCAAGAGACCTCGCAAGCGACTATCAGCTCACATGGTCTGCCCACAGGCTTCTCATGAAACAGATATCCTATCTGCAGAAGAATAAGAACGCTCTCGAAAAAGTGCTGAAATCTTATAAATCAGAATTCAAGATCGGCAAGAGAAAGCTGATAGACATAATGAATCTGGAAAACGAGATATTCGCCGTGGACGGAAAGATAACAGAAGCACGCTATGATGCGCTCCTGTTTAAATACAAACTCCTGTATACCCTCGGTACTCTTCCACAGGCGCTGCAGGTCGTGACACCTGTTGCCTACGGCTCGGACGATCTGCCTGAGATGGAAGACAAGCTCCCCGTGTCATTCGACATGGACGAAGATAAGGTAGAGGATGCGGGCGACTTCTGCCAGAATTCCAAAGGCGGAGAGATCGGCAGCGGATGCGACGAGAAAACAACCGAGACATTCCTCAACTCGCCATTCGTGGAGCCGAAACCTGCCCTTGATTCCCGTGTGATCAGCAGTGTTTCCGAGCTCGCAACGAACAAGCTGAAGACAAACTCAAGGGTGACCACAGGCATAGAATTCTTTGAAAAAGATTCCACAGAACTGACAATGGACGCTGTAGAGATCATGAGAGAGATGGTGAAACAGCTTCAGGAGATCAGCTCCGGGAACAGCATAGAGATATATGTTTACTCGGCAGATAACGGTGATGCCGCAGCAGATTATCAACTCTCCTCAAAGAGGGCTTACAACCTTTTCAGGATAATGCTGATAAACAACGTCAGCCGTTCGGCTCTTATCACATACGGCAAGGATTACCCAAAAGCCGAGAAGTACCCGCAGAACTTCGTAGAGATCATCGTCAGAGACTCGAGCGAAACATACGAGAACGTCTATGAGATATACTCCGGCTCTGACCTGTCATTTGTGAATGAAGACGGCGCAGATAAGACGGCTAATCCAGGCAGCCTGAGCGCAACCGGACGTGAGAGCCTGAGACAGTATGCCATGATGGCTAAGACTGTCGGCTCGGATGTCGCTGTTGACGTTATCAACTTCAGCTATGACAAGGCTGATCCGCTGAATAACAAAAAGGTCAGCGAGGAGAGGTCGAAAATAGTCTCCGAAGAGATCGCAAAGATGGATATCGAAAACATACGAATCACTAATTTCGGGATAGACTACGAGCTTCTCGATGATATCTCCTATGGTAAGGACGCACCAAAAAATAAAACGTATCTGATCATTCATAAATAATTTATTACGGGCGGGGTTTCGGCTCCGCCTCATTTTCACAGGAAAGGGCAGTCTTGAATAATATAAGTATCGATAACGAAAGTTTGTTTCGCACCTTCAGGCAGTTTGTCTCAAAATATACAGGAATATCTCAGGCTCTGATGATGGACTCTATCCCCGTTGAAGAGGGGAAGACAGCTCCCGATATGCTCGCCCACACGGGGAAACAGAGCAATGTGGAGATCATGTCCCAAAACTGCGGACTGAGGTCGAGATTTATCATAAAGAAGCCTCTGGAAATACACACCGAGGCACTCCCCCTTATCGCTTTTATGAAGGACGGCTCGACAGTTATCTTAGAGGAGAACAGCCCGTCGGAAGACTCTGTGCTGTGTACGGATGCTAATGGCAAAACCGTAAGGATAAGCAAATATAAATTTGCCGAAGAGGCGGACGAGACGGTTCTGTTGCTGAAAAAAGAGCTGAAAATCGATGAGAGCATTGGTGAGAAGAAGCGTAATAAGTGGTTCTTCGACGCTGTATGGCTTTCGAAATTTATTTATCTGGACGTTATAGCGGCATCTTTATTTATAAATCTCTTTGGTATAGTGACGCCTCTATTCACCATGAACGTATACGACAGGATAGTGCCGAACCACGCCGTGGAGTCCCTGTGGGCTCTTGCCGTGGGTGTCATCACGGTATTCTGCTTTGACGCTGTTTTAAAGTATATGAGGCATCATTTTCTCGAAATATCGGCGAAAAAGACAGACCTGCTCCTTTCGGGCAGGATGTTCCGTAAGGTGATGGATCTGAACCTGAGCGACAGGCCGAAGGTTATCGGCTCTTTCGCTTCGAATCTGAAAGACTTTGACATGATAAGGAATTTTTTATCATCGTCCACAGTTTCGCTAATTGTGGATCTGCCGTTTATGATCATCTTTCTGGTCTTGATAGCATATATCGCAGGCTTCATCGTAGTAATCCCCATCTCGGTGATAATAATACTGCTGATGTATGCTCTCATAATCAGAAAGCCGATAAATGCTCTGGTAACGGAGAATTATAATGTCTCTTCCAAAAAGAACGGCATGCTTATCGAGTCTCTGAAAACTCTGGAAACTATAAAGTCGTTCAACTTTCACAAGCATAAGATGTGGGAGTGGGACAACATAGTCTCTAAGGCGGCGTATATAAATAAGTCGCTGAAGGGGCTCTCTTATTCAATGAATACATTTTTCAACTTTATGGTGAATCTGACGACAGTATCAGTCGTTATCACAGGTGTTTACCTCATCTCTGAGCTGGAGCTCACCACGGGCGGTCTGATAGCCGCCGTTATGCTCTCCTCCAGAGCCGTAGCACCGGTCGGGCAGGCGATATCGCTCATCACCAGCTACGATCAGGCAAAGGTCGCCTTTAAAGGGATAGACGACATAATGCAGAAAGAATCCGAAACAATAGACAGCTCAAATCTGCTGAACATTGAGCATATAAAAGGGAGCATCGCCTTCCGCAATGTCAGCTTTAAATATCATGAAGAGGGCGCATATGCGCTGAAAAATGTCAGCTTCACTGTTCAGCCGGGCGAGAAAGTTGCCATACTGGGAAAGATGGGCTCGGGTAAATCCACCCTGCAGAAGCTGATCATGGGCTTCTTTCACCCCAACGACGGCGAGGTGCTCATAGACGGTATATCCGTCTCACAGATAAACCCCGTGATGCTGAGGGACAATATCAGCTATGTCTCCCAGAACGTGGAGCTCTTCCGTGGAACGATGAAGCAGAACCTATGCATAAGAAAAACAGACGCAAGCGATCAGGAGATAGTGAACGCCGTGAACATAGCCGGGCTCGGTGGTTTTATAAACAGGCACCCGCAGGGGCTCTCAGCCGAGATAGCCGAAGACGGTCATAACCTTTCGGGCGGGCAGAAGCAGTCTATCACCATCGCAAGGGCATTCATCGGTGACAGCAGTATAGCGCTGATGGACGAGCCCACCGACGGCATAGACCACAATACCGAGATGGCAGTCATTCATAACCTTAGGCAGGTGCTGAAGGATAAGACCCTTTTCCTCATCACCCATAAGAACAGCCTGCTCGATCTGGTGGACAGGGTGATACTGCTGGAGGACGGCGGAATACTGTTTGACGGTTCAAAGGAAGAGATGTTCAAGCGATTTAGTAAGGTGTCATAAATGTTTGCAGATTCTAAAAATAACGAGCTGGACTTTATATCGGCAAAGTCGGCCTCTATGCTGGAGACCAACTCGAGAAAATCGAAGATAATTATCTGGCTTATCATGCTGTTTATCCTATGCGCAGTCGCATGGGCTTCACTGGCGAAGGTGGACGAGATCGTGCGCGGCGTGGGGAAGATCATCCCGTCGAAGCATGTGCAGATCATACAAAACCTCGAAGGAGGGATAGTCTCGGAGATATTTGTCAGACCGGGAGATATTGTCGAAGCCGGGCAGAAGCTCATGAAGATAGATAATAAGCGGAACGAGAGCGGACTGGGTGAAAACACGGTCAGCATGAACGGTCTGAAAGCAAAGGCCGTGAGGCTGTATGCGGAGAGTCAGGGGATATCTTTCGACGAATCTCTGAAAAAGCTCGGGTATGAATCGCTCCCCACGGGACTGCTGAATAACGAAGAGTTGCTATATATCAAAGATATGCAGTATCTGAACAACGACGGACAAATGATAAACGAACAGATAAATCAGGTAGTGATAAGGAATCAGGAGCTGACATCGAGGATAAGCAACCTGAAAGAAGGGCTGGCTCTTACAAAGGCGGAGATAGACATGACAGAGCCGCTGGTATACAGCGGGGCAGCGTCGAAGATAGACCTGCTGAAACTGCAGAAAGAGCATAACTCGACCCAGACAGAGATAGAATCCGCAGGGATAAAGATAAAAGAAAACAATGCCGCAGCAGCGGAATACCGCAAAAAACTGCAGGAAGGTCAGATAAATTTCAGAAGCAGAGCCCAAAAGGAATATAACGAAACCGTTTCAGAGATTGAAAGGGTGTCTGAGACCATAACAGGGTTCGAAGATCAGGTAAGCCGAAGTGAAGTGCTGTCCCCCGTGAAAGGGATAGTGAAGAAGATATATGTGAACACTGTCGGCGGTGTTATCCGACCGGGGATGGATATAATGGAGGTTGTGCCTATGGGAGACGTACTTGAGGTCGAGGCGAAGATAAAACCCTCGGACATCGGTTTCATCCACGAGGGGCAGAAAGCATTGATAAAGTTCACCGCTTTTGATTTCAGCATATACGGCGGGCTGGATGCGCTGGTCACATATGTAAGCCCCGATACGTCCATAGAGGAGAAAGAGGTCTACTACACCGTAAAGCTCGAGACATCTTCTAACGAGATAATAAAAGACGGGCGTGTGCATAAGATCATCCCGGGGATGGTCGTCTCCGCAGATATCATAACGGGGAAAAAGACCATTATGGACTATATACTTAAGCCTGTGCTGAAGACAAAGCAGGCTGCGTTCAGTGAACGATAAACAAAATGAATCGATAGTGTGAAATATATGTCTTTTTTTTATAAATCTGATACAATGAGTACAATGAATATAAAGCTGAAACACATCCAACAAATAGAGACCATAGCACGTCTCGGCAGTTTCAATAAAGCAGCCGAGGAGCTCTCGCTAAGCCAGCCTGCACTCAGCAGATCAATAGCATCGCTGGAAGAGCTTTTAAACGTGCCTATATTTAACAGGACGACGAGACAGATCCGTGTCACACACATCGGACAGATCATACTCGACATGGGGATGCCCCTGCTGAACGGCATGGAAAACCTTGAAAAGAACATAAGCTCCATCATCGGGCTGGATAAAGGCAAGATCGTCTTTGGAAGTGCGCCTTATCCCACGGCGACATATCTGCTGAAAGCGCTCACTTCATTCAGCGAGCAGTATCCCGACATAGATGTAAAAATATTGGAAAGTTCACCCGATATGCTGATAAAGCTGCTGCTGGACAGGAAAATAGATTTTTACATCGGAGACATCCGCTTTATAAACCATCTGGAGCACTTTGAGTATCTCGAAAAGATACTTCTGCCGAAAGAGAAGGTCTATCTCTGCTGCAGGAAAGGACACCCGATACTCGAAGGCGAGATAACACCCGAGGCTATAAAGAGCTATCCTTTCGCCTCTATCCCTGCGCCCATCGAACTTTTTGCAGATTCTCAGCTATTTGACATAAGCGGCATATCATCACTGGATGAACTGCCTGTGCAGGTCATCACCAGCTCAAACCTTAACCTTATGATAGGGTATGTGTCGACGACAAATGCCATAGGTATGATGACGGAAACTGTTATGAAGCAGTGGAATTATGACCTTGAGCTTATCGACGTGCCATTTGTAAATATCCATACGAACATGGCGATAGTCTTTTTAAAGCACTCTTTTATGTACCCTGCGTCTAAGCGGATGTCGGATATCATTCTGGATGTTGCCAGAGAATTTTACGAGACGGAAGGGCATTATTAGCCGCTTAATTACAAGCATCAATCTATAATGAGCTGTGCACATAGTTCAGCTTATAAAGCGTCCATACGGGCTTGCCGTCCATGTCCACAGACCTGACCTTTGTCATCACCACGCCCGGGGTATTTGTCTCAGGGCTCAGCTTTTCGTCCTCAGACAGGAAGTATGCCGACCTGTTATCTGCCGATCCTTTCAGTTCGTTCATCCCGCTCCTTATGATATTTTGCCCCACTGCCCAGACCAGCTTCATGTTGTTGTTGTCGGAGTAGAGCTCGGCCTTTTCACCCGTTAGCACGGTGCGCAGTTCGTGCAGGAGTACAAAGTCCTTATTAGGGATTATCTCCTGAGCAAGAGGCGGGACAACGTTTATCAGCACGATGAAAGTGATGACGACGGAGTGTATGTATGAAGTGCCCGAGCGGAGGCGTATGCTTCTGTATGCGGCATAGTTTGAAACCAGAGCTATGGCGAGCATTATAAGGTCGTTGTCCGATGCATTCGGTCTGGTATATGCGTATACCACCGACGCTGTTACCAGGAGAGAGATCAATACGGTCAGCGCCATATACATGTTTATTATCAGCCTGTCGCTTCTGCTTAGTACCTCTTTCTTGAAAGCGTTTACGAGGTATCTCAGGTAATGCGACACTATAACGGCCATCGGTATGGTGACAGGGAGTAGGTATCTGTCCTTTTTTTCCGGTATCACGGCCAGCAGGATGACCATTATCACCGTCCATAAAAGGAGCATCTGATAGTTTTTATTTTTACCTATCTTTTTATAAGCGTATGAAGGCCACATCATAGGCAGAATAATGAATACCCATATGCCCGACATAGCGGGGAACTGAAGGTAATACCAGAATGGCTTTATGTGCCTTGAGAACCAAGCCTGACTTTCATCTTTTACTATGCTGTGCAGCTCTGCGGGCATGTGTGTGTAGACATACAGAGGCCATGCGGTACTGACAGCAAGGCATACCAGCGTCATTACGGTAAAGTGCCTGAAGAGGTCCCCGGTGTATTCCTGTCTGTATATCACGGCGTGGCTTATCAGAAAGGGCAGAAGCAGAGCATAGAAAGATACGGGCCCCTTGCTGAGCCATGACAGCCCCATGAGAACCCCTGCCGAGATGCTTGTCAGATATTTCTTTTCCTTAGAAGTGAAGGTGACGATGTAGAGCCAGACAGCCCCAAGCATGAAGCTGTGGCAAAAGATGTCCCAAGTGCCCTTCCTCGCCATATACATGAACATATAGCTGGTGGAAAGCACAATGGCAGCATATACGCCTGTTTCTCTGCTTCCTGACATCCGCTTTACCGTCAGATATATAAATCCCACCATCAAAAGAGCAGCAAACCCTGCGGGGAGCCTGTTTGCTGCGAGGTTGTCATCTGTGCCGGATATCTTCATAGCGAGGGCTGTTGCCCATGTGGGGAGCGGCGGTTTGGCTATCCTCGGCTCTCCGTTCATGGTGGGGAGAAGCCAGTTGTTGTTCTGCACCATCTCTCTGGCGGTTACAAAGTTCCTCGCCTCCATCAGGTCTACGTTCATATATTTGCTTCCTGAGTATATCCCGCTGAAGATGATGAAGCAGAGACCAAGTATGTATATATATTTTTTGTAAGTTTCCGCCATATCGCACCTCTTATCATGGCTAAGATAACTTAGCCAAAATGAAGAAAGCATGAAGAGGTGCTGCGGGCTTTGAAAATAATTTTCTTCATCTTTTCTTCATTTCAGAGGAGTAGTTTATTGAATGATTTATATTGCTAATGCTCGGAGAGGTTATAAACTAAAGATATGAAAATACTTATCGTTGACGACGAGGTACAGCTCAGCACCGAGCTGAAGAATGTGCTCGAAAGCGGGAAATACGACGTAGATGTAGCCAACGCAGGCAATGAAGCACTGGATAAGATATTCGGAAACAGCTACAACCTCATCATTCTGGATGTGATGCTCCCTGAGGTGGACGGCTTTGAGATACTGGAAGAGATACGCTCGGCAAACCTGACGACGCCTGTGCTGATGCTGACGGCGAAGTCTGATGTGTCAGACAGGATAAACGGGCTGGACAAGGGTGCGGACGATTATCTCGTAAAGCCCTTTGCCGTGCCTGAGCTGCTGGCGAGGGTTCGTGCTCTCCTGCGCAGGGAAACTCTGGATAAAAAGCCTCTGCTGGAGATAAGCGACATCACGCTGAATACACTGACCAACGAAGTACGCAAAGGCTCAGAAGTGCTGAACCTTACCAAAAAAGAGTTCATGGTTTTGGAATATCTGCTGTATAACAAAAACAGGACAGTGACAAAATTTTCTCTGTCTGAGCATGTCTGGGGCGACGAATTTGATGAATTCAGCGCATCTAATTACATAGATGTTCACATAAAAAACCTTAGAAAAAAGATCGGCGACGAGAACCACTCGATAATACAGACCAAGAGGGGCATAGGATACATCATTAATGATAAAGATGAAGATTAAGACCAGAATAATTTCATACACTTTCCTGTCGTGCTTCATTGTCATATCTGTCCTTTCATCTTTCATCTATATCGAGATGAAGGAGATAGTTGTCCAGACTCTTGATTCTAACGCTTCCGAGGTTGAGAAAAGTTTATTTCATCTCATCACCTCAGAGGATAAATCCATCGATGAAACAGTCAATGCAGACGAATATGCAGAGTATTACATCAACATCTCATATATGGGAGAGAGCTATGCCTCAACTCTGGGCAGACAGTTCGCTCCGCCCCAATCAGGTAAAGAAAAGTTCGTGGCTGAGCTGTACCCGATAAAAGGGGACGGGTATACGTCAAAGACCTTCAGCTTTATAAGATATGATGCAGTGCATGCAGGCTCGGCTATGAGTATACTCATAGGCATCCCCCTGGACGGTATAGAGGAAGAACTGAACGAGCTTTTTGTGAGTGTTTCTGTCTCGACGCTGATATCTATAATAATCATAGGTCTTTTGGGCGTGTTCATTGCGAATACGATACTGAAGCCTGTGCAGGATATTGTGAAAGCCAGCGGAAACATAAACAGCAGAAACCTCAGCGGCAGGATAAAAGTACCGGCCAGCAGAGACGAGATATATGACCTGACCATAACGCTGAACACCCTTTTCGACAGGCTGGAGAAGTCATTCAATTTGCAGAAAGAATTTATCGCAGATATTTCCCATGAGATAAAGACGCCGCTGACCATAATGAACATAGCCACAGATACCGCCATGCAGGAAGCCGCAGAAAACGACTCGGAAGACAAGTATCTCTTCAAAATGTATAACAACCTGAACCGCCTGAACAAGCTGGTTAAGGACATCATAAACCTAAGCTATATAGAGACAAATCAGCTCGCATCAGTTGAGGATATCCCCCTGAAGGACATGGTGGAGGACATCACGGAGAACTTCTCGGAGATGATAGAGGAAAAGGGGATCAGGCTAAGCTGTCTCTTTGAGGGCAAAGGTGTCGTAAGTGGTGAATACCGCCTGATATACAGCGCAGTGACAAACCTCATACACAACGCAGTTAAATATAACGTAACAGGCGGTTACATTCAGATATCCGTCACGGACAATGAGGGGAAGACAGAGCTGAAGGTGGAGAACTCCTGTAATGATAATTCCGGTGTGGACACAGGCAGGATATTCGACAGATTCTACCGTGCTGAAAAATCACGCTCCAGAGAATACGGCGGGGCAGGGCTCGGGCTTTCGATAGTTAAAGAGATAGTGGTGAAACATAATGGCTCTATAACTGTCTATAAAACAGATAAAAAGACGATCTCGTTCGTGATGGTGATATAGGATGAATTTAAGAAAACCGGTTTCTGTTCTTCTGCTTTGTGCCGTTGTCGGGGGTGTTTTATACGCTGCCCACGGCTTTTTGAAAGATTATAACGTACATCAGATAATATCAGAGCTGAATAACATATCTCTGAAGAAAGAGATATACGCAGTTCTTCTGGCTGCTGCCAGCTATGTTTTTCTTACATTTTACGACTTTCTCGGGCTTAGATATCTGGGAAAAAAGCTGGCTCCGATGTATGTTATCACCACATCGTTCATCAGCTATGCTTTCAGTAATTCCATCGGTCTTTCAATACTTGCGTCAGGGTCTCTCCGGTACAGATATTATTCTTACTGGGGGCTCAGCTTCAGCGAGATAACAAAGATAATATTCTTCACTACTGTGACGTTATGGGTGGGCGTGCTGTCCGTGGGCGGTCTGGCTTTTTGTTTTGGTCCCCATGTAGAGCTCCCCTACGGGATATTTAAATACATAGATACCGGATACATCGGGGTGCTGTTCATTGGAGTGATTTTCATATACCTCGCTCTCTTAGCATTCAAAAAAGAGCCGGTTGCTTTTTATGACAAAGAATTTGTACTGCCGAAGCTGCGCATGGGGCTTATGCAGGTATTTGTGGGTGGTGTGGACTGGATACTGGCGGGATCGGTTCTTTATGTTCTGATGCCTGATCAGGTACAGGTTAGCTTCACATCTTTCATCGCCATATATCTTATCGCCCAGACAGTGGGGCTGATAAGCCACGTGCCCGGTGGTGCGCTGGTCTTTGAGGGTGTTCTGCTGTCGTTTTTCCCCGCTGAGTTTGTCCCGCAGATAATAGGCTCCGTACTTGTCTACAGGGTCATCTATTACATCCTGCCTCTGCTGGCGGCAAGCCTTATAATAGGCTTATCAGAGTTTTACCGTAACAGGAATAAGCTGGATAAGTATTACAGCGCCATCAACAGCATTTATATAAAGGTGATACCTAATCTGCTCTTTCTCATAGTCTTTTTATGCGGAGCATATATGTTCATGAAGGGGGCTATGCCCATAAACCCTGAGCGTTACCCGATAGTAAGAGAGATATTTCCGTTGCCTCTGGTTGAGTCTTCTCATTTTATGGAGAGCCTCATCGGGCTTATGCTGGTGATAATATCCCGAGGGCTGAAGATGCGTGTGGATCTGGCATTTCAGATGACTGTCGTCCTTCTGATAGCGGGTACTGTTTTCGGCATTGCAAAGGGGGCGGAGTACGAGACAGCTATGTTCGCCGTTTCAGTTATTGCCGTTCTTATCCCCGTACGGAAGCTGTTTAACAGAAAGAGCTCTTTCTTTACGGACATTATGACAAAGGAATGGTTTGTCAGTATATTTGTAATATTGAGTGTTTTCATATGGATAGGCTTCTTTTCCTATAAGCATGTGGAATACAGCGACAGCCTGTGGTGGTCATTCACATTCGACGGCAACGCCTCACGTTTCTTACGTGCCATGATGGGCGCATTGGTGCTGGTGCTGGTGTTTGTCACTTATAAGTTTATGATGCCGTCCAAAAAAGTCCCTCAGGGGATAGACGACATAGCCGTCAGGCTCGATAAGATTATCCCCGATAACAAAGCATCCTATGCTTATCTGGCATATCTGTCCGATAAGAAATATATATTCAGCGAGTCCCGAGACCTGTTCATCATGTACGGCATATCGGGGCGCAGCTTCATATCCATGGGAGACCCTGTGGGGGCAAATGAGAATGCCGACACCGTGGGCGGTCTTATACGCGATTTCCGCAGGACGGCGGTACAGCATGGGTGCAGCTCTGCCTTTTACGAGATAAGCGCAAAGTATATCCCTCAGTATATAGAATCAGGCTATAAGATATTCAAAATAGGAGAAGAGGCGAGGGTCGACCTCGGAACTTTCTCCCTGCAGGGCGGGCACTGGAGCGGTACAAGGAACAATATCAAAAAGCTGGAAAAGGGCGGATGTGATGTGCGCATGCTCGAAGGCGAAGAGCTCGACGCCATGATGACAGCCCTGAAAGAGATATCAGATCAATGGCTTGAAAATAAAAGCACAAGGGAGAAGAAGTTCTCTCTCGGGCTCTTTGATGAAGCCTATCTGAGAAAGACAAAGGTCGCCGCTGTTTTCTGTGAGGGGAAGCCTGTGGCATTTGCAAACCTGTGGCGGACAAACGACAAGAGTGAAATGTCTGTCGACCTGATGAGATACAGCAACGATGCCCCTGCGGGCGTGATGGAGTTCCTGTTTGTAAAGCTGATGCTGATCGGGCAGGAAGAGGGCTATAAATACTTTAATCTGGGTATGGCTCCTCTGTCGGGCATCGACGCAAACCAGTACTCCCCGCTTTGGAATAAAGTAGCGGAAAAGATTTATAAGCACGGAGAGACCTTTTACAACTTTAAAGGGCTCCGCAGTTACAAGAGTAAATTCCGCCCTGAATGGGAGCCGAAATATATCGCCGTTCACGGGCTCTTTGCACTGCCTAAAACCATAGCAAATGTCGCCTCTCTTATCAGCGGCAGTGCTGCTGGTGTATTTATTAAATAATTAATGCCTTAATTTAATAAATACTTACAGCATCATATACCGAATACTGAATATTTCAGGTTCGGTTCTATTTTTCAAAAAATTTACATTAAATTACAAATTTGCCCTTGACTTCTAAACCTGAAAGTCACATTGTTGACTCTACAGTCAAAAAAATGAACAATTAGATTTTCAGGGGAATTGATGGACATTAAAAGCAAGAAAAAAGAGATGATCAGCAATATGATCAAGCAGAATATTGTAAGCATCGTGATATCTCTTCTTTCAGAAGGAAAGCCGATAACGATGGACAATGTTGCCGCTGCATGCGGTGTGTCCAAAGGTACGGTTTACAATTATTTCGAAGACAGGAAGTCTCTGCTGAACCATGTACATAAGGAGATCATCACTCCTATAGTTATGGACAGGGATAATCTGTTTATGAGCGACATCTCTCCGCTGCAGAAACTGCGCGAATTCATAAAATCATTGAAAGCAACAGCCGACAACACTTCGGTTTATTTCAGATTTATCAAGAATGAACGCACGGTTGCAGAAGAGATGGAAGATCATTTCAATCTACTTACTAAACCGCTTGCCAACGTTATAAAAGAAGGGATCGCCAAAGGTGAGCTGATTGAAATGGACCCGTATGTCATGGCAGAGATGCTTTCAGGCGGATGGATAGGCATATTCCACCTGCAGGATATAAAGCACGAAGACCTGCCAGAGTATCAGGATATAGAGAAGGAATTCAATAATGTATTGGATATATTTGTATCAAAAGGAGATAAATGATTTATGAGAAACATGATATTATTGGCAGTAGCAATAATAATTGTAGCCGGAGCAGGATACTTCTATCTGCACGGTAAAGGGGGGAGCGGTAATGCTGCTCAGCAGGGCGGTGGAATGCCTCCCACTGCAGTCGACGTATATGTCGTTAACGAAGGCGACATAGATCTCACCAACGAACTGTCTGGAAGAACTTCGGCATTCAGAATTTCTGAAATACGACCGCAGGTCAGCGGGATCATTAAGAAAAGATTTTTTACTGAAGGGGGCCTCGTGAATAAAGGCGAGCAGCTCTATCAGATAGACCCAAGTACATATGAGGCTGCACTCGAGAGCGCAAAAGCGTCTCTTCTGCAGGCGGAAGCTACTGTTATGTCTACGAAACCAAGAGCAGAAAGATATGCTGAGCTTGTGAAAGTGGGCGGTATCAGTCAGCAGGAATACGACGATGCCGCAGCAGCACTTAAGCAGGCTGAAGCATCAGTGGCGGCTGCACAGGCAGCAGTGAAAACAGCGTATATCAACCTCGAATACACTAAGGTGCTTGCTCCTATATCAGGACGCATAGGCAAATCAAGCGTGACAGAGGGTGCTCTGGTAACTGCTAATCAGGCTACGGCTCTGGCGACAGTTCAGCAGCTTGATAAGATATATGTAGATGTACAGCAGTCCAGTCAGGAGGCGAGAAAGCTTAGAAAAGGGGTAGCTTCTGAGTCTGCACCTGCCGCAGTGACACTGTTTGTCGAAAATGAGAAAGAGCCCTATGCCTATACCGGCGAGTTTCAGTTCACAGACGTGAGCGTGGACGAGACCACAGGCATGGTAAACCTCAGGATACTCTTCCCTAACCCTGAAGAGGAGCTCCTTCCGGGGCTTTTCGTAAAGGCGAAGGTGTCTGAAGAAGTTGCTAAGAATGTGATCCTCGTATCCCAGAGATCCGTAATGAGAAGTCAGGACGGCAGTGTGGTCGTTTGGACAATAGATGCGGAGAATAAGGTCGGGGTAAGACCTATCGAAACACTCAAAGCCCTTGGCAATAAGTGGATCGTTACGGCAGGTCTGAAAGACGGCGACAGGGTTCTTCTTAACGGATTTCAGAAAACAGGCCCAGGAGCAGTGGTTGCTCCGACAGTCGTAACAGCGTATTAATTGAAACAGGATATTTAGAATATGGCTAGATTTTTTATAGATAGACCCGTTTTCTCATGGGTTATCGCCATTATAATCATGCTCGCCGGTGTGTTTGCTATCAAGACACTGCCTGTCGAGCAGTACCCAAGGATCGCTCCGCCCAGTATCGTCATAAACGCATCATACCCTGGTGCATCTGCCGAAACACTGGAAAACAGCGTTACACAGGTTATCGAGCAGAGTCTCACCGGTATCGATAATATGAGATACTTTACATCTTCAAGTGACTCTACGGGTAACATGCAGATCACTGTTACATTCGAGCAGGAGGCAGACCCTGACATCGCACAGGTTCAGGTACAGAACAAAGTGCAGAAGGTCATCTCGTCTCTACCTCAGGATGTCCAGCAGGAAGGCGTAACGGTAAACAAATCATCGAACAGCTTCCTTCTCATCGTCGGTCTTTATTCCGAAGACGGCAGCATGGGAGAGAACGACATCAGTGACTACATCAACAGTAAGATGGTAGACCCTATCAGCCGTCTTTCAGGTGTGGGTGATGTTACTGTTTTCGGTAATGAGTATGCTATGCGTATATGGCTCGATTCTGAAAAGATGGAGAGCTATAAGCTGACACCGGCGGATATTTCTGCTGTCGTATCAGCTCAGAACGTTGACATACCCGCAGGACAGCTCGGCGGTGCTCCCGCTGTGGAAGGACAGCAGCTCAACGCAACAGTAACGGCGCAGACAATGCTCCGCTCCGTGGAAGAGTTTGAGAACATACTGGTCAGAGTGAATACTGACGGTTCCAAGCTGTTTCTGAAAGATGTGGCAAGGATCGAACTGGGTGCTGAAAGTTATGGCTTTAAACCCAGATATAACGGTCAGACTGCTTCCGGTGTTGCGGTCAGTCTTGCATCCGGAGCAAATGCTCTTAAAACTGCAAACCTTGTAAAAGAAAGGGTCGAGGAACTTTCTAAATACATGCCTGCAGGTCTTAAATATATGTTCCCTTACGACACGACACCGTTCGTAAAGATATCCATCGAAGAAGTTGTTAAGACGCTTCTCGAGGCTGTCGTGCTCGTATTCCTCGTTATGTTTCTCTTCCTTCAGAACTTCAGGGCGACGCTTATCCCGACGATCGCTGTGCCTGTTGTACTTCTCGGTACATTCGGCGTACTTTCGGCTTTCGGTTTCAGCATCAACACCCTGACGATGTTTGCTATGGTTCTTGCCATCGGTCTCCTTGTGGACGACGCAATTGTTGTCGTGGAGAACGTGGAGAGACTTATGAGTGAAGAGGGGCTTTCACCTAAGGAAGCCACAAGAAAATCTATGGATCAGATCACAAGTGCTCTTATAGGTATAGCTCTTGTACTGTCAGCGGTTTTCGTTCCTATGGCTTTCTTCTCGGGCTCTACGGGTGTTATATACCGTCAGTTCTCGATAACCATTGTTTCTGCGATGGCTCTGTCGGTGCTGGTGGCTATCATCCTTACGCCTGCGCTTTGCTCTACTATACTTAAACCTGTTAAAAAGGGACACGGTGAGATCAAGAAGGGATTCTTCGGATGGTTTAACCGTATGTTCAATGCCAGCAGGGGACTTTATAAAGACAGTGTCGGATATGTCGCTGCCAGAGTGTTCCGTTTCCTCGTTCTTTACGGTCTGATCGTGGCGGGCATGGCTTTCATGTTCACAAAGATTCCTACATCATTCCTGCCGGACGAAGACCAGGGTATCATGATGCTCATGCTGAACTCTCCTGCGGGATCGACACTGGAGAGAACCAGACAGAACATGGAAGATGTAGAGAAATACTTCCACGAGAATGAGAAAGAAAACATCGTGAGTATATTCACCGTTACAGGTTTCAGCTTTGCCGGGCGTGGACAAAACACAGGTCTCGGATTCGTGAAGCTGAAGCACTGGGACGAAAGAACCAGACCTGATCAGAGTGTTCAGGCTATCGCAGCTAGAGCAAATCAGAGACTCTGGGGGATGAAGGATGCTATGACATTCGCATTCTACCCGCCGGCTATCGTTGAGCTAGGCAGATCTTCAGGTTTCAACCTTCAGGTGCTCGACAGAGGCGGTATCGGACACGAAGAGCTGGTAAAAGCCAGAAATATGGTACTGAACGAAGCCAGAAAGAATCCTAAGCTGACATCCGTCCGTTTCAACGGTCTGGAAGACGTGCCTCAGTATCAGCTGGATATAGATACTGAAAAGGCTAAGTCGCTCGGTGTATCTATTTCTGATGTCCGCTCGACACTTAGTGCCGCTTGGGGATCTCAGTATATCAACGACTTCGTATATGACGGACGTATCAAAAAAGTATATATGCAGGCTGACGCTCCTTCTAGGATGCTGCCTGAGGATACAAAGAAATGGTATGTGAAAAACAGTGACGGCGAGATGGTCTCTTTCGGAACATTTACAAGCGGTTACTGGAAATACGGTCCTCCTCAGCTCGCCCGTTTCAACGGTAACTCCTCTATGGAGATACAGGGTGCACCTATGATGGGTGTTTCCTCCGGTGAGGCTATGGGCATTATGGAAGACATAGTGAGAAACCTGCCTATCAGCGGTGTAGACTTTGCATGGTCCGGTATTTCATATGAGGAAAAGGCAGCAGGCTCGCAGACAATGCTTCTGTACGGTCTGTCGCTCCTTATAGTATTCCTTTGCCTTGCGGCGCTGTATGAGAGCTGGTCTATTCCGTTTGCGGTCATACTTATCGTTCCCCTCGGTATCGTGGGTGCGGTATCCGCCACACTGCTTGCTAAGATGTCTAACGACGTTTACTTCCAGGTGGGGCTTCTTACGACGATCGGTCTGGCATCCAAGAACGCCATCCTTATCGTTGAATTTGCGAAGTCGCTTTACGAAGATGGTCATTCCCTTCTGGAATCAGCCACAGAAGCTGCCAAGCTGAGACTTAGACCCATTATTATGACATCGCTGGCGTTCATCCTAGGTGTTACACCGCTTGCGATCTCATCCGGTGCAGGTTCTGCCAGCCAGAACGCCATCGGTATAGGTGTTATCGGCGGTATGCTCACGGCAACATTCCTTGCTATTCTTTTCGTTCCGATGTTCTTCATCGTTATAGAGAAGGCATTCGGAAGCAAAGCAAGGGAGGATGTTAAGCAAAATGCGGAGGTTGGCCATGCTGAGTAAGATATTAACAGCGGCGATACTTTGTGTGTCTATGGCTGGGTGTTCCATGATGCCTAAATATTCCAGCCCTGATATCTCTCTGGATAAGAGCTGGTCAAAAGACGGCAGGTACGCCCTCTATGATGAAAAGGGAAATGCTGCGGATATCTCGTGGAACGAGTATTTCAAATCTGAGACCCTGAAACAGATAATCGCAAAAACACTTAAAAGCAACTATGACATACGTCTGTCTGTGCTGAACATTGAGGCAGCCAGAGCAGCGTATAGAATACAAAGATCGGAACTACTGCCGACGGTCAATGCGGGAGCGTCAGCGGCAAGGACAAGCACACCTGCCGATATAAGCGCAACAGGGCAGTCAGTTACCGCTTCGACATTTTCAGCTAACGTCGGAGTCACAGCATACGAGCTGGACTTCTTCGGTAGAGTGAGAAGCCTTAATCAGAAAGCGCTTGAGAATTTCTTTGCTACAGAAGAGTCAAAAATCAGTACACAATTAGCCCTCATAGCTGAGGCTGCTAATGTTTATCTAACCTATCTGTCAGACAAAGAAATGCTCAGGCTTTCTGAGGAAAACCTCGAATCATACACAAAGACATACGAGGTTGTTAAGAGATCGTTTGAGCTCGGAAACGCTACACAGCTAGCTGTGTATCAGTCAGAATCAGCATATCAAGGGGCGAAAGCCAGCATAGCACAATACAAACGTGCGATAGTGCAGGACATAAACGCCCTTAATCTGCTGGCAGGCGGCTCTGTGGAAGAGATACTCGAAGGGAGTACAGACACCATAGAGACTGTTCAGTTCATGAAGCAGCTCCCTGAAGGCGTGCCTTCGACAGTCCTGCTGAAAAGACCTGATATCAGAATGGCTGAACACAGACTGAAAGCATCAAATGCAGACATAGGTGCTGCAAGGGCTGCGCTTTACCCAAGCATCAGCCTGACAGGTTCTTTCGGCTTTGCCAGTACAGAGCTGGAGAACATCTTCGACGACGGCGCGAGATACGCATGGAACTTTTCTCCTTCTATCAGCATCCCTATATTCAACAGGGGCGCACTGAAGGCCAGTCTGGAAACAGCAGAAGTTCAGGAAAAGATAGCTGCGACAGAATATGAGCAGGCTGTTCAGACAGCTTTCAGAGAAGTCGCAGATCAGCTCGCAGCCAGAAGCACTTACAAACAGCAGCTCGATGCACAGGAAGCTGTGCTGAACAGCGCACAGAAGTCTTATGACCTCTCACTGAACCTGTATAACGCAGGCGCAAACGACTACCTCTCCGTGCTGGATGCACAGAGGTCGCTCGTTTCTGCTCAGCAGGGCGTTGTCTCTGTTAAGCAGGCTTACAAGGCTAATCTTGTCACACTGTACAAAGTACTTGGCGGTGGACAGATATAGACGAAGGGCTCTGATGAGCCTTTCTGGTTCCACTAACAACTCCACTATCGGAAAAGGCCGGACATTTGTCCGGTCTTTTCATTTCTACACATTTTTTATCCTAAAAATATCTTAATCGGCTTTAATAATATGTTCATTCTGTTAATTTAAAATTTCATATCCGTTATCCATTAAGGGCTTAGTGATTACATGTGTTTATAATAGCGAACATGGAGAATTTTTGTGTTAGTATTATATTTATACTATGTGTGGTGTTTAATTTATTTGTGTTGACGTAAGGTGTATTATGAAAAATGAAATTGCTAAACAAAAGATGCGTCTTAAAAATGCATCAATAGGCATGGCATTCCTTATGCTCCTGATACCTGTCACAGCGGCTATCTTAGCCACATTCAGCTTTGTGTATTATAAGAACATAGAGACTGACCTTATCCTTATGAAGAGGAACGAGTATCAGATAATCCAGAAACAGCAGTCGCTGATCCTTAAAACACTGCAGAATGTCGTCGGGGACCTTATGGTGGCGGCGTCGCATCATGAGATACGCCACATGTTTGAAAATGACGATAGCGCGTATTCTAACACATCAGCGGAATTCTCCGAGCTTGTCAAATACAAGAAGAAATACGATCAGGTGCGTTATATAAACGAGGACGGCGAAGAAAAGGTTCGTGTCAATTACACCGGCGGTAATGCCATAGTCGTGCCTAAAAGTGAATTGCAGAATAAAGCCGAAAGGTATTATTTCAAAGACACTATCGTACTGAAAAGGGGGGAGGTTTTCATGTCGCCCCTTGATCTGAACATAGAGAACGGTCAGGTAGAGATGCCGTATAAACCTATGATAAGGTTCGCCACGCCCGTATTCGACAAAGACAGTTATAAGCGAGGGATAATCATCATCAATTATCTCGGGCAGATAATGATAGACGACCTTATAAGACTTTCTGAGACCACATACGGCTCTATACTGATGATAAATCAGAATGGCGATTGGATAAAAGGCCCAACAGAAGACAGCGACTGGAGCTTTATGTTCCCGGATAAGAATCTGGCGACATTCGGCGAAGAACATATGAGCGCATGGGAGGAGATATCCGAAAGCGACAGAGGACAGCTTGTCGTGAATGACAACATATTCACATTTGACACTGTTTATCCTCTGGAGATAGGCGTGAAGGCGACAAAAGGCGCATCCACGCCATACGGAGACAGCAAAGGATTTGTAAACGAGCATGATTTCAGCTGGAAACTGGTGTCATATATACCGAGCACCGTGGTCTCGCAGATGCGCATGGGTAACCTTATAAAGCTGTCACCTTTCCTCATTCTTACGTTTATTATCGTGGTTTTCGGGTGCTATATGCTCGCAAGGAACATAGTGAAACGCAGGATAATCTCTGATGAACTGGTGAAGACCAATATAAAGCTCGAAGAGCGTGTAAGAGAACGTACAGAAGAGCTGAGCAGGCTGAATAAAGGTCTGGAGATAAAGGTAAAGGAAGAGACGGAGAAGAGGATGTATAACGAGAATCTTCTCAGTCAGCAGACCAGATTTATACAGATAGGCCAGATGTTTACCGCTATAGCGCACCACTGGCGGCAGCCGCTTAATGTCATAGGGCTGCGCATACAGGACGTTTCCGATGCGTACGAAGAGGGCTCAATGGATGCTGAATATATCGAAGAGCTCATAGACTTCAGCATGGCACAGATAAAGAATCTGTCGTATTCCATAGACAATTTCCGCACGTATTTCAGCACTGACGACGACCCTGTGGAGTATGAGATGATAAATGTCGTGAGAGACACTATCAGACTGCTGGAAGGACAGTTTAAGAGCTGCGGTATAGGCTTTTCTTTCCACGGCGACTGCGGTGATTCATCCTGCAGCGCAAAATCATCAGATGAGATGGTCTGTAAAACCGGCGGAACAAAGATGTATGGACACCCGCAGTTTATGAAGCAGGTGCTGATGAACATTTTAGTTAATTCATATGATGCCATACTGGCCAAACGTGCCAAAGATCCGAACAACCGCAGTAAGATATCTCTCACGGCCGAGGTTGTCGAGGACAATATAAAGATAACCGTATCAGACACCGGAGGCGGTGTCCCCGTCGAGGTGATGGAGAAGATATTCGACCCTTACTTCACCACAAAGGAAGAGGGGAAAGGTACCGGTATGGGGCTGTACATGGCCAAAGTGATAGTGGAAAAGAACATGCAGGGGAAGCTGCGTGTGAATAACTCCCTCGAAGGGGCAGAGTTTACAATCGTCACTCCGCTGAGATACGATCAAGGCGATATGAGCAGTATTTCAGAATAAATCCTAAATAATACTCACGTGGCACCTATCCGAACGGATAGGTGTCCTGCTTGTAAATGTCAATTATTTCGTTATTTATCCATTCCTTTGATTGCCTGAGATTCTTCGCAAGACTAAGATTTAGTAAACACGCATATAGAGGAATTTCATGAAAATACCCTTCAGTCGTTTGCTGCTGTCAGTCTTTCTGTGTGCCTTTCTGGTCTCATGCGGGGGCGGGGAGACATACGGCACAGACGAGACAAATGACGAGATAAATCTACCGAATGTCCTGACGGGCATATTTTATGATTCCCCAGTGGCTGGGCTGTACTACGAATGCACCGCATGGCAGTACGGCTATACGGACGAGAACGGCACTTTTGCCTGTAATGAGGGCTGCGAGGTCAGTTTTTACATCGGGGACAAATTCCTTGGCTCTGCTTTACCCCGGGACGGAGTGGTGACGCCTATGATGCTCTTCCCCGATGATGAAGGCAGGGCAGTGGGGCTTGCCAGCGTTTTGCAGTCTCTCGACGAAGACAGAGATCCCTCAAACGGTATAAAACTCGATGAAGATAAGATAGCGATGATATCTTCCGCAGATTTCGAATTTACAGACGAAGATTTCACAGACAGCGTGATATCCGCCATTGGCGAGCCTCTTGTAGATGAAGATATAGCGCTGATACATTTAAACCAGTCACTGCGTGAGTATGGCATTGATACAGTAAAACAAGCTCTGCCGGAGCAGGAGATCGTAGACAATGATAACGACGGCATACCGGACGCCGTTACCAGGTACACCTATGATGTCAACGGACTCCTGACAGAGCAGACAGAAGATACTGACGGCGATGGTGTAGTAGATGTAATATACAGCTATGCTTACGACAGTGACTGGAACCTTAAAAGCCGCAGCCGTGATAATAACGGCGACGGTGTGACGGATAATTATTATGAATATGAGTACGATACCTATGGCAGACTCATCCAGAGGAAGATCGATGAGGAAGGCGACGGAAATTTCGAATCCATAACTTATATGACGTACAACATCTATGGCCGTGAGCTGAGCAGAAGCACAGACACCGCCCCCCTCGGCGACATGAACATAATCATCACTACGGTTTATAATGCTTATAACCAGGAGGAGTCGAGGGAAGTAGACAGTGACGCAGACGGTGATGCCGACTATGCGGCATTGATAGAGTATGGTGAAGAAGGATATCCGTATAAATACAGCATAGATAGTGATGGCGACGGCACATACGAAGAGGTAAGGATATTTACCACGGACTCAGAAGGCAAACCGCTCAGCATGATCAGCGAAAACGAATCCTATATGGTCACATACGAGTGGACAGGCGATCAAGTCGTTATCAAAACAAGATATGACAATGATCTGGACGGTATAGCAGACGAAACCATCGTCGAAACGGTCGTGGTGGACGATGTAAACGGCGACCGTTACCTAAGTCTAGTTCGGTATAACGGGCCCATCGGCTCTGACTTTTACTCTGCAGTATATTACGACTATGACGCCGACGGAAATGTCATTAGGAGAACGTATTACTATCTGGACGAGGAAGCCCCGATGGCGGTGACCACATATATCTGGGGCGAGTACTAGCCTTTCAGATCCGAAAACTATTGAATAATTTTTC
Source organism: Deferribacterales bacterium (assembly GCA_050253075.1). Taxonomy (GTDB): domain Bacteria; phylum Chrysiogenota; class Deferribacteres; order Deferribacterales; family Geovibrionaceae; genus Denitrovibrio. Next base: position 232,177 of record JBFWJS010000003.1, read on the forward strand.
ACGGAGCATGATCTTAGGCATATTGAGATTTGATTAGTATGATTAAGAGGTGCTCTATGAGATTTTTCCTTACTTTGGCAGTGATGCTGGCCGCATCCGTGGCGATGGCGGGGCAGGCTGTTGTCTATCAATCCGCAGGTAAAGACTATGAAGGATATTATGCTCCTGTAAAGGGAGCTCCACTGGTACTCATCATCCATGACTGGGACGGGCTCACAGACTATGAGGTGAAGAGGGCAGATATGCTGAACGAGCTCGGCTTTTCCGCATTCGCTCTGGATATGTACGGCAAGGGTGTCAGACCAACAGAAATAGCCGAAAACAAACGCCTCACGGCAGAGCTGTATAACGACAGAGAAAAAATGCGCAGACTGCTGAATGCGGGTGTTGCCGCTGCGAAAGAGCAGGGTGCGGATGTTTCAAACGCCGTGATGATAGGCTATTGCTTTGGCGGTGCTGTCGCCCTTGAATACGCTCGCTCCGGCGAACCGCTAAAGGCTTTCATACCTTTCCACGGCGGTCTGAGTACGCCTGATGGGCAGGATTATTCAAAGACTAATGGTGAGGTAGTTGTATTCCACGGAACAGCGGACAAGGCTGTCAGCATGGCAGAGTTCGCAGCACTGGCTGTGGAGCTGGAGCAGGCGGGCATAAAGCATGAGATGCACACCTACAGCGGTGCACCCCATGCGTTTACAGTATTTGGTTCTCCGAGGTATCACGAAGAGGCCGATAAGAAATCCTGGTCCAGATTTGTAGAATATATAAATACTAAACTGAAATAACAGATAGGCCCGGTGTAAAAAGCCGGGCTTTTTATATCAGAAGCCCGATAGCCAGCACGGCACCAATGGCTGAAACGGCTATCCCTTTACGAAGCTGTCTGCTCGTCGGCTTATACATGAAAAACGATGACAAAGCGAGGAAGAGCAGCAGCAGGCCGTATGTTACGTTAAACATATGCGAGGGCATGGCTGATGTGGATTTATGCAGATTCACCATCTTCTGTATGATGTACGGCAGTTCCTTTGATGTGTATGCCAGCTCGCCCGTTGCCGAGTCGTATGTGCCTGTGTATTCCCCTTTGGAAAAGGTTATGACGCTCCCCTCGGCGGAGACTATATCTATCTTTGCGTGCATCTCTTTCCCTAGATCACCCGCTGGGACACCTTTGTCTATTACGATATTTATCTCTCTTTCACTTTTGAGAAAATCAGAATCTCTGTATGTGAGCAATACCCCGCTGACAGCGTAGATAAATGTGATGCCTACCACCAAAAAGCCTATGTATCTGTGCAGAAAACGCATTGTTGTTATCATTTTCTCCTCCTTTGTTAATCATATCTAAATGTTAGATAATTAAAAGTTAACAAGCGTAAAGAAGGGTAAATTATAAGCAAATATCATTATTTTTAGTGGTATATTATCTCTAATGATTATACTAGGGGCGGAAATATGAATGCGAAACTGAATGCACTGCTTGCGAAACTCGAACAATTCGGAGCCGATAACGACTCGGTGAAAGAGGTCAAATCAGAAAAAATGCTCAACATCACCCGTGATACAGGTGAATTCCTCCGTGCGATGATAGTCGCCGCGAATGCCAAAAATATCGTCGAGGCGGGTACTTCGAACGGGTACTCCACCATATGGCTTGCTCTCGGTGCCGAGGCTGTTGGCGGGCAGGTCATCACTATAGAGCTTCTGGACGAAAAGGTAAAGATGGCAGCCGAAAACTTTGCAGAATCTGGCATGGGCGGATTTATCACACAGATTCAGCAGGATGCGGGCTTCTACTTTGCATCTTTGAAAGACGCTTCCGTGGATATGGTATTCCTCGACTCAAAGCGTACAGAGTATGCAGGATGGTGGGGCGATATCCTCAGGTGCCTTGTGCCGGGCGGGTTTATCGTTGTGGATAATGCTCTCTCTCACGTGGAGGAGCTGGCAGATTTCACCGAGACGGTAAATGCCTGTGACAGGGTCATCACTTCTCTGCTCCCTTTGGGTAAGGGCGAGCTGGTGATAGTGAAGAACAGATAGCTATCTGAGCGGGTCGGACTGCTCCATCCATTTGGTGATGAACCTGTAGGCACGGTTCACATCCATGAATTTATCCTTGTCGCCGTCTGACTGGTCGGGGTGGTACTGCTTGCACAGTTCTCTGAAGCGTATCTTCACCGTTGCTAGGTTTTCATGGCCGTGGAGCCCGAGCGTGAGGTATGCGTCGTTTATGCTGTTGTCCGAGCTGAGTATCTCCCACGCTCCCGAAAGGAGGCTTTCGGCGGAGACACTGTCCAGCTTGTCATAGTTTGCTTTGTCCAGATAAAAATATTTCAGCGATATGGATTCCAATGCGGAGTCTCCGAGCTGTTCGGTGTGTAAGGTGCAGTGTTCGGAGCCTGCTGATGCGGGCATATTGCAGAAAGACATTGTGTCTTCGTTAAAGTATGCGCATAAGCCTTTTTCGGGATATCTGAAAACACCCGTCCGCATGAAGTGCACATGCAGATATTTGCCTTCGTTCACGTATTCGTTCTGCATGGAGTACAGCTTATGAAACAGGGCAAAGTGCATCCTGTAAAGCTCCACTGCGGGCATGCCTAGTATAGTGATGTCTCTGAAAGCTGCTTTCAGCATCTTGCTTTCGTAGCAGGGCTCTGTCTCTATCAGCTCTTTCAGCGCTTTTTCGTCTATCGTTTCGAGGAAATCGTTCAGCTTCATTCTTTATCCGTCAGTTCTTCCTGTCTTTCCATCAGTTCGAGGATGCGCATTTCGGCTTCTTCTATCCTCTCCTGAGCCTGAGACAGCTCTGTATAGTTGCTTCCGCCTTTTGCCAACACGGCCTGATCTGCGCCTACCTGTGCTTCGAGCTTTTCTATCTCGGCGGGGATGCCTTCCAGCTCTTTCTTTTCCATATATGTCAGCTTCGCCTTCTTTTCGGTCTTTGGCGGTGCGGGCTTTTCTTTTACTTCACGCTTCTTTTCCGCCTGCTGTTCCTTGCGCAGCTCGATATAGTCGTCGTAATCACCGGGGAACTTGTCTATCCCGCCTTCGCCGTCGAAGACGAGCAGGGTGTCCGTGACACGGTTCATAAAGCATCTGTCGTGGGAAACGACGAGGAGACACCCTGGGAAATCCACGAGGAAGTCCTCCAGTACGGAGAGGGTCTTTATATCAAGGTCGTTCGTAGGTTCGTCCAGTATCAGGAAGTTCGGGTTCAGCATCAGTATCAGTACAAGGTGCAGTCTGCGCTTTTCCCCTCCGCTCAGCTTATGCACGGGGGTGTGGTGCATTATAGACGGAAAGAGGAACTTTTCGAGCATCTGCCCTGCGCTAATCGTCTTTCCGTTTGGCAGAAAGATGGTCTCCTTCTCCTGCTTTACGATGTCTATGATGCGTGTGTCGGGGTCGAGAACCTTGCTGTGCTGGTCAAACACTGCGAATGTGGTGTTTACGCCTTTACGTACTTCACCGCTGTCTGAGGGCTCTTCCTCTGTTATCAGGCGTATGAATGTACTCTTGCCTGCGCCGTTCGGACCGACAATGCCCAGATGTTCGTTATGTTTGAAAGTGTATGTGAACGGCTTTATTATCTCTTTGCCGTCGTATGATTTCGATATATCTTCCACCTCGAGTATCTGTTTGCCGAGGCGTTTTCCGCTTATTTCGAGCTCCAGCTCCTGCTGTTTGTGCATTTTCGGGCGGTTCTGCATCTCTATTACACGGTCTTTGCGTGCTTTCTGTTTTGTGGTTCGGGCTTTTACCCCTGCTTTCAGCCACTTCAGCTCGTTGCGCAGGATGTTTTTTATACGGTCTTCCTCACGCATGAGGCTGTCTTCTATCTCCGCCTTTTTTTCAAGGTAGTATGAATAGTTTCCGTTGAATGTGTATATCCCCTGACGGTCTATCTCTATGATATTTGTGCAGATGGAGTCTAGGAAGTATCTGTCGTGGGTGACCATCAGTATGGACTTGTTCGTTTTGGATAGGAATGTCTGCAGCCAGTCCACCGTCTCTATGTCCAGATGGTTGGTCGGCTCATCCAGTATCAGCAGGTTTCCTTCGTCTATCAGTGCCTTTGCCAGAGCGGCCTTTTTTATCATCCCTCCGGACAGTGTGCCCATCTTCAGACTTACGTCGTTTATGCCAAGCTCGCCGAGTACGGATTTCACTTCGTATTCATACTGCCATGCGTCCAGCTTGTTCATCTCTTCCATGGTTTTGTCCAGCTCGTCACGGTATCTGTCGGAGTCCTCCGCCTTTGTACATAGCTCTTCATAGTGCTTTATCAACTTCACCAGTGCGGATTCGCCCGACATGATGAAGTCGAGTATGGTGTCCTCTGGCTTTATGTCGGGGAGCTGAGGCAGATAGTTGATGCGGCATTCTTTATTTCGGGATATCAGTCCGCTGTCGGGGGTGCCTATACCTGCTATCATTTTTAGCAGGGTGGACTTCCCGCAGCCGTTCACGCCGATGAGCGCCGTCTTTTGTCCTGATTCGATACCAAAAGATATATCTGAGAAAAGGGTCTTATCCCCCATGGTTTTAGAAATGCTGTCGACTGATATAAGGTTCATTTCGCCTCCAAAATAAAGCTCAGGCATGATATCAAAAAGCCCGTTATACTTCAATCTCCATTAGTAAATAGCTTTACAAAGCACCTAAAATAGTAATATTCTCATTTGGTATATATTTTTATTATGATTATTGTGCGTGCAAGGGTTTCGATGAATTTTAAACATACTAATTTTAAATGGGTGCTGTTCATAGCATTAGTAATTATCGTTATGAACTGCGTTTACATATATTTGAGTTATGTCATCAGCATGGATTCTATCCGTGCGAAGCTGCGTGAAGAGACGGCCAATGTCAGAGAAATATTTGTCATGGCTGAGGAATCAACTGCGAGCAACATGCAGTTGGTTGCTTCATATGTGGCAGCTCAGCCGAGGGTGCAGGAGCTTTTTTACCTCGGCGCACAGGCTGTTCTGGAAGAGGGCGGTGCAGGCGGCGGGTATGAAGCGGATTATTATCGAAAAGAGCTGTACAACTATGTAAAGCAGAGCTGGGAAGCGGTTCGTAAGGATTACGACACCAGACAGCTTCATTTTCATCTCGGGCCCGGGTCAAACTCATTCCTGCGTGTGCATAAGCCTGAGAAATTCGGCGATAATATGGACAGCGTCAGGTTCACCATCGTAGATTCAAACAAATATCAGATAAAAGTAAGAGGCTTTGAGACAGGGCGTGTCTATTCGGGTATACGGGGCGTAGTGCCTGTGTATTATACCGACCCCTTCACAGGGAAAAAGACGCATATAGGCGCACTGGAGGCGGGGACATCATTTTCAGAGATGATAGGCAATATGTCCGCCACGGTGAATGCAGATGTCGCCGTGTTTCTTAAGATAGACCATATGAAGGCTTATATGTGGCCGTCTGCCGTTGAAAAACGCATCCTTGATAATTATGGCAATAACGGATATCTGGCAGATACACAGATAAACTCTGAAGTGATGAAGTATGTGCTTTTCCGACTGCCGGGGTTTAAGCTGGAGCCGAGAGAATTCGTGATGTTTCAGTTCCGCGGCAGGGACTATTATATATCCTCCATACCGTTTCTGGACTATGCCTCTGATAAGGTCGGCATAGACGACGAAGTCGGGCTCTTCACCTATGTGAAAGATGTGTCTGAGCAGATGGTCGCACTCAGAGATGCCAATACCAAAAATGCTTATTACTCTACTACGGCCTGTTTTATTCTGTTGATAATTATCACACTTTCGTGGATAGCCGGTTCGAAGAAGCTGGTGAGCATTATAGACTCTCAGACAAAAGAACTGGAAAAGGCGAGGAAAGCTGCTGAGGCTGCCAGCGAGGCAAAGAGCCTGTTCCTTGCGAATATGAGCCACGAGATACGTACACCTATGAACGCCATCAGCGGTCTGAACCAGCTTCTGCTTGAAACAGAGCTGAATGAAAGACAACACGACTATATAGAAAAGAGCCAGTGTGCCACACATCACCTGCTGGGTATCATAAACGAGATCCTTGATTTTTCTAAGATCGAAGCGGGCAAGATGACTCTGGAGAACATCCAGTTCGACCTTTGCGCCGTATTGGATAATGTGGAGCAGGTGCTCATGCATAATGCAAACGATAAGGGGCTTGCATTTTCCGTGAAGAAGCCTTCTATGCCGGATTGCGGGCTGATAGGCGATCCGCTGAAGCTGTCGCAGATACTTATAAACCTCGGCAGTAACGCAGTTAAATTCACATCCGAAGGCTCTGTCGAGATCAAAGCTGTCATCATGCAGGCATCAGACGGGCGTGTCGTCATCAGGTTCTCCGTGAAAGACACGGGGATAGGCATCAGGGAAAACCGAAAGGCCGTACTCTTCGAGGAATTCACACAGGCGGAATCCTCTGTCACAAGGGTGTACGGAGGCACAGGGCTGGGGCTGACCATCAGTAAAAAGATGGTGGAGATGATGGGCGGCGAGATATGGTTTGAGAGCGAATACGGTAAAGGCAGCACTTTCAGCTTTATCATCCCTTTCTCTACGGGTGATGCCGTGGATGAAGAGCACAAGTTCTATTCCGACAGCAAGGGGCTGGTATTTGTGAAAGGTGGCACCTTTACAAAAGCAAATGCAGAGCTTGTGAGAGGAGTAGTGGGCAGGCTGGATATAGCCGTGAGCTACGGAGACGCAGCGACAAAAGCTGAAAAGTTTAAGAGTGCAGACGAATTTTATAATTTTGTAATAATAGATAAGATTGATATAGAGAGGCTCGGGTTTATCAAATTCATATCCGAGCTAGGCAGTAAACACACCAAAACGCACGTGATACTGACGGACGATGCTGTGGACGATACCATGAAGGAGAGCTTTCCTTCGCTCACTTTCCACACGCTTTCTCAGCCTGTAATACACTCGGAGCTGATAAATATAATCAGCGAGATATCGGATAAGAGCAGGGGTGTTCAGGCTTTCCGCAGGGAAAAACCTCTGGATAAATTTGCAGGCGGACGTGTGCTCGTCGCCGAGGACAATAAGCTGAATCAGCTGGTTGTCACAGAGCTGCTGAAGAATATGGAGCTGACCTGCGATCTGGCCGTAAACGGGGAAGAGGCTGTGGACGTGGTATTTGCCAATCCTCCGCACACATTCGACATTGTCCTGATGGATATGCATATGCCCGAAATGGACGGTCAGGAAGCGGCGAAGATCATAAAGGATAACCCTGACTATGCAGACCTGCCGATATATGCTCTCTCTGCCGATGTGATAGGCGAGAATGTGCATGATGCTATGGAATGTGGTCTGGACGGATATCTGGAAAAGCCTATCTCGATGGTAAAGCTGAGAGAGGTCCTCTCTAAGTACCTGCAGTCGAAATAATTTTCTAAAAAGGTATGGTCACCATCACGTCTATTATATTGTTTTCATAGTTCATTCTGATGTCGCCTTTGAAGAGGTCCGTCATGACCTTACTGCAATAGGTTCCGTATCCTGTACCTTCGCTGTTTGTTCCGCGCACATACCTGCTGAAGAAGTTCTCACGGATTATCTCATCCAGTGAGCCGTGGTTTTTGACCGATACGGTGAAGCTGTCTGCTGATTTTGTAATATGGAGATAGACATCCGAACCGTTTGTGCTGTATTTGAATGCGTTGTTCACCAGATTAGAAAATAGCAGGTATATCAATCCTTTATTATGCTTTGTCGTGTAATCTTCGAAAGATTCGGACGAGTTGTCTGTGCTGATGGTTACGGACAGGCTTTTGTTTCTGGCTAATGCAGACTGGTCCTCTGCTATCTCCCGCAGGGTTTCATAAAGGCTGACCCCTTTTACAGAGCGGTAGCTGTCGCATAACAGGCTCTTTTTCAGGCTTTCATACGTTCCCAGTATCTTTTCCATAACCATGGCGGTCTGTACTGAGACCTGTATGTTTTCATGGAAATCTTCGAAATCGCTGATCTCATAGGAGTCTTTAAGGGTTTGATTTACCAGATTGAGGTTATTCAGAGCGTTGCGCATTTCATGGGAATATATACTGTCCAGCTCCTTGACGAGCTTGGTATTTGCGGAATAGTCACCCGTGTCGGTGAATATTAAAAGATGTTTTTCATTACCGTCTTTATACACTTTTGTCTTTATAACGAAGAATTCCATGCCCATTGTGCTGCATTCGAGCATATGTATTACCTTATCGGTATCGGACATGTCTATATGGACGGCGCTGTTCGCACAGGAAGTATTAGATAGGCAGCCAACTACATCTTTCAACTGCTTATCTCTGTAATCTGAACAGTTCGAAATCTTCAATAATGAATTACTGACCATTTCCACTTTGTTATCAGTAGGGTCAAGCAATACAAAATAAATAGAGTCGTTCAGATCCAGCAGTTTAATGAATTTGTACACCAGATCACCTCTCACACCACTATGACAATATAGCACAAGAGTGATTAAAATATATACACTTTATTTTGAATAATTGCTGAAATGTGACATTTTTTAAGAAATCTTTAAGATGCGTAAACTTAGAAAAACGGGCACGCCTGGGCATGCCCGCATGTTTTGATATTATTATCTGTCTTGACTGATGATGCTGTTCAGCTTATCCATCAGTCTTTCTGCCGTGTCGAACAGATTGTAGATAGCGACCTTCGCCTGAGCCTTATTACCCGACTGGACACCGCGCACAACTTCCGCTGCGAGGCTGTGTATCTGCTGGTGGATAGGCTCCAGCTCTTTGAACTCTCTGTTGTCGCCGTAAACTTCCTTACCGTTGCTGTAGTAGAACTTGCCGAACGCACAGTTATGATGGTCTACAAGTATGTCAGCGGTCTCTGACCTTGTGCCTTCATACACAGAGTAGACCTTATTCAGGTATATAAGGTGCTGCAGCTTCGCTATGGAGAACATCGCCGACGAACTTCTCAGCTTATACTGTGTGAAGAGGTTCGTCCTTGTCATGATATTGCCTATGAGCTGTTTGATATTCCCTGAGAGGATATCGAGCTCTTCTTTAGACTTTATCGAAGACTGCGAAACAGTGTCGATACTGCTCGCTATCTGTGTGGTCACTGCGGACTGCTGATCCACTGCGCTGGAAACACTGAGAATGTTCTGCGAAAGGTTTTCTACTGCGCTGAGGATGTTGTCAAAGTTTTCGGATGTCTGTGTATCTATGGCAGACTGCTGTCCCACAAGGTCTGTGACGTTTATCGCTTCGGAGTTTGCCACTTTCACACGGTTCTGCATCTCTTTTACCATTTTACGTATATCTTCGGTAGAGGTCTGTGTCTTTTCAGCCAGCTTCCTCACCTCGTCTGCCACCACTGCAAATCCTCTGCCCGCTTCGCCTGCTCTGGCCGCTTCTATGGCGGCGTTGAGGGCGAGCAGGTTTGTCTGCTCGGAGATGTCGTTGATAACGGTGATGACGTCCTCTATCTCTGTGGCGTGCTTTGTCAGCTCATGTATCTCGTTTGTAAGTGTGGTGATCTTTGTTCTCATGTTTGAGGATATCTCCTCTGAGCGTTCGATGATCTCCACCCCTTTCTTTGATACATGCACAACCTCTTCATTCTGGCTGGCTGCGTCTGATGTGTTGCTTGCTATCTCGTCTATGGATGAGCTCATCTCCTCTGCGGCTGTTGCCACCTGAGAGGCCATGTCGCTTGTTTCTATCAGAGATTCGCTCACTGTGTCCTGAGACCTGATGATAGGTATCATTGACTCCACAGTGCCCGCCAGCCCGTTTATAAGCTGGGTGAAGTTAGAGTCTAGGTTGTCCAGCACTTTATTGAATGCTGTTGAGAGCTCTTTTGTCTCGCCCGTGTTGCCTTCGTTTATTCTCTTTGTAAGGTCTCCGCCTCCGTCAGACATCTGTTTCAGTATGTTTGATGTGCTTGTGACGCTGCCTGCTATTCCTTTGGCTATGATCACAGCCACAACAGTAGCTATGATGACCATGAAAAGGGATATGATGAGGATATTGCGCACCAGCATATTTGTATTTGCACGTGTCTCTGTTGTTTTAAGGGCTATCGCATCGTCTATATCGTCTGTATAGACGCCTGTACCGATAATCCAGCCGAGTGGCTTAAATAGCTTAACGTATGACATCTTCGGCTGCGGATCTGATTTACCAGGTTTTGGCCAGAGGTATGATACGAATCCCTCGCCGTCGTCGGCTGTTTCGTTCACCATAGCGGTGAAGATGTTTTCGTTCCTGTCTTTGCCCGCCACGTTGTATTTGCTGTCTTCGAGTGTTTTACCGTCTAGCTGCGGGGCGATAGGGTGCATCACCATTTTCGGGTGAGGTTTGCTCGTATCGTTTATCCAGAAGTACCCAGTACCTCCGTCGTATCTGTATTTAGCTACTTCTTTAAGTATGTTTGAGATGGCTTCCTCTGCGGCATCGTCTACATATATGCCTGTACCGATTATCCATCCCCAGGGTTTAAATTCTTTTATATATGAGAGCTTCGGCTGTGGTGTTGTCTTGCCGGGTTTCGGCCAGATGTATCCGACGAATCCTTCGCCGTTTGACTCTGCCTTTTCCACCATAGCGATGAAGAGGTTTTTATTGTTATCGGAAACATTGTACTTGCTGTCGCTGAGCACCTGTCCGTCCAGCTGAGGGGCTGTGGGGTGCATTATCATCTTAGGATATGGTCTGCTTGTGTCGTTTATCCATATGTAGCCAGTACCCTCGTCATATCTGACAGCCTTTACCAGCTCTTTCGCCCTTGCCTGTGCGGCGGCTTCAGACATCTGTCCGTCCTGTGCTTTCTGCTCCAGATCTTCGATCTGCTTCATTACAGAGTCAATTACGGTATGCAGTCTTTTCCCGTATGTTTTTTCGATATAAGCCTGTTTTGTAGAGTTTTCGTATGTGTCTGTTATGGATTCGTATGTGACGTCGATAAGGCTTCTCAGTTTTTCCTTCACCCTGCTGTATTCGGTGTCGTTAAATTCAGCCAGACTTTTCGTTTCACGGTTTTTGATATTGTATATCGTCAGCCCCGAAACAATGCCTGTGGTGATAATAACGAGCAGGATAGTACTGAGTGTTATCTTATGTGCTATTTTCATGTGCTCTCCCCGATCTTTGAATTGTTTAATTATAACACAAGGTTATTCATAATGTATTCAATTTAAGAAGTTTTAGCTTTAATTGGAGCTATTTCATCATTATGCCCCTGTGTAGTAGTTTATTGTTTGTAGACAAAAAGGCAGAATGTGCTAATATATTTATCATATTCTCTAAATGAGGTTCATTAATGGTCTCACACGAAAAGCTTGCGGAGCTTGTGGTACTTTATGTCGAGGATGATGACATCACCAGAGAGATGGCGTTCAGGATGCTGTCAAAATACTTTAAGGTCGTGCACCCCGCCACAGACGGCAAAGACGGCTATGACAAGTATAAGCAGTATCAGCCGGATCTTATCATCACAGACCTCTCCATGCCGGAGATGAGCGGCTTTGAAATGATCGACCTCATTAGAGTCACGGATAAGAACACCCCTATCATTGTAACCACCGCATACCGCAGCGAAGCGGAGTCCCTTAAGGAAGTTAACGAGATAGTTTATAAGCCGGTTAACAAAAAACTCCTCCTTAAAGCTGTGTCAGATCTGAATATCTGAAAAGTATCCAGCTAAAGTTCAAAACATGTTGTCATTCTATCTTTTTGCAGTTATATTAACGATAATTATTATTCGAACATTATTTGTGGGGCAATATGGAAAACAAAGTAGATATTTTCAAAGCACTCAGCGACAGCAACAGGCTGCGCATTCTCAGCATGCTGTCTGTCAGAGATCTTTGCGTTTGTGAAATAAACGCAGTTCTTAATGTTTCTATGTCGACAATATCATCTCACCTCAAAATATTGCGCAATGCCGGTCTGGTTACTTCCAAAAAGGATGGCAGATGGATAATCTACAGCCTTGATAAAAGTAATGAAGCAGTTAACGGCCTTGTTGGCATATCTCTTGATTTCATATCAGGTGAGAAAGAGGTCATTTCCGACAAGGAACACCTAAATACTGTTAGTCCTGAAAACTGTTCCGCTTGATGCCATTCACAAATCTCCAATGATGCGTTATAATGATAACGTAAAGGAGCGCATGTGAAAAAGGTAATCGAAGGAGAAGGGATACTTACCCTTGTAGGCGGTTTAAGATACGGAGACGATGTAGTCTTTCAGACGGAAGAGGCCTTGGGATATAGGATAATATCTGAGTCTCTTCTGGCTGAACTGACAAAAAACGGTCATAGAATCCATCACATCAACTTCTTTAACGGTCCCGATAATCTCAATTTTAACGATGAGAATGTTAAAAAGTACTACGTAAATCCCGATAAAGGCTTTGAGTCTTTTGTCGAGGAGTGCTGCGACATAGTTTTCTCTATGGGGCACGGCGACATGCTTTTTGTCGACTGTCTGACCAGCCTTATGTCCTTTTGGGGCTCGGACTGGCTGATAGGATACGCCTATCACGCTATATCAGAGGTGATGAAGGAGCGTGATGTCACTTCCTTTATGGGGATAGTGAAGAAGTGTCACAGGCACTTCACCATCAAAAAGGTCGTCGACTCTGCCACTGTCGTGGTACGTGTCATGAAGGATAACGTTGGCAGACACTGCCTTCTTCCCCGTAAGGCAGCGGGCAGACAGAGCCATGTGATGTATCAGCCCTTTATACTGGACGTGCAGAAGAGTGTGCGCCCCATAGCGGATAACGTGGAAGCTATGGAGATAATCACCCCGCCTGATAAACGTAGCGATATGCAGTATTATCAGTGTCTGGACAAACTTTTCCTCGGCGGAGCGGAGAATAATAACGACCCCGAAGCCGTCAAAAGCATGTGTATGATAATGATGGGGCAGGATAAAAAGATTCTCGGGCTCGCCTCGCAGTATTTCACTCTGAACGAGATGAAGCTGATACGCCGCCGAACCATCGGTTCAGGCTATATCGGCGGTAAAGCGACAGGGATGCTCGTCGCCAGAAAGATAATCAAAGAGCACCTTCCAGACATATACGAAAAACACTCCGAGCCCGACGACAGCTATTTTCTCGGTGCGGACGTTTTCTATACATTCATGATATATAACGGCCTGTGGGACGACTATAAGAGCTTCCTTAACTCGGCCGACGTGATAAAGGCGAAGAAGCTGCACAGGCTGATAATGAACGCAAAGATGCCTCCTGAGGTTCTGGAAAGGATGGAGGACATCATCGACTATTTCGGGCATTATCCTATAATCGCCCGTTCCAGCAGTCTTCTGGAAGACAGCTTTGAAAGCTCGTTTGCGGGTAAGTACGAGAGTAAATTCTGCATACTTACAGGCGACGAAGACAACATGCGCAGGCAGCTTTCGGACATTTTCAAGGCGGTATACGCCAGTATGTTCAGTCAGGAAGCGGTCAAATACAGACGCTTTTATGAGATAAAAGGGCGTTCGGACATCATGTCTATCATCATTCAGCGTGTGTCGGGCGTTTTCAACGGAAACTATTATTTCCCTCACCTCGCAGGGGTAGGGCAGTCATACAATTCATATATATGGGATAGAAAGATAGACCCAGAATCAGGTCTAATCAGGCTGGTCTCGGGGCTGGGTACAAAGGCGGTGGATAACGAAGGGGGCGACTACGCAAGGATGATCGCTCTGAACAGACCACACGACTATCCAATGCCCGGGATGGAAAACAGGCGGGCATTCTGTCAGCGTGCTATGGAGGTTGTGGATACCTATGCGAACAAGGTGCGTGAGGTAAAACCCGCAGACCTTTATGACGAGGTGGACACTGCCCCGTTTATGAAATACATCGCAGCCAGAGACTTTGAGATAGAAAAGAAGCTGAACGGCGTGATAAACAGCGGGATAAAAGCATGGTACATATCCCACGACCATGTGATACAGAATACGAACGTGCTGGAAACCCTCGGTAAGATCATGAAAACTCTCGAAAGGGCATATGAGCACCCAGTTGAGATAGAGTTCACCATCAATTTCAAAGACGACCGTAAATACCGCATAAACATACTTCAGTGCAGACCTGTACAGGTTCAGCGAATAGGAAATGCCGTGGTGCAGGGTGGAAGTGCTTCGGAATACGAAGTTTTCCGTGCGAAGGGGACATTCCTCGGCGGAAGCAACTCTCTCACCGTGGATACGGTTGTTTATGTGGATTGGGACGAATATATCAAGCTGTCTTCGGACGATAAGAGGTACTGTGCAGAGATCATCGGCATATTAAACGACAGGGTAGAGGCCAGAGGGCTTAACTGTCTGCTGATGGGCTACGGCAGATGGGGCTCGAGCGTAACGGCGCTGGGCGTACCGGTAGTTTTCAGTCAGATAGACAGTATGAAAGCAGTAATAGAGATAGGACACATAGAGAAAGGTATGGTGCCGGAGTTGTCCTACGGCACCCATTTTTTCCATGATGTTGTTGAGTCGAAGATAAGCTATATCTCCGTGCTTGACAACGACGAGACATTCCACCTCAGCAATACGATAACAAAGCGCCATAACATGATACGTAAGGCACTGCCCGACACGAAAGGCTTTGAAAAAGTGATAAAATACTATCGCTTTCCGAAAAGACCTCTCAGGCTCGTCACCGATATCAGCAGTAACGAAGTGGCTATCTACAGAGCGAAAAGGCTCTAAGCCTCTTCCTCTTCCTCGCCTTCTTCTTCATCAAGCTCAAGCTGATCAGTATCTATAAGAGCAAGGTCGCCGGCTGTAATAGCAAGACCAACCTCTATACAGTTATAGATGAATTCTTCGAAAGCCATGTTGTTTGTTTTTGCAGCTTCGTTAACGTCTGCAAACATTTCTTTGTCCATAGCGAAAGCAAAGTTCATAAGATCAGGATTTTCGTTCTGTTCTGAATTGCATCCGCAAGAGTTTTTATCATCACCGCCACAGCAGCTCATAACTCACCTCGTAAGATTTTACTAGGGTTTTAACAGGTTTTAGGTAATAATGCAAACAATGAATAGTAAATAATATGTGGTGATCTATGCGTGTTTCAGCAGTTCAGATTATGCTTTCGGACAGCAAAGATGGAAACCTGTGCAAGGCTTTGTCGTATATAGATAAAGCATCAGACAGCGATCTTGTCGTCCTGCCGGAGATGCTGATGGGAAAACGCACGGGGACCACCGAACTGTATCATCTGGCAGAGGATGCGGAGAACGGAAACTTTGCAAGCGAACTGCGTGAAGCGGCCGTGAAGCACGGCGTGGATGTCTGCACATGCCTGTGGGAAGACTCGGGCAGTGATAAAGTCTACAACACCGCAATGGTTTACGGCTCAGACGGCAGCATAAAGGCGAAATACCGCAAGCTGCACCTTTTCGATGCTCTCTCAGTAAAGGAATCCGATCATATGCTCATGGGCTCGGACATGCCTCCCGTATTTGAATGTGCAGGGGTTAAATGCGGTCTGTCCATATGCTACGACCTGCGTTTTCCTGAGATATACAGAGAGCAGGTCTTCAAAGGCGCAGAGCTTTTCATCATTCCTGCCGCATGGTATGCGGGGGAGATGAAGGTTGCGCACCTGCACACTCTCCTCTCTGCGAGGGCTCTGGAGAACACGTCCTATACACTCTGTGCGAATCTGTGCGGAGACAGTTTCAGCGGTAATTCGGCGGTTTTTGCACCATTCGGCGAGATGCTTGCCTCTGCTTGCGGTGAAGAAAATGTCATATCATCCGACATAGATGTCAAATATGTCGAAAACATCAGAGAAAAACTTCCCTGTCTTGCGAATATCCGTAAAGATATGTTTTATAGACAGTAGTTTATAGAATATTTTGATAATAGCTTAAATGTGAAGTTTTGTTGTTTCCTCTTTATTATTCGGTTATAATTACACCAAAAATCAATCCTTTCTTAATTTTGGGCATAATCAATAGGAGATTACAATGCGTGCTTTACTAGTATCAGTTCTGATCACACTGAGTTTCATCCTTTCCGCGTGTGGTGGCGGGGGAGGCGGAAGCAGTGATCCGGGCGTCAGGGTTTCCCTGGGGCTTAATTTCGACAAATCACGAGCTGCAGCAGACGGATTTTATGTCAGTAATACAAAGATAGATTCTGTCACTGTCAGCTACACAAACAACGCTGGTTCCAGCGGTTCGAAAAATGTGACCGCACAGGCCGCGGACGGCTCTGTGGAACTCAACGGTCTTGTTCTTAATTCTACTTACACATTTACTGTTCTCGCTATGGCAGAGGGGAATGT
Organism: Deferribacterales bacterium; assembly: GCA_050253075.1. GTDB lineage: Bacteria > Chrysiogenota > Deferribacteres > Deferribacterales > Geovibrionaceae > Denitrovibrio. The sequence goes on from JBFWJS010000003.1 coordinate 248,475, forward strand.
GCAGGCATGTACGGGCAGTACATCCGTGCTCATAGCCGAAAATGAAGAGAACACGGCGACTATAGAGTGTGTCTTCGTAGACAGTCTGGCAGTGGGGAATGCCGTTTATGATTTCGTAGAGACGCTCATGTCTGCGAATCCTACAGCGGCAAACATAGACCAGTATGTCGCAAACGATTTCGGCACATACGACGGCTATAACAGAGCTCAGTTCATAGCTGATCTGCTCGATGAGCCGGGCTTTGCTTTCACAGACCCTACAGTACAGCTCGAGAGTGTAGAGGTTTTCACAGGTGTCGCGAGGGCGGCAGCCACAGAATCACTTATTAAGTTTCACTTCAGCGACGGATCAGTTGCCGAGGAGTATGTCGGACTTGTTAAAGAAGACGGCAAATGGAAACTGACAGGTAACGGAAAGCTCTATGAAGCAGATATAAATACACAGGCTTACTATATCATCCCTCATTCGGCTTCACCGCCTGCAAGCCTTTTCTACTCAGGCGTTGCCACAGAATTTTACGACCCTGCAAATGTAGTCAGCGGTATCGATGTTTCAGCTACTCCGATGTCGGAGACCTACTCATTCGTTAGGGCTACATGCACAGACTGCGACGGATTTACTATCGATTATCCATACACGCTGGATACTCCGTATTTCTTCTCTGATCATTACATAGACCTGTTTGAAGGCGGTGCAAACGCAGCAGTGGCCGCAGATCAGCAGTACACGCTGAACACTACCTATACAAACAGCACTCAAGATACATTTAATCTGACGGCATACGGAAAGCCTGTGCAGACAAGCCTTTTGGATACTACATACTTTCCTCTGCTCCCTTCTACGACAAGCCAGAACATAGCCGAATACATAGCAAACGCAAGCTATACATTCACTCTCATAAAGCCGACGGCATACGATGCACAGCTTATCGAGATAGACCTGCAATACAGAGACTACTACGGCAATTACGGTGATATCGAAGGTTTGATACCGCTTAATGCGAACACTTTCACAGTGGATTTCTCTGAGCTTGCGGGCAGCTTTATTACCGACGCATCGGTATTCATCAGTGCATACGACAGCGAAGGACGTGTCTTCACTACTGTTATAGAGCTGTACTACGACGCAGGCACTGCGACACTCAGCGCATCGGGCTACACGGCTCTCGCCGATGCTATCAGCAAGATGTCTACGGCTCAGCTTGCTACTTTCTCAAATATTGTCAGCTACTCAAGCGACCCGGGCGTGCTTAATATCCTTTCAGAGATAAGCGATGCCGCATCCTTAGGACTCACAGCATATGACGTGAGCGGGGCTTACGGTGCCTCTCTTTTGAGAGCCGGTCAGGTGTCTAACCCGTATACATCAGGCACAGCGCAGTATATCGCTTATGAAAACCTTATAGATGCTTTCTATGATCTGCTTTCATCTAATCCTGATGTTGCGATGGACATTGCAGTTTTCGTAACGGAGCTTTCAGATGATGGATTCCAGTCTCTCGGCGTTCTGCTCGGCATAGCAGATGAGGAAGGATTTGCTGTTTATGCACAGGTTCTTTCAGGCTCCCTTGATGAGATCATCGCAGATGTCGAAGCGCATACAGGAACAACTGTAGAGCCCGACGACGGCTATAATGTTGAAGAAGGCCTTGACTATGTGGAAGTTACAGACGGAAGCACATTTTTCAACCTTTATGCTACATCAGGCGTGCTTACATCAAACGGTGCAGTCCTTTGTAACTCAGGAGCCTACGCCTCTATATACGTAGAAAATGAAGAAGGCGGCGAACTCTATGCCATAAACAGCACAGGAGACCAGATCCCGCTGTGTAATGCGCTTAGAACGATAGATAACCCTTCAAGTAACTATAACGGCTACAGCTATGTCGTCCTTACAAATATTGACGACATGAGCTATCTCCAGAACAGCATCGTCATGATGCTGAACCCTGAAGGCGCAATGGTATGGGCAAAGGAATATCCTGCCTTAGCACCAGTAATGGTAAATGATGCGGAGCTGAGCGGAGACAACCTGCTCGTGCTCTATACCGATACAAACGACAATGCAGGCGGATTCATTTATGAAGTTCTCCCTGACGGTTCTACAGGCATGTCCAGTATGATCAGCGGTGAGGACTCTCTGTCTTCAAATCCTGTCGGCAGCGTACAGTTTAACGACCTTATCCTGAAAGACGGCGTATTTGCCATACTCGGTACCGGACGTGTAGACGGCGGAGACTATCTTGAGCCGTTAGTATTTTACGGAACATATGCCACAACTACGACCACAACAATGGTCGCAGGCGGCGGACTGCTCAACCATTTCTACTCTGTGGAGATGAGCGGTGATTTCTCCGGTCAGTTCTATTCCGGTACTTACAGCGGTACCGATCTCATAATGTCAGCCTTGCTCACAGGTCAGGGTGAAACAGTAGCTATATCTAAGCTGGATACAACAACAGGCACATTCTATAATGCGATCTCTTTCGGTGAAACTATCCCGGAGGATGCTCTGGTTGTATCTGCGCCTGATTCCACAGGTGTTACGGGTAACTATCTTTTTACTAACTACATCGACGACAGGGCAGAGATTCTGAAATTCTCATTCGACATAGACGGCGAGCTCGTTATGGAAAATAACGCTCAGTTCGACCTGTACTCTGAATACGGTCTTTCACCGGACATCTATGCCGTCACCTCAGACGGCGATGGGCATCTCTTATTCGCAGGAGGCATGACGACAGAGTTTTCTACAGACCTTCTCATGGGTGCGATGAGTGCAGATGACCTGACGATAAACGATGAATATACACCGGGTACTCAGATGGACTATAATTTTGATAAAATGGCGGACGTAAACCCGGTGAACACTCTGACAGTGACACTGACACCGGACGTGTTCATTAATCCCGGCGATATCGTGGATATCGCAGATATTATATCCCTTGATAATTACATCGTAGATGTGAACCCTGCGATGAGTATTATCGTAAACATGCTGATGTAAAAGAATTGTTTCAGGAGAGTTTAATTCCTTTAACAAGTTTTGCAAATATTTAACATTCGTTTAAAACAAACTGTGCTATCTTTTGTGTGAAAAGAGCGGGGTGGTAAATTTACCGCCCCTTCTTTACCTGTTATGTAAATCAGGAGATAGATAATGCCTAAAATGTCATTCAAATGCAAAGAGTGCGGAGAGAAGATCGTAGTAAAAGAGCCGGGCATGGCTCGTTGCGAAGAGTGCGGTTCGATCTACAAAGCTTTCTTTGAGATCAAAAAAAAAAGTGACAAAGAAGTAATCTCTAAAGCTGTTAAAACTCCGGAAAACAAAGAAGCCTCTGAGAGGGTCTTTGGAGACCACAAGAGCGCATAAGCTCAGGTCTTGCCTTTGCTCCGCCTTTCCGGCGTTTTTCGTTTTTAGGGTTTAATGTTTGAGGTTTATATTCCTATCTGGCTGTACTGCTGTAATCTGATTCAGATGATTAGCAACCTAACGATACCCTGACTGAAAACCAAGCACAAACAGTTTAAAATACCTTTTATCAGAAAGGGACTTCGTTCAGTATTGCACCGAGCTTGCTAACGGCTTTCTGCACTTTCTGCTCGTTCAATATCTTTTCCTTATCTTTCATCACGGCTTTCAGGTCGTCTCCGAGGGTCTTTTTCAGCTCGTCTGCTGCTTTCATTATAGCCTCGGGTTTATCCTTTTTCGCCATTACCAGCTTCAGGGTGTCGGAGTATTTCTTCATCTCGGGGATCTGCTTTTTGATGTTTGAGACGAATGCATCGGTGGCCTCTACGGCTTTTCTGGCTGTGATGGCTTCTTTCATCCTTTCCACATATCTCTTAGACAGAGCGAGGAAGTCGTTCATAACGGACAGGATGCCGTTTAAGGTGTCTTCTGTTATCTCTGTGGTCTCTGCCAGCATATGTGTGGCAACGCTGTCCATACTGCCTGCTATGGCGTGTGAGACGTTAGACGCTACATCGGCACCGAACTCATTCACGCCGAAGAGCGGGTTGTTTCCCACCACTATGTCAAAGTTGGCGAATGCTTCCATAAAGTCTGCATCTGCCATGTATGGTCCCATCTTTCCGTAATATTTAGTGACGTCATGACCGAGCATCTTGCCTATCTTTGTGCTGAGTGCCTTGAGTTCTGCATCGGTGGAAAACCTTGTGCAGAAGTCGTCTGAGATCTTCTCAAGGTCTTCGTACTGGTTTTTTATCCCTTTGCTGCATGTATTTATAGCCTGCATCAGTTCTTCTTTGCCTGATGCCGCCTCAAGGTCTGAAATGTATTGCTCAGCTATTTTAAGCTGCTCCTGCATGGTGCGGAGTGTCATGTCGCTCATAATGTCCTCTTTGAAAATTTGTGTCCGATGATTCTAGATGATTATTCGGTCAACCACAAGCATAAGGAAGAAAATAACCATACTTATGTTCAGAATATGAAAGGTTCTGGCGGTGTACTGCCTGTTTAAATACAGCGCAGCAGCGAATGCCAGAGTAATCAGGACATGTGCAGTTATTACGGATGAATATTTGTAAATGTCTGATATAGGGATGAGAAGCAGTGCGCATATATAAGCTGTCAGCCATATCTTTATGAAGAGGTCGCTCTTTGTCTTTCCGTATGTGCCGGAGAGAGTTTTGAAACCTGCGGTCTTATAGTCCGTCTTATACTTTTCAGAGAGGAGGGCGAAGTGCGGCGTCTGCCATACATAAAGCACGGCGGCGACAAGGAGTATGCCCGTTGTTTTGATCTCTCCCCCTGTGACGGCATAGCCCAGCACGGGCGGTATCGCACCTGTTACAGAGCCTATCAGCAGTGCGAAAGGCGTCACCTTTTTCAGCGGGGTATATATTAGATTATACACCAGCAGGGTAAAGGGGATGAATATCAGGGCAGACATATTATGCCCCAGCAGCATGAACGCAGCCGAAAGGGCAAGCATCACGGCTGATATCCGCAGTACGCTTTTACCGTCTACCGTGCCCGAGGGGATAGGTCTGTCTGATGTACGGCTCATGACGGCATCTTCCTCACATTCCTGATACTGATTCAGAGCGGAGCATCCCGCAGAGAGGAATAGTGCGGAAAGTACGGCGAAGACGTGCGTTATGTGCAGGTTTGAATCAAAAAGGCAGGCCCCTGCAAAAGCTGAGAGGCCCACCATAAGAGAAACTTTTGGTCTGAAGAGCTGCAGTGTGTTCTGCATCAGTCCTTCAGCGTACTTATGTATTCTATGAGAGCTTTTATCTGCTCGTCATCCAGATAGTCATACGGAGGCATAGACTCGTCAAAGCCTTCGACGATATATTCAGCCGGATGTGTTATCGAGCTTATGATGTATCTCGTATCCGCTTTAAGCTGAATCTTCTCGCCGTCTTTCACCGCTGTGACGTCTCTGTCTATCAGGTTTTTGAAGCTAGGCCCCACGAGGACACTGCCGTCGTCGGAGTGGCATCCCATACAGCCTTCGTTCTCGGCTATGACACGTCCTTTCTCACCCGGCTTGTCTACTTTGACACCGCCGTTTTTAAAGAACTCTATGAGCTTTGTCATATCCTCTTCGGAGACAACGCCTTCGTATGGTGGCATCATATCTTCATAGTTTTTGACTATTTCGGATGAAGGGTCGTATATCGCCTTTCTGATGTAGGCATCGTCGGCTGAGACGGTTTTTTCACCTTCAGGTGTGACGATGACTGTCTCTCTGCCGTAGATGTCTTTCAGCGTCGGTCCTACGAGCTCTGTGCCGTCTATGCTGTGACAGTCGAGGCATCCCTGAGTCTCGAGTATGGTCACTGCCTCAGGCTTTGCATCGTCTGCTGCCGTGTCGCTTGCGGATACCCACTGCTCATACTCTTCCTGCGGAACAACAACGACCTTCGACAGCATGAAAGCGTGCCTTACGCCGCAGTATTCGGCGCAGAGGATGTCGTACTCTGCCTTATCTCCTGAGTTAAACCACACGTATGTCTGCATGCCGGGCACAGTGTCCATCTTTATGCGGTATGCAGGTACATAAAAGCTGTGTATGACGTCCACGGATGTCATATCGAGTTTCACGGGAGTGTTCTCGGGTACATAGAGCTCTTTGGAGGTCTTACCGTTAGGGTATTCGAACTTCCAGCTCCACATACGGGCAGTCACTTTCACTTCCATAGAGTCGGCAGGCGCATCACGCAGACCTTTGTATCCCTCCCATCCGAACCAGAACATAGCCAGTACGATGAGGGTAGGGATGATCGTCCATGTGAGCTCCGCCACAACATTACCTTCTATCTCAGAAGCCTCTGGGTGCTTCTTATGATGATATTTAAAAAGGAAATAAACGGCTACGAGTGTTATCAGTATCATTATGGCAAATGAAATGCCGAAGATGAACTGAAACGCCGTGTCCACTTTGCTTATTGTTTCTAACATCTTACACCTACCTGTATGCCACGTCGAAGAACGTCATGCCGATGAATATCGCCAGTATCAGAAAGCAGATGAACACGAACAGCTTAAGCGTGCGGTTCTCATACTTCAGATGCATGAAGAACAGTATGACGAAGAGCGACTTTGTTGTGGCCAGTGCAAGGGCAACGGCAACATTCATGAAGCCGAGGTCTATCCTTGATACGCCGACGGTTACGGCTGTCAGAAAAAGGAGCATAGCGAGTACAGCAGAGGCTGTCTTCACGCTCATGATATGATGATTTTCTTTATGTCCCATTTCATGCCTCCTTTATATGACCAGGTAAAACAGCGGGAAGAGGAATATCCATATAAGGTCAACCAGGTGCCAGTAGAGCCCTGCGTTTTCCAGCATAACGAAATCCTCGCTGTTTACTCTGCCTTTTTTCATAAAGTAGATCACAAAGCTGATCACTACTCCGCCTATGATGACGTGGAGTCCGTGCAGACCCGTCATCAGGAAATACAGCCCGAAGAAGATTATCTCACCCTTTGGCAGCGTGAGCAGGTGCTCAGAGTTTGGATAAATGCCGTGGTGAAACTTTGCGCTCCACTCAAAGCCTTTGTTAACCAAAAAGAGCAGTGCCATGAATATCGTCAGGTAAGAGAACATTATGGCCTTCTTCTGCATGCCCCGCTGAAGGAAAGATATGGCGAGAGCCACAAAGTAACTGGATATAAGCAGCACGACAGTGTTCAGACCGCCGATGAAAGCATCCAGCTCTTTTCCCGCTTCGTGGTATTCCGTCGGGTATTTCGAAAGGTATACCGAATAGAGCACAAACATTCCGCCGAAAAGGAGCACTTCCGTAAAGAGGAAGAGCCACATGCCGAGTTTTGCGCCCTGATAGTCTTTATGAACGTTACTCATCTCTTTCAACCCCCTTATAATTGTAAGGGCCTTTTGAGGTGTCAGGCTCTTTGTCAAAGTTTAAAAGAGGCGGAGGCGAAGGGATGAACCACTCGAGGGTTGCACCGCCCCAAGGGTTTCTTCCGCATTTTGGTCCGCTCTTTATGCCTCTGTAGAGGTTATAGAACATAAGGATGATGCCCACCGCCAGTATCCACGAGCCTATGGTGGAGATAAGGTGTCCGTTGGTGTACTGAGGGAGATAGTCATAATATCTCCTCGGCATACCCTGAAGCCCGATGATGAAAAGCGGGAAGTACAGCAGGTTGAAGCCTATCATGAGGATTGTCCATGCTGTTGTCGCTACGTTCTTGTTATACATACGTCCGTATATCTTCGGAAACCAGAAGTGCATAGCACCGAAAAGCCCGAAGCCTGTACCGCCGAATATCACATAGTGGAAGTGGCTGACTACGAAGTATGTGTCGTGTACGTGTACGTCTGTACCGGCAGAGCCGAGTACCAGACCTGTGAGACCGCCTATGGAAAAGAGGAATATGAATCCCAGTGCGTAGAGCAGAGGCGGCTCGATGAATATAGAGCCTTTATAAAGCGTCGCCACCCAGTTAAAGACCTTTATGGCCGAAGGTATGGCAACGATGAATGTCAGCAGGGAGAAAATCATGACCGCAGTGTCGCTCATGCCCGATGTGAACATGTGGTGAGCCCATACGAGAGAGCCAGCAAATGCTATCATCAGGGATGAAAATGCGATGGCCTTGTATCCGAAGATAGGCTTACGTGCGAATACGGGGATGATCTCGCTCACAACACCCATAGCGGGCAGAACCATGATGTAAACCGCTGGGTGGGAGTATATCCAGAAAAGGTGCTGGTAAAGGATAGGGTCGCCCCCCTTCGCAGGGTCAAAGAGACCGACACCGAGGATACGCTCTGCCATGATCAGCAGCACCGTGATACCGAGTACGGGAGTAGCCAGAACCTGTATCCACCCGGTAGCATAAAGCGACCATGTGAAAAGGGACAGCTTCTTCCATCCGAGCCCGGGGGCACGCAGACGGTGGATCGTGGTGATAAAGTTCAGACCTGTAAGGATGGATGAGAATCCAAGTATAAAAACGGCAAACACGGCAGTGTTTACGTTTGTAGTGGTGAACTCGCTGAAAGGCACATAGAATGTCCATCCCGTATCAGGAGGTCCGTCGCCTGTGAAAAGCGAAAGTATCGCCAGCAGAGTACCGATAACATACAGCCACCATGAGAGCAGGTTAAGCCGTGGGAAAGCCACATCCTCCGCACCAAGCTGTATAGGCATGATGATGTTTCCGAATGCCGCAGGAATGCTCGGTATCACCACGATGAAGATCATGATAACCCCGTGCAGTGTGAATACGGCATTATAGGTCTGTGCGTCCATTATTGTCCTGCCCGGAGCGATGAGCTCCAGCCTGATGGCGAGCCCGAGGCACAGGCCGATAATAAACATTCCGAGCACCATATAAAGATACATAAGTCCGATGCGCTTATGGTCTGTGGACAGTATCCAGCTTAGGATACCTTTTCTGTTACTGCCCGAATCTTCAAAGAATGTCGGAAGTGGGGAATTCGTTCCGTTTTGCATAATTGAACCCCGTTATTTTCTTTTTTTGCCGCCGAAAAATAAAAATCCGGCAAATATAAAAAGGACAGTCAGGACAACGAATCCTGAAACCTTCATTACATTAAATACATACTTCTTGCCCTCAGGGTCGTAGTTGAAACAGTATGCGACGAGCTTTTTAACGCTCAGTCCTGTCTGTTCCTTACCTGCTTCCACTGCGGCCATTGTCAGCTCAAACGGTAGAATGTCCGTGCCGTAGAGGTATCTGACGATCTTGCCAGTGGGGGATACCGCCATGACGGCCACAGGGTGAGCGAAGTCTTTGCCCCTGCGTAGGAAGCGGAAGCCGACGGACTCAGTGAATTTGAGGATATTCTCTCTATCGCCCGATAAAAAGAGCCATGCCTCTGGAGGGATCTTGCCGTCTGCGGCTTTCATATAGTTGACCTTTTTCTTCGCTGCTATTTCAGGAGTATCGTTCTCGTCGAAACTGATAGATACCACCTGAAAGTCTTTCCCCGGTGTCAGTTTTACCTGTGGGACGACATCGGCGAGGCTGGTCTGCAGAAAGTTGCACACATTCGGACAGTCGTAATAAACAGGCGCGAAAATGGTCGGCTTATTTATGATGTCAGAGAGCTTTATGGTCTCTCCTGTGGATGTAGTGAAAACTGCATCCTGATCGACATATTCACCGAGCTTTTCTGTTACGCCTATTTTGGTCTGTTCCTCTACCGTGGCTTCTTTATGTACGTGCTCAGGCGAATCCATATCCATGTCTTCGTGGTCTGCATGCTCGTCCATTTCCTCGGCTTTTACCATGTCTTGACTGCCGTGGTCAGACATCTCGGCCTTATCGCCGTGCCCCGTATGCTCAGTTTCGTTCATGGCATAGGCTGGGAGGTACAGCGATATTGTCAGTAATAAAACTGCTAAAAAGATAATCTTATTTCGCATAAGCAAATTAGAATTTAGAGATATATTCGGCTACTGCTTTTATCTCGGCTTCAGACAATCTCTTTGCCTGACCTGCCATGATAGCCTTTTTCTCTCCGCCGTATGTGCCGTCAGCGTAGCCTTTCAGCTTTTTCTCAAGGTCCGCTGCGGACTGGCCTTTAACCACTGCAGAGGCGATCTTCATAGCTGCTGTTGATCCGTCAGCGCCGTGGCAGCCTTTGCATTTGGCATAGATTGATGCTCCGTCTGCCGAAGCGATGGCAAACATTGCGATGGACAGGATGAAAGTCAAAGTTATAACTGTTTTTTTCATAATACACCTCAATAAAAAAACTAATACGTATTACACAAGTATTAACCTCTAAACGTGAACAGTCAACTGAAGTTATCATGTTGATTGAAACTTGTATCTATTATTTATAGTATTTTACATCAAATCCAGTACGGCTGATGTCATCTCAAAACTGTCGTTTTTCAGACCGTGTTCACCCAGTGCCGATGCGAGGGCGATGAACGCTGTGTCCATAACGCTCTTTTGCATAATATTCATAGGTATCAATATGTTTTCATTCAGTGCAAGCATGGTCATAGCCTCTTTGCATGCACCTGAATCAGCCGATGTAACAGACCTGCATATGAGCGGACGGACGGGGTATATGTCGCATGCTCCTTTTTCATTAAGAAATGCACACGGTTTGTTTGCGAGTATCCTTTCATCTTCTTCGAGATATTTAATGTGTTTTGCTAAAGTTTTCATTTTGAATATCTGTTCGTCGAGCTCGGGGTCTGCTTTTGTCTTCATAAGAAAGTTTTTTATGATGACGGCCTCAGGCATCAGAACAGACACATTAACCCGACAGCATGTGGAGCATCCTGCCTTGCAGTCCATATGCTTCAGCTCTGCTTCGGAAACGTTCTTTTCGGCGTAAGCCTCTGCTTTTTCAAAGATTTCCTGCATCATCATGCACAGGTTAAGCTCCGCTTTCGGGCTGGATAGATAGGATTTGGCGATATTCTTAATCTCTCCGCTAAGTTCTTCAATATTATTTCTAATCATTTGTATATGTCCTTGTTTAAGGGTAACAAGGCAGGAGAGGGGTTTCAAGGGAAGATTGATGTTTAAAATATTAACTATAGGTAAATGCTATGCGTCTTCATCTTCTTCAAAGTTTTTACTGCATTGAAGCTGTCTCGGGATGTGCAGGGTGAAAGTAGAGCCCTTGTCCACTTCGGATGTGATGTCCAGCTTTCCGTTGTGTCCTTCTATGATGCGTCTCACTATGGAGAGACCGAGCCCCGTGCCGGAGAACTGTGCTTTCACGTTTGTTCCTCTGTAGAAGCGTTCGGTGACCTTTGCTATCTCTGCTTCGGGGATGCCTGCGCCTGTGTCGGAGACATGCAGCTGCTTATGGGTTTCATTGTCTGTGTAGCTTATCTTTATGCTTCCGCCGTGTTTGTTGAATTTTACGGCATTGGATATAAGGTTTGTCACCACATGCTTGAACGATTCGCCGTCCACGCACAGGAATGACTCGTCAGGGATGTTTATTTCGATACTCAGGTTTTTATCTGCGATGTCTTTCTCGTGGAGCTGTATCATATCCTCTACCATATTCTTTATCTCCACAGGGATAAAGTGGTAAGGGTGCTGGTTACTTTCGAGTCGGGAGAGGGTGATTATTTCGCTGAAAAGTGTGTTCAGCAGCTTTGCACTGCGGTTTACTGCATCGAGGGATTTCGTCCTCATCTCCAGATTACAGTCCAGCCCCTGCTGTTTTAAAAGGTCAGAGTATGCGATTATCTTTGTCAGCGGTGTCCTCAGCTCGTGGGAGAGCGAGTCCAGTATGTCTGTTTTGAATATATTGACGCTTTTCAGCTCTTCGTTTCTCTCTCTCAGAGCTTCCATTGCGGATGTGTACTGGGATGAAACTTTCCTTAGCTCGGCTTTCAGATGGTCTTCATTTTCAAGGATGCTGTGACGCATCACTTCGAATGCTTCTGCAAGCTCCTCTATTTCGTCCCCCGTTTTTACATTGAGCTGATGGGAAAAGTCCCCCTCTTTATATGATGATGCCGCTTTGGTCAGGTTGTCTATGTTTTTGAGTACGACAGCTTTCAGCAGGAAGACCATAGTGACGACTATCCCGAAGAATGAGAATATCCCCACCATGAAGTAGTTCCGGTTGTTCTGCTCAATTGCTGCCTCTATCTCCTGCATAGGCAGGGTTATGGATATACCTCCACGGAGGTCTCCCACCTGATACCCCTGATAGTCGTGGCATTCGAGACACGCTTCATTTACATACAGCGGAGCCATATATCTGTAATAGTTCTGATCCCTCATTCTTACCACTTCGCTGTATTCCCTGTTGTTTGCCGTGCGGAATTTATGCATGGCCCTCAGCTCGAAGTCGTCAGGGGCATTATCGGGGTTTATCAGCATGTCGCTGGTGATGTGAAAGCGGAAATCTGTCATTACCTTTGCATATTCAGAGAGCTCTTTTGTAGCCACAGCGGGGACGGGGACTATCTCATCCCTGTTTTCGGCGACCCATTGCCTTGTGACCACGAGCATTTTGAAGAGGGTCTTTGCCTGTGCATGAGCCTGCTGCATGAGAAGCTCTTTCTGGCTGACCCAGAAGAAATTTATACTGGCAAGCACGATGATAATTGTGACAATAGTAACGCTTAATATCAGTTTGCCGGTTAGTTTCATTTCTTTATTTTATACCCTACGCCTGAGACAGTTTTAACTATGTCAGGGTTCTTCGGGTTTATCTCTATCTTCTGGCGCAGGTTTTTGATGTGTACATCAAGGCTGCGTGACCATGAATAGATAGAGTTTTTCCCCCATATATCATTTACTATATTATCTCTGGAGAGAACCTGTCCCGCCTTACCTATGAAATAGAGCAGGATGTCGTATTCCTTCGGAGTGAGGTTCAGCTTCTCTTCGTTTACAAAAACCTGCCTGCTGGCTTTATCTATCAGCAGGTGATGGAATGTGATGCTCTCTTCCGTGTCGCCGTTTGCGCTTTGGTCGCTCTTTTCCGTACGGCGGAGAATAGCCTTTACCCTTGCTATCAGCTCTATGTTCTCAAAAGGCTTTGTCATATAGTCGTCAGCGCCGTATTCGAGGCAGACAACTTTATCAGACACATTATCTCTGGCGGAGAGGATGAGTATAGGCACGTCCAGCTCGCCTCTGATTATCTTACATATCTGCTGTCCGTTTATATCGGGCAGGTTAAGGTCGAGGATGATCAGGTCAGGCGTCTTTTCCCTCGCAAGGGCAAGGCCTGTAATGCCGTTCGGTGCTGTGCTCACGTCATAGTTTTCCAGCGATAGGAGCAGCCTCAGCACCTCTAAGATATCCGGATCGTCGTCGATGACCAGAACTTTCGAGTTCGTATTTATATTCATATTCATTTGGCAACCTTTAATAAACTCTATTTGTTTTACACCATTATATTAAATTTTTGTCTGTTAAAAAAGTAAAGATGACTTCTTTACGACATTTACATTTGTGCAACATATTTTACACCTTCTTTTAATTCTTATCTTTATGATTTGCTTTAGTTACATCAGGAGGTATTCTAAATGAGAAAGTATTCATTTTTGCCGAAAGCAGGACTTTTTCTGATCGCAATGGTGATGATGCTTGTAGCCAGCACAGCAATGGCTGTGACATACAAAGACATCGAACTCGATGCCGAATCAAAGAAATGTGTTACCTGCCACGAGAAAGAGCGTATCGCTCCTAAGGTTCACGACCAGTATGCTGAAAGCAAGCATGCTCAGAACGGCGTTGGCTGTCTTGACTGTCACTCTGCCGAAAAAGGAGATTTCGACGCTTTTGCTAAGAACGGCCACCCGGTCGTAGCTTCCCACCCTACACCGAAAGACTGCGCAAGCTGTCACGAGAAAGAGGTTGAGGAGCACACAAAATCTAAGCACGCTTACCCATTCTGGCTTTACGCTGCAGCTGACAGAGCTGTATTCGAGCCTATCATCGGTACAAAGCAGGGCTGTGAAGCTTGTCACAACCTTTCAGCTATGTGGCCTGACGGATCAGTCGGTGAGTGCGATATATGTCACACAAAACACTCTTTCGACGTATCTGTAGCACGTAACCCTAACACATGCGGTGAGTGCCACCTTGGTCCTGACCACCCGCAAAAAGAGATCTACTATGAATCTAAGCACGGTAACATCTTCGCTGCTAAAGGCGGAAACTGGGACCTCAGCTATGACTCTTCTGAAGTAGACAGAATCCCAATAGAAGCACCTGTATGTTCTACATGTCACATGGACGCAGTTCCCGGAACAAAAGTGAAATCTACTCACAACGTTTCAGAGCGTCTCGCTTGGGAAGCTCAGGCTCCATGGTCATACAGAACTATCTGGTTTGAAGAAGAGCTCGGCTCATGGGAGCAGAAAGCAGACCGTATGAAAACAGTATGCTACACATGTCACGCTCCTACATTCATAGACGAATACATTCTTGCTTACGACCTCGTAAACCTTCAGTACAACGAGATCCGCAGACAGTTCGTATACTGGACAAAGAAATATGAAGCAGCAGGACTCATCAAAGTTCTCAAAGATGAAATAGTAGCAACAGGCGAAACAAAACAGTTCTCTAACACTGTACTCAACGCTTCTTGGTACACAGCTGCATCTGAGATCATGTACAACTCATGGCACCACGAAGGTAGAAGATTCCGTATGGGTTCCGCTATGGCTGCTGCAGACTATGTTCAGTGGCACGGTATCTGGGAACTCCAGCACAACCTTCAGGAAATGATCGCTTGGGGTGCTGAGCACGGTATCGAAGAAGCTAAGAAGATCTACGAGTCTGATTCTCCGGCTAAGTTCTTCACATACAAGCTCTACGATATGCCTGGTTCACTCTACGCTGTAGTTACACCTGAGCAGTACTCTGTTCCTGCACTTTACAAAATAGTGCCTGACTACTGGCCAAAAGTTAAAGCTAACGTTGAAACTGCTTACAAAGCAGGCATGATCACTAAAGCTGCATGGGAACTTTGGCTGAACAGATACAACAACATGGATAAATACATGGGTACAGAATACCCAGTGCATCCAGTCTACAAAGACTACGATGAAAGAAGAAAGAAAGAGCTCGTTGGTCCTGACTCTGCTCTGTCTAAAGTGATCGGACTTAAACTCCCATCACCATCACCGGCAGAAGAACTGATCAAGTAAGCGAACTTTCGCTAAGATAAATTGCGGGGGGCTTAACCGCCCTCCGCTTTATAAAAACTCTAAGAAGAGGAGTATGAAATGAAAAAAACACTTATTTTTATAATTTTTATGGTTGCCGTTGCAGGAATAGTAGGCGTTTCCGCTTTTAACAAAAATCTCGAAGATGTTGTCGGCTATGTCGACGGACAGGCTGTGAAAGCAGCTCAGCTTCAAAACTATGTAAACGAACTTCTCGGTTCAAACTATCAGAAAAAGATGGACACGGCAGAAGGACGTCAGGAGCTTTTCAACCACTACGTAAACAGAAAGCTCTTACTTGAATATGCGAAAGAAAACATTGAAACAGAAGACAGCTTTGTCGTGTCCCATACTATGGGCGAAGTTTCCGAAGAGACAGCACTCATCAGCGCAGTGCTTAAAAAGGAAGTTAACGATAAAGTTCAATATACAGAAGAGGATGTCAAAGCTCTTATGGCTGCCGATACCCGATTCACAAACATGCAGGATGCAGAGAGAGAGGTTATCTCACAGAAACGTGTAGAGCTCTTCTATACATTCATGGAAAAAGTTAAATCGAACCACAAGATAGAACTGGCTGGGTAGAGAAAGCTAGTTTTTTCAGACAATATACTCCTTCTTTTATGTCTAAAGGGCAGGCATCCTTCGGGATGTCTGTCCTTTTTTATTATCTAAGATAACTGATCAGTTTATTAATATGATACGTCACTCTGATAAAGGCGAAGCCTGACGTGAGAGTCTCGGGATGGCGGAGTATCTATAAAAAAAGGCGGACCCTTTAGAGCCCGCCTTGTCAGATATATTTAGGTATATCCGATTACTTGGTCTTAAACTTATCAACCAGCAGGTGAAGATCGTCAGCCTGCTGCTGAAGGTCTACGACAGTCTTGGTGATCTCGTGTACGGCAGTAGAGCTCTGCTCTATACCTGCGGAGATGACCTGAGCGTTGTCGTTGATGTTGTTGATAGCTGTCACCTGCTCTTCGATAGAGCCTGTGATGATATCGTTTGTGGTGTGGATAGACTGTACAGAGTTAACTATCTGCTCGAAGATCTCTTCGGTGGCTTTGATAGTCTCTGCGCCTTCCACAACTTTATTGGTCGCTTCTTTCATATCTTTATTAGCGTTTGTTGTCTCATTCTGAAGGCTTACGATGATGGACTCAATCTCTTTCGTAGCTGATTGTGTCCTTTCAGCGAGCTTTCTTACTTCGTCGGCAACAACGGCGAAACCGCGTCCATGCTCGCCCGCTCTTGCTGCCTCGATGGCTGCGTTAAGTGCGAGGAGGTTTGTCTGGTCTGCGATGTCGTTGATCACGCTGATGATGTTTCCTATCTCTTCTGATGAAGCAGACAGGCTGTTGATTGTCGTACCGAGTTTCTCAACTTTTGCTTTGATAGCCATAACTTCCTGAACAGAGCTGAGCAGCTTGCCTTTACCTTCAGAGGTAAGTCTGTCTGCATTCGCTGTCTGGTCGTTTGCCTCTTTCAGAGCCAGCATAACCTCATTAGAGGAAACACTGATCTGCTCTGTTGCGCTGGCTACGGAAACAATCTGGGAAGACTGATCCTGCATTGTGACGGAGAGTTCCTCTGTGGCGCTCGCCAGCTCTGTACTGCCTGATGCGACAGACTGAGAGCTCTCTTTCACTATGGAGATAATGTCGTTCAGTTTATCAATGAAGATGTTGAAGTGCGTAGACATAGCACCGACCTCGTCATTGGAAAGAACAGGCAGAGACTTCGTAAGGTCGCCTTCACCCTCGGAAACAGCTTTGAGGAAAGTGTTTGCCATTACGATACTCTTTGTCATAAGGCTGCTGAGGAAGTATGCAATACCCACAACGCCTACTATGATTATTATAGCTATTATAACGACAGTAGTAACAAGTGCGCTGATCTGCTTATGAAGAACAGCCTCTTTCTCTGCTACTATGTCCTGAATGTCGTCGATGTAAAAGCCTGTACCGATCATCCATTTCTACTTATCCAGACCGATAGCATAGCTTAGCTTTGCCACGTCAGCGTTTTTAGAAGCCTTCGGCCAGACGTACTCAACATATCCGCCGCCTTTTTTAGCTTCGTTCACCATCTCTTTGAAGAGAGGCACGCCGTTGCTGTCCTTATAGCCGGACATGTCTTTACCTATCAGCTCAGGTTTTACCCTGTGAGCCGTGATAATAGCGTTAAAGTCTGTTGCAAATACGTAGCCGTCGTCACCATAGTGAAGAGACATAAGTATCTTTGCTGCTTCTTTTTTAGCAGCTTCGTCATTTGCATCTGCGTTGTCATAAATGCTTTCAATAGACGAATAGGCCAGGTCGATATAACTCTTCAGCTCAGTCTTTTTACTTGCGATCATTAAACGTTCAAATGACTCTATCTCATTGTCACCCAACTTAGTAATTTGGAAATAAAAGAAGACAGCCATTATGAGCACAGTAAGAATAACTGGTACTGCTGAAAGAAGTATCACTTTGAGTTTGATGCTCATTTGCATTACACACCCCGAACGGAAATTGAATTATTGTAATCTCACAAAGATTATACACTATATATAAAGAAAGTTAAGGTTATTTTAATAATGTATTTATCTTCATGCTTGTGTTTGTATATATTATTATCTCTTTTACGGATAATGCAATGGTTAATAACTTAAATTAAACAAAAAAAAATACATTTAAGCATTCAGGACGTTTATGAAGTTGTTGTTTTGTTGACAGACTCTATTGGAGAAAATGTTGTCTCTGAATTCGTTGAACTCGTCCATTGCCTCATTCTGAAAAGCTCTGCGTGCTTCGAAGACCACGTCATAGTTTTCAATGAGAATCTCAAGGATCTCTTCGTCCAGCTTCCCTTCTTCGCACATGTTTTTCATCATTGCTATAAGGTTATCTTTCGGTTCGCACTTTCGGTAAGGGCGTTCCTCCGTCATAGCGGTGAAGATGTCTGCGATGGTCATTATCCTGCTGCCTGTACAGAGCTTTTTCCCTCCGATGTGGAAAGGATAGCCCGAGCCGTCGAGGAACTCATGGTGAAATGAAGCCCAGTCCTTGATAGTTTCGAATATCTGGAATGAGTTAAGGATAGTATATGTGAAGTATGGATGCTTTCTGACCGTCTGCATCTCGTCGTATGTAAGTTTGTCATTTTTATAAAGTACTTCTGAAGGTATTGCCAGCTTGCCTATGTCGTGCAGATAGCCCGCTATCATCGATGCCTTTGTTTCCAGCTCGTCCATGCCGCACAGCTTCGCCAGCGTGCTGGCTACGGCTGCCACCCCTGCGGAGTGTGTGGCAGTGAATATGCAGCGGAAGTCGATTATGCGGCTGAGGAGCTTCGCAGTCTCCAGCATGTCGTCCATGTCCATATTCATATGTGTAAAGTTAAAGCCGTATTTTATGAGTGGATATTTCTCCTGCTCCTCGATGTCGAACCAGAAGTGTTCCTTATCCGCCATCCTGAGGAAGGCTGCTATATGCCCGTGGTGAAACTTGTTTTCGCCCGAGCGTCTGATACGTTCGATGACGTATTCTCGCTGTTCGAGGGCAGGTTTGTCCCTGTGGAGCAGAATGTCCACCCTGTCTGCGAGGTGTATCACGTGTGCAAGCTCAGGCACTTCTTCTTTCCCGCCGAGCAGGTTGTCCTCTATTTTATAAGGAGTATGATGATACTTGACCAGTTTTGCGACGTCGGGGAAAATCTTGAAATCCTTTAAAAGGTAAAACCCTACCAGAACGTGGCTGAGCTCCTTTTCATAGGTTTCTTCCTCGCCTGCGAGCTCGTGGAACTCTTTCTCCACCACGACGCCTATGTCGTGTATGAGTGACGCAAGGATGACATTTTCGATCTCTGCGTCGCCGTATCCCATCTCTTTGGCTATGCTGCCCGCTATGAAAGCGACCCGCTGATGGTGATTATTTATCAGAGGATTAACGAGATCGAGAGCTTTAGACAGAGCGTATGCAATGTCGAACGTTGTCGTAATGTATTTATCGTAAAACTGATTTTTACAAGTTATTTTCATAGGATAATTTATATCATAACCTGCACTAAAAACAACCTGAAAAAAAGCCTAAGAACGGTTGAAAACATTACAGAAGTGTTCTAATATTAGCATCCGATATAAATCTCAGGAGATAAGATGAGCAATTCAGACATACGTGTCCGTTTCGCACCCTCACCGACAGGATATCTGCACGTGGGCGGAGCGAGGACAGCACTTTTCAATTACCTTTTCGCTAAAGCTACAGGGGGCAGGTTCCTCCTCAGGATAGAAGATACCGACAGAACCAGATTTCAGGAAGATTCTCTCAAGGAGATTTTCGAAAGCCTTAGATGGCTCGGGCTCGAGTGGGATGAAGGTCCTGAAAAGGACGGCGGATACGGTCCGTACATTCAGTCTGAAAGGCTCCCGATATATAAAGAACACGCAGAAAAGCTCCTCGCCGAAGGACATGCCTACAAATGCTTCTGCACATCCGAACGCCTCGAAGAAATGCGTAAGGAAAAAGAAGCACGCAAAGAGCAGCACGGCGGATACGACAGACACTGCCGTGACCTCACCCCTGCGGAAGTGCAGGAGAATATCGACGCAGGCAAACCTTATGTAATAAGGCTGAAAGCTCCGCTGGACGGCGCTATCGCCTTTGAGGATATGGTGCGCGGCATCATCGAGACACCTGCAAATATGATAGACGACACCGTCCTGCTGAAAACTGACGGATTCCCCACATATCACCTTGCATCCGTCGTGGACGACCATTTTATGAAGATATCCCACGTTATGCGTGGAGACGAGTGGATAGCATCCACCCCACGCCACGTACTTCTCTATAAAGCATTCGGATGGGAAGCACCTATATTCGCACACCTTCCCGTTATCCTCTCTCCATCAGGCGGAAAGCTCTCAAAGCGTAAAGGCGCGGCTTCCGTTATGGATTATAAAAAAGCGGGCTACCTCCCCGAGGCGCTCGTGAACTTCCTCTCTCTCCTCGGCTGGAACCCCGGCGACGACAGAGAGATCATGCCTCTGGCGGATGTTATCGAGGCATTCTCGGCTAAAAAGATATCATCAAAACCCGCAGTCTTCGACGAGCAGAAGCTCGAGTGGATGAACGGCCAATATATGGAGAACTACCCTGCCGAAAAGATAGCCGAAGAGGTTATTCCTATGTGGCAGGAGAGGGGGCTCGCAGTTGACGATACTGCGTATGCCGTTGGCGTTGTTAAACTCCTGCAGAACAGATGTAAAAAAGTGACAGAGCTCGCCGAAACAGCAGACTACTTCTTCAAAGACCCTGAAGGGTATGACGAGAAGCAGGCAGGAAAGCAGTTCACCTCAGCGGTGAAACCTGCTCTGGATAAGCTGGTGGCGGCTCTCCCTGCGCTCAGCGGATGGCAGAGGGATATGGTCGAGGCCGTATTCAAGGCTGTCGCTGCAGAGCTCGAGATGTCACCCGGTAAGATAAACCCTGCGGTAAGGCTCGCCGTGACAGGCGTGGGCGGTGGCCCTGACCTTTTCGATATGCTTAACCATCTCGGACAGGACTGCACGATACGCAGGATCAAAAAAGCATCAGAATTTATAGGATAAACAGATGGAAGAGATAAAGGCTTCTAACTTTATAAAAAATATAATCAGAAAAGACCTCGAAGACGGGAAGAACGACGGACGTGTACACACACGTTTCCCGCCTGAGCCGAACGGATATCTGCACATCGGACACGCAAAGTCCATATGCCTGAACTTCGGCGTTGCAGGGGAATTCGGCGGAAAGTGCAACCTGCGCTTTGACGACACAAACCCTGTGAAGGAAGATACCGAATACGTCGAATCCATTCAGGAGGACGTGAAGTGGCTCGGCTTCGACTGGGAAGACAGGCTCTTTTTCGCATCCGACTATTTCGACAGGTTTTATGAGCTCGCCGTGCAGCTTGTGAAAGGCGGCAAAGCATATGTGGATAACCAGACCCCCGAAGAGATCAAGCAGAACAGAGGAACTCTTCAGGAGCCCGGTACAGACAGCCCGTACAGAGGCAGAACACCAGAGGAAAACCTCGAACTGCTGGAAAAGATGAAAAACGGAGAATTCGCCGAGGGTGAATGTGTACTCCGTGCAAAGATAGATATGTCATCTCCGAACATGAACATGCGTGACCCTATCATCTACCGCATAGCCCACGCAGAACACCACAGAACAGGCGACAAGTGGTGCATATACCCTATGTACGACTTCGCCCACGGGCTGGAGGACTCCATAGAGGGGATCACACATTCCATATGTACCCTTGAGTTCGAGGACCACAGACCCCTTTACGACTGGTTCCTTGAGGAGCTCGGTGTTTTCCACCCGCAGCAGATAGAATTTGCCAGACTGAATCTCACATATACAATGATGAGCAAGCGTAACCTGCTCACACTGGTGAACGAAGGGTACGTCAGCGGATGGGACGACCCGAGGATGCCTACCATCGCAGGCCTCCGCAGAAGGGGCTATACACCTGCATCTATCAGGAACTTTTCCGAGATGATAGGTGTTTCCAAAGCGAACTCCATCGTGGAGTACGCACAGCTCGAATACTGCGTTCGTGAAGACCTGAACAAGGTTGCCCAGAGGGTGATGGTGGTCACTGACCCGCTGAAGGTCGTGATAACGAACTACCCCGAGGACAAAGAAGAGCTCCTCGATGCTGAAAATAACCCTGAGAATGAAGCAGACGGAAACAGACAGATACCTTTCTGCCGTGAGATATATATAGAGCGTGACGACTTCATGGAGAACCCTCCGAAGAAGTACTTCAGACTTGCCCCAGGGCAGGAACTGCGCCTCAAACACGCATACTACATCACATGTGATGAAGTGATAAAAGATGAAAACGGCGAGATAGTAGAGCTGAGATGCTCATACGACCCTGCCAGCAGAGGCGGATGGACAGACGACGGCCGAAGAGTGAAGGGGACAGCCCATTGGGTTTCCGCCAGACACTACATAGAGGCAGAAGTCCGCATGTATGATCACCTATTCACAATACCAAACCCCGGACGTAAGAAGAAGGGTGAGGTATTCACCGATAATATAAACCCCGACTCGCTTCAGGTAGTGAAAGCCTATGCCGAGCCGTCACTCGCAGACGTGAAACCTATGCAGAGCTATCAGTTCCTGCGTATAGGATATTTCACCGGCGATAAGGACTCTACGGCGGGCAAGCCTGTTTTCAACAAAACAGTAGGCCTGAAAGACACCTGGGCAAAGGTTCAGGGTAAAGATTAAACAGATAAGCCGCTCATTTGAGCGGCTTTTTTTATGTACTTATTATGTCATTCTGAGCGTAAGAAGAGAGCCTGTTAAAACCTTAAAGAAAGTGTCTGAAAATGTTGATGGCCAATATTCCCGCACCGAGGCATACGAGCAGGTTCATCCTGCGCAGTGCCAGTATCAGCACCACAACGCAGGAGAGGTATTCCGCAATTCCGCCGTTTATGATGTCGGGGATGATGATGGATATGATGATAGCCACAGGGATGCCCGAAAGAGCAGCCTTAAATCTGGGCGTCATCTGAAACCTGCTGGCGATGAATATGCCCGAGGCTCTTGTTATGTATGTCGCTATCCCCATGCCGAGGATGGTCAGTATGCTACTTGTGTTCATATGAAATCCATCCCGCTATACCGCCTGCGATACCGCCCGCCAGTATGTACCATTTGCCCGCCACCAGCTTATACGTGATAACGGCGAATATGACGGCTGCTGCTATTATAGGTATGTCCTTTCTGCCTCTGTAGCTGCCTACTGCGATGGTTAGGAACATAGCCGTAAGGGTGAAGTCTATGCCTATGGCCTCAGGCGAAGGAACGAGAGCCCCCATAGTGCGCCCGAGCATAGCCGACGACAGCCATAGAACATAATTTATAACACCTGTGCCGAGCAGAAACCCAATCCGCTGACGCCCCTTTGAAAACTCGCTCATGGAGAGAGCCCATCCTTCATCTATCATAAAGAAAGATGAGAAATATACAAACCACGGCTTCTCGTTCATTGCATAAGGATAAACAGATGCAGACATGATCATGTGTCGTAAGTTTATGATAAGTGTAGAAACTATAAGCATAAATATAGGCAGTGGATGCTGCCACAGGTCTAGTGCCAGTATCTGTGAAACACCCGCATATACCACAAGACAGGACATTATTGTCTCCGGCGTTGTGAGGATATTCTGGGTGAGTATGCCGTATACCACGCCGTATGTGCCTACGCCGAGGGCAAGGGGGAAGCCCATTACTATACCGTTTTTGAATGATTGAAAATTTGTCATGGTGAGAGAATATATCACAAAAATCGGGAAGGATTGAATAAAATTGCTATTTTCTGACTATGCAGCTCGGCGGTGTACCGTATATCTTTTTATAGGCTCTGGTGAAGTGCGCCTGATCGGCGAATCCGCACTCTGTCGCTATGTCTGCTATGGTCGTATCCGTGGTGAATATCATCCTGCGGGCACGCTCTATCCGCAGTATGTTCAGATATGCGTGGGGTGTGATGCCTGTTGCTTCTCTGAATGAACGGATGAAGTGAAATTTGCTCATGTTGGCGTTGGATGCCAGCTCGTCCAGAGTCAGTTTTTCCGATGAGAGGGCATTCATCTGTTCTATCGCTTTCTTTATGCCGTATGGATTGGCATAGAGCTTCTGTACGCTTCTTTCGCTCTCCTTTGCAAAGAGAAGTCCCAGCAGGGACTGAAAGGACTGCTCACGCTCCATGTCGCAGTCTGCGTGCAGTATGCCCGAATATATCTTTTCAAGCTCCTGCCTGTATTCCGTGTCGTTCTTTATGGCACCGCCGAAGACCAGCTCTTTGGTGTTCAGCTCGTTTTCTGCTATGAATTTATCTGCTGTTTTTATGTCGAATAGTATCACCAGCTGATTCCAGCCTTCTTCCGTCAGGCTTGTTCCGCTGTGTACTTCGCCCGGGTTCATCACGGCGAGGTTAGACCTGTCGAGCACGCCTTTTTCATGTGCTGTAGCAAAGTTTTTTGCTCCGCCTGAGAGCATTGCCACAGAGTATGTCTCATGGTAATGCTTGGGGAAGTAATGATACTTCTGATCCGTATACAGTAGGTGAGTGTTGTTGCCGTCGAGGGACAGGGTTTTGACAGGTTTCATCTTTTACTGAGTGCGAGGGCAACCCCGAGCCCTATCAGGACAGTGCCCGCCACCTTGTTTAAAATACCTGAGCCGTTATCCTTCTTTTTAAGCAGTTCGCCTATCTGCCCTGAAAAGAGGGCGCATGACGAAAATACTATGAATGTGCATATGATGAATACGCATCCGAGCAGAGCCATCTGCATCGCCTCGTGTCCGTTCTGCGAGCGGATGAACTGAGGGAAGAGGGCGATGAAGAATATCGCCACCTTCGGGTTCAGTATGTTTGCCGTTACGCTTTGTATGAATACGGTTTTAGGAGCGAGCAGCTTATTATCCTTTGCGGCTTTGGCTGCTCCGCTCTTAAAGATCTTTATGCCGATGTAGATCAGATACAGCGCTCCCGCTATCTTTATCGCCGTGAATGCCACCGCAGATGCCTTTATAATGGCGGATACGCCTACAATGGCTAGTGTGGTGTGCACTATATTTCCGAGAGAGAAGCCCGCAGCGGCAGCCATTGCCGATGCACGCCCCTGTGTGAGTCCTCTTGTTATCACATAGATGATGTCGGGGCCGGGGGTAGCCGCCAGAAGTATGGCGGTAGTAGCGAAAAGTATTATCTGATCTGTCTGAAGCATGTATTACTCCGGCTGTGCAAGGACAGCGTGTTTTTTAGTATAATAGACAGAATCTGTGGTGAGAACATCCCACTCGGCTTCTTTCAGCAGTACTGCACAGTCGCCGACAGACATCCCTCTGCCTTCCTCTGTTTTTTCCTTAGTATCTCTCGGGTTGCCTCCGCTCTCTGCCCAGAAGAGGTTAGCCCCTGCATATGCTCCCAGTACATTAGGCTCGTGGGTGCAATTGCCTATTACGCTTCTAGGTGTGGCGAGCCTTGTGACGGCGACTATCTGAGCAATGCGCAGCTCGGATATCATTCCGTATTTCTCAAGCTCGGAGCCCGGGATGGTGATGCGCCTCATAGCTCCGCTGAAAGCAGGGTCGAATGACGCAGCAAGGAGTATGTGTTCAGCTATCTGTTCGTTTGTGTGCTCGGGTCCTATCGGCTCTACGCATGTGCCGACGATGAGGCCTGCATCCTGAAAGTTTCTTATACTTTTAAGGCGCTGGTTTACAGATACCTTTGTGGATGAGCCTTCGCCCATTCTTATGGCGTGGTATACGCCGTGATAGCCTGCGTCCTTCATCTGCTGGGCACGCTTTTCGGACATATCGCCAACGTTAGCCACCATGTATGCGTTGTTCTTCATGGATTTTTTAACCTCTTTGGAGATCTCCATAAATTTGCCGAAGTCATAATTTGCTGTCGTCATGAGAAAAACTGATGAATTCTCAGGTGTATCGTCAAATGCCTTCGCATATTCAAGACACTGCTCCACCGTGAGCTCTATCGGGTCTTTGAAAATGTCGTATTGGGAAGCAAATGAGCAGAATTCGCAGTTAACGGGGCATGGGGCAAGGTTCAGAGCGAACTGACCGTGCACCTCTGCCTTATTTTCTGAAAGCTCACGGGAAAGCCTGCCGGCTTCGCCCATTATAAGAGCTGTTTCGATCGATGTTGTTGGGAAAGAGAGCATCTCCACCACTTCTTCTTTGGTGAATTGTTCTCCGCTGCGGGCTTTTTTGATAATATCATGTACGTCCATATAATAACTCCTCCGAAATCATAACGCATTATATCCATTAAGGAGAAATATTCAAAACAAATCGTAAAGGCTATGTGAGCATATGTTTGTTAGTTATCGCTTTGGTCATTGCATCCAGTGCCGTGGACGATATATTCCACCTGTGCCAATAGAGCGGAGTTTCGATGGTGTGCGGTGCAAATGCATCTCTTAAAAGACCTTTTTGTTCCAAACCTGCGCACTGCATGTAGGGCATCATGCCTATGCCGAAGCCTCTGAGCACCGCATCGATATATTTGCTGAAGTCGGGCATATACATAAAGGGGAATTCCGTCGGCGGGTTTTTAAATGCCTTTTTGAATATCTGATGCTGAAGGGTATCCTTGTCGTTATAGATAATGACGGGTACGTCTCTGAGCGTCTCGGCGGTAAAGCCGTTTACGAAATGCTTTTCATAAACATCGGGAGATGCGTACATCTTATACGTCATGACGCCGAGCAGGGTGCAGCTGCACGACTGGAAAGGTTTGCTCCGTGTGCTGATACATGCTGAAACTTCACCGTCCTTCATCATACGGTGTGTCTCTTCCTGATCGTCTACGTATAGCTGAAGGAGGATATTATTCCTCTTTACGGTTCCTTCCACAGCGTCGAAAAACCATGTGCAGAGGCTGTCTGCGTTCAGTCCTATGGACACGGCCGTATAGCCTGCGGAGTCCTTATGCAGGAGCCTGTTGTCCAGCTCGGTTTCGAGCATCTGCACTTTCTTAAAGTGTGTGATGAGCTCACGCCCTGCGTCGGTGGGCTCCGGTGGATTTGAGCGGACGAGGAGTATCTGTCCGATGGTCTCCTCCAGCTGGCGCACTCTCTGCGACACGGCAGACTGTGTGAGGTGGAGCACCTTTGACGCCTTTTCAAATCCGCCGTTTTCCACGACAGCCGTAAATGCTTCTAAAAGTTTATAATCATGCATAAATATATATTAGCAAATCTTATGAGATATAAAAACAATTAATTTTACTTTTTAGAAAACGGCCTGTATCTTAGCGACCAGAGTAATAACAGGGAGCCTTTAAGGATGTACTACACAGCCTTTCTGACAGGGATGGGAACCAGCGCAGGGCTTATCATAGCCATAGGTGCGCAGAATGCGTATCTGCTGACCCAGAGTGTTCGAAAGAACCACCACATAACCATAGCATTGATTTGCGCAACATTTGATGTTTTGCTTATATCTGTCGGTGTGGCAGGGGTCGGTACATTCTTAAACGGCAACCCGCTGATGATGAATATCGCCGCATGGTGCGGTGCCCTGTTCCTCTTTACTTACGGCTTTATGTCTTTCCGCTCTGCCTTTCGCAGTAACAGCCTGAATGTGCTGAACAAGGCTGACGACAGCCTGAAGAAGGTCGTGGTGACTACTCTCGCCGTGACACTCCTTAACCCTCATGTATACATAGACACCATTGTGCTGATGGGTGGTATCTCCGCACAGTTTCAGGACAACGGCAGGCTTTACTATGCCATAGGTGCGTGTGTCGCCTCATGTCTGTGGTTTTACCTGCTTGCATTTGCGGGCTCAAGGCTGCAGTCTTTCTTCAAAAGACCCTTCACATGGAAGATGCTCGACGGTGCCGTCGGCCTCATTATGTGGTCTGTGGGAATATCTCTAATTATATAGACTTTAAATTTTTCTCTTATCTGATATATTTATATGCAAAAGGTATGAATATATGATCGATATCAGACGTGAACATCAGCTAAACGAAGGCATTACATATTTCGGCGGTCCCGTGATCTATTGGATGAGCCGTGATCAGCGTGTCCGTGACAACTGGGCACTGATAAAGGCGATACACCTCGCAGAGAGCAGACAGTCGTCTGTCGCCGTCGTTTTCTGCCTTATGCCGAACTATCCCAATGCGCAGAATCAGCACTTCCGTTTCATGGCGGAGGGGCTTTGTGATGTAGATCACGAGCTCGAAGAACTTAAAATACCTTTCTTTATGCTCAGCGGAAATCCTGCGGAGGAGATCGTGAAATTCGCCCGTCAGGTCGGCGCAGGAGCTGTTGTCACAGACTTTTCCCCTTTGAAATTCAGCAGAAAGATGAAGAGCGACCTTGCAGACGTGCTGGATATCCCATTGATAGAAGTAGATGCCCACAACATCGTGCCGTGCAGGATGGCAAGCCATAAGGAAGAGTTCGCCGCACGCACCATCAGACCGAAGATAAATAACCTTTTGCCTCAGTTCCTCGTGGATTTCCCCGATTTGAAGAGGCAGAAATTTGAGTGGAAGGGACACTCTGCCCACATAGACTGGGACAGGGTGATAGAGTCCTTCGGCGAGCCGAACAGGTTTTATCCCGCCGGGGTGAAGGCTGCGGATGATGTTCTGCGGAAGTTCCTCACCGGCCCGCTTAACGGATATAATGTAAAGAGGAACGACCCGACGCTGAATCATCAGTCTCACCTGTCGCCTTATCTGCATTTCGGCAATATATCCGCACAGAGATGTGCTCTGGATGCCAGAGATGCCTTCTGGAGCGATGAGGACATAGACGCCTTTCTGGAAGAGCTGATAATCAGGCGGGAGCTTTCCGAAAACTATTGTTACTATAACGAGAACTATGACTCTGTGGAGGGGGCGCACGACTGGGCGAAGAAGACCATCGAAGCCCACAGGAACGACACAAGGGAATACATATACGGATATGACGAATTTGAACAGGCAAGGACACACGACCCGCTGTGGAACGCAGCTCAGAAGGAGATGACCGTCACAGGGAAGATGCACGGATACATGCGTATGTACTGGGCAAAGAAGATACTGGAGTGGACGCCTGATGTAGAGACGGCATTTGCCGCTGCGCTGTCGCTGAATGATAAATACTCTCTGGACGGGCGTGACCCGAACGGATATGTCGGCGTGGCGTGGTCCATCTGCGGGGTGCACGACAGAGCCTGGTTCGAAAGACCCGTATTTGGCAAGATACGCTATATGAACTTTAACGGATGCAAATCAAAGTTCAGCGTTTACACATATATAAACAATATAGAGAAACTGAAATGAAAAAAGATTATAACGATAATGAAATGCTCAATATGCGTCTGGTACATGCCATATATAACGGCATGAAAAATATGCGCAGGAAAGAGTATGAAAAGATAAAGGAAACAGGGGTTACCTTTGCACAGTTTGAGGTTTTGGTGGTGGTGTATCACTTCCAGCCGATGACTGTGAATGCGATAATAGACAAAACGCTGTCAACCATAGGTAATATATCTCTGGTGATAGCGAACCTTGTGAAGGAAGGATATCTGGACTCTGTGCCTGATCCAAAGGATAAGAGGTCGAAGCTGATATCCCTGACTAAAAAGGGGGAGAAATTCATGGACGACTTCTTCCCTGAGCATCTTGAGAATCTGGATAATATCTTCGGCATTTTCTCCAAAGAGGAGAAAGAAGTACTGCTGTCACTCATGCGCAGACTGAGAATTAGTTAAGTAATTAAAGTAAAAAATCACATCTCCATTAAAAATTCATAATTGATTATAACGATGGTTGCGTTACAATCAAAATATGGAGGTGTGAAAATGAAAAGAATAATCAGTACGCTGATCTTGTGCAGCTTTCTCATATACGGCTGCGGAGGCGGAGGCGGAAGCAGCAGTGGAGCGGTAGACGACTCAGGCGGAAGCTCGGTCAGCTCCGGCGTTGCAGTCGACCCATATCTTAAAGATGCGATATTCTGTGTGGATATCGATCAAAACGGCATCTGCGGTGCAGATGAGCCCGAATCTACCCCTAGTGACGAAAACGGTGTATTCACTTTCGATAACTACGAAGTTCAGGAAGGGGACATCATCCTGATGAAATCAGCAGGCACACACAACGGCGTGCCTTTCCAATACGCTAAAATGATCGCAGTGTATCAGGGCGGAGACCTCATAGTTTCCCCGCTGACAACACTCCTTGCGAAGAGCCTCGACGCTGCTCAGATCGTAGCTCTTTTAGACCCGATTGGCACATACGGACTGACAGCAGACCTCGTCAGCATGGACCCTGTAGAGATAGTGGAGTCTATCGGTACAGAAGTTCTGACAGATGCGAACCTCGCAGCCATCAGAGCATCCATCGGCGCATACATGCTGCTCCGTATGATAGATGCTAATCCTGCCCTTGCAGACCTTTCAGGCGACGACCTTGTGAACAATGACGACGTCAAAGACCTCGCAAGCAACATGATGGCTATCGTTGCAGAGGCTATCACTGTCGAAAGGATAGAAGACTTCCAGACTATGGTGGATAACTCAGGCGTGGACGGACTCCCCGCTGTGGACATCATGGACATCATCTACACAGCAGTGACCATATGCGACTATGCACTTGAGCTCGGTGAAGCCGAATTTGAGGCAAACGGAAACGTGAACGGCGTTATCAACGCTATGAACTCATTCAAAAATACTCAGATGACAGCCCTTATCGATGAGGTAGGACCTAATCAGTATGTATACAGACTTAAAAGAGAACACGGCATAAACATTCCTAACGGCGTGCCTTTCAGCACTGTGGACTTCAATGCATGTTCTCAGGGACTCCACATCGGCGGAAACGGCAGACCAATGTGCTACGGCGACGATGAAGAAACTGAAGCAACAGATGAGGAGATAGCCGAGGCTGTTGCCGATGCTCCTGAGATCAAGTTCGACTTTGACGAAGCATCATACACACCGCCTGCGGGCGCAGGTGATGCCAGAGCATCCAGCAGGATAGGCTTTGGTACAAATGCTGTCGGTGCATGCTATGTTTACGGCATCAGATACAACGCAAGCGAATTTGTCCCTAATGCGGACTATCTCAGATGTGTGGTTTCTGAAACTGCCGAAGCAGGCTACCTCGAAGGTATCAGCGAAGGCGCAGTTTACCTTAAGCTCACAAATTCTGATAATCAAAATCACTTTGCTAAGCTCACATACTCAAACGGCACAGCCACAGCAGACATCTGCTACAACCAGAATATGGCAGCCGACTATGCACCTGTAAAACAGAATGCACGTGTAACTGTGACATACTCCGAAGACGGCTATGTCGTAAACAGCACGATGCTTCTGGACAATAACTGGAACGGCACTCCTGAAGGGCTTGTGGAAGAAGGTCTTAAGATCGATGCTTCTGCCAGCGTTTCCGAGAGCGAAGGCGAGATGTATAGCTTCATCATCCACTTCCTTAACGAGCAGGGGGCAAACTGTGCGGATCTTCCTTCCGGTTCTTCCGCAACAGCCACAGACGACCAGTGCTTCCTCAGATACGAAGGAAACATATACTACGGACTCAGTGAAAGCGACGTCAGCTTCAGCAAGTATGACGGTCTCTTTGTTGAAAAAGTGTATGACGGAGGCCCCGGCGCATTCCTTGCGGGCGGATCAGTCTCTGCCGTTATCAGCGGCGGAAGTGCTTACTCCAGATATGCAGGCCTGACAACAGATACAGTATCATTTGACCTTGGTACACCTGAAAGCGAAGCCTGGACAGCCAGCAGTCTGCTTATCGATGCTCTGAGTTCCCTCGGGGCTGTTTTCGGCGAAATTCCGCTGCCTGAGAGAACAGTTACAATACCGGCTATCGAAGATGCTTGGGACTGCTCGGCAGACGCTTTTGTCACAGTCGATACAGACAGTATCGCAGGTATGGCTGATTGTGTAAGTGACAGCTCGCTTATAAACTTTGTCGGTGCCGCTGACCTTACAACATGTTCCGAAGGTACAGACAGCCCGACATTCCAGCAGCTTATGGATAACTACAGATGTAATGATGAAGATCCGCTTACGCTGAATGCCAACATGTGCGCACCGGATTAAGCTGAGATATTTTAAAATGATAAAGCCCCGTCTTACGGCGGGGCTTTTTTTGTTAAAGCAAAATATTTTCTTGTCATCCTGAGCCTGCTTCGGCAGGTGTGGGGATCTCAAACCCTTGGTCAGCATGAATTCACAGTCACAGTGACGATATGTCATTGCTTGCCGAAGGTTATGAGATTCTTACGTCGCCCGTGGCTCCTCAGAATGACTGTTTTAGTTAACTGCCATTATATGAATATTTTCAACATATCTTTCGCACGCTTTGGTTTTTCGAGGGCTTTTTTTATAGCGGGCTTTTAGTTTTAAATTCTGTAAAGTGCAGAAATACACTCAGGGCAGAGCCTTCGTGCGTGTATTCCGCATGACCTTTGAAATTATTTTCCAAAAGTTTTTTGATGAACATTAATTCCATTTCAGCATCGTCTTTGACTCTGGTATAGCTGATCTTCACAGTCAGCAGTCCGTCGTTTATCATATGCTCAAAGGTGATCTTATTGTTCTCTTTCCCTTCGATTATACCGAGGGTGATGAGGTGGCGGATGAGGAACTGATAAAGCTCTTTGTCGCCGCTGATGACCACATTCCCTTTGTTACATCCGTGGAAGCATTTTTTCGTACCCGTACCGCATCGAATCTTAAAATTTTCTGTGATGTCGATGAACGTCTCGGTGATGATGTCGCCTAGTGCATGACAGTTCAGGCTGACGTGTGTTTCGGTCTTTTTCAGGATGTCGTTCAGTCTCTCTATGTTGTTAAACATGGTCTCAGAGATGTTTATGATATCCTCGTCTGAATCGTTAGAGTAGAAGACCGCCATCTCGTCGATGGATTCAGACAGCCTCGATATCTCGTTGAAAACCTGCCTTGTGGCAAAGTTCATATAGTATTTTGTAAGGCTGCTGTCTTCGAACTGTTCCTTTATGTCCTGAGTGAAGAGCGAGATGCTGTTCAGAGGCTGTCTCCATGTGTGCATGGATTCAGATATGATTTGTCTGACTATCTCGTTGTCGTCGCTCTTGTTCTCCAGCTTTCTCTGCTTATACTGGGCTGTGGTATCGTATATCTTCACTGTGTATATTTCGTCATCTTCTATAACTTGATAACACGCCGTGAGGAACATCCAGTAAGAGCTGTCCTCGGAATATAAGGGGAACTCATAGGTGAAGCATCTGGTAAGGTCGCCATGCAGCTCTTTCAGACCCTTTATGATGTTATGGATGATCAGCTCGTCTTCGTGCAGATACTCCGACATAAGGTCTCTGAGCGAGATATTCTTGCCCTCTGTAAGTTTTGTCTGTAATATCTCTAGTAGAGATTTGAAAGAGTTATTCACCCAAAGTATATCTAACTCTTTATTTAACAGAACAATCTTTTCCGGGCTGTTTGTGTAAGTCCTAATAATATGTTCTTGAACGTTGATTTGCATGCGGAGTATAATATCTGAATTAAATTTTTTTTCAATCAGAAATTACTTAACATTTGATAAAAAAGACAAAATAAGTATAGTAATATAAATGGCTGTTAATATTAACTTTTGCGGACTATCTGAAGATAAAAAGTATCATATAAAATTTTGATAGTTATCAATGCTTTGAGCATTGATGCGGGTGTGATGCGAGAAAATTAACGTATAATAAACCTAACAAAAAATTGGTAAGTATATTTAACTACCCGGCGATGGAGTGTAATGGCAGAATTCACGGTAAAAATCGTCGATCAGCGAGCCACCTCTGGTATACTCTGAGGTGATTGTCCTCTTTTAATTAAGAGGCACCTCATAGGTCTATGGGGTATAGACTCGGTCGACTTTGACCTACAGACTGCGACCTTTCATGTTGTGTCCCGTGTGACACATGCAGGTGCTCTGCGCCTTATTATCAGCAGAGGGTTAAATGCCTTATCTAAAATACATTTCAAAGATTTCAAAGTTTATTCCATAGAGCCGAAATAAAAAAAGGCTCCGAAGAGCCTTTTGTCATTGTATCATAAATATCAGGAAAATGACCGGTATGGCAAAGCCTGCCGTGGTCAGCAGTATGCCTCTCCGCATAGTCTTCTTTCTTATCATCAGGAGCCCCGATATAGCCAGATAGGCGAGGAGTACGGCATAAATATCTGCTGCTATTGTCCATGCCCCCTTCGGCTTATTCAGGTGCAGATAGTTCAGCTCATACAGGATAGGGCGCTTTTCAAATTTTATTATGTCTACACGCCCGGTGGGGAGCGATATGTCTATCGTGTTATCCCCTGCGAATATGCGCATTACCTCCGGCGACATCATAGACACATTCTTAAACTCGCCGTAATCGCCGAGCTCTGCCATCTTTTGTCTCACCAGATTCATATCGGGCTGTACGTTCATAGGCACTGGAGTCACCTGTGCGAAGCTCCGTTCTATCTTATAGCTGGGGTTGAACTCTCTGGATAAATGGTTCACCGCGACACCGCTTATCGCATATAAAAGTGTCAG
Organism: Deferribacterales bacterium; assembly: GCA_050253075.1. Classification (GTDB taxonomy): domain Bacteria; phylum Chrysiogenota; class Deferribacteres; order Deferribacterales; family Geovibrionaceae; genus Denitrovibrio. The sequence goes on from JBFWJS010000003.1 coordinate 282,744, forward strand.
TCCGATGCAGAGGAACCCTATGTCCCTGTGCAGTATATAGTTTATCTTACGCCAATTCATTTTATTCTATTACAGCTCCCAGACCCTGTACACGATAGAGCTTCATTGGCTCTTTCACTGTGGACGGGTCGAATTTTACGCCTTTTTCATACGCCTGATGTTCATAGTATTCGATGGTCTCTTCGAGGTCAAAATCAAGCTCTTCGACTATTCCTTCGACCTTTGCTGTGCGGCCTCTCGCCTCCATAGGGAATACTATTACTCCGTCGATGACCTTTACTTCCATCTTTTTGAATGCTTCATCGCTGGCAATGTCTATCCAGCATCCTCTGGCTGCGCAGACGTCTATCACCATCCCCTGAACCTGAACACGTTTGCCCAGATATTTTTCAGGATGTGCGTTTATCTCGGATATCTTTGTAGTGCTGTTCAGCTTCAGCGGCTCTCCGAGAAAGATAGGTTTCGCATATGCAGTAACGGATGCAAGGATAAGGGCTAGAATGATTAGATATTTTTTCATTATGCTCTCCGAATAATAATTTCTACTTTTTCAAATGTCTTTTGGGATCAAATATACGGAAGAGAACCGCTATGCCGTGATATCTCTCTCAGGGACAACCTCGAGCCACCATCCGTCGGGGTCGCTGATGAAGTAGAGTCCCATTGCGATATTTTCATAGCAGATGCAGTCCATCTCTTTGTGTTTTTTATAAAATCCGTCGAAGTCGTCCACACGGAAAGCGAGGTGTATCTCGTTGTCTCCGAGGTTGTACGGCTCTTTTCTGTCACGCAGCCATGTGAGCTCTATCTCCATGTCTGACATGCCGTCTGTGAGATACACAAGGATAAAGTTCCCCTCGGGGTGCTCATACCTGCGTTTTTCCTTCATGCCGAGGGCTTCGTCATAAAATTTAAGGCTTTTTTCCAGGTCTAATACATTGATATTCGTATGGATATACTTGGCTTTCATCTCTTCTCCTTAAAACCGCTTAGAAATTTTTAATAATACGATCTGTGCAGCGAGAACGGCGACGCAGACAAGGCTGAAAACTTTGAATCCGTTCATGCTGGCAGCTCCCGGGATACCCCCCAGATTCACTCCCAAAAGCCCCGTAAGGAAGCTGAGCGGGAGGAACACCGCTGTCATTATAGACAAAAGATACATGTTTTTGTTCATCTTTTCTCCCGACACGGCGCTCAGATCGTCTTTAAGGATGTGGCATCTGTTTGTGATGGATTCCAGCTCTTCCAGATACCTTCTGGTTACGTTTATGCTTTCTGTTATCACTATTCTGTCGTCTTCGGTGAATGTGTTTGTCTTTATGGTCATCAGCTTCACCAGAGCGTCTTTCTGTGGTGAAAGGTATCTGGCAAAGGATACGGCGGCACGGCGCACTTCGGATATTGTGCCCCTTTTGTTCAGGTCTGTATGGTCTATTACATGGCACTCGAAGTCATACACCCAGTCATTCTTTTCGGATATATATGCCTCTATCCTGTCGGTGATCAGCTCTATGGCGTATGAGAGGAATTCGCCCTTATTCGCAGGGGGGAATTCTCCGTGGAGCACTTCCACCATGTCCTTTATGATATGTATCTCTTTCAGGCTGGTGGATATTATGCGATTCTTCTGTATGAACATCCTCATGGAGAGCATGTCGTATGGCTGTTCGTCACGGCTGGTATTCACCGCACGCAGGTTCAGCAGAACCCCGTCGGGGAAGACAGTGGTTCGTGGGCGTGTGTCTTCATCGGTGAGACTCTCTATTACGGGTTCGTCGAAATCGTGCTCATAAAGCCACTTCTGCGTGCTGAGACTCTCTCTGTAGAAGTGTATCCAGTGCAGGGTGTAGCTGCCGTCCTCCGGCATCTTGTCCCCAATGTTTTCCCATTTGCCTTCTTTGGTCAGTATCAGGTTCTGAAGTATAAAATCACTCATAAAACACCATGTAAATATTTATCCCTAAGTATCTCGACTTTTAAGCTCTCCGTCAACGGTACTTTTAAGCTATTGACTAGTTTGCCCCGACATATTATTTTTTATATATTATATTTATTCAGGAGCAGTTAATGCGATTTATTTTATTGATAGTGTTTGCACTATTTTCCTTTAATGTTTATGCGGACGGAATGCCGACCCTGAACATGGACCAGCTCATGACAGAAGTTAAATCCCACAGTGCCAAGACAATGGTTGTTTTCTGGGCTCCGTGGTGTCCATTCTGCATGAAAGAGCTGAAGATAATAAGAGACAACCCTGACTTTGTGAAAAACAACAATCTGCAGGTCATCGGGCTCACCAAAAAGCCTGATAAGAGCAGAGCAATAGCATTTGTGGAAAAAGAGAATATGCCTTTTAAATTCTTCATCGGAGAGCAGGAAATATATGACCGTCTCCAGAAGATAGACGCTGTGCCCCTTACTCTGGTATACGGCAGCGACGGCAAGCTCCTGGACTATGAATACGGAAAGCAGAGCGTGGAAGACCTTGCTCTGATGCTGGAAGATTAATCCATCTTAATGAATATACACTTAAGGTAGGCTCCCTCGGGGAAGCCTATCGGGTGGTCTATGGCGTGGGCTGTGCGCTTTATCTCGCTGTATCTTCTGCCTGATGCTTTTACGGCATTGATGACAGCGGTGAAGAATTCGTCCTTAGACACCCTTGCCGAGCATGAAGCGGCGACCAGTATGCCGTTTTGTTCTATCAGTTTCACTGCGAGCTTATTCAGCTTTTCATAGGCTTTCAGTGCGCCCGGTACGTCCGGCTGCTTCCTTGCGAAGGAAGGCGGGTCTACTATCACCATGCCGAATTTACGTTTCTCGGCTGACAGTCTCTCCATCTCCTCAAATGCGTCTCCGCATATTATCTCATGTGGAGTGGTGAATCCGTTCAGCTCATAGTTCTGCACACATTCGTCCAGAGCAGGCTTTGATATGTCCAGGCTGGCTACCTTTTTAGCTCCGCCCTGCGCCGCATAAAGGCTGAATCCGCCTGTATAGGCAAAGATGTTCAGCACGGAGAGTCCTTCTGACATGTCGCCCACGAGCTTTCGGTTGTCCCGCTGATCGAGGAAGAAGCCTGTCTTCTGGCCTTCTACGGGGTCTGCATAGAATTTTATGCCGTTTTCAAAGAAGGTCACAGGTTTTGAAATCTTATTTCCGAAGACGACAGAGCCGTCGGGGATATCAGAGAATTCCTTAACGGTACGGCTCATCCGCAGGACTATCCTTTCGGGTTTTATCAGTGCTATGAAGATGTCTTTCAGTGTTTCCAGATGTGGGAGCCAGCATGTGCTGTCCAGTTTTATCACGAGGGTTGTGTCGTATATGTCAGCGACAACTCCCGCCAGAGCGTCGTTTTCACCGTTTACAAGTCGGTATCCCGTTGTCTGCGGGTCGTTTATCAGCTTCGCACGTTTATCTATACTTGCGCTTATCCTGCCTGTCAGCCACTCTTTGTCCAGTATTATCTGTTTGCCCGAGTGGAGCACACGCACCACTATTGGGGAATGTGCATCGTACAGACCGATACCGGCAAACTGACGCTTGCTGTCGTAGAGTATGGCTATGTCGCCTGAATTACCCTGCTTGTTCATCCTTTCCACAGCTTTGTCATAAAGCCACGGATGACCCTTGCGGACGACCTGATGCCCCTTATAAGTGAGAATGATAGAAATAATGTTGTCTGATATAGCTCCCATTGGGAGATATTAGATGTTTTTAACGAAACAGACAACAGCTATATAGCGACGTCTGCCATTCTCAGGTTTTTAAGTGTCTGTGTGACAACCAGAGCGGTCTTTGCCATAGAGATCATCTGCCTCAGATCAAACTCGGGAGTGATACATACGGGAATGTCCGTGTTCAGACTGACGAATTCCCATACGGAGGCGTCAGCGTCGGCAGGCTTCATTGTGTAATGTTTCTGCCCGTCCAGCGACGTCGTCTGGTCGTACCTCAGAGACTGCAGCCTGTAGAGATAGCCGAATGCAGTCCAGAGCTCTTCGTCCGTGAAAGATGATGTGTGTGCAACCTCAGCTCCGCCGATGGTTGTTTTTCTCAGTTCATTTGTCATATAATGAATATCGGAGATATATTTTAGAATATAAGCAGATTAATGTTCGGAGTGTGTAAAATCTTGAAGATAAACATCGTATACGCAAGCAGATACGGATCGACAAAACAGGTGTCGGAGCTTATAGGCAGGCACATGCCCAATGGAGTGAATGTCCTGAGCGTGGCAGACGCAGGAGCTTTAGACTGTGACGTTATCATACTCGGCTCTGGGATATACGCCAATAAGATGCTCCCTGAGATGGAGGACTTCATCAGCAGCAATCAGGAAACCCTGAAAGAGAAGAGGGTGGGGCTGTTCGGCGTTGCCATGCGCACAGAGCCTGTGGAGAGGCGTGGCAAGCTGAGCGGAGGCGTGCTGATATTCGACAGGTATCCTCTGGATCCTTTTGTGAAAGGTATGCTCCACGGCAGGCGTGATTTCTCCGTACTGACGGATGAAGACAGGGGAGGGCTGGAGAGGTTTTACAACACCATAGGACTGAGCGAGGAAGAAAAGGCGAACCGCCGAAAGCTGTGTGATGAAGTTTCCGAGGAAGAGTGCGCTAAGTTTGCAAGGGATGTTATCAGCTCTTTTAAATAAAAAAAACTCCCGCCGATCTGAGACCAACGGGAGCTTATTTATAGATCAGCTTAGAATATATTAAGCGAGCTTTGCAGAGATTATCTTCTGCTCTTCACGAGGTCTGTCCATCATGTCTGTTTCGACCTGCTCGAGCTTTGTCACGTTTTCCATACCTTCGACAACCTTTCCGAAGATAGTATGACGGTGATCCAGCCAGTCTGTAGGCACTGTCGTGATGAAGAACTGGCTTCCGTTTGTACATGGACCGGAGTTTGCCATTGCGAGCAGTCCGGGCACGTCAAATACGTAGTCGTCGTGGAACTCATCCTCGAACTGATCGCCCCAGATGGATTCGCCGCCGTAGCCTGTGCCTGTGGGGTCGCCCCCCTGAATCATGAAGCCCTCTATGATACGGTGAAAGATTATACCGTCGTAGAATCCGTTTTTAACGTGTGTGGTGAAGTTCTCCACTGCTTTGGGAGCAATTTCGGGGAAGAGCTTAAACTTTATTTCGCCCTGTGTGGTTTCAAAAATTACAAATTGTTCTTTAGCTTTTTTAGCCATTGTGTATCGCCTCTTACTTTTTAATGTATGCCTTGATTATCTTCTGAGCGTCAAAAGGCATGTCGTATCTATCAGTTTTCACCTTTGAGATGCGCTCGACGACATCGTATCCGTCTACAACGTATCCAAAGATGGTGTGTTTGAAATTAAGGTGGGGTGTTGTGGCGACAGTTATGAAGAACTGGCTGCCGTTTGTACCCGGGCCGGAGTTTGCCATAGCGAGCATACCCGGCTGGCTGAATGTATAGTTTTCGTTGAATTCATCCTCAAAAGGCTTGCCCCAGATGGACATCCCGCCTCTGCCTGTTTCGGAAGGGTCGCCCCCTTGTATCATGAACTTATCTATAACTCTATGGAATGCTATGCCGTCATAGTATCCGTTCTTTACATGTGTGACAAAGTTTTCCACTGCTTTCGGAGCAACAAGCGGAAGCATCTTGAGAGTGATCTTCCCCTGATTTGTTTTAAGGACTACAAATGTGTCCTTGGCGTATACGGCTCCTGTAAGGAGTATAAAAGAAGTGATGATTAACAGAAGTTTTTTCATGCCTGCCCTCGTATTATTGTTTAAGTTGGATTTTAGCCTGTTTATGGAGAAAATCCAGAATAAATTGAGGGCAGGATGATATTATATCTTTTTGACCTTGATGTTGTATTTCTTGATGCGATAGTTCATCTGGCGCACTGTCATGTCCAGCATGCGTGCTGCCTTCGCCTGTACCCAGCCTGCTTTCTCAAGAGCCTGTACCACACGCTCTCTTTCGTCCATGTCTCCGCTGATGAGCTCTTCGTCTGCCTCACGGGCATGATGAGGCGCTTCGGGCACTCCGCCTGTCTGAGGCGTTATGGAGACAGGTGCTCCCGAGAGCTGCTCCTCCATAAAGTGAGACATACACATCTCGCCTCGCATACAGGATATATGGTCGGTCTTTATCATGCCGTCGCCCGCTTCAAAAGCGGATCTTTCCAGACAGTTTTCCAGTTCCCGTATATTACCGGGGTAGTTACAGTGCATAAGAGCCTGCAATGCCTCGGGTGCTATGCTGAAGTCTTTGTCATAGCGTTTGCTGAGGTTTTTCAGTATGTGTGCGGCTATTTCGGGGATGTCCTCTTTACGCTTGCGCAGAGGGGGGAGGAATATAGCGAACACATTCAGCCTGTAGTAAAGGTCGAGCCTGAATTCGCCGTGCTGTACTGCTGCCTCGAGGTTTTTATTTGTCGCTGCGAGGATGCGCACATCGACCTTGACGGGTTTGTTCCCGCCGAGCTTTTCGACAACCTTATCCTGAAGCACACGTAGCAGCTTGCTCTGTGCCTCCATCGGCATGTCGCCTATCTCGTCGAGGAATATGGTTCCGCCGTCGGCCTGTTCGAATTTACCTTTCTTTTCACCCGCTGCACCCGTGAATGCACCCTTAGAATAACCGAAAAGTTCGCTTTCGATCAGTTCGCCCGGGATAGCGGCGCAGTTTACTGCTACGAAAGGCTTCTTGCTGCGTGGGCTGTTATAATGTATGGTTTTTGCCACTACCTCTTTACCTGTTCCGCTTTCGCCCCTTATGAGCACTGCGGAGTCAGAGGCCGTGACCATCTGTATCTTTTCCATCACCTTGCGCATCAGGCGTCCTGAGCCAACGAGCCCTTCGAACTGATACTTCTTGGACACTTCGCCCATCAGCTTCAGCTTTTCCTGCTCTATGCGTGATTTCTCTTCCTGAATGGCTTCCATCTCACTGGTGAAGAACTGCACCTTATGCAGAAATGACGCCATGAGAGTGGCTATCATCTTGAGTATATCCACATCTGTGGTGATGCTGTAAATCTTAGAGACGACCTTATCCACCGCCAGTACTCCATAGGTCTTACCCTGATGGTTTATAGGTACGGCGATGAAGCTGATCTCTTCCTCTTTGACCTGCCTTCCGAGCTTGTTGAGGAACATCGGCTCTTTCGAAACATCGGGTATGAGTATAGGTATGCCGAAACGGAACACCTTGCCCACTACACCTTCGTCTGCGGTGTATCTGACATTCTTCACCGGGCCTTCGTCACTGTCCAGTCCGATGGATGCTTCGACTACGAGCTCTCCTGTATCTTTGTCCTGCAGGAGGATGATGCCTCTTTCCATAGATAGAGTATCAGACATCTGTAACAGCGAGCGGTACAGCGAGTGCTGTATCATGTTAGAACTGTTCAATATGACGCTGATCTCATAAATAGTGTTCAATGCTGTTTTGTAATAATTTGCGTTCATGTTTCCCTTTCGAGCAATGTATATGCCATGTGTTGTGTCTATGGCTTAAATATAGCACTATCCGGCTTAGAAAGTGTCATAAACCTTACAAAGCCTATTTGTGACGTTTCGCCATTATAAAAAAATTCACTATACAGATAAAGCAAAATAGAACACTGCTCATAATTTCATCAAATATAGTCTATTTTTTGAGCGGTATCGGGTGTCTGAATCCTTGTAAGGATTTATGTTACATTCTTAACATTATATTGTACAGATAATTACACAAGACTTTTTTTATTTTGTTAAATCATTGATAAATATAGATGTGTAAAACTGGCACGCTCCTTGCATGTATGAAGTCGAAATTTAAGTATCAAAAATAGAAGGAGTTTAATTATGGCTTTTGTAACTGGAACAAAGAAAAACGGATCTTCATGGACACCGCAATTCGTAACTAGTATCGATAAAGAGGTCTGCATCGGCTGCGCCAGATGTTTCAAATCCTGCGCATACGGTTGCCTCGGACCATACGAAATAGAGGAAGAAGACGATGCGAGAATGATCATGCAGGTAACAAACGATGGTAACTGCATCGGCTGCCGTGCATGCTCTAAGGCATGCCCAAAAGGATGTCTCACACACGAACCACTGGAGGCTTAATATGGCTCTTACAATCAACTCTAAGGTCAAGGTCAATAAGATCATCCGCGACGACGGCACATGTGCCGGATGCAGCAGAGGTGATGAAATAGCATATGTCGGTCAGGAAGGATTTATCTGTGATATTCAGGATTTCCTCTTCCAGCCTGTATATGTCGTACATTTTATGCACTCTAACAAGCGCATAGGTTTCCGCGAAGGCGAGCTCACCGTTATCGAGCGCTTCGACGATGAAACAGAGACCTGGATAAAAGTAGAAGAGGTAAACGCCTAGCATCTGCTTTTGAGTAAATCAGTTCAGACTGATAGAAACTTAGAGAGTAAGGTTTTGAGAATTCAAAGGCGCGGTGCTAATGAGTACTGCGCCTTTTTGTTTTCAGTTGTAGGGCATCGTTTAGATATAAGGCTAAGATTGCTTCACTGCGTTCGCAATGACTAAAAAACGCAGCGAGAGGTAAAATTCTTGAGGACGAAGAATTTTACTTAGTAATTGTTGTTTGAATTATTAATATGCCGGGCTGAGATGCCCGTTGTGATGAGCAAAAAGCGAAATGGTTGTTTTCCTCTGGCTAAGATTGCTTCACTGCGTTCGCAATGACAAAACCTTGAATCCAGAAAGGATTCCACGGAGCGAGCTGAGTCAATTAGAGTTTACATGCAGGATGCATGTCACGGAGCGAACCGCAAGAGGCTTTGCCTCTGGAGGTTTCGGCGGAGTGGGAACGAGCCTTGCTTTTAACAAGGCGAGAGACTGAATTATTTTTCTAGGACAGAAAAATAATATTAATAATATGTCACTTCCGTGTCGTACCGCCCGCCGAGGACAAGGTATTCCTTTTCCCCTGCGAATTTAACATTCGGCAGTATCTCCGAGAAGAAGACTATCTTTGTATAAGGTATGTTTGACTTCAGGATGTAGTCGCCGAAGGAAGAGGCGATGTCTCTGTCTGAGGTGAAGGATACCAGAGAGTTCTGCTCTATGCAGATCATCTTATCCTCCAGTTCTTTAACAACCAGATGCTCTGAGAGGTCGTTTACGCCTCTGTAGAGTGTCAGCTTAGGGAGTTTATCTGAGTAAAACGACTCAAGGATGACCTGTGTGTAGGTGTACAGAAGATCAAGCTGATGAAATATAAGGTTTTTGTTCAGCCTGTGATCCATCTTCTCCACCATATATTCATAGTATTCTTCAGAGTTCATGTCGGGGATGATGTCTTTGTGAAAGAATGGAGTGATGCCGAAGCGGCTCTCTACCCAGCCTTTCATGACAGCGCCTTCGATGCTGTTGGAGTCGAAGAGCCAGCCTTTTAAAAGTCTGGAATAGCTTCCCATCTTTTTACCGTTGTGCTTTTCGTTCAGGGAGAAGAGCGAATCCATAGAGCATGTGAAGATGTATGCGGCTTCTTCGATATTATCGGCTTTCTTAATGGCTTTAAAGATTTCGCCGTAATATTCCCACACGCCGCTTATGGTGATGGGGAGAACCTTCTGGTTATACTCATTGCTGACGAACATTCCAGTGGGGATATTTATCAGGTTTGTGTAATGGTAAAACCTTTTTAAGTCTTTAAGTTTATTGATAGACTTCTTTTTGATGCTCATGATAATGAATAATGAAATAAGTTGGCAGAGTTTGCAAATGAAAAATGATATAGAGGCGAATGTTATTGCTAGTTATCTCGGTCTCGCCGTGGGGGATGCTCTGGGTGCGACAACGGAATTCATGACTCCGAGAGAAGTACGTGCGACATATGGGGTGCACAATAAGATCATCGGCGGGGGCTGGCTCCACCTGAAAGCTGGGCGTGTCACAGACGACACAGAGATGAGCCTTGCTCTTGGTGACAGCATTGTCGAGGCCGAGGGATTCAGCATCAACAAGGTGGGCGACCACTTTGTTACATGGATGCGGTCGAAGCCTGTGGACATAGGCAGCACCGTAAGGAAAGGGCTCAGGGAATATATGCTGCAGGGGATAACGATTCAGGAAGAATCGGATCTGTCGGCCGGAAACGGCGCGGCGATGAGAAACCTCCCTATCATCATATATTGTCTGAAAAAGTGGGACTACTTCGAACAGATGACACGCATGCAGTCTCACCTTACACATAATAATAAGAAGTCTGACCTTATCACACTCTGCTTTGGCGAGATGACAAAGACACTGCTGGAAACAGGGGATAAGCTGCAGGCTCTGAACATAGCGAACAAGCTAATAAGGCTTAACCCGAAATTCTCCTATTCTACATATAAGGGCGAGGCTTCGGGATATATAGTGGATACTTTCAAGACTGTCATGCATCACTTTGCAGACAGCTCTGATTTCGAAGAGACAATGCTGCGTGTGGTGAATCAGGGCGGCGACGCCGACACAAACGGAGCGATAGCAGGTATGCTGGCAGGTGCCCTTTACGGCATAGACAGCATACCGTCCAAATGGCTGAAAAAGATCGACCAGACTGTCGTAAAAGATATTAAAATACAGACAAAGAAGCTGCTCGAGCTTCCTGTGAGGTACAGTGATGAAGTTTGAAACTGCAAATCTGATAGAATTCCTTGAATATTATCCCGTGGTAATTACCACAAACGGAACAGTGAAAAAAGACGGCAAAGCGAACCTCGGCAGGGGTAACGCTAAAGAGATAGGTAAGGTTTACGCATGGCTCAGCGATAAACTGGGCAAGCTGATAACCGAAAAAGGAAACCACGTACATTATATAGATAAGAATCTGGTCAGCTTCCCTGTGGAGGAAACATGGACATCCTATGCAGACATCAGACTTGTGGAACGCTCTGCCTGGGAGCTGAGAGACCTTGTGGATGAAAAGGGCTGGGACAAGATTTATATGCCTCTCCCCGGGTGCGGCGGCGGCGGACTGCGTCCTTCGGATGTTATCTCCGTGCTTGCTCCTATACTGGACGACAGGTTCATCGTTTTGAATAAAGGTGAAGTGCCGGCACTTCTGTAAAAAAACTTACAATTTCTTCATAAAGTGCTATCATTGACACAATATATACATTGATTTTGTCGGTGGTGCAGATGATCCGTAATATTACAGCCAAGCTCCGCAGGGAGTATACTGACAATAGAAAGATTTTGGCTGAGACAGTTTTTTTAATTCTTGTATCGGTTCTGACAATCATGCTTTTTGATATCTTCAATGTCACTGAAGCATTCTACGAATTCACAAGAAACCATGAGGAATATAACCTTGACGAGGTGGTCTTCGCACTTTCCGTCATATCCTTATACCTCATGATATTCGTCACCAGAAGATTCCTCGAACTCCGCAGATACATCATAAAGGCGAATACGGATGCCCTCATCGGTATTTTCAACCGCCGTAAGGGGAGCGAGATCATCAATGATGAAATGACAAAAGCGAAAAGAAGAGGCAACAGGGTCTCTCTTATAATGTATGATCTGGACAATTTCAAAAAGATAAACGACTCACTCGGACATAATATCGGCGATGCCGTTCTGAAAGATGTCGCATCTCTGGTTGATTCCGAGATACGTGTCAGAGATTCCCACATCAGATGGGGAGGGGAGGAGTTCATCATCCTCTGCCCGGATACAGACCTCGACGGAGCGACAAAGATTGCCGAGAGATGCAGACGCATCATAGACGAGACAGAGATAGTTTTCGGACGTCCTGTGACAGCCAGCTTCGGCGTTATAGAGATAAAGCTGGAGTCTGACCTCCGTGACAACATCGAGATACTGGACAAGATGCTCTATAAGAGCAAAGAAAGCGGAAAGAACAACGTCATCTGCAGTCTTGCAGACGGCTGCAGGTAACACACCTACCACATCCCAATACGTGCTTTGTAATTATTGTTACAATCATATGTCAGGTTGCAAAATGTCGTAATTGTCATGTTTGTAACATTACAAAACACACGACAAAACATTACACTCAAAAGTGACAATCCTTAATTATCAATGATTTAAAATTTGGCACGCATCTTGTTATATAGATCGTGACATCAATTATACAAAGGAGGCTCACTATGGCTTTAAGACAAATAGCATTTTACGGTAAAGGTGGAATCGGTAAATCCACAACTTCTCAGAACACACTCGCTGCTATGGCAGAAATGGGTAAAAAAATAATGATCGTCGGCTGCGACCCTAAAGCTGACTCTACAAGACTTATACTTCACTCTAAAGCTCAGGCTACTATTATGGAGCTTGCTGCTGAGGTTGGTTCCGTTGAGGACCTTGAACTCGATGACGTACTCAAAGCCGGTTATCTTGATATCCGCTGCGTAGAAGCAGGCGGTCCAGAGCCTGGTGTTGGCTGCGCTGGTCGTGGTGTTATTACTGCTATCAACTTCCTCGAGGAAGAAGGTGCATACGAAGAAGATCTCGACTTCGTTTCCTATGACGTTCTCGGTGACGTTGTGTGCGGTGGTTTCGCTATGCCTATCCGTGAGGGTAAAGCTCAGGAGATCTACATCGTTACATCCGGTGAGATGATGGCTATGTACGCTGCTAACAACATTTCTAAAGGTATCCTTAAGTACGCTAACTCCGGTGGTGTTCGTCTCGGCGGTCTCGTATGTAACGAGCGTCAGACAGACCGTGAAGATGAGCTTATCACAGCTCTCGCCGGTAAACTCTCTACACAGATGATCCACTTCGTACCAAGAGACAACGTCGTTCAGCACGCTGAGCTTAGAAGAATGACAGTTGTTGAGTACGATCCTAACTGCAAGCAGGCTGGCGAGTACAGAACTCTTGCTCAGAAAATCATCGATAACAAAATGCACGTTATCCCAACACCTGTTTCTATGCAGGAACTTGAAGACCTCCTTATGGAGTTCGGTATCATCACTGAAGATGATGAAACAATCGTTGGTAAGGCTAAAGGCGCTTAAGCACCAATTAAAACCGACTCTGAATTTAATTAAATATATGCTCCTCTGCTCCCCCTTCGGGGGGAGACAGTGGGAGACTGTAAAGAGGTAATAAAATGTCTAAGAAGAACGTACACGAACACGGCGTTGAGGTGATGGAAGAGATCCTCAACGGATATAATGATAAAACAGCGAAAGACAGAAAGAAAAAACTCGATGTTGTGACAGCTGATGACGTTAAATGCGGAATCAACGCCAACAGAAAGATCCGTCCCGGTGTTATGTCTATGCGCGGCTGTGCATATGCCGGAGCTAAAGGGGTGGTTTTCGGACCTATCAAGGATATGATACATATCTCTCACGGTCCTGTCGGCTGCGGTCAGTACTCATGGGCTGCCCGTCGTAACTTCGCTAACGGTATCGCAGGTATTGATAACTATGTTACAATGCAGATCACTTCCGACTTCCAGGAAAAAGATATCGTTTTCGGCGGCGATAAAAAACTTACAAACCTTATAGAGGAAGCAAACACACTTTTCCCACTTAACAAAGGTGTATCTATCCTCTCTGAGTGTCCTATCGGTCTTATCGGTGACGATATCGAGGCTGTTGCAAGACAAACAGCTAAAACAATAGAGAAGCCTGTTATTCCTTGCCGTTGTGAAGGCTTCCGCGGTGTTTCACAGTCACTCGGACACCACATCGCAAACGACTCCCTTAGAGACTGGGTATACGAGAAAGACCTCGAAGGCGCTGCTTTCGAAGCTTCTCCATACGACGTAGCACTTATCGGTGACTACAACATCGGTGGTGATGCTTGGGCTTCCCGTATGATACTCGAAGACATGGGTCTTAACGTTGTCGCACAGAACACAGGTGACGCTACAGTAAGTGAGATCGCTAACACTCAGAGAGTGAAGGTAATCCTCATCCACTGCTACCGTTCTATGAACTACATCTCAAGATACATCGAAGAGAAGAAAGGTATCCCATGGGTAGAGTTCAACTTCTTCGGTCCTACTCAGATCGTTAAATCTATGAGAAAGATCGCTGAGATGTTCGACGACAAGATCAAAGAGCAGACAGAGAAAGTTATCAAAGAAAAATACGAGCCTGCATTCAAGAAAATTCTTGATAAATTCAAGCCTAGACTTGAAGGCAAAAATGCAATGCTCTTCGTTGGTGGTCTTCGCCCAAGACACACTATCCCTGCTTTCCGTGACCTCGGTGTTGAGGTTGCTATCACAGGTTACGAATTCGCACACAATGACGACTACGCTAGAACACTGGAATATGTTGAAAACACAACATTCATCGTAGACGACATGAACGAATACGAACTGGAGAAACTTATAGAGAACTTCAAACCTGACCTTATCGGTTCCGGTATCAAAGAGAAGTACTCTACACAGAAAGCCGGTATCCCATTCCGTCAGATGCACTCATGGGACTACTCCGGTCCTTACCACGGCCTCGACGGTTTCGCAGTATTCGCAAGAGACATGGACATGGCAGTAAACGGCCCTGTATGGGACAAATTCACTGCACCATGGAAATAATTTAGGGAGTTAATACAATGAGCGATAAACTTAAAATTCAAGACCACGTTTCACTTTTCAGCCGTCAAGACTACATTGACATGTTCGAAAAGAAGAAACAATACGAGAACGCTGAGACAGATGCTAAAGTTCAAGAGATCCTTGAATGGACAAAAACTGAAGAGTACAAGAAGATCAACTTCGACAGAACTGACCTTGTTGTAAACCCTCTTAAAGCTTGTCAGCCACTCGGCGGTATATATGCTGCTATCGGATTTGAAGGAACAATGCCTTTCGTACACGGTTCACAGGGCTGCGCTTCTTACTTCCGTTCACACTTTATACGTCACTTCCGTGAGCCATTCCCGACATCATGCGACGCCATGACAGAGGATGCAGCGGTTTTCGGCGGACACAACGCACTTTACCTCGGACTTCAGAACACACACGAGCTGTTCAAGCCTGAGATGATCGCTATCGTAACTTCATGCATGTCAGAGGTTATCGGTGACGACCTTAACAACTTTGTTAAGAATGCTAAAGCTGAGGGGTACATCCCTGAAGACTTCCCTGTGACATACGCTCACACACCATCTTTCGTCGGCTCCCATGTTGTCGGATACGACGCTATGATGACAGCTATCCTTAAGCAGCTCGGCGAAGTTAAAGAAGAGAAGCACGATAAGATCAACGTTATCATGGGATTCGACACATACATCGAAAACTTCAACGAAGTTAAGCGTATATTCGAACTCTTCGGCGCTGAGCTTACACTTCTTTCCGACCCTACAGAGGTACTTAACTCACCTGCTGACGGACATTACAAAATGTACTACGGCGGTACACCTCTCGCAGATGTTAAGGATGCTCCTAACGCTAAATCTGCGATCCTTATGCAGAAATACTCCATGATCAAGACAAAAGAGCTTCTTGAAGGATGGGGACAGAACGTTAAGGTTGTAAACCCTTACGGTCTCGAAGGAACTGACCAGCTTATCATGGCTATCGCTGAGCTGACAGGCAAGCCTATTCCTGCTCAGATAGAGAAAGAGCGTGGTCTCCTTGTGGATGCTATCACAGACTCTTACTACTGGACACACGGCAAGACCTTCGGCATCAACGGCGACCCTGACTTCGCACTTGCCCTTACAAGATTCGTAATGGAGCTCGGCGGCGAGCCTGTACACGTACTCTGCACAAACGGCGGTAAAGCATGGGAGAAAGAGTGTAACGAACTTCTCGCTAGCTCACAGCTCGGTGCAGACGGCAAAGCATACCCACAGAGAGATATGTGGCACTACCGTTCACTCCTCTTCACAGAGCCGGTTGACTACATGATAGGAAACTCCTACGGTAAATTCCTTGAGCGTGACACAGGAACACCTCTTGTACGTATCGGTTTCCCACTTCAGGACAGACATCACCTCCACAGATATCCTACACTCGGATACAGAGGCGGTGTACAGATGCTGACTTGGATCGTTAATGAAATCCTCGACGACGTAGATTTCAAAACAAAGGACACAACAAGCTACGACCTTCTGAGGTAATCCTATGAAGGTAACACTAAATAAAAAAGGGGACGTATACTCAGTATACGTCCCTAAAAAAGATCTGGAAGCAATAGTAGTAGAAATCGAGCAGAAGGGCGTATTCGGAGGACTTTTTACTCTGAATAACGGGTGGATACTGGAATTCGCCGAACTGGAAGAAGAGCCCGAACTGCCGCAAACATTTAACGCAACGCTTGTAAGCAGAGGTTAATAGAGAAACCTTCTATCTGTCATGCTGGGGGTCGGGCTTTCAGCCTTCCTCAGGGTGACACATAAAAAGTTTCTGTAATAGCTGAATGTATTGTCGGGGAGCTGACAATACAGATGAGAGAGTAGTACCTACAGCTTTTTTATCGTTCTAGGGAGTGCAATATGAAGCTTACATTACAGACACTGGTTAATGAGCCGGGTTGCGACCACAATCAGGCTAAATCAGATAAAAAGAAAAAAGAAGGGTGCAAAAAACCGACTCCCGGTGCCACAGCGGGCGGATGCGCATTTGACGGCGCACAGATCGTCCTGCTTCCGGTTGCGGATGCTGCCCATCTCATACACGGACCAATCACATGCTGCGGCCACAGCTATAACAACAGGGGCACACGCTCCACTGTGGGCGACATGCACACATACGGCTTTACCACCGACATGTCCGAAATGGACATTATCTTCGGCGGGGAACAAAAGCTGAGAGATTCCATAAAGTACATAGCAGAAAGATATAAGCCAAAAGCTATTTTTGTATACTCGACCTGCGTCACAGCCATGATAGGCGAAGATATAGACCAGGTCTGTAAAGAGACTTCCAGTGAGGTGAGGCTGCCTGTGATCCCGGTAGACTCCCCCGGTTTTGCGGGCAGCAAAAACCTCGGCAATAAGTTTGCGGGAAACTCTGTAGTAGAACACGTAGTCGGAACGATAGAGCCAAAGTCCGTTCCGGAGAATTCGATCAACCTGATAGGGGAGTATAACATAGCGGGGGAGCTGTGGCAGGTTGAACCGATACTCAAAGCAGTGGGCATAAACATCCTCTCGAGGATAACAGGAAACGCCACATACGAAGAGCTCGCCTATGCGAACAAAGCTCAGGTGTCCGTGGTGATATGCAGCCGTGCGCTGATATCCATCGGGCGTCAGCTCGAGGAAAAGTACGGCATACCATACCTCGAAGGATCCTTCTACAGCATGAAGCAGACAAAGGAAACCCTTCTGAAAATAGCCGATGTGCTGAAAAACGACGAACTCAAAGAAAGAATAGAAAAATACTGTGCAGAGAAAGAGAAAGAGACATACGCCGAGCTCGCTCCCTATCTGCCGGTGCTGAAAGATAAAAAGGTGCTCGTTTACACAGGCGGAGTGAAAAGCTGGTCTGTGCTCCATCAGCTCGAAGAGCTCGGTATGGAGGCTATCAAATCAAGCACCAGAAAGTCCACTGAAGAGGATGTGGAGAGGATTCTCGACCATTTCGACGGAAATGAGGACGGTCTCCTCCCAAAAGCTACAGGCAAGAGCATGCTTGCCCTGCTGAAGGAACGCAAAGGCGACCTTTTCCTCGCGGGCGGCCGAAACATGTATAACGCTATGAAAGGGCAGGTTCCCTTCCTCGACGTAAACCAGGAGAGGCACTTTGCCTATGCAGGCTACGAAGGGATGGTGGAGCTGGCGAAGCACATGGTGTGGACTCTGGAATCACCCGTGTTTGACATAGCACACAGCAAAGCACCATGGGAGGCAGAATAATGGTTAAGACTATCGAAAAGCCTCTGAGCATCAACCCTCTGAAAAAGAGTCAGATAATGGGCGCAGTGTCCGTTTTCCTCGGTATAGAGGGGTGCATGCCTCTCGTACACGGCTCACAGGGCTGTATGGCATTTACAAAGAACTTCCTGACACAGCACTTCCGTGAGGTCACCCCTATGCAGAGTACTGCTGTGTTCGACATTGCTACTATCCTCGGCGGGGATTCAAACCTGCACGACGGACTGAAGAATGTAATAGAAAAGACAAAGCCTAAGATAATCGGGCTCTGCACATCAGGCATGACAGAGACCAGAGGCGACGACATAAAAGGGACTCTCATGAGATTCAGAGAGCAGTTCCCCGAATTTGACGAAACAGTTATCGTGCCGGTCCTCACACCCGACTTTGTCGGTGATGCTGAGACAGGCTATGCAGAGGCTGTGGCGCAGATTCTCAATGTCGGCGTAGATGTAGAGGCTAAGAAAACATATAAAGACAACCGCAGGATAAACATCCTCGCAGGGATGCACCTGAACGCCGCAGATATCGACTGGCTCCGCAGGCTGTTTGCAGATTTCGGTCTGGATACATTTGTCCTGCCTGACCTCGCCTCCACAATGGGCGGTCAGGTGACAAGGTTCTACAGCCTCCCCGAAGAGGGCTCAAAGCTCGAAGATATCAAAACGGCAGGATGCGCTGATTTCACCATCGCAGTCGGCAGCAGTATGGAAAAAGCTGCGGATGTGCTCCTTGAGAAATGCAGCGTTCCTTATAAAAAATTCGACACACTCACAGGTGTGAAAGCAACAGACGAGCTCCTTAGCTGGCTGATGGACTACACAGGCAAGCCTGTCCCCGAGTGGGTTAAGATAGAGCGCAAAAGAGCGCTGGACGCCATGCTGGACGCACACTTCAGCTTCGGCGGGAAAACATGCTCCATAGCTGCCGAGCCTGACCTTGCTTATAACCTGGGCAAGATGATCAGTGAGGAATTCGGCATAAAGCTGGAGACCGTAGTTTCAACTGCGAAAGAGGGACTCTTCACCACGCTGGATGCTGAAAATATCATCTGCGGAGACATGGAAGACCTCGAAGACAACATCGGCAAATCCGACTTTGTCATAGCAAACTCAAACGCAGGCAACATCTGCCACAGAAAAGGACTCCCATTATATAAAGCAGGATATCCGATAAAGGATATGTTAGGCCATTTCCACAGGCATTTCATAGGCTACAAGGGGGCTGTGATGCTCGCTTTTGACCTCGGAAATATTTGTCTGGAAAAGGACATCCACTCATCACACTAAAGGAGACAGACATGAAAATCGCATTTTGCACAACTGATATGGAAACAATAAACCAGCACTTTGGTCAGGCTGATAAAGTGGCTATCTATGATATAGACGACAAAGAATACTCACTCGCAGAAGTCAGAGAGTTCGTGCCTATCGACCCTGAGAAAGGCGACCATAAGGTAGACACAGAGACAAAAGCCATAGCACTGAAAGACTGCGCAATCCTTTATGTCGCTGAGATCGGCGGACCTGCTGCTGCACACGTTATAAAAAATAAGATTCACCCTATAAAAGTCGCAGAACCTGTGGCTATCAAAGAGATACTCGACGCTCTGAAAGCGAAACTCGGCGATAATCCTGCACCGTGGCTTAAAAAGGCAATGTTAAAGGGATAGTCCTATGCAGAAATTCATGGAGACACTGAACGCAAAGCTGCGTGCCCACGATGCTTACGGCGTGTGGAAAAAGCTAGACGATGCGACAGTTATATCAAGGCACTATGTCCTCAGCAAAGAGGATAAGAAGAAGATAGACGTATACGGCAGGATGCCCGATGATGTCATTGCTAAGATGCGCCTTTACTATGAGGCTGTTGCACAGACGGTAGAGTGGCAGACAGGGAAGATGGCCATAACAATGCTGGACATCAATACCGAAGGCTTCGGCCGTGCACTCGTCGCTTATGAGGACGCTATCCTCTGCCAGAGGGTGCATCGAAACGCACATAAATTCGGCTTTAAAGACCTCGAAGATATCGAGAGCGACGGCGAAAAGCTCGTTGCTGCGTGCCTTAAGAAATTGTCTGAGATGCCCGAAGAATAATTCTGGATACTTTTTTCTTTTATATATGTTCAGGAAGAGGGCGGCTCAATGAGTCGCCTTTTTTCGTTTAGGTGATTATTCGGCTGACAATGCCGTCACGCCCTTGATTCTTCACTTCGTAAATTCCTTTATCTGCCTCGATTATAAGCTCTTCCACTTTGTTGCTGATGTTCATTGTGATGTCCATACGCATGGATACCACGGATATGCTGAGTGACGTGCCGAAGTTTTTCTTTTTCTGGTAGTGTCCTCTGAGCCTGCCTGCTGCCTTTACGGCGGCTTTGAGGTCTGCCCCGGGCATTATAATGCCGAATTCGTCCCCGCCGAATCTGAATGCGGTGTCTTTATCTGCACGCACGATAGTCAGCATGGTGTCTGCAAGAGTTCTGAGGACTTTGTCCCCTGATGCATGGCCGTATTGGTCGTTGACCTCTTTGAATTTGTCACAGTCCAGCATTATGAGCGACATATACTCGCCCTTTGGAGCCAGCTTTTCTGCTTCTTTCAGGAGACAAGCATCAAAATATCTCCTGTTGTAGAGACCTGTCAGGCTGTCTTTTATAGCCAGATCCTGCATCTTCTGCGCCTTGTCTTTACTCTCGTTAAGCATCTTTATCAGCATGCGGTTCTGCCCTCGGATGTGATTTCCCACCAGCTTTAGATTACGCAGAAAATCTATGAAAGCGTTTTCGTCCTCACGCTGGTTCGGCAGGGCAAAGTATGCCATATAGTTCCCTTTACGGATGTTTTTACAAAATTCAGATGCCTGCCTCAGGCTTTTGCCGATGAGCAGATATTCGATCAGTCTGGATACATTCGGCAGGACAATTATCATAAGCAAGACCAAAGCCGTCAGAGCATGCTGACCGGGTTTTACTATTCTTGACTCATAAAGATATATGACCGTACAGATAGGTACGATCGCAAGGATGAAATAAGTGAAAGCTATCTTTTTCCGAATGCTGTAAGATATTTTTATCTCTGTGTTTGAGTGTTTGCCAGTCATTTTCCCGACCTTTAAATGAATAATTCAGAGCACTTCATTAAATGATAATGAGAATTGATATCAATAAATGAGAGTGAAGTCAAGTAGAGATTCAAAGGGATTTAAGTTTAATCTTTGCGAGCTTCGGACACTAAAAAAGGCGATGTGAAAACACCGCCTTCTTCAGAATGCCTACAGTGGATTTATACTAAGCAGGTTTACTGCATAGTTTGCTGTATAGTCCTATCACCTGAGCCTTATTCAGCACAGATTTGTTCTTTCTGGCGAGCTTCTTCGCCTCGTGCAGCAGCCCTGTGAGCTGAAAGTCCTCGAGGAAGAGTCCTTCCTGATCGAGTATATATTTCAATACCGCAAGCCCTGACTGGTTGCCGAACACAAGGTTACGCTTCATATTCAGCTCAGACGGGTCGAAGGGCTCATAGTTCTTAGGGTTTTTAAGAACTCCGTCTGTGTGTATGCCCGATTCGTGGGTGAACATGAACTCTCCGATGACTGGCTTCTGAGGGTCGAGGGCTCTGCCCGCTGCCTTTGCCACATATTCAGAGAGGGATCTCATATTCTGTGTATCGAATGTATCCTCCATGCCGTATACATGTCTGGATGCCATTATGATCTCTTCCAGCGGTGCATTCCCCGCACGCTCGCCGAGCCCCATCACGGTGGTGTTGACGTGTGTGGCTCCCGCCTTAACGGCTGCCATAGCGTTTGCTGTCGCCATGCCGAAGTCGTTGTGAGTGTGCACCTCTATGTCCATTTTCGTTATCTCACGTATCTTCTTTGTGAGCTCGTATGTTGTGAAAGGGTCGAGTATGCCGACAGTATCGCAAAATCTGAACCTGTCTGCACCGTGTGCTTCGATCACCTTTACATATTCGGCGAGGAAGTCGAAGTCCGCACGGGATGCATCCTCTCCTCCGACGGATATATAAAGGTCGTGATTTGCGCAGAAGTCGAGAACTGATTTCACCTGATCGAGTATCCATTCCCTCGTCTTATTCAGCTTTGTATGTATCTGTACATCCGACATAGGCAGGGATATCTCTATGGATGTAGCCCCCGCTGCTATGGACGCTTGCACATCGCCTATCAGCGCTCTGTTCCATGCTATTATGCGTGCATCCAGCCCGAGCTCCAGTATGGATTCAAACATGCGTGACTCGGCTCTGCCCATAACGGGTATGCCCGCTTCTATCTCCTGAACGCCGATAGCGTCGAGATGTTTTGCTATTGTCAGCTTTTCCTTACGGGAAAAGGCGACACCCGGGGTCTGTTCCCCGTCTCTTAGTGTAGTATCGTCTATTATCATCTTAAGACTCCCATCTTAATAGATTGTCATCGCGAATGTAATGAAGCGATCTTGCAAGTATATTTTCTCCCAGTAGTTGGAAGACTGCTTCGTCGATGTCTCCCTCGCAGTGACGTTATAGCAATGTATTGCAATCGGCATGCCAGTTGCTCTTTATGAGTCATCCTGAACGGAGTGAATGAACTGAAACCTATATACATTAATGGGTTCAGCCTTTTTATGACGACAGAGAGATGAAGAGAAAGTAAGGATTGTAACATTACAGACATTACACAATGTCAGGTACGCTGTCAGACAATTGTAACAAACATGACACTGACAAAAATGCTGAAACCCTTGATATCAGCGGGTTGTGGTTTTGGCACAAAGGTTGCTTTGTAAAAGGCGGAGGCAGAATATGAGAAAAGACGAAGTAAAAGCCAAGATTGAAAAGCACCCTTGCTATTGCAAAGATGCCCATGATAAATACGCAAGAATACACCTTCCCGTTGCTCCTGCGTGTAATATACAGTGCAACTACTGTAACAGAAAATATGACTGCTCCAACGAATCAAGACCGGGCGTAACCAGCGGTGTACTTAACCCTGAGCAGGCTCTTGAAAAAGTTATAATGATAGAACAATCACTCGACAATCTCTCTGTTGTCGGTATCGCAGGCCCCGGAGATGCACTGGCTAATCCATCGGCTACATTCGAGACACTCCGTCTCTTAAAAGCATACAAACCTGAGCTCATCCCGTGCATCAGCACAAACGGTCTCGCTCTCCCTGACTATGTGGACGAGATAGTAGAGCTCGGCATCAGCCACGTAACAGTAACAATGAATGCAGTAGACCCTCTCGTGGGTCAGCAGATATACAGCTGGATACACTTCGAAGGTGTTACATACCGAGGTGTTGAAGCAGCCGCAAAGCTCCTTGAGCGTCAGCTCGAGGGCATCAAGATGCTCACAGACAGAGGCATACTCGTTAAGATAAACACTGTCCTCATCCCGGGCATCAACGACAAGCATATAAATGAAGTAGCTAAAAAGATAAAAGAGCTTGGTGTTTTCATACACAATATCCTGCCTCTCATGAGCAAGCCCGAATACGGCACAAAATTCGCCAAAGACGGCGTACCTGAGCCTGATATCAAGATGATAGCCAGAGCAAGGTTCGACTGTGCCGAGATCATGGGCGGATTCGACAATGTCATGCAGCACTGCCGTCAGTGCAGAGCAGATGCAATAGGCAAGCTCGGACAAGACTTCGACATGAATCAACTAAGCGACGAGATCATAAACAACTCCTCAGCGGTAAAGGCACAGGTGATGAGTTCACATCGTGCCTTTACTTCTAAAAGCATGGAGCAGACATCATCCCGAGCCACAAGAAGCAAGATGACCGTGGTTGCTGTCGCTACAGAGAATAAATATATATCCGACGTCACATTCAAAAATGCCAGAACCTTCTATGTTTACGAAGTTTCGGGCTGGGGTGCGCATCTCAGAGAGATCAGAACCCTGAATTATGACGATTCCGATGCCTGTATAAAACTTTCAGGCCACCTTAAGAATGTACTGGAACTTCTCGAAGGATGCTCTGTTATGGTTTGCAGCGTTGCAGGAAAGAGCGCTGTGACAGAAATGTCTAAGCTGGGTATCACAATAGATACTACATGTGGTTATAAAGGACTGGAAGAAGCCGCTTACCACGCCGGTATGAAAATACTGAAGGAAACAAAAGTTACAGCGTAATGAAAAAAGATGGGAGTCTTGATATGTTACAGCAAAATCTGAGTGCAAACTCTGAGTCGGCGCAGATCGCCGCACTTATGAAAAACGACGGATACAAAATGATAAAAGGCGTGTGTGAAGACATCGATGTCGGAAACATTACAACAAGCATGCATATCCGCTCGGGAAAGAGACTGATATCCCTGCTCATCCCAAACGGTGAAGCAAAGGCATCAGGTGCAGAGGTCGGTCAGCCTATCTACTGCATGATAAAAGGCAAAGATATCTATGTATTCAGAGACATCAAATACATGATGACAAAACTGCTGGAAAAAGACGGAAAACAGATAATCGTTTAACAAATATAGAAGTCACTCTGAGGAACACTGAAAGTGTGACGTAAGAGTCTCAGACCCAAGCTTATAGGCTGGTTATTAAGTAATTGATAAACAAAGGCTGAGATCCATACGCCTGCAGTTGCAGGCTCAGGATGACAATCTGAAATGTCTTCTATTGCGGGGCAGCTATCGGCACTGTGTCACCCCAATCAAGCCCGTTGCCGTGTGCGATGGGGGGCGGTTCACCCCCCACCCCGATTTTTTTATATTTCGTACACTCTTATAAGGTTTGTCGAGCCTGCGGAACCCAGAGGGATACCGCTCGTTATGACGATCTTATCACCTTTTTTAGCAAATCCTTTTGATACGGCGAGCTGTGCAGCTCTGGAGAACATCTCCTCCGCATCTTCGAATCCTTCGGACAGCCCCGGTATCACACCCCAGGATATATTCATCTTACGATAGGTAGCAAGGTTCGGCGTGAGCCCCAGAATAGGGCATTCAGGGCGGAAGCGTGCGACGCTCCTAGCTGTGAAGCCTGAGTTTGTATATGCTATGATGGCTTTGGCTCCGAGGTCTTTGGCGAGCCAGCTCGCAGACCTGCCCACAGCCCATGCCACAGTCTTGTCCGAGACGTGTTCTTCGCTAGATATGTTCAGGTTGTACTGTATGTTGTTTTCCGTTGTGCGGGCTATCCTGTCCATCACGGCGACAGCCTCCACGGGGTATTCCCCCGCTGCGGTCTCCTCAGACAGCATTACGGCGCATGTGCCGTCGAATATGGCGTTTGCCACGTCGGTACACTCCGCACGGGTAGGGCGATAGTTCGACACCATGCTCTTGAGCATCTGTGTGGCTGTGATGATCACTTTCCCTTCCTTGCGGGCGGCTTTGATTATCTGCTTTTGTATCACAGGCACTTCATAAAGCGACATTTCGACACCGAGGTCTCCACGGGCGACCATTATGCCGTCCACCATGTCCAGTATCTCTTTTATGTTTTTCACCGCCTGCGGCTTTTCTATCTTTGCTACCAGCAGGGGCTGATTCTTATCACGTTTTATCATGTCGCTGATGACGACGAGGTCTGCGGCATTACGCACAAATGAGAGCGCAACGACATCCACTCCTTTCATCAGCCCGTATTTGAGGTCTGCCTTATCCTTTTCGGTGAAGGCTACAATGCTGAGCTCGGAGGAGGGCATGTTCACCCCTTTTTTGGTATAGGCTGTCCCGCCGTTCAGCACTCGGCATGTTACATTCTCGCCTGTGATGTCCTCCACCATGATGTCCATAGCACCATCGGCAAGTAGTATTCTGTCGCCTATGGATAGATCCTTCGCCAGAGAATCATACTGCACGGGGATGACACCTTCCTTTGCGTGGGCTTCGGCCGCTATCACGCATGTGTCGCCTGGCTTGAGAACTATCCCTTCCTCCGGGAGTGTGCCGAGGCGTATCTTCGGCCCGCAGAGGTCCTGTAAAATGCTGACGCATACGCCTTTTTCGTCGGCTATCTCACGTACGAGGTCTATCATTTCTCCGTGGCTTTCGTGTGTGCCGTGGGAAAAATTCAGGCGGACGACATCGAGCCCCGCATCTATCATATTCGAAATAGTTTCTCTATCGCATGAAGCAGGTCCCAGAGTCGCTACTATTTTGGTCTTTCTCATTGTTTTCTCCGTATCAATAAACATATTAAAAGAATAAGTGATGTTTCATTAACTTACAAGACTACTTTGATCATAGAAATATTAAGTTAAAGTTTGTCTATACGGCATTAAAGATACAAAAAAGCTTGACATCTCTTATTGATAATGATAATCAATATTATAAAGTTTATTTGAGGTACTATTATGAAGGTAAGTGTAGTCGGCGGACTTGCACGCAGAGAAAAGGAATACGAGCAGGCATTGAAAAAAGTAGGATTCAAGGCGAAGGTCTTCAATACTAAGTCGGCACGCATGGACGAGTCTCTGAAATGCTCCGAATGCGTAATACTGCTTACAAAGCTGTCCAGCCACAACATGGCAAACGCAGCTAAAAAAATATGTAAGAAACATAACATACCTCTGGTATGTCTTGATAAAACAAGCCCTGAGTCAGTAACATGCGCTCTGGCAGACTATATAGAATGTGATACTTGTGAATTTGCAGCACTCTGCGGCAGGAGAGCAAATTGAGCGTGGATGCAAACCTCAGACTGTTCTCTCACATGGTATACGAATATAAAAAGGGTGTACGCAGGCTCGCCATGTATACCTGCGACGACCATGAGTGCAGATTCTGTGTTAAAAAACTGGAAAAGAGCGGCATAAGCTATATGGTGACAAAGGCGAGAGACGGGAAGACAAATATCTTCTTCGGAGACTGCCCGTGTATCAGCATCATAGAGAGCTTCGGTAAAGACAGGCTGAACGAGTTCGACGCGAAGGAAGACTTCATCCTCGGCATTTTGCTCGGCTATGATGTCACAAAGCAGTGCGAGAGATACATCGGTCTCTCCACACCGGAGAAATGCAAAGGGTGCAAAGTCCCCGTTAAAAAGAATGTAAGTGCCTGAATAGAGTGATTATTCTATTTCAAAACGGATATCTTTGACAGATACGGGCTCGATGTGTACGCTGGCGCATGTGGATTTCACCACATGGTTCACGCTTATCCTCAGGTCCGATACGCCCGCTTTGCTGAAAGAGATATCTATGCCGTCGGGCGTCATGACAAAGCCGTAATCTGCGCCGTAGGGCTCGACTGATACGTTGTAAAAATCTCCCCCGCCTATCTTTCCTATCGGTATATCAAGGGCTATAGGGATGCGTTCGTTAACGTGTGCCCTGATGCTTTCGGCATTTGCCGTCAGTGCGGTCAGTGTAAGGAATATTACGATAAACTTTTTCATAAAAAGTGCCCGGGCATATCCGCATACACCCGGGCTTGCTCCTTTTTAGTAGTCTTTTTTCGCCAGTACAAGCTTCGGAGCCGTGGGCTCGATGAATCTTGTGGACGGATTAAGCTCTGTGTGTTTCGGAAAACCTTTCGGATACTGAACGGCTTTGTCGTCCTTCATCTCTGAAAGCTCGACAAGTGTCAGCGCCTTTGTCGGGCATCCCTGTACGCATGCGGGCATGAGCCCTGCGTCTATTCTCTCCACGCACATGCTGCACTTCTCTGCTCTTTCAAGGGCTTCGTTTGCTTGTGGAGCGTGATAGCTGCATTCCTCTATACATGCACGGCAGAATATGCATTTATCTGCAGAGTGGACGACAATGCCGTCTTTCTCTCTTTTAACATGTGCACCGACAGGGCAGACCTCTGTGCAGACAGGGGTCGCACAATGGTTGCATGCCAGGGAGTAGAATGCCCTGTCAGTGAATGGATAATCGTTTTCTGCGAGGGGTGTCAGGTTTCTCCAGACAACTCCTGCTTCCTGATGATACTGGTTTTTGCACGCCATGGCGCATGTATAGCATCCGATGCATTTTTTAGAATTTACTTTAAAAGCAAGCTGCTTTTTCATCATTGCCTCCTTACGCCTTAGCGATGTTTGCGAACTGGTCGTGGATTGCTACGCCGGGTGCGCCTGTTTTGAATGTACCCATGTCGGATGATTCGTCGTCTACGACGTTCTGAACGTTGTAGTTGCCTTTTCTGAACCATGCCTCATACATAACGAGAACATCCTCTGCTACTATGTCGGACAGCTTCGCTTTCACAGTCACACTGCCCACCTTGTTGGAAACCTTCACCATGTCCCCCTCTTTGATGCCTTTAGCTTTGGCAGCTTTCGGGTTTATGTATATGTAGGGCTCTTTGTTGAAGTCTTCCATATAGTCGAGGTTTACAAACTGAGAGTGCAGTCCGAACTGTGTGTGCGGTGTGAGCACACGGAATTTATCATAAGGAACTCTGCGAGCCTTATATTCAGGCAGTTTGGTGTGTCCGTATTCTTCCGCCTGATCAGAGCTGAACTCATACTTGCCCGACGGTGTGCCGAACTTTCTTTCGTTCCATGCTGCGCTGCTTTCTGTCTTCGCTTTGCGTGGTCCATTTTTCAGGTCTTCCCATGATGATATGCCGAAGAAGTTATAGATGCCTGAGTTGAACTCTTTCTCCATCCAAACCTTTGTGTCGGTTATCTGAGGGAATGTGCAGGAGCCTTCTTCCAGCTCGTTCATCTTTTTAGAGAGCAGGGCAGCTATCTGCAGGTCGCTCTTTGCCTCGTACTGTTCAGGGATGGCCTTTTCATTCAGGCTGAGCCAGTAGTGCCAGTAGGATACGTTCACCGTATTTTCCTCAAAGAGAGTGGTGGAAGGGAGCACAATGTCTGCGTTCTGCACTGTCTCGTTGAAGAACTGGTCTACGACGACGACCATCTCTAGCTTTTCAAATGCCTTGATCAGCTTCGGTCTGTCGAAGTCCTGCGCAAACGGGTTCTTGCAGGCTACCCAGAGGAGCCTTATCGGAGGCTCGTTTGTGGTGAGTATCGATTCCGCCAGTTTGTTTATGTTTATTGTTCTGTCGGAATAGCTTGTCTCTTTCTCATCATTGGCGAATTCGCTTTTGATCTTGTCCTTGCCTGTGTATCCGACAGCGCCCGCAGGCTTCTGCTGAACCATGGCGTTATAGTTAAATCCCCATGTCTGGAGGTGTCCGTATCTGGCTCCTCCCCCCTCTATGCCTATATTTCCTGTCATGGCGACGATGGCGTCGATGGCACGTACGTTTGTACCGCCGTTTGTGTGGCGCTGCATGCCGTAGCCTATCCATATGGTCGCAGGGTCGGCCTGTGCGAATTCCTCCGCAAGCTGTCTGATGACATCTGCGGGCACGCCGCTCTGCTCTGCCGCCGCTTCTACTGTTATGTTTGTGTTAAGGTAATTTACATAGTCTTCAAAGCCCTTTGCATATTTTGTGACAAATTCTTTGTCGTACAGCTTTTTATCCACTATGTGCTTTGCGATACCGAGTGCCAGTGCGCCGTCCTGCGCTGTTTTCACTCGGATATACGTGTCGGCCTTTGCCGCTGTCTGTGTGAGGATAGGGTCGATGACGACGAGCTTTGCGCCTCTCTCCTGTGCCTCATAGATGAACTTCATGGTGTGCACGGAGTTCCATGCGGGGTTTCCGCCCCAGATGATGATATATTTAGATTTGACAAAGTCTTCGGGGTCGTTGCACCACATGTTGCCCATGTCGAAGTTCTGCGCGTCTATCCCCGCAGGCCAGCATGGTGTTCCGACGAACCTTGTGGTGTATCCCAGAGAACTGAACATCCCTTCCACGCCGTAGTGGGTGATGCCGAAGTTGCCTGAGTATTTGTCCAGTGCCATGCCGAGAAGGGAACCGTCCTTCTTTTTTATCTCCTGGATCTTGCCTGCGATCTCGCTCAGGGCTTCATCCCAGGATATGCGTTTCCAGTTTCCTGTTCCTCTGCCTATCTGTTTCATAGGATATTTGACTCGGTCAGGACTATAGACCCTTCTCGGATAGCTGTACCCCTTTACACACAGAGCTCCGTCTGTGAATGTCGACTCCTGCGCGCCTTCGATGAACTCGAGCACGCCGTCTTTAACATACGATTTAATACTGCATGTGTCGTAACAGTTTCTGGGGCAGGCATTGCGAAATGTCTGATAGCCCCCTTCATATTTGGTTCTCTCCCATGCGTGTGCCTTTAAAATGCCTGCGGGCATTGAAGCGAGCGCACCTGCCGCTGCGACACCTTTCAGGAATGTACGTCTGCTGAAAGGACAGCCGTTTTTCAATAAATCCTCTTTCCTGCTCATGACAACTCCTTATGTAATATTGTCTTTTCGGACTCAACAGAGATCCACTCTTCTAAAATGCCTAGGACATTCCTGATCGCCTTTGACGATTCACAGTTTTCCTTTGCTTTTTCGATGAAAAGCGGCAGCCACAGTGCGATATGCTCGTTTATGAATGCGCGGTATATCTCCTCTGCTTCAGGGTGTGTGTCGGAAACGGAGAGGAGATATCTGCACGCATCAAGTTCAAATGCCAGGGAGTCTTCCGGCTCACGCCCCTGTTCGGGAAGTGCGAGGCCGATAGATTGATAAAACTCGCGTATCTCTGCGGTTATTCTGTTTTGTATGAGGTTTTCCGGGTCGAGATAGACAGATGCCACTAAAGGAGCCTTCGGTGCGGCAGGGCCCACAAAGAGCCTGTTGAAGATAAACTCTTCCTGTTCCCAGTCTATGCCGTCCATAGGCAAGGAGGTTGTGTATGTCCCTAAGACGCCATAGGCTTTTTCAAGCTCTGCTTGTCTGCCGTCGTAAAAGAAGTCTCTGAAAGCTGTGATAAGTTCTACCATGATATATACCCCATACTTGTTATGTTTAAAACATAGTCGGGTATTTATAGGGTAGATATGGGGGTGATCAGGTAATTATCGGGTATAGACATATACCCGATGTCTAAATATTATTTGTTCAGATATGCAAAGAGGTTTACGTCTTTACCGCTGAGACCGAGCTTTTTACGTATATTCTTACGGTGGGTCTGCACGGTTTCAAAGGAGATGTTCATCGTCTCTGCTATGTCTTTGCTGGATGAACCGCTCTGTATCATCTGGCACACCTGTATCTCGGATTTCGTCAGTTTCATGATATCTTCGTTATTCATGCTGCCTGTTGATTTGGTCAGCCCGGAGAGCTGGTCACGCACTATGTTCAGATACATCTGGCGTATCTCAGAGTTTGATTCGCCTGCGAGCTTCTGCACGGACGGGATGATGGTCGTCAGTACTTTCTGCGAGATTGAGAGCTCCAGCTCTTCCTTCTCTTTATCTATAGCTTTCATGACGTTACGCAGGGTCACGTTCATCTCTTCGGCCTTTGTCTTTTCCTGTTTCAGGTATTCTTCCATAGATTTCTGCTGGGTGATGTTCCGCACGATGATATGCAGAAAGTCCTTACCGCCCAGCTTAAACTTGTTCACCGTTACGCTGGCGGGGAATATGTCTCCGCTCTTGGTGATGCTGTTTATCTCGCCGTGCCAGACCTCGCCCTCTTTGATGGAAGCGGCCAGCCTCAGGCTGTCTATGCTGGCGGGGTGTGTTATCATGATGCAGCTGACGCCCTCGAGTGTGGCGGTGGTCAGACCGTACATGTCGGCTGCCTTCTGGTTTGCCTGTACGACATTCAGCTCGGCGTCTGCCAGCATTATGCCTTCCCCTGCGGATGTGAAGAGGGAGCGGAAAATCTTTTCAGATTTGGTCAAGGCCTCTGTCCTCTCGGCAACGACCGCCTCGAGCTTCAGCCTTTGATCCACCATGCAGGTGATGTCGTTCAGGATG
Organism: Deferribacterales bacterium; assembly: GCA_050253075.1. Lineage (GTDB taxonomy): Bacteria > Chrysiogenota > Deferribacteres > Deferribacterales > Geovibrionaceae > Denitrovibrio. Next base: position 314,336 of record JBFWJS010000003.1, read on the forward strand.
ATGACATAGCCTGCCGATGCCAGCGAAACCTTTTTCAGCGGAACGACCACCATAGAGTATATGGCGGATATCTCAGGCACACGTATCTCGTGCTGTTCGCCGTATGGGAATGCTTTGAGGAATTCGTCTATGCTGTATTCGGAGAGTCCGATGTATTTCAGTATGTTTTCTCCGACTATGTCGCCTTTGAACTGTTCGGTGGCTGCTTTGTTCAGCTCCAGCACGGTTCCTTCGGCGTTTATGACTATTGCGATGTCGGATGTGACTTCAAATATGTTTTCGTATTTATTCTTGTCCAGCGTGAGCGCACGGTTCTTTTCCGCCAGAACAGATATGTATTCGCTGCCGTCCTGACTGTTCCAGTCGTTTATGACTATTGTCTCCATAGCGTCGAAGATACGGCGGAGTTCGATATAGCCTTTCAGCTTTGTGCTGTCGTCTGCGTCCATGCCGAGGATTATGTCCTCTACGGAGTGTATGAGCGTCTTGAAACAGCCGAAAAACATCTCTGCGCTGATGCCTCGTGATTTGTGCCTTTGGGCTGTCATGAGGACGCTGTCGGCGATGTTTCTGCTGTTTTTCAGTATGCTTGCGAAGTCGAGGGGGATCTTCTCAGACAGGTGCTGACGGATGGGGAATACAACTCCCTGAATGCTGAGTATGCAGTCCTCACGCTTTGCCGTTGTATGTTCCAGATACCCCGCTCCGCGCATATACATTGCCCAGTTTTCCAGAAAGGTTTCCATCTCGGTCAGTATTCTGTCTAATAAAATCTTCATACGTTCCTCTTATGTAGAGGATAGTCGCAAGATTTAAATAGTCAATTTAATTTTCAGTATAGACCATTGCATGCATGTATGAGGCAAAGGCATATATCATTGATGTGAAAGAGAGCAGGGCGCTGATCTTAAGAGAATCCATCCATTGCCCCGTATTTATACCATAGGCGAGTGCTCCGCACGCAATAATGGCGAAAAGAACGCAGAATTTGATCATTTCAGCTTTAAAAATAGAGATTTCGGCATTTTGGTCCTGATTGTTTGTCATTTTCAGACTCCTTTTAAACAATTCAGAAACCGGTTTCTGCGCTAAATATACAACCTTTAAATATATAATGAAAATATTATTTTTTTATTTATAATATAATAAATTTTTATATTTTGGAGATATGTATGAGCCTCGATATATACAGGAATTTTATGGTGATAGTGGACGAGGGGAGCCTTACATCTGCGGCTAAGATACTGCACATAGCCCAGCCCGCACTGACAAATCAGATACGCATCTTAGAAGATAGATTCGGTGCAGAGCTCATACAGACGGGGCGGGGTATCCGCCAGATAAAAGTGACGGATGCGGGGCGTGTGCTTTATGAAAAGGCGAAATACCTCTGCGAGCTCGAGGACTCCGCCGTTAAAGAGATAAACGACATAAACAGAGGTCTTTCGGGGGTGCTGAATATAGGTGTTGCGCCTTCGGTTTCAGAGCACGTGATAAACAACCTCTTGCTCGACTTTCAGCGTATATATAAGAATATTACGGTGGAGCTGTATGAGCTGGTGAGCGGTGATATCGGCGAGCTTCTCCTTGCGGGGGTTTGTGAGATAGGCATAATACGTGCGCCGCTCCCTTATCAGCATCTGCTGAACAGCTATATGATAGAAAATGAGGTGATGTCCGCCATTTTCCGAAAGGACAGCCAGTGGATCAAGAACCCCGGGGAAAGTCTGTCCATAAGCGACCTTTTAGGCGTGCCCATCTGCATGGACAGAACATTCCGTGACAGGATGAAGAGTGCTTTCGACGAGATAAATGCCTCGGCGAATATCGTCAGCACCTGCGTCCTCAGGCAGAGCTGTGTGACATTTGCGAAATCGGGCGATGCCGTCGCCCTTGTCTCCGCAGGCACCATAGACGAGATGGGTGATGACCTCTATTGTCTGCCTCTGCGCGGAGAGGTGCATAAGCTGAAGAAATCACTAATAACAGTGAAAAACAGAGGGCTCTCTGCTGTTGCATTAAATTTTCTCAAATTCGCAGGTGAGCGGTTCGGACAGGAATGGGACATTCAGCAGTAAAATAGCGGGCTTATTTGTTTGATATGACATTTTTCTAATATAGATATAAGAATTCTTTTTCATCCTGACGGTATCATTTTCCAGTTTAGAGATTATTTAATTGGAGGACAGGATGAAAATTTTAAAATTATTTGTTTTATCGCTGATCATGCTTTCTGTTACGTCGGCTAACCTTTATGCTCAGGATACTCTAAAGGTACTGACATGGGAAGGCTATGCCCCGAAAGCACTCGTGGAAAAGTTTGAAAAAGAAACAGGCATCAAGGTCGAGCTGACATATTCCAACAATGAGGAAATGATAACAAAGCTCAGAGCGACAAGAGGCGCAGGCTTCGACATCGCACAGCCGTCACAGGACAGGATCAGCTCTGTTCAGGAAAAATACAATTTATACAAAGCCATAGATTATTCCAAGATCAACTCGGATGCGATAATCACATCTATGCTCGACGCTGTGAAGAACAACACAAAGGTCGGCGGTGAATCCTTCGCAGTGCCGTTCTGCTACGGCACATCGGGCCTGATCGTTAATAAGAAGCTCGCTCCTTATGCAAAGGACTACAGCGACCTTCTCAACCCTGCATACGCAGGCAAGATATCCTACAGACTTAAGAGACCTACGCTAATCGCCCTCGCATTTGCCAGAGGCGACAATCCTTTCGCCAAATATGACAGCACAGAAGAGTACACAAAGCTCATGGAGCTCGTAGAAGCTGACCTAGTGAACGGCAAACCGCTGGTCAAAAACTACTGGGCAAACGGTGATGCACTCCTCGGAATGCTCAGAAGCGGTGAAGTTGTCGTCGCTATGGGATGGGACGGAGGCGGATGGAAGCTGCATAAAGAGAATGCAGACATAGACTTCGTAGCCCCTGCCAGCGGTGCTCTCGGCTGGATAGACACATTCGCTATCCCTGCAAAAGCTAAGAACATCGACGGAGCCTACAAATGGATAAACTTCATGCTCGCTCCTGAGAACGCAGGCTATTTCACAAACGACAGCGGATACGGCACAGCATCTGCCGACGCAGCTAAATACCTCGACGCTGAGAAGAAAGACAACTTTGAGCGTTCTTTCACAAAGGCAGATATAGACAACATCAAATGGTATCCGCCGGTTCCGGCAGCACTCGAAAAAGTAGAAGGCAAAATACTTGATAAAGTAAAAGCAGCACAATAAGTTTCTTCGTTTTGGGGGCGGTCGGCTTTGTCTGTCCGCCCTTATTGTTTTACAGGTTTGGTAATAATGAATGACAGTTTAGAGATTTCTTCGATAAATAAAGCCTTCGGCGAGTTTAAAGCCGTCGACGGCGTTGATTTTTCAATATCAGACGGGAAGTTCTTTTCGATACTCGGTCCTTCGGGATGCGGTAAGACGACCCTTCTGCGCATGATAGCGGGCTTCCTTGAACCTACATCGGGGAGCATCAGGATAAGAGGCAGAGAGATGGTGGGTATCCCGCCGAATAAACGCCCGGTAAATCTCGTTTTTCAGAATCTGGCACTGTTTCCCATGATGAATGTTGGCGAGAATGTCGCATTCGGGCTGAAGCGTCAGGGGATAACAGGGAAGGAGATGCGACAGCGTGTCTCAGCCATTCTGGAAAAGGTGCATCTCGGCGGATTTGAGTCGAAAGACGTATCACAGCTTTCAGGAGGGCAGAAGCAGAGGGTGGCGATAGCACGTTCCCTTGTGCTCGAGCCTTCGATACTCCTGCTGGACGAGCCGCTCGGTGCACTCGATCTGAAACTGCGTGAACAGATGAAGATAGAGCTTAAAAAACTTCAGCATGAGGTCGGCACGACATTCATGTATATCACCCACGACCAGTCCGAAGCACTCGTTATGAGCGACATCGTGGCTGTGATGAACCGTGGGAAGTTCGAGCAGATAGACACTCCGCAGAATCTTTATGCAAACCCGAAGACGAGCTTTGTTGCGGAGTTTGTCGGCGAAACGAACAAGTTCGACATTCAGCTCACAAACGATGCAAAGACAGAGGCTGTGACATCCGCAGGGATTAATTTTAAGATAGACTGCATAGACTCCTGCCCGAACAGGAACGGGACTCTGTTCATCAGACCCGAGGCTGTGGTGCTTATGGCGGATAAGTCTGTGGACAATATGAATTTCTTCGAACTTGGCATTAAGACTGTCCTCTTCGACGGTTCTAATACTAAGGTCTTGGCCGAGATAAAAGGCACAGACCACGAGATGATGGTTGCTCTCCCGCAGAACCGCCATTTTGCCCACATTCAGCCGGGCGATGTACTTCAGGCGGGTGTGGATATAAAGGACTGCCGCTGTTATGCTTAAAGGTGTCAGACTCGGATTCATAATATTCTTTACGCCTATATTCCTCTGGCTCTTTCTGCTGATAGTACTGCCGAATCTGGAGCTTCTGCTCATGTCGCTGAAGGCGGAGAACAGCGCAGGGGATATGGTCTGGTCGCTGGCTAACTATGCAGAGTTTTTCAACGAGCGTGTATACTGGCTGACATTTGTGCGGGTTGCCGTGTATTCGATACTTGTCACATTTCTTACATTCATCGTGACGTTCCCCATAGCGTTTTACATTACTAAGATAGCATCGGTGAAGCATAAAGGATTCCTTATGATACTGCTCCTCATACCTTTCTGGGTTAGTGAGCTGGTGCGGGTTTACGGATGGATGATCCTTTTGAGAGAGAGCGGGGTGATAAACTATTTCCTCGTGAGCCTCGGTCTGCTGAGTAAACCTGTAGAGATGCTCTACAACGACGTCAGTATGATAATGGGGCTGGTCTACACATCCATGCTGTTTATGGTTGTCCCGCTGATATCGTCTCTGGACGGTATGGACGACAGCTACATAGAGGCCGCCCACGACCTCGGCGCATCAAAGTGTGTCATATTCTTTAAGATAATCATCCCGTACACTGCCCCGGGGATAGTCTCGGGCTCGATAGTTGTTTTTATGCTCACACTGGGGAACTACCTCACGCCGAACCTGATGGGTGGGAAAAACTCGCTCTGGTTCACCGAGCAGATATATAACCAGTTCATCGCCAGCTTCAACTGGAATCTGGGTGCGGCTTTCGGTTTCCTGCTCCTTGTGCTCTCTTCATTCATAATATGGCTCAGTCTGAAGCTGACAAGGCAGAGCCTCGCAAAGGCGCTGTCATGATTCGCTCTCTGCCGAGATCAAAAACATACAGAGCAGGGTTTAAGCTGTATGTTATTCTGTTTTATATATTTTTGTTTGCACCTCTGGCTGTGACGTGCGTTCTCGCTTTTAATAATTCAGACTTCCCTTCACTCCCGTGGAACGGATTTTCCCTCGACTGGTTCTTCTCCGACGAATCGCCGAGGATCGGTATTTTTCATAATACGACGATGCTCAGGAGCATCTGGATAAGTTTACAGACGGCATTTTTCGTTTCGATCTTTTCACTGGTCACGGGCACAATGGGTGCTTTCCTCTTCGAACAGGAGCAGTTCCGCTTTAAGCAGGCTTTGTATTTCTTCGCCCTTACGCCTCTGGTTATCCCGGGGGTTATTCTCGGCATATCACTGCTCTTGATGAGCAACAGCACAGGCATGTTTATCGAGGATAGGTTCGGCATAGATATTGGTTTTTTACGTCCCAGTTTCTGGCTGGTGGTGATAGGCCAGTTTTCATTTATTACTACTTTCGTCTTGCTGGTGGTATCGGCGAGGCTGAGGAAATTTGATAGATCGTTGGAAGAGGCCGCTCTGAACCTCGGTGCGAACAGGCTGGATGTCATCTGCCATATCACGTTGCCTTTTCTGCGTCCTGCGCTCATAGGTGCGGGGGCTGTGGCTTTCCTCATGAGCTTTGAGAATTTTAACACCACGCTGTTTCTCATCGGTTCGGATACTACACTGCCCATAAACCTCTATCTACAGGTGAGGGACGGCAGTTCGCCTATAATAAATTCCATATCGTTTCTGCTGATATTATTTACATCGTTATTGGCGGTTGCTAAACTTTTCATATCCAGAAAAGGTGAGTAAATGTTTTTCAAAAACTGCTTTAAAAAGGTGCATCTGGTCGCTGCCCATAGGGGCGTCAGTGCTCTCCGTGCGGAGAACACAATGGCTGCTTTCAGGCTTGCTTCGGGGCGGAATGATTTCGTAGAGCTGGATGTCGGTTTCAGCAGAGAGGGCGAGGCTGTGATAATCCACGACTCCACCCTTGAACGAACATCAAATGCAAAAGACCTCCCTTTGTTCACAACTCCTTATAATGTCACAGACTATACATTTGAAGAACTGCGCAGTCTGGATATCAGCTCTTGGTTTATAGCTTCCGACCCTTTCGGCACTATCGCATCAGGGCTTGTTTTTGCTGAGGAGCTCCGGAGCCAGCCTGTGGAGAGGATGCCGACACTGCGTGAGGCACTGGACTATTTTAAGCGTGTTCAGATGCCTGTGAATGTAGAGATAAAGGATATGTCGGGGACTGTATTTGGCGAGACTGCCGCTGAAAATGTTGTGAAGATAGTGCTGGATGCAGACTGCTCTGAGCAGGTGGTCATTTCATCTTTCAACCACGAATATCTGAAACAATGCCATAGACTTGCACCCGATATCTCAACTGCAGCACTTGTCGAGGGGGAGCACCCCGCAGACCTCACGGATTATCTTTTATCCCTTTATGTCGATGCATATCACGCCGAAAGCAGTATGTTGGACAAGGCTGTCGTGGATGCCGTAATGAGCAAAGGTATGACGGTAAATGCTTACACTGTGGACAGCATGGACGAGATGAACAGGCTGTTCCGAATGGGCGTTTGTGCCGCGTTTTCAAACATTCTTAAATCTGTGTAAGATGTCTGTTAACCGTTTAATCTTTATATATTATTGTCGAAATTTGTGCTAGTATAGAGCATGGTTATATGGAAGATAATTTTAAAAATCATTCAAATTTTGAACAGTGAGGAAACACCGAATCAGGTGGCACTAGGCTTTGCCCTTGGTTCTGTGATAGCTCTCACCCCGTTTTTCAGCCCGCATAATCTGCTGGTTCTGCTGATCATAATGATCACACAGGTCAGCTTCCGCAGTGCTGTTCTGGGTTTTACCCTTCTATTTATACCTAGCTATGCGCTGTCACCCATAGCAAACGGCATCGGACTGTCTCTGCTTACAGATACGCCTGGGATGGTGCCTTTCTGGAGGTCATTCTTTGACCTGCCACTCATGGGCTTTTCCCGCTTGAATAATTCATACACACTGGGAAGCCTCGTGTTATCACTGATACTCTTTATACCTATATTCATAGGTGTGAGATATTTTGTATTCCGCTATAGAAAGGATCTTAAAGATAAAATAATTGCTTCGAAATGGTTCAAAGCCCTCTCGGCTACAAAAATTTTCATCTGGGTAAAAAAGGGATACGATATCCTCGGGAAGGGCGTCTATGAATAAGATTATAAGAATTAAGGGACTGCTGATATGGGTGGCTGTTGTTGCTCTTATTGCAGCTTTTTTACTGATATTTCTGGATGTCATTCTGAAAAAGACATTTATCAGCACATCTGAAACAATAAATAGGGCGAAGGTAGAGCTGAGCACTCTGGAAACAGGGCTCATGGATACCTCCGTAAGGTTAGACGGGCTGGAATGGTCTGACAGAGAGAAGCCAATGCGCAACCTCTTTGCCTTCGATACTGCTACTTTTGACCTTGACGCAGGACCGCTTCTCCGCAAAAGGCTCACTATAGACACTGTGTCTGTGGACGGGCTGCGCTTTGACACAGAGAGAAAGACGAGCGGTGCTATTTCGAAATATGAAAAGAAAGATAAATCCGAAAACAAAGAGGAAAAATCTGATACAGGCAAAAAACTTCTGGCAAATCTGAGCATAGATGTTTCAAAAGTTATCGACATTGAGAAAATTCCCGCTGTGCAGGAAGCCCGCAGGATGAAAAATCTTGCAGAAAAGAAAACTGAAGAGTGGAATCAGCGCATTAAAAAAGCCGCTGATACACAAGAGCTGCAAGTAAACTATGAAACTATACGGAAAATAGACGTTAATTCCTATAAGTTTCCTGCTGACTTGATTAAAGCAAAGAACGACGCAGAAACTGTGCAGAAATTCATAAAACAGGTTCAGGCAAAAAAGGACGAGGCGGACAGCTTAGTCAAAAACTTTGAGGCCGAACAGCAGAATATAAGAAACGAGTACGCAAACCTGAAAAAAATGTCTCAGAAGGCTCCGAAGGAGCTCCTGATGTCTGCGGATTCCAGCCCGATAGACTCCAGAGCTATCATGGAAGAGCTGGTCGGTAAAAAGATGACTGAGACTGTGACCACCGCCGTCGCTCTATACAGGAAATATCACCACATGATCCCTATGCCTGAGAAAAACGGTGACAAGCCCGAAACAGTGAAGCGTGTGGCGGAAAAGGGTACAAACGTATATTTCAAGACACCAGGCGAGACACCTAGGGTTTATATTAAAAACATGCACCTTAAGGGTCAGATGAAGAACGGCGATGTGCTTACAGGAGATATCAAAAACCTGAGCACCGACATTTCGTTTAAACCTTATGAACTGGCGCTGAATCTGGCTAAAGGGGCAGACGGGAGAACATTTTTCACCCTTGACGGTCAGGTGGGCGTTGTGGAGGATTCTCTCAGCACTTATCTGCGTATAACTGCAGCAGGGTATCCCGTGGCAGAGATAATCAAACCTGAGGAAAACAGCTATCTGAAAGGTGTTTCAGGCAATTTAAATATACAGGGGCAGATAAAGGGCACAGGCGAGAGCTTTAAGCTGGATATGCGCCTTACAAGCCCTGCTATGGGTATGGAAATAAACAGCGACGGAATGGATAAAACTCTGGCGGGACTCCTTTCATCTGCACTCGGACGAGTGGAAGATTTCACTGCTGACCTTTCCGCCGAAGGTAAACTTGATGATTTCAGCGTGGCAATATCCACAAACCTTCAGGACATCATCAGCAGAAATGTGAAAGGATACGTAAACGAACAGCTTAAGAAAGTAAACGACGAGATACAGAAACGCTACGCCGCAGAGCTTGACAAAGTTTTCTCATCGTCAGACGGCATCATAGGCGGCATGGCTCTGAACGACACCAGTAAAAACAGCCTGAAAGAACTCGCATCACTTAACACCGGCGCAGCCGAAAAGAGCGACCTCATCAAAAAAGCGATCTCAGGTCAGTCCGGCTCCGGAGCACTGGACAAACTGAAAGGTAAACTTCCTTTTTAATAAATAAATCTAATCTATGAGCCATGTGAACGGCTCTCTTCTGCTCTTTATACTATTTTCGCATGTTTCCGTTAATTCACCTGTTAATCTTTATCCGGCCATATCTTCAATGTAGTATAGTATGTGTTTTTAGAGCACAAATTTAGTAAAGTACCGTACTGGGACTGGTCAGTATAATACTGTATGATCCTGTTATTTGGGATGTCGGCAACCATAAATGTCAGGCAAACCCAGCTTTTATCAGCTGGTTCTTTATAGTCGATCTTTCCAGTGTCAAGGTTTACAAGGGCGAGAAGGCTTTTTGTACTGCTAGAGAAGACGCTATGTTTTTTTGCATCATTATAGGATAAATAGCTGGTGTTAGTGCTATTATTTTGATAGCCGAATAAGTGATTGGTCATTGCGTAAAGCACTTTTGACACTGCATGCATACCGGATGACCATCTGCTCGCCCCACCGCCATAATAAAATCTGCTGTCGGCTGCCGATTTGTCTGTTGCATTCTTATATTCATAGTTGATGTACTGAGACTCATAATCCAGCACGGTTGCTGCCTGCTGCATCGCAGCTCCTATAGCGGCTCCTTTTGCTATACGGTCTGTTATAGGGTAGAAATCACCGGCTTTCCAGATCACTCCGTTTGTTTCGGTATTATAAAGAATGGAGCTTCTTATACTGTTAATAAGTAGATTGCCTTTGTAATTTATCGGAACAGTATTAGCGTATCTGTAGTCGGTATACTTGTCCATGATGGTTTCTGAGCCATTTGCAGTGTTAAAACTCACTAGGTGGTTATAATAACCCCAGAATAGCTTGTTTTTTATTAATGCAAATGTTTGCCAATACTGGGGATGCTCTATTTCTCCTTTTCTGCGTTCCCACATTAATTTCCCACGCTTAAAATCGTATGCCATCAATGTTGGGATCAGACCTTGATTTACTAGTATATAAAAAGCTTTATCATCACTTTCCAGATGCAGAACCTGATCAAACTGTGACATTTTCAGCTCTGTTGTCATTTTTTCTTCTGGAATTAACAGCATCCCATCTTTGGTGCTGATAAAAAGCTTATTATTATTGTGGAATATTTTATTAATATTCTCATTCCTGACTATTTTTGAATTTGCTATGACGATAGTGCCTAAGTCTTTGCCGGTAATTGTGTCTATGGTATAAATACGATTGCTGTTAAAATAAAAGGCCCTATTATCTGCAAGAAAGAGGGTATCGTCATCAATGTTTTTCATCGGATAATCTTTTGTCCATGTGATTTTGCCTGTTTTTACATCCAGTCCTGAAAGTTTGACATGGTCTTGATTTAGATAATTAAGGACAACAGTTCGTGTCGTTTTGTCATAAAAATAGAAGTATTTGTCTGTTAAATTGAGCTCCCATGCTCTTTCCGCATTATTATTGAAGCTGACTAACTGCCGTATATTATTGTCTTTGTGAACTTCATAAAAGACCGGCTGATCACCGCCAAACAGAGGTGCCATAGCGATCTGATTATCTTGGGAATTGTGATGTATGGTTTTGCCGCTTTTTGTAATAACGAAAACTTGACCTTGGTTAAAGTGTAAGTCTAATCTTGCTAAGTTGGTGTCAATAATAACTCCCCTCATAACCTGCTGTCTTTTACCTAGATTTTCTTCTGCTATAATGTCTGATTGGTTTAATGACATAGTTACCTGCTTAGTGGCAGCGCATCCCATCATCATAAAACTGCAGCAAAGTGCTACTATTCCCAAATATCTCATGATCGAGCTCCTGCAAAAAATAACTCATTGATATTACTAATGTATTAATAATATCTGTATAGACGCTGAGTCTAGATTTTTACAATTAAATAATTATGTTATTTAATTGTAACCTGTTTAATACTTAGATGGCTACTAAACTATTTAATGTGCTGGATGTGTAATGAATGTTTTCGACTGTTTTAGCCGTTTTGTTTTGAAAAATAAAAAACGGATGCAGCTTTAAACTACATCCGTCTTATTAGAGTGCCGAGAGGGGGACTCGAACTGAAAAACGTATAGGGAACAGCGGGAAATAGAAGGGGCAAAAGTGAATAACTACAAACACTTTACTCGACATGCTATTTCCCGCATATTCCCGCTAATTCCATCAATCTGTCAGAATTCTGTCAGAATGAAATTCAATATGTTATGATTTAATAAATATCATTTTTGATTTATGAGGCTTGAGTGGGAAAAGTTAGCAAGAAATTAATTGAACATTTAAATAAGATTAAATATGCAATAGACAATAATCAGTTGATTTTATTTGTTGGTGCGGGCGTTTCAAAAAATTCAGGGATACCTGATTGGAATGAATTAACATTAAAATTAGCAGAGGAATTAAACTATTCTAAGAGAGCAGAGTTACAAGAATCATATATTGCAGCAAAATTAGAGAGTTATGATCCTTCGTTATTAGAAAACTACAATAAATTACAGGGTTTTGATCCTGATGAGTATTTGAAAATACCACAATATTATTATTTGAATTTTGGTAAGAAAAAATACAATGAAAAGTTACAATCAGTTTTAGATATCAAATGTGAACCAAATGCAATTAACCATATAATTTTTGAATTAAACCCTCAGCATATAATTACTACGAATTACGATGACTTAATTGAAAAGGCTATGGATATAGAGAAAGAAAATTTTTCTGTTATAACTACTGATAAAGAGTTAGCCAAAGCAGAAAATAAAAAACTTCTTATAAAAATGCATGGCGATTTTAAAAACAATGTATTGAAAGAAAGTGACTATGACACATATTCTGAAAATTTTACATTAGTTGAAACATTTATTAAAGGCCTATTGGTAACACACACGTTGTTATTTATTGGATTCTCTGCTGATGATCCAAATGTAAGAAAAATATTTAGATGGATCAAAAATATACTTGGCAAGGAGTACAATTCGGCATATTTGTTAGATGTCAGTAGCCAAAAGGATATGTCGGCATCGAGACGTAAAATTCTAAATAAATATCTTAGTTCTTTTGGCATAAATTGTGTATATCACTATCAATTTGCTAATATGTATTCAACATTCAATATCGATGAACAAGTTAAACTATATTACGATCGAAATACATCCCTTGGACAGCTTGAGCACGATAAAGGAAGAAAGTTATTTGATTCTTTAATATTTCTTAGAGAATATAATCAGAATTCGACTTATAGTAATTACTCATTATTTAATATCATTTCTTATAATTTTCTGGGTTTGAGTATTAGTGCTGTTAAAGAACTGGAAAATGAGTCAATAAATACGGAAGGGAGTTTACAAGGTCAATATATTGCTAAGCTGATTACTGGGAATCAAAAGATTCAAACATTCATTAAAGATAATGACTATATTTATAATAGCCATCTGAGTGACTTACTGATGTTTAATTATGCTGCTATTAAAAATAGTTTAAATGGCTTAGAAGATGAATTATCAAATTCATGTAACATAAATTCATTCGAAAAGACTTACTTACTATATAAAAATTGTGATTATTTAGAAGCATATGAAGAGCAGAAAACTTTATCTAATAATGCGTATAAATCTAATAATTATTTAGCTTACTGTCTTTCAGAATTTCAAAGAAAGTTATTAAGTATAGTTATAAATATTGAGTATTTTCCTCATGATGCACAAGTTGAATCGATAGTTGCAGAAGGCTCAAATATAGATTTAGATTTTCTATCAGATAAGTTTGTTCATAAGGACAATAAAGACGTTTTTAAGAAGTTATTTAACTTTGAATATGTCAACAATATCCATTCTAAATTATCTAAGACTCTAGATGAAATACATAAAACAAAAGAGTATTTTAATCGTGGAGGTAGTGCAACAAATAGTGCACTCGCTGATTTGTATAGTTCCTTTTTTGAGATATGGAACTTTTGTAATCATAATTTTTTGATTCTAGATTATTTTAATGAAATACGAGAATGTGCTGCAAAATTTATAGAAGGACTTATCGTAAGCTATACTATAGATGATAAGAATGTTAATACATTAAACCAATTATATTTTCCCGCTGATAAACTTAACTATTTTGATTATTTCCATTTTTATGTAATGATTGAGTATGTAGATAAAAAGGGATTGGAAAGTCTGTTCTGGAAGCATCTTGAAAAAGTTGATATTTTAAAGACAAGCTCAGGTGTTATAGATCAACTTATTGAGGGATATTGCAACTTAATTGATTCTGCAATAAAGCATCATGTCGTTAACAGGCTAGACCACAAGATAAGTAATTTTTTACTCATATTTGCAAAGCTTGAACTGTCTAGTGATCAATTGGAGAAAATATTATTAAAATATTCTGAATTGACAAAATGTAATCTTAGTAGCTCTATTCATGCTATAAACTTTCGAAATAATAAATATGAAATATTAACTAATTTCCTATTTCGTACATATAATAACCTACTTAGTAATAAGGCTTACTTATCAACGATATATATTACTGGTTTGATAGATGAGATAATCGATAATATTAAATTCTGGCAATTCCCATATTACCAAGCTTCAAAAGTGATCCAATTGTTTAAGATTATTTCATTAATTAATAAAAAAAATTCAATTGATAATGAGTTTTTGTTAGATAATGCAATCTATAGCAAGATATGCCAGATAAATGATTTAGAAATTAGGAATAATGTGTTTATTGTATTCTTTAATTTGTTCTCACATGAAAATCAAAAAGAAATCAGAAAGATTTTGTTAACAACTATAGATAACCTTACTCAGGATTATGATTATTTATCATTCATCTATGAACTGATTACCACTGATATCATAGATATTTCTTTAGTGGTTGAAAAACGAACTTTGCAAATACTCAATGGAGCGATTAAAGATCGCAGGAAATCTTTTCAGGGTATTTCAAGTAAAGACTTATTGCGACTATCACTTACTGTCATCGTTGACTTTTTGATAACCGATAAGTGGATAGGTGTTGATATACTGAGAGCTCAATTGCCGGATTTGAAAAAATTACAGAATGATTATGACGCATTTACAGAAACTCATCATGATAAGCATTACCTTGATTATTTAAATGAGCTCACTGAATGTATACGAATAATCGAAGTTTATGTTTCAATAGACAACTTTGATTTTGATTCATTTGTTCCAAGTGATATCCAGTACTATAGTGATGAGTTAATTGATAAAATTAGAGTGTTAATCAATACAGATGTTAACCTTAAGAAAATCCTAGTCCAAAAGTTTAGAGACAGAGATTTTATGAAACTAGTTGCGGATAAAAAGAGAATTCAGGATAAGTTCTATCGCTTGTTGATAGCTTAGTGCCTTTCCATTAAACTGAATAGAATTTAGGGCGATATCCACTATGGCTTTGGATGTCTATGGCTTGAATTATCCTTGCGTAAAAGGATATAAAAAGCTATATTTATCCTTATGAGAAAGGATAGGTATGCGAGAGACATTTAAGACTTTAATCACAGACTTTCAGGAAAGGAAGTTAAACGGCATAGTTCCCAGAGAATATAATATTCCTGTGGACAGTGACAAGATAATATCTTTGATCGGTGTCAGGCGTTGCGGTAAGACATATATACTCTTTGATGTTATCAACAAGCTCAGAGAAACCATTCAGCCGGAAAATATAATCTACATAAACTTTGAAGATGACCGTCTCTTTCCGATAGAGTCAAAAGACCTTGATGCTCTTATGGAAGGGTACTATGAAATGTATCCAGATAAGCGTGATGAATTGATTTATCTGTTTCTTGATGAAGTCCAAAATATACCTGAATGGGAAAGATACGTCCGCAGGATATACGACACTCTAAATGTCAGAATATTTGTAACAGGCTCATCCTCAAAGCTTCTCAGTAAAGAGATAGCAACCTCTCTGCGTGGCAGAACTCTTACTTATGAAATATTTCCTTACTCTTTTGCTGACTTCCTGAAAGCGAAAGATATAAAAGTGAATGTTAATAGTTCCTCCTCAGTAAGTCATATAAAGAATGCCCTCAATGAATTTATCACTGACGGCAGCTTTCCGGAAACTTTGTCACAATCTCCAGACATAAAAAGGCGAATACTCAGGGACTATCTTGACCTGATAGTCTACAAAGACATAGTTGAAAGGTATGGTGTGAAAAACAACAGCCTCTTGAAGCACATCATAAAATACAGCTTCTGCAACATCGGAACGCTCGTCAGCCTCAACAAACTATACAATGAATTTAAGTCTCAGGGCTATAAAGTCGGTAAAGATACTGTCTTCGATTATTACTCATACCTTGAAGATGCCTATGCGGTTTTCAGTACCCCTATATTCAGAAATAACATCAGGGAAGAGAACCGTAACCCAAGAAAGATATATTCGGTCGATAACGGCTTTAAAGGCGTGTATGACGCATTTGTAACTAATGACTACAGCAAGCTTTATGAAAATGCAGTATTCCTGCATCTGAGACGCCAGACATCGGAAGTTTACTATTATAGCGGTAAGCAGGAAGTAGACTTCTATTGCCGGATAGATGGCAGACAGCTTTTGGTTAATGTCAGCTACAGGATAGACAGCCAAAGCACCAAAGAGCGTGAAATAAACGGCCTCATTGAAGCTATGGAATATTTCAAAATGAAAGAAGCCTACCTCATAACTGAAGATCACGAAGAAACTATATCTATAGGAGACAATAAAATATTTGTTCTCCCTCTTTGGAAATGGCTCATAGGTGGCAAAATGTTTTTGGAAATGAAATAAGTGAAGCACTATGAAAGAAACAGTAACCTTGGAGGACTTACAAAAAGTTTCATATCTCAATATTAATGAGCTAGATTCTCGTTTTGTTATGCTGCAGCCATGCCACCATTCAAACGGGAAATGGGAGCAATGGGTTCCAACAAGTGAAGGCTTAATAAAATTAAAGACTATAGATTTTATTAGTGGTTGTTATTTTGCGAAGCAGCCAGCTGGACACAAAGATGTATATATCTATTTTATTGAATTCCTGATTAAGAAAGCTCTTTATAAAGGCTCTGTTCATTATTTTAAAGGTATTTTAGAAGACATATATAATTTATCGGCATGTATAAATAAGTTGAATGTATTTCATAGTGTTTGGCTTGAAGATGAGAATATGGTTACTAACCAGTTTGTGACTTCTGAACTTGAGTATCTAGTTAAAGTGTCTCGTAGTATGTATGATTTGCTACAGGAAATTATTGTTTCAACTTGGTCTAATATAAAATTCAATGATGCCAGTTTAGGGCATAAAAAACTACCTAAGTCATTTGCAAAGATGGTTTATAAAAATAATCAACTTTCTAGTGCTCCTGAAATAGCTGAAAGGTACTCACTACCAGCATTGTTAGCCGAGTTTTACTATAGAAATGGCACTTTCTTTGATTGGCTTAAACATTTTAGAGATAATATAATTCATGGTGGGAACAATATCGATTATATTTTTATGACAAACGAAGGTTTTGCGTTATCAATTGAAAAAAATCCATTTAAAGATTTGCATATTTGGGAAGTCACGAATGTTAAACCAAATGGACTTGGCTCAGTAAGAGCATTAATGGCTTATATAATATTAAATACAATAAATTCACTTGAAGATTTTGCTAATGTCATCCAACACATTATTCAATTTCCACCGGATATAGCACCAGATTATCATGTGTTTATTCGAGGCGAGAATATAGGTGTGTTAAATGAACTGTATGCTTATTTCTATGGTGACGAGTGGGTAAAATGAATTATGAAAAATATAATTGAAATCTCTTTATTGGCTGATAAAGCTATTCTGGAGAAAAATGGCCTTGTAATCAATGAACTGATCCAAGGCATCAATAATATACTTCCAAGCTTGAGTGGTGATGATAAGTTTCAAGGTTATTATACGCTTGCAAATTTATATTCTGAATACGGTCAATTAAACAGTGAAAGTATTTATGGGTGGATGGATGATGAATACCCCAAAAACTTAGTGCTGAGTATGAACTCTTACCGAGAGTGCCTTTTGCAAAATAACAATGAATTAATAGAACCTATCGTAAATTATGCGAATGCATTGAATAAGTTTTGTCGTACTGTTGAAGCCGTAAAATATTGGAAATGCGATTTTTCTTTGGTTGGTGACCCAGCCCCTGTTTCATTTTTATCTATGGGAGACTCATTAGGATGGCTGTCGCAATTCCTAGACGATAAGGGACACGAGCTAGAATTTCAGCTTCAAGCCTATCAATTACTAAAAGAGCTACAGCAAAATATTAATAAGGTTGAACATGTAGGGATAGTCCTGACCGTAAAGGAAGACGAAAGGATAAATAGATTTCTTGCTTACGGGGACAAGCACTTTGCAGATTTAAATTCATCAATTGATACATTTGCTAAACCGAATTATTCAGCAGATGAAGAGGGCTATAGGAAATGGGTTTTGAATAATAATCTTTTTGCTAACCCTATGAATATTATTACAAAAGAATGGGTGGCTGCAAATGATATTCTTCAGTTTCCAAGCCATACTGTTAAAGTTTCGGAAGGGCCATATTATATGGCTGCATTTTCATCAATTAAGAGAGAGTATTGCTTTGCTCGACACTTGCTGTATGAAGGGATACACGGATTCCACCCTAAATATGAAAATGATGATCTTTATTTAACCGACACTCTTGATTATGTTTCATATGATGGCAGTATAGAAAAAATAAAGGCCTCTTTTCGCATTATTTTTAGCATTTTTGATAGCCTGTATAAACTTCTATATGAATATTTTGGTGCAAACAGTAGCAGTGTTGAAAAAGTTTATTTTTATCCCAGTCATTTCAGGAAACACTTTTCTTCTTTTGCTAAGAATCCTTTTGTGAATGCTTTGTTTTGGCTTTCATGTGATCTGACAGATAACGATCGAATGAAAGACTGGAAAGCTCCTAACCCTAATGGTAAAGATTTTAGAAAAATTAGAAATGCTTTGGAACACAACTGGTTAAGAGTTGCTGATTCAAAATCCTTTTATTCTGGAGAGATTGATTATGCATTTAAAATATCCAGAGAGAGTTTGACTGACAAAACATTGGAGCTTATTAGGTTAGCAAGGGCAGCATTGTTTTATACTGCTTTCGCAGTTAGATGTAATGAAATGCATAACAAGAAAGATGAGTCTAAGATAGTTCAAAACCCTATTAATCTTTACAGACCAATTTGATTGTTATCAGAAGATATAGTTTATCTATATAAACAACCCCGGTAACCAGAATTCTTTTGCTTCTTCGCTTATTCCAAGGCTGACGGGGGCTTTTTTATCTTTGGAAACAAGTAATCCTCTTTTGAGAAGTTCGGATAAAGCTTGGCTGGCGACAGTACGGCTTTGGATGCCCATGATATCGGCTGCCTCACCACGTCTGAACTCGCCTTCTTTGACTGCGTAGGCCACAAGTTTGAATGACTTAGGATGTAAGCCTTCTTTGTTGATTAAGAGGCTTATATGGGCTTCTATGCGGTCAAGTAATCCTTGCTGGTCTATTAGCTTGCCCATGAACTCTACTTGGTCTATACAGCATTTCAGGAAGAATATGCAGAAGTCCTGAAGACCAGAAAGTGACAGGCTTCCTCTACCGTCCAAATCACCTAATCTTTCAGCGTCACCTTTTGCCAACATCTGTTTGTATAGATCTGACTCTCTGGCAAGTCCTCTGGATACAGACCATAAATCACTGCCTATTCCGATAGCTTTTAAATATGCATGGCTGAATAAGCGTGCAACACGTCCGTTACCATCAAGGAAAGGGTGAATCCATAGTAGTCTATGGTGTGAGGCTGCTGCTGCTGCCATTTGTTCGTGTTTGCCCAGTTTGCTGATTTCATAAGTTTTACAGAATTTCGCTATGAAGTCTGATATTGACTCGTGCTGTACACCTACATGACGGCCTACAACTACATCTCTGCTTCTGAATTGGCCGGATTCAACCTCGAACTTGCTACCTTTATCATCTGTAACAAATTTCAAACTGTCCGGAAGCTCTTTATAGAACTCTAGATGTATCCACCTTATGAAGCCTTCAGAAACTATTTCATCAAAGCCATGTGTGCCGTAGTCAATTTGCCTTTGAACTTCTATGTGTGCTTTTGCTTCAAGTTGTAAGTCTCTGGTTTCGGAGTTGTCAGAGAAATCACCGTTCAAAGCATCCTGAATGTCTTTAGGTTTGGTAGGGTGACCTTCAATGAGGTTGCTGTAATAGCAATTCATGAGGCGTACTTGATCACCGATAAGTGACAGCACTTTAGGGTGCAGTTTACTTGTGAGCAGTACTGACTGCTCACGCAGGTCTGCAATAAGGTTGTCAATTTCACGCCTTTTCTCAGGAGTCTTGCCATCCTGAAGAGGCATCATTGGTTCCATATATGTTGGCTTCATACGAACAATATAACGAACACAAAAACAAAATGCAATCTAAATGAAAATAACATTTAAAATAAATAAATTAGGAAATATATCTTATGTCAATCGAACATAAAAACGAACATAAATATGAAAATGTATTACTGTATATGAGAGCTGCATTTATTTGCCTGGCAGTACAGGTAACTGTGTTGAGTGCCACCGTGCATTTTTTGAGAAGACACGTCACTTCTTTCGGTCGCCTCATCATATTTTTGCAAACACAAGAAACACGATGTCCATTGCTCAACAGAACAACAGCCGGCAATTTATTCTTTTGCACCGAAAGAACAGAAACGGAAGCGGAGAAAACCGCACACTACGATTAATCGAATATCAATTAAAAAATATATAAAATCTTACCATTCTTATTAAGTATTTGTCAATGTCTTGTGTAAATTTTACCTGTTTAGATTATGGGAATAATAAATAGTATTGACAGATGTATATTGATTATATTATACAGTATAAAATACAATAAAAAATAATAATAAAATACATTAAGGAGTGAAGTATATGATACAGGTGATGATACATCCATTGTTTGTGGCTTTGGCAGGAGTTACGGTGCTGGCAATAGTGTTTTGTTTTTTCTTTTGGAGTGCTGCAAGTTTGAGAAAAAATCGTCTAGTTGAGCTAAGAAAGAAGCTCAAAGAGCAGGAAGATGATACCAACTTTCGATCATCAATGAGGAATGAATTCATTGAAAAACTGACCATAGCTAAGGATAAGTACGGTGCTGAAGCACATAAATGGAAAGAGCAGTACGAAAACATGGAAAGCACGGCGCATGCTATCACTGAAAAGCTTGAGGAAAACATTGAGAACTACAAAGAAGAAATCAAAGGGCTGAAGTATAAAAATGAGGTTTTAACAGTTTTGACCTCAGACCTAATTGCTGCGTATAAAATCAAGCGACCAAAAATCACGGCTATTTTGAACAATTTGCCTGAAAGGCTACATGACCCCAAAAAGCTAGAAAGGGTAGTGTCTGCAATACTGAAGGAGGCAAATCACGATGAGAGATTTTGACAGCCATCTTCCGGTGCCTCTGGTGCAATACGAGGATTACATTCAGGATATTCCTGATGATGAAGAGTATCGAAAAGAGCGTGTAATACAGGTCTGTGATGAGCTGGTTGCCTTGATAGACGAGAGGGCTCGTTATAACGATAAGAAGATATTTGGTAAGAGTGGGAATTACTATAAGCCGAGTGATATCGTTGTTACAACCACAAGAATACGTCCGCAGTTCCTTGGGTTGTTTCACGATGCAGATTTTTACATTGCTCCTAATTACAGGTTCAAGCCTCTTGATGCTGTTGAGCTTATGGCTGTTCTGGATAGTTTTGTAAGCAATAATATAAACGTCGAAAGGGTATACAGGCGGAGAGCGTTCTCATTCAAAGTTGTTAAGCGTGATGACGGCATCGTCTTATGTATTGACTATGGCGAAGACCTTAAGAAGTCATATTTGGATAAATGCTATTGCAGAATAACTGCCGGCGTTCTGAGAACCATACTTTCTAATTGCGACTACTGGTTATAGCTATGGCAGTATATGCGTATATTAGAGTCTCTACAGACAAGCAAGATGCGAAGAATCAGACATATACGGTGTCTTCTTATGTATCTGACAATGGTATTGGAGCTGTTCAGTATGTGGAAGAAACCGTATCAGGCAAAAAATCGTGGAAGCAGCGGAAGCTGGCTGATGTGATAGAGAGGCTGGAGGCCGGTGACAAGCTAGTAGTTACTGAGATGTCTCGACTTGGCAGATCCATGCTGGAGGTCTTTGAGATATTTTCAATCTGTATCTCTAAGGATGTTGAAGTCCACATTGTCAAAAGTAACCATGTGCTTAAAAACGACATCAACTCGAAAGTACTGACATTCGCCTTCTCTCTTGCTTCCGAGCTGGAGCGTGAGCTTATCTCCTCCAGGACAAAGGAGGCTCTAGCCAGAAAGAAAGCGGAGGGTGTAAAACTTGGCCGACCAAAAGGTAGCCAGTCCAGTAAGTTAGATTCGAAGATTGACGAAATCCGCATACTTCACAATAAAGGTGTAAACACGACCTCTATCGCTAAAATATTCGACGTTAGCCAAACGGCAATGAGACATTTTATGAAATCAAGAGGGTTATATGTAAACTGACTTTACAAATAGTAATGATTATGGCGTAATGTCAACTAGGTGCGTTGATTGATAATTTAGGTCTGATATTGTTTGCGTGAGAGGTCGTATATGTATAAATATTTAATATTATTGGTTATTGCTGTAGTATGTTTTTCCTGTGGGACTCATCAGAAAACTGACACTCTATTACTAAATGCACAAGAAGGAGACGCCTTAGCACAGTACAAAGTTGGATACAAGTATTACCATGGGAACAATGTAAATCAAAGTTATGCAGAAGCACTTAAGTGGTTTCGTCTAGCTGCTGAACAAGGCCTGAGTGATGCACAAAAAGATTTGGGATATATGTACACCTATGGACAAGGTGTTGAGAGAGATGTTCATAAGGGAGTAGTATGGTACCAAAAGGCTGCTGAGCAAGGTAACTCCAATGCACAGAATAATTTGGGATATGCATATTATTCTGGCAGAGGTGTAGTGCAAAATTTCAGGACTGCGCTTATGTGGTATAAAAAATCAGCTGACCAAGGTAATGAAACTGCTCAATTAAGTCTTGGTAATATGCTTTTTAAAGGAGAAGGAGTAGAAAGAAATTACGAAGAAGCATTTAAGTGGTACGAGAAATCTGCTATTCAAGGTAATAAAGACGCTCAGGCTAGTTTAGGATTGATGTATTTAAAAGGATACATATCTATGACCGATAAAGCATCACAATACGAAGAAGCTTTTAAATGGTTTAAAGCTGCAGCTATGGGCGGTAATGCATATGCTCAAAAATACCTAGGTGACATGTATTATGACGGCTATGGATGTGGTAAGGATCGTACAGAATCATTTAAATGGTATAAATTATCGGCCGAGCAAGGCAATAAGGATGCGCAATATAACTTAGGTGGTTTGTATTTAAATGCAATGAATTATCAGGATGCCTATACTATGTTTCTTCTATCAAATCTAAATGGTAGGCAGCTTGATTCTTTGGCTGTATATTCAGCCACAAAACACCTGAACGATTATCAAATTAGTGCTGCTAAACGTAAGGCTAAAGAACTATATAGTACATGGCGTACTAAATAAGTAGTCGGTTGTTACGTTTTAAATTTAAGGTAGTGCTCAGTGATATCAGCTCGTTCGTGTCCCATCTCCTGGCTGACAATGACTAGCCCCTGCTCATGGACTTTGCCGGATTTCTGGAGTTCCTGCATGCGGTTCTGGGCGAAGTTCCAGCGTAGACCGTGTGAGGCGTTGTATGGCTGACATGTTTCTTCTGAAGCTATTTTGAGGTGGTAAAGGTATTTGCCTTTATCAAATTTGAAATTGCCATCTTTTGCCAATATATCCGAAAGCTCTTTATAGTCTTCAGGATTGATCAGCAGGTCTCTGATTTTTCCGCCTTTACCTTTCACAGTTACACGGCTATCTCCCTTTAAAGATGAAGGCATAATGCCGTAGACCTCATCTATGCGTGCTCCGCCAATATATTGAATAGATGCTATTAGCCGATGCGTAGGGTCTTCTAGCTTGGAGATGAGCTCTTCTGGATTATCGTATGACCTCACACCATCGAACCTCTGGAGAGCTTTATGAGCCTTTTGACGTGCGACTTCTATGGATTCGCCGAAATTGTACTCGTTACCTGTTTTGTGCGCCTCTGCGTACAGACTTAAAGCCACTGCTAACTTCTCTATGGCTGATGCGTATTGCATAAAAGTCGCATGCTTAACTGAATCATCGATTTTTTTCATCAAGAATGATTGCATGTGTTCGCCTGTGAGAACCTCAATGTCTTTGATACCGAAGTGGGCTTTGGCATGCCTGAATGCAGATATCCATATCTCACGATAGTCATCAGCGGTAGAGTATGAATATATCCCTGTATTTTGCCCTATGTCGTGCCATGTAACTTTTTGATCTGTGCTGTTTCTGAAGGCTTCTTTATCAGTGTGCTTTGACTTGCCTATCCTGTTGATTCCTGATGTCTTGAATAATGTCTGAACTTGGTATATTATGCTTCCTCTCATAAGTGTATAATAACATTGTATTGATTTTGATTCAATAATGTATAATATACATTGACGAAAAGTTGATGGTCTATTAGATGTACCATCAGAGAGACCATCTAGGAAACACTTTGTTAAAGGTTTGGTAAACATGTATAAATACGATACTGAATATATAAAGGAACTAACGGGAATCAGCACTGCTGAGGCGAATTCTCTTGTGAAATACTATTCAAAGCTGCCTGAGAATGTTCGTATCGAGTCGTTTAAACTGCAAACAGACCTGGCCAGACAAAACAAAGACGGGTTTGATAAAGAGAAAGCGTCAGAGTATTACTACGGCATGCACCTACTAGCTTTGCGTGCTATGAAGCGTATAGAGACAGCTCAGGCCACAAAAGATTCGCTCACCGAAGAAGAGGCTATGAGGCTGCATAAGCTTCGCATAGAGCGTATCAAGGCCGGCAGAGGAAAGAAAGATAGCAAGAAAGCAAGGCTTATCAAAGAAACATTATTTCAGGAAATCAAAGATATGCACTTCAACGAGGGATTGTCCTGGAGGGAGATTGCAGACTACTTAGCAAAGTACCGCAAAGTGAGAATTTCTCACGGATACCTGCAACAGAAATTTAATGAGGCGATGTTGTATGAGCAGGAAGATTAATTCCTGCTCTTTATTTTGTGTTCAATTACCACGCCTGTGATTGCGATCAAAGCCATTCCGATTGTCAGCGATACGATAAATGTTCCGTATGTCATTTCTTACTCCTTATGATTTTTTACTATACCATGTTTTTTAAGGTTTTGCTCTAAGGTCTTCTCCATATCTACAGCCATCTCTGTAGGATCAATAGGTAGCTCCAGCGTCTTGCAAAGAGCCTGGGCAAGCCTAGACAGGCTATCCAAATTGTTTATTCTTCTTTCAAATTCAAGTTCTTCAAACGCATTCATAATTCACCTAGAAATATGAAACTTTCACACAATATATAAAGGCTGCAGCAAGCATAAAACCGACAAAATATGGGATATACTTTGCCCATGCTGGCGAGAAATCTTCAATCATATTCCCGCAAATAGGGCAATATGTTGCGATTGGTTGTCCGTGTTCGATATGCATTCTTGGTATTATGGAGCTACCGCATCCCGGACACTGTATTGTTGTTCTGTATGACATATAACCTCCTGTATAATATACATTATAGTATATTATACAAATACAAAATACAAGTGAAAGTTGCTGATTATATTTAAGTTGCCTTTATTCGAGAGCTGTAGCAGACTATATGAAAAGCCTTTGGGGATAATATGCTGCACTTTAATCTAAGCAAAAACATGTATGAGACTTTGTCGAAAGCTAAGGCAGATATGACTCATAATAAACCAAATAATGCATGGGATTGGCATGCTAAGATTATTAAGTTCGGAAGAGTTAATTGCGTCATCGCCGTTGAGGAAGACACAAGATATGCAATATTCCTATGTGACCTCAAAAAGGCTGACTTCAAGATGTTTCACTATGCTTTCATGGATCAGTTTGAAAATCACATAGTAGACTTGTTTGGAGATACTTCTGTAGAGACGCAGAAGATTATATTTGATCTGGTTCTTCGGCTTAGGGGCAGTTGTTCTTACTCAAAGCCAATGTCAAATAGTGTTATTTCCCATATGACACAGATGCAGTATGAGATTGAAGATTTTTGCCATAGAGACCTAGGCGGCTATCTGCCAGCAACAAATCATCATTTACTTTCTCTCGGGCATCGCCTTAATGACAATATACGAACTCATAAAAACATAAAGACAGAGTGCATTGTGCCAATAAGAGAGTTTAAAGCTAAGATATTATCCATGCTCAATATAGACTAATTTTTGTTAAAACATATTGCACCCTCAAGGGTTTCGGTAAAGTAGCCTCTAACCGCTCCTGGTGAGATGATTTTGATATATGGGAGCCATGGGAGGCAAAGCTTGACGCATTCGATGTGGGACCCAGCCTGAAACTCTATGATGATGTCTCCGTTGTTGTGTTCGTCAACGATGCTCTGTTCTGGAAAAAATTCCTTTCGACGAATGTAGCCAGCCATCTGCTCTTTCAGCAGACATCTAACTTTTATCTTTTTCTCTGGATCGAAAAAGATATTATTGGCTTTTGATATCTCTTCATTCAGGACGTCATGCCCCATATCAAAGGACTCCCCAGTAGCTTTAATTTCATCCATTAAGTCGAGGCCAAATTTGCGGAGAGAGTCTTGTTCGTTAAGTGCAGCCAGGTACCAGAATCCGTCATTATATAAAAGCCGGTAAGGTTTAACTGTGTATGCTTTATCGTTTTTCTGATAATTGAATGAGATCACTTTTCTTTCTATGATATATTTCTCCAGGAGAGTGAAGTTTTCTGCAATCTTATCAAATCCCACCGAATCGGCCTTCATAAATTGTATGACATTTTGTCTATTGGATGCGGATACGATCTTCTTTCTGAGCTTTGACAGCATGCCGGAATATTCGTCCTTCAGAATGTTCTCTGCATAATCAAAAAGACCGGAGAGGACTGCCAGCTCATCCTGCTTTAAATAGCTCTCCTGAAGCCCGTAGTGCTCTGTCAGATACCAGTGATGCTTTTCATCGCTGTAGCATACTCCAGGGAGATAACTCATGTCAGAGAGATATCTCTGGGCAGTACGCAGGCTGACACCTAGTTCATCAGCAACCATGCTTGATGTGACATACCTATTCTCATTCAGCAGTTTTATTAGTTTTAAGGCTATATATAGCTTATTCATCAATAGCCTACTGTTTTTGTAACATCAGGACATTATTTTCGTTTCTTATCTGATTTGAGGTCGCAAGGCAATTAATATTATCTCTTATCCTGTCTGCGATATTCTCAGTAGTTCTGGCAAATCCCAGTAAATTCGAAGTTTTCAAAACAGCTTCTTCGGAAGGGATAGAGAATGCATTTTGTATGATAAGCTTTAAAGCTTCCATGATTTCTTCGTCACAGATAAATTCAATTTTCTTTTCTTGGTTCTCCAACCCAGACCTATCTCGAACAATAGGAATTTCCATATTCTGATCCCATACGAAATCATTTCTGAATCTGAAATCGCCATTTTCGCTTCCAACTATGCAGGCGGAGTATACTGCAGTCTGGATTCTGGATCCTGATTTTTGTATGCCTGCTGATAGGCGAAGCCTTTTGGTGAGTTCATCCACATGTATGGGCGATTCTGTTTTTGCTACTTCTACGATGTATGGGATTAGCTCCCCTGTATATAATTCATGGAAGTTTCTTCCGAACAGAGAGACTTCTACATCTGATTTCATATATTCTTGAGCTTTGAAAAATTCAGGCACAGAAACTGTTTCACGCTCAATTGTCTTGGGCTTGATGGACTCATTTTTTATACTTCTAGCTTCTTCATCGAATTGTTTCTCCGCAGCGTCCTTCATTGCCTGTAATACTTTTTCAAGCTCTTTTTCCGGAGAACGATACCAGTCAGTACTCCATATCCGGTGAATATTCCACCCGAGACCTTCCAGGACTTCCTGCCTGAGTCGGTCTCTGTCTCTGGCTGCTTTTGCACTGTGATATGTTGCGCCGTCACACTCGATTCCTAGTAGATATCTGCCCGGGAAATCATTATGTTTAATACCTATGTCGATCCGATATCCTGCTGTGCCTACCTGTGGCTCTGTCTCTATGCCTCTGTCGAAGAGAGCGTTAATAACAGCGTCCTCAAAAGGAGAGTCTGTATCTTTACCAGTAGAATAAGGCTGCTGAATTTTCTTAGTTTCGGAATATTCCAGAAAGTATCTCAGAGCATGTGAACCTACAGATGTTGAGTTTCGTAAATCCATTTCGGCAGCTCTGAAGTTACTGAAAACAACCATACTTAGTTTTGCTCTGGAAATAAGTACATTAAGCCTTCTTTCACCGCCATTCTTTGTTAACGGACCAAAATTCATCGAAAGCTGTCCCTCGGCAGTTTTCCCATACCCGATGCTTATAAAAATAGTGTCTCTTTCATCACCCTGAACATTCTCAAGGTTTTTAATAAAGAAGCTTTCGTATTTATCTCTTGCGAAAAAGTCCTCGAAGCTATCATCTTTTGAGCGTAAATACTCCAGATGAGCTTCAATAGCATCTCTCTGCTCCATGCTGAAGGCAACAACTCCGAGAGAGCGTTCCGGTTGAGTTTTTATATGTTCGATGACTGCCTGAGCAACGATTTCAGCCTCTTTCTGATTGGTTCGAGATTTTCCTTTGTCATAGACAGTTTGAGGGCTATATCTGAGGGATAGTCCTCTTCCTTCTAAGTCAAAATGAGGAGATGGGAAGACAATGAGCCTATTGTCATAGAATTTATAATTGGAAACTGCAATCAGAGAATCGTGTCTGCTTCTGTAATGCCACTGGAGCATTCTTTCGAGCGCACCCTTCGCAGTAAACAGGCTAAGGATGCTTTCCATGTCTCCGACATTGTTATAGTCATCTTCATCTTCTGATTCTCCGCCTATCTTACCGAAGAAGTTTGTTGGCGGAAGCTGTTTGCTGTCTCCGACTACAATCGTCTGCTTTCCTCTAAGGATTGCGCCAAAAGCATCTATAGGTTTCACTTGGCTAGCCTCGTCAAAAACAACAAGATCGAACTGCAGTGAGCCAAGGGGCAGGTATGTTGCTATAGACATAGGGCTCATCATGAAAACAGGTTTAATTGCCTGTATTGCATGACCGGCAGTCTCTATGAGTTTTCTAATAGGCATATGTTTTCTTTTCTTAGAGATTTCGTTTCTGATGGTAGCCATCTCGCCATCGAAACCTTTCGGAATGTTTGACCAGTGCTGAAGGGCTATTTTCTCGCAGTTCTTAGCCATAAGCTTTTTGTCTATTTCAGAAAAAGACATGATCTTAGTTTTGTGACCAACGCAGTTAAAGTTTGCTATTTCAGGTGTATTCCTATAGGTCATATCTGTTATTTCTTTGTACCAGAAGAAGTCATACGCATTTAGATAGTCAGCCGCAGAGTGTTTCCACTCAAAAGCTATGTCTGCCAGTTCACTTTTTCCGTGCTCTTTCAGACGTTTCTTGAGTGAGTTGAAATATACGATATCATCTAGTTTATCAATATTTTCTAGCCAGTTATGGAGTTTATTGCTCTTTGTAGCCAAATCCGTATTCTCAGTAATCTCGATCATGATAATTTCTTTCAGGTTATTCTGCAGTCCAGCTGTTTCCTCTAATAACCCGACATTCTGTTTGCATTTCTCATATATCTCAGAGGTTTTTGGGTTGCTGACCAAGTCGAGAGCACATGGTAATAGCTCGCCATTTTGTATCGCTGCATGTTTATCACACATCCAGTCTAATATAGATTTTATCCTGTCCCAATCTGTGCTGCTTATTGTTAGATTTTCTTCTATCAGCTGCTGCAAAAGCGGCAAAGTCTTTTCTGTCTCCGGTAAGTTCTTCCTAACATAAATGACAGAGTCGAGCATCTTGACGACGGTGCCAGCTTTAAAATCAAAACTACCTTTTATATACCCTTTAACAGACCTTGCGGCTTTCCGGTAGTCTCCAGACAGGAATCGCCACCATTTATCACCGACAGAAGCGATCACCTTTCTTTCATTAAGGAAGTCAGTCTCCCATGCCTCTTCAATAAGTACTGATTGATAATCATTATAAGAGGATTGTACCTGCTGGACATTGGCTATAGTGTTTCTGATTGCATCTGGGCTGCTTGTCCACTTTTCAGAATGCTTATCGACGCTCGAAATATCCGGAGCATCCTTGATTTGCTCAATTGTTTGAATTAAGTGCGCCATCTCTTCAACAGTAGGGGAGAATGATGCTTTTATATCGGAAGCCATTTCATTTGTTGAGGATGTAACCTTAGATATATTATCAAGTGCTTGTTTGATGATTTTTACAGTATTTGACTTGTCATCAGGAGGCAGCATGCTGATGCTGCTTGCGGCAAATGGGTTCTCGCTGGGTGTACCATATTCTTTAAGATAGTCAGCGATCTCTGTGATGATATTTCTTATTTTCTGGTATTCTTCCTGATTTAAATTAAGCTGTGGATATTTTTCGCCATCTTCCAGTGGGTTTTTAATTTTGCTCAGCTGACCGATAGCGTATATAAAACTGAAATCGGTACCGGCAATTTTCTTATTAACGGCTTCACAGTAGCTGTTTAACCTGTCACGTGCTGCGAGGTAGTCCTGCACATCGTATCTGTCGTCATTTATCTTTGGTTTTCCGCTTATCATTACTCTTTCGAGCTCTGCCAGAAAGTTCTTTTTATTCGTTTTAAAGCTATGCAGCTCAAGGACAGCATCACCGATACCAGCCTGATCCAGCCTGTTTTTAACAACATCCAGGGCGGCCATTTTTTCGGAGACAAAGAGTATCTTCTTACCTCTGGCGATATTCTCAGCAATTATATTTGTAATGGTTTGTGATTTTCCTGTACCGGGAGGACCCTGTATAACAAGGCTCTTGCCTGAGCAGGCATCCAGTATGGCAAGCATCTGTGTTCTGTCAGCGTCCTTAATCAGGTGGCTGTTTTCTGGACTTACCATATCATCGATATTATCGTCATCAGAATACTCACTGATGTTATCTCTGAATCCTTCGTTAAGCAAAGCATCAAGGACAGCGGACTCTTCGTTCTTCCATTTCTCAGCTTCCAGATCTTTATACATAAGAAATTTACCGAATGAGAAGAATCCCAGTGTTATATCATCCCTTTCCACATGCCAGTTATTCATCCCGCTGACAGTTTGCTCCACATCGCTGAAATAGCTGTTTATATCAAAGTCTTCGATATCATTAATCGCTGGCAGTGTTATGGCGAATTCTGATCTGAGCTTTTCTGCTAATGAAAGGTTTTCGCCTATGTCGTCGCTATTGTATTCAATGCTGAAACGGTCTCTTGCGCTTTTTCTGGAAATAGTTACAGGGATCAAAACCAGAGGCGCACGCCTCATTTGACTGGAGCTTTCAGACTCATGCCAGTGGAGGAACCCAAGAGCCAGATAAAGTATATTTACCCCCTGTTCCTCAAGGTATGTTTTGGCATCATTATGTATGGATAAAAGTTTCTTCTGAAGCTTATCAGAAGACATCTTGGTTTGCAGCTTGCTGTCATAGTGTCTGTCAGCGTAACCTCTTGCATCGATGATTTCTTCGGGTTGTTCCAGTAAAAGTCCAATGTCAGTTTCGCCATTTTCGTCATCAATCAACTCTTCCGGCAAAGGTATAAAGGACATCTTTTTCCCATGAGCAACCATAATATCAAAAATGCTGTCAGACTTTTCGTCAACAATTTCGATCTGTTTTCTTTTTCTGCTGTAGTTAATCAGGGTATTCCTTAAGGAAAGGTCTAAGAGTTCTTTTCGGCTTTTCTCAAGCGTTACAAGTGTTTCTGTGATCATATCAAAACCTGCGATTAAAATTATACAATATAATATTTTGCACTCTATATAGTAGATTTACAATACGAAATTATAATGACTTTGAACGACAAGATCTGTCGCTTGCCTGGTTTATTCTGATAAAAACAGGAGGCGGCAATGTTTAAAAAAATTGTAGTGGTTCTGGTTATTGTATCGTTTTGCTTCAGTTGTGCCAAAAGACAGCCTAATACGATAATGGCGTATCAGCCAGGGGATGAAAACAGAAGCTGTCAGTCGATCCTAAGTGAAATCTCCTATTATCACAACAAAATCAATGAAAAGTCCGGTGAGGTAAACAGCAGGACAGGTAAGAATGTTGCTCTAGGAGTCACAGGAGCTTTCCTGATAGTTCCTCTTTTCTTCATGGATCTCAGCGGAGCGGAAAAAACAGAGCTTGAGTCCTATAAAATGCGTATTGAGCGTCTTCAGCTCATCGCTATGGAGAAGAGCTGCTCTTTCACACCGATTAAGTTTGAGGACAAAAAAGAAGAAACCCCAACACAAGAGGAGCAGACCACAGAGTAGCCTAGTGCCCTCTTTGCAGGGCACTTTTCTTTTACAAAGTATTCCGATTTTACAAAGCCTTGTGTTATATTATTCACAGTACATGAGAGAGGTAACAAATGACCCTGACACTTGAAACACTGGAGAGCTGGCTGTGGGGAGCTGCGGACATTCTGCGTGGCAATACAGACAGCTCAGACTATAAAAACTATATATTCGGACTGCTCTTTTTAAAGCGGGCAAATGATGTTTTCTTCGAAGAGGTGGAGAGAGCAAAACAGGAAGGCTACACCCGTGACGAAGCGATAGAGGACGATGACCTCCACCAGTTTGTCCTGCCGGAGAGTGCCTTCTGGAGTACACTCACCAAAAAGACTGAGAAAATTGGCGAAGCGATAGACAAAGCCTTTGCCGAGATAGAAGAGCGGAACAAATCGCTGGCTGGCGTTATGACAGCCGTACATTTCGGAGACAAAGAGAAGCTGACAGACGCCACCCTTATGCGTCTGCTCGGTCATTTCAATAAATACTCACTGGCTAATGACGACCTCTATACCCCAGACCTCTTGGGTCAGGCGTATGAATACCTGATAAAGCAGTTTGCTGACGATGCCGGAAAGAAAGGGGGCGAATTCTATACCCCGAAGGGCGTTGTAAAGCTGATAGTAAACCTTATCAGACCGGAAGCGGGCAACACTGTCTACGACCCTACATGCGGCTCCGGCGGTATGCTCATCGAGTCCGCCAGATACATAGCCGAAGGCGGCGGCAAGACACCCACAGGGAAGGTAAACACAACTCTCTATGGACAGGAGCGTAACCTCGGCACATGGGCTATATGTAAGCTGAACATGATCCTGCACGGATATATGGACGCAAACATTGCCAAAGGCGACACTCTGGGCGACCCGAAACACAGAGACAGCGACGACACTGTTAAAACATTCGACAGAGTTATAGCCAATCCGCCGTTCAGTATGGACGGCTGGTGGGATGCGGAGGAAGTATCCGCAGAGGCACAGGGAGCAAAGCCTAACTATACCAAAAATGTTAATGACGGTTTCGGACGTTTCACATACGGAGTTCCGCCACGCAGCTATGGTGACCTCGCATTTGCCCAGCATATGATAGCATCTCTTCGTCAGGATGGGCGCATGGGCGTTGTTCTGCCTCATGGTGTGCTTTTCAGAGGGAGCGCAGAGGGGAAGATTCGCACAGGTATGCTGAAGGACGACATTATAGAGGCTGTGGTAGGTCTCCCCAGCAAACTATTCTATAACACAGGCATACCCGCATGTGTGCTTATCATAAACAAGAGTAAGCCCGCCGAGCTGAAAGGCAAGGTTATCTTCATAGATGCATCAGCAGAGTTTAAAGCAGGCTCAAACATGAACATGCTGGAGCAGGAACACATCGACAAGGTTGTGCAGGCGTATAGCGCTGGCGAAGATGTTGATAAATTTATGCGTATAGTGCCGATGGCTGAGATAAAAGATAACGACCACAACCTGAACATCGCCAGATACATCGACACCAGCGAAGAGGAAGAGCCAGTAGACATCGAAGCTACTTTAAAAGAGATAGCCGAGCTGGAACAGGCAGAAGAACAGATAGACACCAAATTGAAAACCTACCTTCAGGAGCTTGGCTATGAGTCATAAACTGCCTGATGGGTGGAGAGAGGAAAGCTTATCAAATATTACAAACATCATAGTAAGTAATGTAGATAAGAAGTCGTCTTCTACAGAAATACCAGTGACTCTTTGTAATTATATGGATGTTTATAACAACTCATATATAGATAAATCTCTTAATTTTATGACTGCGACAGCTACAAAAGAGGAGATAAATAAATTTTCTCTTAAAGTTGACGATGTCTTAATCACTAAGGATTCTGAAACCCCTGAAGATATTGCTATTCCAGCCGTAGTTTCTGAAATTTTTGATAACTTTGTTTGTGGTTACCATCTAGCGATATTGAGACCGAAAAACGGTCTTGCGGGACGTTTTCTTAATAATATTTTGATGTCAAAAAAAGTACATAATCATTTTGTACGTTTTGCAAATGGGGCAACAAGATTTGGTTTAACATTAGATGCAATAAAAAAAGCTAAAATTCCACTCCCCCCAATAGAAGAGCAGAGGAAGATTGCGGAGATACTGGGCACTGTGGATGAGAAGATAAGCAACATAGACCAGCAGATATCCGCCACAGAAACCCTGAAAAAAGGACTGATGCAAAAACTCTTCACCGAAGGCATCGGACACACCGAATTCAAATCCACCGAAATCGGCACCCTCCCCAAATCATGGGAGGTTAGGTCAATTGAAAATATTGCTGATGTTTCATCAAGTAAAAGGATTATGAAGTCTGAATATGTTAATGAAGGAATTCCTTTTTATCGCTCTAAAGAAATTATTTTAAAATCTAGAAGGCATAAGCTCGCAGATGTAATATATATCTCGAATGAAAGATTTATTAGTCTAAAAGAAAAATTTGGCGCACCTGTAACTGGAGATATCCTGATAACAGCAGTAGGCACAATTGGGGTTTGTTATGTTGTACAGGAAGAAGAGTTTTACTTTAAGGATGGTAATTTACTTTGGATGAGAAATATTTCAGATAACTTAAACTCTGATTTCTTAATTTATTATTTTCAAACGAGAAATTTTAAGAAATCAATTGAGGATGTTAGTGGTGGCTCAAATCAGCATGCTTTAACGATCATTAAATTTAATAATGTATGCCTTCCTTTACCACCCATTGAAGAACAGCAAAAAATTGCATCTATACTGACAGAGGTGGATAACAAGATAGAATCCCTGAAAAAGAAAAAAGAGAAATACACCACCCTGAAAACAGGACTTATGCAGCAACTCCTCACCGGACAAAAGCGAGTCGAGATATGAGTGAACTTGAGAAAGTTAAAAAATTACATGAAGAAGGAAAAATCGGATATGTAACTATAGATACGTCGATACTAGAAAAATATATACATGAGCCAACTTCTGGAATGTGTAGACTACTGAGTAAGTTTAAGCTTCACGGTATAACGTTGACCCTATCATCCATTGTGAGAAATGAGTTGATTAAGCATAAAGTTGATGAATATGAGGAGAAAAGAGAGAAAGCTAAGAGTGGGTTAAACGCTGTTAAAAAATTTATAAATATTCAGCCATATCCATATGATGATTTAATAGATAAAATTGAATCTCAAGATACGCTTAAGCAGGCTTCTGCTTTATTAGAAGATTTTGAAGATATTACAGAATGCGAGACCCTTGGTTTGGAGAGCGTTCAAACCGATGAAATTTATGATAAATATTTTCAACAGAAGCCCCCTTTTGGTAAGAAACAAGATAAAAAACACGAGTTTCCAGATGCTGCTGCATTAATATCTTTTAGAAACCTTGCAGATAAAGAAGGTAAATATATTGTTGTGGTAGCAAAAGATAATGACTGGAAAGGTTTTTGTGAAGAAAATGAATGCTTGATATATATTGATGACTTGGATGGCTTGCTGACGTTATTTGATGATCAAGATGCACTAAAGCATATGGAGAGCTACATTGATAATAGGCTCGATAATTTGAGTGATAAAGCATTTCTTGAGAGGTCAATACGCCAATATGTTTCTGAAAGAGTAGAAGAAATGAAACCCATCTCAGACTCTTGTCTTTCATATAGGTATGAAATTTTAGATAATTCAATTGTTTTAGATGATTTTAACATAATACAACAAATCCAATCTCTTTCATTGGAGAGCGGGTTGTATACATTTGAAATTGAACTTGAGATTTTTGTAAATGCTACAGCATTATTTTATTTCTTTGTTAGAGATAATGAGATGCGTGAAGATACTATTACGAAAGACTCTCACATTCATACAACTACATCTGGTGCTGCTGTTATTTCTATAGATGTTAGCGACTTTGTGCACTATGAAAATAATAAACCGTGTATAAATACCAATTCTCTTGCAGGTGCAAATTTTACAGGTATAGAGATTGTTGATATAAGTGTTTATATCAGCGGTTTTTCACCAAGTTATGATGAAGTAGAGAGAACCTGGCTACCAGATTCTGATACATATTAAGACTGTAGTGAGAGGTATTTCATATTTCAAAATATGAAATAAGCTTTACGTGCATAAGTATATGTGGTTATATTGAGTTAATAATCACATTATGGAATATGAAATGAAATCTATCAGTGTATATGTTCTTGCAAGTTTAATAGTTAAGAGAGAGCGTTCCGGTTCTTATGAAAACTGGGCCAATGAAATTGGTTTGCCAGTGGCGACACTGTTCCGCAGTGTTAAAACTCTTCGTCAGGTAAAACTGATCACAGAGACTGTGGATGGAGACGTACCGAATTATCAGAATGCAGAAAAGTTTTTGCTGTATGGTTTTCCATTCTGCTTTCATGCAGAGAAGGGAAAGCTGGTACGTGGGTTTAAAACTGGTGTGGATGCTACTTCTCTTAGGAATGAGTTTGCAGAAGTCGATTATCCTGCCGTATGGCCTCATCACAAGGGCGATGTAAAAGGGTTTGGTATAAAACCATTGCATCCTAGTATCCCTGAGCAGGTTGCCGAAGGCAAGATGGATAAGAACCTTTACGAGCTCCTTGCTCTGCTGGATACTGTTTGTGTCGGGCAGGCTAGAGAGGTTAAGGCCGCTCAGGAAAAGATAAAGGAAATATTGAACGATCATGAATAACAGAGACCTGCTCATAAGAATGGCGACAGCACTGAAACCGATGCTGGATAAATTCGTTTTTGTCGGCGGCTGCGCTGTTGACCTGCTGGTGACAAGTGAAGCTGTAAACGATGTGCGGATAACTAATGATGTGGATGTCATCGCTGAGATAGCCACACAGCATCAGTATTACGAGCTTATAGACCAGTTGAAAGAACTGGGCTTTAATGAAAAGATGCCGACACCGGACGATAACTCTCCCATATGCAGGCTTATAAAGGAAGGCATGCTGCTGGATGTGATGCCTACGGATGAAAGTGTTCTAGGTTTTTCAAATATCTGGTATCTGCCAGCCCTGAAAAATGCGAGAAAGGTCAGCCTTACAGAAGATATTACAGTAAAGGTTGTTACCTCTGCGTATTTCATTGCCACAAAGCTGATGGCTTTCCGCACCAGAGGCGAAAGCGACTATTACTGCCACGATATGGAAGACATAATCACTGTCTTCAACGGAAATGATAACATAGTGGAAGATATCAGAAACGCTGAGGATGATGTCAGAGAATATATCAAAAAAGAATTTAGCGAGCTTATGACGGACAGACTGTTTAAAATTAACTGTCTGCCTGCGCATCTGGCCACGGAAAGCCCGAAGCGTGCAGAGCTTGTTTACGAAAGGATAAAGGACGCCGTTTCATAATATATGCACTATGCCAGAACATATGGCACAGTGCAGAAAATCTGGAACGATCCTGCCGGAGAAGATAGATGTCTGAATATAAAACGTCGGAACTGCCGGCGATAGAGCTTTTGCAAAAGATGGGTTATGAATACTTTGACGCTTCAAAGAGCGACCCCAGAGGCAGCATACACGAGGTTGTGCTGACTGACAGACTGGAGACCGCCATCCGCAGGCTGAACCCCTGGATGGATGACAACGGCATAAACAAGTGCCTGCATAAGCTGACAAAGGTAACCGCCGACAGCCTGATGAGTGCGAATAATAACATTCATAAGCTGATCACAGCATCTGCCATCTCAGACTTTTCCATACCAGACCCAGAAACCAAGCATCACAAGACTCCGATCTTCATAGATTTCCAGAATCCTGAGAATAATGACTTCCTCGCCGTGAACCAGATGAAATATTACGGCAGCAAGGTGAACTCCATACCGGATATAGTGCTGTATGTGAACGGTCTGCCTCTGGCTGTTATCGAGTGCAAATCACCGACCAATAGGAACGCCATTGAGGAATCTGTTAGCGACCTGATCTATTATCAGGAGAACAGTCCGGAGCTTTTCCATTATAACCAGATATGTGCCGGAATATACGAAGTCGGCGGCAGGTACGGAAGCATAGGGGCAAAGAGCACGCATTACAGCGAGTTCAAATCTGAGGATAATTCCGAACTGGAAACCCTGACTGGTAAACAGCCGACCAAGCAGGATGTGCTTTTATATAACCTTTTCCGCAAAGATAAGTTTCTGGATGTGATCCGTGACTTTGTAATCTATGAGACAGAAGAAGGACGGACTATAAAGAAGCTCCCACGCTATCAGCAGCTGAGGGCTGTGCATAAAACACTGCATAAACTGCAGACAGACAAAGAGGGCGGCGTTGTCTGGCATACGCAAGGGAGTGGAAAGTCCATCACCATGCTTTACCTCGCCATTAAGCTGAAGCGTGAAGAGAGCGGATTCGACAACCCGACTATTATCATTCTCACCGATAGGGTTGACCTAGATAAGCAGATATCAGACACCTTTAAAAGGTGCAGCCTGCCGAATGTTATCCGTGCAAAGTCTGTCAGAGACCTAAAGGATAAGCTGAAAGACAGCTACGGAAAAACTATCACCACCACCATACACAAGTTTGACGAAGAGATGCCGGACGACATTGAGAACGTCCAGCCGCTTTCTGAGGCTGAGAACCTTTTTGTTATGGTGGATGAGGCGCACAGAAGCCAGTATGGGCTCTTCGCTGCTTATATGAGAAAACTCCTGCCCAATGCTAAATATATCGCCTTTACAGGCACTCCTATAGATAAAGAGACCAAGAGCACCCTGAACACCTTTTACGGTGGAAAATACATAGATAAATACACTATCAAGCAGTCTGTGGAAGACGGAGCGACACTGCCTATACTTTATGACATAGGCATACCTGAGCTGTTTCTGGAAAAGGAGCAGATGAATAAGCGGTTTGATGATTACTTCGGTGATGAATCCGAAGAGAAAAAGAAACTGCTGAAACAGAAAGCCACAGGAATGGGCAGCCTGCAAAATGCCAGAGAGCGGATCAAGCGTATTGCTGAGCATATCGTCAAACACTATGGGGAAAAGATTTATCCTAGCGGCCACAAGGCAATGCTCGTCTGCTACAGCAGGCAGGCGGCTGTCGAATATAAGAAAGCACTGGATGATGTTGTGGGCAATACTTTTGAGAGCAGAGTCATCCTCAGTCAGAACACTAAGAAAGATCCGCAGGAGTTCTCAAACTATATTACTCCTGAAAATGACGTTGATAAGGTTATAACTGAATATAAGCTCCCTTTTGGTGACGAATCAGAGGTTCGCAAGGACGGCAAAAAGCAGTATAGCAATATCGCATTCCTGATTGTCTGTGACATGCTCCTGACGGGTTATGATGCCCCCATTGCTCAGGTGATGTATCTTGACAAGCCTATAAAGGAGCATAGCCTCCTGCAGGCTATTGCTAGAGTGAACCGGACGAGAGCCGGAAAGGCGTATGGTCTGATAGTTGACTTCTGTGGTATTACGCAGTTTCTGGTTGAGGCTCTTGATGCCTTTAGTGGGGACCTCGAGCCATCAGACGTTATGACAGACCTGAATGCCGAAAAGCCAAAGCTGGACGCTAACCATAATAAGCTGGTGAAGTTTTTTAAAACCGTCAAGGTTGACCCACGAAGCGATAGAGAGGGTTATATTAATGCCTGCGTGCAGATGCTGGAACCGGAGGATATTCGGGATGAGTTCAAGGTTCTGCTGAAGGCTTTTAACAGGTCTATGGATATAGTCCTGCCTGATGATTATGCGGCACAGTATGGATATGACTTTAAGCTGTATAACGACATACGTAATAAGGCAGCGAACACCTATGTAGATAATTCCCTGCATCTCTCCAGCGAGGACTATAAGAAGCTGAAAAAGCTTATGGATGAGCATCTGCGGGCAAGCGGTGTCTCACATCTGCTGGATGAGCCTGTCGCTATTACCGACCGCAAAAAGTTTCAGGAAGAGCTGAGTAAGGTCAGCGACCTGAAGACCAGAGCCCTCACCATTGAAAACAGAATAAAGCATAAAATTACGGTAGAGATAGATAAGAACCCTGAGTTTTATAAACCGATAGCCGAACTGCTTCAGGAGTTGATAGAGAAGCGGAAAGCAGGAATTATGTCTGTTGCAGATTTGCTGGAAGAGTATGAGAAGATGATGGAAAGAATTTCTAAGCATGGCAACGGAGGCTTTGAGACTGAGCAAGAGTTTGCGGTCTTTAAAACGCTTGAGAAGCACGTTAACGGTAGAGCTGCGGGGCTTACACCAGAGCTGTTAAAAATTGCTTACGAACAGATTACAGACAGCACAGGCAAAGTTATTTCTGACTGGCATACCAAAGAATATGAAATGAAAGAGATGCGCAATGCCATCAAGATGAGGATGAAGGACGAACTTGGTATGAAAGCGGCGGCCACACTTGCGCAGGATGTTGTCGAGATACTCAGGAAAAACGCATGATGATCAAATACGGGAACTCCGAAATAGAGTTCACCCATATCATAAAACCAAAGTTGAAAAGGATGTATATCAGTGTCGATTCTAAAAACGGCGTAGTGGTGAAAACGCCGGATGTGCCGGAGTCGAAAGTTATAGAACTGGTGCATAAAAAAGCCGGCTGGATTCTTAAGAAGAAGGCTTTGGTTCAGGAGAGCCTCACCGATTTCGAGTTTGAGACTGGTTCCAGACTACCGTATCTCGGCAAAAGATATTATCTGAAGCTGGAAGAAGACAAGACTGCCGGAGTCGGCAAAGCATATCTGACATTCAATCATTCAAAGTTTACCCTGCGGTATAACCCTTACCTGATGAAAGAAGAATATATGCATAAGGCCCTGGATGAGTTTTATAGGGAGAAGGCGAAGGAGCGTATTACCTCTTTGGCTAGCCAGTGGGCTAAGGTAATGGGGCTCGTCTACACAAAGATCACCTTTAAGAAGGTTGCTAAAAGGTGGGGGAGCTGCTCATCCAGGGGGAACATCATGTTCAACTATGAGGCCATCAAGCTGCCGATAGATTGTGTCGAGTATATTGTGGTTCACGAAATCGCCCATCTGAAGCACCATGATCACAGCAAAGAATTTTGGAAGCTTGTTGAAAAGTACCTGCCAAACTATAAAGACCAGCACGATAAAATGCGTGGCTTTGGCCTCTAAAACTAACAAAAGGTCTAATAGCTATATTTTAGAGAATAGGTCTTCAAATAAATCAGATTAAACTAATTCATAAATAACAACTAAAACGACCGTTTTAAGTTGTAGTAATGATAAAAATGTAGTAAAAATTTAACATATGCTATTTACCCTTTTAAGGGTTTGAAAGAAGTATGTGATATTCACATTATGCATTAGTTACCCCTTCAGGGGCGAGGCCTGCCATTTTACTTGGTGGGCCTTTTATATTTAAAATTTAAATCATAGCTTATTTTGCTTTGTTAACTTATTATGTCATGTTTTACAATTAATTAGCTCTAATTATTCTGTATGGGTTCATTGTTGCGCATCTTTGAAAAAAATATTTAATAGCGTGAAATTCAAAAAGTAACCTTTTATCAATAATCTATAAAGTTATGCCTAAGTATGTGGCGGTGGTAGAAATCCTCTTATTTAACAAGTAATTATGCGTTGACAATAGGGTTAAGGGAAGCTAGGTTTTAGAAAATGAGATTGAGATAAAATGAATGATTCAAGGAGTCTTTGATGGCGAGACCTAGGCGAACAAATGCCGATTTTTTTGGTCATGATGCTCATATGCGAAATAATAGAAAAGTGAAAGCTTTGCGATCGAAACATGGCATTGAAGGCTATGGGGTCTACATAATGTTTTTAGAGAGCCTAACTAGTTCTGATCATTATCGTATTCTTATAGATGATGGAGAGCTTGAGCTCATTGCTGGAGATTTTGATGTGCCATCATCAAGATTAAAAGAGTTAATAGATTATATGATTTTTTTGAAGTTGCTTCAAAAGGATGGGCAGCTAATTTATTCAGATGATCTTTTGAAAATATTAGAGCCTCTTTTTGAGAAACGCAGAAGGGATTTGGATTATCGACGTCGAAAAACTGACGATTCAGCAGATATCGATGACGAAAATACACAAAGGAAAGAAGAGAATAGTAAAGCAAATAAAAGAAAAGAAGAGATTGACGACGTGATTTCGTCTGATGATTTATTGATGTATATCGTTATGGACTCTAGTGAGACTTCATATGTTAACAAGCAAGAACTTGTTAACGTTATAAACGAATTAAGAGAAAATGGGATATGTGATGATGAAATATTTACTTTTGTCAAAACTAAAACTCCTAAAACATTAACAACAAAGAATCTATTCTTAAATGACTGGCATAAAGAGGTGCAACATGCAAAAACGAAATAATATTATTGTTGATGAAGAACTTTTGACTTATGAGGAAATGTCATTAATTCTGAAAGTTTCCCCAAAAACTCTCATGAATTGGAAGTGTCAGGGACTTTTTTGCCCAGGCAAAGATTTTATAAAAATGGGATCATCGAAGCGTTCAGCTATACGTTTTAAAAAGTCTGCCATCATGTCAAAGATTAAGAACAACTCCCTGTGATTTTGAGATATAATCACAGATAAGGAGGTGTAAATGGCACAAGTTAAAACGAAAACTGTGCGAGTACGAAAAGACAAGAACAGGCTGTTGCTAGACTTCTATTACCGGGACGTAAGGTGCCGAGAGTATTTGTCAGTGACTGCCAACAAAGAAGGCAGAAGGTATGCAGAAAGGCAGGCAAAGTTGCTGGAACAGCAGATTTTAGACGGTGACTTTGAATACGCCGCATGGTTTCCGAATTCTAAGAAGTGCAGATTGTTCAACTCCGTGGCTGATAAAGCCAACAAGACCTTTGCGGAGGTTGCGGATGAGTGGAGAGAGCAAGTTGAGCGTTTACACAAAGCAGGGGAGCTTAAGCGGACAACTCTCAGGAACTATATGAACTCTCTGAAGTCTATTAATCAGTATTTTGCAAATTACGAGATGCAGAATATCACAAAATCTTTGGTGGATGATTATAAGTTTGAGTTGTTAGATAAGCCTTTGAGCAAAAAGAGCATCAACAACAAGCTCACCCCCTTAAGGCGTATCTTTGATTATGCCTATGAGCAGGGCTATATTGAGCATAATGTCATGGACAGGGTTAAAAACTTCACTCTGGAACTGCCGGAGATCGAGCCGTTCAACCAGTTAGAGGTTCAGGCTATCCTTAATCATCTTCAGAAGAACAATCCTAAGTTTCATGCAATGTTCACGATCTTGTTCCATACGGGAATGCGAATCGGTGAAGTGTTGGCGATGAAATGGAAAAACTTTGATGAGATGTTCTGTTCTTACCACGTCAAAGAACACTTCACAGAGAAGCGTTTGGATACTCCTAAGACTAAAGCGTCTAAAAGGATAGTTCCACTCACTGACGAGGCAATGAACGCTCTCAGAAACCACAAGCAGTATACCTTTATGAAGTCTGACTTCATCTTTTGCAACCAGTACGGTGATCCGTGGGTATCATCTGACAATATCATGAAGCAAGTATGGGAACCTATGCTGAAGAAGCTGGGCATTGCTTACCGCATCATTTACCAATGCAGACACACCCACGCAAGTCTGTCTATTCTGGCTGGCGATAACCTCGCACATATCGCTGAAAGGATGGGACACAAGAACGTCGGGACACTGATAACCCGATACGCAAAATACGTTAAATCAGTACAATTTCAACAGCCGAAAATCGGCTCATTCCTCTCAAATTCGGGGCATGATTTACAGTCTGGCGGGCACAATCTGTCAGAATACTGTCAGAATCAAGAAAGCCCCATCACTAACTAATTAGTAATAGGGCTCTTTTAGAGTGCCGAGAGGGGGACTCGAACCCCCACACTGTTATCCAGCACATGAACCTGAATCATGCGT
Organism: Deferribacterales bacterium; assembly: GCA_050253075.1. Lineage (GTDB taxonomy): Bacteria > Chrysiogenota > Deferribacteres > Deferribacterales > Geovibrionaceae > Denitrovibrio. The sequence goes on from JBFWJS010000003.1 coordinate 358,128, forward strand.
GTCTACCAATTCCACCACCTCGGCAATACCGTTAAAATGTGGTAAAGGGGTTTATACAGCTATAAGAATGATATGTCAAGAAAGATATATGATTTCGGATGTGAGAATTGCGGGGTTTAGTCCAAAGTTTTGAGCAGTGAGTGCCAGTCGAAATTTATCTTATGAAAACTTGTGATACTGCAGTCTTTTATCCTGTTTGGAGATATCCCGCCTGAGCTGGTGGAAAGCAGCACGGATGCTATTTTTTCCTTTGTTTCTTTCGGCAGGCTGCCTCTGACCATCATAAAAAGTCCGGGGACGCTTTGTGTTTCGTAAATGATTTTGAGCTCTTCTTTTTCAAAGTTTGGCACAGTGTTAGGGTCGCCCCAGCTGGATGAGCATATTGCCGCGGCATCTGTCTTTTTCAGGTAGACCTGGCTGACGGACTTTGCCTTATCTTTTGTAACTGTGTAGCCAATGGTATTTTTCTCGACATTGCTTTCGGGCGAGTCGATCTTTGTCATCTTTATGCCTGTTTTGGCGAAAGAACTTTTTATAAGGTGATAGGTACTTGTGGCATTTTCGTTTGGTATGGATATGGTCTTTCCGTTCAGGTCTTTAAGTGATGAGATTTCGGAATCCTTCCTTACCAGAATGATGCCTTTGACAAAGACGCTGCCGTTCCTGCTGATCAACAGGAGCGGCTGCATGTCTGTATGTTTTTCGGCGTATGCCGCCGTGTGTATTGATTCGATCACGATATCGACATTTTCTCTATCTATCATTCTGACAAAGTTATCGATGTCTTCCGTCGGTTCGGTAATTATCTCGTAAGAGTCAAATTCGGGCATTTCGCTGATGATGAGCTCGGCGATACGTTTAAGGTTTTGCATCCCCTGAAGGCGATCTTCCACCAGCTTGCCTATTTTGAGCGGTCTGGCGTATGCGCTGAAGCTCAGTAATATCGTCAGTAAAACAACCGCAAGGCGCATCGATTATTCGCCGGCGAGCCCGAGCCTGAGGTATTCTTTGAATATGCATTTATCCTGAACATAAGGGATGCCTGTAACATTTGCTATCTGCGCACCCTCGATGGATTCAACGCCTTCCTGCAGCCAGATGAGCTTCGCATTCTTACCTGCTGCTGCTCTGACGATCTCTGCTGCAAATGCACTCTGTCTGAAAACGTCCACTATGTCCGGATCGAATGGAATGTCCTCTACGGAGTCGTATGTCGGCACACCGAGAACCTCTTTTTCGATAGGATTCACGGGTGTAACGTCGTATCCGTTCTTCATAAGGAACTTCATGATGCCGTTGCTGGCTCTTTCAGGTTTATTAGAAGCGCCGACTATAACAACAGTCTTCGCGTTTTTTAAAAGTTCTTTCAGTTTCTCGTCGCTTAAATTTTGCATTGAATTCCTCCGTATTTGTCGCATATATTATAGCAGGAGCGTGAAATGATAGATGGTTTAAACAACAGCGCTAACGCCATAAATGTTTATAATACTTCACTTGCCGTTACTGCTAATAATATTGCCAATATAAACACACCTTACTACAAAAGCAATACCCTACAGCTCCATGATCTGAAACAGGGCGGTGTGGCTATATCCTCCATCAGGCAGAACCAGTCGCTCTCATACACCATCCAGTCCGGTCGAAACCTCGACTTTGTAATAGAAGGAAAGGGTAACTTTAAGCTGAATGACAACGGTACGGCATATTTCACAAGGAACGGGTCTTTCTATCTGGACGGGCAGGGCGACATTGTCGACAGTAAGGGGAGAACCCTTTTGGAAGATGTTGTCCAGCCGGGCGAGACCATCGAGGATTTCTCCATATCCGACAACGGTGAGATAACCGTAAACGAGCAGTACAGAGGCACCATAGAGATATACGACAGCTACGGTAATAAGATGCCTGAGGATCTTTATGCTCTGAAGAGCGGTCAGCTCGAGGTTTCAGATGTGGATTATGCCAGAGAGGTCGTTAATATGATGGTGACACAGCACGCCACAAGCGCAAATGTCGCAACAGTCAGAACCTATGACGAAATGCTGGGGCTTATTGTGAATCTTGTTGCCTGATGGGCAGCTCAATGAAAAACGTCGTACCTTCATCCTCTATACTAGTGAAATAGATACTCCCTTTCAGATACCTTTCGGTGAGCAGTCTCATGCTGTAAGTGCCGAGCCCTCTGCCTTCCCCTTTGGTTGAAAACGATCTTTTGAATATAGATTTACTGATGTGTTCGGGCATTACGGAAGGGTTATGCACGGATATAGTCAGGTTTTCGTCGCCCAGCTCGTAGTCTATGGTGACGGTCTGCCCCTCGGCAGATGCTTCACAGGCGTTCTTTATCATGTTCACCAGCACTCTTTTGATGAGCACAAGGTCGGTGTCTATGCAGAGCTCCTGCTCGGTGATGTTGTTAACTATCGTGATGTGTGAATCAGCCACCGCAGGTTTGAAAAAGCGTACGACATTGTCCAGCACGGAGGCTACACATGTCTTTGCTATCCTGACCTTCAGCTCGTCCTTTTCTGCCATTGTGATGATGCGCTGTGAGTCTATCTCAGACTTAAGCGAGTCTATGGCAGAGCGGAGCAGGCCGAGGTTGTTTATATTATCAGGGTTTTTGGTGTCGCAGTTATCGGCGAGCATTTCGCAAAGCATGCTTACGCCGCCGACGATATTATTTACGTCGTGGAAGAATATCTTTTCCAGTGTTTTCTTTCTGGTTTCGGAGCTGATGTCCATTATGCAGTAGAGGGTTACGTCTGTGCCTCTGAGGTTGAGCGGAGATGCGGATACTTTAAGGTTATAAGATTTACCGCTGGTGGCGACTATCTGGCATTCGCTCTGGCTGGATTCGCCCTTCAGGCTCTTTTCGATGGAGCTGTTCCCCCCGCAGTATCTGCAGAAGTCGGTTGTGCCGCACATTTCATCGCCCTCGACGGCACGTATGCAGTTAAAAGCGTTTCCCGGTTTGATCCCTTTTTCTCTATTCAGACCGTGTCTTAGGGCAAATTCATCATATTTTTTGTTAAAGTAGATGATGTTTCGGTCAAAATCGAGAATGATGGCGATCTCGTGCAGAGTATCCAGTGTTGTAGTTAATATCGGATGCTGAACCCTAAAGTCAGCAAACTGATCCTCGGACATAAACTCCCCAAACAAATAAGTTAATTAGGTTACCCATTATAATAAGCGCAGGTTTAACCAGATGCAACTTAAATTATCTAAATGGTTGAATTAGATATTTTAAACTGATAATATTGGCGCATATATCAGTCGGAGGTTTCAGTTGAAACAGATTCTTCAGTCACTCATAGATAAAGCATTGGAAGATATGATAAAAGAGAGCGGAGCGGAAGCTGCTCTCCCCGAATATACAATAGAGACGCCAAATAATCCCGATCACGGCGATTTTGCAGCGAATGCAGCTATGAAATCTGCAAAGATATTCCGCAGTAAGCCTATGGATATCGCCGAGAAGCTCGTGGGTAAGCTGAATCACCCTATGATAAAGAGCGCAGAGGCTGTTATGCCTGGCTTTATCAATTTCTTTATAGATAACGGTTTTTACCACGAGATAGTGAAACAGGCAGCGACAGACGACGCCTTTTTCACCAGCGATCTGGGTAAAAACAGAAAGACAATGGTTGAATTCGTAAGCGCAAACCCCACAGGCCCGCTTCATGTCGGTCACGGACGTAATGCCGCATACGGAGACAGCCTTGCGAAGATAATGAAAGCCGCAGGATACGATGTCCACACAGAATACTATGTGAACGACGCAGGAAACCAGATGAACAATTTGGGCAAGAGTATCTATGTGCGCTATATGGAAATAGCGGGTAAGGAGATGCCGTTCCCCGAGGACGGATATCACGGACAATATATCAGAGACATCGCACAGGACCTTTATAACGAGCACGGCACAAAGATAGCCGAAATGCCCGAGAATGAAGGCACTGAAGTATGCTTTCAGAAAGGTCTGCAGGTTATAACAGACAACATCGCAAACACTCTTAAGATATTCAACGTAACTATGGAAGAGTATTTCAGCGAGAAATCTCTCTATGAGAAAGGCGATGTGCCTGCCAGCCTTGAATACCTGAAAGAGAGAGGCTTCATTTATGAGAAAGACGGCGCTCTCTGGTTTAAATCAACAGATTTCGGCGACGACAAGGACCGTGTGGTGAAGAGAAGCAACGGTGAATACACTTACTTCGCTTCCGACATCGCATATCATAAGAATAAGTTCGACAGAGGATTCCAGACCACAATAGACGTCTGGGGTGCTGACCACCACGGATACGTGAAGCGTCTCAGCTCTGCCATCGAGGCTATCGGCTATGAGGATAAAGAATTCGCAGTGAGCCTTATCCAGATGGTAAACCTTGTGAACGCTGGCGAGCGTGTGTCTATGTCTACCCGTGGGGGTACATTTATCGAGCTCGACGAACTGATAGCAGACGTAGGCAGTGATGCAGCCAGATATTTCTACACCATGAGAGACTACGAGGCTCAGTTCGACTTCGACATCGCTCTGGCAAAGAAGCGTGAGTCCGATAACCCTGTTTTCTACATACAGTACGGACATGCGAGAGTACAGTCTGTCCTGCGCAAAGCAGACGAAGAGGGTATCGCTTACGAACTGTGCAGCGGGCTGGATAAATTAAATTCTAAAGAAGAGCTTGAGTTAATAAAGAAAATTTACGATTATATAAATGTGCTGGAGCAGGCCGCCAGAAACAGACAGCCTCACAGAATAGGCTATTATCTGCAGGAACTGGCTTCAATGTTCCATAGCTACTACTTCAATAACAAGATGTTAAACGAAGAAGACAAAGACCTCACCTCTGCGAGACTTACACTGGCAAAGGCTGTAGGTAACACCATCAGAAACGGACTAGCTCTCCTCGGCGTGAGCGCACCTGACAGGATGTAAATGTGTTTGGTAAAAAGAAAGGCGAAGGCGAAAACGAAGTAAAAGAACAGGTCGGGCAGCTCGATGCCAAACCTGCTGGCGGTAAAACGCCGAAAGTAAGCAAAGGATTCGGTAATACCATTATCCTTTTCATTGTATTTTTTATAGTGTTCACCGTCATAGTGACAGGCGTGGCATTCTTTGCGGATAAGCTGGACTTCTCCGGTAATAAGAATGAAAAGTCTCTCGAAGACCTCGTCCCGCAGGAAAAGGTCACTAACCCTGACGCAGGTGAAAGCAAAGAATACGTCATGGATGAAAAGGGCAATATCGACGTGAAGACCGAGGAAGAGAAGGCTGACGAAGAGCTCAAGATACCTGCTGCCACTGGCACACAGGCGGCTCTCCCCGCTCCTAAGCCTGCGCCTCTGCCTCCGGTGACTGTGAAACCAGAGGTAAAACCTGAGCCGAAACCTGCAGCTAAACCTGCGGCGAAGCCCGCACCAAAGCCGGAGCCTAAACCGGTGGCGAAGTCGGAGACATCCACAGACCCGCTCGGCGTGCTGAACAAAAAAGTGACAACAGGCGACTATGTGGTGCAGATCGCATCATTTAAAAAGCAGGAATATGCTGACGGCGAACGTGATAAACTGAAAAAGATCATCCCCGATGTATTCGTTGTGAGGGCAGACCTCGGCGAAAAGGGCGTATGGTACAGAGTGCGCTGTTTCAACGGTATAAACTATCAGGAAGCAAAAGCGAAAGCGGCCTCCATCGCAGCGAGAACATCGCATAAACCTTACCCAATGAAAAAATAATGTTTAAAAAACTTTTGATATTTATGACCCTGCTCATCGTGGCAGGGTCTTCTTTTGCCCAGAGCTACCCTGCGCTGAATGGTGTGCAGGTGTTTGTGCTCGATGAAAAATACGACGGAAATATAGACGAGCTTTTCACAGGGCTCAAAGACCACGGGGTAGACTCCGTGTTTATCCGTGTTTTTCATAACGGCATCGACAGATACCACTACAGAGACGTAAACGAAGACTGCAAATCAGGGGTCTACTTTAAGACAGACTCTGCATGTATGGTGCGTGACGTGCTGGGCGAGGCTGTGACATCAGCCAGAAAGCACGGCATGAAGATATTCGCATGGATGGCGACAAGGTCGCTGACATTCCTGAAAACCCCAGAATATATGGAGAAAGAATTCCGTAAAGAAGGATTAGCGGACGGATACGGCATGTCTATCTTTAATGAAGAGGCATCGGAGACCGTCAGACAGCTTTTCCGTGATCTGGCGAAGTACGACATAGACGGCATACTCTTTCAGGACGATTTCATCCTGCGCTATCGTGAGGGAGCGTCGGATTATGCACTGAATGCCTATAGGGCCGATACGGGGATAGACCTTAGCTTTGACAAGCTGTTCGGGTGCACGGGCGGACTGGGCGAGACAAAAGTGCCTGGCGGATGCCCGGACACATTCATCCCCTGGACAGAGTGGAAAAACGGCAAAATGATGGAGTTCTACCAGAGTCTAAAGATAGCTGCCATGCAGGAGAATCCTGACCTTGTGATAGCGGGTAATGTGTATTACGAAACTCCGCTGGAGGAGACAAAAGGGATGAGCTGGTATGCCCAGAGCATAAGCTCTATGCTGGCTTACGGGTTTGATTATCTCGCTGTTATGGGCTATCACGACCAGATAGCAGGCGAGCTGAACCTGAACCGTGAGCAGGCTTTGAAAATGGTGGAGCAGATAGCCGACAACCTAAAAAAGACCGTAGAGCCCACAACAAGGATACTGATGAAGGTGCAGCGCATCTCTTTCAGCAACTCCGGCAAGCTGGGCGACGAACATATAGAATCAATATGCGACATGCTGGCAAAGTATATATGTATCAGCCGTGTAGTCGTACCTGTGAACAGGGTGGAAGACCTTTCTGGAACTTGTCTGGGCAATTAAATTTGCGCCTGATTCCTTCAACTGATAAAATCTATATACAGCTAAAATATGAAATCGAGGTGCATTCATGGCTAAGATAGGTGTTGTATTAAGCGGATGCGGCGTTTTTGACGGCGCAGAGATACACGAAGCGGTTCTTACCCTCTATTTCCTGCAAAAGGCAGGGGCAGAGGTTCTTATAATGGCTCCGAATGTCGAACAGATGCATGTGGTAAACCACCTGAAGGGTGAGCCCGCAGAGGGCGAGACCAGAAACGTGCTGGTGGAATCGGCGAGGATAGCCAGAGGCGACATAAAAGACATGGCGGATGTTACGGCTGCGGATTTCGACGGATTATGCTTTCCGGGCGGGTTCGGCGCAGCTAAAAACCTTACGACTTTCGCAGTGGACGGTCCCGACTGTCAGATAAACCCTGACGTGCTCCGTCTGGTAAAGGAAACTCTGCAGGCGAAAAAGCCCCTTGCTGCGATATGCATTGCTCCTGTGATAGTTGCCAAAGCTCTCGAAGGGACAGGGATAAAATCAGCCATCACGATAGGTACGGAAGCCGCCGTGGCAGCAGGCATAAATAAGCTAGGTGCAGAGCACATCAACTGCCCTGTGAAGGAATATGTTGTCGACGGCGAGAATAAGATTGTCACAACCCCTGCGTATATGCTGGGGCAAAACATCGTAGAGGTGGCCGAAGGGATCGAAAAGACCTGTCGGGAACTTCTTAAGATGGTCTAAACTTATATAATAAAATCCCCGATCTTTAAAAGATTGGGGATTTTTTGTTTCAAGAAGATTTTTAATAGTCATTCTGAGCCTGTATGCAGGCGTAAGAGTCTAAAGCTATTGCTCATCAAACTTCTAACGTCACGGTGGCTATAAGTTCTTGCTTATCAAAAGATATGAGACTCTCACGTCGCTAATACTCATCAACTGCTTATTTATGGATTCGTTCAGCCTTTGGCTGGCACTCCTCAGAGTGACTGCAACCATCGGCATGTATTTTCCTTTTTTTTATGTCTTTATCCTGCTGGTTATCAAATAATCATCATGCTGATTAAAAAAGCATCATTTAGCAAAGTGATTAAAAAATTATCAATTTAAGCTCTTTTGAGTATTTCTTATAATTAGTTAGTATTTAATAACTAAGTCACATTTCTGCCATATAACGTTGTTTTGGCACTTTTTTTGCATACATCTTAAAGTTTTAAAAATTGTCATTATTGGGGGTGACATGTGATTAAATTATTAGCAGTGTTCGCACTGCTGCCGATATCCGTATGGGCGGGTGAAGCAGCGGTGATAGACAAAACGGACACACTCTGGGTGCTGATATCAGCTACCTTAGTTCTCTTTATGCTGCCCGGACTTGCGATATTTTATGCAGGTATGGCCAGCAGTAAAAATACTCTGTCGACGATGCTTTACAGTATGGTCTCTATATTCGTAGTGGGGCTTCTATGGGTGTTCTTCGGGCACTCGATAGCATTTGCTCCGGGCGGAAACGCTTTTATCGGAGGCACGGAGTATCTCTTTTTCAACAATGTGATGACGGCTGTCAGAGGCAGTATACCCGAGCCTATATTCGCTATGTTTCAGGGGATGTTCGCCATCATTACATGCGCTCTCCTCAGCGGTTCTATCGTAGAGAGGGTAAAGTTTAATGCTTTCGTCGTTTTCATCGCTGTATGGTCTTTGCTCGTTTATGCTCCTCTGGCGCACTGGGTATGGGGCGGAGGCTTCCTCGGGAGCTGGGGCGCACTCGATTTCGCAGGGGGGATAGTGGTTCACTTCTCTTCTGCCGTGGCTGCATTTGTTTTTATCAAAATGCTCGGCAACAGAAACGGCTTCCCTAGAACTCAGTTCCTTCCGCACAACCTTATGCTGACAGTTTTCGGCACGGGGCTTCTGTGGTTTGGCTGGTTCGGCTTTAATGCGGGGAGCGCACTCGCAGTGAATGACGTGGCTTTCACGGCATTCGTGAACACGTTCATCGCAGGATGCGCAGGCGGTCTGGCGTGGACATTGATGGAGTATAAGGGCGGAAAGCCCACGGCTCTCGGTATATCCTCGGGTATCATCGCAGGTCTCGCATCCATCACAAACGCCGCAGGTTTTGTAACACCGCCCATCGCTCTGCTCATAGGCTTAGGCGGCGGGGTGTTTTGTTATCTGGCTGTCTTTTTAAAGTTTAAGCTGAAGTACGACGACTCCCTCGATGTTATCGGTATCCACGGTGTGGGCGGTGTCTGGGGTGCTCTGGCTACTGGACTTTTCGCTTCGATAGGCGGAACAGGGCTCTTCTACGGCAATTTTAATCAGCTTGTGGTTCAGCTCGGCTCACTCGGTGTTACTCTTGTTTACACTGTCGTGGTGACTGTTGTGATACTGAAGGTGATAGACTCTGTCATCGGACTGAGAGTGGCTCAGGACGAGGAGAGACAGGGGCTCGACCTTTCCCAGCACGGCGAATCTGCATATAACTGATATTTCTGATCTAAAGCCCTGCGGAAATCCTGCGGGGCTTTTCTATTTTTTATTTCATAAAACTGACAAATCTCTTAAAAAATATGCCCATAATAATATAAGTTTGTCCGTTGATTATAATCTGTATTTAAGCTAAATTACTATGGGGTTTAGATATGAAAATTTTGCTGGCTAACGACGACGGTATTTATTCCGAAGGAATTTACGCACTTTATAAAGAACTGAGCAAGATAGCCGAGGTTACGGTTGTCGCTCCTATTACGGAGCAGTCTGCCGTGGGGCATGCTATCACGATAGCCGACCCTCTCAGGGTCACAGAGTTTTATAAATTCGGCGAATTCTTCGGCTACGGCATAAAGGGTACACCCGCCGACTGTGTGAAGATAGCCGTCAGCGACATCATGAAGGATAAGCCAGACCTTGTTGTTTCGGGGATAAATCACGGAGCAAACCTTGCTTCGAATGTGATATATTCAGGTACGGTCTCTGCCGCCACAGAGGGAGCCATGCTCGGCGTTCGCTCGATAGCTGTCAGTCTCTGTACGAAAGAGAAGTTCGACTTTACACCTTCTGCCCATGTAGGCAGATATTTTGCGGATTATTTGTACAGGTCGGCACTGCCGAACAATACTGTACTGAACATAAACGTTCCTGCTTTGTCTAAAGAAGAGATAAAGGGATGGCGCTTTGCCAAGCAGGGGAGCAGCCGATTCCTTGACACCTTTGCCAAACGTGAGGATCCCAGAGGGGGCAGCTATTACTGGCTCGTCGGGGAAAAGAGGGAAAACGGCGAGATATCTCCGGAAAGTGATGAATTCATGCTGGAGCACGGATTTGTCAGCGTTACGCCTCTTATGTTTGATATGACGGATCATGGGATGTATGATCAATTAAAAGACACGGAGGGTAAGGGTGAGTTTGTTTAGAAAATTCATACTTGCTGTTCTTGTTGTGTCAGCATTCAGCGGTATCGTTGGATGCGAGGGCGGCTGCTCAGACAGCAACCCGACATCACCGGAACAGACTGAGTCAGCAGAATAATATACTATGAAGAAAATCTTAACGTTTTTACTTGTTGTTTTACTTGTTTCCACTGCATTTGCAGAGGTGAAGGTCCCCGGGTTTGCCTTTACCGGTAAAGAGATATCTGATTTCAGCATCAGACCTTCTTTCAGGAATATCTCTGTGTCTTTCAATGTGCGGTCAGATTTCGACACATATCTCCGCCAGCAGAGCTTTCAGCTCAATGCGGGCGAGACGAAAGACTATAAGAGCGAAGACCCGGGCGGTGCATACTCAGGCAGTTTCGGAACATCGATATCTTCCGTCTTTGTCGGGGACAAGGCATACCGCAACAACATTGTAAAAGCGTATCTGGATAAGAGATATCTGGATGTCATCAACTCTTATAATAAATATTATGAGCGTAAGATTAAGGGCACGTCATTTGAGGAAGAGGTAAGGCTGGTTTATGCTTTTGCCCTTCTTCAGACAGGCTCTATCAGCATATCTATGGACATACTGAAAGATACGGCGATAAACGGCAAAAGCTATAAGACTGTTGCCTCCGACCGTGTGGTTCAGTATCTCATGGACATCAAAGCCTTTGAGGAGCTCGATATATTCATCGGTTCCCTCGACAGGCTGACACCATACACTCTTTACGGATGGCTCTACGGTCTGCTCCAGCTCAACAGATACGACAGACTGGTCAAAGTTTTCGACAAGCATTCCGACATCACAGAGAAAGACAGCCGTTTCTACGACTTTTACATCACTGCCAGATACTCTCAGGGCGGGATGGACGACGTAATAAACTCGTCATCCAAAAGCACCGAGAACACAGTCTCCCTCGTGGCTGATGCATACCTTTTACGAGGCGACGGCAAAGCAGCGGGCGCACTGATATCGGGCATGAAGGAAAGCCCTGTGAAGACAGTGCTGAGGGCTAAATCTGCCGTGCTGAAGAAAGACCTCGTCCATGCGGGCGAGCTCCTCAGCGAGCTTAGAAACGACGACGATAAGCTGAATCTTTTCTATTACTACGTGGGCAGGACATTTCCGAAGATGAATCTGGAGTTCCTTTCACAGTTTCGCTTTGAAAACAGGATAAATGCCGATAATCTGAAGTTTTATACAGGCGTGTATTACCTCGCATCCGGCGACAGCAAGAGCGCAGTGAGATACCTCGACGCCGTAATATTCAATACAGAGCTGGCAGAGACAGCATACTATTACCGTGGGCTTGCCTATGCCACATTTGACATGAAGCGTGCGGAGAGATATTTCCTCAAATATATCGAATCCAGCTCCGATGAAGAGAAGATAACGATAAGCAGATATATGCTAGCGCAGATGGCATACATCGCAGGTAATTATGACGATGCGCTGATGCTCATCACCACATGCAGCACAGACTACTGCAAGCTGTTAAAGTCCAGAATATTCCTTGATAAAGGCGAATACGAGCTCGCATGGAACAATGTGGACGGAGTAAAAGGGGACGATGCCGCCCTTGTACGTGCCACTGTTCTCTTTCATAAAAAATACTATGACAATGCCATAGAGCAGATAAAGCTGATGAAGACAAAGAGCAGGGATGCCGACCATCTGCTGATGATCTGCTGGCTGAAAAAAGATAAATTCTATGAGGCGGAAGCCGTCTTCAGTAAATATAAGAACGACCCTGAATTCGTAAGCACATACCTAGAGCACCTTTTCCTCAGCGGAAAGTACAACGAAGTGCTTAAGCTGACCGAAGGGAAGCCTGAATACAGCCTGATAAGGGCAAAGTCGCTCTTCTCTCTCGGGCGTTATGTCGACGCTGCGAAGCTGTACGAGGCTATCATATCGGCTGGGCAGCACAGCTTTGACGCTTGGAACGGTCTCCTCAGCGTTTATGTTGCCATGAAGGACGATAATAAATTTGCCGACACCGCAAGGCGTATGACAGAGGTTAAGGCGAACTTTGATAAAAAAGATTTCCTTGTATATCAGACAGCAGTGCAGGCTCTGGATGTTAAAAAAACAAAGCTCGCAACAGTGCTTTTGAATTACTTTTTCGATACATTCATGACATCGGCTTATAAGAACGATGCCTATCTTTTGCGCGGTAAGCTCTTCCGTGATACAGGGCGCATACAGCAGTGTCTGAACGATGCGGAGATCATGCTCGCAGAGGGAAAAAGCGACGACGCACTCTTCCTGAAAGGCGAGTGCCTGCAGTCTACAAAACCAAAGGAAGCCCTGAAGATATTCGAAGGGATGACAGAGACATCGGGACGTTTCCGTGACCTAGGCTACAGCAAGCTGATAGAGCTGTATACCGCCCCTAAGGACATACTGAAAGCCGTTAACTATTTCAAAGGCAAAGACACCGAGAGATACTATGAAGGTATGGATAAATACCTCGCCAGCCTGAGCAAAAAGACTCTGGCGGAGAACAGAACACTGCTCGATCAGATGATAGCCGACAGACACCCTGCGGGGCTCGCTGCGGCATATTTCTACATCGGCGTAATACAGTTTAACGAAGAAAAATTTGAGGATGCTGCCATCACGTTCATGAAGAGCCACTATCTCTTCCCTACGTCGAAATACAGCGATAAATCCTTAAAGATGACAATAGAATGCTACAAGAAGCTGGGACGTACGGACGACATCCCTATACTTGAAAAGAAACTCAAAGCAATGAAGAGATAAGAATAGGAGGATCTTTATGCTTGAATTCAATATGGAGCTGATAGAAAAAGGCGGGGTGCTTATGTATCCTATCATCATTCTGTCTGTGCTCTCACTTGCTATATTCCTCGAGAGGCTGGTGACGCTGCGCACCCAGAGATATGCCCCTCATGACTTCGCCGAAAAGGTGAAAAATGCCCTTAAGGCAAAAGACACCACAGAGGCTATATCCCTTTGTGAACTGAACGAATCCGCACTTGCGAAAGTATGCGGAGACATACTGAAAAACCTCGACCTGCCGCTTCAGAGACTGATGGAGACAGCAGAGGAATCAGGCAGATATCAGGCTAACAAGCTCACACGTTTTCTTCCGTCGCTTCAGGCGATAGCGAGCATTGCGCCCCTTATGGGTCTGCTCGGTACCGTTATCGGTATGATCAAGACATTCGTTGTCATCGGACAGCAGGGTGTCGGTAATGCACAGGCTCTCGCTGGCGGTATATCCGAAGCACTCATCACGACTGCTGCGGGTCTTTCCGTTGCGATACCTACCGTCGTGTTTTACTACATCATACGCTTCCGCTCCCAGAGAGTGACAATAGAGCTGGAAAAGGCTGCTACAGATATCATCAACCAGATATTCAAAGAGGCTTAAATGAGATTTTCTGCCAAGGAAGACAAAGAGAACATAGAGGTAAACCTTACGCCTCTTATCGACGTGGTTTTCCTCCTTTTGATCTTTTTCATGGTGTCCACCACATTCATCTATTCAAACTCGATAGATGTTAACCTGCCCGCTGCAAAGGGTGACGAGACAAGCGTGAGTGAAAACATACGTGTCATCCTCACACAGAGCGGAGCGATAAACATCGACGGAACACAGTTTGCAGAGAATCAGGTGGAAGCTCAGCTCGCTGAGATGAAAAAGAACAAACCTGAAAGCACCGTCATAATAGAAGCTGATAAAAACGTGACCCACGGCAGGGTCGTTTTTGTCATGGATGCCAGCCGAAAGGCAGGCTTTGAAAAGTTTGCAATAGCTGTCGAAGAGGAATAGATGCTGCTTAGATTTTTGCCTGCACTGATCATATCTCTCGCCGCGCATTTTCTGCTTCTGGGGAGCATCCCCGGATTTGACCTTATCCTTAAGCCCAGAAAGCGCACGGTAGAGGTGGAGATAGTAAAGTCCTCCATAAGGGAGCTTCCTCCTGCTCCTGTTACAAAGACGGGCTCCAGCGCAGTCAGCAAAAATGCAGATACAAACATTGCGACAGCTCCGGCATTGACCATGCCTGAGATAGATATCCCCGACTTCAGCTCTACATCAGAGCTGGACGTCAAAGTGCCCGAACTGAACGTCAGCAGGCTCGAAAACACCAGCAGGCTGAAGCCCGATGAAGAGCTCCTGAAAGAGCTTAAATCGTCCTCGGACGAATTTCAGAAGGCGAACAGAGCGGGGGAAGGTATCGAATCAGACGTTACGGGGAATGACACAAATGCGAAAGACTTCTTCGTCATCAAAAATCTGAACCGCAACAGACGCCTTGCAAACAGTCCGGAGAAGCCGACATTCTCCCTCACCACGGACACATCTGTCAGGCTCGGCTTTAAGGTCGACCGTGAGGGGAACACGTACTCTATCATCCTGTTGAACAGCACGGACTCAAAGATAGAGCGTCTTGCCATTGACTTTGTGAAGAAATTGAAGTTTAATGCCGTTCTGTCGGACGAACCGGAGTCTGCAGAGATAATATTAAATTTCAGAGTTAGATAGTGGATAAAAACTTAGATAATACATTAGAAAAATACGTCGAACAGCTTATAGAAGAAAGAGGGCAGATCACATTTGCCGAATTCATGGATTTAGCCCTTTATAAAGAGGGGCTCGGGTATTATCAAAAGCAGAATCCATTCGGACAGCAGGGGAGCTTTTATACATCCGTAAATGCATCCGAATCCTTCGGGCGAACCCTTGCGCGTTCTTTCATATATATAACAGAGCTTTTGGGGCTGGAGCATCATTTCTGTGAAATGGGCGCAGGCTCAGGTATGCTCGCAAACGATATACTGAACTATGTGAAAGAGAAAGACCCCGCATTTTACGACACACTCCAATACCATATAATAGAAAAGAGCGGATACCTCATAAACCGTCAGAAAGAGCTGATAGAAAAGGAACACCCGAATAAGGTGACATGGATACCTTTTGAAGAGCTGAACGATTTCCGAGGCGTATTCTACTCAAATGAGCTGGTGGACGCTTTCCCTGTGCACCGTGTTATCCGTATGAACGACGAGCTGAAAGAGCTCTATGTTAAAAAGATAGACGGAGCACTCCGATTTAACCCGGGCGAGCTCTCCACACCGGAGCTGAAAGAGTTCCTCGATAATATCAACCTGAGAGTGACAGAGACCCAGATAGTAGACATAAACCTCGACATGAGAAGGTTTATCGAGGCTATGGCGGATAAGATAACTAAGGGCGTGATGGTGACCATCGACTACGGTTTCGAAGCGCCGATGCTCTATCAGTCTTACCGCAGAGACGGAACTGTCACATGCTATTATAACCACACACAGAACAACGACTTCTTCGACCGCATAGGCTATCAGGACCTTACAGCCTTTGTGGATTTCACATCTTTATCACTTTACGGCTCGCAGAAGGGGCTTATGCCTATGGCTTTCATGCCTCAGTGGCTCTACCTTGTGCAGTCGGGCATTCTGGACGAGATAAACGAAGCGGACAACGACCTTACCAAAGCATCCATAAAGGCACTCATCATGCCTGACGGCGGTTTCGGTACTAATTTCCAAGCCTTTATTCAGGGGAAAGGGGTCGATATGCCTGCGGAGTTTAAATACGGCAAACCGGCAAAAGATACCCTCGAACAGATGGCAAAGATGTTTGAAAAGCTGGAATCAGACCAGCCGTCTTAAGCACATATAATCAACACATTCATACTTTCCTGTCTGAAAAATCTCATGATATCAGGCGAATAGCAAGAGCCGTCATAAGCGTGGAGGGTTGTGCTGCGTTCACAGTTCACAACTTTGATGCATGGCGCTGACCATCTGGCACGGGTAATGCTTATATACCTGAAAAGGAATATCAGGAGGAAAAAATGTACATATCTACCTCGTATGATGCATCGGTATATACAGAGCTTGCGAATACCACCGCATCATCCACATCTCAGAAGTCTCTTCTGGACTATATGAAAGATGACGATGAGAAATCCAACGGTATATCAGACACAGTGACACTCTCTTCCGAGGCTTATGCAGCTATTTCAGAGAATAACCCCGAGCTGCTTTCTATACTCGGATATGAAGAAGAGGAAGATTCATCACTGCTCTCTAAATCGTCCGGCTCTTCGCTGGATAAGGTCGAGCTCTCCGCAGAGGCCTATGCCGTGCTGAAAGCTGAAAATCCTGAGGTTCTCGAGGCACTTGGCTATGATATTTCAGAAGACGGAGCCGAAGAGGCCTGATAGTGAAAAATTTTCCGCAAAAGATTGGCACGTACTATGCTTTTAAACCCGTGAAACCTGAAAAGGGGGAACGAAATGATAATTAACGGTAATTATTACCAGCAGACAACAATCAGCACAGGAAACGAATCAGCGAACGAGATTGATTCTCCGCTTGTGTCACATATGAAAGAGAACATTCAGGCAGCAAAGAACGGCTCCGACAGTGTATCTCTTTCCGAAGAGGCTTACGCTGCTCTTAAAGAGTATGCGCCTGAGGCACTCTCCGCACTCGGTATCGATAGAGAAAACCCTGTGATGGAGGAAGTGAAGCAGATAGCAAAGGAGAAATACTTCCATTTCGGATCAGAGTACATAACAGTACCTGAAACAAAGGAAGAGATGCTCTCTGCCCTCGATGTGGCTAACAGATACATGGATGCGCTGAACTCCATAACACCCGACGACATCTCCGAAGCGATAGCAAACGCTAACTACGAAGGTGCGGGAAGCTCGCTGGGTACTGTTGATATCTATAGTGCCAGAACATATTTAGAAGCTTAAATTGTCATTAGCTGTTTATAGATAGTTCCATTTCTTTGCTGAACACGTACCTGACTGAGTGAGCGGTCAGGTCGTTCAGCATGGATATGTTGAACCTGTCGAACTTTGTCGCCATGAAGTGATTGTTCATGGCAAACCCTTCGAACTGTATCCCCTCATTCTCAAGAAAATGCTTGTTCAGCATGGCGTGGTTTATGCACCCCAGCCTGTTCGGAACGACAACTATGCACGACAGCCCGCATTCTCTGGCGAGGTCATAGTTCATATAGTCGCTGTCCAGAGGAACCATCAGCCCGCCCGCACTCTCCACCACCAGATAGTCATAGCCTGATATAGCGTTGATTGCCTCCACAGTCTCTTCGAAAGGAAATTCCTCGAAAGCTATATACGGCGCAACAGGCGGTTCTGCCGTGTGGAGCACCTTATAGTCTGTGATGCCCGACATCTCTGCCACGGTCTTTGCATCGTCGTCGGCGGGGTAGCCTGTCTGTACGGGTTTGACATAGCACACCGTGTTGCCCTTCTCACGCAGTTCCTTACATAGGAGTCCGCTGAAATATGTCTTGCCTATCTCTGTGTCAGTGCCTGTTATGTATATCTTTTTCATTATAAAACCTCGTAAACGGATTCGTGGGCTATATCGACGAGCTTTATCATCTCGTCCTCTGTGATGATGTACGGCGTCATAAAGTATATTACATCGCCGAGGTTGCGCAGGTATGCGCCTTTTGTTATGGATTTACGGAATATCTGAAACCCGGTGCGGTCTTTCCAGTCGAAGCTCTCTTTGGCCTTTACGTCTTTGACAAGCTGTACGGCGGATACGCATCCGAGGTGGCGCACCTCGCCCACATGGGGCTGTCCGACGAATTTTTTATCTATGTATTCCTGCATAACGGGGAATTTCTTTCTGTTTTCCTCTATGGTGTTCAGCTCTTTAAACATCTTCATGGTTTCATTCGCTACGGCGCACGCCAGCGGATTCCCCGTGAAGCTGTGGCTGTGGAGGAATGCTTTCAGCTTTGTATAGTCGTCGTAAAATGCGGAGTATATCTCATCCGTGGTGAGCACTGCTGACATAGGCAGATAGCCAGATGTCAGCCCCTTAGACACACATACGAAGTCCGGACGGACATCCGCCTGCTCGAGGGCAAACATAGTGCCCGTGCGGCCGAAGCCTGAGGCTATCTCGTCAAAGATGGTGTGGATGTCGTGGGCTTTCGCCGCTTCGCACAGCTTTTTCAGGTATATCGGCGGATACATCTTCATCCCGCCTGCGCATTGTATCAGGGGTTCTATGATGACTGCCGTTGCCTCGTGGGCGTGTTTTTCCATAGCACGCTCCATATGCTCGAAGCACTCGGCGGAGCATTCATTTCTGTTTTTGCCGTATGGGCATCGGTAGCAGTCTGGGCCCTGCACACGGATGTTTTCTATCATTATCCCGCCGTAGAGCTCTGTATACAGCTCCTCTCCGCAGACGGAGAGTGCGCCGAGGGTCTCGCCGTGGTATCCCGCATCGAGATATATGTATCTGTTCTTTGATTTGATGCCGTTGTTGTATCTGTATCCGTAGGACAGCTTCATGGCGGATTCCACTGCTGCGGAGCCTATATCGGCATAGAATACCTTTGTCAGATTTTCTGGGGTAACACTGAGGAGCTGTTCCGTCAGCTCGAGGGCGGGTGTGTGTGTTATTCCTGCGAATATGACGTGCTCCAGCTTGTCTAGCTGGTCTTTTATCGCATTCTTCAGCCTCGGGTTGTTATGTCCGAAGATGTTCACCCACCAGCTTGATACTGCGTCTATGTATTCTGTGCCTTTGTCGTCGTAGAGGTATATCCCCTCGCCGCGCTCTATTTTTATTATCGGGTATGTTTCATGGTCTTTCATCTGTGTGCACGGGTGCCAGATGTTTGTCACAGGTTTCATTTATGCCCTCTCATACGTCATTCTGAGGCTTCAGCCGAAGAATCTGCGAACACAGATACTTCACTTTGTTCAGTATGACCTATCAAATTTCTTTGATTAGTTTATAGGTGATTATTGACAGTTACAACCCCTCTGATATTATTTTTCTATGAAAGATAAAATAGCAAAAGAACTGGAAAAGATAAAAGCGGAAAACCTTTACCGTGAAATGCCCGAAATGATAGAGGGCGCAGGTAAGTATATCAACATAGACGGGACGAAATATCTGAACCTGTCTTCGAACAACTATCTGGGGCTGTCCACTGTGGAGGGCGTGTGCAACGAGGCAGAAAACGCACTGAAAGCATACGGAACCACAAGCGGGGCATCAAGGATTGTCACCGGTAACTATAAGCTGTATGACGATCTCGAGCGCAAGACAGCCAGCTTTAAGAACCGTGAGAAAGCCCTCATCTTCAACAGCGGATACGCAGCGAACATAGCTGTCTATACATCCATATGCGGACGTGACACGCACGTCTTCTCCGATAAGCTGAACCATGCCAGCATCATAGACGGCATACAGCTCTCGGGCGCAAAGCATATAAGGTATAAGCACTGCGACATGGCAGACCTCGAATCACTGCTGGAAAAGCATAAAGACGTGAAAGAGAAGGTTATAGCCACCGACACCATTTTCAGCATGGACGGTGACGTATGCCCTCTGTATAAGATAGTCTCCCTCGCCGAGAAATACGGTGCAATGACCATAATAGACGAAGCCCACGCCACAGGCGTCTTCGGACGGGGCAGGGGATACGCACACGAGATAGGCCTGGCGGATAAGGTCGATATCCATATGGGTACATTCAGCAAGGCTCTCGGCTCTTTTGGCGGATATGTCGCAGCGGACGAGCTCATCATAGACTTCCTGCGGAATAAGGCCAGGTCATTCATATACTCCACATCTCTCCCACCTGCGGTGGTAGGCGCATCCGTCGGTGCTCTGAAACATCTGGCGAAATATCCCGAAATAGGCGGACGACTGCTCGATGCGGCGGAGGATCTGAGGTTTTTCCTTATGGATCTCGGCTTTGACACGGGTAGAAGCATGACGCAGATCATCCCCGTGATACTCGGAGACAATAAACGTGCGCTGATAGCAAAGGAATACCTGATGGAGAAGGGGATGTATGTCGCCGCCATCAGACCGCCCACAGTGCCCGTAAACTCAGCGAGGCTTAGGCTGTCGCTCAGGCTGGATGTTCTGGATGAGATAGACAGGATAAAGCAGGCGTTCAGAGACATGAAAGGGGCGGGGATATGAGCAAAGATATATTCCTGTCGGGCTGGTGCGGATATCCCGAGCTTTTCGGTGATTTCGCAGAAGAGTTTGAGTTTGTGATACCTTTTATCACACATTCGCTCTCCGATGTAGGGGAACTGCTTCAGGAAGGCGGGCGAAACCTCTTCGGATGGTCCACAGGCGCATATATCATCCTCGATCAGAGACATAGACCGAATTTTGAAAACATAGTTCTGGCAGCACCTTTTAAAAAATTTACGAAGTTTACCCCTGCGAAGGTTCTGGAAAAGATGGGGTTGAAATTTGCACAGTTTCCCGAAAAGGTCATAGAGGATTTCTTCAGCAGGTGCAAAAGCCCTATGACGCCTAGTTATGATTCGAGGCACTTTTATATCCTCATGCATCAGCTTAAATACCTCGCAAATACAGATATCGAAGAGATAGAGTGGGACATGGGCTGTGTGACGCTCCTGCACGGCACAGACGACCTGATAGTCAGTGTCGAGGCTTCCCGTGATATAGAGTTCGAGACATCGTGCAGGCTTGTTGAGCTGGACGGAGTGGGGCACTATATCGGGCCAGAGATATTGAAACAGTATAAAATATGAAAATACACATAAAACGCTCCTTTGACGCTTCGTGCTCTACATACGATGCATCCTGCGACATTCAGCGCATGGTCGCATCACACCTCTCGGAGAAGCTCTCCGCAGGGCACATGCGCATACTCGAAATAGGCACGGGGACGGGGATATACACGGACGAGCTCCGTGCGAAATATCCCGATGCGGAGATAACCTGCATAGACATCTCCCACGCACTGCTTCAGGGCGCAAAGGAGAAACACCCGGAGAATATATACATATGTGCCGATGGGGAGAATCTGCCTCTGAAGGGAGGGTACGACCTCATCACGGGCTCATCCACGCTCCAATGGTTTCAAAACCCGAAGGTGAGCATCCCGAATATGCTGAAACTGCTGAGAGACGGCGGTGAATTCGCCTTTTCTATATTTGCGAAGGGGACGTTCACCGAGATGGCTATCCTGAATAATATGACGGGATTCGGCTCTGTGTATGACCTGCGTCCTGGCGAAGAGTATAAGGGGATAGTGGAAGCGGAGTATGAGGCGAGGGAGTATGTACTCTTTTTCGACTCTGTGAAAGAATTCCTGAAAAAGCAGAAAGGAACAGGGGCGACATTCACAGGGGTGAAGAAATTTACATCCAAATCCTCTTATCAGAAATTTATGGAGCTATATCCCGAGCTTTTCGGCGAGGACGGGAAGATACCCGTCACCTATAATATATTCTATATGAACGGGAAAGTCTGAGATGCTCCCTATCGACAAGCCAAAATATGTAAGGCTGAGCACCCCTCTAGGGGATGTGGATATAATGCGTGCATGGTATGTGAAGCAGAATTTCTCTAAACACAGTCACGAAGGATACGGTCTGGGGGCTATACTCAGCGGGGCTATGGAGTTCAGCTATAGGGGTGAAAAGCTCATTGCCCATAAAGGCTGTGTAAACAGCGTTAATCCTGATGAACCCCACGACGGACACTCTTTTGATGAGTCATGCGGGTGGTGTTATTCCATGCTGTATTTCACCGAAGATGTTTTTCGAAATATGTACAATGATATGACTGATAAATACCGCACGCCTTTCCTATCCTGCGGTGTGGTGCATGACACATCATTCGCAGAGAACATAACCTCTGCGGTATCGAATATCTTATCCGGTAAAGCTGACAGGCTGTATGCAGAGTCTGAGCTTATAAAGATACTCTCCGATGCTATAAAGAAGCACACAGACAAGAGCCCTGCCGACAAAAGCTATCACATGGGTTTGAAAATGCGTAGAGTTGAGGAATATATCAGGAGCAATCTGCACAGGCAGATAAGCATCTCAGAGCTGTCTGAGCTGGCGGGGATGAGTCCTTATCATTTTATACGTTCTTTTCGCAGAGACAGAGGCTTGGCTCCATACGAATTCTTATCAGTGAAGAGAGCAGAGCAGGCGAAGGAGCTTATACTAAGCGGAGCAAGGTTTGCAGACGCAGCCTCTTCATGCGGTTTTACTGATCAGAGCCATATGAACCGCTGGCTGAAGCGTATAATAGGCGTTACTCCTAAAAATATGAGCAGTATTGTACTATAATTTTCATCTTTCTCGGCTTATTGTTTCCATCGGAGGCAGAAATGATTTATCACTTATCGCTGATACTGGGCATGATGATAGTGGGGACAACCGTAACGGTCGGCAAGGTCGTCGCAACGGGGATGCCTCAGTTCATCACCCTTTCCATACGTTTTTTCCTCGGCGGGCTGCTGCTATATGCTTTCATGAAGCTGGGCAGACATAAAGAGATAAAGCTGAGGGGGAAGAATCTTTTCTATGTGGTACTGCAGGCGGGGGATATATTTGTCTTTAATGTTCTGCTTCTGGCGGGGCTGAAGACTGTTTCTGCTGTGGATTCGGGCATTATAACGGGTACGCTCCCTGTCATCGTCCTTATACTTTCAGTTATACTTCTCAGCGAAAAGCTCACACTGCTGAAGACATCTGCCGTCTTTCTGGCGACATTCGGCGTGATAGTTATAAATATCTCAGGCTCTGATGCGGGGCTAGGTGAAAGCTCTGTCACGGGCAGTCTGCTTGTGCTCGGGGCTTTTGTGTTTGAGGGATTGTTCCTCATAATGCGGAAGCGTTTCACGGCGGAAGTGCCTACATTTCAGCTTTCAGCTTATATCGCCATAATAGTTTTTATATTTTTCCTCCCTTTCGGCATATATGAGGCCGCTCAGGGGAGGCTGGCGGAGATAACCGTCAGCGGATATTTCGTCATTGCCTATTATGGGATGTTTGTGACGGCTGCTGCTTATATCCTCTGGTTTACGGGGATAAAGCATGTTTCGGGGATGTATGCGTCGGTTTATACGGCGATAGTGCCTGTCAGCTCTGTGCTGATAAGCAGTCTGACGCTGGGCGAGGTTATCACACGTTCACATCTTTTAGGTATGGCATTCGTTATGACGGCCATCGGCGTATTGGTATTCGACAGCAGAAAGTGATCAGAAAATGATGAGATGGATGATGCCCCTGACCGTGATGCCTATGAAGGCACCTATTATGGCGGGGCGTGCTATTGATGCCGTCTTTTCACCTGCTGTCATGAGCACGGCTATTCCGACCAGATCAAACGGGTTAATTATAAAGCCTGCTATCCTGTTAAATTCCTGAACAGACATTATCCCGTCCCTCAGCATGTCGAATGTTATGCCCATCATGGCTGTACCGCCTGCGAGGAACTTTGTCGCTATCGGCAGTACGCTCACTCCTGAAATGCCTAACAGCCCGAGCATAGGGGAGAGCATATTCTCCAGCATTGAGATGGCGTTGATGTGTTTAAGGAAGTTTACGAGGCATATAGCCAGTATCAGCAGAGGAATGCTCTTTATCACTATGTTGACAGCTTCCTGACCGCCTTTTATGACGGTATTCAGAGCGTTTCCGCTGTTTTCCTGTTTGATGTGTATGGCGTGTTCATATCCGCCCTCGCCGAGTGACCTTGCGAATATATAATATGTGAGTGTCGCCGAGATCAGTCCGCCTATTATGGAAGTAGTAAATATCACGGGGATATTCAGCCCGACAACAGCCATGGGGAATGTTACATTTGCCTGAGACATAGTGAGAACCATGGCAAAGACTGTTGCCACACGGCGTTTGTCTGTGCCGTCGGTCTCCATTATCACAAGGGTTGCCATTGGTGCGGCGAAGCTGACCAGTATTATCTGAAGTGCTGCAAATATTCCTATGCCGGGGATGCCGAACGGACGTACGAAAGGCGAGAGAACCTTTGCGGTGAATGCAAGTACGCCCTTTGCCTCTAACAGTTTCATAAAGCCCATCATCACAACCATCACGGGGAGGAGGATGTAAAGGGCTATGTCTACGCCTGTTCTGCCTGAGGTCAGGATTATATCTATTATCGCTTCCATATATGAGTATTACACACCGTCGGAAGGATTTACAGGCTTATTTGCCTCCGCATACGGGGCAGTCGGGGTTCTTTTTAAGTGTGGGTGTAATAGTGCGCATGGTGTTAAAATCTATGTGCATCATCTTGCCCTTGATCGGCTTTCCGTGGCCTGTGAGTATCTTTACGGCTTCCACTGCGGCGAGTGAGCCTATTGTGCCCGAAACAGCACCTAAAACGCCGAATCCGAGCTCTTCCCACCCTTCGACCTCTTCCTTTACAAAGCATCTGAGGCACGCTGTCTCATGGGGGAAGATATTAAATAAATATCCGCTCATATCGTCCATGGCTGCTTCTATCATAGGTACGCCCAGCTTTACACAGGCGTTGTTCATAGCGACACGCTCTGGGAAGTTCGGCCTTGCAGATACGGCGACACCGCACCCTTTGATGAGCTCTTCTGCGTTTTCTTCATTGAGGCGCACATTGTGCATCTCGAGCTTTATGTCGGGGTTTATTTTAAGTATGTTTTCCACGGCTATTTCGACTCTGGGCTGTCCGACCTTATTTATATCCATCAGGTGCTGACGGTTCATGTTGCTTTCGGTCAGGTTGCCTGCGTGGGAGATTACCATGCGCCCGATGCCGGCAGATGCGAGGTATGCCGCTGTAGCACCGCCGAGGCCGCCAATCCCTCCGATGAAAACGGACGAGTTCTTCAGTATGTCCTGCTTTTCCCTGCCAAAGTCTTTCAGCATTATCTGACGTTTATATCTTTCGTAGTAGTCGTGCATTTTGTAAATCTCCGAATAAATAGTAAAGATTCTTCGCCTATGGCTCAGAATGACCTTTATATATTAGGGCTTATAACGCTTTATTGGAAGGTTTTTTATAATAATGCAGCAGTATCGCTGTGAATCCTGAAAGGCTGTTGTTTTAGGACATGAAGATGATTAGTAAGTATGTGGCGTATTTTATTATACGGGCTAAGATTGCTTCGTTGGTACTTTGTACCGCCTCGCAATGACTTACTACTTATTGAGGCTGAACGACCGAATTCTTTTCCCAAGGACGGGAAAGAATCAAATAAATAAATGCACATGGATGTGCATCACGGAGCAAGGCGGAGTGTGAGGGAGCCTTGCTTTTAACAAGGTGAACGACCGAATTCTTTCTCCAAGGATGGAGAAAGAATCAAATAAATAAATGCACATGGATGTGCATCACGGAGCAAAGCGGAGTGTGAGAGAGCCTTGCTTTTAACAAGGTGAACGACCGAATTCTTTCTCCAAGGATGGAGAAAGAATCAAATAAAAAAGGGGAGCCGAAGCTCCCCAGTTGAGTGAAGGTGTAATTCACATTATATCTTAGTGATCGGAAGCAGAATCTGCACCCACGCCGAGGTAAGTACGGATCTTCTGCTCTTCGAATTTCTGCTGTGCTTCGAGGTCCGGAGCGATCATAGAACCGATCCATGAACCGATGAATGCAAGGGGAAGAGAAACAACAGTCGGGAACTTGTATGGGAAGAGAGCAGTCTCGTTTCCGAGGATGTCTACCCAAACAGTCGGGCTGATGATGATGAGTACCAGAGCGGAAATACCGCCGAAGAGGATACCCATAACAGCGCCTGTTGTGCTGAGCTTTTTCCAAACGATAGAGAGGAAAAGCGCAGGGAAGTTTGAGCTTGCTGCGATGGAGAATGCCAGAGCAACAAGGAAGGCAACGTTCTGACCTTTGAAAAGGATACCCATGAGAACAGCGATAACACCGTAGATCATAGTAGCTACTCTAGCAGCTTTGAGCTTCTCATTGTCGTCAGCTTTACCTTTTTTAAATGTGCCTATGTAAAGGTCGTTTGCGAGTGCAGCAGAAGCAGCAAGAGCAAGACCGGCAACAACCGCAAGGATTGTAGCGAAGGCAACAGCCGAGATGAATCCGAGGAACGGTGTTCCGCCCACGAGCTGTGCGAGCATCGGAGCAGCCATGTTACCGCCGGAGCCGACAGCCGTGATAGCCTCTTTACCGAGGAGAACGATAGCGGCGAATCCTACTATTGGGATAACAAGGTAGAAGTAGCCGATGAATGTTGTAGCGTATACAACAGACTTTCTGGCTTCTTTAGCATCCGGCACAGTGAAGAAACGCATAAGGATGTGCGGAAGACCGAGAAGACCGAGCATCAGAGCAAGTCCGAGAGAGAAAGCCTCTATCGGGCTCTTAATAAGTCCGCCAGGTTTGAACATGTCAGGTCCGATCTGTGTCTCAACAGCGGCATAAAGGTTTCCCGGGTGGAAGCCGAACTTCGCAAGGGCGAGCAGTGTGAGCACTGTAACACCGAAGAGAAGGAGGCAAGCCTTTATGATCTGTACCCATGTAGTAGCGAGCATTCCGCCGAAGATAACGTACATAAGCATAACAGTACCAACGATGATTTCCGCCATTGTATAAGGAATACCAAACATAAGCTCGATCAGTTTACCTGAACCGACCATCTGAGCGATAGTATAGGAAATAACAACTAAAAGACCTGTTACGGCAGAAGCTGTTTTAATAGGACCTTTCTTAAGACGGGAAGCAACAACGTCGGCAAAGCTGTATTTACCGAGGTTTCTGAGCGGCTCAGCGATAAGGAACATAAGCGCAGGCCATCCAACAAGCCAGCCCACTGCGTATATCATACCGTCGAAACCTTTAAGAGCAACCATACCTGAGATACCCAGGAAAGATGCGGCAGACATATAGTCTCCTGCGAGGGCGAGTCCGTTCTGAAAACCGGAGATACCGCCGCCGCCTGTATAATAGCTTCCTGCAGACTGCTGTTGCTTTCTGGAAACAAACCAAGTAACTGCGAAAGTAAGTAAAACAACGAGGACGAAACATCCAATCGCTATAGCATTAGGTTCACCGAATTTGTGCATATTTCATTCCTCCTTATAACATCTTCTTAAGTTCTTCGACCTCTGGGTCGTAGACTTTGTTAGCCCAGATCACGTATATAACGGTAAGAAGCCAGGCGATTATGATAACTGCGGCTGTCAGGTATATACCGACGGTGCCGTTAGCAGTCACTTTCTGCGCTATGAACTCTTTGTCCATTGCAATTAGAAAAACGTAGCCGTAATAGATGACAAACAAGATTACGAGCATGATGAAACTAAAGGTCCAGCGCTTTCTGATGAGATTTTTAAATCTCTCCGAGTTTAAAACATCGTGCATTCTCTCCTCCTTGCAGTGTTTAACTGTTAAGAAAAACGTTTTCGGTCAACATTTGATGAACTCTGCGGGTTAAAAACGTTGACTGAATTTTAAAACGTCTTTCTTTTTTCATGCAACATTAATCGCATCATATAAAAAAAGTGTCAAGCGGTTTTTTTTGTTTATACTTGTTATTAGTACTTTATGGCAATAGAGTGCTAGAGGGTAAATTTATTATAAATAAACATAATTTTGGTTAACTATAGAGTCAAAAAAATGTTTAATTTCATATTATGGGCGATATTGTATATTGATAAAACTATGTAAATTAAAGGATTATTAAATTTATCGTATACTGTATACAATTTTAATACGGGTATGTGATTTTGCTATTAATTTATTATTTTTTACTGTATATTACACAAATGTTGCATTTTTAAAACGAAATTATATAATAAATTTACCGTGCAATTTAATTGATTAGAGGTTAAAAATTATTATGAAAATCAGAGACATCTCCGACATACAAAGTGTGATAGATCAGTTACATTCTTTCTATCTGTTTAATCACGTCGATAAAGCAAGGCTCGGCGTTATGATAGAGAAGGCACAGCTCGTATCCCTTGATAAAGATGAATTTATTTTCAAAAGGGGCGAGTCGTACCACCGTGGTGTATACATAATACTTGGAGGGCGGGCGGAGCTGTACAGCAACGACGGCAGTATTATAAACATGGTTTACGGAGACGTGCTCGGTTTGACCACCTTTCTGGGTAAATCTAATTATTACGTCACAGCCAAGTCTGACGGCGAGTGTGAGCTCGTTTTCCTGCCTGAGATATGTATTTATAAGCTCATGGAGGAGTTTGAGGATTTTCGTAATAAGTATAATAAGATGACATTCGACCGTCTCTCAAAGGTTTCGGGGGGCAGTCCTGCAAACCTGACGGAGAATACATATAAATCCGTGGGCGGGTGTATGACGACGCCCGTTATAAGCGTAGATAGATCAGCAAGTATATTTGAGGCATCTGCACTGATGGCTGAGCATAAGGTTGGCTCTGTTGTTGTCGTGGATGAGAAGGGGATGCTGGCGGGGCTTTTAACATCTAAGCAGTTGGTGCATAAGTATATGGCGAACCCGGAGAGGACATCTCTCCCCTGTGAGGTTGGGGAATATATGAACGCCGCCCCTGTGAATATGCCTCCTGAGTTTCCTATCGTAGAGGCCATTGCAGAGCTTCAGATACAGAGCGAAGACTATGCTATTGTCGTGAAAGGGGACAGGCCTGTGGGGCTTATCTCTAATAATGACCTCATGAGTCTCGTCTTTCAAAACAGCAATATTTATAACTCTCATATAAACGGCATGACCACTCTGGATCAGCTGAGAGAGGCACACAGGAAGCTCTTTGACATTGCGAAGACGCTCGTTGCGAATTCACGCCTTACGAGCTCTATCCTGCCTGTGCTTTCTTCCGTGCATATAAATATCCAGAGAAAGGCTTATCAGATAACTCTGGAAAATACCCCTGTGGATATACTGGAAACAATGCAGCGTGTGCGAAACTCGATGATAATTATGGGTTCTGGCGGGCGTAAAGAAATGATGCTCGATCCTGATCAGGACCATGCATATATACTCGCCAACGATGCCACGGCAGAAGATAAGAAGCAGTTCGTACGTTTCGGCGAAATATTCGCAGACAACCTTGAATATGTCGGCTATGAAAAATGCAGAGGGAATATCATGGCGTCTAACCCTGATATGGTAAAGACTCTGCACGAGTGGCGCAGGGTCATCAGCGAATGGATAAACAACCCCGGCAGTGAGGGATTTTTGTGGTCTTCGGTGTTTTTCGATATGGACAGGTTTGAAGGCGACGAGAAGCTCGTCTGGGATCTGAAAGAATTCATATCCATCGAAGTGCCTCAGAGGCCAGTATTTCTCATACAGCTGCTCGAAAGGGATGTAAATACTAAACAGCCGACGACATTCTTCGGCCGTATAAACCTCGAAAAAGACGGGGAAAAGAAAGGGACCATAAACCTTAAGACTTCCGCTCTGCAGTTTCTTGTGGATGTCACCCGTGCATATACTCTGAAAACAGGACTGAGTGACCTGAATACCCTCGAACGTGCGAAACACCTCGAGAGAAAAAAAGTGCTTGCGCCTGAGACAGTTTCAGACTTTCTCGGCTCATACGAAACCATCGTCGATCTGCTTTTGAAAGAGCAGATATCAAAAGTGGAGCAGGGGGGAGAAGCTAATAAAAATATTGACCCCTCGCAGCTATCTCTATACAATCAGGAGCGTTTAAAAAGCTCACTTCAGTTCATTACCAAATACTTAAACAAGGCTTTGAAGACTATTAAAATGGGCTGATCTTTGCTGAGCGTGATTTTTAAAACACAAAACGTAGATATCATTAACGCCTTCTTTGGGGATATATTCAACCCGAAGTCATTTATACGGAGTGAGAAATGAAGAAAATGACTGTTTTAGTTTCAGTAGAGAACGGATGCGCAGCGGAAAAAGTTATGAAGCTGGCAAAAGAGAAGCTGGGGCTGAAGAAGGGACAGAGAGTTCTGAAGAAAGGGAATGTAAAAGTTCTCTTTGCGTCAGGCATCATCCAGAGAAGCGTGCAGGATGTCGAAGAACTGGCAAAGCATAAGGATTACGATATGCTTGTCATCCCTTCTTTCTCTGACGGGGTCAAGGCGTTCCCGAAGATACACGATGTTAAAATGTATGTGAATAACAAACTGGGCTTTACGGTTTTTGTGGCGGCAGTTCCGCCGAAACCCACTGATAAAGACGTTGATGATTCAGCAGAAAACATTGCAGACATCGTAACGGCGAACATCGGGCTCTAATACCTCTCAGCATTTTCAAATATGGCTCGGGTTGCTTTCGTAAGCAACGGGTTACGCACGGCTCTATTCAAAGCCGTAGCAGACAATCTGTCCGCCTCGGGGCATGAGATATTCTGGATTATCACAGGCTCTGATGAGGTGAAGTCTATTGTTGCGCCTTATTCTCATGTCTTAGATATTTCAATCATTACAGATACTTCCGAAGAATCTTTACAGCTTCTTGATAAATATTCAGAGATATCCGTGAATGGCATCATCGCATCAGACAGGATACTTTCTAAAAAGGATGCGGACTTTGCCCATAGGTATCTTGCGAGCTGTTTCAGCAATATTCATGACTTTATCATCAGTAATAAAATAGAGATCGTTTTCGGCGAGGCGACATGGGCAAATGAGCTTGTGTGTGCTGCTGTGTGCCGCATGTGCAGTACCCCTTATCTGGCGCCGTCTACTGTGCGTCATCCGTCGGATAGGTTCGCATTTTTCGAAGGTGTCTTTCAGAGCCGCCCTGCAGGAAGGGCTGAAACGATAGATATAAGCAAGGGGAGAGAGCTGTATGCGAAATTTATGGCCGGTACGGCAAAGCCTTTTTATATGCTGAGACCAAAGAAGAATAATCTTAAACTGCTGATAAAACATATCAAAAGACACATTAGAATGGACGTGTACGATATGACCGTGCCGTCATTATACAAACTTATAGCTGATAAGGTGCGCACTGCTGTGTCTGTTTACCCATCGTCGGGTATGCCGAAAGGGCGGTATGTTTATATGCCTCTGCATGTATCGCCGGAGGCCTCCGTAGATGTGCTGGGCGGGTTTCATATGGATGCTGTTGCTTTCGTGTCGAATGTTTCCAGAGCCCTGCCTTACGGTGTGGAGCTGGCTGTGAAAGGGCATCCGAACCAGATGCAGCCGACTAAATTTTATAAAGCTATAAGTAGAATACCTTCGGTCAGGCTGGTGGATAAGTGTGCCGACAGTATTGGGCTGATAAAGGATGCCGAAGCTGTGGTCTCCGTGAGCGGGACTGCATGTTATGAAGCGGGGCTTTTGGGTGTGCCCGCGTTTACATTTGCCGATATGTTTTTTAACCTGTTACCCTCTGTTAAAAAGTGTACCTCTTATGAAGAATTATACAGTGTTTTAAAAAATTTAAGCAAAGATGAAAACTGCACTGAGAGCGCAATAGCGTTTCTCAGCAGTCTGTATGGTTTAACTTATAAAGGATATGCAGAGTCGGAAACAGTCTTCGCCGATGCTCTGAGTGAACAGAACATCAGCGACGTGACTGCGGGATTTATTGATATTATTGAGTTTTATTCTTCGTCGAAGTCTGCGACAGCGGCTTCTATGTGTTCCAGATTTATCTGATACGCTTCGAAAAGTGCGGCTTTCGCCTCATCCGGTGATACGTGGAACCCTGCCACGACTATCTCTGAGCGGTGTTTCAGCTTTGCGCTGTAGAGGTCGTGTTCCTCTGTGGACTGCTCGTCAAAGTTTTTACCTGTTACCTTCAGCTTACCTGCGAAGCTCTCGCCGAGAACGGTTTTTACAAACTTCCTCACGAGGTCTTTGTCCAGCGAGCCCTTTCCGTGCCCCATGGATACTGTGAGGTCCAGCTTCAGGCCTTTGAGCGTGTCGAGCATTTCAAAGTTTTTACCGTATTCACTGTCTAATACATTATGTACGAAGTCTACTGCGGGGGCTTCCATGCTGATCTGCAGCTTGCGGTAGACCTCCCATTGTGTGACCTGATCGTATGCGTTGTTTATGAATATGGGGCTGATGCCTGCGGACTGGTCGTCTGTGAGCCAGCGGGCGAAATCTGCGAAGCCTGATGCGCCGGGGCCGAATCCGCCGGAGAACATCACCACACATTGCTGTATCGGGTCTATCAGTCCATAGCTGATGTCGCCGAGCATACCTCCCTCTAGAGGGGCTTCGTGTATGTCTCCTTCACGGTTGAACCATACGGGGAGGAACTGTTTCTCCTTTAACAGGCTGACAAAGTGCAGCTTTCTGTCGGAGAGCTCAATCGGCTCGAAGATCTTAAACATCAGCTCTGTGGAGCGTCCGTCGAAAAAGCCGAAGTCCATCCCGCCCTCTGAAAGGGTGGTGAGCTTGTCGTCTAGGTCGTGGTAAAAAATCTCTTCGGCTGCTTCGAGCCTGAAGTAGTTTATGGTTACTGTTTTTCTTTCTGACATTTCATTATTCCTTGAGTTTGTGGAAACCTATCTTATACTATCACTTATCTAATGCAAACGATTTTTGAGGTGATTTATGAGTGCTATGGCTTTTGTTTCCATCACACCCCTCGGCGACGGCGAATCTGTCTCTCAGTATGTTTCCAGAGCGGTGAAGGTCATCAAAGAGAGCGGGCTAGACTGGCAGCTCACCCCTATGGGCACAGTGCTGGAAGGGGACAAGCTCGAGGATGTGCTCAGCGTCATAAATAAGGCCGCAGAGATCCTCGAAGAGTGCAACAGGATATCTATATCCATAAAGATAGACTACCGCAGAAACCGTGAAGGCGGACTGGAGAAGAAGGTTAAGTCTGTTATGGAGAAACTGTAGGTTATTAATAAAGCCTATTTGAAGTATCCGGTAAAGTGATCAGTGCTTGTGCCGATATAATATACATATCCCTTTATCTCCATATAAGAGGTATGCATGAAAGCGGAGCACGCCACATACGGCACACACGAACACTTTTCTGAAAGAGTGCAGGAACTTAAAAAGGTTCTTGAACGCCTGCATAAGCATGGTTCCGCTGTGCAGTCTCACTGGGATAACCTTAACAGCATCGTTCAGGAGATGGAAAACACTCTGGCGAAGCTGGCTCCCGCCGACTGATATGTCACGCCCTGCACACTTTTGAAGTGCTGCAGGATTTTTTATGGACACTCCTTTGCATCTCACTGCACCAGTTGAGGAAAAATATTCCCCCGTTTTTACACACTTCACATCTTAAGACCGTCAAACAACAGTTTTTGTGGTAATTATTTCCCGAAAAAACTGGCACGCGCCTTGTTATACATATCCTGAGTAGAGAAACAGGAGCATATAATGGCATCTACAGCAGTAAACGGACAGGACTTTATGTATGGCGGCGGCTTCAAGGGAAGCGTTGCTTATGCAGCACCTGACGAGCAGATCCTTGACAGGGTCTACGACTTTCCCGAAGCACTGCCGGAGAAAGCTATGGATATGCTGGTCGATATGGCATGTGACGACAACGTCTCAAACAGAGAGATGGACTATATATACTTCACAGTCGTTACGCTGCCGCTGATGGCTACATCGGGCATGTTTAAAGACCAGAAAGACTGGTTCCTCAAAGAGAACAGATGCAGTTTCAAAGACTACATCAGATACAGGGTGAACAAGCTGAATCACATGGCCACACAGGGATACGATGCAAAATTCTGCGAGCGTATCAGACAGCTTCTGTGGCGTTTCTCCGTGATTTAGCCCTTTAAATTTGGCGTCGAAAGCGTGATTTATTCACGTTATACTGTCCTGGGGGTGCATTAGTGGTGTGCCCCCTATAAATTCCTTGATATTCAAACTCTTCAGTAAAATTCCAATTCTGCCTTAAAGTTAATCGTATTTTATGGTTAAATGGTTCTAATGATTTATCGGAGTTGAGATATGAAATATTCGGGATCCTGTCTTTGCGGGAAGGTGACATTTGAAGTAGACGGCGAGTTTGAGAACTTCTTCTTTTGCCATTGTGAGCACTGCCGAAAGGATACGGGCTCGGCACATGCGGCAAACCTTTTTTCATCCTCGGCAAAGCTGAAGTGGCTTTCGGGAGAGGATGCCGTCAAAACATTCGATTATAAATCCAGTGGTCATATAAAGAGTTTCTGCACGGAGTGCGGTTCGGCTATGCCGAATATTCAGATGAACGGTGCTCTGCTGGTCGTCCCTGCGGGCAGTTTGGATGTTGATATCAACATAAAGCCCGACGGGCATATATTCTGCGCCAATAGGGCGAACTGGGATAATGAGCTGGAAAAAGTTCAGAAGTTTGACAAGCTCCCCGACTTTTCAGAATAAAGTATAAAATCGGCAAAACACTCATCAACACATTCAGAATTGCAGTCGGTGCGGATATTTCCGCTCTTTTCACAAGGAGAGCAGGGGAGGTTGCTTTGTACCGTGACGGCATTTGTATTCATCGGCAGGACTATCTGCGGGTCTGTGGCGGTGAATATGCCTATGGTCTTTGTATCTGTGCATAAAGCCAGATGCAGAAGCCCGCTGTCGTTCCCTATGAAGAGCTTTGCGCCGTTTATGATGTGATAGGCATCGTCCAGAGATGTCTTGCCGCACAGGTCTGTTATGCCTGTCCCTGTGATTTTCGGCGAGTCCTCCTCAGTGCCTATCAGCACTATGTTACCGCTCAGTCTATTTATCAGTTCTGCATATCCTTTCCATCTTCTCTGCGGTGTGCTTTGCTTCGTATTTTGTCCGCCTCCGCAGGCTATGCATATGTATTCATCAGGCAGTGTGTGGCTGCACTCATTTTGCGGGTGGTATTCAGGCTTTGCACTGCCGGATACGTTCATGCATGCCATTGCTCTTTCGTATCTGTTCCCTTCGCTGCGGAGAGTATATTTTTCCATAATTCCTGCAATGTCGGCAACGAGCTCCCATTTGCTGTCTTCGTGCATTATGAAGCATTTATCGAGCTTTCGCATAGTATAGGCAAGTTTGAGCGTTTCGATCGTTTTAGAGGCTGAGGAGCCTTGATATATAGTCGTGTCGCTGAAGGTTATGATGTCGGATATGTATGGGTTGGCTCTAAGGACGTGTGCATAGGTATCACCGCATATAAGAGTGAGTTTTTCATCAGGGTGCGTTTCTGCGTATAGCTTTATAGCGGGGGTGATGGAGATAAGGTCGCCTATTGCTCCTGCCCGCAGGATGCCTGTGTTTATCATAGGACGATATTATATTATCTGAGTGTGTTTAGACCAGTAAAAAGAGCGGAGTTAGATTAGAGAAGTAAGGCCTTAGAGGGATTTAGACCTGTACTGTCACTGTTCCTGAAACAAATAAACCGGAGCCGTTTCCAGCCCCGGTCTTTTATTATATATAATCAGGAATATTAGGCAGTTTTTACAGCATTAAGTCTGAGAGTCAGTCTGGAAACTCTTCTGGAAGCTTGAGCTTTGTGTATAACGCCTTTCTGGCCAGTTTTAGCAACTGCCTTTACAGCGTCAGTGTAAGCCTTTTCTGCTGCTGCTACATCGTTAGCGTCAGCTGCTGCGTAGAACTTCTTAACGAGAGTTCTCATCTTAGATTTGTAAGCCTTGTTCCTGAGATTCCTTTTTTCACTTTGACGTATTCTCTTGTTTGCAGAGAGCGTATGAGCCACTTCTTCACCTCGTATATTTTTGTGAGCAGTAGAGACTACCAGAAAGGGGTATGCCTGTCAAGAGGGTAAGTGCAAATTTTTGTACTTAATATACCTTGCTATAAGGCTGTCCTAATGCTAAATTTCATGAAAAATATATACTGGGAAGTTTAAAATGAAAAGAACATTTATTCTGATGGCTGTACCTTTTTTTATGATCTCCTGCGGGGGTAATACAGCACAAAGTGTACAGGCGCCGGATGTAGCTGCTTATCAGGCTGTAGAGCTCACTTCCAAGAGCAATTCAGACCGTATACTCACACTCGAGCGTGAGCTGGATACAGCGAAAAAAGATATAGCAACACTTCAGGTGCAGAACAGACAGCTTGCAGACAGCTATGACGGCATGGTAGAGCTCTTTAAAGAGCACAGGAATCTGACGCTGAAACTCATTCAGCAGATGATGCAGGTAACTCCTCCTGCGGCGGAAGAAGAGCAGAAATAAACGCCCGTTAAAGCAAGATGTGGATTCTATAGTCTGATACGTCACTGCGAAGCATACGGGGCTGTGGCACCGGCTGAAAGCTGTACGAATCCATGAACGGTAATCAACGAGCTGGTCTTGAGGATATCTTTACGCTAAGATTGCTTCATGTTCGTTAACAATGACGAATGACGACATAAAAAAAGGCGTATGCTGCTGCATACGCCTTTATTATTTTATGACCAAATGTTAAATCTTAACCACAAGTCTCAGGCTGATCTGAGTCAGCAGCGTGATCGAAGAGATATCTGAAAACATCCTGCATGTCTTCTTGAGACTGGATGCCTTCCCATTTACCGCCGCAAGGAAGTTTTGCTGGGTTTGTGAATGCATCTTTCCACTGAGCCTGTGTGCGAGTAGCAGCACCAGCTTTAGCGCTGAGTTTTGTACCGTCTGCACATTTTGTGTGGTATCTTTTCCAAAGTCTTTTACCTTTTCTACCGTCACCAGCGTTGAAATCCATAGCGAACACGTTTGTAGCCATGAAAACAACAGCGAGTACAACAAGCATAGCTTTCTTGAACATATCAACTCTCCTTACTAAAACCAAATTAAATTGGTGTTTGTTTGAGGGTAATGTAGCACCTGATTTTTTTTATTTCAAGGGATTTTTGTATATTGTATACAATTTTCTGTATATTTTATTATTGGAGTATATGTGTGTAAATATTAAATTGTTAGCATTGGATTTTTCGACTAAAATTATCCAGATTTCAGTAAACCTTGCTATGACAATAATGTAAAATAAGACAGAAAATGTATCTTTCAGTTAGATTCCTTTGACAACGTGTAATTATTCACGGTATCTTTAATTATTGCATGCTAGATTGTGGAGGCGCATATGAAAAACGCAAAGTATTTTGTATTATTTGCAGCATTGGTTCTAATCATTACAGTGCCTGTTGTGGGATTTTCTGAGGCTTCTGTTTCGGACGGGGAGAGGCTTGGCAAGACCTGTGCAGGCTGTCACGGAACATTCGGCAACACACCCGGTGAATATATCGGCAAGATCGGCGGACAGGGTGAAGCATATCTTTCGAAAGTCCTTAAAAGTTTTGCCGCAGGTGAAAGACCCGGCTCTATCGAAATGTCCATTATGGCTAAGGGCTATCAGACAGAACAGCTCGAATCCATCGCAATGTATTATGCCGCTCAGAAGTGGGTGAGCTCTACTAATGAAGTGGACGCTGCCAAAGCTGAAATGGGCGGAGCAATCTCTGCGGAGAACGGCTGCCTTGACTGTCACGGCGCAAACGGTGTCGGCATGGACGAATACCCTCGTATCGGTGGACAAAACAAAGGCTACCTCTTTGAGGTGCTTAAGCGCTACCGTGCAGGCCAGATAAAAGCTGACGAGATGAACATGGTCGCAGATTTCAGTGACGAACAGCTCGAAGCTCTCGCAAACTATCTGACAAGTCTTAAGTAAGAGGGGGATAATATGAGCATTTCCAGAAGAGATTTCATAAAATATACATCTGCCGCTGTTGCAGGCAGTGCTGTTTTCGGCTGTAAAAAGTCTGCTGACGAAGCGACTGCAAAGTCGACAGGTATCATCATGCCCAAGACAGGTAAGAGGATTGTTGTCCTCGGCGGAGGGTGGGGCGGTGCTACCGCTGCCAAATATATAAAGCTGGAGGATCCGTCCATAGATGTTGTTATGGTTGAAAGACAGGAGAAGTTCATCTCCTGCCCTGTGAGCAACTGGGTAATCGGTGGATTTCGTAAAATGTCCGACATCACACTCGGCTATGAGCAGCTCGCAAAGAATTACGGTGTTAAAATACTCACCACCGAAGCTAGAGAGCTTGATGTCGAAGGCAAAAAGCTGAAAACAGACGCAGGTATCCTTGAGTACGACCTTATACTCGTTTCACCGGGTATCTCATATAAATATGAGATGATCGAAGGGCTGAACAATCCTGAGGCCATAAAGATGTTCCCTGCTGCTATGAAGGCAGGTGTTGAGACAGTTATCCTTGCGGAGAAGCTGGCCGCAATGAAACCCGGCGGGTCTGTGCTTGTTGCCGTACCGCCGAAGCCTTACAGATGCCCTCCCGGACCTTACGAAAGAGTCTCGCTCATTGCGAACTATCTTAAAAAGAATAAGCCCGGGTCTAAGCTCTTTGTATTCGACTCCAACGATGATGTCGTTTCCAAAGGGCCTCTTTTCAAAGCTGCGTGGAAGGACTATTACAGTGACATTATAGAATATGTACCTGACAACTTTATCAAGTCTGTAGACGCTGCCACCGGCAAGATAGTTTCCGAACAGGGTGAGATAACCCCTGATGTGGCAAACATCATCCCCGCTATGAAGGCAAACCAGACAGCATTCGACCTCGGTCTTATGGATAAAGAGGACGATGACTGGGTTAGGGCTTATCCTAAGACTTTCGAGTCCTATAAATACGACACGGTACATGTTATCGGTGATGCGACACACAACGGAGCAGTGGGCGGCGTGCCTAAATCAGGCTATGTGGCAAACTCCATGGCAAAGGTTGCTGCGGTTCAGATGGTTAAAAAGCTGAACGGACAGGAATACATCGACCCTACATATGTAAACACATGTTACTCTCTCGTTAATGAAGAAGAGGGAATATTCGTATCCGCAGTTTACTATTATGACCCTGCGATCGACAGAATCAGGTCACTTTCCGGTGGAGTTTCACCCACAAGAAATGCTCTTTTCGGAAAGCATGCTCAGGATTGGGCTACAAGCATATGGAGTGACATGCTCATTTAGTATCGATAATTGTTCTTTATTATTAGATATTAAGAGAGGAGGCAAAATGTCTCCTCTCTTTTTTATTGTATACAATATACATTTTTCGCTCAAAATCCCTTTACAAATCTTTTAAAAAAAAATATATTCAGTAAAGATAACAGATTAGTGCGGACAGGTTTATTGTAATGTTTATATATACTGATTTTAAAATGAACGTGATCGAAAAAAAGTTTGACGAGGCAAAGGCTTTGCTTGCTGATGTTCAGGTGGATGCAGAGACCTTCAGTGCCCTCTCAAATGTCTCCATGTTCCTGTCTCTTGTATTCAGATATCCTGACGACGACATTTATGACACACTTTCAGATAACTTTGACGCATTTAAAGACTTTATTTCAGATTATTCAGATGTTAATCCTGCCCTTTATGATCAGACAGAGATGGAAAGCGACTACATTATGCTTTTCGAGCAGGATATGAATCACAAGCCCGTTGTTCCATATATCTCATACTTTACAGAAGAAAACAAAATGCTCTATGGCAAGAGTACTTTCAAGATAAGAGAATGGATGGCTAGCGAGGGTTTCGCCCTTGAGAGTGACGTGACAGAGCTCGAAGACCACATCTATATTGTGCTCGAGTTTATGTCTATGGTCTTTAGAAATCTCTCTGAGCCTGAAAATATCGAGAAGTGGTATGCGTCTCTGCATAACATTTATAATCTTCTTGATAACTACGGTCCTGTAATAGCAAACGACTTCGCCTCTGCTGTTGCCGAGCGTGATGATAAGCCATTTTACAGAGACTTTGCCAAGATCCTTTCTGCTTTTGTTAAAGATATAGATCCTATCCTGGAGGACATCTTTACAGGAAGCGGAGAGTAAGTAAGGACACATTAGAGGACAAATCTCAACGGCCCTCTATAAGCTCGTTTATCACTGTACATACAGGCAGTGCATAGACCCATATAAATACTAAGGAGTATTGTATGAAGAAAATTGTATCTTTGATTCTTCTGGTTCTGTTCCCTGCATCTTTTGCATTTGCAGCGGACGTCACTCTTGAAGAACTGAAATCCCAGATTTCCTCTCTTCAGGATGAAGTACTTAAAATGTCTCGTCGCGTAGACAAAAACGAAGTTCACCGTATTAAAGATAAAGTTGATATCGGTGTAGAGCTTCGCTCCAGAGTCGACAGCATCTCTTATGATGACATGCTTGGACTTCCCGCTATGGCTAACGACATGATGGGGCTCTGGCTGAGAGACTATCTTGTTAACGATTCCGGTCCTGTTAATGACTGGGATGTTGACGGTGATGGTTTTAACGATGCTTTTATGGCTACATACGGTGCTGATATGCAGGCACTTCTTATGCCTATGGCTCAGCAGATGGTTGCAGCAGATCCAACTATGGATATTAACACTGCTATGAATGCTCTTTTCGGTGAGATGTATCAGATATTTGACTCAAATACCGTAACAAGCAGCCAGGCTGCAATGATGAAGGGCCTCTTCAACTCCATGAAGCCACGCAAGTATGACCACAACAACAGCTCTATCTTTACAAACAAATTTAGAATTCGTCTTAACAGCTCTGTAAACGAGAACCTTTCTTTTACAGGTCGTCTTGCTATGTACAAAGTATGGGGCGATGCTACTGATGTTAGATGGAATAACGGTCAGTTTAACTCTATGTATCTCGATGGTAACGCTGCTGCTGTTCCTACAGATGATAAAATCCACGTTGAAAGAGCTTACTTTGTTTACAAAAATGAGCTCGGTCCGGTAGACTGGCACCTTTCTCTTGGTAGAAGACCTTCTGCTTACGGCCCTGGTAAAGAAAGCTCTGAGTACTCCGGTCTCGGTGGTTCTCCTCTTGCTTCTATCATCCAGTGGAACTTCGACGGTGCTTCTCTCCAGTTCAACTTTGAGAACGTTTTCGAATTCCTTCCAGGTTCTTTCTTTAAAATCTGCTACGGTAGAGGATATGAATCTGATTGGGGCTCAAGCAACGCTTATGCTTCAAACAACGGTCTTATCGCTACACCTGACGTAGACGACGTTGACCTTCTTGGTTTCATCGTTAAGTTCTACGATGATGATCAGTATAAATTCTGGTACAACTATTCTAGAGGCTTCGGTATGACTGACGGCTTCACAGGCGCAGTTGTTATGCCTTACGCTATCACAGGTATGGATTACAACCTTGACGGTCAATACGACGAATATCAGTTTGATATGAACTCTTTCGGCTCTGCATCCAGAGTGGAAGCTACATCTAAAGTGGGTGACATGGAATGGCACTCTTTCATGGCTCAGGGTGAGACATTCGGTTTTAACTGGTTTGCTTCTTACTCTCTGTCTAAATCTCACCCAGACGGTCAGTCTGCAAGTGCTATGTATCAGTTCATGGATATGGACAGAATGCTCGGCTCTAGAGACAGTGAGACAGGTCACAGTGTTTGGGTAGGTGTTATGACTCCTGAACTTCCATTTACAGGCGGTAAACTCGGATTCGAGTACAACCAAGGTTCTAAGTACTGGGTTGGTATGACAGGTGCTGAAGATGACCTCGTAGGCTCTAAAATCGCTGTTCGCGGTAAAGTTTACGACCTCTACTACCACCAGCCAATCGTGTCTGACAGACTGTTCATGACAGTTGGCTACCAGCACTTCGACTACGAATACACAGGCTCAGGTTCTTACCTTGGCGCTCCTGTGAAGATCGAAGACGCTACAGCTATGAACACTATGACAGCTGTTGCAGATAAAGTAGATAAATTCTACGCTTCTATGACATACAGATACTAATCTGTACCTTAGAAGTTAACATATTCAAAAGAGCAGCTCTCAGGGGCTGCTCTTTTAATTTCAGGCAGTAGTTTTACGTTTAGAAAGAGATTTGTGTTTCGATCAATCTAAGGTGTTTTAAAAGCCGTTTTCCGGCTCCTGTTATACCTTAATATATATACTCATCTGAAAAGCTCTTTTGTGCCTGTTTAAATATTGGCATTTTGCTTGGGATGGCAGTGTGGTTTTGGTATCGGGTTTAGACAATAATCGCATTAAAAATATCATCATAAGGTGTGTATCTTTTTTATATTTTTTCTGCTTTTGAAACAGAAATCTTCTAATTTCCATATATATGATTTTATACATAAATAGTGTTATTATAAAGTCATGTTGTGCATAAAGAATTAAGAAATAAAACTCGTTTCACTGGTGGAATTACCTAGTAAGTTAGTAGTAATAACTAACTTTTGAAAATGAGTAGAAATATTCTTTAACTACAGTAATATATGTAAAATTGAAAGTATAGAAAACATAGTTATAAAATCCGAGTTCAGGCAGAAAAAACTGCTTGCATTACAACCATATGCTATGTATATTGTATACCGTATACAAAAACTGAACTGGCAAAAGTTTGTAAATAACTGATGATGTTATTGAAATACTAGGAGGTCCCTATATGAAGCTTTCCGGTATGAATCTGAGTCGTAGAAAATTTCTTGCGGCTTCAGGCGGTGCAGTCGCTGCAGGGGTATTCGCTGCGAATCTTACTACCTTTAAAGCAGTGGCCAGCGATGGTCATGCGCCCGCACCTACTGGTGAAAAAGGCGAAAAGCACATCGCATCCTCATGTGAGATGTGTGTAAACAAATGCGGCTTTTACGCCCATGTTGTTGACGGCAGAGTTAAGAAACTTAACCCAAACCCAAAGTTCTTCAAAAGCCGTGCTATGCTCTGTGCACGTGGTAACGCCGGTGCTGAAGAGCCTTACAACCCAGAGAGACTTACAACTCCTCTCCTCAGAGTAGGCGAGAGAGGCGAAGGTAAATGGAAAAAGATATCTTACGATGAAGCTTTCAAAATCCTCGCTGAGAAACTTGCTGAAAACAAGGTTAAGCATGAGAACAGATCTTCTGTACTCTTCGCATCTTCCGAAGGTTTTCAGGAAGAGTGTTTCCACTACCTTGTGCAGTCTTACGGTTCTACTAACACCGTCAGACACCCCACTCTGTGTCTTTCATCCGTAATTCAGGGTTGGTCTTCTGTTTACGGTGTTTTCCCTGATGCAGATATGCACAACGCTATGTTCGCTGTTATGTTCGGTGCTAACAGAGCTGAAGCTATCGTTACACCTGACACAATAGATATTCAGAAGAACAGACCGAAAGGTCAGCAGATCGTTTACCTTGACCCTAGATTTACTGCTACAGCTGCTAAAGCTGACAAGTGGTATCCTATCAAGCCTGGTACCGACCTCGCTTTCGTTCTCGCTCTTATCAACGTAATCATTACTGAGAAACTCTACAACGAGTCTTTCGTAAACCAATACACACACGGCTTCGACGAACTCGTAGCACACATCAAACAGTACACTCCTGAGTGGGCTGAGAATGAGACAGAGATTTCAGCTGCTGAGATCTACTGGACAGCTAGAGAATTCGCTAAGTATG
Organism: Deferribacterales bacterium; assembly: GCA_050253075.1. GTDB lineage: Bacteria > Chrysiogenota > Deferribacteres > Deferribacterales > Geovibrionaceae > Denitrovibrio. The sequence goes on from JBFWJS010000003.1 coordinate 401,589, forward strand.
CTCCACGTTCTATCGCATACCCTGGCCGTAGAACAAGCTGGTACGTGAACGACGTTTACTTCCGTCGTGCCTGCGCCATCCTTACAGCTATCTGCGGATGCTGGGATACAGAAGGCGGCATATGCCCTAAAGCTGGCGCTCCTATTAAGAACAAAGATCTTCTCTTCCCATACTTCGAAATGTCTGAAGGCAGAATCGATGTCGGTTCATACGGCGAGTTCGATAACCACATGCCTGACGATGCCAGAAAAGAGCAGGGTCTTCCTAAAGATTCTTGTACATACGTTTCTGAGAAAGACGGCTCTTGGCTGCGCCTCAGAGAAGCTATCCTCAGAGGTACAGGCTACCCTGTGGATATGATGGTTATCTACAAGCAAAACTTCATCGAAGCTGTTCCTAACAGACAGAAGACAATGAAGATGATAGACAAGATGAACTTCATCTGTGCTATCGATATCCAGATGACAGAGGTTGCTCACTTTGCTGACCTCGTTATCCCAGAGTCCACATACCTTGAGCGTTGGGACTCTGTACACTCACTCGCAGGTATCTGGCCGATCGCAACATTCCGTCAGCCTGTTGTTGAGCCTGTATTCAAGACTAAGTCCATGTTCGAGATCGCAGCAGGCGTTGTTAACGAAATGCTGAAGATCCCTGAGCTTTGGGACGATGCTGATGAGATGGAAGTTGACGATTTCAAATCTGAGATCGTAGACGGAATGCTCAACAAGCCTATGTCTGAATACATCAAATACCAGCTTTCCGGTCACCCCGGTGCTTACGAGCAGATGATGAAAGAAGGCGTCTTCTACATGTCTGACAAGCCTAAATACGGCAACACACGTAAGCCTGGTTTCAGATTTAAGACAAGAACAGGTAAAATAGAGCTTGCTAACGTTAAATACCCAGGCGAAGGTCTTGATGCGCTTCCAACATACGCAGCGCCTCGTCAGCCTGAACCGGGTAAATTCCGTTTCATACTCGGCCGTCACGGATGGAACACACACTCCGGTACACAGAACAACGAGTTCCTCTGGGAAATCCAGAAGGTCAACACTCTCTGGATCAACACAGTTTCTGCTAAGAAACTCGGCATAATGAACGGAGACAAAGTAAAGGTTAAGTCAAGTGTCGGTGAGCAAGAGATCGAAGCTTACGTGACAGAGAAGATACGCCCTGACTGCGTATTCTACGCTCACGGTTTCGGACGTCTCTCTCCACAGCTTAGCCTTGTGTACAAAAAAGGTGCTTCACAGGCAGAGATCCTCGAAGATTACATCGAGCCAATCTCTGGTAACGCTGCTCTGCACGAAACATTTGTAACAATCACTAAGGCTTAACGGAGGCAACAATGAGCGAAAAGAAATACGGAATTGTATTAGATGCTAGAAAATGCCTGAACTGTAAAGCATGTACTGTTGCCTGCAAATTCGAAAACGGCGTTCACCCCGGTGACGACTCATACAGAATTTGGGTCACAGAAAAGCCTGTTCAGGGAACTTTTCCTAACCTCAGCATGGAATTTGAGCCATCTCAGTGCCAGCACTGTGAAAATACACCTTGTGCGACAGTATGTCCTACTTCTGCTACTTACAAGACAGAAGAGGGCGTTGTACTCATCGACTACAAAAAGTGTATCCTTTGCAAGGCTTGTATGACAGCATGTCCATACGATGCGAGATTCGACTCTCATGCACACCATGCAATAGAAAAATGTACACTCTGCTACCACAGACTGGCTGAAGGCAGAGAGCCTGCATGTGTTGAAACATGCCCAACGAAGGTACGTACATTCGGCGATCTTAACGATCCAAACTCAGAAGTAGCAAAACTCAAAGGCGAGAACCACACTTACCAGCTTAAAGCTGATAAAGGCACTCACCCTAGACTTTTCTACATCAAGTAAGGCGGAGGATTAATAATGTCAGCACACGCAGAAACAAAGAAAAGCCCACTCGCTGGACTTATCACTTACAATAAAGATATTCCTGTAATGCCGCTTATTTTTCTCGGCCTTGTACTCGCAGGAATAGGCGCTGTCACAGCCCTTATGGTTTTCATAAAGGGTCACGGCGAAATGTATGGAGTTACACGTCAGGTTCCATGGGGAATGCTCATCGGTACTTACGCTTACTTCGTAATTACATCTACAGGTCTCGCTTTCATAGGCGGTCTCGGACACGCTTTCGGATTTGAGGCTTATAACAAAATAAGCAGAAGAATCGTTGTACTTGCTACATTCGTTCTTCTCGCAGGTTTCACACAGATCCTTATGGAGATCGGACACCCTATCAGAATGATCATCTACATGATGCTCTCTCCAAACCTGAAAGCTCCGATCCTCTGGATGGGTGTGTTCTACTCTATCGAGCTTGTTATCCTTGCTCTTGAGCTTCTGGTTGTTTTCAAAGCTCACCCGACAGAGAAGGATCACAAAATGGCTGGTATCCTCGGATTCCTCGCACTTGTAGTGGGTACACTCGCTACATCTAACCTTGGTTTCGTTTTCGGTTCTCTGAATGCAAGACCTTGGTTCCACGGAATCTACTTCTCCACATTCCTTGTAATATCAGGTATCGTGGCTGGAGCCGGTCTCCTTATGCTCGTACACAACATCGTCTACAAGTTCAACGTACCTGCTGAACTCGACAAGACAATGAAAGCCCTCGCTAAGCTCATGGGCGGCGGTATAGGCATGATGGCATTCCTTTACCTCTGGAAGATACTTACATCTCTGTTCAATGCTCCTCTCGGCGCATACGAGTCAGTTATGGCACTTATCTCCGGCCCGCTTGCTGTAAACTTCTGGGTAGGCGAGATGGGACTTGCTATCATAGTTCCGCTTCTTCTCCTTATCGTAGCCAAAGGCAACACAAAGATATACGGCCTCGCAGGTCTTATCTACATGGTTGGTCTTTTCTTCACAAGATTTGACTTTATCGTTGCCGGCCAGCTCCCTGTAATGAGAGAAGGCTTCGAAGGTTCTAACGTTATAACTGACGCTAGCGGCCTTGCTCAGTACACAGCATCAGCAGGTGAGTGGGGAATATTCCTGCTCGGTATAGGTACTGCACTAGTGCTCTATTTCGCAGCTGAGAAATTCCTTGATCTCAAAACACCTGAGCATCATTAATAGCTAAAGCTATCAAACATATAAGGCAGCCTTCGGGCTGCCTTTTTTTTTGCAAAAAATCTAGCAGATTGTATACAATAAACATTGCACTAAGTATAATATGGTGTATAATCAAACTGTTGTTGAAAATAATAATCCGTGAGTGTGGATCTCTAAGCGATTGTTATTAAAACAATAATATGCAAGTATAGAGAAATATGAATACTCAAATATAAGAGTATTTGAATATCTGTATACAGCGAATATAACATTGTTATAGGTAAAGTAGCAAGAATCATTAGAAACGTTGGAGGTTGTATATGCGTTTTATGAGCAGAATGCTTACTGTTGTTGCACTTATGATTACCCTTATGGTGCTTGGTTGTGGTCAGGCAGCCAAAGAACCTGCGAAAGCAGCTCCTATGAGCGTAGCTGATCAAGCTAAGGCTGCTGGTTTTGAGATCGTTGATCTCGCAGAAGCTAAAATGATCGTTGGTAACGGAGTATGGGACAAAGCAAGAGGTACTCTTGTTGATGCTCGTCCAGAAAGAAAATTCGACGAAGGTCACATCCCTACATCTAAACTTATCCCAGATACAAAATTCGATGAATTCTTCCCTGCATTTGCAAAAGAAGTCGGCACAGGTGACTATATCGTTACTTTCTGCGGCGGTCTTAAATGTGAGAAGTCTCTCATCGTAGCTGAGAAACTCAGAGAAAAAGGTTACAAGAACGTTAAGATATTCCTCGCCGGTCAGCCTGCTTGGAACAAATCCGGTTCTTACAACGAAGTTTCCCTTGCCGGTGCTCAGAAGCTCCACGCTAAAGGCGCAACTTTTATCGATGCACGCCCAGAGCGTAAGTTCAAAGGCGGCACAATACCTGGTTCTGTTGTAGTTCCAGATACAAAGTTTGACGCTTTCAAAGGCAACCTTCCTGCAGATAAAGCTGCTGTTGCAGTTCCTTTCTGTGGCGGTTACAAATGTGAGAAGTCTCACATCGTAGCTGAGAAGATGCTTGAAATGGGTTACACAAATATCCTCGTATACGCTGGCGGAGAGCCAGAGTGGAAAGCTGCCGGTCTTCCTATAGCTCCTGGCGGCGAAGCTCCTGTTGCTAAGAAAGAAGTTGCTGCTTCTACTGCAGGTTATCCTGTTGAAGAGCCTGGCATCATCAAAACTGACTTCTTCATCGCTAGCATCCTTGATCCTGCTACACGTCCGGCTAACGTAACAATCGTTGACGTACGTAACGACAACGAAGTAGCTGCAGGCAAGATCCCCGGTTCACTCCATGTTTCTTCTAAAGAAACAGCTAACGGTTGTGACGCTTTCCTCGCTAAAATGCCAAAAGAAGGCAACGTGATCTTCCACTGTGCTTCCGGCGGTAGAGCAGGAGAGACTTACTTCTTCCTCGCTGACGATTGCAAACCTGCAGACATCAGCAGATACTACTTCCTTGATGCTGGCGTTAACTGTGACAGCCAGCCATGTAAAATCGGTAACTAATCGATTTAATCGCTAGATATAAAAAGCCCGCTCTTTTGAGCGGGCTTTTTTGTTTGGGAGGGTAGTATCAGGCGTTCAGGGTTCCCATGAATTCTTCGGGATATCTCAGCCCCTGAACTTTATTTATGTCAATTATAGATTCCATCTTTGCCACCTGTTCAGGTGTAAGGTTTATTTCTGCAGATCCTATATTATCCAGCAGGTATTTCAAGCGTTTGGTCCCCGGTATAGGGAGTATGTCTTTGCCCTTTGCCAGAGTCCATGCAATGGCGAGCTGTGCAGGCTTATGCCTGAGTTCCTCGGCGTATTTCTTGAACTCTTCCACCATTCGGTAGTTCTCTGCTATGTTCTCTTCTTTGAATCTGGGGCTGAATCTTCTGTAGTCGCCTTCGGGGAAGTCCTCGACCTTTGCGAATGTACCAGTGAGGAATCCTCTGCCGAGAGGGCTGTATGCCACAAGGCTGATGCCGAGCTCTCTGCATGTGTCGAGTATCCCGCCTTCGATATCACGTGTCCAGAGGGAATACTCTGTCTGTAATGCCGAAATAGGGTGTACCTTTGCAGCTTTCTTTATTGTTTCTGAGCCCATTTCGGAAAGTCCGAGGTATCTAACCTTACCTGCTTTCACAAGCTCTGCCATAGCACCGACAGATTCCTCTATGTCTACGTTCGGGTCTTTCCTGTGCTGGTAGTAGAGGTCTATGGTTTCCACACCGAGCCTCTTGAGACTGGCGTCACATGCCTTTTTGATGTATTCGGGTGTTCCGCATATGCCTCTTTCGCCTGTTTCGGCGTTTCTGGTTATGCCGAACTTAGTAGCGAGCACAATGCTGTCACGCTTCCCTTTTATGGCTTTTCCGACAAGTTCTTCGTTTTTGCCTATGCCGTACATGTCTGCGGTGTCAAGGAGCGTAGAACCCCTTTCTATGGCTTCGTGTATAACTTTTATAGATTCTTCGTCGTCGCCTGCTCCGTAGAACTCGCTCATTCCCATACAGCCCAGTCCGACAGCGCCTGCCTCGAGACCGTGAGTGCCGATTTTTCTGCTCTCCATGTGTGCCTCCTTAGTTTGTAAACTACACTGTATAGTGTAATCTTTGCCGTGCATAAGTCAAGTTAAATATTTATGTCGATTTTTTTTAATATATTACATATACTTATAATCACTAGAGGTGAAAATGTCAGATCAAAGATGCTGTAAACTTTCGGAAAAAAAGCGTGAAGATATCCTCGATGCTGCCTCACGTCTTTTTCTGGATAAGGGGTACGGCAATGTTTCAATGGATGAGGTAGCTCAGAAGGCAAACGTCTCAAAACGTACGGTATACAACCATTTCGCATCGAAAGAGATACTCTTCGGCGAGATAGTGCGCCTTACATGGGACGGGATAGCCCAGCCTCTCCTTATACTTGATGACAAGGACGATATCAGAAATGTTCTGAAATCCTACACTCTCAATGCGCTGAAAATGCTCCGTTCAGAGAAATTCAGCAAAATGCTCCGCCTTGTGATAGGCGAATCGGGCAATTTCCCCGAGCTCAGCAGTTTGTATTCCGAGCATGGGGTAAAGACCATCCTCTCCAGCATCGAGGAATACTTCATAGCCCTGAACGATACGGGCAAGCTGAAGATACCTGAGCCGGCCTTAGCAGCTCAGCAGTATGTAGGAATGGTGAAAGAATCCCTCTTCTGGCCGGTGCTTTTGGGTGTGTTTAAACAGCCGACGCCGGAGCGCGACATCCAGGTAATAGATGCCGCCATCGACATTATCTATCAGATATATTCTATTTAAATACCGAAAGAAAAACACCCGCAGCAATAGCACTCCCTATAACACCGGCGACGTTTGGCGCCATTGCGTGCATTATGAGGAAGTTGTTCGGGTCTTCCTTTGCGCCTACCACCTGACAAACTCTCGCTGAGTCGGGCACGGCGGATACTCCTGCGGCTCCGATGATGGGGTTCACAGGCTTTTTGCTCACCCAGTTCATCACCTTCGCAGCAAGCACTCCCGATGCAGTCGCCACACAGAACGACCCCGCCCCCAGCGCAAATATCTTTATGGAATCAGGCGTGAGAAATCTGCTGGCATCCGTGCTGAGCCCCACAGTGAAGCCGAGCAGTATGGTGACTATGTCTATCAGTGCGGCTCTGGCCGTGTTCGCCAGCCTTTCTGTCACTCCGCATTCCTTCAGCAGATTGCCGAAGAACAGCATACCGAGGAGCGTTATCGCACCCGGTGCTATGAGGGTGGTCAGGGTGAATGCAACTATTGGGAACATAATTCGTAGACGTTTGCTCACAGGCTTCGAAGGCTGCATGCGGATAAGGCGTTCCTTCTTAGTGGTTAACAGCTTTATTATCGGCGGCTGTATAACAGGCACGAGAGCCATGTATGAATACGCCGCAATGGCTATCGCACCGAGGTAGTCTGGCGCCATCTTACTGGATAGGAATATAGCCGTCGGACCGTCAGCACCGCCTATGATGCCTATGGCGGCGGCATGTTCTGTGCTGAAGCCGAGGTATATAGAGCCGATGAATGTTATGAATATGCCAAACTGTGCCGCTGCGCCCAGTATTATAAGGCGTGGGTTAGACAGCATGCATGAGAAGTCTGTCATGGCTCCGATGCCGAGGAATATCAGAGGAGGGTAAAAGCCCTGTGATACACCCTGATACAGTATCGAAAACACACTGCCTGCCTCGTATACGCCGATGTTCAGCCCCGGTGCATAGGGGATATTACCCACGAGGATACCGAAGCCGATGGGCACGAGCAGGAGCGGTTCGTAGTCTTTCTTTATAGCCAGATACAGGAAGATGCATGCGACGGTCATCATGAGCAGGTTCCCCAGACTCAGGTTTCCGAATGCGCCCCCCTGTAGAAACTGTAATATTATGTCCATATTTTACTCGTATTCTATGAGGGTTTGTCCTTCGCGGATGTTGTCCCCTTTATTCACAGGTACTGCTTTCACTTTTCCGTCGGCGGGAGCCGCTATGGATGTCTTCATCTTCATAGCTTCCAGTATCATCACGATGTCTCCCTCTTTCACAACGTCCCCTGCGGAGCACTTAACCTCGAGCACGATACCTGCGATGGGGCTTGTGACGGCTCCGCTGGCATCGGCTGATGCCTTTGGTGAACGTGAAGGTGGCTTCGGCAGAGCAGAAGGCGATCTAACCTGTGAAGAGGCGTCCTGTGGCTGAGCCTGAGGCATATATGGGAGTGCGGTGGGATACATATCTCCGCCGTCGTCTAATACTTCAACATCTACTTCGTATGCGATACCGTGTACGGTTATTTTCAGCTTCATATATATCTCCGTTATTTCTCTGTTTTTACATTTAATACGTGTGAGCCGTGGAGAACACTGCGTCCCTCCATTGTCCATCCTGCGATCTTAGCATCTCTGCTGACAACCCTGCGTACCGAGCGTATACGAAAGCTCCTCTGCTGCAGGGCTGCTGATGCGGCAGCGGATATCAGCACAAGGGTAAGGTTGTCTATGGTCTGCTCGGGTTCGGGCTCGGGTGCGTTTCTCGCTTCTTTCCTTTCGGTCATCTTTTCGTCTATGGTACGCATAAGGCTGATGGCAAAGGCGATGAGTATCAGCGATGCGAAAACAATCAGCATCCCCGCCAGACTCAGTTTTAGAGCGTAGTTTAACTCAGGTGTCATAATATCTTTCCTTACAGCGGGATGAGCCCGTGTTTTTTCTGCGGACGCATCTCCCGCTTTGTTCGCAGAGCTTCCAGTGCGGATATAACCGCCATCTTTGTCTCTGCAGGGTCTATAACGTCGTCCACATACCCTCTGCCTGCGGCGGCATATGGATTTGTGAATGCTATTTTGTATTCCTTCGTCTTTTCTTCCATCAGTTCTTTCGGGTCGAAGGCTTCCTTTATCTCTTTGCTGTAAAGGATGCTGGCTGCGCCCTCTGCGCCCATGACGGCTATCTCTGCGGTCGGCCATGCATAGACCCTGTCTGCGCCCATTTCCTTAGAACACATGGCGAGGTATGCACCGCCGTATGCCTTGCGCACTATGATGGTCACCTTCGGCACTGTGGCAGCACCGTATGCGAACAGCATCTTTGCACCGTGGCGGATGATGCCTCCGTATTCCTGATCTACCCCGGGCATAAAGCCCGGAACGTCTACGAATGTCAGCAGAGGTATGTTGAAAGCGTTGCAGAAGCGTATGAACCTCGCCGATTTGTCTGATGAGTCTATGTCCAGAACGCCCGCTTTGACAAACGGCTGATTCGCCACTACGCCGACGGTTCTCCCCGACATTCTGGCGAAGCCTATGAGGATGTTCGGTGCGAAGTGTTCCTGTATTTCTAGGAAGTCTCCGCCGTCTACGATATTGTGTATCACCTCGTGCATGTCGTATGGCTCTTTCGGGTCTTCGGGGATGAGGTTTCTGAGGTGTCCCTCGGGCTGAAGTATATTTTCCGCCGTATTATGGAAAGAGGGCGGTTCTTCGGTATTGTTACTCGGCAGGAACGAGAGCAGGCGTTTACACAGAGACATGGCGTCCTGTCCGTTTTTAGCGGTGAAGTGTACCACGCCTGAATAGTGCGAATGGCTCTCAACACCGCCGAGCTCCTCTGAGGATACTTCCTCGCCTGTGACCTGCTTTATCACGGACGGCCCTGTGATGAACATCTGCCCCTCGTGCTCTATCTGTATGATGAAGTCAGTGAGGGCAGGGGAATATGCCGCTCCGCCCGCACAGGGGCCCGCTATTATGCTCACCTGCGGCACAACGCCCGATAGGAGTACATTGCGGTAGAAGATGTCTCCGTATCCTGAAAGGGCATCTACGCCCTCCTGAATACGGGCACCGCCCGAGTCGTTTATGAAAACGAACGGATCGCCTGTTTTCAAAGCCTGATCCATAACGTCTGCTATCTTTTTAGCCGTCATTTCTCCGACGGAACCGCCTGCTACGGTAAAGTCCTGACTGGCAGCGTATACTATCCTGCCGTCTACGCTCCCCATCCCGGTGACAACCCCTTCACCGGGGAATTCTTTATCTGTCATGCCGAAATTGGTGCACCTGTGGCGCATGAAGAGCCCGTGTTCCTGAAAGGTTTCAGAGTCGAAGAGGAGTGCCAGACGTTCTCTGGCGGTGAGCTTCCCTGCGCTGTGCTGTTTGTCGATCTTGTCTTTGCCTCCGCCCTGATAGGCCTCGGCACGTTTCTTGAAAAGTGTGTTCAGTTTTTCTTTGTTACTCATAATTTTTCCTGAATTGTCAGCGTGTAATAAATTCTTTATACTATAAGAATAACACCGCTCGAACGAGCTTCAACACTAATGGAACACGGCGGAAACATAATACCGTGTTTGGAAAAGTTTTTGCGACGTTTAGCATTGTTTAACAGTACATTAAGAGATTTAAGGCTGAACTTGAAATTAATCGGAATGTCATAATAATATATAAGTATAAAAGACATGGAGCAGAAAATGAAAAAACTGATGTTTGTTATGATCATAGCAACTTTATTCACTTCATCCGCATTCGCAGGTGAAAAGTCTGAGAAAGCGGGCGAAGCATTCGGCAAGGCCGCAAGGGAGACAAAGGAAGCGGGCGAGCTCCTCATCGACGGTACAAAGAAAGGTGCGAAGAAAGCGGGCGAATATATAAAAGAACTCTACGAAGACACCAAAGAGGGTGCCAAGGATTTCAATAAAGGTATGAAAAAAGGCTATAAGGAAGAAGAGAAGAAAGACGGATATTTCTAACGCATATTGAATACGTAGTTTATCCCGTTACCCCTTACGCTTTCCAGCCCCTGACCTTGCTCAGCCCTCGGATTTGTGCATGTGCCTGTCTCAAGGTATAATATAGCCTCAGAAAGCATCCCTTCCGCTTCGTCGCCTAACTGATGGGTCACATCGTCTGATGCGGCGCAGTCCACGCTCATTCCGCCGAAGTAATCGCCGTCGTTATCAGCATTTACAGTTTTGAATGATATGGGCACGATATAGTTGTCGCAATAGGGGAACGCATACATACCGACAGGCTTGCCGTGTGTGGTGGAGCCTATGAGCGTTACGTCCATGTATGGGAGCAGGTTGTTTATCACTGTTTCACTTGCCGAAGCAGAGGATGATGTCACAAGGAAGACAATCTTGCTTATATCCAGATCATATGTCGGTGAGCTGAAATAGGACGACCTGTTCCACGCAGAGTAAAAGGTATTATGCAGATATGTGTACATCAGCCCTGATGTGAGCCCCGAACCGCCTATCTGAGACGAAAGGAATATCGCCGCACTCAGCAGTCCGCCTCCGTTATAGCGAAGGTCTACGACGAGTTCCTCTACACCGTTTGTCTCAAATGCGCTGAGAGCGGGGAACATATCCGTATAGTAGTTTCCGCTGAAAGCGAGGTATGAAAGGTAGCCTATCTTTTTACCGTTTGTACCGTTGGTGAATATGTCGTATGCGGCGACAGAATCTGCGTAGTATTCATCTTTGACCACTGTGGCAGAGCCTGCCGAAGAGCTGTTGTCTATATAGTCTATGTCGACACTGTAGCCTTCCTCTGAGGGGCCGAATGCGGTGTCGTATATGTTTGCGTCACTTATCATCTGTGCTGCGGTATATCCGTTTACCGCCGTGAGGCTGTATCCACGCTGGAACCCCGCAAGGTCGGCAGGAGAGCCTGGGTACACGTGTGTGAGGAATATCTCGTTTGTGCCTGCGCTGATGCCCATTGTGACGCCCAGTCCGACATTATCCCCTGCGTAGTATGCGTTGTATGTGGTCTTAGGTATCACATAGCTCCATTTGTCGTAGGTGTCGTATTTGAGCGCATCGAGCAGTGCGTCTTGTGATGCGTATGCAGTATAGTCCAGATCGGGCGTTTGACCGCTCCAGTAATAGACATCGTGCATGGCTTTATATATAAATGCTTTCTGATCGTCCTCAGAGCATGAATCGGGTGAATATGTCAGAGAGCCCACACCGCCGACGGTGATGCTGTCGTCCGATGGGTCTGCTATTGCTCCCGTGCTGCTGCTTCCGCCCCCTCCGCCTCCGCCTCCGCAGGCGGAAAGGATAAATGTGATCAAAGCTATTACTATCAGTTTGTTCAGTTGACTTATTTTAACCATAGGGTAATTATACCATCTCGCCCATGTATGGGAACATAAAGTTGAAAAACATGTTATTATTACATAATATAACCAAAAATTATAGTTAAAGGTTTAAGATGAATATTACTTTAGCACAAGCACACCAGATATTTAGCAATCTTGATGAGCTCATTGTACTGTTCAGTGCAGAAGGGGAATACAAAGAGATAATCTCATCGGGAGCAGACAACGATAAGGATGAATTCCGAGGTCTTTTGGGTAAAAAGTTAGACGGTGTTCTCTCCGCAGGGGCTGCTGAGCTGTTCAACTCCAGAATTCAGGAGTGTATAAGTGTTAATGCGCCAGTGGACTTTGAGTATCAGGTTGCAGGTATGCTGAATGTATCACCCGAAGTATCATCCGAGACAAGCAATACAAAATATTATAAATCCAGACTGATCCCCGTTGCAGACGGCTCAGATACATATGTGATATGGATAGCCTACGACATCACCCAGTTTAAAAAGCTGGAGACAAACTATAAAGACTGCTCCATAGAAGACCCTGTGACAGGCATATACAACAGACGCTTCTTCTTCAAAGAGCTGAACAGCTTTTACCAGAGGTTCCAGCGTGGCAGCAACTCTTACTCTGTGATAATGATAAACCTCGACCACAGCGAAAAGCTGAGCGACACATACGGCATAGAGGTCACAGAGGGGATGATGAGCAGCTTTGTCACCGTTATAAAGAATGCTCTGAGAACTACCGACCTTTTTGCCTCTACAGGCGACGAAGACTTTATAATACTGCTCCCCGACACGCCTTCGAACGGTGCCGCACAGATGGCAGAGCGTGTTAGAAGCGCTATAGAAAACAACATATTCGAGCTGGACGGCGAACAGCTCAGCATGACAGCCAGCTTTGGCTGCAGCGAGGTCGCCGAGGCTGATTCCAGCTATGACAATGTCATAAACAGAGCCGAGATAGCTCTTTATCAGGCGAAGCACAACGGCGGAAACTGTGTGAATCGTCTGAATTATGAAAATTGGAAAAAATAGCACACTTATTGATGATTATTTGATATTTCTCTGACGAATTGGCCTTATTAGTGTGTTAATCTCTTAAAAAATACCGGAGAATTAACATGTTTTTACTGAAAGAACTGCCTGATAAGAAAAGCATTAAGAAAATAGCCAAAGATAACAAAGCTATAGACGCTACGAGTGCGCATTTTACACTTCAGTTTATCCGCACGGCGAGCGATGCTCTCATCACAATAGACAAGTTTTTCAGTGCAAAAGGTCTCTCTCACGGCAGATTTATCGCTCTTTCGGTATTAAGTGAGGCTCCTGACGAAGGGATCTTTCCATACGAGCTGGCAGACAGCATGGGTGTCTCCCGTGCGACTGCATCTGGTCTCATTAAAGGGCTCGAGGCTACGGGGCTTATCGTCAGCATACAGTCAAAGACAGACGGACGTATGAAAAGGATAGCACTCACCGACGAGGGTAAAACGCTCATAGAAGAGCTAACCCCCGAATATTACGCCTTCATATCTAAATTCACCGGTTCTATAGAGAAAAAGTCCCTTAAACAGTTCATCGGCATTCTGACACAGCTTGGCGATGTAGTATCCTCCATCGACTAATAATTGTGTTTTGCGCTGCTTTTGTGTAAAACAGCGTGTATGCAGATATTACTAGTAGACAACGAAGACAGCTTCACAGCCAACTTACTGCATCAGATAGTCAATGTCACAGGGCATGAGCCTGTTGTGGCGCCTTATCATCTTCTGAATGAGATCGACACAGACCTATACGACATGTTTGTCATATCCGCAGGCCCGGGTTCGCCCGCCGAATATCCCGATTATGACAGGTTATTCCGAAGCGGAAAGCCTATTTTAGGGGTGTGCCTCGGAATGCAGATAATGAACCTTTACTACGGCGGAAGTGTCAGTCCTTTAAAGGGAGCGAAGCACGGCATATGCAGAGAGGTTGTCATCGACGGCGAGGCATATACGTGTGCAGTTTATAATTCGTTATACTGCTCTGATGTCGCAGACTGCTTTGATACATTCGCCATGTCAGGCGGCATACCAATGGGGATAAAGCACAGAGAACTGCCCATGGCAGGTGTGCAGTTTCACCCCGAATCATTTATGACTCTCGAAGGGGACAAGATACTTAAATATGTTTTCAACTGTATTGGAATTAATTGATAAAACACGCTTTCTGAGCATAGCAGGGGCTATATCAGAAGTGTGGCCCACAGACATGATATACTCATGCAGCGACGACGGCGAGCACACCTCCGCATGCTATGTTTCTCCCGACAGAGAGCTGATAATCAGCTCACAAACCGATAAGGAAAAGCTGAAAGAATTCGCATTTTCAGACGAGCGTGAAACCCTCGGGTATCTCAGCTATGACCTCGGTCTGCTGAAATACGGCATAGCGAAAAGGTCAGAGGTCTCGGGCGAGCTCGGACGCTTTAAAAAATATATGGCATACCTCATACACAGCGGAAGTAGCCTCGAGGTGTGCACTGATTCCCACGAAATGCTCGAGAGGATACTTTATATAGCCGAAAATACAGAGAGGCAGATGCCCGCATACTCTTATGAAAATATAAGGGCAAACATGACCGAGGCGGAATACGCCAAGGGTGTGAGTAAAACTCTGGAGCATATCCGAAAAGGTGACACATACCAGCTTAACTTGTCGATGAAATTCATGGCGGATTTCAATGGGTCGCCCCTCACCATGTGGATGGATATGGCAGAGAAATACCCCGCACCGTTTTACGCATTTTATCACGCAGAGTCAGAGGATATATTATCCACATCGCCCGAGAGATTCTTAAAGGTTTCTAACGGGTGCGTGCTGTCTCAGCCCATAAAGGGTACGCACAGATTTGATGAATATTACGAAGGTATAGAGAGCATACTTACTGACAGTGTGAAAGAGAGCGCAGAGCTTTCTATGATAGTAGACCTCATCCGCAACGACATATCTGGATACTGCGAATACGGCAGTGTGCATGTGTCGAGGCACAAGTCCGTGATGCGGGTGGACAACCTGCTCCAGATGTACAGCAACGTACACGGCAGGCTGAGAGACGGCGCAGATGTTGTGGATCTGCTCTGGTCGGCTTTCCCCGGCGGGTCTATAACAGGATGCCCGAAGAAACGCTCTATGGAGATAATAGACGCTCTCGAACCACACAGGCGTGGCGCATACTGCGGGAGCATCGTTCGGATACAGGACACTCTGAACATGGACTCGAACATTATGATACGTACGGCATGCGTCAGCAGAGGCGAGCTGACTTTTTTCGCAGGCAGCGGTATTGTTGCAGATTCTGATCCTGTTATGGAGTATAATGAGACAATAAGCAAAGCAGAAAAATTCCTAAGGGCAGGAAATGGTTGTATATTATAAAGGGCAGTTCATTGACAGCGCCGAGGCTGTGACGGATACGAGCGATCCGCATTTCAGATATGGTGCAGGCTTTTTCGAAACTATTTTGTATAACGGTAAAGAGATTCAGCATCTGGACAGACATGTGGCACGTCTGGAGGCTTCGTGCGCCCATTTCGGCTTTGAGCCTGCGTGGGCTGACTACCGCAGTATAATAAGCGTGCTGATAGAACAGAACGCTCTGAACGGAGAGCAGGCAAGGGTTAACATCTGCCAGACGGCAAACTCCACCGAGAGCTGCGGGGTCTTTATCTCCGCCGTGCCTTATACACCGCCGAAGCTCGATAAGGTGTTCCGTCTGTGCCTTTATCCCCATGTGCACGAGAGCTATATGTCTGAGCATAAATCAATGAACTACATGCATTTTATGATGGCGAAGAAATACGCACAGCAGAAAGACTGTGACGACAGCATCCTGACAGACTCGAAAGGCAATCTGCTCGAAACATCGACGGCATCTATGATTATTGAGAAAGACGGACAGTATTACACATCGAAAGAAACAAACAGGCTGAAGAGCATCTCCCTCGAACTTTTCGCAGAGGAAAACGGGCTTCAGCAGGTCGATATAAAATTAGAAGACATCCAAGACCGCAACATATTCATTACAAATTCATTGATGGGACTGAGAAAAGCAGTCCTTGTGCGTTAACGCTTTATTTGATATATTTTAAGACAATACAGGTATGAAATGGATAAGATATTAATCGTCGAAGACAGCAGGAATCTAGCTGCCTTCATTCAGGCATCGGTAAAAAACGACACGGGGCTTAGTGGGGATATAGCGCTCAGCTATGCAGAGGCGGAGAAGCTTTTAGGTGAAAACGAGTATTTCGCCGCCGTGACAGACCTGAACCTGCCCGATGCGCCCGCAGGCTCTATGGTAGACACTCTCATCGAAAGAAACATTCCGACAATAGTCTATACCGGCGACTACAGCGATGACCTGCGTGTTAAGATATGGAAAAAGAAGATAGTCGACTATGTAATAAAGCGTGACCCTGAAAGTGATAAATACGTAAGCAAGCTGATATGCCAGCTCCGAAAGAACATACATATCGACGTGCTCATCGTCGATGACTCCGTCATCCTGAGAAACAGTATGAAGAGGCTGCTGGAGGCGCATTTGTTCCGTGTGCATGCTTTCGGAAGTGCCACTGAAGCTCTGGAGCAGGCGGGGAAGCTGGAAAACCTGAAGCTCGTCATCTCCGACTATATGATGCCCGACATGGACGGATTCGAGTTTGTCAGGAGCATCCGAAAGAGCTTCCCGAAGGATAAGGTCGCATTCATAGGTGTTTCGGGCACTGCGAAGGAGGAGGTCTCTGCGAAGTTTATAAAATTCGGCGCAAACGACTTCATGATGAAGCCTTTCAGCCACGAGCAGTTCTATACCCGTGTGAATCAGAACCTGCAGATGATACTGATGATAGAGAACATCCTCGACCTTTCGAACAAAGACTTCCTTACCGGGTTGTATAACCGCAGATATTTCTTCATGGAGATGGACAGGGTGTTTGATAAAAACGCTGAAAAGACCGTCTGCATCATGGATATCGACCATTTCAAAAAGGTGAACGACACATACGGGCACGACGGCGGTGATGCTGTGCTGAAGTTTGTGGCGCATCTTTTAAAGGCTTACGTGGGGAACAAAGGTTTTGTGACCAGATTCGGCGGAGAGGAGTTCTGCGTTTATCTTTCGGAGAAGGTGTGTGACGAATTTTTTGAAGGTATGCGCAGGATGTTAGAGGATTCCGTCATAGATTTCGACGGTGTCGATATAAAGATAACAGCCAGCTTCGGCGTTACGTCTGTCTCGGGCAAGTCTGTGGATGCCATGATAACAGAGGCGGATTCGCTCCTGTACGACGCTAAGACATCAGGCAGGAACAGAGTTAGGGCTATTTGCTAAAAGCAGTTGTAAATACAGGCAAATATGCTCTATTATAACAGTGCATATTTTATGATTTACAGGTGTTAAATGCAGGAAAAGTTATATAGCGAATTTTCATTTCAAAGATCCCACATCAGCAGTGTTATCGAGCTCCATCTCGATGGCAATACAGTCCCGTTCATCGCCCGATACCGTAAAGAAAGAACAGGCAACATGGATGCCGAAGACATCCGAAATATCATAGAGAGATACGAATACCTCGGAAACCTTGAAAAACGCAAGGAAGAGGTGATAGCAGCCATAGACGAGCGTGGAAAGCTGACGGAAGAGCTGAAAAAGGCCATACTGAAAGCCGAAACCATGAAAGAGGTGGAAGACCTCTACGCCCCTTATAAATCCAAAAAGAAAACAAAAGCAGACCTCGCCCGTGAAGCCGGGCTGGAGCCGCTCGCTCTGTTCATCAGGTCAAATGCGTCACTCGCATCACTCGATGCCGAAGCGGCGAAATACATAAACGAAGCCGTGGCAGATGCCGACACAGCCATCACTATGGCATCAGACATCATCACCGAAGAGATAGGGCATGATCCTGAAATAAAGGCCCGTCTGAGAGAGCTGTATGAAAACAATGCAGAGCTCGTCTCCGCTCAGAAGACAGACTCCAAAGAGCGCAACCCATACGAAGACTATTATGATTTCCGCCAGAAGATAAAGGATGTGCCCCCGCACAGAGTGCTCGCCATGTTCCGCGGAGAGCGTGAAAAGATACTTAAACTGAAAGTAGAGATAGATGAGACAATGTGCCTCAACGCCATCGGAAAGATATGTAAGGACAAGGAGATGGCAGAGAACGACATCACCCTTAAATGCATGCGTCAGGCTCTGAAAAAGATGCTGGAGCTCTCGCTCGAGCTGGAGTTCAGAGGCGAGCTGAAAGACAAAGGGGAGATAAAGGCAATCTCTGTTTTCGCAGAAAACCTTAAAAACCTGCTCCTCACCCCGACAGTGCGTAATAAAGTGATCATGGGCATCGACCCCGCATTCCGCACAGGGTGTAAATACGCAGTGGTAGACACCACGGGCAAGCTGCTCGACTATGGCGTCATGTACCCTACAAAACCACAGGAAGACTATCACTCGAGCCGTAAGATAATGCTCGACACCATAAAAAAGAACGGCGTACATGCCATAGCCATAGGCAACGGTACAGCCAGCCGTGAGACAGAGGAATTTGTCGCAGGCGTCATATCAGACGACGGACTGGACATACAGTACACCATAGTCAGCGAAGCGGGAGCGAGCGTTTATTCCGCAGGTGACGTGGCAAAGAGAGAGTTCCCCGAGCTGGATGTATCCATCCGTGGAGCTATCTCCATAGCCAGGCGTGTGCTCGACCCTCTGGCAGAGCTGGTGAAGATAGACCCGAAATCTATCGGCGTGGGCATGTATCAGCACGACGTCACAGGCAAAAAGCTGGAGAAATCACTCTCTGACGTGGTGGAGGATGTGGTGAACAACGTCGGCGTAGACCTTAACACCGCAAGCCCGTCGCTCCTTTCATACGTGTCAGGGCTCAGCGAATCCCTCGCTGAAAAAATAGTAAAGCACAGGCAGTCCATCGGACGCTTTGCCAGCAGGAAGGACCTGCTGAAGGTGGACGGAGTAGGCGAACTGACATTCAGACAGTCTGCGGGCTTCCTTAAGATTTACGGCGGTCAGGAGAGGCTGGACAGCATGTTTATCCACCCTGAGAACTATGATGCCGTATACGCATTCCTCGATGCGGTGAACCTCTCCAGTGATAAGACAGAGCTGGTGAAGCTCGCCGTAAAGGATAAGAATGTTAAATCCCTCGCCGAAAAGCTCGGCATAGGCGAATATACCATCAAAGACATCATGGACAACCTTGAAAAACCTGACAGGGACATCAGAGATAATGTTGACCCTGTGGTGTTCAAACAGGGTATACTGTCCATAGACAGCCTGAAAGAGGGCGATATCCTCACCGGTAAGGTGAGCAACGTTGTGGATTTCGGCGCATTTGTCGATGTGGGGCTTAAGAATGACGGCCTCGTACACATATCACAGCTCGCAGACAGATTTGTCAGCGACCCTGCCGAGGTGGTTAAGGTGGGGCAGACTGTGAAGACAAGGGTGCTGAGCATAGATAAAGAGAGGGGCAGACTCTCTCTCAGTATGAAGGTGTAATATGTTTATTCTGGACGAACCTTATGCTTCCGACCTGTTGATACAAACACTGAAGCGAAACAAGTATCCTGTTCTCCTTAATGACTTTGTGAAGAACAACACTAATATGTGCGAGCTGATGGTGTTGTCGGATGAGCGTTTCATAGAGCGTTTCCATACGAAACCACTGATATATACCAATTCTGAAAACGCAATAAGCTGGATAAACGACAACCTTATGTTCTCAGACCTGATCGAGCGCATCGACATGTTTAAAAACAAAGGTAAGTTCCGTGATATGCTCTCGGGCATGTTTCCCGCATTTTACTATAAAGAAGTGCTCCTCGAAGAGCTCGAATCCATAAAGGTCAAAGACCTCCAGTTTCCTTTCATAATCAAGCCTACGGTGGGCTTTTTCAGCCTAGGCGTGCATTATGTAGAGAATGAAGATAGCTGGAAGGACGTCAGGTTTAAGCTGATCGAAGAGACCAAAAAGATAAAAGACTATTACCCTGAGGATGTTCTCGACTCTTCGGGATTCATCATCGAAGAGGTCATCGAAGGTGTGGAGTATGCCATAGACGGATACTTCGACGCTTACGGCGAGCCGACTGTGCTGAATGTGCTTAAGCATTATTTCGCAGGTGTTGAGGATGTCTCCGACAGGGTGTATGTCACATCCGTAGACATAGTGGAGGACGTGCATGAGAAGGTGATGCGTTTCCTCACATCCCTCGGCAGACTTGCCGTTGTGAAGAACTTCCCGTTTCACCTTGAGATACGCATAGACGACAAGGGCAATATGATACCCATCGAGATGAACCCTATGAGGTTCGCAGGTTGGTGCTGTACTGATATCTCTATGTTTGCATACGGATTCAGCACATATGAATATTTTATGGAAAATAAGCAGCCCGACTGGAAAGAGATACGCAAAAAAGCAGGCAGCAATGTGACAGCTATGTGCGTTATTGAAAAGGGTTCCCACATAGACGATGCGACCCTCGCAGGATTTGACTATGCAAAGCTGAGAGGCTCTTTCAGCAAGGTTTACGAACTGCGTGAGACAGACTATATGAAGTATGGCGTCTTCGGATTTGTATTCGTCGGCGTAGACAGTGAAGACTCGCCCGAGCTGAAAAATATATTGAACAGCGACCTTTCGGAGTTTCTGATAACAAAATAGTTTTTACCGATTTCCTTGAACTGTGCCCCCTTTATGTTAATGTTATATATCAGGGGGCAATGATTATGCATTACGACGTTATATGTATCGGAACAGGCGGAGCGGGAAACACCGCATCATTCAGGCTCGCAGCAGCGGGTAAAAAGGTTCTCATATGCGACTATAAGCAGTTTGGCGGAACATGCGCCATATCAGGATGCGACCCGAAAAAGGTCATGATAACCGCTGCGGAATTCGCTGATTTCAACAGACGCCTGGCATCAAAGAATGTCACAGACGGCGTTATGCCCCTCTCTTGGCAGGGGATGATGGCTCACAAGCGTGAATTCACGGGCAATCATTCATCAAGACTAAAGTATAAATACGATAAAGCAGGGATAGACTATGTGGAGGGGAAAGCCTCCTTCACAGGTGAAAACTCCCTTAAGATAAACGGCAAAGAATACACATTCGATCAGGCATTCATCGGTACAGGCTCAAAGCCCCTTGTGCTCCCTTTCAAAGGCTTTGAGTATGTGTGCGACAACGAATGCTTCCTTAACCTCGACAGTCTGCCAAATAACGTCCTATTCATCGGCGGCGGATACATATCCATCGAGTTCGCAAATATCGCAAATGCATTTGGAGCGGAGACAACTATCGTGCAGGTGGATAAAAGGCTCGTCCCCAGCTTTGAGGAAGACATCGTAGACGTGATGGTCGAATCCCTCAAACACAAAGGGATAGGCATCGTGACCAATGCCCGTGTGAACAGCATAGAGAAAAACGGCGATAAATATATAGTGTATATAGACACCCCGGACGGGCAGATCACAAAGGACGTAGACCTTGTGATCCACGGAGCGGGCAGGGTGGCGCACCTCGACGGTCTATCGACAGAATCCGCAGGGGTAGAGATATCCCGCAGAGGCGTCGTGGTGAACGAATATATGCAGACCACAAACCCGAGGATATATGCAGGGGGCGACTGTACGGACACCGAAGGGTATCTGCTCTCTCCTATCGCATTTATGGAAGGGTATATCGCAGCGTCAAACATGCTGGAAGGGAACAATAAAAAGCCCGACTATATACATACAGGGACTGTTATGTTCAATGTGCCGGGGATAGCTGCCGTCGGATATACGGAGAAGCAGGCGAAAGATATGGGGCTGAATTATCGTGTGAGGTATCAGCGGACGGAGCACTGGTTTACATCTTTCCGTCAGGCAGAGCAGTTTTCGGCGTATAAGGTGCTGATAGAGAATGATACTAATAAAATACTCGGCGCGCACATGATCGGACCGCACGCCGAGGACATTATAAATCTTTTCGTAATAGCGATGAAACAGGGGATGACAACGGGGGACTTGAAGAAGATTATCTATGCCTACCCGACAGCTTCGTCGGACATTCTGCATATGATAGACTGATTTACCCCTGCGAAATATTCGTCCAGCAGGCTGATGATCTGCGCCTCTGTGCGCAGGCTGAACAGGGCATTGCGGAAAGGTGTTACATTCGGCAGCCCCTTGAGAAACCATACGATGTATTTCTTTATGGTTTCCAGGAACTTACGGTCGCCTTTGAATTCCTTTTCGTATTCTATCATGTCTCTTATGAGAGAGTAGAGCTCGTCTAAGCTGAGGAAGCCGTTAGGGTCTTTTTCTGCTGCTATGCTGGCGAATATCCACGGCTGTTTCATCATGCCCCGTCCTATCATAACGCCGTCCACGCCAGTTGCCAGCATCCTTTGATAAGATTCATAGTCGACTATGTCGCCGTTGCCTATGATGGGCAGTTTCGCTTTGGATTTTGCCTCTGCGATGAGGTCATAGTGTGCTTGTCCTGAGTACATTTCCGTCTTTGTCCTGCCGTGCAGGGTGACAGCCTCTGCGCCCTCTTCGTATGCTATGTGTATCATCTCGTTGCAGTTCAGCGAGTTTTTATCCCAGCCGAGGCGCATCTTAACAGTCAGCATGGCATCGTCGCCCAGAGCTTTTCTTGCCGCTGCGATGACCTTCGCTGCGTTTGCAGGGTCTTTCATCATTGCGCTTCCGCTACCTGATTTCAGAACCTTTTTCACGGGGCATCCCATGTTTATGTCTACTATGTTTGTGGGGATATTATCTTTTATAAAGGCTATCGCCTCTGTGAATGCTTCGGGTTTCCCGCCGAAGAGCTGTATGCCTATGGGTTTGTCTGATTCTGATATCTGAAGGTATTCGATGGTCTTGTCCACATGTCTGCGGAGCCCCTCGACACTGACCATTTCAGTATATATCAGCCCGTCGAAGAACCTGCGCACCATCCTGCGGAAAGCGGGCGTAGTAACCCCTGCGAGAGGCGCTCCTATCATGTTGTTATGCTGAAGTATCTGACGGATTCTACTTGTTGATGTGCTGCATTCTGTCATGTGCTGTTTCGTCCAGTGATGCGAACTTTCTTTGTCCGAAAAATTTAAACGCCGTATAGGCTATCATATCGCCGTTGTCTGTGCAGAGTCTTGGTGAGGGGAAGAAGACCTCAAAGCCTTTCTTCGCCTGAAATGCACGTCTGATGTATCCGTTGCAAGCGACACCGCCCGCCACGACTATCTTTTGCCTGCCCAGCTCTTTTGCTATTCGCAGGACTTTCAGCGTGAGGGTGTCAGCCACAGTCTTTTGGAAAGAGGCGGCTATGTCTGCGTGGGATTCCACGCCGTCGTTTATCTGGTTCAGCACGGCTGTTTTCAGCCCGCTGAATGAAAAGTCCGGTCTGTTCTTTATGGCTATGGGGAGCTTGATCTTGTTTTCGTCACCTGTCTCGGCGAGCTTTTCTATCATAGGTCCGCCCGGATATCCGAGCCCGAGCATCTTCGCCACTTTGTCGAATGATTCGCCAGCTGCGTCGTCTATGGTGCGTGCCAGCAGCTCAAAGTTATATGCGCCGTCTATGTCGTATATATGTGTGTGTCCGCCGGAGATGATGAGAGCCATGTATGGAGCCTCTAGCCCCTGATGCTGCAGCTCGGCAGCCAGTATATGTGCGGATAGGTGATTTACGGGAACCACGGGGATGTTCAGAGCATAGCCCAGAGCCTTTGCGAATGATACGCCCACAAATAGCGCACCGATAAGCCCTGGTGCGTTTGTCACGCCGATGGCGTCGAGGTCGTTCGGGGTAATCCCCGCCTTTTCCATGCACTGCTCAAAGAGCGATTCCAGCTTAAGGATGTGGTTACGTGATGCAACCTCGGGAACAACACCGCCGAACTTGCTGTGCAGTTCCGCCTGTGAGCTTGTGAAGGTCGCCAGTATTTCGTGTTTTACAGAATCGTAGACCGCCAGAGACGTTTCGTCGCAGGAGGACTCTATGCCGAGTATTATCACTTTTGTGTAAGCTCCAATGCAGAGACAAGGTGATACCCTGCTTTTTCAAGCTCGGGCATTATCTTTTTAAGGGCGTGAACGGTGTTCTCGCGCAGGTGGCCTATCATTATGACATTGCCGTCGCTGCGTGCTATCTCTGCTCCTTCGATAATCTTGGAGCGAATATAGCCGTAATCTGATTCGTTGTCTATGAATTTACGGTTTATACCGCACTCAAATCCTGCTGCTTTACACTCATCGTATGCAACGGTGTTTGCCGCTGTGTAGCTGTCTACGAATGTCGTTGTGTATGGACGGATATATTTAAATATCTGCTGCATCTTCTGCTTGTCCTGTGTGATGGCGGAGCCCATGTGGTTGTTGAAGCCGTCTATCTGAGAACCGACACTTGCAACATTGCTTTCGAGGGATGCTTTTATCAGCTTTTCAGGCATGTTGAGCAGTATCGCTCCTTTGCCAGGGTCTGTCTTAGGGTATGATACAGGCTGCATAGGCTGATGCAGGAATATTGTCTTGCCTTTTTCTCTGCCTATTTTAGCTGTTTCGGATGCGAATTTTGTATGAGGGATGATAGCCATTGTTATAGGATAGGGGATGTCTGCCAGCTCACGTGCCAGCTCTTCGCTGTATCCGCAGTCGTCTATGACAAATGCTATGCTGTTCGGCAGAGGTTTTTTTACAACTGGTTTTTCCACGACCTTATCTGTTGTGAAGGTTATGGCTATCTTTACCAGAGGATTAACAGCGGAGAGCCCGTCTGCATCGGATACCGTCATGCCTATCTCGCTCAGCTTTTCGCTGATGGTGCGTTTCAACTCTATGGTCTCTATGTGTGCGGGGTCCAGCAGCATCTTTATCTCTGTGGAGTCGTCTGATGCTACCTCTGTCTTTTCCTTTATGCTGGTTTTATCCAGCCCGTATGTAAAGAGCGCAATGTATACGGCGTCCAGCACATGCTCTGCATCGGCAGCCTGAACAGCCTCAGACGGTTTGCCTGTGATGCTTGCTGCCTGTGCGGGTGCGTCGCCCCTTATGACAAAGAGTGTCGCCACTGCTATCAGTATGACGGCAGCCACAGCCAGTGCGCCTGCTATCATGAGCGTCGTTACCTTCGGTTCGTTATCGTCTTTCTTTTTACCGTTATCACTTTTCGGAGCGGATGTGGTTATAGGTCTGCGGACCTTTGAGCCACCGCCGTTCTTCTTATTTCGCATTCATTAGTTCCTTCATCTTGTCTACTGCGGCTTTGAGCTGGTTATCCTTTTCGAGGTCAACTGTTGCCACTGTCATGCTGACGGCTGAGTTCGCCAGTTCTTCTATCTCTTCTTCTGTGAGCTCTCTGTGCTCGACTGTTATGTCGGGCTCGATGCCTATCTCGTGGATAGAACGCTCATTAGGTGTGAAGTATTTTGCTGTGGTCAGCTTTATGGCGGATCCGTCTATCAGAGGCATAACGCTCTGTACGGAGGCCTTGCCGTATGTTTTTTCACCCATTACTGTTGCTCTGCCGTAGTCCTGCAGTGCTCCTGTGAGGATCTCGGATGCGGATGCGCTTCCTCCGTTTACGAGTAGAACGATAGGTGCATCGAGTTCTTTATATGAGAAGAGCTTGGATTTGTAATCCTGTCTGTTTTCTGCTCTGTCTTTTGTGAAGACCACTATCTTATTCGCAGGGAGGAATATGCTGGAGACATTGATAGCCTCTGTGAGCAGTCCGCCCGGGTTGTTACGCACGTCTATGATATAGCTTTTGGCTCCCTTGGCTTTCAGCTCTTCCATAGCTTCCACCACGGAGTCTGACAGGTTGTTTGTAAACTGAATGAGCCTTACATATCCGATGTTGCCTATCATGTTGCTCTTCACGGAGCTTACTTTGATGATGTCTCTCGTGATGGTAACGTCGAAAGGCTTGCCCACGGATTCTCTGTGGATGGTGATAGTTACGTCTGTCTGAGGCTTTCCTCTGAGCTTTTTAACAGCGTCGTGCAGTGTGATGCCTGCTGTGCTCTCGTCCTCTATCTTTATGATCTGGTCACCTGCTTTGATGCCTTTCTTAGCCGCAGGTGTGTCCTCTATAGGGGAGATGACTGTCAGTATCTTTTCTCTCAGCCCTATTGTGATTCCCAGTCCGCCGAATTCGCCCTGTGTCTCTTCCTGAAATTCTTTCAGCATGTCAGGGTCAAAGAAGGTGGAGTGAGGATCAAGCTCTGCGAGCATGCCTTTGATAGCGCCGTATACGAGTGTCTTGTTATCTACATCTTCCACATAGTTATTTTCTATCAGGTGCATAACCTGTGTGAAAGTGTCTATGTTCTTATATTTTTCTGTTTTCGCCGCATAAGCGTCGGATGTTTTTATGAGGAGTGCACTTGTGATTATGAGTGCGATAGTCATGAGCCCTAACAGGACGGGGGTCAGTCTGAATCTGAGTTTCATTTAATGCTCCTGTATATTTTAAGACGTCAGCCACTTTTCGGGGTCAACAGCCTTGTCATGTATACGAATTTCAAAGTAAAGATAAGGCGTATTTCCCTCATGGTCAATATCTATTGTCCCGAGAATCTCTCCCGAGTGTACTTTCTGGTTATTTTTAACAGTTATTTCGTCCATATTTGCATAAAGTGTGTAGTATCCGCCCGAATGTTCCACAATGGCAAACCATCCGAGACCCCATGCGCTGTCCGTGTGTATGACCACTCCGTCATAGACGCTGGAGACATGGCGTTCGTTCGTTTCTATCTTTATACCTTTTTTCTGTACAACCCCTCTGAAACCTTTGACCTTTTTCGTGCCGAAATGTTCTATGATTTTTCCTTTTAGGGGCCACTCGAGCTTTCCTTCTGCTGCGGCGAAACCTTGCTTCAAGCCTTCAAACTTTCGTTCCTGACCTTGTTTCACCTGTGCGGCTTCCAGCTCTTTTATCTTGTTTTCCAGATCGTCCTGCTTCTCCTGAAGCATTGCGACATATTCTTTCTGTATCTTTTCATCCTCTTCGGCCATCTTGTACAGCTGCTTTACGAGGAGCTTGTTTGACTGGTACTGTTTTATAGTCTCCTGTTTTTCGTCGGCGGCTTCTTCCAGCTCAGCCTGCTTTGCGTGCAGTTTCTCCAGAGTGATTTCCATGTCTTTCTTATTTTCTTCCAGCTCATGCACCATCTGGAACAGCTTGCTGTCCACTCGGGCGATTATCTGCAGCCCCGCGGTGACCTCTGTCAGTTCGTCGCCGAGGATGAGTGCCTCTAGTAGCTCTGTCTCTCCTGCGCCCGCCAGATAAAAATTTGCCGCTCTGATATTATCCTCGAGCTCCTTTTGTCTGGATGTCTGTTTTGTCTTCTGAAAGTTGAGAAATGCTATGTCTTTCCCCGCCTGAGTGAGCCTTTTATTCAGCTTGTTTGCGAGCTTTTTATGATACTGCAGCTCGAGCTCTGCTTTTTTAAGCTCTTTTGCTGCTTTCAGTTTTTCGTTTTTAAGTGTGCTTATCTCGTTCTTTTCGACGGTGATCATATCTTTTATCTGAGACAGGTTCTTATCAGACCGAGATATCTCGTCGGCGATGTCACCGGCGAAGAGGGGCGAGCTTATCAGCATGGCGAGCATAAAAAGTCTAAATTTCATTGATACTCTTTAACCTCGCAAGGAATGTGTACACACATATGAAAGAAGATATTATACCTATGCCTACCAGTACAAAGTAGAAGAACAGGTAAAGGGAATAATGCGGTACAAACAGCAGGAAGTATGAATCCTTCAGCAGGTAAGATGTCACCAGTGAGACAAAGATATAGTTACCCACACCGGCAAGAATGAATGCCAGCGTGGATTCCAGCAGTGACGAAAACAGATAAGGCACAGTCACAAACATCCTCGTAGCCCCGACCAGTGTATATACCATGATCTTTTTCTGAAATCTGTAAAGACTCAGCCTGATGGTGTTGAACATTATCACTGCTGCGGACAGGCCTGTCAGGGTGGATATGAACACCATAAATATGAAAGATGTACGCTTGACCCTTTTGAGCTTTTCACCCACACGCTTGCCGTATTCCACAGAGCGCACACCGCCTATCTGTTCGATGTGTCTGGCGGTCTCCAGTATGAGGTCTTCCTCTGCTGCATAGTCTGCAAAGCGCATCTCGACGAACTCGGGGAAGAGGTCTGTCGGCAGTTTTTCTATATTTTTAGCACCGGGGATGAGGTTTATCACTCTGGTCTTTGCTTCCTGTTTTGAAAAGAATTTGAAGCTGGCGGGCATCTGCAGTTCGTTCAGACGCTGGAGCATATAGTCCTGCCCTACACCTTCCTCGAGGAAGATGCGGACCGTCTTGATATCTGTCAGCTTGTCTATCGCCTGAGAGGCAGAGTAGTTTACGGAGAAGACCGCCATGTAGAAGAACAGCAATGTCGAGATAGACAATATAGATATGAAATTGCATCTGATATTTCTGAAGAAAATATTCAGACCCTTCTTTATAGCAAACTTGAGCCTATCCATGTATGGATTTCCTCCCGCCTGCACTGTCGTAGTCTATCTTTCCGTGGGTCAGGTGTATTATGCGCCCCGGATATTCTTTTATTATACGCTGGTCGTGGGTAGCGATGAATGTCGTCGTGCCTTTTTTGGTCTTGTTCAGGATGATGTCCATTACAAGGTCGGCGTTTTTAGAGTCGAGACTGCCCGTCGGTTCATCTGCCAACAGGAGCATGGGCTCGTTCACCAGTGCACGTGCCAGTGCCACACGCTGTTTCTCCCCGCCGGAGAGCTTCTGCACTCTGGAATCCCTCAGCTGAAAGATGTCGAGAGCACGGAGCAGTTCGTATATGCGCTCCTGTATCAGAGAGGAGGAGAGATAGAATATTTCAAGAGGGAGCATGACATTTTCGTAAACTGTCATATCCTCTAAAAGTTTGAAATCCTGAAAGATGATGCCGATATCTCTGCGGAGGTATGCGACACTTTTATGTTTAAGATGGCTGATATTTTTATTTTCGAGTTTCACTACGCCTCTGGATGGAGCAAGGTCTGCGTATAACAGTCTGAGCAGGCTCGTCTTACCCGCACCGCTGTTCCCCGTTATGTAGATCAGCTCGCCCTGTTCGACGTGAAGATCGACAGCTTTCAGACCCTGATTGCCGTCTTCATATGTGACATCTACTTTATGCAATTCAACCATTTAGAAATCATACCCCTGACAAAAATAAATACCATAAAGGAAGAGTGATAAGCGATAGCGGAATGCCGACCCCCATCATCATGGTGGCTAGCTTGCTGTCGAGGTTATACTGTATGGCGACGATTCCCCCGGTGATCATTGGGCCCATAGCGGCCTCAAATATCGTAACGCTGATCTCTTTCCCTGATCCGTTTAATAATATTACATAAATCATATAAACGAAAGACGGAATAAGCAAAAGTTTAAATAAAAGTCCGCTGAAGAGCTTTATCAGCATCCTGTCGCCCATCATAAAGCGGAGCTGATATCCCACGGATACCATCGCCAGAGGGGTGATTGTCGCGCCGAGCCCTTTCATTGCGCCGATGCTCCATTCGGGCAGAGGCATAAAGCGGAACATAAGCCCGAGTATCACAGCCTGCATAGGCGGGAACATCAGCACCTTTTTCAGCAGTCCGAGTACGGAGACACTGCCTGATGAGTGTGTGCTGGCTATCAGTATGCCCAGTGTGGATAATACGAGGAAGCTGCCGGGCTGGTCGCAGAGGACTCCTATGCCGATGTATTCCGCACCGTAAAAGGCGGTTATCATAGGGAATCCCACAAAGGATGTATTCCCCAGACCCGCTGTGAGTATCAGTGCGCCCGTCGTAGCCTGTGATAAGTTCATAATGCGCTGAAGCACCTTAAAAAAGACGATGGCAGTTATGAAGCTGATCCACGGCATCAGCACAGGGTAAAGCAGCTTTGAGCTGAACTGCATCTCATGCATAAACATGAAAGCAACGGCCGGCAGAGACAGATTGATGATGAATCCGTTTAAAACGAGAGGTGTCTGGTCGGGGAGTTTTTCAAACTTCCTCGCGAGGAAACCTGCCGCAAAACAAACGAGTAGTAGTACAAGATTATCCATTTGTCATGCTATCACAGATGTCATAATAATGTAAGGGATAAAAGATGGCTGAAACCTAAGATTCAAGCCCGTTGAGGATCATTTTTATAGTGGGGAGCATATCGCCCTGAAAGTTGCTGCTCTGGTG
Organism: Deferribacterales bacterium; assembly: GCA_050253075.1. GTDB lineage: Bacteria > Chrysiogenota > Deferribacteres > Deferribacterales > Geovibrionaceae > Denitrovibrio. The sequence goes on from JBFWJS010000003.1 coordinate 431,620, forward strand.
TCCGCCTTTTTCAAATGTGTATGTTCTGCATCCGTACTTTTCAGCCTTATCCACGACTTTATAAGCGTCGATGACCTCATCGTCGAGGTTCATTATGATGCTGATGTTTTCCGCAGGCTTTGACTTCGGCTCGGATTTTATAGCCTTCAGGTGAGACTTGTTTACGAAGGAGAGCTCCCTCGGGTATTCTTTTATCAGTGTGTCTATGCGCTCATCCAGAAAGAGTGAGGGGTTAACCGATATGGACGGCTTGCCTGTGGCGAGAGCGAGATAAAAAGCGAAAAAACCGCCGAAGGAAGAGCCGAACAGCAGGTCGAAATTTGAGACGTATTGTATGATGCTGGACGGGTGAAACTGCTTATAGTCGAAAACTGTGCAGTCGGCAAGCTCCATAAGGTGAACCAGCTTACAGCTTTTGGAAAGGTCGAACTGTTTGTCTACGATGGATGCCAGCCCAGGCATATACAATATTTTCATGAAGCATTTTAGCATTATTGTAATGATTTATACAATATTTTATTTAATACTGGTTTTTCATCGATGGTGCATTATACTTAAACAGAGGTGAAAGCATGAATGAAGGTCTTAATAGATTAAAGAATTTTCCCATAACACTTTTTGCGACCATAATGGGTCTGGCGGGGCTCGGAATAGCCTTTGAAAGGTTTGATCATCTCACTGGGAGCCATCTTTATGCAGGAAAATACATAATTTACGCCACTTTTGCTTGGTTTTGCTTCGTTTCATCTGTTTACCTGCTTAAGTTTGTGCGGTATCCGTCTGAGATTATTGGGGAATTCAAGCATCCCGTGCGGATAAATTTCTTCCCCGCTATTTCCATATCCATGCTGCTCCTTTCGGCTGGGCTATACGGATACATGCCGAATGTTGCCATCGTGCTGTGCTATCTGGGTGCGGCTCTTCAGATAGTTTTCACCTATGCGATTATATACATCTGGTTTTATAAGGATATAAAGCTGCAAACGATGAACCCTTCGTGGTTTATCCCTGTGGTGGGCACTATAGTCGTTCCCGTGGCAGGGAAAGGCATCCTGCCAGATGATGTGCTTTGGTTCTTTTTCAGCATCGGCATCATCCTATGGCCGATACTTTATACCCTGCTGAAATACAGGCTGATATTCCACGAACCTCTGCCGATGAAGCTGCTCCCGACAAAGTTTATATTCATAGCTCCGCCTGCGGTGGCTTTCATCGCTTATTTCAAGCTGACAGGCTCGCTCGATCCTTTCAGCAGGATATTATATTTCTTTGCACTGTTTATCACTCTGATGCTCTTTACGATGTTCCGACGCTTTTACAGTGTGCCGTATTTCGTCTCATGGTGGGCGTACACATTCCCTATGGATGCAATAGCTATCGCCACCAGCATCATGTATAAGCTGACGGGGAATATCTTTTATAAATATCTGGCGGGGTTCTTCCTGATAGTTGCCGTGCTGGTCGTGGCGCATGTTCTTTTCTACAGCATTGTGAATGCTCTGCGTGGAAAGATATGCGTGCCCGAGGGCTAGGGTCTATACATCTTCAGCTTTCGGACGAATGACTGCATGTTTGATGTTATCCACATGATGAACGGTACAAGCAGACACGCTGTATCCCTCAGCAGAGTATAGGTCTGTTCTGTCGGCTTACCATACTCGGCAAACTTTTCAACTTTTACGGGTGTCATGCTCACTGCTATGGGGAAAATGCGGAAAACTATCGCCGCAGCAGGTCCGAGCAGGAATGTGTAAAGTATTACGGGCATAGCATAATTAAGGTAATTTTCAAGAGTCGAACGGCTCTTTTCGTATGTTGAAAACCTAGCCGTGATGCTGAAGTATATCATGGCGGAAGAGAGCGCAAAGTACCACACTCCCCCTGCATTATCCGTGAAATAGAGCAGAAGCGACGCAATACCGAAGACAGCGAGCACAGTGAGTATAAGGGAGATGAGCCCTTCTTTATACGTACCGTATCTGAAAACGGACTTCTCCGTATAGCTGACAAGGCTGCCTATCATCCTGTCCGGATGAAGGTAGAAATCTATCCCGCCGAAGTACCAGCTAAGGGATACGGCAAAGCCCAGAGACAGCATATTCAGATAGACAAGCTCTCCTGCAAACAACATAAATACCTCGCAAATATGACCTGTTACTGATACTATGATATATGAAATCCACAAATATCTCAAACAAAGGCTTATGTATATGAAAGAATTTTTTCCGTTTTTGACATTTCTGGCGGGGACGCTTTTGGGCTTTGTCCTTGCCTTTATCATGAATAAAAGAGCGCAGAAAGACCACGACAGGGAGATAGCAAACATCACCGAAGGGATGAAGGGCGCTTTCGCCGAGATATCCCTCGACAGACTGTCGAAGGACTCGCAGGATTTCTTTAAGACCGCAGACGGGATACTCGACACTAAAGGGAAAGAGACCGAAAAAGAGCTCGAGGGCAAAAAGGCTCTGATAGACGCACAGCTCCTGAATATGAGCCGTGAGCTGGAGCGTGTGCACACCCTTATGACAGGGATGGAAAAGGAGCGTGAGGCAAGGTTCGCCGAGATAGCCGAACAGATAAAAAACACCGCATCTCAGACTGAAAAGCTGACGGATGTGACAGTCGTTCTGAACAGGGCTCTTTCATCCACGGCGGAAAGAGGACGATGGGGCGAGCGTATGGCTCTGGATATCATCCGTGCCACAGGCATGAAGGAAAATATCAACTACGACATACAAAAGACCCTCGCAAACGGTAAAAGACCCGATTTCACATTTTATCTGCCGAAGGGGTTCTGTGTTAATATGGACGTGAAATTTCCTCTGGACAGCTATCTGAAATATCTGGAAACCGAAGGGATGGAGAAAGACAACCACCTGAAAAACTTCCTGAAAGACGTGAAGACCAAGATACGTGAAGTGAAGGACAGGGGATATATAGATACGGAGGAACATACTCTGGATGTGATGCTTATGTTCATCCCGAACGAGAGCGTTTACGAATTTATCCACGAGAAAGATCCGAATATGCTTGACGTGGCACTTGGCAACGGCGTGATACTTACGTCGCCTATGTCGCTCTTCGCCGTGCTCGCCGTTATCAGGCAGTCGGTGGAAAACTTTGCCTTTGAGAGCACATCGGGCGAGATGCTTCAGCTCTTCGGTAAGTTTTATAAACAGTGGGACATGTTCACCACGAAGCTGGAAATGATAGGTAAGAGGCTGGACGATGCACAAAAGGCTTACGACGAGCTCATAACCACACGAAGGAATCAGCTCGAACGTCCGCTGGAAAAGATAGAGACCCTGCGCAAAGAGAAGGGGATAGAGATAGAATAAAAGTAAAGGGCACGCTCAGGTCAAGGGACTTAAAAGACGTGTTGAAATTTTGACGCATAATAATAAAATCCCCGTTGTTTATAGTAACATCGGGGATTTTTTGTTTCAGGAGAATTCTTTCGTCATCCTGAGGCTTTAGCCGAAGGATCTGAACACGCGGGTTCGCTAATGGTATCAGATTCTTCGCCTCGCTCAGAATGACGTAGTTTAAGAGGCTTAACGCTCAGGTGCCCTTTTTTATTTAACGAGATATTGCCCCATCATACCGCTTTCTTCGTGTTCCAGTATGTGGCAGTGGTACATGTACAGACCTTTATGCTGAAATCCCGCAAGCAGCTGAACGTGCTCTCCGTCGGGGAGGGCGACAGTGTCTTTCCACCCGCTTTCTTCCGGGGCAGGCGGGTTGCCGTTCCTCGAGATTATTTTAAACAGTGTACCGTGTGCGTGGAAGTTGTGTATTACACCTTCTCCCGATCCGCACATCATGCCCATCCTGCTTGTCACGTCCCATACTTCTGTCGTGCCGAATTTGACATATTCGTCGATGCGTTTCATGTCCATCTGTTTATTGTTTATGGTTACCATACGCCCCATGCCTGACATTGCGAAAGACCTTGTCCCTGACACAGACGCAGTGTCCTGTGCTTCTGCTTTGATCAGCTTTTCTGGAAGGCCTTTCGAACCCTTAGTAGATGTCACTCGCAGCTTCATGAAGTCGTATCCTGTGCTGGAGAGATAGATTTCTTCACCTGCTTTATACCTGCTGAAGTCGGCTAAAATCTCATACCTTTCCCCAGGGGATATCCTTATGACATCCTTTCTGACCGGAGCGGGGAGGAATCCGCCGTCCGAAGCGATAACGTGAAAAGGTGTGTTGTCAGAGAGCTGAATGTAGTATGTTCGGGCATTTGAGCCGTTCAGGAGTCTTAGTCTTATGATGCCCGACGGCACTTCAAGGGTTGGTTCGAGAACACCGTTCACGATCACCTTGTTACCCATCATGCCGTAAATTATGTCTCTCATGGAGGATAAATAGACAACCTCACCCTCAGGTGTGAAAAGCCTGTCCTGTATAACGAGTGGTATGTCGTTTACGCCGTATTCATCTGGTATGTCCAGCTTTGTGGAAATATAGTCGTCTATAAGGAATAATCCGCCCAGACCCTTATAAACCTGCGATGCCGTGTTGCCGTGTCCGTGCGGGTGATACCATGCTGTTGCTGCATTTTGTTCTATTGTGAAAGATGCGTTCCATGTGGCTCCCGGGTTTATCTGCTGGTGTGGTCCGCCGTCTGCTTCACCGGGGACAAGCAGCCCGTGCCAGTGCGCCGCTGTATGTTCTTTAAGGTTGTTTGTCACGTCTATGGAGACTTTCTCGCCTTTTTTTACTCTGATGGTCTTGCCGAGCAGGTTTCCGTTATAGCCCATAGTGTCTATTGCCGTGCCTTTCATAAATGTCGTCTTCCCCTCCTGTACGGAGATAGAGAAGTTTGAAACGCCGTCTTTAACATTCTTTTCCAGTAGAGGCGGAACAGCCAGCATATTTTCTTTTGATTCTGTTGAGGCAAATGTCTTTTTGGTTATTAATGATGGAATTGCCGCCGCAGCGACAGCACCCTTAATGAAATTTCTTCTGTTTATCATTCTTTCCTCCTGAGAGGTTAAAAGCAATCATGATACCAAAAAAATATTATTATAAGTTATTGATATATAAGGGACGTGATTTTCAGGTAAAGAATTTTATGCAGGATATTCACACGGACTATAGAATATTCTCCAGTTTTTACTGAGAGCTGAATTCGTTCAGCAGAGTGATGTAAGCCTCAAAGAGCTTTGTGTGATATTCTGCTCCACGGGTGGTGATGAAGAGAGTACGGCGGAGATCAAGCGGTGTTTTCACCTCGCAGAGCCATCCGTTTTCCAGCTCTCTCTGCACTGCCATACGGGAAAGGCACCCTATGCCGAGGCCAGCCTCCACAGCTTTTTTGATAGCTTCCGTATGCCCCAGCTCCATGTTTATGCTGTAAGAGATATCGTTCGCTTTCATTGCTTCTTCAAAAACTTCCCTCGTGCCCGAGCCCTTTTCACGGATTATCCAGTCCGCTTCCGACAGCATATCCTTTGTGACCTTTTTCCTTTTCGCTAGGGGGTGCTGACACCCTGCTATTACAACGAGCTCGTCACTGCGCCACGGCGACACTGTCAGGGATGGATTATGCGAAGGTCCCTCTATGAGCCCGAGGTCGTATTCACCGTGTTCGACGGCTGTTTCCACCTGCTGAGTGTTGCCAACGTAAAGGAGTGCTTTAGCTTTCGGATATTTCTTTGAAAAGTTCCCCGCTATCTTCGGCAGGAGGTAGTTGCCTATGGTGGTGCTTGCGCCGACAGTCAGCTCACCCATTGGTTCGCCTGCAGAATCTGTGAGGAAGAGCTCGATAGCCTCTGCACGTTTTAATACGTCGCTCACCTGTGAGAGTACCATCCGCCCTCTGTCGTTCAGCAGGAGCTTCTTTCCGATGCGCTCGAAAAGCGGTGCATCCACCAGCCTCTCAAGGTCTGCTATGGCCATACTGACGGCGGACTGGCTGAGGTAAAGCTCCTCGCTGGCTTTTGTCACATGCTGGATGGTCGCCACCTTTTCAAATATCTGAAGCTGTCTTAATGTTATGTTCATAATTCTAATATATCAGTAAAACTGATTATTATCCTCAGTTTTTTCAATTTTTATTTATATGTGAAAGGGTGTATCTTAGCTTCAAGAGATGGATCAAAGGAGTCTTTATGAAGAACGACAACACTTTAAAAGTGATATTCTGGATTTTACTTTTGGGATGCTGGTGGCCGAAGATCACCGCTCCGATAGCTCTGGTGGCGGGTATCGCATACGGTATATCTGTGGGCAACCCCTGGGGCAAAGCAACATCCACATGGAGCAGGCGACTGCTTCAGCTTTCCGTAGTCGGGCTTGGTTTCGGTATGAATCTGCCCGAGCTTCTCAGGACAGGGCGTGATGCGTTTGTTTACACCGCCATCAGTATCACTTTCACAATGCTTGTCGGCCTTTTGATAGGAAAGGCTCTGAAGATACCGCAGAGGACATCATCACTTATATCCTTTGGCTCTGCCATATGCGGGGGGAGCGCAATTGCTGCTATGGCTCCCGTTATAAAGGCAGAGGCAGAGGAGATAGGTGTCGCCCTTGCGACTGTCTTCACGCTGAACTCTGTGGCACTGATAATATTCCCGCCTATCGGGCATATGCTTGGGATGGATGAGAGACAGTTCGGGCTTTGGTCTGCACTGGCAATACACGACACAAGCAGTGTTGTCGGGGCTGCTGCTGCATACGGCACGCTCGCTCTGGCGATAGGCACAACGGTGAAGCTGACCCGTGCGCTGTGGATAATGCCCGCATCCCTTGTCGCTTCATGGTTTGTAAAGTCTGATAAAAGGGCAAAGTTCCCTATGTTTATCCTCGGCTTTATACTTGCTGCAGTGATAAAGACATTCCTGCCTCAGATGGACACCGTTTGGGGGGCTCTCCACGGCATAGCAAGGCAGAGTTTGGTCGTGACATTATTCCTAATAGGTACGGGGCTCACAAGGGAAGTGCTCGGCAGGACAGGCATCAGGCCTCTGGCACAGGGGCTCGTGCTCTGGGCTATCGTTTCCGTTTCCAGCAGTTTCGCCATCTTAGAAGGCTTGATAAACTAAAAAGGAGCTTAATATGAAAAATATAGAGACCATCCTATTCGCGCTGGATATATCAGACCACGCAGACGAGACATTCGAATATGCCGCCACTCTGGCCGTAAAGCTCGGGAGCGACGTTGCGGTGATACACGTGATACAGGAGCAGAACGACCTGCGGGCATATTATGTCCCCCATATATCATTCGACGACATAGACACAGAGATAGAAAAGGCCGCCCTTGAACATACGGAGAAGTTCTGTGAAAAGCACGGTGTGCAGACATCATTTGTGGAAAAGGGGATTCCCTCGGAAAAGATCATAGAAAAAGCAAAAGAGATAAATGCATCGATGATAGTGATGGGAACCCACGGCAGACAAGGTTTTGAGCATTTCATATTTGGCAGTACGGCAGAAGATGTCATTAAAAATGCGCCTTGCCCCGTGCTGACTATCAGGCCGAAAGGCGGAGCAGAGGTTTAAACAAACCGCCGATATTACCTTACGCTTGTTTCTCTGGTTATCTCGGATATCTGCTTCATATCCTCTTTATACTGCGGGTCGTCTGCGAGCGACATTTCTACGTCTGCCAGTATCTTATTCAGGGATTCTGTCTCTGCCAGATCATAGATGACCCATCGCCCGTCTTTATTACTCTTAATGAGTCCTGCCGTTTTCAACAGCTTAAGGTGTGTAGAGATCGTCGACAGACTTATGTTTAATATGCTGTCAAACTCGCACACGCATACCGGTCTTTTCCTCAGCAGGAGCAGTATCCTCAGCCTGTTCTGGTCAGATATATTTTTAAAGAGTTCAGTCACGCTGTTATAATTATACATTTCGTTACCTCTAGAAATATCGTTGACATTTTAGTTAGTTTGATATATCTAGAATTATAGTTGAAATTGAATGAAAATCAACCAAAAGGACAGGCTGATTACAAAATGGAGGCTCGATGAATACTGATACAGAATCAATGCAGAAGAGTGACGGAAAACTCTACATATACGCTTTAAAGGGCGCTGTGATACTTGTTGTCTGGTATCTGCTTTACAAACAGCTTCAGCCGCTTTCATCGTTTATAACATTCGATATACTCAGGCTTTCCCGTGAGTCTCACATTGGCGATGCGGTCTCATTCTTCCTTTACGATGTGCCGAAGATATTTATGCTGCTCACGCTTGTGGTGTACTGTGTGGGTATCATAAATACATTTTTCACCCCTGAGAGGACACGCAGCATACTTGCCGGGCGTTATCAGAAATTTGGTAATGTTCTGGCTGCCGTGCTGGGCATAGTGACACCTTTCTGCTCATGCTCTGCTATCCCTCTTTTCCTCGGATTTGTGACAGCGGGTATACCTCTTGGCGTTACATTTTCATTCCTCATCTCTGCGCCTATGGTGAACGAGGTAGCTCTCGTTATGCTCTTCGGACTGTTCGGCTGGAAAATAGCCGCACTTTATCTTGCTACAGGGCTTGGTGTGGCGATTGTTTCGGGCTGGGTCATAGGTGCTTTGAAAATGGAGAGATACCTGGAGGACTGGGTTCAGGAATTGCAGAAAAAAGCTCCCGAGAGCTCTTCCGTCAAGCTGACATGGCAGGAGCGTCTGGACGCGGGTAAAGAATCCGTTATCAATATCGTAGGCAAAGTGTGGGTTTATATCATCATAGGTATCGCCATAGGCGGTGTTATTCATGGCTTTGTACCTGAAGGGCTGATGGCGGAGATAATGGGTAAGGACACATGGTGGTCTGTCCCTGCGGCTGTTCTTATCGGTGTACCGATGTATTCCAATGCTGCGGGTATCATTCCCGTCGTTCAGGCTCTTATGGGAAAGGGTGCGTCCCTCGGCCCTGTTCTGGCGTTTATGATGTCTGTTATAGCGCTATCCCTGCCGGAGATCATGATACTTAAAAAAGTGCTTAAGCCGAGGCTTATCATGACATTCGTCGGCATAGTGGCGGGCGGTATTCTATTTGTAGGTTACTTATTTAATATAGTTTTATAAATTTCAAGGAGTCGATTATGGAAATTAAAGTGTTAGGCACAGGCTGTAAAAAATGTCTTCAGACCAAAGAGATGGTGGATCAGGTGATCAAAGAGCAGGGTGCAGACGCCTTCACCACAAAGGTGGAAGATGTTCAGGAGATAATGAAAGCAGGGGTCATGATGACACCCGCTATAGTCATAGACGGAGAAGTAAAATGCTCCGGAAAGATCCCGTCCAGAGAAGAAATAATAAGCTGGCTTTAATATATCATTCATAAAAAATTGAATCTGATTTCATCGGCATGGTGTAATTCTCTTGCTATTAAAACTGTAGCGTGCTACATAATGAATAGCGCCACTACGTAAAACGTAGCAAAAGATTGAGGAGGTACATCATGCCGGTAATCACAATTGCACTCGGAGCTTCATCCGACGATCAGAAAAGAGAACTTATATCTAAGGTCACACAGGCCGCCGTGGATGTGACAGGTATACCTGCAGATTCATTCTTAGTATTTATCGACGAATACGGATACAACAACATAGGTAAGGGCGGACGTACATTCGCAGACATAAAGGCCGATAAATCATAAGCTCTTTCTTTTTTTTATATTCCGTGCTACGTTTTACGTAGTGCGGAATATTTCACTATATTCATTAAAGTTTTAAATCCTAAGGAGATGTTATGCCTATTCCTGTTCCGGGGCAGCCCGTTCGAGGGTCAAAATCAGGTAAGCCTATCATGGCCGTATTCGACCTGCTAGGCAGAAGCTGGGCGCTCGGTATCATATGGAACCTCAGCCGAGGATCTGCCACATTCAGAGAGCTTCAGAGCGTATGCGAGAGCATATCCCCAACTATACTGAACAAACGGCTGAAAGAGCTGAAAGAGGCGGGTCTTGTCGACCGTTCACTCGACGGATATATCCTGACAGAGCAGGGGTCGGAGCTCTTTACTATATTAGAGCCATTCGGCAAATGGTCTGTGAAATGGGCTAAGCAGATGGCTCCCGAGCTCACCGAAGAGTGGGACAACATAGGCAAACATATAAACAGAGATAAATAGAGATTTACTCATTTCTTTCCATAAATATTTTTTATCAACTCTTTGTATAATTCCGTTGTTTAATGCATTTATTTGCGTTAATCTCATAATTATTAATTAAGTACAAAACAAAGACACAATTTAAAATTATTATTTGAATTAGCTCCGTATTATCAGGGTTTTACAAAAATTTTAAGGAGTGTCTATGTTTGCGTTAAACGTGAATTCTCACCGTTTCATTTCGAAAATGCTCATGTCATTTTTATGTATTTGTTTCACTGTTTCAAGTGCGTCCGCCGTGTGTACGGATTCGGGCGACGCTGCAATTACCGGCCAGCATTGCGGTAATGACTATATCTCTTATCTCACGGATACCGGGTCTCTTACCCTTACCATTGAAGACGAGACGAGCACATCAGTAGAATTAACTACAGCTAACGATACGGTTTCAGATACGAATCATTCCCTTATACTTAAAGGCTTTACGATACTGAACCGCCCCGATTACAGTGCCGTTATCATGGAGAGCGGTGCAGCAAACAGGAATGCATCCGTGCAGGTCGAAGAGAATGTAAGCATCACGTCAGGCGGCGGTTTCGGTGCTATATGGCTGCTTAATAACGGCTCCGGCGACTTGAGTGTGGACAACGCAGGCGATGTTACAGCGAATGCCTCTTACGGTATATCTGTTTTGACCCATGACGGTACCGTAAATATTAACAACACAGGCTCCGTTACATCTACAACATACAGAGGCATATACGCCAATACAGGTTTTAATACATCTGCCGATTCCCCGGTAGGGATAACCATAACGAACTCCGGCACTGTAGACGCCTATGAAGCAGGCATACGTGCCGAAAACTACATGGGTGCGATAAGCATTGAAAACAGCGGTGATGTCGAATCAACAAACCGTCAGGGGATCGTCGCATGGACAGACGACGGCGGTGGTATAGACATTAACAACTCCGGCTCTGTTATTTCAGGTAACGACATGGCTATACAGGCAGTTGGTACTGTCGGCGATGTCACGGTGACCAACAGCGGAAGCCTGACGGCATCGAAAAACGAAGGCGTTGCCTCCGCAGCCACAGGGTACTCAGGTATATTTGCAAATATTTATACACAGGGTGCCGTAATAGTTACTAACACGGCAGACGGCGTAATCTCCGCCGAAGACGACTATGGCATATATGCAGGTACTGCATCAGGAGATGTCTCTGTAAGAAACAGCGGTTCTGTCTCTGCCCTTAACGGTATAGAAGGCGAAAGCTCCGACAGCGCCGTGTCCATAGAAAACAGCGGAACTGTACAGGCAGCATCCACAGGTATAAATCTGTTGGGAAGCACCGCAAACAGCTTCACAAACACAGGCTCTGTCACCACGACAGGTGCCGTAGCCGTTCAGACTAATGATAGCGACACGACCATCACAAACAACGGACTGATATCCGCAGGGAGCGAATCCGCCACAGCCATATCAATGGGCGACGGCGACAACCGCCTTGTGCTGGGTACAGGCTCTGAGATAGTCGGCAAGGTCGTCAGCGGCAGCGGTGAGGACACCCTTGTACTCTCCGGTGTGGGAGCAGGAGAGATAAACGCAGACGACATCAGCGAAAGCGGTAAGTATCAGGGCTTTGAAAATGTTGAAAAACGTGACGACAGCACATGGGTCGTCTCGGGTACTTCGACAGACATAAGCTGGACGATATACAGCGGTACACTTTCCGTATCCGGCGTTGTGAAAAATATCGACGTGGAGCAGGGCGGAACACTCAGCGGGACAGGTAATATCGGCTCCATCGTCGTAAACTCCGGCGGTACACTCGCCCCGGGAAACTCCATAGGTACAACATCCGCAGATGATGTTACGTTCACTACCGGATCATCATTCGAGGTAGAGGTTGATTCCGCAGGCAGCAGCGATAAGGTGCTCGCAAACGGCGTTGTAACGATAGAAAGCGGATCTGCAATACAAATCACTCCTGAAAACGGAACTGACGACGGCTCCACATATGACCCATACACTACATACACCATAATCTCAGCCGACGGAGGCATAGTCGGGACATTCGACAGTGTTGTCGATGATTTCGCCTTCCTCGATGTAAGGCTCGATTATGATGCAAATACGCTCACCATGGGACTTCAGAAAAATGATGTCGTATTCCAGAGCGTCACAGACAGCGCAAACCAGAGGAACATCGCAGGCATCATCACAGATCTTGGCTCGGGCAATGTCCTTTATGACGCTGTGGTTACACTCAGCGAGGCAGGTGCGAGGCAGGCATTCGAAGACCTCTCAGGCGAGGTGCACGCATCGCTCAAAACTATGCTCATTGATGACAGCAAGTTCTTCAGAGAGGCAGTTGCAGACAGATCGACCAATATGGGCGAAAGCTCCTATCATGCATGGGGCTCGGCTTTCGGCTCATGGGGAGACTGGGACGGCGACGGCAATGCTTCGAAGCTGGAACGCTCCATCGGCGGTATTACCGCAGGTTTTGAAAGGGTCTTTGACAAGTCCGCAAGTGTTGGTTTCGCTTTCGGATACAGCTATACAGATTTCGATGCGGACTCTGTCTCATCATCAGGCTCTGTGAGCAGCTATACATTCGGCGTATACGCTGAAAAGCAGTATTCTGCTCTCGATGTTCTGCTCGGCGCTTCATATGCTATGCATAATGTGGAGACAGACAGAGACATCGACTTCGCGGATTTCAGCGACAATGCTGACGGCGACTATGATGCATCGACATCACAGGTCTTCGGCGAGGTCAGCTATGCATTTAAAGCGGGCAAGGGGACTGTTGCACCTTTCTTCAGCTCTGCTTATGTCATGCTCGACACTGACGGATTTACCGAAGACGGCGGAGAGGCCGCACTGAAAGTTAAATCTTCTGATGAAGACAGCCTGCTGACGGCTCTCGGTGTGCGTGCAGACGGCAGCTATATGCTCGGCACTGTACAGATGAAGCCTTTTGCTTCGATAGCATGGCAGCACCGCTATGACGACGGAGCAGACGAAAGCAAGCTCGCTTTCGCAGACGGCAGTTCATTTTCTGCCTACGGTGTTTCATACACCAGAGACACTGCAGTGCTTAAACTCGGCGTTTCAAACGGTTTAACAGAGAACACCGAGCTCGACTTTGCATACAGCGGTCAGTTCTCCGAAGATGTGAACGATCAAAGCCTCAGGGCAAACCTGAATATCAAATTCTAATAACTCAAACGGGCATCGGTTTTACGGCTGATGCCCTTTCTTTTTATCACTTCATTTAAGATAGCTGTTGGCATAAAATGCGTGTTCAATGTCATTGTGTCATATTAGCTTTGATGCGAGATTATACATGCGCAGCGCAATAACTATTTTGGAGAAATATATGGCACTGAAAACAGCATTTCTGCTTTTCAATAAGGTAGCCGAGCTGGACTTTGCAGGTCCGTGGGAAGTATTCGGCGCATCCACCTTTATAAACAGGAACGGCGACACGTTCTTCACCGTTGCAGAGACGGATGAACCCCTCGTGGGGCAGAGCGGGCTTAAGATCATCCCCGACTATACCTTTGCGAATATGCCCGAGGCAGACATAATCATCGTTCCCGGGCTGGTGGATCCTATGCCCATTACGCAAAATGAGAACATCATGAAATGGATAAAGGAAATGTCCGCAAAAACCAAGTGGAACGTGGGCGTTTGCACAGGCTCAGTCCTTATAGCCGCCGCAGGAGTGGCAAAGGGCAAAAGAATAAGCTCGCACTGGACAGCGATAAAAACTCTGGAAAGTTTCGCAGACCTCACAGTGGTCAGAAATGTACGCTATGTGCGTGACGGCAACCTTGTGACCAGTGCGGGTGTCACAGCGGGGATAGACATGGCCATCTGGCTGATGGGGCAGATATACGGTGTTCAGCACGCAAGGGATATCATGCGTCTCTTAGAATATTATCCGGCGCCTCCGTACGCGGCGGATGTTTAACAGCGATGGCTGCGTTTAACGACGCAGCCTATTTTACTCTGGTATAATGCGATATGAATGAAAAAAAGACAATTGTAATGGCTGTACATAACGGGGCAAACATCATAGACATCACAGGCCCTATGGAGATATTCACCGCCGCCAATGAAGTACTGCGAAAGGCATCTTTACCCCCCGGATATGATCTGCATGTGCTGGGGGAAGAGTCTGGCATGTGTAAGACCTTCGGAGGTCTCAGCATCTATGCAGAGGGCAGGTGGACGGACTGGAGCGGTGATATAGACACGCTTCTGGTGGCTGGCGGTCCCGAGTTTGAAACCATAAGGGATAAGCGTGGGCTTATCGACTGGGTCAAACTTGTTTCGCCGAGTGTAAGGCGTGTGGCATCCATATGCACAGGTGCATTCATATTGGCAGAAGCGGGGCTTTTAAAAGGCAGAACAGCCACGACGCACTGGCTGGCTGTGGAAAAGCTGGCAGAGGATTATCCCGATACAAACGTGCTCGCAGACCCTATATACACCGCAGACGGCGGTATATACTGCTCCGCAGGGGTAACGGCGGGGATGGATCTCGCTCTGGCTCTCGTGGAAGAGGATTTCGGCAAGGAAACGGCTCTTATGATAGCCAAGCTGCTGGTGATGTATCTAAAAAGGCCGGGCGGGCAGTCGCAGTTCAGCATAAAGCTGAGGGAACAGTCAGCAGACGACAGCAGGCTTTCAGGGCTGCTCAAATGGCTGGACGAAAATTATAAAGAACAGATGAATATAGAAAAACTGGCAGAAATGTCATCAATGAGCCTCCGCACTTTTAACAGGTGCTTCAAGTCTGATACGGGGCTCCCCCCTGCGAAATACATCGAATACCTTCGTCTGGAAAAATCTCTGGAAATAATGGAAAAGACAGAAAAGAGCTTTGAAGAAACAGCATACGAGAGCGGATTTGCCTCGCCCGAGCAGTTTCGCAGGGCTTTCATCCGCAGGTATAAAGTCACCCCTTCGGAATACCGCTCCCGCTTTTTATAACAAAAAAAGGTGCAAAGTATATAACCTTGCACCTTATTCCAGAGGCATTCCACCGCTCACGTCCGCTTTAAGTGTGACAAATCCAGTGACAAAAGCGATCTTTCAATCTTGTTAAACTTTCTATGTGTATAATAAAAAAGGAAATTTTAATTTACTATTTTCTATAAAAGATATGTAACAGCTGCTCATTTCACTGTTCAATCTGAACAAAGTGTTCAGCCAAGGTGTGATATTAAATCTGAACACTTTGCTCTTTCCGGCAAAATTCTAACATTAATTAAATCATATTTACTAGTTATTTACGACTTTGGCACGCTTTGTAATTTTTTGTAAAGATGTGTGGCATAACCGTTGCTCCCTCCATTTTCATACTATTTCATGGAGGTTTGAAATGATTCGAAAACTTTTAGGGGTATTGCTGATCATTGCATGCTTTGCGAACGCAGGTTTTGCTTATAAGCTCACGCTCAATGGTTACAACGACACAGAGTTCCGTTTTATCGGTAACAGTAATGTAGGCGGAGACGATGTCTCTTCAAAAGATGCAAGCTATATTAAACAACAGCTTCGTATCTGGGCTTTCCTTGACGTAGATGACAAAACACAGATCATCATGCGTACAACACCTATCAACCACAGATGGGGAGAGGCTTACAACCATAACACAGGCATTATCAAAGGTACTTCTATCTTAGGTAGAGCATGGGTTAAGTATCAAGCTACTGATGAGTTAACTCTTCATGCGGGCTTTATGACAGCTGCTAACTATTCTATCAAAGGATGGGCACAAGGCTGGTACAACGGTGGATTTACAGAGTTCGGCGCAAGAAGCGGTGGTAGAGCTGAATACGTAAAAGGACCTGTAAAACTCTGGGCTCAGTACGAGAAAACATTTGAGACTGATGATGACGACATGTTCTATGATGTTGATCACAACAGAGACTCTGATGCTCTTATCGCAGGTACAGACGTAACATACGACACAGTTAAGCTTCACGCATACGGTTCTTACTACTCTACATACGGCGCAGATGTTAATAATGATGACAGATCAAACATCTACGGTACATACCTGAGTGCTGAGTTCCAACTGTCTGAAAAACTTTCTACAACATTCTCAACTGCATATGTTGCAGGTAAAGCTTATGACAACCAAGGCATTTACATGAAGCTCGAAGGCGAAGATGTAAAAGCTTATGGTGCATATGCAGATGTTCGCTATGAAGGCGACTTCGCAACTTTCGGTGTAGATGCTGAATACTCCAGCTACGACAAGGAAGACGGTTTCTTCTCTGTAGGTGGTGACCTTGATAGAATGAAAATCATGGATGACGTAATGGGTGATAACAGAGGTGTTCCTGCTTCTACATCATTACGTGTATTTGCGTCTAAAAAATTCGATAAACTTACATTCACACCTGCTCTTGCTTACTACAGAAGTAACATCACAGATGACGATGTAGCTATCGCTTACGGTAGACCATTCAACGCAGTTAAAACATGGACAAAAGACACTACAGCTCTCGAAGCTGACCTTAGACTTTCTTACAAACTTTCTGAAGCTATCACACTTAACGGCGGCTACTCACTCGCTATGCTGGAAAACGTATCCAGCGGTGTTCAGGATGCAAACGGCAAATATGCATCATACGATCCTGACCCGGTTAGCTTAGTTTGGTTCCAATTCTTTGTTTCATTTAAATAACAATTACAGCACCTTCCCCTTTTCACAGTGGAAGGTGCACCGTTTGACTTTGGTTTAAGTATTTAAAAAAGGAGATTGTTATGAAGAAAAATGAAATGCCGGTTTTTGGTAACCTTCAAGGTATAAAAGTTCTGAGTGCCAGCAGTGCTATTGCCGGGCCATTCTCTGCCGGTATGTTTTCCGAGCAGGGTGCAGATGTGATCCAGATCGAAAGCGTAAAGTCACCTGACATGCTCAGAAACTTTGGCGACACATGGTCTGACTTTCATAAGAACCAGCGTGGTATCACTCTGGATGTTCCTAATATCGAATCCAGACCAATACTGGAAAAGCTCATAAAATGGGCTGACATTCTTATCGAGTCCTCTAAGGGGGGGACATGGAAGAAATGGGGTCTTTCTGACGAAGTCCTTTGGGAAATGAATCCTAAACTTGTGATAACACACATTTCAGGTTTCGGTCAGACTGGTGACCCTGAATACATTCCAAGAGCGTCTTTTGACGTCGTTGGACAGGCATTTAGCGGATATATGTCAATTAACGGAGAGCCGGATCCTGCTCCTCCGTATGCTCCGAAACCATTCCTTTGCGATTACACTACAGCGCTTTTTGCCGCTTTCGGAACTCTTGCTGCTTATTACAGAGCAAAAGAGACAGGCAAAGGCGAGAGTCTTGACGTTGCTCAGTTTGAGACACTCGTACGTATGCAGGGTAATTATCTTATGGACAGCCTTAACAAAGGCACTGAGTTCCAACGTATGGGTAATAAAGACATCATCGGTGCCACAGACGGTACTGAAAAATGTAAAGACGGACGCTGGTACTACATCGCTGTCGGCGGTGCAGGTCCTCTTAAAAAACTTGAAAAACTTCTCGGACTCGAAGGAGACCCTGACTTTATCGAGCCACACTCGATCATCGCCAGATCATTCCCAGAGCGTGCTGCGAAGTTTAACAAGGCTATAAAAGCTTTTTGTCTGGAACACACACCTGAAGAACTTGACGAGATATTCTCCAAGCTTCAGATCCCTTCCAGCCCGATCATGACATACAAAATGATGATGGAGAACCCTCACTATCAAGCCAGAGAAGTGTTTATAGAGTGGGAAGACCCAAGCACTAACAAGCAGATCAAGGGACCTGCTCCTGTTCCTAAGTTTAAAAATAACCCGAGCCGGGTATTCCGCGGTGGTCCTACTTACGGTCAGGATAACGAAGATGTTTTTGCTGAACTCGGCTTTAACGAAGGCGACATCCAGGAGTTCTACAACAAGGGTTTAATTAAGAAATAATCATGGCGGTCGAGTCATCGGCCGTCAGTCTTTAACCCGCAGGATGATGACATAGGTGAACCCAAATGAAGAAGACTAAGAAGATGCATTATGCATGGTATATTCTGATTTGTGTTTGTGCTCTTTATGGTGCCGGGATAGGAATGATAGCTAACAGTGCCGGTCTGTTCCTTTTAGAAGTGACAAAAGAAATGGGCTGGAAAAGCGCTAGTC
Source organism: Deferribacterales bacterium (assembly GCA_050253075.1). Taxonomy (GTDB): domain Bacteria; phylum Chrysiogenota; class Deferribacteres; order Deferribacterales; family Geovibrionaceae; genus Denitrovibrio. The sequence continues at coordinate 449,910 of JBFWJS010000003.1, forward strand.
TTAACTTTTACATCACTATATTGCTCACTGTTATGACTATTTTACTTCCTATAGCAGGTCGCATTTATACCAAGGTAGACATAAGAATAATATTGTCTGCAGGTATCACGGCAATGGCGGCCGGGTATGTTTATAGTGCTTTCACAAACCACCTCTGGGAATGGTATGTCATAGGCGTTGTGCTAGGTATAGCATATGCCTTTATACTTTACCTCCCGGGACCTCTTCTTATAAACAATTGGTTTGATAAGCGTGCAGGCTTAGCACTTGGCATAAGTGTAGCTTTTGCCAGTATCACTGCTGCAATAGTCAATCCTTTTGGAGGGTGGCTGATAGATGAATACGGCTGGCGTTTCGCTAGAATAGCCATAGGCTCAAGCGCCTGGGTTTTAGCAATGCCGTTTTGTATATTCCTAGTGAGATACAAGCCGGAAGATATGGGGTTAAAACCCTATGGTTATAATGGAAATAGCGAGATCGACTCCGGTCTTGTAATCGAAAAGGGTGTGCTTTATAAAAATGCACTCTCCAATCCGGTTTTCTACATGGTTTTTCTGCTGGCAGGTCTGATCGTGTTTACGGCTAGTATGCACGTTATGACCCCAAGTTACGCACGTTCCATCGGGCTGTCCTCTACGGTAGGAGCTACTGCCGTTTCAGTGATAATGGTGGGCGGTGTCGTTGGAAAGTTTCTGCTTGGCTGGCTGGCGGATAAAATAGGTGTTCGCAGCACTACTTTCTTTGCAATGCTCGTCGGAGCATGCGGAGCAGGAGTAGTGCTGATAGCAGGTACATACGTCCCTCTGTTTTTTATAGGAACATTTATGTTCGGCTTTAGTTATGCCGCACTGACAATCGTTCCGCCTCTTGTAGTGCGGGCCGTATATGGCCCGCTTGATTACGAAAAAATATACTCCACAGTAACAATCGCATTAGGCTTTTTCGGTGCAATAGCACCCCTTGTATACGGTGGTGTATATGACCTGACTGATAGCTACAGAGGAGCTTGGGGACTAGTTCTCGGATGTAATATCGGAGCATTCATACTGGCAGTTCTTATTTTCAATCTGAACAAAAATCTAAAATGGACAGAGAGAACTGCAAGAATAACTAAATAGTGAGGTATTTATTATGAGTAACACGAACAATAACGGTGGTATTCACTACGCTTGGTGGGTACTGGTGGCATGCTGTGCTATGTACGGCGGAGCAGTCGGAGTAATAGGTAACACAATGGGTATCTTCCTTAACCCTGTTATGCAGGAGATGGAATGGACTCGTGTTCAGGCTTCTTATTACATGTCTATCAGTGGTCTTTTGACTGCACTTTTTCAGCCTATTGCAGGCAGGCTTTTTTCCAAAGTAGACATAAGACTTATACTCGGAACTGTAGTTGCTGTGCTTTGCGGAGCATACGCAGTTTCTTCTCAGTTTCACTCGCTTATGGCTTGGAACGTGTTTGGTGTGATAATTGGTGTGTGTAACGCTTTCCTTTTTTATCTGCCAATTCCTATCCTCATAAACAGCTGGTTCAAAAAGAACGTTGGACTGGCGCTTGGTATAGCCGTAGCCTTCTCCAGCATCACTGCTGTCTTTGCTAACCCTGTAGGTAACTGGCTCATTACGGAGTATGGCTGGAGAATGGCGAGGCTTATTTTTGGCGGAGTCGTTTTCGTGGGTGTAATGCCTTTTATGGTATTCGTAATCCGCAGATTCCCTGAACAAAAAGGTCTTAAGGCCTATGGTGCTGATTCTCTGAAAGAAGAAAAGGCAGCTTCAGGAGAAGCAAAAGGTGCGTCTTTTAAAGAAGCGATGACATCCTTCTCTTTCTGGTGTTTCTTCCTTATGGCATGCCTTATCGTGACATGTGCGTCTATGCATATTCAAACACCCGGCTACGCTGTTTGGAAAGGCCTTGGCTCTCAGATTGGTGCAACTGCCGTATCGGTTATTATGATAGGCGGTATCACCGGTAAAGTATTCCTCGGCTGGCTTAATGACAGAATAGGTATCGTTAAAACAGGTGTTTTCGCTATGGTTGTGGGTATTGCAGGCAGTATCATTGCTGTCGCAGCTAACCTTAACGTAACAATTTTCTTCATTGGTACTTTCATGTTCGGTGTGGCTTATGCTGCCCTTACAATCGTACCGCCACTTCTTATCCGTACTAGATTTGGTATGAAGAACTACTCTCAGATATTCTCTATTATCGCATTTGGTCTCGGTATCTTCGGAGGTACTGTTGCGCCAATGCTTTATGGAAAACTGTATGACATCGACAAGTCGTTCGCCATCCACTGGCCGCTCGTCACAGGTATGTTTGCCGCTGCTCTTGTGCTGCTCCTTATGGGTGTAGCCACAAGCAAAAAAACATACTAAGCAAAGGTATTCACAAGCAGCCCCTTATGCCCGGCATAGGGGGCTGGTGTGGTTTTACAGAACAATAAAGTTGTATATATTACAACACATCAAAGAGGCAAAGACACTATGTTGAATATGGGATACTTCCTTATTAATAGTGCCAATACATATCCTGATAAAACAGCACTTGTATGCGAAGATAAGCGAATAAGCTATTCTCAGCTAAATATACGTGCTGCTAAACTTGCCAATAGCCTTATTGAGCTGGGAGTTAAAAAGGGCGATAAAGTAGCGTACCTATTTCCAAACTGTATCGAGCTTGTGGAGACATATTTTGCAATTCAGAAGATAGGAGCAGTGGCTGTTCCTCTGAATCACAGGCTTGTATTTTCAGAAATAAGGTACCTGCTGGAGTCAGCCGACTGTTCAATTTTTTTTTACAGCGAAAAATACAGAGACATCGCAATAGAATGCGGTGGGACATCAATAGATGTATTAAAGCAATGCATATGTACCACAGACAACCCTTCAGAAGTTGAGCTAGGCTATGAACAATTCTTAGCAAATGGTGCAGAAGTTGAGCCTGATATAGAAGTGAGTAATGATGATCTATGCCGTATTCAGTTCACAGGCGGCACCACAGGGATACCGAAAGGGGTGATGCATACCCATGAGCAAGATGCTCTTACTATGCTGTCTTTACTGACACAGACTAAGATAGGTACTGTACCCGATGAAGTTGTTATGGCACAGAGCCCTATGAATCATCACGGTGGTTACACATGGGTGATGTGTGCGATTGCTGCCGGATGTACTTATGTCATGCAGGATAAATTCGATTCGAAAAAAATTCTCGAGGCTATAGAAAGAGAGAAAGTAACTTATCTCTTACTTTTACCGCCTTCAAGCTACCTTAGACTAACGCAGTCGGATCATATGAAAGAGTATGACGTATCATCTATAAAAGTTATACAAACCTCTGCCGGAGGAACTTCCAAAGAGATTGCTAATGCTGTTTTTCAGAATTTCCCAAATGCAGAGATGCATTACGGCTGGGCTCAGACCGAATCAGGGGTAGGAACCAAGCTGATACTCACGAGAGACATGGATATAGATTCTGAATTGTTCAATAGTATAGGTTCGCCGGCAGGGCTGATAGAGCTGAAGATCATTGACGATAGGGGAGTAGAAGTCCCTGAAGGGGCTGTTGGAGAGTGTGTAGTAAAGGGCCCGACGATAATGAGCGGTTATTATGGTCAGCCTGAGCTTACTGAGAAAACTTTCTGCGGGAAATGGCTGCATACCGGAGACATGCTCTATAAAAAGAACGGATATTACTACATGGTTGGCAGAAAAACAGATATGGTCAAAACTGGCGGCGAAAATGTCTACAGTAAGGATGTTGAATCAGTTCTTTTATCCAACCCATGTATTGCAGAGTGCGCTGTCGTGGGTATCAGAGATGATAAATGGGGGGAAGCTATTGCCGCAGTTATAAGACCTTGTGAAGGCAAGACTATAACATGTGAAGACCTCCTGAAGTACTGTAAATGCAATATGGCAAGCTATAAAAAGCCAAAATACATTTGTATCACAACTGACCCTATCGCAGATTCAGCAGGAAAGATAAACAAAAGTAGAATATCAGAAAAATACGTTTTCAACTGTATTACGGAGGATTAAATGAAAAATATTATAAATGACCTTATCAGCGAACAATGCCTTGTAGATAATCTTGTTTCTGAGCTTTCTGATGAGCAATGGCAGACGGTCATTCCAGGCTCAGGTAAATGGACTATTAGGGAGACAATAGTACACATAGCTTTCTTTGACTATGCTGCAAGAAAGCTCATGTCAGGAGAAGCTGATGACCTTATGGTTATCTCTGAAGAAGCCGGTCAGGACGAATATTACTGCTCTCATGCATATGACAATATGACAGGAAAAGATGCACTCAGCTGGTGGAGAGAAGAGAGAACAAGAATGACTGCTCTCCTTTATGATAAAAATCCAAAAGACAGAATACCATGGGCTCCGGGGCTCCCTATGTCTGCAAGGTCCTTAGCCTCTGCAAGGCAAATGGAACTGTGGGCACACTCTGTGGATATATATGATGCCCTTGGCCTTGATCCTGTTGTGAAAGATAGGATCGCACACACACTGTTTCTTTCATGGGCTGCGAGACCAAATGCGTATTACATTAACGGTATCGAACTTCCGGAGACCCCACTGTATCTTGAACTCACACTGCCAAGTGGAGAAAAATGGGTGAAAGGAGAGCCTGAAGCTGAGAATTTTATCAAAGGAAATGCTAAGGACTGGGCTCTGGTGGCTGTTAGAAGAAGAAACTGGAGAAATACAGGCTTAGAAGTGATCGGTGAAGAGGCAGAGCGCTACGCAGATGTTGTTCAGACATATGCAGGACGTGCAGATGCGGCACCGTCAATTTGATGATTAACGAAAAGTTTAAGATTTTTTACCGATTTCTATATGAAAGCTAGCCAAATGCTATATATTGTAAAAGTATGGAATGTGAAATAAAGTTTACAAAAAAATGACATAATACGGTTCATGTATCTGGGTGAGTTAATTGAACCGCATTTATTTGGTTTATTTCATAAAACATTAATAAAAGCCTATAATACTTATAGTTATCCGATGGCACTTGTTTGGTTAGCCAAAATGTATGCACGGTGAAAGACTACGGGGAGTAAAATACTAACAGTATAGACATTATTAATTTGTATCATGTACTAGGAGTGGACCAATGTATGAAGCTCAAGAAGATATTATTATTGCTTGGAAGGCATTTATAAAAGACGGGGTGATTCTTGAAGATAAGGTCAGGCCGGAAGTCAGTAGGGCTTGGCTTAGATGCAGTGAATCCGGTATTGATCCGTGGTCTAGCACATATCCGAAAGGATCTATGCAGGAGCTAAAAGAACGAACAGAGCAGAATCAGTTTCTGCTTGATATTGCTTCTCCTGTTATGGAGATACTTTATACATTATTGAATATCAACATTTCGATATGCGATAAAGACGGCTTTATTTTTAAACTTATATCTCCATTAGATAATTATCCTCGTTCGCTTGGTTCATTCATAAGAGAATCAACTCATGGTAATGGTGCTATAACAATTACTCTCAAAGAAAACATTGCAAATAGAATAGATGGATTTGAACATTACAGAGCTGTATCACATGGCTGTTCAGATGCCAGTGCTCCTATAATGCATAAGGGTGAACTTATAGGCGCTATAAACGGGGTGAGCATATTTGGCCCTATGCCTGATGTCACTCTGGATATGCTTGTAAAGAGTGCCGCACTTATAGAGCAGCTCCTTAATCCGGAAGCATTCCGCCAGACTAGGTATTCAGATAATATGCACTCAGAGATGGGGGCTGCTATTACTGATATTATTAACCTTTCAGATGAAGTTGTTATGATTCTTTCTGATGATGGCTATTTAAAATATTCCAGTTCAAATACTAAAGATGCAGTAGGTATGATCTACAGCGGTGTAAATATTGTAGATATGCTTGATAATAAAAAAGAAGCAAAGCATATCTTGGAGGGTTGTGCTCTTGAGAACACAGAAGCTTCCTATAAATTTCAAAATAGTAAGACACTGAAATTGCTTAGAAAAAGCTGTTTATGCTTTGGCGGTGAAACATATAAAATGTTAGTCTTTAAGCACATACAGGAGAAGCAAGTAGTTCATATTAAAGAAATACATCGGAATGACTTATATATTGGTAATAGTGAAGAGTGGTGTAAAGTTGATGAGATGATTCATAGGGTGGCAGGCTTTTCTTCTAACGTTATGGTTTTCGGAGAAACAGGCACAGGTAAAGAAGTTGTTTCAAAAGCTATACACAAACTTAGTGGTCGCAAAGGTAATTTTGTCGCTGTGAATTGCGGCAACATCCCTAAGGAGCTTATTTGCAGTGAGTTCTTTGGTTATGACCGCGGAGCTTTTACCGGTGCAAGATCCGAAGGTGCAATGGGTAAGTTTGAATACGCAAACAACGGTACACTGCTTTTGGATGAGATAAGCGAAATGCCGCTTGATATGCAGGTGAGCCTGTTACGTTTTATTCAGGAAAGATCTATCACTAAGATAAATTCGAATGTAACTAAGGAATTGGATGTTCGTATAATAGCCGCTACAAACAAGAATATTTGTGATCTTGTCAGTAAGGGACTCTTCAGAGAAGACCTTTACTACAGGCTTGCAGTAATAGAGCTTGAGCTGCCTCCTCTGAATGAACGAGGAGAGGACGTTATACATCTCGCGGAGCATTTTATCCGTGAACTCTCTTCTCAGCTGAATATAGGTATTAAAACTCTTGATCGCTGTGCAAAAGATGTTCTTTTAAGCCATTACTGGCCAGGTAATATAAGAGAGCTTCGTAACTATATCGAAAAGATAATGATATTGTCTTTAGATGATGTGATCACAGCAGATATACTCGCAAGATACGGCATGATACATGAAGGTGAACTTCATCCTCAAGCTGTCATAGGCAAGAACGATAAGCTCGACAGAATCAGGAAATGTCTTGAAAAACATAAAGGGAATATTGCGCAAACAGCTAAAGAACTCGGTATGGCTCGCAATACACTTTATCGCAAGATTGATAAATATAATATCCATATCCAGACATCAGTAGTCAAACATGCAAATTGAGCAGATTGAACAATGTGTTCAAAAAAACTGATCAATCCATAATTTTAATATAACAAAAAGCCCTGTTTTTACAGGGCTTTTCACATTCTGAGCTTCTGGCATTTCACTTGCTTTTTAGAAGGAAAGTAAGGAGATGCATATGTCTACAAAATTTAAAAACATATTTTCACCTATAGACGTCGGCTCGATGCATATGAAGAACAGATTGATGAGCACATCAATGTCGCCGGGCGAAGGTTATACCGGTAAAGATATGAAACCGACCCAACGTTTCTATAATTATCTCGAAGAGAGAGCAAAAGGTGGTTTGGGAGCTATTTGCCAGACTATTTCTTTTTATCCTATGGACCCGGAAGGACACCTTCTCCCTCAGGCATTCGATGAAAGCCACATACCACATATAAAGAAGATGGCTGAAGTAGTGCAAAAGCACGGTTGTAAAATTGTTGCTCAAGCATTTACTGTGCACGAATGGAGAAGAAAACCTGACGAAGATATTGGTCATTGGGGACCTTCTGATGTGCGTCTCCCCCCGGCTATGATTCCTATACAACCTATGACAAAAGAAGATATCGATCTCTTTATCGAACACATCGCCAGAGGAGCAAAGATAGTTCAGGCTGCCGGCTGGGATGCTGTTGAGCTTGTGGCCGGTGTCGGTGCGATCATGTCTCGCTTTATGTCAAAAGCGACAAATAAACGAACAGATGAATATGGACCACAAAGTATAGAAAGCAGATGTAAGCTCACTGTTGACTGCATAAAGGCTATCAAAGATGCCTGCGGAAAGGATTTTCCTGTTGTCGTTCGCTGGACTCCTGTGGACTACATCGAAGGCGGGAATGAAATGGAGGATGCTCTTCAGATAGCTAAGGTTCTGGATGAGGCCGGTGCTTCTTGGCATAACCTTCAGATTGGATGGCATGAAAGCTCAGTACCCGTAACCATTAAGTCAGTGCCGGAAGGCGGATTTTCTTGGATGGGTAAAGAAATCAAGAAAGTTGTCAAAGCACCTGTTGCTGTTGGCTATCGTAATACCGACCCTGAAAACATGGATCGTATCATTGCTGAAGGTCATACAGATATTATCGCAGGGCTTAGATACAGCATTGCAGACCCTGAATTTGGTATAAAAGCTGAGCAGGGGAGAGAAGATGAGATTAAGAAATGTATCTGTTGCTGTAGATGTCTGGATGACGTTGTCAGCCGAGGAAAGCCACTTGACTATTGCAGTGTGAACCCACGCCTCGGAGCTGAACTGGATGAAGAAGTCGGTAAAGCTCCTGAACGTAAAAATGTAATGATCGTCGGATCAGGTCCCGGTGGTCTTTCTGCTGCATTTACAGCATATGAACGCGGACATGATGTGACCATATATGAAAGAGGACCTAGACTCGGCGGATGCCTTGTGATGAGCGCTATTTTTAGCCCGCTTTATGAAAGAATGACAAAGTATTACAAGACCAAACTTGCTAATACTCCTGAAATAAAAGTTAAACTGAAAACTACTGTGACTCCGGAGTTAGTACAGACTATGCAGCCGGACGCAATAATAGTTGCTGCTGGCGGAGAGCCTAGAGACCTGTTTGTCCCTGGTGTGAATAGAGCTAACGTAATACGTTCACACGATTTCCTCTCCCTGCTCAATGGAACTCCGCCAAGCAAACCTGGGATAGTTAATAAAGTTATGTGGAGATGTGCAGGCATATTTCTCGGGCTGTTCTATAGCCCGTCTCTTATCAAAAAGATGATGTGGTTTCCTTGGCCATTTGGCAAGCGTGTAGCCATCATAGGCGGAGGCCTTCCCGGCTGTGAGCTTGGTATCGAGCTTTTACACAATAAACGTGAAATGGCAATCATCGAAGAGAATAAAAAGATCGGTTTTGATGTTGGTGGAAGTGAGCGCTTTCACATCACTTCAGCATTCAAAAAATCACCTGTTGTACAGATGGAGCCGCTTTCTCAAGTTCTTGAGATTAACAACAGTGGAGTTGTTGGTCAGAGAGCTGATGGAAGCAGATTTACATATGAAGCAGACACAGTCGCTGTGACACTTGGTTTTGAAAAGAATACGTCACTCTACAAAAAAATAAACGACCAGGTCAGGCATGTTGAAGCCGTTGGTGACTGTATAAACCCACAAAGGATGGCTGATGCCACGAAGGCCGGTTATAAGGCCGCAAGGGAGATATAGGTATGGCAACAGTTTATATAAATAAAGTCGGCGATGTCGGCTATGTAATGCTGAATAAACCAGAGCGCAGAAATGCTATAGACCCTGACATGATGGATGTTATGACTGAATGTTTTAACACTCTGGAGTCAGATCCGGAAGTAAGGGTGGTGGTTCTTTCAGGTGAAGGTGATCACTTCTGTTCTGGCGGAGATCTTAAAGCGGCACCCGGTGGACATACGATTGAGAGCTCACATCATGCTCTGCGTAAATACGGCAAAACTGTTCAGACTATTCAGGGTATGGAGAAGCCTGTGATAGCTTCTGTGAAAGGATATGCCGTAGGCGGTGGCATGAGCCTCGCTTTGGCATGCGATATCATCTTTGCGGGTGAAAGTACAAAATTCAGCTGTAATTTCCTGAAAGTAGGCATCGTACCTGAAATGGGTGCAATGATGTTTATGCCCCAGCTCATAGGTATGCAGAGGTCTAAAGAACTCTGGTATACAGGCCGTATTGTATCCGGTGAAGAGGCCCTTCATATGGGGTTTGTGAACAGAGTAGTCGCTGATGCTGATCTTGAAAAAGAGACATTTGCATTTGCTAAACAGATTTCTTCTGTTCCGGCCATGTCCCTTGCCATTACAAAGCGCATAGCAAACTCAACCTATCACAAAGATCTAGGCAGCATATTGGATGTTGAAACACTAAGCACGCCTTTCTGCAGCCAGACTAAAGAACATAAAGATCTGGTTGAAGCGTTTTTAAATAAAAAGAAATAACGAAATTGGAGAGTATATTATGGATTTTACATTAACAGAAGAGCAGCAGCTTCTGCTGGACAGCCTTAAAGAACTTGTAGAGCAGGAAGGCCCTGAACTCTACTGGAAAGAATGTGATAGAGAGGAGAAACAGCCTGTTGAGTTTATCAAATCACTGATAGACAATGGTTTCGGACTTCTCGGTGTGCCAGAAGAACACGGTGGTGTGCCAGTTGATTACATGACGCAAATTCTTGTAGCTGAACACCTTTGCAAATTTGGTGCTCCTCATAACCTTCTCAGTTCACCTCTTCAGATCAAAGATATCCTTAGCTTTGGTAATGAAGAGCAGATAGCACAGACTATGGAAGTAGTTAAAGATGGCAGACTTGCATTCAGTCTTGGTATCACAGAACCTCAGGCAGGATCTGATACGAACAGAATCGCTGCAACTTTCACACGTAAAGACGGCAAAGTATACATCAACGGTAACAAGACTTTCATTACAGAAGGTGACAGGTGTCCATATATGATGTGTATGACACGTGACTTCGATGTTGAGGACATGTCAAAAGCATTTACTATGTGGTGGATCGATGTCGAAAAGCATAAAGATAATATCAAATTTGAAAAGCTAGATAAAGTCGGCTGGAAGATGAACCACACTTGTGAAGTCTATCTTGAAAACGTAGAGCTCGACGAATCCGATATGCTCGGTAAAGAAGGCCACGGCTTTATGCAGCTTATGGAAAACTTTGAGATCGAGCGTCTGATCATGGCTGCATATATCCTCGGTATGGCCGAGTGTGCATTCAAAGATGCTGCAACATACGTTAATCAACGTGTTCAGTTTGGTAAACCTATCGCTAAACAGCAGATAACACAGCTTAAAATTGCTGAAATGTATACAAAAATCGAAAACATGAGAAACATGGTTTACAGATGTGCATGGGACATGGATCAGGGTAATTCTGTTCAGATTTCTTCTGCAATGTGTAAGCTCTACTGTGCTCAGGCCGGTAACGAAGTTATCGATCAGGCTCTGCAGCTTCATGGTGGTATCGGATATACAAACGATACAAGAGTTTCGAGACTTTGGAGAGATGCGCGTGTTTTCCGCATAGGCGGAGGAACAGACGAGATCATGGTTCATATTATGGGAAGAGCAATCCTTAAAAAATATACAGATTAAAACTAAAGCATTTTGCTGGAAAGGTATCACCGGTTCAGACATAAAGACCAAATTTGGCTCTAAAATCCTGAATCTTAACAATAATAAACACGCTATAGAACATGTCAGCTCCAAGAGCCGGTGAGCCTTTCATTTTTAAGTAAAACTTTAAGGAAACTAAAAGTTATGATCGAAAAAATATATGAGGACCTATACAGAATAGAGGTTCCGCTTCCTGATAATCCACTGGCAATGCTTAACTCATACTTGTTGTGTGGTAAAGAGCGGAATTTGCTCATAGATACAGGCTTTAATACTGAAGAAGGTAAAACAGCCATGCAAAGCGCTATGGCAGCTCTCGGTTTCTCTATGGAGAATACTGATATTTTTATCACACATGCTCATAGTGATCACTCAGGTTTGGCAGGTTTTCTGTCACGTCCAAGTAACACTGTCTACTGCGGAAAGTATACTGCCGAGACATTTACAAAAGGAATTAAGACTTGGGATTATCTATATGAGGTTTTGGGTCAGAGTGGAATAGATATGGGCGAAGTATCTATGGATGTAGATAAACACATTCCAGAGAAAATAGATAATACAAGCATAATTAGCGAAGGCGATTACTTAAATGTTGGTAAGTGGCATTTACACTGTATAGATACATCAGGGCATGCTCCTGATCATTTCGCTTTGTATGACGATGATAGAAAAGTTCTATTTTCAGGTGACCACATTCTGTCAGGGATCACTCCAAATATTACTTTATGGGTTCCGCCATGGGATGGGCAAAATGACCCTTTAGGCGATTATCTAAAGAATCTTGATAAAATCTCAGAACTGCAGCTGGATAAGATATTCCCTGCCCATAGGCATACCATTGACGACTGCTACACACGTATTAATGAATTAAAGCAACATTGCAATAATCGTCTGGAAGATATTCTAAATATTTTAGGTAAAAACGAGATGAGCGGTTATCAGACTGCCAGCCTTATGAAATGGGGACTGAGGACAGAGTGGAAGAACTTTCAGTCCGTACATAAGATTTTCGCGGTAGGAGAAGCATTATCTCACCTGACCCATCTAGTGAATACCGGAATTCTCAGAAAAACGATGCATGACGATGGTGTTGTTTACTACAGCGTGAAAGATAATACAACGAATTAAGGAGAAATATATGAATGTATTGGTTTGTTACAAAATAGTTTACGAAGAACAAGATATAGTTGTTTCCGCAGACGGGAATTTGTCTTTTGACAGAGCAGAGCTCAAGCTCAGTCTTTATGACCTGAATGCAGTAGAAGAGGGCGCACGTATCGCTGATGCTACCGGTGGCAGCGTAAAGGCTCTTTCTGTGGGAGATGCCGTTCTCGAAAATAGTAAGCTCAGGAAAGGTATCCTCTCAAGAGGTCCAGAAGAGCTTTATCTTGTAAAAGATGATTCACTGAAAAAAGCAGATACTAATCAGACAGCTAAGTCACTTGCAGCAGCAGCAGAAAAGATAGGGTATGACCTGATTCTTTGCGGTGAAGGTTCTGCTGATTATTATGCACAGCAGACCGGTGTCCAGCTTGGAGAGATTCTCGGTGTTCCAGTTATTAACTCAGTCAGCAAGATAACACCTGAAGGTGACAAAGTTGTTGTTGAGCGCACTTTGGAAGATGTCGTAGAAATTCTCGAAGTACCTCTGCCGGCGGTTATATGTGTGACTTCTGATATAAACACTCCAAGACTTCCGGGGATGAAAGAGATCCTTGCAGCGGGTAAAAAGAAAGTTACTGAGTGGTCTTTTAGTGATGTTGAAATAACAGCACCGGAGGCAACAGTAGAGGTTGTGAGCGTTCTTGCTCCTGAGCAGGTAGACCGTAAGAATATCGTTGTCGAAGGCGACGATAAAGTTGCTGAATTTTATGAAAATATTAAGTCAGTTATAGGCTAGGAGATAGATATGAAAATTCTTGTAATCGGAGATAAATTAGGAAACTACGAAGAACTTTGCGGGGCTGTTGATGGCCTCGCTGGAGAGTCAATTGCATTTACAGTTCTCGGTGGTGATGAGGCAGGCTCTATCCCTGCAAAGAAAGTTTATCGTACACAGCTGTCTGACAGTAACATGTATGAAGACTGCTTTGATACTATCAAAGAGCTCATTTCGACAGAAAAACCTGAAGCTGTTTTTCTTAATGCCACTAAAAAAGGTAAATACATGGCTGCAAGGCTTGCGGCCTCACTTGGCACATCTGCAATGACGGATATGTCTAATGTCGTCATAGAAGACGGATGTGTCAAAGGCTCTCAAATGTATTACGGCGGTGTTGCACTGCGTACACTTAAAAGTAAAGGCACTGCTGTAGTGACTCTCAGCGCAGGTGGCTTTGAGCCTGCATCCGGCAGTGCAGGCGAAGTTGCAGAACTGCCGCTTGTTGATAATGGCTTTAAGATCGTTAGAAAAGAAGTTCAAAAGAAAGAAGTTAAAACTGTAAACCTCGCAGCGGCTAAGAAAGTTGTCGGTGCAGGACGCGGATTTGGTAAACAAGAAGACCTTTCTATGGCAGAGCAGCTTGCTTCCGCTCTCGGTGGAGAATTTGGTTGCTCACGTCCGATAGCAGAAGGCGAAGGCTGGATGGACATCAGCCGCTACATAGGCGTTTCAGGTGTAATGCTTAAACCCGATGTATATTTTGCCGTGGGAATCTCAGGTCAGGTTCAGCATACAATTGGTATTAGCTCAGCTAAGACAATCATCGCTATCAACAAAGATAAGAACGCACCTATTTTCAAAGTCTGTGACTATGGAATAGTTGGGGATCTGTATAAAATTTTGCCAGCCCTTACAGATATGATTAAAGCAGGTTAATACCAACTTAAGGCAGTGCAGGAGCATACTTGCACTGCCAATCTTATATTCATTGAGGTTTATATGAGTGAAGAAAAATTTGACGTAATAATAGTCGGAGCAGGCATTGCCGGGGCAACAGCAGCTCTTATGCTTGCCAAAGAAGGGCTTGAAGTTGTCGTCGTTGAGAGAGGCAATTACGCAGGTGCAAAGAATATGACAGGCGGAAGGTTATACAGTCATAGTCTGGAAAAAATAATTCCTGATTTTGCTTCTAAAGCTCCCGTTGAAAGACATGTTGCCAAAGAAAAAATAAGCATGATGACGGAAACCGGTGCTGTCACTGTGGAATATACAAGCGAACAGCTTAAGCAGCAGGGTAAGGATTCATATATCGTTTTACGTGGTGTTTTTGATAGATGGCTGATGGAGCAGGCGGAGAATGCAGGTGCTATGCAAGTAAACGGAATACTTGTCGAGGACCTTGTAGTGCGAGACGGAAAGGTCTGCGGTATCATCGCAGGCGGTGAGGAAATGCTTGCTGATGTTGTTATTCTGGCTGACGGAGCTAACTCACAGCTTATGCAAAAGGCCGGACTTCAAGAGAAAGCCACAAGTCCTCATCAGATGGCAGTAGGAGCTAAAGAAGTCATAGAACTTTCTGCGTCTGTCATCGAAGATAGATTTGGCGTTGGTGCGGGTGAGGGCGCAGCATGGCTTTTCGCCGGTTGGCCATCAGATGGTAACATCGGCGGTGGATTTGTATACACCAATAAAGACAGCATATCCATTGGAATTGTTGCCACAATAGCAGAGATGGAACACTCTGAGAAATCTGTGCATGAAATGCTTGAGCAATTCAAAGCCCATCCGGCTGTTACTCCTCTCCTTAAAGACGGTAAGCTTGTCGAATACTCAGGCCATATGGTTGCAGAAGGCGGTTATGACATGGTTCCTTCTCTATATGACAACGGAATCGTTGCTATTGGTGATGCGGCTCATTTAGTCATTAACGTGGGATATACAGTACGAGGAATGGATCTTGCAGTCGGTTCTGCAATCTCAGCTGCACAAGCGGTTATTGATGCAAAAGAAGTCGGAGATTTTTCGTCCTCAACACTTTCAAAGTATAAGTCACTCCTTGATGACAGTTTTGTGATGAAAGACCTGAAGCATTTCAGAAAATTTCCTCATTTTATGGAAAATAAACGTATTTTCAATGACTATCCGACTATGGCTGATGACATCTTTGCCGGTCTTTTTGTTGTAGATGGCTCAGAGCCCAAATCTATGCTTTCAAAACTGAAAGCACCAGTGAAAAAGGTCGGAGTACTTAACCTTGTGAAGGATGGTTTTAAAGGCATCAGAGCCCTTTGATATCAGGAGGTATATATGATAACAGTAGAAGAGAAATTGGGCGTAGATAAGTTTCATGTAGACGAAGAATATGCTCATATAGAAGTGAATAAAGATGCTGATCCTGCTGATATTATGGCAGTTGTGAGAGCTTGCCCGGCAGGACTCTATAAATATGAAGAAGGTGTTTTGTCTTTTGACTATGCAGGATGTTTCGAGTGCGGCACATGCAGAGTGCTTAGCGCAGGAAAGGTCGTGAAGAAATGGACTTTCCCAAACGGCTCTTTCGGAATTGAATACAGGTTTGGTTGATCAAAACGAATAAATCCTCTGCTACATATTAGCAGTAGAACTCAGTAATTTACTATCTTACTTAAACATCTAATCATAATGGAAAAAGGCATGAAACGATATACGTCTCATGCCTTTTTAGTATCAGAATGACTGGATTGAGCCCGAAGCGAGTTCGGGCAATCGCAGAGTGCCGTAACGAAAAAAAGGTGCAAAGTATATAACCTTGCACCTTATTCCTAAATCGGGATGACTGGATTTGAACTATAATTTTGCCGTCCAATGCGGTTCTGAGCCCCTTATTTCAGAGGGTTCATACCGCTCACATCCGCTCAAGACCACTTTAAGTGTGACAAATCCTGTGACAAAATTTCGAATATCTACATCATGAGACACAAAGTCTATTCGCAAACTAATTCGCATAATGTATAATCGCATATTGTAGTTGTGAGGTTTATTTATGAGTGAAGTTCAGATTTGTCCAATTTGCGGGGCAGAATCTTTTGAAAATCAAACAGAATGCATACTCCATTGTAAGAAAAACGAATGGTATTCAGCAGGTAATGAAATAACTACCCATAAAAATGAAAAAACTTTCTGGAGTGCATTTCAAAAATCTCTTGGTTTACATACAGTCTTTGACAATTACAAACAAAAATTTTCAACAATAATCAGCGATGCTTTAGTTTTGACTAAAAAAAACTACAAATACCAACGCGACTTGAAATTTTCACAAGAGCTTCATGAAAAACTCATGTCTCTAGTAAGGCAAGAGAAGTACAATATCAATTTCAAACAGTTCATAGATAGCTTATATGCAATAGGTAACAACGATATCAATGATGAATTACTAAATTTTAGAGCAAATTGTATTGATGTAATAGAAGAAATATTTGATGCAATAAAACAGCACCTGACTGTTGATATAACCATAATCAAAGGCGTTATATTTCCAAAAATAAGTTATTTCGGTTTACTAACAGAAAATAATTTTAATTTATTAGCTGAAAAAAATAACAACACAGGGTCCACTTTAAGCTTGTTAGCAACTTTTACCTTTCAAGATTGCCATTTCTATGGTCAAGCTAGATTTATAGAAATATTCAAACATAGTACAATTGATTCAACGGCAATAGACTGCATATTTCATCAGTGTACTTTTCATAAATATGTTGAGTTTAAACATAACGACGATATTGGATTACATTTCTATTCCTGCATTTTTAATGGACAAATAAAAACTAACAGAAATGGCAATCAAGTTAAACACACCTCGAACGTCACGATAAATAAATCTATCCTCAATAACGAAGTAACACTAAACACAAGAGAGCTAAAGCTCGCTGAGTCTGAATTTAATGCTAAAACAACACTCAACGGCGGAAAGATAGCCTCTGATAAATGCAAATTTACAGATGAAGTCATATATAGCAATTGCACGTTAACAGACCAGAAAAGTAGATTTTCCAATAAGCTTAATATTCCAAATGGAGTAAAAAACAATCTTACTTTTGAGAAATCAATATTCATGAAAGACTGTTTCGTAGGTAGCAGTTGTAATATTATATTTAATTTTTGCAAATTAAATGATGTTAAGTACACACAGAACGGAAATACTCTAGAGATCTCAGGAGATGTAGCAGGTAATATTCAAATAGAGTCGCAGGAAAATACGAGGAATAATTTTAATAACATTAATATTAACCTAAACCATGCCAACAGCATATTAATTAACGGATATACAGCTCAGTCTGAAACAATGACTACTCAAATGATTAATACCACATCTTCAAATATAAATATACGATTCTGTACAAAAAATGTAATTATATACAATTGTGAAATTACCAATGGTTTTATTCTTAGCGTTGATGAATGTAATAAATTACTTCTTATTAAATCTAACATTTATTGCGAGTCAAATATCAGCGTAGGAAATATAAGCAATATTTTGAAAATTAATCAGTGCGTACTTAGGAATAGTTTCGTACTTCAGCAAAATACTAATCTCACTAATAATATAAACTACATTCAAATTACAAATTCTAAGCTCTCTGACACCTCTGAGGTAATTCTAAAAGATATTAGTTTGAACCAATTAGAATTAAGCAATCTACTAAATTATTCAAAATTCTTTAAAGTTAGTAATGTCAAAATAACAAAGTCGCTAAAAATTTCTGAATCATTAATACCGAGTTTGTACCTTACTGGAATAATCTTTGATAAAGGTATTTCAGAAATAACCTTCAAAGATACCTCATTTATGGATGTCTCATTCAATAATGTTATTTGGCCTGAAAACCTTGAATTCATTTTTAATAAAGAAGAATCGCACCCTAAAAATAGAGATACATGCAGACAACTAAAAAAAGTGCATGAGAACCAAGGCAATATTATAGATTCGAACCGTTTTTATGCTCTTGAAATGAAAGCGTACGGCAAGACAATCCCCAAATTAAGATTAAGTGAAAAAATAATTTTTGGCTTAGGAGAGAAAACCTCAAATTTCGCACAAGATTGGACTCTCCCGCTATTTTGGATGTTCACTCTTGCATTGTATAACCTTGTATTTAATGTTGCATATAAGTGCGACCATTTACGGTTAATAGAAATTCTTCCCAAAGAAATCTATGCAGCAATAGTTCCGATAGTATTATTTAGTATAGTTAGCTCAATATTTATTATAAAAAAAACGCGAAAATATAAGCGTATTATTTTTTTAAGCACTTCGTCAATAATCACTTTTATCTTATATGGATATACTTTCGTATCTTCTAATATTATTTCAAGTTACATAATATATCCTATTGAAAGATTAATCAGAGTCTTTAACCCCTTAGATATTAAAACAGCAGACGGACATCCAATACTTTGGTTTACATCAAAAGCAATTTTTGCATTTTTACTTTATCAGTTTGTTGTAGCAACTAGAAGGCAAACGAAAAGATAATAATGACTCTTTGGGTCAAATTAATGCTTAAATATATGCAAATGTTGTGGCGCAATGAGCCATATTCTGTCTTGTTGATTATACATTATGCTCATAGTGTCGCTTTCAATAAAGTGTAATAATATTAATGCGCAATATATGCTGTATTATCAATGATATTTACATCACTCTAATCAATATTTGAAGTATAAAAATGAACATAAAATAGTATAGGCCCAGAGAATAGCCTTCTCTAAAAGATAATTTGTTCATAGGTTTATTCATAATTTTATTAATTCTAGCTAGGTACTTAAACATAATATACTCCCGTTTTCGGATAACCGTAAGATTTAATTAATAATACTTTCGGTTTACCGAAAATGCAAGTAAAAAATTTGCGTTTTTCCGAAAAGAATTGTATTAAATTGATATGGTAGATATCAGATTAAAAGAAGAGTACCTAGCCCAGCTCAGGGAGAGGTATAACACAAACACATTAGGCAAGATCCTGAACTACGACACAGCATTCAAGCTGCTTAAAGATGGTAATGCAAACATCACCATGCGCAACTTTTACAAACTCTGCAAAGCTATGGACTGGGAATTTCATTTCGCTGTTAAAGGAGAGGAAAAGTAAGTCAGCCTGAAACCCTATTCTCTTGAATTTCCTTAAGAGTTACTCCACTCTCATTCTTCCAATCTATGCGTCCGTTAGAGCTTCTGGCAAGAAAAAGTCCTGAGGCCTGTGATGGAGATGTAAAAGTATAGTCCTGAGTTAATACATAGGACTTACCATCTTCAATAAAAATCTTTTCTTTAATAAAGTGCTCAATTCTTTTGATATCAGTACCAGTAAGAGAGTTAGGATTACCTCTTCTGGCTTTTGAGCCACTTAAAACGACAAACCCCTTTGATGATTCATAACCTTGAGCTTCGGCATCTTTCCCTTTAAGGTATAGTATTTCTTTATCTGCTTCTTTTACGTCTGGTTTCTCAAATGCAGTCAGCCCCAACAAAGGATATATGTCAAATATTTCTCTCAGAAAGCCTTCACCAATTGCTTTTTCCATTTCACTAAGATTAGGTAGAGTTGGTTTTACATTATTATCTAATTGTACTCGTTTCGCATCTTTGGCTATACGTATTAGTTCAGACTCTAAATACTGAATATGGGCTTTATTAAGTTCATTATTCGATGAACAGAAGAAAACACACCATGTCCAAAAGTCCTTATTAGCATAATGAGTTTCTAGCCGAGGTTTTACAGGATCCCCCTCACCTATATATATCATTGGCTGGTCATCTAGGCTGGTCCCTACAAGCACATAAACACCTGGTTGCTGAAACTCATCACGACTTTTAACGTCAAGCAGGTCATTTCTAGAAAATACAACACCTTTGCCAGACCAACCAGTTTTACTGATAATCCTTAGACCATCTGGCTTACCATCAGCCAAGAAGATATTTATGCTATAGGGATGAGTCATT
>JBFWJS010000004.1:0-277684 GCA_050253075.1 Deferribacterales bacterium
ACATTTACCCAAACTATTTGTAGTTGATTAATCTGATTGTTGTTGTTAATTTTTATCATTAAGATATATTTAAAAATAATCGTGATATAATTATTAAATACAATCAATCAGGATATACTATGGATGATATTTGCGGAGCTATGATTCAGCTCGACAAAGACGGTGTCGTTACATCATGGAATGACAGCGCTTCCGAAATTCTCGGTTTCGATAAAGATACGGTCATAGGCACAAACGCCATGAACAGCATCTTCATCAACGATGTTGCCAAAGGGGGGAACATCCTTAACGTCATCGAGACAGGCGAAGTCTATTACAGCTTTGATGAATACGCACAAAACAGCGAAGGACACATGCAGCCGGTATCGCTCGTGGTATCTCCGCTTTGCGAAGGCGGCGAAGAGGTCACAGGCGTGACCATACTCGTCAGCAACGTCCTTTTGATATAAAAGCCTCTGTCATCCCTCTTCAGCCCATTCCGCCCATATTTTACGCCTGCATATGCAAATGCCTGATGTAAAAAGCCTGAAAAGATGATATACAGTGCCTATGAAAAACCTGAAAAGACTCTGGACATATTTTTGTAAATATAAGCTGCTGCTCATCATTGCCGTTATCACATCCTCCGCCGTGGCGGGGACAGATGCAGCCGTGGCATACATTGTAAAAGACATAATGGACGGCATCTTCATAAACAAAGATACAGAGCTGCTCAGGATGATCCCGCTCGTAATTATTGCACTCTTTCTCATACGCTTCGGGTGCAGATTCCTTCAGTCTTACACTGTTCAGTACGCAGGCGAAAAATCCATAGAGAAGATACGCAACGAAATGTTCTCCAAGGTCGTCAGACTGCCCATGCAGTACTTCCACGAAAACAACATCGGCATCATAATGACAAAGATCATAAACGACGTCGCCATGCTTCAGAGTGCAGTTTCAGCCATGATGCGGATATTCCGCAGTGCGCTCTCCATTGTCTTCCTTTTTGCGGTGATATTTAAGCAGAACATACAGCTCGCCGCTATGATACTCCTGCTCATCCCCATCATCACATTCATCATAATGAAGTCAGGGAAAAAGATAAAAAAGACCAGCAGAAAGATACAGGAACAGACAGGCTTTATGGGTAATGCCCTGAACGAGAGCTTCACGGGGATAAGGGTCGTTAAATCCTTCAACACCGAAGCCCGTGAGGTAAAAAGATTCAGCAGTGTGGCCATGAAAGAGCTGAAGTATAAGCTGAGACAGGCGATGGTGGCATCCATCAGCGCACCTCTTCTCGAGACACTGGCAGGGCTCTCTGTCGCAGGCATCATTGCCTACGGCGGGTCTATGGTCATCAGCGGTGAAACCACCACGGGGACTTTCTTCTCGTTCATAACGGCATTCGGGCTAATGTTTGAACCTATCAAAAAGATAAACGGATACAACCGTGTGATACAAGTGGCAAACGCTTCTGCGGAAAGGATATTCGAAGTTTTAGATCAGGAAAATAACATTGTCGGCAACAACGGCACTATCATATGCGATGCAAAGGGCGCAGACGTCACATTTGAAAACGTCTCTTTCAGCTACGGCGAAGGCTCTCAGCAGGTTCTGAAAGACCTCAGCATCACAGTCCCCTACGGCACTACCGTCGCACTCGTCGGGCCGAGCGGAGCGGGCAAGAGCACATTTGTATCGCTTATCCCCCGATTCTACGATGTAAAAGCTGGCTCTATCAAAATAGGCGGCACAGACATCAGAGACTTCGACGTACACTCTCTGCGCAGAGAGATAGCCATAGTTTCACAGTCGCCGTTCCTATTCAATAACACCATCAGGTATAACCTGACATACGGATGCGGTGACGACATAACCGAAGAAGAGATGATACAGGCAGCGGAAAAAGCGTATGCCCTGGACTTTATAAACGCTCTGCCGAACGGATTCGACACACTGATAGGCGAGCGGGGGACAAAGCTCTCCGGCGGGCAGAAGCAAAGGCTCACAATAGCCAGAGCAATACTCTCCGACCCGCAGATACTGATACTGGACGAGGCGACAAGCGCACTGGACACTGAGTCTGAAAAGATAGTGCAGAGCGCAATGGACAACCTTATCAAAAACCGCACATGCTTCACCATAGCCCACAGACTGTCCACTGTTATCGATGCGGACGTAATAGCCGTTGTGGAAAACGGCAGGGTGACAGAGACGGGCACACACACAGAGCTGCTCGAAAGCTCAAATACTTATAAAAAGCTGTATGAAATGCAGTTCAATGTATAGACGGTAAGATATGAATATTTGCTTTATCAACTTTAACAAAAACTGGGGCGGGGTCAAAACATGGACCTTAGACTTCGGCAAAATACTTCAGCAGAGCGGACACAGCATCACCACGGTGGTGAGGCCGAACACTCCGTTTGAAACGGAATGCAGGAAAGCAGGCTTTGACGTACACGCATTCAGACCGGGGATGAAATACAGCCCCCTCAGCGTGCTGAAAATAATGAAGATA
The DNA here is from genome assembly GCA_050253075.1 of Deferribacterales bacterium. GTDB lineage: Bacteria > Chrysiogenota > Deferribacteres > Deferribacterales > Geovibrionaceae > Denitrovibrio. Next base: position 2,507 of record JBFWJS010000004.1, read on the forward strand.
CTCAAAAGATCCAATATCGACATATGCATAGTAAACATAGCAAAGGATATAAACATCGGCGCAACCGCAGCAAAGCTCTGCGGGATACCTGTCGTGCGCAGGGTCGGACTGCCTCAGGACGTGCGGAACAACCTTGAGGAAAATGTGCTTTCCAAGCTGACAGATGCCGTGATAGTCCCCAGCAATACCCTGAAAATGCAGATAAAAGACCTGCCGTATATGAAGGGGAAAGAAATCTATGTCCTGCCGAACAGCAAACAGCCAGAGCTGTATTCTAATAAGAAAAATGACGAAAAAGAGATAATCATAGGCGTCACCAGTCAGTTATCAAAGACAAAGGGACATAAATATCTGATAGATTCAATGAAAACCCTCTGTGAGAAAGGGCTGGATATAAAGCTGAAGATAGTCGGAAGGGGCGGTGCCTACGAAGCGGAACTCAAAGATATGGTTTCCGAATACGGCCTTAACGAAAATATAGAATTTTGCGGATTTACAAGAGACATCCCCGGATTTCTCTCGGGGCTGGATATATTCGTACTGCCCAGCCTGACAGAAAACTTCCCGAATACGCTGGTGGAAGCCCTCTTTGCAGGACTGCCATGCATCAGCACCGACACAGGCGGGATACCCGAAGTGGTCGGCGACACAGGCATATTGATACCACCGAAGGACTCCGAGAGCCTCACGACAGCACTCGAAAAGCTGATATCATCCGAAGAGCTCAGAAATGAGCTGGGAGCAAAGGCGAAAGCAAGAGCCCTTGCAAATTTCGACATAACAGAGAATGCAAAGAAGCTCGAACAGATATTCGGAGAGATTATCCGCCGATAATATCGTCTACATTAAGACCTGCGTCTTTATATTCGTTCAGCTTATTTCTAAGGGTGCGGACAGTTATGCCCAGCTTTTCCGCTGCTTTTGTCCTGTTGCCGTCTGTCTCTTTCAACGTTTTTATGATGAGCTCACGCTCCATCTCGGCTATGGTTCCTGCGAACTCTATCCCCGATGATGCTTCTCCGCCGTTCACGGCTTCGCCCGGCTCGTCGCCGTAGCTGTCCACATACGCCAGCTCTTCCTTATCTGTCATGAACTGATTGATGGTGATACCGTGCAGAAAGAGGTTCCTTTCGTTGATCACGCCTTCCTTACACAGCACGACTGCACGCTCTATGGTGTGCTCCAGCTCACGCACGTTGCCAGGCCAGTCATATTCCAGCAGAGCCTTAACAGCGTCGTCAGCCAGCTTACACAGCCCTTTACCGTTTATCTGTGAATACTTTTCGGCAAAGAATGTGGCTAGCTCCATGATGTCTTCTTTGCGCTCACGCAGAGGGGGAAGCTCTATGGAGATTACATTCAGTCTATAGAAAAGGTCTTCACGGAAATTTCCCGAGTCGACCTCTTTTTTCAATTCTTTGTTAGTGGTGGCGAGGATCCGTACGTTTATCTTCACAGCCTTTGTACCGCCGAGTCTCTCGACCTCTTTCTCCTGAAGCACACGCAGCAGCTTTGCCTGCAGGTGGAGCGGTATCTCGCCCAGTTCGTCGAGAAGTATAGTGCCTCCGTCCGCCAGCTCAAACTTGCCCGGCTTACGGTTCGCCGCACCCGTGAATGCGCCCTTTTCATATCCGAAGAGTTCGCTCTCCATGAGGTTTTCGGGGAGCGCCGCACAGTTTACCGCTATGAACGGACCTGATGCACGGTTAGAGTTTTCGTGGATAAATCTGGCGAAGACCTCTTTACCCGTACCTGATTCCCCCGTGATGAGCACTGTCGCTTCGCTGGCTGCGACGTCCCTCGCCAGAGCGAAAAGCTGCGACATGAAAGCCGAGCGGAATATCGCCGTATTCTTTTTACGCTTTGTGCTGGGGGCTGTCTCTTCTATCTCGAGCACCCTGCGGACGAGTTCCTCTATCACTTCGGGTGCGAAAGGTTTTAAAATGTAGTCGTATGCGCCGAGCTTCAGGGCGTCCACGGCGTTGTTCACCGTGCCGAAAGCCGTCACGAAGCAGAGCGGTGTCGTTATCCCTGCGGACTGGATCATGTTCATCATGGTCATACCGTCGACATTCGGCATACGCATGTCGCTTATGATCAGGTCATACGGGTTCTTTGACGCTTTTTCAAAGCCCTCCTGACCGTCTGTGGCATACTCCACCACCACGCCCATACGGCGCACTGTCTCGAGCATTGCCTCGCGCATGTTGTCGTCGTCGTCTACTATCAAAATCTTCTTTGATGAAATATCCATTAAACACCTGCTTTTGTCATCCTGAATGAAATGAAGGATCCGTGCTTATCGGCAAGCAGATTCTTCGCAAAGCTCAGAATGACCTTATTCTGTCTAAATAGGGAGCTCCACACGAAACTTCGTAAAGCTCTCTCCGTCGCTGTCCACCGTGATGTTCCCTTCGTGAGCCTTGATGATCTTATAAACAATCGCAAGCCCGAGCCCTGTCCCTTTTGCCTTTGTGGTCTGGAAAGGTATGAAGAGCTTCTTACGCATATCTTTGCCTATGCCGCTGCCGTTGTCTGAAACGGTGAAGCCGCTGAGGCCTTCCTCACAGAAGGATTCCATGACTATCTCGCCGTTTTCGCCCACTGCGTCTATGGCATTATGCACGAGGTTCATCACTACCTGTTTGAAGAGCTCCATGTCGCATCTCAGCATATGCTCTTCGTCTATCTTATTTATAAATCTAACACTCTTGTCACGCATCAGATGCTGCATATAGAGTATGACATCGTCTACGATATCGGCAACATGATGATCGGATTTAACCAGCTGTATTTCTTTGGTAAATATCAGTATGTTTGATATGATCGAGTTTATGGTGCGCACACCCTTCACTATGGATCTGGTGAGCTTTACGCCCGATTCATTATTTTTAAGGTCACGCTCCAGCAGAGATGCAAAGAGCTCTATACTCCCCAGAGGGTTGCGTATGTCGTGGGCAATGTTTGCCGCCATTTCACCCATCAGCTTCAGCTTTTCGTCACGCTGACGCTCCATCTCGAGATGGCGCAGGTGTGTTATATCATTGATAACGTAAACGTATCCTTTCTGCTCTTCATTATCCAGAAGTCCGACGGAGAGCCTGAATGTAAGCCCGTCCACCTCATGGTCGAAAACTCCCGCACGGCTGTATTCCTTCAGCATGGAGAAGAATGTCTCTTCGCCTATGTCGTCTATCAGCTTATCCGCCACAGGGTTTTTCACCAGCATGTTAAAGCTCTCGTCCACGGCTGATACACAGCTGTTCGAATTATACAGCACGGATTCCAGAAGGCTGGATATCTTCGACAGCTCCACGTTCTTTTCCTGAACCTCTACACGGAGCTTTTTCGCCTCATCCTCGATGATGGCGTATTTCTCCTCAAGCTGTATGGACGCTTTATTAAACTGTTCGAAAGCCTCCATCAGCATTTCTAGCTCTTTCGGCTGTTCTACTTTGTCAGGTTTTTCCGCCACTTTATCTCCTCCAGTTCACTTCTGGCTGCACTGGCATAGACAGAGTCAGGCACACTGTCGAGAAGCTCCATAAAAGCATTCACCGCCTGCTCTTCCTTATTGTTCATCTTTATGTATGTCTTTCCGAGGTAATAGAGCCCTTCCGCCCTCTTCTCGTCCCTCGGCATATGTTTCAGCTTAAACTGTTCGAGAACCTTTGCAGCATTCTCGAAATTGTTTCTCTTGTAATATGCGATGCCCGTATCCAGATATACTTCGTCGTATCCTTCAAACCTGCTGTCTTCGTCTTTATCCAGCCTTTCATACAGGTCAAAGAGGATGGCCTCACGCTTAAGATCGTCAAAGACCCCTTTGCTGATGCTGTATATCTTGCCTGCGGCGTATTTCTTATCATTTGTATAGCTCTTCAGCATGCCTATGATGTAGTCAGGCTTCGTGGATTCCAGCTCCTGCACCAGATAGTCCATCATACTGTCGGCGAAGATGTTAGGGTTTATCTGGTCTGTTATCAGACCGAGCATTATCGCCGTCATCAGATAATAGGGATTCTGCTTATTCTCAACCTGATTCAGTATTTTAATGGATTCGTCACGCATCCCCATCTTATACAGGGCAAATGCGGTGTAGCTCTTCACCTTATCACGGAAAGCGGCATCGCCCCCCTCGGCTACAAAGTCTGTGTTGTGGTCGTTCAGGCTTATTATCTTAAGGAACTCTTTATTCGCATAGTAGGAGTCCATCTCTCTGGATATAGAGTCCACCATCATCTTTTCCGCTTCCGCTATATGTACTCCGTTAGGGAACGATGTACGGTATTCCGCCAGAGCTATGATGGCATCTGCGAGGTGTTCTTCCTCATAGAGCTGTTTGCCGTATGCGAATTTCGCCTCCTGCAGCATGTCTATCCACTTATCGGGGTTTATCAGGTCGGTATTCTCCGTCAGATAAACCGTCAGCTCGTCTATGGTGTCCTTGTACTGTCCGTTATAGAACTTATCTTTGATATCGCCGAAGCTGATATCCTGCAGGATCTCTGTCGCCTCACGCTTAAACTCCGTATCGGGGAAAACGGTGAGCATCTCTTCTATGAGCCTCTTCGCTTCCTGATACTGGGATTTCTGATAAGCATCACGAGCCTTTGTCAGCGTGATTATCTGGCGTATACGGTAAACGTCCTGAAGGTGGTTTGATGTGAAGTTCTTTCTTATGAATTCCTCCACACGCTTATCCGCCTCGTCGTATTTATTCTGTTTAAAGAAGGCGTTGATCAGCACAAGCTGAGCCTCCGAACGGATGTCCAGGTCGTCGGAGTTCAGAGCATTTTCAAGCTCTTTTTCCCACTCTTCGGGCATCTTTTCCTCGAGGTGTCTGCGGGCATACATAACAGAACAGAGCAGACCGCCCTTTTTCTCTTTATACACCTGACGACAGATGTCGAGCCTTGCGTCTGTGGCTACGTCATTTTTAAGGAATTCATACATTCTGGCAGAGTCATACATAGCCATATCCGCCAGATCGTTCGAAGGATAAAGGGCATAGACCTTTTCAAATGCTTCTCTGGCGTCGTCATACTTCGTACGCTGAGAGAAGACCTCTCCCATTGTGTAGAGCTCCTCTGCGCCGAGCAAACCCAGCTCCTGCTTATTATCCAGAACGGTGAGAAATGTCCTGTAGGCAAGGTCGAAGTCTTTCTTTTTCGCCTGCAGCATACCTATCTTTGCCTTTTGAGCGGTGAACGTTTCTTTGAAGTTGTGTATGACATTCTCGTGGGCGTCTATCGCCTTTTCATACTGCCCTGCTTTAGCATATATGTCCGCTATGCGCTCGTAGGCCATCTTTCTTATATCTCTGTCACGCAGAGACTTTATGACATTATTATACGCAAATATCGCTTCGTTATACTGCATGGCGAGCTCCTTCGCTTCTGCAGTTTTTATCAGCACGTCCTTCTTACGAAAGGATTCGGGGTATTCCTTTATAAATTCGTCGAATATCTTTGCGGCAAAGATATAGTTGTCGTCGGACTGCTCGCCCATTTTGAAATAGACCATCCCCAGCCTGAAGAGCCCCTCCTGCCTGTAATACCCCTCAACGCCTGAGTTCAGGAAGTTTTCTGTCAGGGTCATGGCATATGCGAGGTCATCCTCTGTCATGGCGTCGTCTATCATGCCGAGCACTTCCTCGGCGTTTTTATCGTCCAGTATCCTTGCATTATCTTTTATCAGAGGCTGTTCGATGCCGTAGCCAAGCTGTATGCCGTCTTCTTTCTTCTTTTTCGCCGCTGTTATGAGTATGTCGCCTTTTGTTCTGGATAGCGAATAGTCCGTCTCGGGGAAGAAAGATATGATGACCATACGCCCGTCTATGGAGACAGACTTAAAGAAAGGGTCGTTGAAATTGCCTACAGAGTTGGCCTCCAGCGGATTTAACAGCTCCACCATCATGCGGCTCTCACCCTCGCTGACAGAGACAATCCTGTCTGCCATGCCGGCTATGATAAATTCGGAAAAATGCCCGTTATTACGGATATAAACACCCGCAGCGTGAGCAGTGATAAACATAAAAAAGGTTAAAATTATTAAAAATATCCTAGCCATTGGCATATTCTACAGTAAGGCGTGAAACCCTGCAACTATCCTTTGTTGATTATTTGTTGAAGACTAAAATTATTCGTGGTAGTTTAAATTACTAACGCGAGGGTGAAAGATGGCATTAGATCACGGCATTCTACTCGAAACAGGTACAAACGAATTTGAAATCGTTGAATTTATTATCAGATCAGACACAAAGGAACATCATTTCGGTATTAACGTTGCAAAAGTCAGGGAGGTTATCAGGTTTCCTGATATAGTACACGTGCCGGATGCCCATCCAAGTGTTGTAGGAACTGCTAATATCAGACAAAAGCTCATCCCCATCATAGACCTTGCCCAGTGGCTGGAGCTTAAATACGACGATGAATATAAAGACAAGAAGATCATCGTCACATTCTTTAACCACCAGTACAACGGCTTTGTCGTGGACGAGGTTGTGCGCATACACCGCATCACATGGGCAGATATAAAAGACTATTCATCCATCACTGACTTCTCACTGGTTGAGACGGTGCTTGGCGTTATAGATATCGGCGGAAATCTCATTCAGCTTCTCGACTTTGAGAAGATTGTACTAGAGATGAACCCGGACACAGGACTGAAACAGGTCGAGATCGACTATTCCAAATCTCACCTGAGACAGGACAAGATAGTATTCCTCGCCGAGGACTCCACTGTTATCAGGACATTCCTGCACAGCCATCTGGAGCAGTCGGGATATCAGGTTTACGCATTTGAAAACGGCAAACTGCTGCTGAACAAGCTGAAAGAGCTCACACCGCACCTCGTCGTAACAGACCTTGAGATGCCCGTCACAGACGGTGCTTTCGTTGTGAAGACCATCAGGGAAAACCCAGAAACAAGGGACATCCCCGTGCTGGTATTCTCCTCTCTCGCATCCGAGGAAAACGAAAGAAAGGTTATGAGCGTCGGAGCAAACCGCTTCATCGGTAAGCCCGATACGGACATTCTCGTTAACGAAGTAGATAAATATCTTATATAAAGGAGAGATCATGATTAAGAAATTAGCTGTTGTTTTGATAGCAGGACTTTCCCTTTCTGCCTGTACGGGCAACCAGGACCTTGTCCAGCAGAGTCTTAACAATATTAAGGACGAAATGCTCGGCATCCAGTCCACCATAGGCGATATGCAGGTGCAGATTCAGTCTCTGGATAAAGATATCCGTATGAACTCAGACAGCATCAACAAAAACTCCGATGCTATATCTCAGCTCCGTGAGGAAATGACTGTGACAAACACGGACATCATGGAACTGAAAGACCGTGTGACAGAGCTTGAAAAAACAAAGATGGAACTTTCCGACGCCGGCAAAGCACCTGAAATGGTGAAAGAGAACGGTGAGGATGTCATCATCATAGAGGACAACATTCAGGACAAGATCGGACTTTACACTTACGCATACGAGCTGTACCGCAGCGGTAAATATGCCGAGAGCGAAGCAAAGTTCGGCGAATTCCTTCAGCGCTACCCTGACGTAGAGAGATCAGACAACGCCATGTACTGGCTTGGCGAGATCAAATACGCTCAGAAAGACTACGAAGGCGCAATAGCTAAGTTTCAGGAGCTCGTAGACAAATATCCCGAAGGGAACAAAGTGCCCGACGCACTCCTTAAAATGGGATACAGCTACGGCAACATCTCAGATAAAGACAACGCCGTGGCAACACTGCAGAGAGTCGTATCCGAATACGGCGACACAGACGCAGCCAGACTCGCCACAAACAAACTCCGCTTCTGGGGAGTTAACTAAGACTTCTACCCTTTCACGGGTTTAAATAAAAAAGGCGGAAGCATTTGCTTACCGCCTTTTTTTATACCTATATAACATTGCTCTATACAATACCGCACTCTTCTAACACGGGCTAAGCCCATGCGGTACTGCCCGCGAGCGGGTTATCCTATTAAAGCCCCGGAGGCTGAAACTTTATGCAGAGTTCCTTAACCTCTTTGGCTATATTCTCGAGGATTTCGTCACTTTCATAGTTTTCTATCGCTTCGTTTATCCACTGCGCTGTCATCTCGACCTCGTTTTCGCAGAAACCTCTGGAGGTCACGGCGGCGAGACCCATTCTGATACCGCTAGGATCGAAAGGCTTTCTGGTGTCGTAAGGCACGGCGTTGTAGTTCAGCACTATGCCTGCTTTGTCGAGAGCTTTCGCAGCCTGCTTTCCTGTTACACCTTTATTAGTAAGGTCGATGAGGAGCAGGTGGTTCTCTGTACCGCCTGTCACAAGCTGGAATCCGTATCCGCTGAGGCACTCTGCCATCTTTGCGGCATTTTTGACTATCTGTTCGGCGTATTCCTTGAACTCCGGCAGCATAGCTTCCTTAAGCGCAACTGCGATGCCCGCCGTAGTATGGTTGTGCGGTCCGCCCTGAATCCCGGGGAAGACTGCCTTGTCTATGGCTGCTGCGTGCTGTTCTTTGCAGAGGAGCATACCGCCTCTCGGTCCCCTGAGAGTCTTATGGGTAGTGGTGGAAACAACATCTGCGTAAGGCACCGGCGATGGGTGTGCACCGCCCGCCACAAGACCTGCGAAGTGAGCCATATCAACGAAGAGTATCGCACCGACCTCATCCGCTATCTCTCTGAACTTTTTAAAGTCTATCTGGCGGGGATAAGCAGAGTGGCCTGCGATGATCATCTTAGGCTTGTGCTCTATCGCCATATCTCTGATGGTGTCATAGTTCAGCAGTCCTGTCTCACGGTCGAGCTCGTAGGATACTATATTAAAGTATTTACCCGTGATGCTCACGGGTGAGCCGTGTGTAAGGTGTCCGCCGTGCGGGAGAGCCATGCCGAGCACAGTCTCGCCCGGTTTAACAAATGCGAGGTATACGGCAAGGTTCGCAGGGGATCCTGAGTATGGCTGAACATTTGCATGCTCCGCACCAAAAAGCTCCTTTGCACGCTCGATGGCGATGGTCTCTATGGGGTCGATGAACTGCTGACCTTCATAGTATCTCTTGCCGGGGTAGCCTTCGGAGTATTTGTTGGTGAGCACATTGCCTGTTGCTTCAAGTACGGCGTGTGACACATAGTTTTCAGATGCGATAAGACGTATCTTGTCTATCTGTCTCTGCTCTTCTTTTTTGATTAGTTCCGATATCTCAGGATCAAAATTTGAAAGGTATTCCATATAAAAGCCTCCTTTTGCCCGGGTGTGAAGCAAAAAAAAACGCCCGGCAGTTTCTTTTGAAACAGCCCAGACGCACGGCTTAAATATTATCGGCTGCACTCCCCGGAGGTACTCCTCCAAATGCGTCAGTCATGCAGCTAAGTAGAAAATAATAAACTTCGGCCAACTTGTCAAAGGTTTATTTGATGTTCAAAAATTATGCAATTTTTTTATCAAATCAATTAGTCTTTGTTGATTATTTTTTAACCATAATATATATTCGAAATATGAGAAAAATACGAGTTCTAGCCGTCGACGACGAAGAAAACATCCTATGGATACTGAAAGAAGGGCTTTCTGATGAGAAGATAGACGTTCTCACCACCACAGACCCTGCAACAGCGGAAAACTATCTGGCAAAGGGAGTGGACATCTGCCTTGTGGATATTTTTCTGGGAGAGCACAACGGTATCGCTCTCACCGAGCGCTGGTGTCCGCTGTTTAAGGACACACACTTCATTATAATGACCGCTCAGGATACAGGCTCAAACGTTATCGAGTCTATCAAATCAGGCGCAAAGGACTTCTTTCCTAAGCCTTTCGACCTTGCCGAGCTGAAGAATAAGGTCATATCGCTCTGCGGAAACATACAGCAGACATCCGTCGTAGACAGCAAAGAATACGACTTTGAAACTAAAAACAAAAAGATGCTGGAGATATACAAGCTGATAGGCAAGATCTCCAAAACAAATATCAACGTACTCATACTGGGTGAATCGGGAACGGGTAAAGAGGTCATCGCAAGGATGATACACAAGCAGTCCGCAAGGGCGGAGCGTCCGTTCATCCCTATAAACATGGCTGCCATCCCCAACGAACTGCTCGAAAGTGAGCTCTTCGGACATGAGAAAGGCTCCTTCACAGGCGCTATCGGGGACAAAAAGGGTAAATTCGAAGAAGCAAACCACGGCACTATCTTCCTCGACGAGATATCCGAAATGGATCTCGGACTGCAGTCAAAGCTGCTCCGTGTCATTCAGGAAAAGGAAGTCACAAGGATAGGCTCGAGCAAAACCCTTAAGCTCGACACCCGTATCATCGCAGCATCAAACAGAAACCTCGAGGAGCTCGTCTCCACGGGTAAATTCACGGAAGACCTATACTATCGACTTAACGTGGTCTCCATCGAGCTGCCACCCCTCTACGAGAGGAAAGAGGACACCGCATACCTCACAAACCACTTCCTGCATAAGCACAAATCCATAAAGGACAAGGTGCTGACATGCAGCGAGGAAGCTCTGGACATACTGACGGCATACCGCTGGCCGGGGAACATCCGAGAGCTGGAAAACACTATTCAATACGCCATCGTAAATGCAGAAACAGACGTTATAAAGATGGAAAACCTGCCGCCGAAGATATTCGAACAGTCTCACGGTTCAGGCAAATCGAGCACATCCCACGACCTTTATAAACTGGCTCTGGATATCATAGAATCCGAAATACTCTCCGAAGGGAACAACGCCTATGAGGAGTTTATGAAGATAGTGGAATACCCCATTATTAAAGCCGTATTGGACAAGACAGGCAACAACAAGTCCGTATCTGCAAAGATACTGGGCATAAACAGGAACACCTTCCGTAAAAAGGTAAGGGAACACGGCTTTGAGCAAGATTCTTAGACTACTTAAAAAAAGTAGAAATCCTATAACATTTAAACAGCTTCTGACACAGTCGGGCATGGATGCGAAATCTCTGAAAAGAGAGCTTCGTGACCTTATCCGTGCGGGCAAAGCAGAGAAATACCGCAACGGCACATACGTGTCGAAATCCACCCCTCAGCACATAGAGGGTAAAATAGATATGCACCCCGACGGATACGGATTCCTCTCCCACGGCGGAGAGGGGCGTGATATCTTCATCCCGAAAAACAAGATGAACGGAGCCATGCACGGCGACAAAGTGCGCATAGTGCCCGAGACATTCCGCGGAAAGCAGGAAGGACGCATAGTTGACATCATCGAGCGTTCATCACAGCTTGTCGTCGGCAGGGTCGAAAACCTCGCAGGCATCATCCGTGTCGTCCCCATGACCCGAAAGATAAACACATACATTTATATGTCTTCCAATAAAGAGCAGTACGAAAACGACACAATAGTACTGGTCGAGATAACCACCTTCCCTTCCGAACGCTCCGCAGCGAGAGGACACGTCGTAAAGGTTATCGGAAACATAAATGACCCCCGCATAGAAGACGAAATAGTGCTGAACAGGTACAACATTGACAAGGTCTACCCCGCAGAGGTGGAGGAATATGTCAATACAACATCGAAAGAGCTGATGGCACACCCGGGAGCCAGAACCGACTTCCGCAAGCTGACCACCGTCACCATCGACGGCGAAACAGCGAAAGACTTCGACGATGCTATATCCATAGAGGTTTCTGAAAATGAGTACCACCTCTATGTACACATCGCAGACGTCAGCCATTTCGTTCAGCCCGGCACCCCCGTAGACAGAGAGGCATATCGCAGGGGAACCAGCTTTTACTTCCCCGAGTTTGCCGTACCGATGCTGCCGGAGAGCCTTTCAAACGGACTGTGCAGTCTGCGCCCGAATGAGGACAGGCTAGCCATGACAGCAAAGATAACCTATACAAAGGACGGTCAGAGGAAGAAATCACACTTTTACCGCTCGATAATAAACAGTGACCGCAGGCTCACATATAACTATGTGCAGGACGTATTGGAAAAAAGAGTGAAGGAAACGGACAAAGATATCCTCTCACTGCTGACCACATCCGAAGTGCTGGCGGGCAAGATAATGAAACGGAGAGAAAAGGCGGGGATGCTCGACTTTGATTTCCCCGAGACAGTTTTCAAACTCGCAGACGACGGAGAGGTTCTCGAGATACTCCCCGCAGAGAGACACATTTCCCACCGCATCATCGAGCACTTCATGATAGAAGCCAATGAGGCAGTGAGCGAATTCCTCGAAAAACATACGAAGAAATCCGTCTACAGGATACACGACAAGCCCGACCCTATGAAGCTGAAAGACTTCGCAGGGCTGGCGGAGACCTTCGGCGTTATTGTCACCGTAAGGGACGTGACACCGAAAGACGTGAAAAAGATAAACGAAAAAGTGAACGAATCCGAATATGCCGACATACTCGGCTCTGCCCTGGTGCGCACAATGGCAAAGGCAGAGTACAACACGAACAACATCGGACACTTCGGACTGGCATCCACATCATACACGCATTTCACCAGCCCCATCAGGCGATACCCCGACCTTATGGTTCACCGTCTGCTGGGCAACACGCTCTTCGGAGCAGAATACCACTCCGAGACAGGACTCGACGAGGCATGCCAGCTATCCACCGAGAACGAACAGCGTGCGGAAAATGCAGAACGTGACATACAGAAATTTAAAAAGCTGAAATACCTCGGCAAGCATATGGACGAACCTTACGGAGCCGTCATTATGTCCGTTGGGGCTTTCGGTCTGAATATTTATATCGAGTCTCTGATGCTGAAGGGCACGGTCCCTCTGGAGTCTATCCCGGGCGACATATACCAGTTCTTTAAAAAGGAACAGATGGTACGCGGGCGAACTACCGGCAAGATGTACAGGGCAGCAGACACCATGGAAGTGATGGCTGAAAGGATCGATATAGATATGCAGGAAGCATTCTTTTATCCTGCCAAATAATTACTGACTTGATAATACTATGCATACTAGTTATAATTTATTAGTTTATTCCATATGGATGTGCGATGCTAACTAAACTCTTCAACGAAAAGAACGTCGGACGTATAAGCTTGATCAACATGGTCGCCATAATATTGGTGCTCACCCTTGCGATGATAGCATTGATAGTGCGCCAGACCAATTCAGAGTTTGAGAGTGAAAGAGCGCAGCTTGTTAAGAGCTTTATCGAAGATAAGAAATCGGGGCTTAAATCCGAGATAGACCGACTGCTAGACTTCGCTAAGTTCAACACCATCCAGACCAGAAACAGCGTAAAAGTCATCATGAAAGACAGAGTAAATGAAGCTGTGCAGATGACTCAGGATTATCACAACGAGCTGAAAAAAGACTTCCCCCATACCAAAGTCGACGAACATCTTATAAAATTCTTCAGCCTTTACAGCTGGAACGACGGCAAAGGCTACCTCTATGTCATAGACCGCAACGGAAACGTGGTATACCACCCGAAGTATAAGCAGGGGACAAACCTGCTTAAGCTGAAGACTCCGTTCGGCACTATGCCTATACAGACAGAGATACTCACCGCATTTGAAAGCGGCGGCGGATATGTTGAAAACATGATGCCTGTTGCTCCAGGCTCGACAGAATTCATACAGCGCATCGGCTACGTTAAGCCTGCGGGCATACACGACTGGTACATAGGAAGCTCCTTCGACGAACACATCATCTCCGAGATGATACAGGAGAAGGTGACGGCACGTATCGACGGCGTAAACTTTGACAATGACGGACATTATTTCATCTTCACCACCGACGGCAAAGGGGTCCGAATGCCGGGCAACCGCTCACTCGAGGGTGAAAACGTAACAGAGATAACAGACAACAGCGGTGTCCCATATTATAAAAACCTGCTCTCATATGCCCTGCAGAAGAATGACCTTTTCGTCTTTCACAAGCAGAAATACGTAGACTGGGAAAAGACCACACAGGTCATATCCTACTGCCGTATATATGAGCCGTGGAACTGGCTCATGTGCGGAAGCGTCTCCATGAGCAACCTTACCCCGCTAATCACAGCAAAGAACGACGCATTGAAAAAGCGACTCTCAGACAACAAACAGTACGCATTTGTACTGTTCATGATAGCAGCCGTTATAGCTGCGGGGGTTTCATACCTCTTCTCGGGAAACATTCAGAAGATATTCTCCAGATATAAGACAGACATCGAGAACCGTAACAGAGAGCTCGAAGAGCTGAACATAGAGCTGACAAACCAGCTCTACACAGACCACCTGACAGGACTGCCGAACAGAAACAAGCTGATAAACGACCTCAATACTGTCGAGCATCCTGTGCTTATCCTGCTGAATATCGACTCGTTTAAAAAGATAAACGAGACATACGGATTCATCATCGGCGACTTTGTACTCATCGACGTCGGCGAGCGCATCGCATCATTCGAATGTAAATACGAGCTGAAGACATATAAGTTCCACGGTAACGAATACGCCATACTGCTCGACGAGCAGATAAGCAGCAAAGACCTGAAAACACTGCTCCACGAGCTGACTGACTTCCTCGATTTCAACGCTAAGTACGAAGAGCTTGAGATAGAGATAGACATCTCCGTAACTGCTGGCGTATCCGCCGAGAAGGGCAACATATTTGAAAAAGCGGGCATGGCTCTCCGTCATGCCGATAAGAAGAAACAGCAGTACGCTATCTACGACAGCACGATAGACATAGTGGACGAATACGAGAACGACATCCGCTGGACAAAGATAGTGAAGCGTGCGCTGAACGAAAACGCTCTTATGCCTTACTTCCAGCCTATCGCGAACTCACGCACGGGCGAAGTGGAGAAATTCGAGTGTCTGCTCAGACTTATAGATAATGACGAGGTCATCACACCGTTCCAGTTCCTCGACATCATCAAAAAGACAAAGCTGTATCAGCACATCACAAAGAGGATAATCACAAAATCCTTCGAGATGTTCACCAGCAACGACTATATGTTCTCCATAAACCTCTCTATCGAGGACATCATGGATGAATCCACATCTAAGTTCATCCTCGAGCTGCTGAAGACAAGCGGCATCGCTAACAGAGTTATCTTCGAACTGCTTGAATCAGAAGGTATAGAGAGCTTTGAAGTGGTGAACGACTTTATCAAAGAGATCAAAAAGACAGGTGCTATGGTCGCCATCGACGACTTTGGTTCCGGTTATTCGAACTTTGTCTACCTCTCTGAGCTGCAGGTGGACATTATCAAAATAGACGGCTCGCTCATCAAGAATATCGACAAGGATACTCAGGCGCAGATCATCGTGGGAACTATCATTAAGTTCGCCAACCAGCTGAATATCAAGACTGTCGCTGAGTTTGTACACTCCGAAAGTGTTAAGCAGAAGGTCATCGAGATGGGCATCGACTATATTCAGGGCTACCACATAGGCAAGCCTATAGCCGACATTCAGGACTATATCATTTAATAATTAAAGACCTCTGTACCCTCAGGTATTGCAGGAGAAAAGACAGATTCGGGTATCATTGCGTCCCGTTTAATATTCTTAAACTCGATGCGTGTGTTATTACCGCTCTGGTCTTTTGTCTTTATGCCGTGCACCATTCCGTTTTTGATGACGAATATAATGGTCTCTATGCCGAGGTCAGCCTTTGGAGCAAGTGTTAGCTCGTCACCCGAGAGTGTAAGGGCGAAGTCTGTCTCTATATCCGCAGGGTTCAGCATAAGACGCATAAAGACGTTTGTGGCAGGGTTAAGCGCCTGTACTATCATCTGTCTTGTGTCGCTGTCATAGTATTTCATTGTTGTTTTATCAAACAGATAGAATTGTCTGTACGGCTTGTCGTAGTCCCACAGGGCATTATCGCCGGCTTTGATATACAGCTTTCCCGAGTAGATATCCTCGCCGAATCCCTCTATCTCTGTAGCCTGAGTGAAATCAGCGGTAAAACTCTTCACCTGTTTCAGGCTGTCCACCACCTGCTGTGTGGTCTGAGCATAGGAAACGAGTGCCGTAAGCATTAATACTATGTATGTGATGAGCAGTTTCTTCAATTTAACACCTCTGAGAATCAATGAATTCCAAATATATACTTTATACAGACAGGTGTAAAGAGACATAGTTCAGAATAGACAATGACCAATACCTATACCTTGCAAGCCTTTATCAAAGGCAACTTTGAAAAGATTTAACTAAATAATGCGTGATATTTCCAATACATTATTTGATTTATCTATCGATATGACTGATTTTATATGAATTTAACAATTAGGTTAAAATTATATTTTTTTAATCAATCAAAAACCGTTATATAACAAGGCTTCAAGCATTAACATCCACTTAACCCCTATAAACAAAGGATTCAAGCCTATTGACAAAATATATATTAAATTATATCATCTCGAATAAATACAAAGGTATTCAATAATAATATGCTTTTTTGGAGTACATATGAGAATTAAGAAATTGATGTCAGCCAACAGAGGCGAGATAGCAATCCGTACTTTCAGAGCCTGCACAGAGATGGGCATCCGAACAGTGGCACTTTACTCAGACGAAGATAAATATTCACTCCACAGATATAAAGCCGATGAAGCATACCTCATCGGGAAAGGTCTCGACCCTGTGGCAGCATATATGAACATAGATGAAATCATACAGCTTGCCGTTAAGAAGAAGGTCGACGCCATCCACCCGGGATACGGCTTCCTCGCTGAAAACGCTCAATTCGCAAAGGCTTGTCAGGATGCGGGTATCATTTTCGTCGGTCCTACATCTGAAACCATTAATATGTTCGGCGATAAAAAGAACGCTAAAGAACTCGCCAAAACCTGCGGAGTGCCTGTTATCGGCGGTTCTGAAGGCATCGTAAGCACTACCGAAGAAGCAATGGCAATATCCGAATCCATAGGCTACCCGGTACTCATCAAAGCAGTAGCGGGCGGCGGCGGACGAGGGATACGCGTAGCAAAAGATAAGAAAGAGCTCCTCGACAACTACGACTCTGCCAAGAGCGAAGCGCTGAAAGCATTCGGCAACGGGGACATCATAATAGAAAAATACATCGAAGAACCGAAGCACGTCGAAGTGCAGCTACTCGGTGACAAGCACGGGAACCTCGTGCACCTCTATGAAAGAGACTGCTCCATCCAGCGCCGTCATCAGAAGCTCATAGAGATAGCTCCTTCAATCAGCGTGGCAACAGACACACTGAACAAGATGTACGACTCCGCCATCAGCATAGGAAAGAAATCTAACCTGCAGAACGCTGCTACGGTTGAGTTCCTCGTTGATAAGAATCAGGAGTTTTACTTCCTCGAGGTAAACCCGAGACTTCAGGTAGAGCACACAATATCCGAGCTGATCACAGGGATAGATATCGTGCAGGCTCAGATACTTATAGCTCAGGGCGAAAGACTCGACTCGCCCGATATCGACATTAAATCACAGGAAAGCGTACGTAAGAACGGATACGCTATCCAGTGCCGTGTAACAACGGAAGACCCTGAAAACAACTTTTTCCCTGATACGGGAGAAATTGAGGCATATAGAATTGCCACGGGGTTCGGTGTGCGGTTGGATGCCGGAAATGGTTTTGCAAACGCCAAAATTTCGCCTCACTATGACTCCCTCTTGGTGAAGGTGTCCACCCACGCCCACTCCTTTTATCAGTCTGCCCGTAAGATGCAGCGTGCTCTCAGCGAGTTCCGCATCAGAGGGGTGAAGACAAACATCCAGTTCCTTGAGAAGGTCGTCTCCCACGATAAATTCCTCGCAGGGGAGATAACAACCACATTTGTAGATACAAACAAGGATCTGTGCGTATTTAAGCAGCGTCAGGACAGGGCTTCAAAAGCTCTCAAATTCCTCGCAAATAACATAGTAAACAACCCGTCAGGCTCAAGGCTGAATGACAACATAATCCTCCCGAACATCAATCCGCCTGTAGTTCCATACGGACAGCAGGTCCCCACAGGCACAAAAGATATATTGAACAGACAGGGTGTCGAAGGCGTGATGGATTACCTCCGTCACAATAAAGAGGCACTCTTTACAGATACCACATTCAGAGACGCGCATCAGTCTCTCCTCGCAACACGCATGCGCTCCAAAGACATGCTAGACGTAGCGGAATACTACGCACAGAACCTCAGCGGGCTTTTCTCTATGGAGATGTGGGGTGGAGCAACATTCGACGTTGCATACAGATTCCTCAAGGAATCCCCGTGGGACAGAATGGCGAAACTTCGTGAGAAAGTGCCTAACATCCTTTTCCAGATGCTCCTGCGTGCATCGAACGCCGTGGGATATACAAACTATCCCGACAACGTGGTTAAAGAGTTCATCAAGCTCGCCAGCGAGCACGGCATGGACATCTTCCGTATTTTCGACTGTTTCAACTGGGTAGACCAGATGATCCCCGCAATAGAAGAAGTGAAAAAGAACGGACGCATAGCCGAAGCTGCGATATGCTACACAGGCGACATCACAGACCCGAGACGCACTAAGTATTCTCTGAAATACTACACAGGGCTCGCCAAAGAGCTGGCAGAAGCAGGCACAGACATCATAGGCATCAAAGATATGGCAGGTCTGCTGAAACCATACGCAGCAAAAACGCTCATCAAAGCGATCAAGGAAGAGACAGGACTTCCCGTACACTTCCACACACATAACACAAGCGGTAACGCAGAAGCAGCAGCCCTCATGGCTTTCGAAGCGGGTGCAGACATCATCGATGCAGCCGTCAGCTCTATGTCAGGACTGACATCTCAGCCAAACATGAACTCCATAGCAGCGGCCCTCGAAGGACAGGAAAAACATTCCAAGCTGGACACAAAAGCCATGCAGAACGTATCAGACTATTTCGACAGAGTGCGCAGATACTACTTCCCGTTTGAAAGCGGTATGAAGGCATCCAGCGCAGAAGTATATATGCACGAGATCCCCGGCGGACAGTACTCAAACCTCATCGTACAGGTTGAGGCTATGGGGCTGATCGACAGGTGGGAGGAAGTGCGCCTTATGTATGCCGACGTAAACCGCGAGCTCGGCGACATTATCAAGGTCACACCTTCATCTAAAGTAGTGGGCGACCTCGCCCTATTCCTTGTGCGAAACAACCTGAAGGTTGAGGATATCTATGAAAAAGGCGAAACGCTCAACTTCCCTGACTCTGTCGTATCATTCTTTCAGGGTATGCTGGGACAGCCTTACGGCGGTTTCCCTAAGCGACTTCAGGAGATCGTGCTCAAGGGTGAAAAGCCTCTGGACGGACGTCCCGGAGAGCTTCTCACAGATTTCGACTTTGCCGCTGCAGCCAAAGAGCTGAAAGACCAGTTCGGCAGAGAGTTTTCACCTACAGAGATAATCTCTTATGCGCTCTATCCTGCAGTGTTTAAAGATTACATCAAGTTTAATAACGAATACGGCGATCCTTCCGTCTTCTGCACACGCTCATTCTTCTATCCTTTAGATAAGGAAGAAGAGATCGAGCTCGACATCGAAGAGGGCAAGACGCTGATAATAAAATACCTCGGACTCAGCGAACCAGACGCCAGAGGTATCAGAAAAGTATACTTTGAGCTGAACGGACAGGCCAGATCCGTAATGATCAAAGACGCAACACTCACGGACATAATTAAATCAAATGCCAAAGGTGACCCTGCGAACCCTAATGACGTATGCGCTACAATGCCCGGCAGCATTACAAAGGTGAACGTAAAGGTTGGCGATAAGGTCTCCAAAGGCGATATACTCCTCATCACCGAGGCGATGAAGATGGAAACAAAGATAGCCGCTGCTACCGACGGCGAGGTATCCGATGTTCTTCTTCACGAAGGTGACAAGATCGAATCAGGCGACCTCCTCATGACTATTGCCTGATTGATAGCCTGAAAACTCAACATACTGAGAGCCCGTCTGCACATGCATGCGGGCTTTTTCAGTTTATAGGAAATGAAGTTACAACTTCGCTGTCACAGCTTGAGCATTTGCAAAAACGTCACTGCGAACCTGCAAGGTGAAGCAGTCTTCCAACGTTTTTGTCAAATTTACTTGGAAGGTTGCTTCGTCAAACCTATGGTTTTCCTCGCAATGACTTTCAGGCTCTAAAGCTGTGATTTACTCATCCATCCACGAATAAATGCGTGGCGTTCTACTCGCTTCGCCCATACGGCTAAAGCTAGAGCCTGCGACCAAATAAAAAAGCCTGCCGATTTCAAACCGACAGGCCTTTATTTATCAAAGCGTGTTTAAAAGCTTTATTAGAATGCGAATCCTAGGTTAACAGAGTAGCCGTTCACGCCTTCCTCTGCGAACATGTAGGTGAATCCGATGCGGGCTTTTCTCATGAGCTTAGCCATTTTGCCGCCCTTCTCTTTCTCAACAACTTTTGAGAAACCGTAAGAAATACCGACTTCGTTGTATGTTTCAACATAGAGCTCAGAACCGAAGTATCTTGTATCAGTAACAAACAGTTCGAAGCTGGTGCCTTTTTTCAGCCCGTCTGAAGGGATGTTCAGGTTAAGGCCGTTGCGGAGCACGGTATTCTGTATGTCTACGTCGATGGAATAATCGCCGTAGTTGAAAGGTATCGTCTGGTATCTACCTATCATGTTGCCCATTGTCAGCGTGTATTTACCCAGCTTAAAGTTGTATGAACTGGTGAGAGATCCGCTGATGATCTGTGCTACGGATGCGAGGTCAATAGAACCGACAGCGCCGTATCCGATAGCAGGAGTAAGGCTCCACTGGTCTTTTATAAAGTATGTGAGACCGAGACCAAGACCGAAGTTATAAGCCTCTGAACCGTCTACGTCGACATATGATATAGGCATACGGATGCTCATGGAGTTCTTCGAACCGTCGAATCTGATGGTGTATGCGAGGGGCAGAGAGTAGGATGTACTGCTCACGCCGTCGAGGTCATAGTTTGAGTATCTGGCAAATACGGAGATCATGTTTGCGTTGATGCTCCCCTGATCGCCCATACCTGCGTTGTTCATCTCGATAGCCTCGTCAGAGTTCACACCGTAGAGGAAGTCTGAAGCGACCATTCTGGACTGTAAACTCGTAGGGTTACCTGCTACAGGGTCTGTGGGCGTCTCGGCAACGAGCTCCTGCATGAGCTTTGTCACGGCATCTTCGCCGTTATCTTTAAGCCAGTCTTCTATCATGTCCACACTGTCATCCCTGTCTGTTCCTGTGAATGTCTCTGAAACACCGATGCTGGGGATCTCGAGAACTATAGTAGTAGAGTTCTGAGCGATGGAAAGATAAATAGGCACACCACGGAAGTTGATCGTGGCGTTTGCCGCTGTAATGTCTTCGTCATAGTTTGTGATGTGATTCTGGATCTCGTCCGTGTCGAGGTTGTCGATAACATCCTCTACAGATGAGAAACTGTCAGTATATACATCGGGGGTTGCTGCGTCAGGGTTCGCCACTATCGTAAGGTCGAACACCCCTGCATAAAGCGTAGCGGGCAATAAAATAGTAAAAGCCGCTATTGTGAGAAATAGGTTCCTAAACATACTCTCCTCCTTAATACTTCTTTACACTTATCCACAATGTTACCATATATCGTTTCATATTCAAACTTTTAGACAGTTATATAAATGCAAAAAATTGTGAAAATTCACTTTTTTGAAGAGAGGAAAAGAGCGATATTTCTCGCCGTATTGAGAGGGATGGAGCAGAGAGTGGCTATCTCTTCTGCTGTCAGGTCGTTTCTGTCGTGTATATCAGGGAGGACTTCCAGTATCTTTTTAACGGTCTTTTCGCCTACGCCCTCGATGTCGAGCAGAGGGGAGCGCTTAAAGTTTTTCAGAGCCAGCTTCCTGCTGTAGTCGATGGCAAAGCGGTGGGATTCATCACGCACTTTCTGTATGAAGAGCAGGACAGGGTCATTCTTCTTCAGGTTCAGCGGATTCTTACGCCCGGGTATGTGGACGGATTCGATGGAATCCTCCTGCTTATCCTTCATAAATTTTATGCTGCGCCCTTTGGATATGGAGATAAAGTCGGCGTCTATGCCTGCTTCCTCCATAGCTCTCAGAGCGGAATTGAGCTGTCCTATCCCTCCGTCTACAACGTAAAGGTCAGCCTTCGGCTCGGTGCCTTCTTTTATGTTTTCAAACTTTCTGGTGAACAGCTCGTATATGCTTACAAAGTCGTCATTCTCCGCTGACTGTATGCGGTATTTCCTGTAGTCCGCTTTGGAGAATTCGCCGTCTATGCTGACGATGGACACGCCCACAGTGCCCGAACCGCCTAGGTGGGATATATCCACACACTCTATACGGGAGACACTCTCGACACCGACCACCTTTTTCAGTCGTTCGCTTATGTCCTTGCGCTTTGAGAGCTTTTTCAGATACAGGTCTGTCTGCACCCTGCCGTTTTCCAGAGCGAGCTTTTCCACGGCAGCATAGCCTCGCCTGCGGAAGCGTATCTTTTTTTCAGACAGCTTTTCTATAGCCTCATGGAGGGAATCGCTCTCCCCCAGTCCGGCGACGTATATCATCTCGGGATAGTTCCGTATGGCGGAGTAAAGCTGAAGTACGAAAGACTCAAGCACCTCAGCGGGGTTTTCGTCATCCTCCAGTATCTCCGTGCGGCTGCCTATCATCCTGCCCCCTCTTATGAACATTGCGGTGATACCGCTGACGTTCTCAAACACATGGGGGACAAAGACATCTATGCTGGAAGTATCCTCAGGCATCACGACAGTCTGTTTTGTGAACAGCTTCGACAGACCTTTCAGCCTGTCCCGCATTAGGGCTGCTTCTTCGAACTTCATCTCTTCGGAAAGGCGCATCATCTCGGCCTGCATATGCTCCTTCAGATCGGTGATATTCCCTCGGAAGAACTCACGCACCTCTTCCACCAGCTGCATATACCGGTTTCTGCTGATCAGCTTTTCACAGGGGCCGAGGCATTTCTTTATCTGATATTTCAGGCAGACCTTCCCCTCTTTGAACTTTGTGTCGTTGCAGGAGCGCAGGGGGAACACACGCAGGAGCTCCTCCACGATGGAGCGAAGACCGCTGACATCCACAAAAGGGCCGAAGTATTCGCCGTTTTTCCCCGTCTCACGGGTTATGCGGAGCTTTGGATAATTTTCGTCTGTGATGAGTATGAACGGATAACTCTTGGAGTCTTTCAGCCGAACGTTGTATCTCGGCTTTTCGGTCTTTATGACATTATTTTCCAGAAGGAGTGCTTCCGCCTCGGACGATGTCACCACAAAGCGGATGTCACGTGCAGATTGAAGCATCTTTCTGGTACGTATAGGTTTATTGTCGAAATCAACAAAATACGAAGAGACCCTGTTCCGCAGGTTTTTAGCTTTACCCACGTAAAGGATCTCTCCGTTTTTTCCTAAGTAGAGGTATATACCCGGGTTTTCGGGTATGTCTTTTAATTCAGGCTTAAACATAGCCTAAGATTATATTTCACTTTCCTGCTATGGTCAATCCATGAGCAGGGAACAGGTGTGTCCGTATACCTTTCTGCACTCTAAGCCAATGCAAAATCGCTTAAACATTTTGGTTCGTTTCTCGCACAAAACTTCACGAACGCAGGTTTTGTGCACACTTAAAAGGTTCAGGATGAACCTCGCGGAGTGTACCGCAGCGTAACTTGTAAGCGCAGGTACAAACAAAGCGGGGCGAAGCATGGATTTTATCCCTGCTGAGCCTTAGCACAAAACTGCACGGACGCAGGTTTTGTGCACATTTAAAAGGTAATTAACCTTGTACCGCTTTGGAGCATTCTGGTAACAGGCTCGCCCATATAGCGGACATCAACGCCTATCTCGGCTAGCCTTTCAGACACACCGTATGCGTCAGAGTTCTCTTTGCACGCCGAAACCCTGACCCCTGCAGAAATCATTTCCTGCACTTTTCCCTGGATAACCTCATCTTCTGCTAAAAGCTTTGCCGAAGGGCCCCAGATCACAAGGTGTACTTCATCCCACCATTCTCTGCATTTCGCATTCAGCGTATACATGAACACGGTGGTCTCCGCCACATCACGATTTGAGGAACTCCAGATAACAGCTAGTTCATTGTTGTCTAATGTGACTGTCATGACTTCCTCCTGTAAAATAATTATACATGTAAAGGTAGGACGTCTTCTGACAATATCAAGGCTAATCGGATATTTTTGATCTTAATTTAACATAAAATAAAGGGCACCCGAAAGTGCCCTAAGTATGGAAGATTGCATGTAAAAAGGTACAAACACCTTTAGGAGTTGCAATTTAGTGAGAACAAGAATGTGTTCCGTGGGAACATGTCCTCATGTTTACAGTGAGTCTTTCGAGCTCACCGCTGTTATAGAGTCTGATGTCGTCCTCGATGAGCCCGCTGCCCGAACGCATAACTTCTATGCCGTCCTGCATAAGTCTCATCAGAGCGCCCTGGCCTATCCCGCCCACAACGACAGCATCGACTGATCTGCCGGACAGAGCGGATGCAGGGTTGCATGCGCCGTGCTCGTGGTTTATGTCTCTGTTGTCTATATAGTCAAGCTCTTCGGACTCTGTATCATACATAACAAAGCCGGGAGCGGAGCCGAAATGGCCGTAAACACTGCTTGAAATACCGTTGTTTTCTTCAACCGGGAAACATACTTTCATGACTTCCTCCTTACGTCTACAAGGTTAAAATAATCAACATATGTTCATTAGTCAATAAGAAATATTCCCGTCTTTTTAAAATCAGATATACTCCGGCTGCAGTGTCACGTGTCCTATCTTGAACTTATACTTCAGGTCATGGTTTATCTTACAGACAAGGTCGTGATAGCAATCTTTATCCTCACAGTTTATGGCTATATGGGCAGACATACAGTACATCTTATGTGTTACTTCCCAGATGTGTACGTCGTGGATATCTTTCAGGTTTTCGTATCTGTCTGTCAGATAGTCCTGCACCTCGTTTATATCAACGGGTGACGCCTCCAGCAGTACATTCACCGAGCTTTTAAACAGCCCGTAAGACCACTTTGCGATGACCCCTGCCACCATAAGGGCGAGTATAGGGTCTATGATGTACCAGTCGGTGAAATATATCACCACGGCACCGACAACGATGGCGAGTGAGGAAACGGTATCCGCCATCATGTGAAAGAATGCTGAGCGGAGGTTTACGTTTGTCATGTCCCCCTTCATGAGGATGACGCCTGTGACGACATTCACCACCAGCCCGATGAAGGCAACTGTCATGGTTGTCCCCGCCTCTATTTCCATAGGGTTGATGAACCTGTCCACTGCCTCGTATAATATCCACAAGACAGACAGCCCGATGGTCAGGGCGTTTATAAAAGCGGCGAGCACCTCCAGACGGTGGTATCCGAATGTCTTTGATGCGGGAGCCGTGCGGGATGCCATAACTATCGCCAGCCAGCTTATCCCCAGTGCGAACGAATGGGTGAACATGTGAATGGCGTCGCTGATAAGGGCGAGTGAGCCCGCCAGCAGTCCGTATACTATCTCTACTATCATAGTGCTGAATGTTATAATGAGCGAGATTCCGAGCACTCTCTTATCTACGCTGCGGTAGTCGTGTGAATGATCATGTCCGTGATCATGCTCATGGCTGTGCCCGTGGTCATGGTCGTGGTCGTGATCATGATGATGGTGATGATCGTCACCTGCGATGGGCGCATGGTCATGACACCCGAATAAACATTTTTCCATATTGCTACTTCCCGAATACTTTTAATATTTCCAGAAACTGACTGAGCTGTGCTTCTGCCTCTTCCTTCTCTTTATTCCGCATGTCGTCCACCATATGCCCCTTAGCATATATCTCAAGGTATTCGCTCATCATAGAGTGCACGGCGCCCTTTACGGATGCCAGCATGTGTATGAGCTCGTACGGGTCACGGAATTCGTAGTTCTCGTCGCCGAGGCACTCTTTTATACGGTTCACCTGACCTGATATCCTGCTTACACGGTTATACAGCTTCTTTTTCGCTTCTTTCGAATGAGACATTAACACACCCCTAAGTTAAGTTTCTAACCTGCAATATAGGATAGGGGGGTATACTATGCAATAGTTTTTTAAAACAAAAAAGGGGTACACATGCACCCCTTAAATAATCAGGCCTATGAAAAGACCTCACACTTTTATATGTAGAACAGCCTATTCATTAGGCTTCCAAACTTTCCACACTTTACCGACAAGGTCAGGGCCGGGGTGCAGGACAGTCTGTCCGGGCTCCCACCCTGCAGGGCAAACCTCTCCGCCTTTTGTCGCGCGGACATGCTGGAATGCTTTTACCTGTCGGATAGTTTCTGATATTTTTCTGCCGACCGGAGGTGTGAGAACCTCCATGGCTTGTATGACGCCGTCAGGGTCGATGATGAACCTGCCTCTGATATCAACGCCTGCTGTTTCATCGTAAACGCCGTATGCGGTTCCGAGCCCGCCGCCGGCATCTGATAGGATTGGAAATGGGACTTTTTTCTTTGTGATCATCTTGGAAAGTTCTTCTTCTTCCCAGATTTTGTGAACGTGGACGCTGTCCACAGAACAAGCGAGCACTTCGACTCCGAGTTCTTTTAAATCTTCGTATTTTTCTGCGACCGCAGAAATTTCAGTAGGTCAGACGAATGTGAAATCGCCCGGGTAGAAACAAAGCAGAAGCCATTTACCCACGTAGTCTGAGAGCTTTACTGGGACGTATTTACCGTCGAAGTATGCAGTCATCTCAAACTCGGGAGCCTTTCTGCCGACACGTGCCTGGCTCATAGTGCGTTCCTCCTCTTTCTTCTCAATCTTTTCCGCAGCTTTCTCCTCTCCGACAACCTGCCCGACAGGTCTGCTGCATCCTACAGGCTGCTCACTCATATAAGCACCTCCATTTGTATTATTATAACACAAAATTAACATCCCGCATGGCTTATGGATAAAAATTATCGTTTACTTCAACTTTATTTGTGATATACTAAGATATTCTGATTATCCAAAAGGAGGACATAATGAGAAAAAGATATGAAACCAGTATCAAGCTGCTAAACGAAGCGGTCGCCGACGAGATTTCGGCTCTGCATCAGTATATGTACTTTCACTTTCACTGCGACGATCAGGGCTATGATCTCCTCGCAGGTCTCTTCCGCAGGATAGCCATACAGGAAATGATGCATGTGGAAAAGCTCGCTGAAAGGATACTCTTCCTCGACGGCGATGTAGAGATGAAGGCTAATGCCGAGGTCGTGAAAGAGCGTGATGTCAAAAAGATGCTCGAAATGGCTCAGAAGATGGAAGACTCCGCAGTTGAGATGTATAACAAGTTCGCCATAGAGTGCGGACAGGCAAGCGACTCAGTTTCAAAGACACTCTTCGAAAGCCTCGTAGTGGACGAAGAAGGACATTACGACAACTTTGACGACGAGCTTGAAAACATGGCACGCTTCGGTGAGAACTACCTCACTCTTCAGGCGATAGAAAGAGCACGTACAAGACAGGCAAACCAGCCCGCCGAATAAGGCAAACTTTTAACAGCATATATAAAGCCCGTCTGAATGGCGGGCTTTTTGCGTTTATGTTTCGGCATGTTTCAGCCGATATTTATATATACAGCACACAGTAAGGAGACATCATGCTTAAGCTCATCCCGCTCTTACAGACAGATACATCCGCACAGCTCACCGTCAGAGATTTCCGCAATGACGAAATAGTCAGAAAGTTTCTCCCCGACGGCAGCGAGATAACGCAGAATGAGCACCTCGTATGGGTCAGCAGGCTGAAGCAGGACAAGTCCGAGCTTGCCTTCACCGCATACATAGACGAGTCCCCCGCTGCTATGCTGGCATTTACAAAGATAAACCGTGCAGACCTCTCCGCAGAGCTCTACTTTCACATCCCGCCCTCAGTATCCCTAAAGGATAAGACAGCTATGGTAAACGCCATGACAGCCTTTGCATTTGGGACTCTAGGTCTGGAAAAGCTGAATGTGCAGTGCGTGGAGGGCGATTCAAGCTCTGTACTGTTAAAATCTCTCGGATTCAAAGAGGAAGGCTTCAAAAGAGCAGAACTGCTCAGAGAGGGAAAGCGCATCGGTGTGCACCTTATGGGGCTTTTAAAAGACGAATTCACCCCTGCCGAAGTATCCGCAGAGATATCTTTTGATAACAACGGCGAGGCATATCTGCACCCGCTGGACGCCATAGAGGCAGCCAGAGCAAAGAACAACCTGAACTGGATGAGCATACTCCGCCTAGTGCTGGAGCTTTCGCCTGAGCACGGAACAAACCTAGTGCGGGACATCAGAGACCTGGACAAGCAGATATCCGCCCACACGGACGACCTCGTAAATTTTAAGAAGTAGCACCGAGCCCTGCGGCCTTTTTAAGCCATATACTGCGCATCTCAGGTGTGGACTTTTTCATAACGGCGAACTCTGTGGTCTTCACACTCTTCACCCCGCAAAAATCAAGAATAGACTTCTGCATAGCTCTGTGACCGGGCATCTTATACACCATCTTGTAATACCACGGCGGTGTGTCCATCGTCACCAGAAGCTGAGCCGTCTTCCCCTTCAGCAGTCCTTTCGGCAGTGGCGAGCTTTCACTGAATTCAAATGCGAACCCCTCTAGAAACACTCTGTCGATAAACCCCTTCATCAGGGCAGGCATCAGCCCCCACCAGTTCGGATAAATGAATGCTATGTGGTCTGCATCCTGTATCTTCTGCTGAGCGTCCTTTAGACACTGCTCCATCTCCATCCCCTTTCGCAGCACAGGGTTAAAGTCCATATCGCCAAGATTCAGCCTGTCCACTTTACGCCCGTTCTGCTCTGCTCCCTTGCTGAAAGAATCTGCCAGAGCACCGCAAAAGCTGTCCGTATCCGGGTGTCCGAGTATCACAAGAATATTTTTCATAGCGCCCTCCTCATGTTTACACTGCAAACATAAAATTTAATGTTGCTATTGTCAACATTTATTTTATACTAAGCGTCGGAGAGTATATGAGCAATAAATATCATCACGGAGACCTCGAGCACGCCCTTGCCGAAACAGGCAGAAAGATGCTCGAACAGGAAGGTATAGAAAAGCTGAGCCTGAGAAAGGTCGCAGCCGAAATAGGTGTCAGCCACACCGCACCCTACAGGCATTTTAAGGATAAGACCGAACTTCTGGCAAAAATTGCCGAGCAGGGCTATACAGAGCTGGGCGACGCTATGGAGAAATGCATAGCAGAGCGCAAAGGGAGCGTGCCTGAGCTGATAAAACAGACAGCGGTGGAGTATGTCAAACAGGCGGTAATCACACCCGAGACATCAAAGCTGATGTTCAGCGGGATAATAGTCATCAAAGACTACCCGAAGCTGAAAGAAGCCGCCACACGAGCCTATGACCTTTTGGTGGATATCATAAAGAGCGGTCAGTGGGAAGGCGATATAGAAAAATACACGGCAGCAGTCTGGTCTCTCATACACGGGCTTTCGTCTCTCATACAAGCAGAGAACCACAGCGACGTGTCACAGACCCATCAGGTTATAGAATTCACCGTACCTGCTGTTATGGATGTTTTGATAAAGGGGATCGGAACGGACTAGACCTTACAGCTTCCGTCGCACTCCCCTGCGAAGATGCGCCTGAGTGCGTTTGCCTTGAACAGTTCGATATCTTCGGATATCGTACCGCCCTTTGATGCATAGGCGTCTATCCGGTGCCCACGCAGTCTGTTCACTGCGGCACAGCCTATCTCTTTCACTATGACGGTCTCGACACCTGTCTCTGATGCTGACAGCACGGCCGATTTCCCGCCGTCGTCCTCACCGCAGCCGTCATTATCCGCAAAGCCGTGTCCGCCTGTCTCTGTATCAAACCAGAGGAATGTCGGAGCATCGGCAAAGTCTTTATACACAGAGCTTTCCAGCCCTGCGTTATCCCCCGTGGGGAAAAGTATTTTCATCTGTTACTGTCTGTAGGAGCCGTCGCACTTGCCCTTTGTCGCAGCAGGCAGTTTGCCCGATTGATAGAGCTTCAGGTCGAATTCGACCATCCCTGACTGAGCCCAGTATACCTCTATGCCGAGGCTGTTCA
The DNA here is from genome assembly GCA_050253075.1 of Deferribacterales bacterium. GTDB lineage: Bacteria > Chrysiogenota > Deferribacteres > Deferribacterales > Geovibrionaceae > Denitrovibrio. The sequence continues at coordinate 32,519 of JBFWJS010000004.1, forward strand.
GCCTGTTTATGGCGCCGTCGCCCATACCGCTTGCGATGACAACATCCACACCCGCTTCCTTTATGGCTTCGGATGCGTTTCTGCTCCCTGCTGAAAGGGTTGCTTCGTTATTGGCTATCTGTCCGTATTCATCTGTATCTGTGTCGTATGTGACAAAGACGGGGGCAGCAGCGAAATGCTCGAAAAGCACACTGTCGCCCTTCTGATCACTATCCACGGGGAAGCATATCAGCATGACGCTTAACCGCAGTCACACATGCAGGACATGTTTTTCTGTCCGCACGAGAGATTTACAGTGAGACATATGAGAGAACCGCTTTTGAAAAGCTCGATATTCTCGCCGACATTGCCTATGCCTGCCCTGACAGCCTGAATACCCGCTGCCTGGAGCTTTTTAAGAGGGGCTGGCCCTATCCCATTCAGGATGACCACTTCGACCTTTTCCTCGCCGAAAGCCTTCGCAGGGTTACAGTTGTTAGGAGTGTGGTTCAGGTCGGTGTTATCGATGTATCTGTGTTCTTTTGTTTCGGTGTCGTAAAGGACAAATCCGGGAGCATCGCCGAAATTACCGTAAATTTCGCTATCGAGCCCCTCATTTACCTCCACAGGAAAGCTGATTAACATAAATCACCTCATGTGTTTTACTATGAGTGATATTATATACCTATTTAGTCTTTTTGCAAGTTACCAGATGTGAAGCTGTAAGCGAATCTAAGAACCCTAAAACATATCCCTCAATGAATATCGTATCTATAAGCACTGTTTTACTGTCATTACGAGGAACAGAGTAACGAAGTAATCTTTTACATGCATTTGACGAAACACGCCGGAAGACTGCTTCACTTTTGTTCGCAGTGACAATTTAGTGATCAGATTCTCACGCTCATTCCATTCGCTCAGCATGACTATATTGAATAAAAAAAGGCAGTGCCCGAAGACACCGCCTTTTATATATTTTCAAAGCTGTATATTAATCAGTGATTACTTAGCAGCTTTTGCAAGTTCGATACCTGCAGCGATCGCGTTTTTGTTAAGCTCTTCTGTACCTTTTGGTACGCGGGATAGAACAGCTTTCTCAAGTGTCTCAGGAGCAACAAGTCCGCAAATCTCGTTAAGAGCGCCGAGTGTTACAACGTTAGCAACCATAGCCTTGCCCACTTTTTCAGCAGCAGTTCTGATGATTGGCATCATGTAAACTTTCCAGTCGCCTTTAGGAGCCTCTTTAACCATAAGGTCATCGAGGATAAGTATTCCGCCCGGTTTAAGGTCTTTGGAATACTTTTCAGCAGCTTCCTGTGTAAGAGCTACGAGTATGTCCGGAGCCATTACCTTTGGGTAGTATATCTCTTCATCAGAGATGATAACTTCAGCTTTGGAAGCACCACCACGAGCCTCTGGTCCGTAGGACTGAGACTGGATGGATTTTTTGCCTTCGAAAACAGCAGCGCCAGCTGCAAGAATGATACCGGCAGTGATCATACCCTGTCCGCCGGATCCACTAAGTCTGATTGAAGTTTTAGCCATTTCTAAATCCCCCCTTAGCTTAAACCGACGTTAGCGTCGTATGCTTCGATAAATTCAGGCTTCTCTTCTTGGTGAAGAACGCCTATTGGGAACTTGCCTACTTTTTCTTCGTCAGACATTTTATCCCACTGTGCTTTGTTCACAGAGTGCTCTTTCTGCCATTCGATCATAGCAGCAGGAGCAGCTATTTTGTTCTTACGGCCGTAACCAGTAGGGCAACCGGCGATGATCTCTACAACAGAGAAACCTTTGTGCTCGAAAGCCTGCTTGATAACTTTTTCCATAGGAACAGCATGGTATGTTGTGCTTCTGGCAACAAATGTAGCGCCGGCACCGATAGCGAGCTGAGCGATGTCGAACTGGTTATCGGAGTTACCGTATGGAGCTGTTGTTGCACGGGCAGCTTTAGGAGTAGTAGGTGAGTACTGACCGCCTGTCATACCGTAGATGTAGTTGTTAAACACAAGACATGTGATGTTGATGTTACGACGGCATGCGTGGATGAAGTGGTTACCACCGATAGCTGTCATGTCACCGTCACCGCCGAGTGCGATAACGTTAAGTTCTGGCTTAGCCATTTTAACGCCTGTCGCGAAAGCGAGTGAACGTCCGTGTGTTGTGTGCAGTGTGTTTGCATCAATGTAGCCTGGGAGACGAGATGCACAGCCGATACCGGATGTGAAAACAAGTTTATCTTTATCCCAGCCCATGTCGTCTACAGCACGGATAACGGATTTCATGATGATACCGTAACCGCAGCCTGGACACCAAATATGTGGAATTTTACCTTTTCTAAGGTATTTAGCGTAATCGTAAGCCATGATTATTTACCCTCCTTGATCTTGTTAAGGATTGTAATAGGTGTGATAGGCTCAGAGTCAATCTGGTTGATACCTTCGATTGATGGAACTGTTCCTTCCATTACACGCTTAACTTCAAGGATCGCCATACCGAGGTTCATCTCAGGGACGATGATTCTTTTTACTTTGCCTTTGTATTTCTCAAGGTGTCTATCTGGGAAAGGCCAGATTGTAAGTGGTCTGAAAAGACCTACCTTGATGCCTTCAGCTCTTGCCATAGCAATAGCTTCTTTAGCAGAACGTGCTGTAGAACCGAATGCGAAGATAAGGATTTCAGCATCCTCTGTCTCCATCTCGTCTACTTTCACGATTTCGTCGTAGTGATCCATGATCTTGTTTTCCTGACGGATTTCGTCAGCCTGAGCAAGTTTACCGTCGTTTGAAGGGAAACCGTCTTCAAGGTGGTTAAGACCAGTGATGTGGTATCTGTAGCCAGAACCGAAATCAGCCATAGGAGCTACGCCGTCAGCTTCCGGCTTGTAAGGGAGGTAATCTTCTGGAGCGCATGTTGGGCGCTTACGATCGACTACTTCAAGATCGCCAGGCTCAGGCATAGTAACAGCCTCTCTCATGTGACCGATGATCTCGTCAGTGAGGAGGATAACAGGGAGTCTGTATTTTTCAGCTATGTTGAAAGCTCTAACAGTTTCTTCAAGCTGTTCTTGTACTGTAGAAGGTGTGAGAGCAACCGCTGGGTGGTCACCGTGAGTACCCCATTTAGCCTGCATGATGTCAGACTGTCCAGGACCTGTAGGAAGACCTGTAGAAGGACCGCCTCTCATAACGTTTACTACAACGCATGGAATCTCTGTGAGATAACCATAACCAAGGTTCTCCATTTTAAGGGACATACCAGGACCTGATGTTGCTGTCATGGATTTTCTTCCCGCGATAGAACCACCAAGAGTCGCTGCCATAGCGGCAAGCTCATCTTCCATTTGCACGAAACGTCCGCCAACTTTTGGCAGGCGTGCTGCAAGTATCTCTGCTACTTCAGTGGAAGGTGTGATTGGGTAGCCACCGTAAAATGTACAGCCAGCGTACAGAGCACCTTCACATACTGCTTCATTCCCCTGAAGGAACTTTACTTCTTTAGCCACAAATTCCTCCTAATATTATTTTTTATACACTTCGATCGCGAAATCAGGGCACCTGAGTTCGCACTGCATGCAAGCTATACATTTGTCAAGATCTTTGACAGCGGCTTTGAAATCTTTCATTTCAAGAGCGTCAACTGGGCAAAGTTCCACACAAATTTCACAGCCTTTGCAGAGGTTTGTGTAAATTTCGATTTTTTCTGCCTTAGCCATTTACCTCTCCTTTTAAATTTGAGATTCTCAAATCGAATTTATCTTAAAGGGGAGCGTCAGACCCTTTTCAGAAAAGACTTTTTTAGTTTATCTAAACAGTGTTCTGATTTAGACATCCCAAATCAGCCTAGTCTGAAAAGGACCTTTCAGCCCCCCTTTATTTCCATTAACATTTTTTTCGACACAGTGTTATAACCCGATAAAACACATATGTCAAACATGTAAACAAATATTTATTTTTTCTTTTTCTTAAGGACTTCTGCGACCTTCTTTCCGATATCGGCAGGAGACTCAACAACATGAACTCCGCACTCCTGAAGAGCCTTCATCTTTGCTGCTGCGGTGTCATCCCCGCCGGAAATTATCGCTCCTGCGTGTCCCATTCTCTTACCCTTCGGTGCTGTCTGACCTGCGATGAAGCTGACAACAGGCTTAGAGAAATTCTGTTTTATCCACTCGCCCGCCTTCACTTCCGCCTGACCGCCGATCTCACCGATGAGAACAACACATTCAGTCTGCGCATCGTACTCGAACATCTCAAGTAGATCGATGTATTTGAGACCGATTATAGGGTCGCCTCCGATACCGATACATGTCGACTGACCGTATCCTTCAGCACCGACCTGCTTAACCGCCTCATAAGTCAGCGTACCTGATTTGGATATGATGCCGATAGTGCCCGGTTTATGTATTTCGCCAGGCATAATGCCCATCTTACACTCGCCCGGTGTGATAACCCCTGGGCAGTTCGGTCCGATAAGCATTGTGCGGGAAGAGCTGGTCTTCATCAGTCTCTTCACCATTATCATATCTTTCACAGGGATGCCTTCTGTTATACATACACAAAGGTCAAGGTTCGCATCCACAGACTCTATCACAGCGTCCGCCGCATATGCGGGTGGAACATATACTATGGAAGCGTTGGCGCCCGTCTTGCGGATGGCCTCTTCCACTGTGTCAAACACCGGAGTACCGTCAACTTCGGTACCGCCTTTACCCGGCACAACACCTGCAACGATGTTTGTACCGTATTCTTTCATCTTTTGTGCGTGAAACTTACCCTGAGAGCCGGTGAGTCCCTGCACAAGAACTTTTGTTCTGTTGTTTACAAGTATGCTCATTAGTGACCCCCTACTTAGCCTTTGCTCTGGATGGTTTCTTCGCTGCTTCGGCTTCTTCCGCCAGCTTCACGGCTTTCTCAGCCGCATCTGCCATTGTGTCGCCGGTAACGATGTTAAGGCCGCCTTTGGCAGCACCGTCATCCAGAATCTTTTTGCCTTCGGCAACGTTTGTACCGTCCAGTCTGACAACAATATATTTGTCTCCCGGAACCTCTTCAGAGGCTTTCAGTACACCTTGGGCTATAAGGTCACAGCGGACAATCCCGCCGAATATATTAACAAAGATAACCTTCACTTTAGGGTCTGTGAGGATAATCTTGAATGCTTCTCTTACTTTGTTGACATCGGCACCGCCGCCGACATCGAGGAAGTTCGCAGGCTGACCGCCGAAAGACTTGATGATGTCCATAGTGGCCATCGCAAGACCTGCGCCGTTTACCATACAGCCGATATTTCCTTCCATACTTACATATGAGAGATCGAAGATACTCGCCCTCACTTCCTGAGGCTCGAGCTCGCCGTAGTCTTTCATCTCTTCTATTGCTCTGTGGCGGTAAAGTGCATTATCGTCCACAGACATCTTAGCATCGAGACAAACAATATCACCGCTTCCCGTAACAACGAGAGGGTTGATCTCCAGCATCATACCGTCATGATCTACAAAACACTGGTAGAGCTTGTTGGCGACATCAGCGAATTTATTGAGGAGTGATGAATCGAGTCCCATCTTCTTGGCAATCTTGCGGCCAAGAAACTGACCCATACCCGTAACAGGGTTGATGCGCTCTTTTATAACTTTTTCGGGTGTGTCGGCAGCTACCTGCTCTATTTCCACACCGCCCTCGGAGCTGGCAATGATCATATGCTGCTCTGAGTCTCTATCAACAAGAAAGCTGACGTATATTTCCTGCTTGATATCCGTAGCTTTCTCTACCAATATCCTGCGTACTACTTTGCCCTCTGCTCCTGTCTGCTTGGTAACGATCTTCATCCCCAGCATATTAGCAGAGGTGTCGTAAAGCTCACTGAAATCATCAATGACTTTTACGCCTCCGGCCTTTCCTCGACCGCCCGCGTGCACCTGGGCCTTTATAACCCATCTGTCGCTGTGGAGTTCTTTTGCTACACGGAGAGCATCACTGGCTGTTGATGCCACGCCGCCGTCAGGTACGGGTACACCGTATGTCCTGAGTAGACCTTTGGCCTGAAATTCATGCAAATTCATGGCTCACCTTCCTTTGTTTTCTTGCCGGACTATTAACCTTTATATGATCAATAGTCTTATTATACAAGACCTTTTCAGGAAAGCGAGCCATGATTTATTACTAGTTTACCACCTATTAAGTAATGTCAATTATTACTTAAGGAAGTTAAGTCTCTTAAGGTCTTCAACGAGTCCTTTAACAGAGTTAACGGACACATCGAACATTCCCTGCTCTTCATCGTTCAGGTCAACTTCGATGATCTTCTCTACGCCGTCTTTACCAAGTACACAAGGTACGCCTACGTAGTATCCGTCTACACCGTACTCACCGTTGAGCTGAGCACAAACAGCGAGAACTCTTTTCTGGTCGCGAAGTACAGCTTCAGCCATCTGGATAGCAGAAGAAGCCGGAGAGTAGAAAGCAGAGCCTTTCTTAAGAAGGGCAACAACTTCACCACCGGCAGCTTTTGTACGCTCAACCATAGCCTGCATAACTTCTTTAGCTTTTGCAGCGTCGCCGTATTTCTTCTCAAGCTGCTCCATAACAGGTACACCGTTAACGTTAGCGTAACGAACGAGTGGTACCATTGTATCGCCGTGACCGCCAAGAACCATAGCGTTAACGTCTTTAACAGACACGCCGAGTTCCCAAGCGATAAATGTAGCGAATCTTGAAGAGTCAAGAACACCAGCCTGACCGTAAACTTTAGAAGCAGGAAGGCCGGAAACTTCCTGAAGAAGTGTAACCATAGCGTCAAGTGGGTTAGAGATTACGATAACTTGTGCTTCCGGACAGTATTTACCGATAGCCTCACCAACAGTTTTGATGATGTTAGCGTTTGTTGTGAGGAGGTCATCCCTGCTCATACCAGGCTTTCTAGGAAGTCCTGCTGTAACGATAACTATGTCAGCGCCTTCGAGACATGTGTAGTCGTTAGAACCAGTAAGTGATACATCGAAGCCGTCAACGCGTGAAGCTTCAACGATATCGAGCTGCTTACCCTGTGGAAGGTCTTCAACGATGTCGAACATAACAACATCGCCGAGCTCTTTAAGAGCTGCAAGCTGGGAAAGTACTCCACCGATGTTACCGCCGCCCACGAGAGCGATCTTTGGTCTTGTGAATTTAGACATAATATATTCTCCTCAGTTTATTAAGCGGCCCGATACCTTCAGGCCGCCCTTTTATTCGTATTCGCTATTAGATAGCGTCGATTATTGCGTTAAGTGTAGCAGATGGTCTCATAGCAGCGAAAGCAAGCTTAGCGTCCGGTTTGAAGTATCCGCCGACAGATGTTGGTTTACCTTCAGCAGCTGCGATCTCAGCCATGATCTTCTCTTCGTTTTCCTGAAGCTGTTTAGCGATAGGAGCGAACTGAGCAGCCATGCCTGCATCTTCTTTCTGAGCAGCGAGAGCTTCAGCCCAGTACATAGCGAGGTAGTAGTGTGAACCACGGTTGTCTATCTCACCGGCTTTACGGGATGGGGCTTTACCGTTCTCAAGGTGCTTCTCAACAGCAGCGTCAAGAGCATCAGCAAGAACTTTTGCTTTTTTGTTTCCGTGAACCTTAGCAACCTGCTCAAGTGATGGAACAAGCGCACAGAACTCACCGAGTGAGTCCCATCTGAGGTGACCCTCTTTAAGGAACTGAGAAACGTGCTTAGGAGCAGAACCGCCCGCACCAGTCTCGAAGAGACCGCCTCCCTTAAGGAGTGGAACGATAGAAAGCATCTTAGCAGATGTACCAAGCTCAAGGATTGGGAAAAGGTCTGTGAGGTAGTCTCTGAGAACGTTACCTGTAGCAGCGATTGTGCTTTCGCCTTTTCTGATTCTCTTGAGGGAGAACTTCATAGCAGCGACTGGGTCCATGATAGCCCACTCGATGTCTGAAGGATCGAATTCGCCGATGTAAGCGTTAACTTTTTTCATGATCTCACAGTCGTGAGCTCTTTTGTTGTCAAGCCAGAAGATAACAGGCTGACCTGAATCTTTAGCTCTGTTTACAGCGAGTTTTATCCAGTCTTTGATAGGCTCGTCTTTAGCCTGGGAAGATCTGAATACGTCGCCTTTCTCAACAGATATCTGAAGAACAACAGCGCCTGTTGTCTCACAGACAACCTGACATACGCCGTCAGCTTCTGCGAAGAATGTTTTGTCGTGTGAACCGTACTCTTCAGCTTTCTGAGCCATAAGACCAACGTTGGAAACAGAACCCATTGTAGAAGGATCGAACTGACCTTTCTCTCTGGCGTCTTCAACGATTGCACGGTACATAGTAGCGTAGCATCTGTCAGGAACCATAGCGATAGTGTCCTGAAGCTCGTCTGCGAGGTTCCACATTTTACCGCCGTCACGTACAACGTTAGGCATAGAAGCATCTACGATAACGTCGTTAGGCACGTGAAGGTTTGTTATATTGTTTCTGGAATCAACCATAGCGAGGGCTGGACCAGTTTCGTAGCATTTGTTGATGTCTGCGAGTATTTCGTTTTTCTTAGCTTCAGGAAGTGCATCGATCTTTTTAAGGATGCTTCCGAGACCGCCCGCAGAGTTAGCACCGATCTCTTTAAGTGTATCAGCGTGCTTAGCGAAAGCGTCAGCGAAGTAAACTTCAACAGCCTGACCGAACATGTAAGGGTCAGATATTTTCATCATTGTAGCTTTGAGGTGAAGTGAAAGGAGAACTCCTTTAGCCTTAGCCTCAGCCATTGTATTAGCATAGAACTCACGAAGAGCTTTGATGTTCATACAAGCGAGGTCGAGAACTTCACCGGCTTGGATTTTGTGGCCGGATTTAAGAACTTTCTCAGAACCGTCTTCGCCTTTGAAAACCCATTTAACTGTTGTAGCTGCGCCGAAAGTTGTAGAAACTTCTGACTCGTAGAAGTCACCGTGAGACATGTGGGCAACACGGCACTGAGAGCCGGATTCTGGCCACTGTTTCATCATACGGTGTGGGTATTTCTGACCGTTTCTCTTAACAGATGCAGCAGCGCGTCTGTCGGAGTTACCTTCACGGAGAACAGGGTTAACAGCAGAACCGAGAACTTTTGCATATCTTTCTTTGATAGCTTTCTCAGCGTCTGTTTTAGGCTCTTCAGGGTAGGAAGGTACATCGTAGCCTTTCTCCTGAAGTTCAGCGATAGCATCCTGCAGCTGTGGGATAGATGCAGAGATGTTAGGAAGTTTAATAATGTTAGCTGTAGGGTCTTGTGTCAGCTCGCCGAGCTGTGTGAGGTAATCCTCTACTTTCTGATCTTCTTTAAGGTTCTCAGGAAAGTTAGCAAGGATTCTACCTGAAAGTGATATATCTCTTGTTTCAACAGAGATGCCTGCGTCTTTGGTAAATGCCTGTACCATAGGAAGCAGTGAATAGGTTGCTAAAGCCGGAGCTTCATCGATTTCGGACCAAACGATAAGTTGCTTAGACATGATTTCTCCTCTTCTCTTTATAAGTTGGTAATTACAGTCGTTGAATTACAGCTTTAAACCACTGTTTGACATTATTATAATGCCATTTCGTTTTCAATGCTGTATACAGTATACAGTTATACTTATAGCTATATATTTGTCAAGCACTATCAATTGTACGCGTGATAAAACGTCATTTAATTTTTATTTCCTGAGCATCCACAATCTTTTGCAACTTAACATAAATATATATGAATTTTATGTCATATAACTGCCCGAAAGGGGGCTTATTTTCATGACGATTATTACAAGTGATAGTTCATATCCAATTTTAAAATAGCACCGTGTTTTCATCGGAAAAGATGAACATATGTAAAATATAACCCCATATCAGCTAAAGAATCTCCACAATGCCGTCAGCCGATTTATCATCCTGCCCCTCATTTCTCATAGAAGAGCAATTCTTGACCTGTACACTTATATTAATGTAAGATTAAATAAATACACAACGTTGCGGGAGTGCGAAATGCTTGAAAGTAACGAAAAAGCCAACCTGCTGATCGTCGAGGACGATCGTTTTATTAGAAAGCTGTATATCGAGATACTCAAAGGTATCGACACCATAGACATACACGAGCTGGATTCTGCAGAAAACGCCATAAACTATATAAAAGAGAGCAAACCCGACCTGGTGATAATGGACTACAGGCTCCCAGGCATGAACGGACTGGAGGCCACAAAGCAGATAATCATGGCTCACCCCGACACTATCGTACTGGTAATAAGCGGTGACGACAGAAGCACTCTGGAGGAAGAGATGCTGGAGGTCGGAGCCATATCCTTCCTCAAAAAACCCGTCAGGGGCAAGCTGCTCTACTTCACCATTATGAACTTCGTGGAAATAATACTTACGAAAAAACGCCTGAAAATGCAGATAGATCAGCACACCGTGAGACAAGCCGAGGTAAAGGCGGCATCCTCCTACACCTGCAAACCTATCCAATATACGACATCCAAAGACAAGTCGAACACCTTCGTCGACTCCTTCGAAAACAATGAGATCAGCCAAGACGCAGGCAATGTGCTCTCCGGCGGACAAAGCTCCGACACAAAGAGCGCAGTGGAGCTCTTCAATACTATAGAAGACTTTGAATACATAGAGGACTTCCTCGACAGCTATGAAAGGCTGACATACGACATAGACACCCTCAGCACCATAGTGGAGACACACATACTCCATGAGCTGAAAGACATCATACACGACAACGCCACAAGGCTGAACATGCTCCTCGAGTTCCCTACTCTGACATACACGCTGTCGAGCATAGCCGACTTCATGGATGTGCAGGATATAGAGAACATGTGCGACATCCCCATGAAGAAGTTCGCAGTTTTCCTTCAGGACTTTTTCGACATGTACAGCCAGTGGGTGAAATCAGTCTTCATAAACAAAGACGCAGACGACATACACTATATGGACGTAACTCTAATGAGCTACGGTCTGCAGATTGACTCCATATTCTCCGACGTGAACGTGCTGACAGAGGACGACGAGTCAGCCATAGACGAAGGCGGAAGCGTAGAGTTCTTTTAACATTAGTTTTTTGTCAGAAGGACGTTAAACATAGGGAACTGCTGGTTATTTTTACCTAACACGTATTTGCTTTACGTTCAAAACTGGTATATTATTTATGTACTAAGTTAAGGGCTGTTCTTTTATGTTTGGAAAAATTTGTTCATTTTTTATCTTCACAATATCTGCATATTTACTTGCGTGTAATGTTTCATATGCTGATTCCAGAGCGCTTAAGAGTGCATCCGTGCACAATGATGAAAAGCGTGTAGCTATAGTAATAGGCAACTCCGACTATGCATCAGCCCCCCTTAAGAATCCTGCCAATGATGCGAAATCCGTGGCAGACACTCTTAGAAAACTCAATTTCAAAGTTTACGACTATTACAATCTGAACCTGAACGACATAAAACGTGTTACGGATACCTTTGCCAAAAGCGAAAACGCAGGGGGCACCGCTCTATTCTATTTCGCAGGTCACGGCATGCAGTCAGGGGGGAACAACTACCTCGTCCCCGTTAATGCCGATATCAAAGGCGAAGGCGACATAGAATTCGAAGCAATGAACCTGAACCGTGTACTCTCCAAAATGGAATCCGCCAACAACAGAGTGAATATCGTAATCCTCGACGCATGCAGAAACAACCCATTCACAAGGAGCTACCGCTCCGCATCGGCAGGGCTGGCAACTGTGGATGCGCCTCTCGGCAGCTTCATCGCCTATGCCACCGCACCGGGTAAGGTCGCCAGCGACGGCAATGACGCAAACGGGCTCTTCACCAGCGCATTCATAGACGTGCTGAACAATACAAAAGGGATAACCATCGAACAGCTTTTCAAATATGTCCGTTCGAATGTGAGGATATCCTCCGACGGAGAACAGATACCCTGGACATCTTCCAGCATGGAGGGGGATTTCTTCTTCTCTCCTTCGGACACTCCCGTAGTATCTCTCCAGACACAGACACCTATCAAAAAAGAAGTAAAAGCATCATCCGCAGGGATAGACACTTTTACGGAAAAATATACAGGCATGAAGCTGAACAAGATAAAGGCCGGATGCTTCATGATGGGCAGCCACCAGCAGGAGAAGCACGCCGAAGCCGACGAAACACCTCTGCACAGAGTATGCCTCGGCGAATACTACATAGGCATACACGAAGTCACCCAGCAGGAATGGACAAAGGTGATGGGGTATAATCCGTCAATATTTCAGCAGTGCGGAGCAGACTGCCCCGTCGAGAATATCTCATGGGACGACGCCGTATCATTTACCAAAAAGCTGAGCGAGACCACAGGCAAGAGCTTTCGACTGCCCACAGAGGCAGAGTGGGAATACGCAGCCAAAGAGGGCGGGAAAGTCTCCGTGACACCGACAGAGCTGGACGCCGTATCATGGCATAAGGGTAACGCCTCAGGCAGAACACACCAAGTCGGTGGAAAGGCTCCGAACGGATTCGGCATCTACGACATGCTGGGCAATGTTCAGGAGTGGTGCTCGGACAACTACCAATTCGGCTATTACAGCTTTTCCCCTATGAACAGCCCGAAAGGCGCAGATGAAGACACCAGAAAGTCTTTACGGGGAGGCTCGTGGATAGGCGACGAGACAAAGGTGAGGCTGACAAACCGCAGAGGGATAGGCTCCCACGGCATCGGGCCTTACATCGGATTCCGTATAGTTATGACAGACTAAAAAATAATTATAGAGAGAAGGAGGGCTGTATTTTGAAAAAGTTAATACTAATTTTGTCAGTGGCCGTATTTATGCTGACAGGGTGTGCTTCGGCGCCGAAGAGACCGTTTATGGAGGTCGCCAGCATACCGCAGGGTAAGGGTGTAGTGTATATCTACATGCCGTCTAAGGAAAACTATCTGAATGAACTGGACGTAAGAGTAGACAACATCGAAGGGATAGGCACCATCGCAGGGAACCTGCTCAAAGGGACATACGTGTCTTATATGGCTCCTGTGGGCGACAACCTTTTCAGAGCTGAAAAGAAAGCCGTTAACATCACCGTCGAAGAGGGTCAGTCTTACTTTGTTAAGATAAAGACTTATAAGTTTTTCGGTGTGAAGATCGAACTTACCGAAATCGATCCTTCGGCAGGGTTCGTACATATCAAAACAACTCAGCAAAGATAATCACTTAAGGAGATAAAGATGAAAAAAACATTATTTCTGATACTGGCATTGAGCATCCTCGTCGCAGGCTGTGTGCCACAGAAGCAAACGATCCCTACGAGGACGACACTCACAAAATACACTGTTGATACAGACTGTAAATAAGGCGGGAGATGAAAATGAAAAGAATAATAATACTTTTTACCATAGCGGCGGCAATGTTCTTAACAGGATGCACACAGTCCGCAGTTCAGTATACAAATGTGGGAGCTATGGATCTCCCTATTAAGAAATATCCTGCAAGGGAAAACCTTTCAGACCTGTCGCTTGCCATCGCAAAGCCAGAGGTCACCATATCATTCAAAGCGTCAAACGTGCTTAAGCTCGCTCTGCAGAAGCGCATCGCTCAGGATGCATACACACTTGCTTGTCACCTTACGTCTGAAATGCGTAAGATACTCGTGGCAAAAGGCTTCACTATCACTGATACATTCGACAGCCTGAACGCTATGACATTCACACAGAAGAGAAACACATCTGCTCTTTTCACTGCTTTCATAAACATAGAGATAAGCGAAGAGACACTCTCTGAGCTCGTAGACTTTGTTCCACAGAGAGCATTCGGAACCATCGCTTCCAAGGCTAAGCTCCAGATCGCTACAATCGAGCCTCTCTCAGGCGAGATCGTATGGCTGAAGAATGTACCTGTTCAGGACAGCGACATCCAGCTTCAGTACCCATACTGGCCTAGCATGAACGCTTCCGAGTCTATGATACCGAACGAACTCACAGGCACAGTGGACTCTGTGGACGCTATCTTCAAGCAGACAAACGATAAGATCACAGACGCTGTGGACTCATTCGTAAGTGTTGACGAATTCATGTTCCTCAACACAGACATCAAAAAGCTGAAGAACATCAAACGCTACTAGGCAGGCGCCTAGAGGCTTATTATAAGCGGATGCAATATGCGCTCACACTGTGAGCTGCATAGTTTATATAATTATAAGGGCTGCTCGGAAACGGACATAGCCCCTTAAAAGATTTGTTGTAGAATCTCTAAAACAAACAAAGCTACGTCATTCTGAGCGTAGCGAAGAATCTGATACCATTAGAGAATCTACGTGTTCAGATCCTTCGGCTAAAGCCTCAGGATGACGAAAAAATTTTCCTGAAACATAAAAACCCCAATCTTATTATTAAAATTGGGGTTTTTCTTATTTTACTTCAAAATTTCAACACGTCTTTTAAGTCTCTTGGGAAATGGGCGGCCTTTTTATTTCTAAGATTGCCGCGTCACTCCGTTCCTCGCAATGACTTTTAACACAAGGAACACGGATGTTCCTGTTTCACGCCAAAACAAAAAGGGCTGAACCTTTGCAGGAACAGCCCTTTATTTTATTCAGCATTTACAGCACCTGAGAAAGCTATGCTTTCGATAGTGCCAAAAGGAAGGACACGAGTGTCCTAGAATGCTACAGTTTCGACGTAAGAGAGCTCGAAGTCTCCCATTTTGTCGAATTCGAGGTATTTGTATATCTCAGCTTTGTTAGGAGCTACTTTAGCGTTGTAAAGCTCGAAGTATTCAGCAGGTGTAGGGAGCTGACCTTTAAGAGCTGTTACGGCTGTGAGCTCGGCAGAACCGAGGAATACCATAGATCCGTCACCGATACGGTTAGGGAAGTTACGTGTGGATGTGGAAAGCACGTATGCTCCCGGTGCAACACGTCCCTGGTTACCCATACAGAGTGAACAGCCTGGAACTTCCATTCTAGCGCCTACGGAAGAGAAGATGCTGTAGTAGCCTTCATCTTTAAGCTGCATTTCGTCCATAAGTGTAGGAGGTGTCATCCACATGCGTGTGGAAGGATACTGCTCGCCTTCCCAGATTTTACCTGCAGCGCGGAAGTGACCGATGTTTGTCATACAGGAACCGATGAATGTCTCATCGATCTTCTGACCTGCAACTTCGGAAAGAAGTTTAACATCATCAGGGTCGTTAGGGCATGCAAGGATTGGCTCTGTGATCTCTGCGAGGTCGATCTCGATAACAGCAGCGTATTCTGCGTTTTCGTCTCTCTCGAGGAGTTTCGGAGCAGCAAGCCATGCTTTAGCATCGTCGATACGCTTCTGAAGTGTAGCTGCGTGCTGGTAGCCTGCTTTGATCATTTTCTCCATCAGGGCGATGTTAGACTTAAGATAAGCAGCAACAGCTTCTTCTGTGAGCTTTATAGTACCGCCGGCAGCAGAGCGCTCAGCAGTAGCGTCAGTAAGCTCGAAAGCCTGCTCAACAGTCAGGTTCGGCAGACCTTCCATCTCAAGGATACGTCCGTTGAAGATGTTCTTTTTATTTTTCTTAGGAACAGTGAGAAGACCCTGCTTGATAGCCCAGAATGGGATAGCGTTTACAGCATCGCGAAGTGTGATGCCGGGGTTGAACTCACCTTTGAATTTTACAAGTACAGACTCAGGTACGTCGAGAGGCATGAAGCCGAGAGCACCTGCGAAAGCTACAAGACCGGAACCAGCAGGAAGTGAAAGTCCCATTGGGAATCTTGTGTGGGAGTCACCGCCTGTTCCGAGTGTATCAGGAAGGAGGAGTCTGTTCAGCCAAGAGTGGATAACACCGTCTCCGGGTCTGAGAGCAACACCCTTTCTAGCGGATACGAAATCAGGGAGTGATTTGTGCATAGCAACGTCTGCTGATTTAGGGTAAGCAGCAGTGTGGCAGAAAGACTGCATAAACATAGGAGAAAGGAACTCAAGACAAGCGAGCTCTTTGATCTCGTCTCTTGTCATTGGTCCTGTTGTATCCTGAGAACCTACAGTAGTCATCTTAGGCTCACAAGCTGTTCCCGGAAGAACGCCTTCTACGCCGCATGCGCGTCCGATGATCTTCTGAGCGAGTGTGTAGCCCTGATCAGCCTTAGGTGTAGGGTTAACAGCTTTTGTAAATACTTCGGACTCGCCGAGGCCGAGAGCTTTACGAGCATTATTTGTAAGTGTACGTCCGATGATAAGGTTAAGACGTCCGCCGGCTCTGTACTCGTCTTTAATAGTAGCAGGCTTAAGCTCGAAAGTGGAAACCACTTTACCGTTAGCGGATACTTCGCCTTTTTCAGTGTTGATAGTAACAACATCGCCTGTGTTAAGCTCATCAACGTTACACATGATAGGCAGACCGCCAGAGTCCTGTGTTGTGTTGAAGAAGATAGGAGCGATAACGTTACCGATGATAGTACCGCCGTTCTTTTTGTTAGGAACGAAAGGAATATCTGAACCTATTCTCCACATAACAGAGTTGCATGCAGACTTACGGGAAGAACCTGTACCTACAACGTCACCGATGAAAGCAACTTCAAAGCCTTCAGCCTTGAACTTTTCCATTGTCTCGTTTCCGTCAGGGAATCCTGTCTCACCCATAGCAAGAGCGTGGAGTGGGATATCAGGACGGCTCCATGCGTGTTTAGCAGGAGAAAAGTCGTCTGTGTTAGTCTCACCGGCAACTTTGTATATCTTAACCTGATACTCTTTTCTGAGCTCAGGCTTGCTTGTAAACCATTCAGCGTCAGCCCAGGACTGAAGAACAGCCTTAGCATTAGCGTTAGAAGCAGAAAGTTTAACTATCTCGTCGAAAGCACCGTAAACGAGGATAGTCTTTTTAAGAGCTTCGGCAGCATCGGCACCGAGCTCTGCATCAGAGAGAAGCTCAACGAGGTATTTTACGTTGTAACCGCCGAGCATTGTTCCGAGAAGGAATACGGCGCGTTTTTTGTCGATAAGTGCACACTTGGCAGCACCTTTAGCGACTTTACCAAGCCAATCAGCTTTAACCTCGGAAGCAGGGTCAACACCGGGTGCAACTCTGTTTTCGATGAGGTCTACGAGCTCAGCAGTAGCGTTTGCCTCGAGCATTTTGCATACTTCTGCAGTAAACTCAGCAGAAAGTGGAAGAGCAGGAATGCCCATTTTGGCTCTGTCTTCGACCTGTTTCTTGTAATCATCCATCATTGACATGATCAACTCCTATTAAGTTTAATGATTTATTTCCGACCTGCAAAAGTTTAGGCACCTTCAACAGGCCTATTTTTTTCTTTTAGTTTTGCATTTGGGCGAAATACGCCTATGCCTCGCTAAAGATTGTATTCTGTATACAATATTTGGAACATTTGTCAAGCACTATTATTACGGCGTTTCAGCTAAAACACCTTAATTAAAGGGGATTTGAATAAGAAGAAGCAAAGATACACATATGGAAATGAAACACCTTTTGACCACGCACCAATCATAGAATTCGTCGGCTTTTCCAGCGATTTCTTTCTCTGTGGACGAAAGATTTACCGCCTTTTTACCCAAGTGCGCGAATTCGGCAGTGCAATTTACTCTTTGATCAATATCTCGAGAACCTGTGATTTTATATCCGATCTGAGCACAAGAGGCATTTCGTCAAATCTGTAAAGCCGCACGGCCTTATTGATCTCAGGCATGTCCGTCACGACATCTGAAAAGCAGTTTTCGAACCTGTCAAAAACATCTTTCTTATATGTACACTCGAATGATTTCGGAAACAGTGCCATGAAAAAGATGTTCCCCTCGACCAGATCCTGAAAAAAGTGCGACCCGAAAGAAAGCTCAGGCATGAGCCCGCCTTCCTCGAACTCTATCTCGCCAAGGGCGCTCATGTGATTTATATCTGCGAAATTAACAGGCACACCGAGCTTCGGAGTAGAAGTGCCCCATCGCCCCGGCCCCAGAAGCAGCGTCTGACGCCCGCACTCGGGGATATCGTCATTGATCTGCCTTATAGCTCTGGCAACGGAAAACTTCTCAGACTCGCTCAGATAATAATATTCATAAGGATCGACAACAATCACCTGATGAAGTCTTATGATGGCATTCCCGCCCATAAAGTTGCTTTTCGACTGAAACACGGGCTTATAGTCTGCCAGTCTGCTTTCATCAAAATCCAGATCGTCTGATATTATATTTGTCTGGTGCGGTCTGCACTGAACCAGATTGACCTTGTAAGAGCCGTCTTCCGTGAAATTCAGCGTGAATTCAATATCGACCGGATATTCGTATTCATCTTCGATAATGTTCATAAGCTCCATCATCTGCTCGGTAAAATCTGTCTGTTTCAGCAGTCTGTCGAAGGTGACTATCCAGATATCTTTTCTCGGACGCCCCCTGTCCGCAAGCATCCTTTCCGCCGCTCTGTCATGGACGGCTACTTTATTAAAATCAAAAGGGAAATCCTTATTATATAATTCATAGATAGAGACAGCATTCTTACCGCTCACTCTCGTGTCGAGCACATCGAGCTGCCTCTGTGAAAAACGCTTTATATCGTCCGTATCATTCAGAGGGTTCATATCCGGTGCATTAAGCGCCACGACACGGGGATAGTCGTCCTTCACCCTGTTCACAGCCCTTGTGCCGAGCCCCACGACCAAACGGAGCATACCTGCCTCCGGCTTTATATCATCGTGCCAGACATAAGTGTTGTATGACAAGCCCACGCCCGCCACATGAGGATAATAATAGTATCCGTGAAAACACCCTGAAACCCTTTGTATAAGGATCCCCATCTGCTCATCGGTATGCGCCAGCCCCTTAGTAATGCGGTATTCAAGGGCGTCCTGACACATCGCGCTGGCATATACACGTTTCAGGTTATAAATGAACTCCTTAAGCCTCGTCTCAGGTGAACCCTGAATCGAACAGAAAAAGCTCTCATATTTCCCTGCAAAAGCATTACCGAAGCCGTCCTCCATTATACTGCTGGAACGGACAACGATAGGGTACTGGCCGTAATAGTCCAGCATAGCGCTGAACTGCTCTATGATCTCAGCAGGGAATTCGCCGTCAAGCATTAGCTTTTCGAGCTGTCTGCCTGCTTTCAGATACCCCTGTTCTGTCCTGTGCTCGATATACAGATTCCACCAGCCGTTATGAATGATGAAAGTATGAAAAACATCCGAACCGATAAAATACGAATCATGGGGCTCCATAAGGTTTCCCCATCTTTCTAAATCGTTGTTCTCCAATATCTTTCTGGACAGCAGCATACCTGTGGACTTTCCGCCGATAAATCCCGTGCCTATCATTCTGGATTTGATCGCTATCATATCCCCGAGGGTGAAATGCTTTTTCACAAGTCTCAGTATATCCCTGTCACGGCTGATGATATGGCTTGAAATAGTATCGAAGACCTCAGATTTCTCTTCACTGTCGGGTAAAGACACCATCTCTCTGGCGTGCAGGATCATCCTGTCCCATGCATCCAGCTTCTTCTGGGCAGATGTCGTGACAGAACACAAGCTATAGAAAAGCCCCGTTGCCTCAATGCTGTTCACGACGGGTCTGAATACGCCGTCCTCATGAAGTTTATGCGGGAGAAACATCGTAGGCGAGCTTCTTTCAAAAACTTTATGGGGGTGCATATATATTGTCCCTGCGTCGTTATACAGCTCAACAAATATCTGCGTTGTACCCTTTATTTTATTAATAGTATTGAACGAATGAGAGTTTTTCAAAGTGGCGAAGTATGCCAGAGCTTTCATCTTATACAGGTACGGACAGGTAACCATGAAAAGGTTCGCTATCATCGAATCTGTCGCCCAGTGCGAAAGCAGAGAGGAAAGACAATCAAAAACGAAATACGAACCTTCCCCTGCCTGATTTATGTGTTCATATATCTGTTTAGAAAAGTTCTCGAAACCGACAGTGGGGTCCAGCTCGTGCAGTATGACATTCTCGTTGTAGATGTCGATGACATAAGAATGGTCTGCAAAGCGGATGTAATGAACTTTGTTCCCGAGGTTTAAGGCTTTGTCGGCGTAAGGCTGAGCAAATTTAATGTACTCATCGACGGATGGGGTGTGCCATACGACATTATCCCCTGCCCACAGAAAATTCAGGATTTCATCCAGACATTCCCTGCCTGTACTGATATTTTCGGGCTGGCTGTTCATTCGCTCCTCCGGATTATAAAAAAGCGGGGCCGAAACCCCGCATATTATTTAGATAAGCCCGAGCGAAAGCATCGCATCGGCGACCCTGCGGAAGCCTGCAATGTTTGCACCGATAATATAGTTACCCGGGCAGCCAAACTCCTCAGCCTGCTCATAGCAAGACTGATGAATATTCTTCATGATATCATGGAGTCTGTTTTCTGTGTATTCAAATGTCCATGAATCACGGCTTGAGTTCTGCTGCATCTCGAGGGCAGATGTGGCAACACCGCCCGCATTCGCCGCTTTACCCGGTCCGAAAAGAACTCCGCCCTCAAGGAAGACCTTAGCACCGTCAGGTGTAGTAGGCATGTTTGCTCCCTCGCCGACAGCTATACAGCCGTTTTTAACAAGCATCACGGCATCAGCCTCGTTCAGCTCATTCTGTGTAGCAGAAGGCATAGCCACGTCACAAGGCACTTCCCATATGTTGCCCGACTGCTTGTATACGGCGTGCTTATGATATTCGCAGTAGTCGGCTATTCTTCTGCGTTCGATCTCTTTAAGCTGTTTTACAAGGTCAAGATCAACACCTTTTTCATCGTATATATAACCGTTGGAGTCGGAAAGTGTCACAACTTTACCGCCAAGTTCTTTTATCTTTTCAGTAGTATAGATAGCCACATTTCCCGAACCTGAAACGGAACATACCTTACCTTCGAGTGTATCTTTCTTAGTTTTAAGCATTTCATCGACAAAATAGACAGCGCCGTATCCAGTGGCTTCAGTACGTACAAGCGAGCCTCCCCAGCTGAGACCTTTACCTGTCAGCACGCCTGCTTCATATCTGTTTGTGATCCTCTTATACTGGCCAAACATATAGCCGATCTCTCTGCCTCCGACACCGATATCTCCGGCAGGGACATCTGTGTATTCGCCGAGGTGTCTGTATAACTCTGTCATAAAGGACTGGCAGAAACGCATGATCTCCGCATCAGAACGGCCTTTCGGATTAAAGTCGGAACCGCCTTTACCGCCGCCGATAGGAAGCCCTGTAAGAGCATTTTTAAAGATCTGCTCGAAACCAAGGAATTTAATGATACCGAGATAAACGGACTCGTGGAATCTAAGTCCGCCTTTATATGGTCCGAGAGCTGAATTGAATTCTACTCTGAATCCTCTGTTGATATGTATATTGCCTTTATCATCCGCCCACGGAACTCTGAAGATTATCTGACGCTCCGGTTCGCATATCCTTTCGATAATTTTGTGGTCGGCATAATCAGGATATTTCTCAATTACACGCCCGAGAGATTCCAGCACTTCGGCAACTGCCTGATGAAATTCTGTTTCTCCGGGGTTTCTCGCAATAACCTGCTTGAAAATTTCCTGAATTTTCGGTGTCATGTTGTTCATTTCTCTACTCCTCAATAATTAATCTAAACCCAATCAAGAACCTAATAATGTAATAAATACTACACGATTGGCATTAGAAAACAATGTATTACTTTAAACAATGCTTTCATGCCTATTATCCGAGACTCTAAATTTGTGGTATTTCGAATGATATTTAAGAACAGAAAAAGGACATTAGATAACCTCTATGCAGGCAGCAGAATATCTGCTGACTCACTGACGGCCTTATAGTTATTTTTACGTATTTTCACTCTTTAAAAACACATATTAACACTTAGGCGATAATAGTGGTATAATAGCGTATATGTGTGGCTTCCTAATTTAATTCATCATGAGTGTGGTTATTATTATGTTTAGGCTAGTGTTTTTTACGGCCGCTTTACTAATATGTTTCCCTCTTTATGCCCGTGACAAATATGTCGCGGCATTCCCGGAGAATGTCCCGCCATACTACATAACCATAAACGGAGAGACAAACGGCTTCGGCATTGAGCTTGTGAAAGAGCTGGCAAAAAGGCTGGATATAGATGTCGAGTTCCACCCTATGCGCACCCGAGAAGACGTTGTAAAAGCTATCATGCAGGGTGAGGCAGACATCATCCCCAACACCATAAAGACAGATAAACGCTCCCCCTTTCTCCTTTATACCGAGTCGTACAACACCAGCCCCGTGGGTGTGATGACACGAACGGACAAGTACGACATCAACTCTCTGGAAGACCTCGCAAATCATAAGCTGGCATACCAGTCAAACAACATTTACCTTAACAAACTGGCACACATAGACAACATAAAGCTCATCCCCACGGAAAACGGCGAACACCTGCTTTACGACCTTTTCTCAGGGAAAGTAGACGCCATCCTTTATCACATCCCCCCCACACTGGAGACGGCAAAAGCCATGGGCATAGGCAACAGAATAAAGATAATACACCCTATACTATACGAATCCGTGCGTTCCATCGCCGTGTCTAAACGCCAGCCAGACCTTTACCTTATGCTTAACAGCGAGCTGATAAACTATATGAAGACAGGCGAATACATAGACCTTTTCAAAAAGTGGCACGCAGACGATGAGGTCTATTGGGACAGGCGAAAGACTTACACCATTTTCATATCCATATTCATAATAACTATGGCAGGGATGATCCTCTGGAGGTTCATATCCCTGAAAAAGAAGAATAAAGAGCTGAAAAGCGCAAAAGAGGCACTGGAAAAATCAGAGGAATCTTTCAGAGCTCT
This sequence comes from Deferribacterales bacterium, assembly GCA_050253075.1. Taxonomy (GTDB): domain Bacteria; phylum Chrysiogenota; class Deferribacteres; order Deferribacterales; family Geovibrionaceae; genus Denitrovibrio. The sequence goes on from JBFWJS010000004.1 coordinate 55,258, forward strand.
TGCGGGGGTATCAAACGACATCATGATATTCTGCAGTCCTGATTATAAAGACGTGTTCTTCATCAGCGACTCTTACAGCAGGATCTGCGGAAGGGACATCGACAGCTTTAAGGAAGACCCGCTCTCCCTCAGGCGCTGTGTACACCCCGCAGACAGAGAGTTTCTCGAACCGAACAGTATATTCCTGAAAGAATCAGAACTGAACAAAAACATACGGCTGATAAACAACAGAACCGAAGAAGTACACTGGGTAATAATACGTAAATACCTTTTCACCGGCGAAAAGAGCAAAGAAGCAATGCTCGCCGTGGTTATGACAGAGATCAGCGATGTGATCAAAGCTCAGGAAGAGCGTGCAGCACACGAGGCTGTCATGGTGCAGCAGGCAAAATATGCCTCAATGGGAGAGATGATAAGAGCCATATCCCACCAGTGGAAACAGCCGCTAAACGCCCTCTATCTCTGTACACAGCTGATGCAGGACGAAGCAGAAGAGAGACAGGACGATACCATGCTGGAATACCTGCACTCTTCCGAAGAGCTTATTGAGCACATGGCGTCCACCATCTCTGATTTCCGCTCATTCTTCAAAAGCGACAACACCAGCGAGGACTTCGACGCCACAGCCACAGTCATAAACACCATAAAGCTCATAGAGCCCCAGATACGCTCACTGGGCATCAAATACAGCATTACCTGCTCCTGTCATAATCAGGAGTACAACTGCAGCAACAAGATCGTCAATAAAGACCACCCATGCAAATTCTATGTAAAGGGTAAGCGGAATGAATTCAAACACGCAGTGATAAACATACTGCAGAACGCCAAAGACGAACTGGTAAGAAAATCAAGCGATGATAAGAATATAACTGTCACCATGCACTGCAACGGCGGATTTATGCTGGATATATCAGACGACGGAAAAGGGATAGCAGAAGGCATGCTGGAAAAGATCTTCAACCCCGATATAACAATGAAGGAAGACGGCACGGGGCTCGGGCTGCACCTGACCAAAAAGATAATTGAAAATATGCAAGGCAGGGTCTGGGCAGAGAATTATAACGACGGCGCCAGATTCAGGATAAAGCTCCCGCTTTATAACAAACAGGACACCTTTAACTGATAATAGCGAAAGCCCTCACAGGGGAACCGTCTCCACGCTCTATGTTCAGAGGCAGACAGCTTATCGCAAACTCTTTCCCTTCGAGCTTATCAAGATTTGCGAGGTTTTCAACTATCAGCATCTCATGACCAAAGAATATCTTGTGATTGCCAAAGTCCACAGTGTCCACAGGGTCTACGGATATCATATCCACGCATATCCCCTTCAGACCGCTCTTCGCAAGGAAAAGTGACGCCTCCTCAGACAGCACGGGATAGTTTGTGAAATACCTGTCATCGCCCCATCTCTTGCTCCAGCCGGACATCAGCACGGCAAAGTCCGCACCTTTCAGCTCCGCTTCATAGCTTTTGATATATGATAGCGACACTATCTCCATCCCACGCACGTCTATCAGCACGCCCCGCCCTGTGAAGTCGGATATGTCATAGTCCGAAAGCGACCTTCCCCCCTCCATAATGTGGCAAGGGGTATCCATGTGTGTCCCCGTATGGGAAAACATAGTGATGAGGCGCTCCTCGAAGCCGTTCTTTCCGATGGTGGTTTCCACCTTTATCTCAGGCGGTTTTGTCCCCGGATATACTGGCATATTCTCTTGTATCATGTGTGTAAGGTCTATCATCTTCATAACTGCTATTTACCACAAGTTTTGCCCTTTGTAAAAGGATTTGACTTTTGCCCATACTTAGACTAATTTGGACAAAATTAGACAGGAATCATAATAATGGACACACTATTTCTCTCTGTGAAAGATATGTCGGCAAAGCTGAACGTGTCTGAAAAGACTGTCTACCGCATGATCAACGATAACAAGATACCCTATGGTATCAAGATCGGCGGGCAGTGGCGGTTTAATTCTGAAAAGATAGACAAATGGGTAAACAGCGGGAGCGCCTCCGAGGAGAGTACGCCGTCCTTAAAGGACATCACAATAGGCGAGACCCTCGACTACGGCTCTGTGATATACAAGCTGTGCGGGACAAACCGTGACGAAACCCTCGATCAGATACTATCCATACTCAGCAGATTCACACCGGAAGAGAAGCAAAACATCAAGAAGAACATTTTGTACAAGGAATCTATTATATCCTCCTCTGTCAGCGGAGTATCGGTCATGATAGCCGACTACGACCAACAGATAAACAGCGGGAAGTCAGTCTTCGCCGTTGCATATCTGGATACTCCGCTGGATTTCAAGGCGATCGACGGCATCGCCACAGAGATAGTAATACTCATCATCCCCGCAAATACGACAGAACAGCTCGTCCTCTCCACCAGACTGAGAGGACTGATGCATAACGATAAATTTGTGCAGATACTCAGGAGCGAGCCCACAAGGAGCGCTCTGATAGAATATGTTAAGGATCTCGAGTCTAAACTATTTTCGAAGTAGGTGAGCCATGCCCAATGCCGCATCACGAACAGCCCGTCTAAGGGGCGATATATACGGCGGTCTGACCGCAGCAGTCATTGCGCTCCCCCTTGCCCTCGCCTTTGGTGTTGCAAGCGGTGCAGGGGCACAGGCGGGTCTGTACGGAGCTATCATACTCGGCTTTGTAGCATCTGCCTTCGGCGGTACGGCTGTGCAGATATCCGGTCCGACAGGCCCGATGACAGTCGTCGCAGCATCTGCCATAGCAATATTTTCGGGCGATATATCGTCGGTGGTGACAGTCATATTCCTCGGCGGTGTGTTTCAGATAATGCTGGGCGTGCTGAAGGTGGGGAAGCTGGTTCGCTTCATCCCTTACCCTGTAATATCAGGCTTCATGACGGGGATCGGGGTGATAATCATACTGCTTCAGATACACCCCCTCGTCGGTGCCGAAGGGTACAGCTCGCCGATACTGGCTGTGGAACATCTGCCGGGCGTCTTTCAGGGATTCAGACCTGCCGATGCCGCTCTAGGGCTCATCACCCTCGTGATAGTCTTCTTCTTTCCCAAAAAACTCTCTGCAAAGCTCCCGTCGCCTCTGGCGGCGCTCATCATATGCACAGCCGCATCCGTTATATTTAAGATGGATGTGACAACCATAGGGCACATCCCCACAGAGCTGCCGAAGCTGATAATGCCGTCGCTTGACATAGCACACCTCACATTCATGGTGACCACTGCGCTGTCTCTCGCCGTGCTCGGCTCCATAGACTCGCTTCTGACTTCGCTGGTGGCGGACTCCCTCACAAAGACAAACCACAACCCGAACAAAGAGCTGATAGCTCAGGGAATGGGAAACTCTCTGGCGGCACTCGTCGGAGGCATCCCCGGTGCAGGGGCGACAATGCGTACCGTAGTGAATGTTAAGGCCGGGGGCACAACCCGCTTTTCAGGGATACTGCATGCCTTAGTGCTCCTTTTGATAATGCTCATCTTCGGCGGAGAGGCAGAGATGATACCCATGGCAGTGCTTTCGGGTATACTGATAAAGGTCGGGATAGACATAGTCGACTATCGTTTCCTCAGAATACTGAAAAAAGCACCCAGACACGACACGATCGTCATGTTTGCAGTGCTTGGTCTTACGGTTTTCGTTGACCTCATCGTTGCCGTGGGTGTCGGCATAGTGCTCGCATCCATACTGCTGACATACCGCATAGCGAGCCAGACCAGCACACAGATACACGAGATACCGATAGATATAGAAGAACACGAGCTGAGCCGTGAGGTTCAGGAGAGTACAAAATACTCCATACGAGTGGTTGATATAAACGGACCGTTCTTTTTCGGCTCTACCAGCCAGATAGTGGGCAAAATAGGCCAGCTGCTCGGCACGCAGATAGTCATATTCAACTGCCGTAACGTGCCTTTCATAGATTATTCTGCCGTCTTTGCCCTTTCTGAAAAGATAATGAAGCTGAACGGACACGGCATAATGACCATGCTCGTATTCAGCGAGGATATAGCCGAAAGCCTTAAAAAGTGTGAGATAACGAAACTCCTGCCGAAGGAGCACATCTTCACCACTCTGGAAGACGCAGTGAAACATGCGGAAAAGCACTTCCACGAAAACAGTATAAAAAAATAAAGGGCGGTATCACCCCGAGCCGTTTAAAATATTTGTTGCAGAATCTCTAAAACAAACACAGCTAATTCATTCTGAACGGAGTGGAGAATCTGATACCATCAGAGAATCCAAGTGTTCAGATCCTTCGGCTAAAGCCTAACATCTTCTTGTCATTCTGAGCCTGTTTAAAGGCGTAAGAATCTCAGACTGCTGCTTATTAAGCTCCTCAGAGTGACGGTTACCTTTTCTTATCTTAAATATTTTTCGCAGCAACACGTCTTTTAAAAGGCTTAGATATCACCTGCCCTCTTGATTTATCAATCAACCTGCAGAACCACAGGTTCGTTTATCCCCGTGTCGAAATTCTTCTCTGATATCGTCTCCTGAACATTTACAACAGGCTCCACGTTTGCATCACGTCCATAGATAAAGCTCTGATCCTCAACGATAACCTTGTACGCTTTATTCAGCGTCACCGCACGTTCGGCAGATGGGTAAAGGAGCAGGCTGACATCACCGTGCAGTGCCTCTATCATGTCCTTTTTAATACTGCCGTCCTTGTTAAAGAACTTTTCCATCACTTCATAATTACCTCGGAACTCGTCCCCTGCCTTGTTGTTTTCAAGGTAAAAGGAATACTCATATCTCTCGCCGTATTTTTCATATGTTGCTTTAGGCTCGGGCGTACCCTCCAGACCTTTCTGTGTCCAGTGATACCACCCACGCTGGAATGATTTTCCGTCGAACTTTCTGGGGAAAGAAAAGATGCTGTCCGTTGTCACGCCGAGGTTTGTGTGACATCCCATGCAAAAGATATTTTCCTCGAATGTCTGCGGGCGGAGGTTCCCTTCGGCATCCTCGATGAATGCCTGATAAGCCCACCCCTGCGAGTTGCTTACGCCCTCTTCCACATCGCCGTAGTATTCACCCAGCCTGTCGGGGAAGTCGTATGTCTCTTTCATCTCTTCTCTGGCGAGGTGTTCGAGAACGGTGTAGTTCTTATACCTCTTCTTCACTGCATAGCGGAGCTCCTTCATACGGGGAGACATGGCTATGCTTCCGTCTTTCACGTCTATGTATCTAACAGAGTGCAGGAATTCTGTCCCCTGAGGGAACAGCCCGGCAGCTATCTGTATATCGCCTTTTTTAAACATCTTTTCCGCTAGCCCCACAAGGTGCATCAGCTCGCCGTTTCTGGGATCCCACCTGTAGACAACCTTTGACGCTATGTCCGCCTTACCGTTTTTGTTCAGGTCAATGCCGTATTTCGACTCATCCACGGGGTCTATATCCACATCACGCATCATGACCATAGCCTCCACCACAGCCATATTCAGCTTATACACTTCAAGATCGAATTTACCCTCTGCATCCTTGCGGAAGTCGCTTGAGAGCCTTATCAGCACATCGTCCGTGGAGCCGTTTGTCGGCCAGAATGTCCCGAGGAATGGTGAATATGCAAACGCCCTCCACCCTGTGAAGCGTCCGTCGGGAGATTTGTCAAAGCCCTGCGCATCAAAGCTGAAGTAACAGTCGGGGATGTATCCGTCCCACTTTCCGTTTCCGTTATAGTCCCATTCCTTCGGCAGGTTAGACAGCTCCCCTGCGAGGATTATCTTTCCGTCTTTAGCTTTATAGTTGTCCATGCGGACATACTGCATTATCTCTTTGTCCGAGATGGCTTTTACCCGCTCGGTCTTATCGAGAAAGAGGTTCTTCCATCTGTTGTCGTTAAGGTATTCAGCGAAATCATAAGAAGACTGAAGGTCTCCGTCGGCGTTGTAATTGGGCTCTACAGAGTTTGTATGACAGCTGTAGCAAGGGTTGTAAACCTCGCCCTTCTCACCTTTCGTCTTTGTATAGCACTGCGGAGGCAGGTATGCTGCCTCGTTCACGGTGCTTTTGGATGTCAGGTTTTTATACGCCCTGCTCTTTGCCCCTGCCGTAAATGCAGAGACAGCCATAACCACAGAAAAAACAATCAGTAATAACTTTTTCATAAACCACCAAACCAATAATTAAAAAAAGCACACAGAGCCGTTAAGCCCCGTGTGCCTTATATATGTCAAAAACTTTTTCGACTATTAATCCATAGCAGGGAAAGGACCTACATAGCCTGTGTAGCCTCTTGTAGCTTCAGATCCCGGTGTTGTTTTATCTTCGTCAGATTCACCGTATGGGTGCTGGATAACAGACATCATATACGCCCATCCGTTAATGTTAGGGTAAAAGTATGGTGATGTTGTCTCAGAGCCGTAAGGTGTTGTCTGGATACGTGTGAGTTTCTTATCTTTCAGGTTGTAAGACCAGATAACGTCATTCTGGTGACCGGAGCCTGTGTCCTCACCAATGATGAGAGTGTTGTATCCGGGCATGAATGTGAGGTTATCAGGGTTTGATATACCGTCGAGGTCACATTTGTTCTTTTCGAACTCGCTCCCTTTCTCATACATTTTACTGTCGTTGAAAGCGCCGTAGCCTATTGTGAGAGGCTTGCCTTTCACCACTGCGTACATGTTCCTAGCTACATAGTTCTCGTCGAGGTCGAGGGCATATACGGCACCGCAGTTGTTCAGCATCAGCTTGATGTCGTTGTATCCGCCGCCGTCGTAAGAAGATGAAGGCTTGCCGTTCTTCTTCATGTTTTCCATACCGCGTGAAACTTCGGAGATAGCGAGGTACATAGTGTTTGTATCAGGGTCGAGTGTGATACCTTCCATCTTACGGAACTCTGTAGTACCGCCCATGATGGCTGCGTATCTGCGTGTCTCAAGTCTGGAAGCAGCCTTGGCCATTCCCTTTTTAACTTTCAGACACTCTTTGCCTGTTGTTGTGTTGATGTGTGTGAAGCCCGGGGTGGAGCATTTTCCGTCTTTAGCCTCTTCAGCATCAAATATGTCATAGAAAGAAACTTTTTCGTTGATGTAGTGAGCTATCTCAGCATCTGTGGAGTGTCCGAGGCTTATCCAGCCGAGGTCGGCTTCGCCGCCGCCGACAGCTTTTTTCTGTATCCACTTAGCCACGTAAAGAGTACCTGCGCTGAGGTCGCCCTTTTTATCAGCGACAAAGCGGAAGAGACCGACGTTTGTTCCGTCGTCTGAGATGTATGCTGTTTTGCCGTCAGGCATAACGTATGAGAGCTCGTGAGCAACGCGTCCCATAGCGTAATGCTTTGCTACTTTTACATAGTCGTAGTCGTCTACGTTTATCTCTATCTGATATCCATAGTCGTATGCGTTCATATCTTTGAAAGCAGCAGGCTTTGTATCTTTCGGGTCGAGACCGAAATATTTTGTCTGTGAGAAATCGTATTCGTCGTTAAAGTTGCCTGTGACAGGGTCAACTTTTCTTGCATCGGGCTCATACTCTTCAGAAGCGAGGTGAGCGCCCCATGGTGTTACGCTGCCCGCACAGTGTACCCATCCGCCCTTGACGTTTGAATAGTCTATGTGGCGTGTTTTCATAGCTGTGAGCTTGCCTGTTGCCTTGTCCTGAGACAGAGCAGTGATGTATATCGCACCGGGGGAGTTCTCAAAGTGGGATACCATATAAAGGTTTCCGTCGCGTCCTGTGATGAGCGATGCGAAGTCGTTGCTCACAGAGATAAACTTTGAGCCGTCTTTATTTATGATCTCTTTTCCGTCCTTATCAAACATAAGTCCGAATGTTCCGTTTGCAGGGTTGCCTTGTGGGTTTTCGCCGCTTCTGAGGATAGTGTTATATCCGATGGCGTATTCCTTGCCGTTGATAGTAACTTTGCTAGATGCGAGTATGTCGCGCTTCTCTGCGTCAGTAGCAGGTGCCTTCACACCTTCGAAGATGATGCTCTTCTCGGCAGATGATGTCTTCTCAGGGGTCGTCTTTACATTCCCGGAGCCGGCGCAGGCGGTAATAGCAGCTGTGACAGCCACGGCGCAGGCAAATGTAGTAAATCTTTTAACTATGCACATTATGTACCCTCTCCTAATAATTTTAATTGAGATTAGCAAAGGGTTATTATCTAGTTTCAAAATCTATGTTGTTAAAGTGTAAAATTTATTAAATAAAAGCAAATTTCACTCAGTTATAAATATGCTTTAGAACTAAAAAGGCCCGCCTTTAAAAGACGAGCCCTATATAGTGTTTAAATCGACAGTATCTTACTGGTCGAGTGTTATTTCCATAAACTCAGCCATCACTTTGAATATCTGAGTATTGTCTATAAGCCCTGTAGCCACAGACGGATATGATGATCCCGCATATTTACCGAAGAGTGTCTCCGCAGCATAGCCTTTTGCATATACGGATACATTCTCGTTTGTATGACCGCCGGAGCCGTAGTAAACCTCTCCGTCAGGGTAAACAAAGCTGCCGCAGTATTCGCCGTCAGGACATGTACCTGTGAATGCTTCCTGAGCAGGAAGTTCACCGAGCCCCGGAGCGAGCGCCCTGTTTGTTCTGAGATAACTGTTACCGTGGTCGGATGTCACGATGATCAGTGTGTTAGACCAGTCAATGTTATCTCCCGGCTGATCAACGAAATCTATAGCTTCTTTGACAGCGTTTTCAAGATCCATGATCCCGCCGACCATACCTGCATAGTTATTAGCGTGGTTGCTCCAGTCGATATCGCCCTGCTCCACCATGAGGAAAAAGCCCGCAGGGTTTGTGGAAAGGACTGTCAGAGCAGCAAGAGTGGACTCCGCAAGTGAAGGATCTTCATCATCAGCCTTCTCGAAAGTCGGCGAGCCGGGGTTGTCAGTAACCAGCGGTGTGGCTATCTGTGTAGCTCCAAAGAGACCGAAGAGTTTCTTGCCCTGAACAGCGGCTGTTTCCGCAGCAGCAAGGAGAGTTTCTCCGCCGTTCTCACCGTCTGTCTTCTCGACAAAGACGTATTCGCTGTCGGTAGATATAGCGTTGTATGCTTCTTCTGTAATGTAGTTAAAGCTGCCTACATAGTCAGGGTGGCCTGCACCGATAACAACATCAGGTCTTGTCACATTAACAACCTCTTCTGATATCTCTCCGTAATTATTTCTGTTTACGTTGTGGGAGGAGAAAGAGGCAGGTGTGGCGTGTGTAAACTCAACAGTTGAAACAACACCGTATGCACCGTCACGCTGACTTCTCACTTTATCAGAAATGTTAAGGAGCTGACCGTCGGCAGGGTCGCCTGTGCTCCAGCCTATGTTTCCGTCATCAGTTTTAACACCTGTTGCCATAGCTGTCCCTGCAGAAGCAGAATCTGTAGCATGTGCAAGCATGTAATTGTCTATGAGAGGATAAGGAAGAGAGCCTGCGATCGCCGGATTATAACCGATTGAATAATCAACCTGATTTGCATAAACAGCAGCAGCATAGTTCATCTCGCCTTTCACGGCGGCATATGAGTTATATGTATCCACGTCCCATGTGGTAACAAAAGACTGGAATTCGAAATCATTGAATGAAAGAGCCTCGTCTTCGCCTGTGAGATAACGTGAACCTGCTATTTCATGTGCTTTCTGCATACCGTCACCGATGAAGAGTATAACGTTGCGTCCGTTATCAGCAGCATATTTGGATACTTTGTTTATATCAGTGTTGTCGAGTATCTGAGCTCCGGAATAATGTGAACCCAGAAGCGACTCAAACCGGCTGACATCAGCACCCTTGGCATAGATAGACACGAGCTCGTTTGTGTGACCGCCTGTTCCGTAGTAAACATCGCCGTCGTCATATGTGAAAGAACCGCCGTTTGCTGTCTGAGTAGGCAGATCGCCCATTCCGGGAGCAAGGGCAGAGTTAAATCTCATGTAGCTGTTACCGTGGTCGGATGTAACTATGATAGTAGTGTTATCCCAGTCCATACCGTTTAAGCCTGCATCTATAAGCTCCTCAGCCTTTTCAACTGCATAGTGAAGGTCGATAACGCCTCCCACCATACCTGAATAGTTGTTTGCATGGTTGCTCCAGTCGATGTCACCCTGCTCTACCATAAGGAAAAAGCCGCCTGTACCTGTTGACTGACTGAGAACCCGAACAGCCGCCTCGGTAGATTCGGAGAGAAGCGGGTCTTCCTCATTTGTATTAGCAAATGTAGGAGCATCCGGAGTGTCTGTCACTGTCGGAGTAGCTATCTGTGTAGCTCCGAAGAGACCGAAGAGTTTTGTATTGCCGCCAACCGCAGCCGTAGCAGCAGCAAGGAGAGCGTCTCCGCCGTCGAAGCCGACTGTTCTCTCTACAAATGTATATGTAGGGTCAACCTGAATAGCTGCGTAGTCAACAGCTGCGATGTAGGTGTTTGAGCCTACAAACGTAGGGTGACCTGCACCGATAACAACATCAGGCTGAGTAGTGGTAATTATCTCGTTAGCAATCTCAGTATAGTTGTTTCTGTATACGTTATGGCTTGAGAAAGCTGCAGGTGTCGCGTGTGATATCTCAACAGTGGACACCACGCCGTATTTGCTGCCTGCATTCACACTTTTATAGTATTCACCGATAAGCTCAAGCTCGCCGCCCGCAGGGTCGCCTGTTTCCCATGCAATATTTCCGGCATCAGTTTTTTTACCTGTGGACATTGCCGTACCTGCAGAGGCAGAGTCGGTGGCACTGGCACCTGTCGAACTATCAAGAAAATATTTATCTTTAACCATTGAGGAAGCACCGGCTTTTATAAGGTTAAAACCGATGGAAGGATCGAAAGAGTCAGCAGAATATTCGTCCGCACCCTCGTCTGCGGCATAGCCGTTATATGCAGATATATCCCATGTTGTCGCATAACCGGAATATGGAAATACCGAAGTATCTTTCCACAGCATTCCCTCTTCGTCACCATAGAAGTAACGGCCCGCAGCCGCCTCGTGTTCTTCGTGCATACCATCCCCGATAAAGAGGATAACGTTTTTCGGCACAGTATAACCGTCTGTTCCGGAAAGACCGTTTGCGCCATTGTCTCCGTCTGAGCCACACCCGATGAGTGCAGCAAGTGAGAAGACAACCAAAAAGATTCTCATCACATTTGCTTTCAAGATAAACCTCCAAAAAATAATAAGTGCATAAAAAGCACCGAATACCGTTCAGTAATACATCTTGAAAGTCAGGGTTAGATTATAAACATATGGTCGTTTTGTTAGTGTTTTTTCATAAAATTATCACATAGCGTTTTGATTATTACTATTTGATATAATTGATAAAATCGAAATAACACCATTAACTTAAATAGGAAACAAAGCAGAAAGGAGGTAAGGCTCAGAAAAGAGCCTTACCGATTGTTTACAATTATTTATTCGTCATCTCTTCAGGTACAACATATTCGTCGAACTGCTCCGCAGTCAGATATCCCAGCTTAACCGCTGTTTCCTTCAGAGTAGAGTTCTCTGCGAATGCAGTCTTGGCTATCTTTGCGGCTTTGTCATATCCTATATGCGGGTTAAGAGCCGTCACCAGCATCAGAGAGTTATGAAGATATTCGTCTATCTTCTCCCTGTTCGGCTTTATGCCTATGGCGCAATTTTCTCTGAAAGAGTTCATGCTGTCCGCCAGAAGCTGAACAGACTGAAGGAAGTTATATATAATGACGGGCTTGAAAACATTCAGCTCGAAATTACCCTGACTGGCGGCAAATCCTATTGCGGCATCATTGCCGAATACCTGACAAGCTACCATCGTCACAGCCTCCGACTGCGTAGGGTTTACCTTACCCGGCATGATAGAGCTGCCCGGCTCGTTTTCCGGTATGGACAGCTCGCCGATACCGCATCTCGGGCCTGATGCCAGCCAGCGGATATCGTTTGCTATCTTCATCATATTCGCAGCGAGTGCTTTCAGCGCACCGTGTGCGTGTGTAAGTGCATCGTGGGATGTCAGCGACTGGAACTTATTCGCCGCAGAGACAAACCTTTTACCCGTAACCTTTGAAACCTCAGCCGCCACCATAGGGGACAGCTTCGGATGTGCATTCAGCCCTGTACCCACGGCTGTTCCGCCGATGGCGAGCTCCCGCACGTATTCCATAGATTCCCTTATCTGACGTATATTTGTCTCCAGCATGGCGACATATCCGCTGAATTCCTGTCCCAGTGTGAGAGGCGTCGCATCCTGCAGGTGGGTACGCCCTATCTTCACGATGTCCTCAAACTCCTCCATCTTTGCAAAGAGTGTGTCTTTAAGGTCTTCGAGAGCAGGGAGAAGCAGGTCTTCCACCTGTACAACGGCTGCGATGTGCATCGCTGTGGGGAATGTATCATTGGAGCTCTGAGACATGTTCACGTGGTCGTTCGGATGTATCGCTTTCTCCTCACGGAAATTCACGCCGAGTATCTCTGATGCTCTGTTGGCTATCACTTCGTTCATGTTCATGTTTGTCTGTGTACCGCTCCCTGTCTGCCATACGGCGAGTGGGAACTGGTCTGCCAGTTCGCCTTTCAGTATGTCGTCACACGCCTGCTGGATGGCTTCGGACTGTTCGTCGTGGAGCTTGCCCAGGCTGTTGTTCACCACGGCGACAGACCTCTTCAGCACGGCAAAGGCATGTATGAGGCTGACGGGCATCTTTTCCCAGCCTATTTTGAAATTCTCTAAACTTCTCTGGGTCTGGGCAGCCCAGTAAGCATCTATCGGAACCTGCATTTCACCCATAGTGTCTTTTTCGATTCTATGTTTCATATTAAAATACCTCTATTTATAGTTTAACACAGCACGGATGCTGTTCGCTTGCGGGAGGCAGCATTAACTTGTTCATGATGCCGACGTAAGTGAGTTTCCATGGACAGAAACTCACTTTAGTTAATCGGGTCTTTTTCGATTCTATGTTTCATATTAATACCTCTTAAATACGTCATCGCGAGGAGGCTTTAGCCGACGCGGCGATCTTCCAAACTCATTTATTCTGAGATATCGGAAGATTGCTTCGCTATAGCTCGCAATGACATAATGTTGTTATTTCAAATTATATCCCATATTAAATTATGCCGACTAATCTGTTATCTATCAATTATATCAAAATTATACTACCTCAGCCCTTTTCTGCCATAGAAAATTATACCATGCTAATTTTAAACCACCGTTCAAGTCTTGCTTGTAATTTTCAGTATATTGTATACAATCATAGGGCTGAGAATAATTATATTCAAAATAAATAACCTTAAATATGTGAGGTGGCTATGGAACTCAAAGAGGCAATGCTTGAGCTGATCCGCAGAGCAACCACAGACCTTTCCCCGGATGTGGAAAATGCGATTCAGCAAGCGTACGACAGAGAGGATGAGGGCACGGCAGCTAAAAACGTTTTCGGTACTATCAGAGAAAACATAAAGCTCGCTAGAGAGGCTTCCACACCTATCTGCCAGGACACAGGCTCAGTCATTATGTATATTGACTTTCCTGTAGGCGATTCAGAGAAAAAGTACAAAGAAGCAGCAGAAGCAGCGGCTGCTGAGGCTACAAAGCTTCAGTATCTCCGCCCGAACGCTGTTGATCCTATCACAGGTAAAAACTCCGGCAACAACATAGGCGTTAATGCTCCTTACCTTCACTTTCACCAGTGGGACAAGGACGAGGTGAGAATCCGCCTTATGCTTAAAGGCGGCGGTTCTGAGAACGTGGGCGCACAATACAAGCTCCCTGATACGGCTCTCAAAGCAGGACGTGACCTTAAAGGCGTTAAAAAAGTTGTTATCGATGCAGTACAGAAAGCTCAGGGACAGGGATGCGCACCCGGCATTATCGGTATCGGTATCGGCGGCGACAGAGTTACATCTTTTGCCCTTTCAAAAGAGCAGTTCTTCCGTAAACTCGGCGAAAAAAGCGAGAATGCTGACCTTGCCAAACTTGAAGAGGAGCTTTACACAGACCTCAACAAGCTCGGCATCGGACCTATGGGATTCGGCGGTAAGACTACCTGCCTCGGTGTTTACGCAGGCGTACAGCACAGACACCCTGCTACATTCTACGTTTCAATCTCTTACACCTGCTGGGCATACAGAAGAAAGCAGATGACAATCAAAGGAAGTGAGGTGACATATGATTAAGCTCACTACACCTATCAGTGAAGAAACAGCTCGTTCACTCAAGGTGGGCGATGAAATACTTCTCACAGGGAAGATCGTGACAGCAAGAGACGCTGCTCACAAACTTATGATAGAAGAAAGACCGGACTTCATCCGTGAACACCTCAAAGACGGTGTTATCTATCACTGCGGACCTGTTGTTAAAAAAGAAGGCGACGAATACTCCTTCGTAGCCGCAGGCCCTACTACATCATCCCGTGAAGAGCCTTATCAGGCAGCAGTATGCGAGGAATACTCCGTACGTGCAGTCATCGGTAAAGGCGGAATGGGACCTCTCACAGCAGCAGGACTTCAGAAGGTGGGCGCTGTTTACCTTCACGCTGTCGGCGGTGCAGGATCTCTCATCGGTAAAATGGTTAAGAAAGTACACACAGTTTACAAGCTCGAAGAGTTCGGTGCTCCGGAAGCTTTCTGGGTGTGCGAGGTTGAGGACTTCCCATGTGTTGTCACTATGGACAGCCACGGCGGTTCACTCCACAAAGATATCGCTGCTGCTTCTCAGAAAGTAGCTGACGAGCTCATGGGCTTATAAGCATAAGCAGGCATGACACTACACTGTGAATATATGCAGTGTACCCGGTTTGCTCGTTTCCGTCGGTCACTCGATAACTTCATTGCGAGGAGCGACAGCGACACGGCAATCTAAAAAATGCAAAAATAAAGGGGAACCGCCGGTTCCCCTTTTTTGTTTGAAACATTTTAGTCATTCTGAGGAAGAATGAAATTCTGACGTGAGAATCTCAGACCTCTGCCCGAGTGACAAATAATGGTTTAATTGCCCGGACAGTGTACCGTAAGTACGGGACAAGGAGCCGAGCGGACAACCTTTTCTGCGGTGGAGCCGAAGATAACATGCTCCAGACCTGTCCTGCCGTGTGTACCGAGCACTATCATATCTATGCCGTTCTCTTTGGCGTATTTGATGATCTCATCGTCGGCGATACCCTTCACCATAACTGTGGAGTATTCTATGCCTTCGAGGGCTCTGGTATTTTCGACAAATTCCACCATCTTAGCCTTTGCGCCGTCTTCCATATCTTTTGAAAGATTCTGCACGGTGAGCTGAGGCAGGTAGAAAGACACCATCTGGGATTCATCCAGAAGAACATGCATCATAACGAGCTCCGCATCAAATTTCTTCGCCATTTCTGCCGCATAATAGAGCGCACATGCTGACGGATCGGAGAAATCTGTGGGATATAATATTTTTGTAACCTTAACCATCTTAATCCTCCTTATGGAGTTACATAGTACAATTGGTTTGTATAAATATTATATACGATTTTCGAGAATTTTTCTGCAAAGATCTATGAGTTTTTTTACATCGTATGGTTTATAAACAACATCGATGGCACCCATTTGATAAGCTGATAGCATATTTTCGATATTGTCGTAGCCTGTGATGACGATGACGGGGATGTCACGTCCGAGGCTGCTGAGGGAGTAGAGAAACTGTATACCGTCTGAGACGGGCATAACGAGGTCGGTCACTATAAGGTGATAGTCATTATCCTTTACCTTATCCAGAGCGAAAAGACCATTGCTGACAGAATCGACAACAAAGCCTTCTGCTGTGAAGATATCTGAAAGTGCGGATTTTTCCATCTCATTGTCTTCTGCCAATAAAATCCTATAAGCCATTACGTTACCCAAATAGTTGTATATAGTTATCTTCTAATTGTATACCAAGTTCGTATAGGTTTGCACCAATTATTTCGCATATCTGATGTAAATTATACACAACGTAAGCCGGTTCGTTTACTTTGCCTCTGTATGGCTCGGGTGTGAGGTATGGGCTGTCGGTCTCTATGAAGAGTCTGTCTGCGGGGACATATTTAACGGTGTCACGCAGCTCATCGGATTTTTTATATGTCACAGGCCCGGCATAGGATATGTAGAATCCATTGTCCAGAGCCCATTTCTGCAGGCCTCTGTCTCCGCTGAAGCAGTGAATTATGCCGTTCTTTTCACGTCCTTTCACTATGGATGAGAGCACGTCTATGCAGTCTTTGTCTGAGTCTCTGTTGTGTATGACGACAGGCTTGCCCGCTGATACCGCAAGGTCTAGAAACATGGCGAAGACCTCTCTCTGTCTGTCTCTGGGTGAGTGGTCATAGAAATAGTCCAAGCCTATCTCGCCGACGGCAATGGCCTTAGGGTCTTTCAGCATCTCTTCGAATTCTGCTAACCGGGATATGGTGAACTGCTCTGCATCGTGCGGGTGCACACCCACGGTGTAAAAGACATTGTCCGCCCTTCGGCTGACGGCCTGCGCCTTGATGCTGTCTTTCAGGTCTGTGCCTATGGTGACGATGCGGTGGACGCCGTTCTCCGCAGCACGTGCGAGGACGCCCTCTGTGTCGTCGGCCAGAGGCTCCATGTGTATATGAGCATGGGTATCGGTAAACCTTGCCCCTTTCCCGACGGCACTTTTCAGCTCAGCGAGAAATTCAATATCGGCAAGGCTGCCGCGTTTTTTTATCATTATTTAATGTCTGTTCCCGGTGCGACACTGTCTGGCAGTTCGAGCACTCTGTGCTGTTTGCCGTCAACAGTGGCAGAGAGTATCATCCCCTCTGAAAGCGTTCCCATCAGCTTCGCAGGCTTCAGGTTTGCCACCAGTACTACAGTTTTGCCGACCATGTCTTCAGGCTCATAGCTCTTTGCTATACCGCTGACGACCTGACGTTTTTCTGTGCCGAGGTCGAGCTGCAGCTTAAGGAGTTTGTCGGATTTAGCCACTTTCTCACATTCGAGAACCTTGGCAGCTTTCAGCACCATCTTTTCAAAATGGGCGAAATCTATCTCTTCCACCACAGGCTGGCCCTTGTCGTCCTTCTTCTTAGAGTCAGACTCTTTTTTCAGCTCTTCTATCATCTCTTTTTCGTCAATTCTAGGGAAAAGCTGTTCAGCTTCGCCGAGTTTATGCCCTGATTCGTATGTGCGTATCTTGCGCAGTTCTGCTACGTCGGATTTCTCCAGCTCTGCTTTTGTACCGAGCTGACGGCGCATCTTAACCGCTGTTTCAGGCATGAAAGGATAAAGAAGGAGAGAAACGAGCCTCATGCCGTCGAGCACTGTATAGAGCACAGAGCCGAGTCTGCCTTTTCTCGTTTCATCTTTCGCCAGAGCCCACGGGGCTGTCTCGTCGATGTATTTATTGAGTGCGCTCACCAGCTCCCACATTGTCATGAGTGCTTTGTTGAACGCCATGTTTGTTATGTGTTCGTCCACTTCTCTGAAGACACGCTCGATGGTTTCCACCACTGCCTTGTCCTCCGGGCCTTCCTCTGTGAATGCGGGCACGACGCCGTCGAAGTATCTGTTAACCATACCCATAGTACGGTTAAGCAGGTTTCCGAGGTCGTTTGCGAGGTCGCCGTTTATCCTGTGTATCAGCGCTTTGAACGAGAAGTCTCCGTCCAGACCGAAAGGTACTTCCCTCAGCAGGAAATATCTGATGGCATCCACGCCGAATTTCTCTACGAGCCATGCGGGGTCTATGGCGTTACCCATAGATTTAGACATCTTCTGACCTTCCACTGTCCACCAGCCGTGTGCGAAAACGCTCTTCGGCAGAGGAATACCTGCGGAAAGGAGCATTGTCGGCCAGTATACCGTGTGGAATCTGAGGATATCTTTACCCACCACGTGATAGTCGGCAGGCCAGTATTTTTCGAAATCTGCGCCGTCGTGACCGTATCCGAGTGCGGAGATATAGTTTGTCAGAGCATCCACCCATACGTATATGATGTGGTCCTCATCCTCCGGTACGGGGATACCCCATTTGAATGTAACACGGGAGACAGAGAGGTCTCTCAGGCCGTCTTTTATGAATGATATGATCTCGTTACGTCTTGATTCAGGACGTATGAAGTCTTTGTTGTCTTCGATGTGTTTCAGGAGCTGGTCGCCGTATTTGCTCATTTTGAAAAAGTATGAAGGCTCTTTCAGAGTGGCGGTCTCACGTCCGCATGAAGGACAGCAGTTTCCGTCGAGGAGCTGTGTCTCTGTGAGGTATGTCTCGCAGGGAGTACAATACCAGCCCTCGTAATGACCGAGATAGATATCGCCGTTCTCCTGCATCTTTTTGAATATTTTACGCACGCCCTCTTTGTGGAGTTCGTCTGTAGTACGGATGAATTTGTCGTTGGAGATGTTCAGTATCTTCCACAGACCTGCAAATCTTTCCACGACTTCGTCGGCGAGCTGCTTCGGAGTGATGCCTCTCTTCTCGGCTGCCTGCTCGATCTTCTGACCGTGTTCGTCTGTCCCGGTGAGGAAGCATACGTCGTATCCACAGAGCCTTTTGTATCTGCTCACTGTATCACAGGCAACTGTAGTGTATGCGTGACCGATGTGCGGTACGTCATTCACATAGTATATTGGTGTGGATACATAAAAAGTCTTGCCTGTCATATCTCTCCTCCGGAATTGTCTTCAAGGTCTTCAAGTTTCACAAATTCGTCGTCTGTATACTGGGTCTTAGGACAGTGACCACATGGGATCTCTCCGCCCTCATAGACATCTTTTTCATACATAAGGCAGCACATCAGCCTTCCGCAAACCCCGGATATCTTCGTAGGGTTCAGGATAAGGTTCTGATCCTTTGCCATTTTGATGGAAATATTGTCGAACTTACGCAGGAATGTCGAACAGCAGAATTCTTTTCCGCAGAGTCCGAATCCGCCTATCATCTTAGTAGCGTCTCTCACGCCTACCTGACGCATCTCTATACGTGTGCGGAAGACTCTTGCGAGGTCACGCACGAGCGCACGGAAATCTATACGTCCGTCCGCAGTGAAGAAGAATGTCAGCTTGCTTCTGTCCAGAGTGTATTCTGCTTTCAGCAGTTTCATGTCCAGCTTGTGCTCCAGCACAAACTCTTTACACTTGGTAAAAGCCTCCGGCTCTTCTTCCATATTTTTCTTTTTATTGGTGATGTCCTCTTCTGTTGCGAGCCTCACCAGCTTTTTCATCTCGGCTTTGGGGTCTACCTCGATCTCACGGTCGGAGTAGATGACATTCGCCATGTCCTCCCCTTTTTCGGTTTCGACTATAACTTTATCGCCGAATTTTGACTCCACTCCACAAGAGAGGAAGTCATATATCTTGCCCGCAGGCTTAAAAGCTACTCCTGTAGCATTAACTTTTTTCACAAAGTACCTCAGCTGTTTTTACGTACAGATCCATTCTGAACATGTCTAAACTGACATTATACTCAAGGCGTTTTAAAATATCCAGTAAATAGTTAGAAAAGTCCAGAAGGGTTTCACAGCTGTTTTCTTTATATTTTTCAAGCATATAAGTATACATAGATGCACAGTATGCCCTTATCTTCTCTTTTGTGTCGAGATTGCTGATCTCTGCATACAGTGCCGAGCGGTCTTTATCGGGTGAGAATCTGCCCGACTCATCAATATTTTCCAGCAGATACTGCGCATAGCTGACAGAGCCTGATGCATGCTCAGCTACACCTGCCGTGTCGAGCACTCCGCTCTGCATAAGCACCTGCTCCACCTCATCATTGGTCAGTGAAGAGAAGCGTATGTTGATGCATCTGGAGCGTATGGTCGGGAGAACATGCTCGTATCTGTCTGTTATCAGGAAGAAATGCGTATCCGCAGGCGGTTCTTCCAGAGTTTTGAGAACGGCATTCGCCGCCTCTTTTGTAAACGTGTGGGCGTTGTCGATGATATATATCTTCTTCTTCGCCGAAAGGGGGCTCATGAAAGCATCGTTGGATATCTGTCTTGCCACTTCTATCTTTACGGGGGATTCCTCTATCATGTGTATGTCGGGGTGTTCAGACCCTGTCAGCACCCTGCAGTGCCTGCACTGACACGGCTGCATATATGTGCCGTCCGCGCATATGACAGACCTCGCCAGCTCCTTTGCAAAGAGCTTCTTCCCGCTCCCTTCACGCCCGCTGAAAATGTAAGCGTGATGGAGCTTCCCGCCGTCGATAATGTTTTTAAAGATATCTATCTCTTTCTTATGCCCTACTATCATACAAAGTTATCCAGTATATGCATCACATCATTCAGCACAGCCTGAGGAGACTGCATGCCGTTGATGCGCCAAACATTTTCAAACTTACCGGCGTACCAGTCAAAGCCGTCTGCGACTTTTTTGAAAAAGTCCAGCCCCAAAGCCTCAAACTTACCTTCCGCCTCCACCATATTCTCACGGCGGAGCCTGTCCATAGCTCTTTCCAGAGCAGTTTCAGGCTCTATCTCTATGATGAATGTGATGTCGGGCATACGCTTTATGCTGTGCTCTGTCAGATAGTCGAGAAAGTCCTTATCCAGTCCTCTGCCGAATATCTGATAAGCATATGTGGACGATACAAATCTGTCGGAAATAACATCATAACCCTCTTCCAGCGACGGCAGTACCAGCTTTGTCTGATGCTCCAGCCTGTCTGCACAGTAGAGCATCATCTCAGACTCGGGCTCCAGGTCATACTGCTTGCTCACCACGAGCTGACGCATCAGAAGCCCCGCTTCCGTACCGCCGGGCTCACGAGTCAGCTTCACCTTGCGCCCCATCCTTTCCAGCTTTTCACTCATCCCCTTTGACAGGGTTGATTTACCGCATCCGTCGATGCCGTCTATGGCAACGAAGAGGTTATAGTCTTTCACCTTGCACAGTCCTCTTTGCTCCCCTGCAGTTTATCTATACAGTGCTCAACAGCGCCGAGCACCACCTGCAGGTTTTCCACAGCGCCTTTCGGGCTGCCGGGAACATTTATAATCATAGTACCGCCTCTGGCACCGACAACAGCACGGCTTATCATAGCCCTGTTTGTTATCTTCATGCTTTCGGCACGCATAGCCTCTTCGAATCCAGGCATGCGCTTATCTATCACGT
This sequence comes from Deferribacterales bacterium, assembly GCA_050253075.1. Classification (GTDB taxonomy): domain Bacteria; phylum Chrysiogenota; class Deferribacteres; order Deferribacterales; family Geovibrionaceae; genus Denitrovibrio. The sequence goes on from JBFWJS010000004.1 coordinate 76,284, forward strand.
TCAGAGTAGCGTCGGGGGCGATGTCTCTCGGGGATACTCCCGTCGAGCCGTTTGTCACCACCAGATCTATCTTCTGCACATCTGCATAGTATTTAAGAGAGGTCTCTAGCTCTGCCTGCTCATCCGCCAATATTTCAGTGCGGAAGAATGAGGTGCTGAGATTCTCTTCCATCAGCTTCACAACGGCAGGGCCTGTCTCGTCCACACGCTCGCCTTTGCTCCCCTTGTCGCTGAGAGTCAGTACCGCAACGGAAAGTCCTTCCTTGCGTGTCAGTTTCACTTCATCGCCGACATTTATCTTTCCGCCGTTTATAACAACGGCGAAAATTCCCTCCCTCGGCATAACACAGTCGCCCGCAGCGTAGAATATCGCACATCTTTTATGACATGTCTTACCCAGCTGGCTGATGACGAGCTCCACATCGCCTATGGTCAGCTTGTCGCCTATGCTAATGGATGTCAGGTCTATCCCTTCGGTCGTGATGTTTTCGGCGAAGTCTCCGCTGTCCACATCCAGACCCTGATCTTTCATCTTTTGGATGCTCTCCATAGCCAGCAGGCTGACCTGTCTGTGCCACTTTCCCGCGTGAGCATCGTCTTTTATTCCGTGGTCTTTCACCAGCTCGACAGAGTCCACGGGTGTCTTCTGCACCCCTTTTGTCTCGCTGATATTCAGGCTTTGAATCTTACCCATAATAAACACCTTCTAAATTTATATGTCTGCATAATACTTCTTTAGTATTCTTTTGTCTTGAAAAAATAGAAGAAATGCTAAACATTGTCAAATATAACGCACTAATTGATTAAAGGAGTCTCATTATGAAAGAGAAAGTTTTCAATGTTTCAGGAATGTCTTGTAACCATTGTGTAATGGCAGTTAAAGAAGCCGCAGAAGGCGTGGAAGGAGTTGCTTCTGCCGAGATCAGCCTCGAGCAGGGCACAGCAAAGGTTACATTTTCCGACGACGTAGCAGAAAGCAGCATCGTGGAAGCAATCGAAGAAGAGGGATTTAAAGTTTCATGAGAATATTCGAAAACAACTCGCTGACCATCGGCGGGACCCCCCTTGTGAAGCTGAACAGCATCAAGGGCAAACACAAGAACGATATCTTAGTTAAAATTGAAGGGAGAAACCCTGCCTATTCGGTCAAGTGCCGTGTTGCAGCAGGCATCATCCAGCGAGGTCTGGAAACAGGCGAGCTGAAAGAAGGGATGACCATCATTGAGGCCACAAGCGGAAACACGGGCATCGGCCTTTGCTACGCAGGAGCCGCACTCGGCTTTAAAGTCGCCATTATCATGCCCGACACCATGAGCATGGAGCGCAGAATGATGATGAAGGCTTTTGGAGCGGAACTCATCCTTACAGAAGGCAAGCTCGGCATGAAGGGCGCAGTCGCTCTCGCTGATGAAATGCTCTCTAAAGAACCTGAAAAATATTTTCTGGCGAACCAGTTCCGAAACCCTGCAAACCCGCAGATACACGTCAAGACCACAGGCCCCGAGATATTCGAGGACACAGACGGAAAGGTCGACGTATTCGTATCAGGCGTGGGCACAGGCGGAACCATCACCGGTGTCAGCAGATACCTGAAGCTGGATAAAAAGCTCAATATGCTCACCATAGCGGCCGAGCCGAAAAAGAGCCCTGTCATAACTCAGTTTATGAAGAATCAGGATCTCCAGCCCTCACCCCACGGCATACAGGGGATAGGCGCAGGATTTATCCCTGATGTGCTCGATGTCTCTCTCATAGACGAGGTCGAGCAGGTGGACGACGAAGACGCAAGGGAATACGCACGCAGACTCGCCCGTGAAGAGGGGATCATCGCAGGCATATCCTCAGGCGCAGCCGTAGCGGCAGCCATTCAGGCTATTGATAAACTCGGGCTTGAAAACAAAACGATAGTGGTCGTGCTCCCCGACAGCGGAGAGAGATACCTCTCCATGGGTCTGTACGACGCATAAAAATATATCTTCTTCAGCTTATTTGTAATGCTGAGGAAGAACAAAGTTCTAGCCTGAGGCTGTGCGCATCTGCGTTCAGCCTTTGGCTAGTACCGTGATGACATAACACAGTCCTTCTTTTCCCACTTACGTATTGACATTACTTCTCAAAACTACATAATAACTAGTTATTGCATTAAACACGATATCAATGCGGGCGAGCCCGCTTTAATAAAGAATATATAAAGAATACGGAGAATTTTATGAACATTCAGCAAATGATGAAACAGGCCCAGAAAATGCAGAAAAAGATGGAGGAAGCACAGGAAGAAGCAGCTAAGGAAGTTGTGGAAGCTACCTCCGGCGGCGGTATGGTAACAGTAAAGGTAAACGGCAAACAGGAGATCGTAAGTCTCTCTATCGAAAAGGATGTCGTAGACCCTGAAGATGTCGACATGCTGCAGGACCTCGTCCTCGCCGCTGTAAACGAAGGGCTGAAAAAATCCCAGCAAGTAGTTCAGGAAAAGATGTCTGCCGTAACAGGCGGCATGGGTCTTAATATTCCCGGACTTTTCTAAGCACCTGTAATCATGAAAAACAGGATCTTTGAGCGCTGCGTAGGCGAGCTCTCAAAGCTCCCCGGTATAGGTAGGAAAACTGCCGCCAGACTGGCACTACACATACTGAAAGCTGATAGCGAGCAGGTGAAATCTCTCGCAGAAAGCCTTGTGGAGCTTAAGGAGAAGACCGTCTTCTGCAGCATATGCGGAAACATGTCAGAAACAGCAATTTGTCATATATGCACGGACGACTATCGCAACCGTACTCAGATATGCGTGGTGGAAGAGGCCAAGGATATCTATGTCCTTGAGGCTACAGGCTTCTACCGCGGGCTTTACCACGTCCTCGGCGGGCGCATCTCGCCTCTGGACGGTATAGGACCTGAGGATCTGCGCATAGACGAGCTTATTAAACGTGCACAGAAAGACGATATAGCCGAGATAATCCTCGCCACAAACCCCGATATCGAAGGGGAGACAACCGCAATATACCTTTCAAAGCTCCTGAAAAAGCACAATCTTAAAGTTACAAAGATTGCCAGCGGAGTACCTATCGGTACAAATCTGGAATACACCGACGAAATGACATTGCTTAAAGCAATGGAACAGAGAAAAGATTTTTAACATGTCAAAAGAAATAATAGTGAATTCGACCCTCAACGAGGTTCGGGTTGCCATACTCGAAAACGGCAACCCTGCTGAAATATACGTTGAAAGGGCTCACAGCAAAAATGTTGCTGGAAATATATATAAAGGCAGAGTGATAAAGGTTTTACCCGGTATTCAGTCCGCCTTCATAGATGTCGGTCTGCCTAAGGCCGCATTCCTCCCCGCTGCGGATGTTTATGTCGAAAACGGCGAGCGTGTCAGCTTCCTCGAAAATAATATCGACGGCGAGCGTGAAGTAGCTGAGATAGACATCACAGACGAAGAAGAGCCGAAGGACATCCCCCCCATCGAAGAGATGCTGAAAGAGGGGCAGGACATAGTGGTGCAGGTGGCGAAGGAAGCCATCGGGCAAAAGGGCGCAAGGCTCACCACACACCTGACAGTACCGGGCAGATACATAGTACTCATGCCGGGATACGAGCATGTCGGCGTATCGAGAAAGATAGAGGACGATCACGAACGTGACAGGCTGAGAGACATACTCAAAGCTATAAAGTCTCCGAACATGGGTCTGATAGCCCGAACAGTTACTGCGGGACACGACGAAGAAGAGCTCAGAGCTGACTTCGACTATCTCAGCAGACTGTGGAGCAAGATAAAAGATAAGATGAGCGGTAAATCACCGTGCCTTATATACGAAGACCACGGGCTCGTTTTCCGCATACTGCGCGACGCTGCCACAGCGGATGTAAGCCGTATCGTGATAGATAACAAGGCAGAATTCCTTAAGATAAAATCGTTCCTCAGAGAGTTTCTCCCCGACATACATGTCGAGGTAGCTCTTTATACAAACGACATCCCTATCTTTGACTATTACAACATAGAGATAGAGATAGGACGTATCCTTGATAAGAAAGTATGGCTGAAATCAGGCGGATACATAATCATAGATCAGGCAGAGGCGCTCACCGTCATCGACGTAAACACGGGTAAATTTGTCGGTAAGCGGAACTTTGAGGACACCATCCTCAAGACAAACCTAGAAGCAGCCAAAGAGATAGCATGGCAGCTTAAACTGAGAAACATCGGCGGTATAATCATCGTCGACTTCATAGATATGGCAAAGGAAGAGAACAGGCAAAAGGTTCTCAAAGCCCTCGAACACGAAATGAAATCAGACCGTGCAAAGGCATCCGTCGTAAACATCTCCCCTCTCGGACTGGTGGAGATAACACGTAAGCGTGTGCAGGAGAGCCTTTCCAGAGTGCTGTCCGAGGCATGCCCGTACTGCGAAGGCAGAGGACTCGTGAAGAGCAAGCTGACCATATGCTATGACATACTGAGAGAAGTGAGGCGTATCGCACCTTTCGTGCGTAACAGGCGCATAGTGATAGAGGCTCACCCTGACGTGGTAGACCTTATACTCGACGACGAGAAAGAGAGTCTGGACGAAATAGAGCTTATGATGAGCGTGAATGTGGAAGTGACACCAAACGACACTCTTCACATCCACGACTATGAGGTAACCCCTCTAGACTAGGCAGGTCAGCACCTACAGGCTGATTGTAAGGATATATCCTGTATTGCCAAGACACAGGACGTGTCTCACGGAGTGAGCCGAAACAGGGCTTGCCTGTGCAGGCTTAAACAGAATGAGAGCAAGACCTGCTTTTAACAGGCTTTGCGAAAGCATTAAAAATGCAGGACGCATTTTTAATGGGAGGTAAATTTGTACGATCGTAAAGACGCTTTCTATAGGAAAGCTAAAGTAGAAGGATTTAAATCAAGAGCAGCCTATAAGCTGATGGAACTGAATAAAAAACACGCCCTCTTCCGCAGCGGCGATGCCGTTCTGGACGTGGGCTGTGCACCAGGCGGATGGGTACAGGTTGTCCTCCAGCAGAAGAAGTGCACCGTTGTGGGCGTGGATCTGCTCGAGGTGACAAACCTCGAAGACACCAGATTCACCTTCATCCAAGGGGATATCACAAAGCAGGATACCGTCGATAAAGTACTCGAAATACACGAGAAATACGACTGTGTCATATCTGACGCAGCTCCTAATACATCAGGGTCGAAACTGCTCGACCATGTCAACTCCGTAGACCTCGTACGTCTTATATACCGGTTCACAAAGACCGTGCTGAAACCCGGAGGGAACTTTGTCTTCAAAGTTTTCGAAGGCGAGGACAGGGACGCCCTGGTACGGGATATTAAGAAAGACTTCAACTTCAGCAAGATGCTCCGCCCGGAGGCGACACGCAAGAACTCCTTTGAGATGTACATAGTCTTCAAAGGCTTCAAAGGTGTCGAAGAGCCTCAGGAAGAGCAGGAATCTCAGGAACAGGAATAGATGCATCAGAAAGATATCGAACAGATATTAAAACTGGTAAAAAGCGGTGAGATGGACATCAATGACGCATCGTCAAAGATAAGCACCCACCTGAACTTCGGCGATGTAAAGCCAGACACATCCCGTGCGGAGAGGCTCGGATTCGACGAAGTGATATACGGACGGAGCAAATCCATCGCACAGATATCCTCCATAGCCGAAAGATACATCGAAAACGGGCTGAACTTTGTCTGTACAGGGCTTGATGCCGAAAAACTGGAAGAGCTTTCAGGCAGGTTTCCACAGTTCAGCGTGAACGAAACAGCGGGTATGATGAAGCATATAGTGAAGCCTGCGAAACGCAAAAACGGCAAGGTCGCCGTCATTACGGCGGGCACATCCGACATGAAAACAGCCGAAGAAGCCGCAGAGATGCTCGACGTTTGCGGTATAGAAGCAAAGATATACGCAGATATCGGCGTTGCGGGTATACACAGGTTCTTCAGCGTAAAGGACGATATAGCCGAATCAGACGTGATAATAGTCATAGCAGGCATGGAAGGCGCACTGCCGTCCATAACAGGGGGCATGTTCCCTCAGCCTGTGATAGCTGTCCCCACATCCACGGGATACGGAGCAGCTCTTGAGGGTTTTACGGCTCTCTTCGCCATGCTCTCCTCCTGTGCAAACGGCATAACAGTGGTGAATATCGACAACGGTTTCGGCGCTGCGATGGCAGCCGTCAGGATCATAAACATGATCGACAAAACATCGAAATAACTGCATATAACAATAGATCAAATTACTGTTTCATAAGGAAACTTTAAAATTTATCCTTGTCATATGTTCATTTCAAATCTATATTACAAAAAGATTCATTATCAAATTTTTATTATGAGACGAGCTTTGTAGGTCGAGTTTAGGGAAATGCACGCATAGTGTTAATCATAACTAGCGTTCAATACATTGCTCTGTCCAGGAGAAAAAAATGCCAAGACCGTCAAAACCGAGAGTTATCGGTGTGAAGCCGGAAATTTCCAACTTTAAACCCAGAGGAATCCCCTCAAAAAAACTCAAATCAGTGAATCTTGCTCTTGATGAATTCGAAGCTATAAGACTGGCAGACTACGAGGGACTCTCCCACGAGGATGCATCTGTTCTGATGAATATATCAAGACCAACATTCTCCAGACTGGTGGAGAAAGCAAGGATAAACATCGCAAACTTCCTTGTGGAAGGCGCTGAGCTCACTATCGAGGGTGGAAACGTAGAGTATAGGGAATGCGGATGCAGCAACTGCAAAGAAGGGCTCCCCGCAAGCCGTATCGAAAGACGCAACCACGAGTGCCCGACCACCGCTAAAGAGAACGCCTAGTCCTCTTTAAAGCGTTTCTTAGAAATTATAAAGACAAACGGTGCTTTAACATCATCAGGTACAGCACGGCGGATATCTTCTGCCGTGCCCCTGTATGTTACCTCGTCGGGAAGACCGAGGTTCATAGAAAGGCTCATCTTCTTATCCAGAAAAGATATCTCGTCCAGCAGCTGATGCAGAACGTATGGTCTCTCCATCATCACCACCGTATCCCTGCAGTTGGAAACACGGTCGAAGAATTTCTTACGCTCCGTCTTCTCCTTCGGCGGGAACCCCATAAAGTAAAAGCTCTCTGCGAAATATCCGCTGACGGACAGCGCAGCCGTTATAGATGAAGGGCCCGGAACAGATATCACCTGATACCCTGCGTTCCATGCCATATTTATAAAGTCGTATCCCGGGTCTGCCACACAAGGCGTACCCGCATCAGATATCATAAGCACACGTTCGTGCTCTGCACATACTTCAACCAGAAATTCCTTATCACGTTTAAGCGAGTGTTCGTTCAGGAACATCTGCTCGGTGTCACGCACGCCCGCAGCAGCTACAAACCTGCCGAGGTTTCGTCTGTCTTCGCCTATGATGAGTCCGCATGAGGAGACTATCTCCAGCAGGTGCGGAGGTATGTTGTTATAATCCCCTGTGATGTCTGTGCCGGCAACGTATATGATAGGCATTTAGGAGATGACCTCAAGCCCGCCGAGGTATGGTCTGAGAGCCTCGGGAACTGTGATAGTGCCGTCTTCGTTCTGATAGTTTTCGAGCACGGCGAGGAATGTCCTCCCCACTGCGAGGCCTGAGCCGTTCAGCGTATGGGCGAACTCCACCTTTTTTTCACCCTTGCGGCGGAAGCGTATGGATGCACGTCTCGCCTGATAATCGGTGAATGTAGAGCATGAGGATATCTCTCTGTATGTTCCCGCTGAAGGGAGCCATACTTCTATATCAAAGGTCTTTGCAGAGCTGAAGCCTATGTCTCCGCTGCAAAGTGTCATAATCCTGTAAGGCAGTCCGAGTTTCTGAAGGATGAGCTCCGCAGATTCGAGCAGCTCCATGAGCTCCGCTTCAGAATCTTCGGGTCTGGTCACCTTCACAAGCTCCACCTTGTTGAACTGGTGCTGGCGGATGAGTCCACGCACGTCCTTGCCGTGAGAGCCCGCCTCTCTGCGGAAACATGCAGAGTATGAGCAATGCTTGATAGGCAGTGCGTCCTCTTCCAGTATTTCCTGAGCATAGAGGTTTGTAACAGATACCTCAGCAGTAGGAATAAGATAGAGCCCGTCTCTCTCACATTTGAAGAGGTCTTCCTCAAATTTAGGGAGCTGGCCTGTCCCCTGCATAGCATCTCCGTTAACAAGATAAGGTGCGATCACTTCTTTGTATCCGCGCTCAGCGTGTGAATCGAGCATGAAGTTGATGAGAGCCCTCTCGAGCTTCGCACCCATGCCCATATAAGCCGTAAAGCGTGACTTTGCGACCTTAACCCCACGCTCGAAGTCGAGCATGCCGAGGTTTTCTGCGAGGTCCCAGTGCGCTTTTGGCTCGAAGGAAAGCTCTTTCGGCTCTCCCCATGATCTGAAAAGTATATTATCGTTCTCGTCTGAACCGACGGGAACTTCGTCTTTGACAATGTTAGGCAGTGTAAGGAGCATATCGTTCATCTGTGTCTGAGCCTCTGCCAGCTCAGCATCGATGGCAGTAATCCTGTCGCCCGCAGCACGCATCTTTGCCTGAATCTCTGTGATGTCGCCGCCTGCTTTTTTGATATTTCCTATCTCTTTGCTCACGGAGTTGCGCTCCGCTTTCAGCACATCGGCTTCCGCCTGAAGGCTTTTACGCTTTTCATCCAGAGATATCAGCAGATCAAAGTCGAAGTCTGCTTTTCTGGCTGCGGTCTTTTTCTTTACGTCATCTATATTTGCGATGATATATTTGATATCAAGCATTTAGTTCTCCTTAGTCTTCTGCTGTTCTTCCAGCTGGATAGTGATCTTAGCCAGCAGTGATGTCAGCTTGCGTGCCACGTCTATCACATATTTAGAATCAGGGCGTTCCTTCACGAGCATCTGATAGTATTTAACAGCTTCTGCCTCTCTACCGTCCTGATCTGCCAGCTTATTGCCGTAGAAATACAGAGCTTCGTCATATGACGAGGTGTCTGCATAGTTGGCTATGAGGTATTTCAGCCTTGTCTCGCCTGCGTCGGGCGAGCCTATGCGGTAGTAAAACTTCGCAACGTAAAGCTCACGTTCGGAGAGCATACTTCTCAGCTCCACTATCTTTTTATTCAGCTCGAACTCTCTGGTGTATGAAGGAAATCTGTCACGCAGCTTTGTAAAAGCGTCGAGAGCTCCCTCCACGGCGGACATGTCTCTGTCTATGGTGGAGACCAGCGCATAGTGGGAAAGTCCGAGTCTCAGCATTGCAGTCCCTGCGTCGGGAGAGTTGCTGTATATTTCAAGATACTGCTCGTATGCAGGTATCGCTTCTACGTATTTTTTATCGAGAAAGTAAGCATCAGCCATAAAAAGCTGAGCCTGAGACGCCATCTCAGGTGTTTCTGCTTCCATCAGAGTATGTTCAAAGTATGATATGGATTGCTCATATTTCCCCCTCTGGAAATACTCCATACCTATCTTCATACTTTCGCCGGCAGTCATGTTCGGCCCTGTCTTTTTCGAGCAGGAAACGAATGCAAGCATACAAACTATTATCAATAAAACGATCTTTCTCATGCATCACCCTGTTTTTCAATGATCTCGCAATATATATCCGGATATATTATCCTCTTTATTCTGCACACATAGGGGCCGTAGCCGTCTGTCGCCACACCGTCTATGAAATAGGCTTTTCCGTCTATCTCGGGCGCCTGAAATAATGCACGCCCCTGAAGTATAAGCTCCGACTGATCGCTCTCCCCTTCGACAAAGCAGATTATGTCGTTTTTTTTCAATATTTTCAAGCGGTTGTTCGTATTTCTCTTCTGCAGTTTCTGCAAGGCTCTGATACGCTTATTAGTCTCACGTTTCCCTACACCTTTGCCCAGATCATATGCAGATGTGCCCACTTCTCTGTAATATGGGAAAAAGCCTGCAAAATCAGGCTTATGCCTCTCGAGGAATTTCTCCATCTCGGCGAAGTCCTCTTCGGTCTCCCCCGGGAACCCGACTATCATAGTTGTGCGGATGATGCTCTCGGGGTCTGCCTTTCTGATGCCGTCGTAAACCTTGTCTATAACGGCGGAGTTGGACTTCCGCTTCATAGCTTTCAGCATGTTGTCGCTGTAGTGCTGCACGGGAATGTCAAAGTAGCTAAGCACTTTATCACTGCCGCACATGGTATCTATGAGCTCGGGAGTCACGCCGTCGGGGTTCAGATACATCACACGTATCTTAAAGTCTCCGTCGAGCGCTTCGAGCTTTTTCAGCAGTTCGACCATCTTAGGCTTGCCGTAGATGTCGCTGCCGTATTTTGTATTGTCCTGAGATATGACGATTAGTTCTTTCACGCCGTTCTTTATAAGGTTTGCCGCCTCGAGGAGTATGTCTTCCATCTTACGGCTCTTCAGGTCGCCCCTGATGCCGGGGATGGCACAGTATGAGCATCTGTTGTTGCACCCTTCGGACACTTTCAGATAAGCGTAGTAGTGCTCGTTTGCCAGTATTCTGGCAGAGCCGTAGTCCTTTACGGGGCTGTCGTCGTTCCGCAGATAGCTGATGACACGGTGCAGGTCGCCCACGCCTGTGTAGAAGTCCACCTCGGGGAGGTCTCTTTCTATATCGCCTGAGTAACGCTCGCTCATGCATCCGGTCACTATTATCTTGGCGTCCTGTTTACGCCTTTCCGCCATCTCGAGGATGTTGTCTATGGCCTCTGTCACTGCGGGCTCGATGAATCCGCAGGTGTTGATGATGATGGCGTCTGATTCTTCGGGAATGTTTGTGATCTGAAATCCTTCTTTCTCCACGGCTCCCATCAGGTATTCCAGATCAACCTGATTCTTTGAGCAGCCGAGGCTTATGAAGGAGACTTTGTTATTTTTCAAAAAGCACCCTGATCTTTTCACAGTCTTTATCTATCTGAGCTGTGAGCTCGTCTAAATTGCTGAATTTAATATCTCCGCGTATAAAGTTTACCACATCCACGTCTATCACCTTTCCGTAAAGATTATCGGAAAAGTCGAAGATGTTCACCTCTACACGCTTGTTATGGGCATTTTGTATGGTCGGTCGGTCGCCGACGTAAAGAGCGCCCAAATACTCTCTGCCGTCGATATGCACTATGCTTGAATAGATGCCGTTTGACGGAATAAGTTCGTTCTGAACTGCAATATTCGCAGTGGGGAAGCCTATCTTTGCCCCGAGTCCGTCACCACGGATAACCTCGCCCCTCATAGAATAATTCCTGCCGAGCAGCTTTGCGGCCATCTCTGGGTTTTCATTCTTAAGGTAATTGCGTATGTTTGTGCTGGATGCGGTGACGCCGTCCACGACGACCTTCTGCACACGGAGCGGTGTGAAGCCGTGCTTCTCCGCCATGGTCTGGAGAAATTCGTAAGAGCCCTGCCTGTTCCGACCGAAGCGGTAGTCGTATCCAACGACGACAAAGCTAGCCTTCATCTTTTTCAGCAGGAATTCCCTGACGAAGACAGAAGGGTTTATCCCCGCCATCTCTTTATTGAAATCCAGCAGAAAGAGCTTGTCCACGCCGAGCTTTTCAAACTGCTCGATCTTCATCTCTGTGGTCTGCAGGAGGCTGACATCTGCGCCGAAGAAGCGCATCGGATGCGGGTCGAATGTGACCAGACCGCTGGAAAATCCGCGCTCTTTCGCAAGGGTGACCACACGCTCGACAATTGCGGCGTGCCCCAGATGTACACCGTCAAAGTTGCCTATGCTGACAGCCATATTTTTTTCAGCCTGAAAGTGCGTCAGGTCTCTTATTATCTCCATCGTGGTTTAAAATATGACAAAATTCGCCCATAAATCAACACATTTATTTTAATTATGTATTATGTAAATTTGATTGACAAAAATCATATGTCATATATATAAATATATAGATTTTGTTTCGTCTCTTTTAAGGAGTATTTATTATGGAAGAATGGTTCAACATGTATTCAGAGAAACTCAAGGCGCTCGGACACCCAATCAGACTCAAACTTGTGATCGGACTTATGAATAACGAGTGCAACGTTACTAAAATATGCAAAGGGCTCGAAATACCACAGGCTACGACAAGCCAGCACCTTGCAATCCTTAAGAATAAAGGCATTATAGTCGGAAAAAGAACAGGCACAAGCATTTGTTACAGCATATGCGACGACGGCATCAAAACTATGATCAAAGAGCTCATGGAGAAAACAGGATGCAAATCACCTTGCGACGAGCATTAACGGCGGGTTTTATCCTCCTTCTGTCCGCCACGTCTTTTGCAAAGCCGATGACATTCGACGAAGCAAAGAAGGCGGCACTCGAAAATTCTAATATAATCAAATCCTACGAGGCGAAAGAAAAAGCCGCCTCCTACAGGAAATATCAGGCCATAGGCGCATACATGCCTAAGGTCAGCTATATACAGACATACTCGAAAAGCGACGAGCCGGGCACGGCGGCATTTGCCACAGCCATGCAGGGACGTTTCGACAACAACTACTTCGCTAACGAGATGTCTGACCCTGACTATGTCACAAACCACCAGAGCAAGATACAGGTCATGCAGCCGATATTTATGAAAGGTCAGATAATATTCGGCATACGGCAGGCGAACGAAGCCTATAAGGCGAGCAGATTCGAAACCGAGCGTGTGCGCCAGTACACCCTTTTCAATCTGCATCAGGCATTCTACGGGCTGGCTCTTGCGGAAAAGGCTATGGATGTCGTTAAACATTCATACGACCGCACAAACAGATACTATAACACCGCACAGGACTTCTATACAAACGGGCTGATAGTACAGAGCGACCTGCTCGTCAGCGAAAGTTACCTGCTGATGAACGAACAGGCTGTCAAAGACGCCGAGAAACAGCACGCCGTCGCCATGAGCCAGCTCCAGAGGCTGCTCGCAACGGACGAGGCCATAGAGATCGTATGGACAGACCCGAAGCTCACATTCACCGAGAATGTCGACGAATACACGAAAGAAGGGCTGGAAAAGAGGCAGGACCTCGCAGCTATGCAGAAATATGCTAAGGTCACAGGGCTGGAAAACAGCAAGTCCAAGGCTGCTTTCCTCCCATCTATATCAGTATTCGCAGACTATCAGAGAAACGACGACGAGCTGTGGGGGGACAACGGAGAGGGATATACATTCGGCGCACAGATGGAGCTGAACCTCTTCAACGGATTTGCGGATTATAACAAAACACGTGAGACAAAGAGCAGCTACTACTCTATGCTTCACCAGATAGCAGATAAAAAACTAGAAATAAAATCAGAGATCAAAACTTCATTCTACGGCGTTATCGCCGCATCAAAACAGATCGAAGCGTCTAAGAAACGTGTGGAAGCAGCACAAAAAGCACTGGAGATCACCGAGAACAGATTCAATGAAGGACTGAGCAAAGTGACAGAGCTGCTCGACCGTGAGGTAGACCTCAAGCAGGCAGAGCTCTCACTCTATATGTCCGAGTATCAGCAGATAGTCGAACAGGCAGGACTGCACCTGGCTGCCGGCACACTGGACTACTAAGATTTTTTTAAACTTTTAAATAGGAATGCCGGATGAACACAGAGTGATTCCGGCATATACATATAGTATAATTAAGAAGCAGCTAATAAGTTTAGCTTGCATAATTATGCTAATTTCATAATATATGAATATATAAATATTATTGAGGTAACATTATGCTTCGCTTAGTTTTGATATCAGTTTTTGCAGTTGCTCTCCTCAGCGCATGCGGGAAAGAGGAAGAGAAGGCCGAGATGGTGGACACTCCGAAGAACGTCACTGTGCAGACGATGACGGTGGAGAAATCAGATGAATCCTCCTCACGCAGTTTCACTGCGACGGTGTCCAGCGACAAGACAGCTTTCATCATCCCAAAGGTGGTGGGATACATAGAGCAGATATATGTAAATACGGGACAGCAGGTCAAAAAAGGCGACCTCCTCGCCACTATCAAATCGGGCGAGCTCGAGGATAAATACAACTTTGCCCAGTCATCCGTACAGGAAGCAGAGAACGGCCTCAAGCAGGCTGAGATAGGCTTGAAAATGGCTGACGCACAGCACATGCAGGCACATTCTCAGTATGAGCTGGCGAAGAAGACATACGACAGATACAGCAACCTGATAAAGAACAACAGCGTATCCAGACAGGAATTTGATCAGATAGAAGCAAAATACGACCTCGCACAGCAGCAGCTTAACATAGCGACAGAGAACGTCAGCCTCGCCAAAGAGAAAGTGGCACAGGTAAAGCTGAAAGAACAGCAGGCGAGAAGCATGCTAAGCGAAGTGCAGACATACCTCTCATATACAAAGATAAGAGCACCATTCGACGGAGTCGTCCTTGAGAAAACAATGGATGCGGGCAACCTCGCCGCACCGGGCAACTCCATCATGAAGATAGGAAACTCAGAGACTGTGGTGTACACATACATCAGCCAGTCTCTCATCAGTGACATAAAACCCGGGATGGAAGCGGTGATAACCGTGGAATCCCTCGATCAGGAATACGATAGCGAAGTGCTCGAGGTCAGCCCCGACGTAGACGTCTTCACAGGGAACTTCAAAGTGAAGCTGATGGGATGTCAGGATCTATACCCGGGCATGTTTGCCAAAGTACGCTTTATCACAGGATCTGAAAAGGTCATCACAGTACCCGAATCCGCAGTGGTAAAACGCGGACAGCTCACGATAGTCTTTGTAGACGACAACGGCAAGGCCGACATGAGGGTCGTAAAAACAGGACGTGAACTCGGCGGTATGACAGAGATAATATCAGGACTCGAAGAGGGTGAGAAAATAGTCACCCATAATGCAAAACTACTCAAATCAGGCGATATATTAGAGGCTGAGTAAGATGGAAAACGAAAAAAAGAATTTAGCCGAAAAGATAGCCTCCGGCTTTATCACTTCGAAGATAACGCCTCTTCTGGTGATAGCGACCATCTTCATCGGACTGGTCTCCATCATCATGACACCCAAAGAGGAAGAACCGCAGATCGTCGTGCCTATGGTGGACGTCTTTGTCCCATACCCGGGCGCCACATCCGCAGACGTTGAAAAGACAGTCACAGAGCCTCTGGAGGAGATCATCTGGGAGATCCCCGGTGTGGAATACGTCTACAGCACCAGCATGAACGACATGGGCATGGTGATAGTCCGCTTTAAAGTGGGCGAGGACACAGTCGCCTCCATCACAAACCTGAAGGACAAGATAGACTTCAACATGGCCAGCATGCCCTACGGCGTGGAACAGCCTATCATACAGAGCCGTGCCATAGACGACGTGCCGCAGGTGGCGTTCACCCTGTGGTCTAAGGAATACGACGCATATCAGCTCCGCCGTATCGCAGCCGAGGTGGAGAAGCGCATCAAAGAGATACCGAACATCTCCAAGACTGAGATCATCGGCGGATACCAGCGCATCATACGCATCGAGCCGAACATCGAAAAGCTGAAAGCATATAACCTCGACCTCTTCAGACTGATGAAAGCCGTAGAGACATCAAACTTGTCGCTGAACACAGGCGACATCACAAAATCTAACCGTGTGTATTACGTCTCTGCGGGCGGGTTCTTCACCGACATAAACGACGTTAAGACTATGGTAGTCGGCGCACACAACAACAAGGCGGTCTACCTTAAAGACGTGGCAGAGGTCTACGACGGCCCCGAAGTGCCCGAGCATCACCTGCTGATGGGATTCACACAGGATAAATCACTGGAAAAATATCAGGCGGTCACTATCTCCATATCAAAGCGCAAGGGGAGCGACTCTGTTGTCGTTGCCGATGCCGTGATGGAAAAGATGAACTCGCTGAAAGGATACGTAATACCGAAAGAGGTGGAAGTGACCACCACAAGAAACTACGGCGAAACCGCATACACAAAGGTCATGCTCCTCATAGAGCACCTTGTGGGCGCTATCATAGCCGTTATCCTCGTCATGAGCCTTACTATGGGCTGGCGTGCGGGGCTTGTGGTTTTCGTGGCGCTCCCCGTCACATTTGCCCTCACCTTCTTCGTATACTTCATGTTTGACTACACTCTGAACAGGGTCACACTGTTTGCCCTTATATTTGTTGCGGGGCTTGTGGTGGACGACGCCATCATCGTGGTGGAGAACATGGAGCGGCACTTTAAAATGGGCGGTAAGAAGGACCTGCTGAAAAAGGCTATAAAAGCCGTCGGCGAGGTGGGGAACCCCACGATACTCGCCACTGTGACCGTTATCGTCGCCATATTCCCCATGGCATTCGTAAGGGGTCTGATGGGGCCGTACATGAAGCCGATGCCCATTGGCGCATCTCTGGCGATGATATTCTCGCTCTTTGTGGCGCTGATGATAACCCCGTGGCTCTCTTATAAACTGCTGGCAGGACACGCAGCGAAGCATAACGATGAGCATGTGGACGAGGAAGAATTTGTCAAATCCACAAAACTTTATAAGATATACAACTCCGTCTTCGGAGCTCTCATAGACAACTGGAAGAAGAGGCTCGCCGTTACACTCGTACTCCTCGGGCTTTTCTTCGGCGCATTTATCTTCATCCCTACGAAGCTGGTCGTGATGAAGATGCTGCCGTTTGACAATAAAAACGAAATACAGATAGTCATCGACACCCCCGAAGGGACGCCCCTCGAGAAGACCACAGCCGTGGGCATAGAGGTGGGTAAATACCTCGCAACCCTCGATGAGGTAGACAACTATCAGATATATTCAGGCATATCCTCACCGTACAACTTCAACGGTCTGGTGCGTCACTATTTCCTCCGTACTGGGCATAACGTGGCAGACGTACAGGTAAACCTGAAAGACAAAGCATTCAGAGACAAAGACAGCCACGCACTTGCCAAAATGATGCGTGAACCAGTGCAGAAGATAGGCGAGCGCATGGGCGCAAACATAAAGATAGCCGAGGTTCCGCCCGGCCCTCCCGTACTCTCGACACTGGTGGCTGAGGTATACGGACCGGACGCAAAGGCGAGAAGCGAAGTCGCCGACATGATAACTAATGTCTTCAAAAGCACCGACGGCGTGGTTGACATAGACACATACGAAGAGGAAAACATGGTTCAGCTCGACCTTCAGGTTGATAAGCAGAAGGCGGCTGTCATGGGCATCTCTGCGGAGATGGTGTCAAAGACGCTCTACATGGCTCTGCAGGGTATGCAGGCGGGTATCCTCCACACAGGCGAAGACAGAGAGCCCGTGAAGATAACCATCAAACTGCCCGAAGACAGACGAAACATGATAGGAACTCTCTCAGAGGTGAACATTATCTCCATGAGCGGACGCTCGGTCTCGCTCGGCGAGCTGGTCACCGTGAGGGAAAAGATAAAGGACAAATCCATCTATCACAAAAACATGAAGCCCGTGGTATACATCACGGCGGACGTAGCGGGCAAGGTGGAAAGCCCCGTTTACCTCATACTGGAGATGAAAAAGAAGATAGCAGAGCTCTCATGGCAGGGCGTTCCGATAAAGCAGTACTGGACAGACACACCGTCAGACTATGACGTGCCGTCTATCAAGTGGGACGGCGAGTGGCAGATCACCTATGAAGTTTTCCGTGACCTCGGGCTGGCATTTGCCGCTGTTCTCGTGCTGATGTACTTCGTACTTGTCGGCTGGTTTAAGTCGTTCTCCACACCGCTGATAATGATGGTCCCTATCCCGCTTTCACTGCTGGGCATCATCCCGGGGCACTTCATCTTCGGAAAGTTTTTCACTGCTACTAGCATGATAGGCTTCATAGCACTGGCGGGCATTATGGTGCGTAACGCCGTGCTTCTGATAGATTTCATCGAGCACGGGCTAGCAAACGGTAAATCACTGCGTGATGCCGTGATAGAGTCCGGTGCGATAAGGACAAGACCCGTGGTGCTGACAACCGTTGCCGTTGTGGCGGGTGCGCTCTTCATGCTGCCCGACCCGATATTCGCAGGTCTCGGCGTGTCGCTCATCACAGGTGCGATAGTTTCTACAATACTGACACTGCTTATCATCCCGCTGATGTATTACTTCCATCACGAATTCTGGGATAACAGGTAGCACCTGTATGCAAAACACAAAGCAGTGAACGTAAGCAATGTACCACGCTTTACGCATCACGTTGTGATGCTTGCAATATTAATAGATAGGAGATTTAAATGAGCATCAAAGACATATTAAGACTGGTTCCCGGGATATTCATCCTTTTCAGCGTTTTCATGGGCATCTATGTAAACAAATGGTGGCTGGCACTCGCTGTATTCGTAGGGCTGAACCTTCTGCAGTCCGCTTTTACAAAGTGGTGTCTGCTCGAGGACATCCTCCGCAAGATGGGCATCCGCGAACAATAGCAGAAAATATAAGTCATAATGAGGAAGCCCTCCGGCTGACGTAATGATCTCGGCAGAATGACATGGTTAATAATTTATGGCGCAATAGATAGTTATCGGCTATCATACATCTATGAGTATTTTCAAGCTGGAGTTAAGCTATAAAAATCTGATGGTGATAGCCGCGGCTGTTCTCGTCCTGTCGCTGATATACAGGATACAGTCCATCATATCCATATTTGCCGTGTCTTTCTTCATCGCATACCTTCTGGATCCGCTGATAGACAGGATAGAAAAGCTGAAGATCCCACGTGTGCTCGGCATACTTATCCTAATAGCCCTACTTTCAATACTATTAGCGTTGTTCTTCATAGCCTTATTCCCGCTTTTATACTCAGAGGTGAACTACCTCGCATCATCCGTTCCGAAGGTGGTTGCGTCACTCACAGACACAGCGCAGCACATGGCTGAAAGGCTGAACATAGACATCACTCTAGACAGCTTAAAGAATCAGCTCGCCCCCAAAGCAGGCGAGATAGCAAAGCAGACGCTGAACGCCGTTGAAGGACTTCTTGCGTCCGCCACCACAGCCGTCGGAAGCATTATAAACCTTGCCATCGTGCCTATACTCATCTTTTACTTTCTGAAGGATTTCGACAGACTGAATAACAAGCTGTATGAGATCATAGGCAGAAAGGAAGACGGCGAAAAACTAAAAAGATACCTCACAGAATTCGACACCATCCTCTCGGTATATTTCAGAGGACAGGTGATAGTGGCCGCCATTCTGGCTGTCTTATACACTGCCGTACTGCTCATCGTGGGTGTTAAGCCTGCGGTGCTCATAGGGCTTGTCTCGGGCGTACTGAGCATCGTGCCTTATCTCGGGTTCATCATCGGCTTCGGCTCGTCTCTGATACTTGCGATAGTACAGTTTCAGGACATACTGCACCCGCTGATGGTCGTGGCGGGCTTCGCCATAGTACAGATGATAGAGGGGAACTTCATCACTCCGAAGATAGTCGGTGAATCCCTCGGACTGCACCCGACAGCGGTGATATTCGCTCTCCTTGCGGGCGGTTCGCTTTTCGGCATCGGGGGGATGATAATAGCCCTTCCCATCGCCGCATTCATTAAGATTTTGATAAAAGAGCAGATAGCATGAAAGTAGAAGGAAAACTCTGGATAGACATCAACGGACTAGGCACGGCTGGGCAGGTGCGCATACGCCTCCTCGAGCTGATAGCAGAAACAGGCTCCATAAATAAAGCCGCACAGACCATAGGCATGAGCTATAAGGGCGCATGGGACAACATCAACACCCTGAACCAGATATTCGGCAAAGACCTCGTAGAGCGCAAAATAGGCGGTAAAGGGGGCGGTGGAACAGTCCTCACCGAGCACGGAAAGAACCTTATCAAAACATATAACCACTACAGCCGTATCCACGAGCTGTATCTCACAGACATATCACTGATGAACTGCGTAGAGGCAGTCATCGCAAGCGTCACCCCCGACGGATACGCCACGGCAAAGACCACAGGCGGAGAGACCATCGCATGCGTGCTGCTCGACAGCGATATAAAAGCCGAAGACAGCGTGAACCTCTTCATAAAACCGTCCGACATCATACTGCTGGACAGCGACAATTTTGAATCCAGCGCCAGAAACCTGCTGAAAACAAAGGTGAAATCACTGAGTAAATCAGAAGGAAAGGCAGATATAGTCCTCACTACGGATAAAGGCACGACACTCACCGTGCGCATCACTCAGCAGAGTGCCGAAAAGATGAAGATATCCAAAGGGAAAGAGATTTTCGCCCTGTTCAAGACAGCTTCCGTACTAGCTGCCCACAGGTAGATCTAGAGTACTTTCAGGAATGTCACGCGGATCTTTTTCAGACCTGCGGATTTAAAGAAAACATCGGCGTTTGCACTGTCGCCCGTGCCTGAGATGGCGACGACCATCCCCTCACCAAATTTATCATGGGTCACTTTCGTTCCGTTCTTTATACCGTTCACTTCCACTACTTTCTTTGTATAGGTCGGCTTTGTCGCTTTCGGCAGAGGCATGTTTGCACTCTTTGGTCTGCTGAAGCCCAGTATGCCCATTTCGTCTATGAAGACAGACCTGTTCTGAGGCATGTATTTACCGTATATCATACGTGTGGATGCATATGTCATGTGCAGATTCTGCTTAGCACGGGTAACCCCCACATAGCAGAGTCTGCGCTCTTCTTCCAGCTCGTCGGGCTCGTCCAGCGAACCGTGCAGAGGGAAAAGTCCGTTCTCCAGCCCGGTCAGGAATACCGTCTCGAACTCCAGCCCCTTTGCGGAGTGTATTGTCATAAGCTGAATGCAGTTTTCAGCAGGTTCGTCAGATGATGTGGCTATCGCCGTAGCAGCTAGGAAGTCTGTAATGAGAGCATATTCGTTGCTCATCTCAAACGACACTGCGGCGTTGTAAAGTTCGTCGATGTTGCTTATACGGCGTTCGGCTTCCTGCTCGTCCTCATAGCGTTTCACATAGTCTTTATACTCTGTCATGTCTATGACGGTCTTCACCATCTCGCTTACTTTCAGACATGAGGACAGCTCGTTGAACACGTTCAGGAACTTGCGGAATCCGTCTTTCTGCGCACCCCTTATCTGGTCGTTCATGGCATATATCGCTTCGAGTATGCTCATGCCGTTCTGGGATGCGTATTCGCCCACTTTATTTATGGTGGTGTCGCCTATGCCCCTCGGCGGAACCTTGATGGCACGTCGGAAAGATACTGAATCATATGGATTATCAAACAGCCTGAGATAGCTGAGGATGTCTTTGATCTCTCTGCGCTGATAGAATCCCACGGATCCGATGACCTTATAGGATATCCCCTCTCTGTTCAGCAGAACTTCGAAGTTTCTCGACTGTCCGTTTGTGCGGTAAAGGACGGCTATCTCGTTCGCCTTTACGCCCTCGGCGAGGTATTTATTCACCTGATCGACGACAAAATCTGCCTCGTCTGTCTCTCTGGAAACAGGGAGCACCTGCACCATCCCGCCCTCTTCACGGAAGGCGATGAGGTCTTTCCCTTTACGCAGTTTATTGTTTTTTATCAGCTTGTTCGCAGCTTGCAGTATCTGCGGGCGGCTGCGGTAGTTTTCTACGAGTCTTATTATCTTTGTCCCTTCGAATACGGTGTCGAACTCGAGGATATTGCGGATGTCCGCACCCCTCCATCCATAGATGGACTGGTCGTCGTCGCCCACCACGCAAAGATTTCCTGCATTGCCTGCGAGCAGATGGAGAAAGAGGAACTGGATATCGTTCGTATCCTGATACTCGTCCACCAGTATGTACTGAAACAGCTCTTTGTAGTATGCCACAGTCTCGGGATGCTCTTTAAACATGCGGATGGTCAGTGCGAGCATATCGTCAAAGTCGATGAGCTTCTGATCTTTCAGACGCTGCTGATATGCGGCATATACATCGCCGAAGTGATATGTCAGCTCTTCGGGCTTCTTTCCGTCCACGTATGGACGTGTATTTTTATAAGCAGATATCATGTTCATATACTGCTTTGCGGGATATTTCTTATGGTCTATGTTCAGGTTCTTTATGATGTCACGCAGGGTAGCCATCCTGTCGTCCTGATCGAGTATGCCGAATCCTGCTGCCAGCCCTGCCTTTTCAGGGTCACGGCGGAGCAGACGGAGGCATATGCTGTGGAAAGTGCCTATCCAGATGTCCGCATCCTCATAGCTCACCAGCTTAAGGATACGCTCCTTCATCTCTCCTGCTGCCTTGTTTGTGAATGTAACGGCGAGGATGTTCCTCGACGGCACGCCGATATTATTTATCAGATGGGCGATGCGGTAAGTGATCACACGTGTCTTCCCCGTACCCGCACCTGCAAGAACGAGCAGAGGCCCCTCTGTTGTGACAACGGCGTCATACTGCGCCTGATTCAGTTCGTGTTTATAATCAGGCATCCGCCACCTTCATACTTGCTATTGTTTTGTTATACTGCATGATGATGTCGCCCCTCTTGAGGAGTCCTTTCAGCACCATCCTGCCGTCTTCTATCTCTATAACGGGGAGAGCCCCGAGGTCTTTTATACCCAGCTTTTCCGTAGCAGTGAGGAGAGTATCCCCCTCTGTCACGTATATCAGCTTTTCTCTGGTGCATATCTCGCCTGCGACGACGATATCCTCCAGCCCTTCTTCGAAAATTATCTCACGGATATTGTCCAGAGACAGCATCCCCACAAGGTATCCCTCGCTGCTGAGAACGGGGAAGTATGTGTGGTTAGCCAGCTTCACGCTTTCGAGCACCTGACGGAAAGGCGTGTCTTCTCTGAATGTTGTCACATCCTTCATCATAACGTCGCCCACATGGAGCTTCTCCAGCACAGATTCCTCTGCGCCCTTTCGGATGCGCACGCCCTGCTTTGTCAGTATCCACGTAAATATGGACTCCTTCTCCAGCCATCCCGCAAAGATATTGGCGACTATCGCCGTCATCATAAGGGGGAGTATGACAGTGTAGCTCTGGGTGATCTCGAAGATGATGAGCATAGCAGTAAGGGGTGCCCTGATAGTAGCGGCGAGCATTGCGCTCATAGCCACCAGGCCATATGCACCGGGGCCGCCCGTCATGGTAGGGAATATGAGGTTGACCAGCCAGCCGAAGAATCCGCCTGTGGCTGCACCTATGTAAAGCGAAGGAACGAACAGACCGCCCGAACCGCCCGAACCGAGGGTCAGGGATGTCGCTATTATTTTAAGGAAAACGAGTATAATGAGGAAAAAGCCCGTCTCGTGACGGAGGATAGAGTCTATCGTGTCGTATCCGACCCCCATTACATCACGGGAGGCGAGAGCCACACAGCCCATAAGCAGACCGCCCACGGCAGGCTTCAGCCAGCTGGGGAGTGCCATAGACTCAAACTTTTCCTCGAATCTGTAGAATGTACGTATAAATATGACACCGATAAATGCACAGAGCATGCCCATTATGGCGTAAAGGGGGAGCTCAAAGATGCTGTGTATGATATATTCGGGTGCTTCAAATGTGAGATGGTCGCCGATGTATGCTCTGGAGACCACGGTTGCGATAACGGATGATATGATTATCGGGCTGAATGTCTTAAGCCCGAATTCGCCGAGGAGAACCTCCGCAGCAAACATCGCACCGCCTATGGGAGCGTTGAACGTCGCCGCCAAACCGCCCGCAGCACCGCATGCCACGACAGTCTTCATTCTGGATGATGAAAAGTTGAAAACCTTCCCCACGCCTGAGCCGATAGCTGCGCCTATCTGTACGATGGGACCCTCACGTCCGGCAGAACCGCCTGTTCCCAGTGTGATGGCGGAGGAAACTGCCTTTATGATGGCTATAGCGGGGGATATGCTCCTGTTCAGAGCAATCGCTTTTATAACATCAGGCACGCCGTGCCCTTTTGCGAATTTGAACATTATGGATATGAACCCCACCATGAGACCGCCGACGGCAGGGACAAGGACTATCTTATAAACAGGGGCTGCCTTTAAAGCATCGAGAACGTATTCGCTCTTTGTACCATAGAAAAGATCCTGTACAAAGGCGATGAGGAAACGGAAAACAAGGTTTCCGTAGCCTGCGCACACGCCGACAAGCACCGCGATTAAGACCATGTAGAGGTCGTCGTGGCGGTTTAAAAAAGACTTCAGGCTGTTTCGCGCGCTGTTTACGTTCATCTTATTCACTTCTTTAAATAAAGGCAACGTATCGGTTTAAACCATTAGGACTGATGTGTCAAGGATGGAACTACTTTTTGCCCAAATAGGCTTTGTAAGCCCCAAAACAAGCTATGGATATGCTGTGCACTATGCGTCCGTCGAGTATCATCTCCGCCACTTCTTCGACGGTGAATTCCACAGGCTCTATATCCTCGAACGGGTCGAGGTTCTGCCCGCCGGTCTTTTCACAGTTTTCAGCCAGATAAGTATAGCAGATGTTGTCCATGAAAGCGGGGTTGGGCGACATTTCGCACAGGGCGGAGAAATCTCCGGAAAAGCCTGTCTCCTCCGAAAGCTCCCTTTGTGCTCCTTCCATAGGGTTTTCGCCCTCTTCCAGTGCGCCTCCGGGGAACTCGTATGCCACTTCCTGTGTGCCCACACGGTACTGCTTCACCAGCACCATTTTTCCATCTTTTGTGACGGGGACGATGACCGCCCAGTTGCGCATCTTCACAACGGTGAATGTGCCTGTGCTGTCATTCTTTTTAAAGTGAAAATTCCTGTGCTCCACACGAAGCACAGGGTCTGTATATACTGTCTTACTTCCGGTCAGGGTCCAGTTTTCTTTCATTAAAGGATAAGACCCGAACCGCCGCCCTGCTGTCCGCCTCCGCCGAAGCCGTTCATGCTTGGGGCTCTTCTGATGTTTGTCTTTGTCTCTATATATTTATCTGCGAGGTCTGTCGGTACTTCTTTAAACTCGAAGAGGACATTAGCCAGAGCTATCTCGCCCCTGACCTCATCCTCGAAAGGAAAGCCGAAAGGCACGATGGCGATCTGCATGCCGCCTGTCTGTGTCGGCATTACCTGAACCTGACAGATATTCCTTACAACGCCTGCTTCGGCATCTTTTTCAGCGAGGATCATTTCGCCCGATACGAGTTTCGCAAATACTATTTTATCACTCATTTATATATGCTCCTTTACTTATATCTAAGTCACTCTGAACGTATGTGAAGAGTCCGGGGACGGTATTTCAGCGTCGGGCTGAGTTCCTTCGCAGGGCTCAGGATGGCGACGGGTGGAAAGTTAGCCGCATGACTTTCATACGTGTAATAAATGCACTTCTGTTTAATATAGTAAAAAAAATATTAGTTCAATATGTTTCTATAAACATATGAGGCATAAAGCCTAATCATATTTTGTGAGTAAAATTGCTGTCAGATGGGAAAAAATGAGCTTTTTCTTATTGACTTTGTGTCGCTTAGGTTTTATTAAACCAAGAGTAAGACTAACGGAGGTGCTATTATGGCTTACACAATTAACGATAGCTGCACAAACTGCGGCGTATGTGAAGATGAGTGTCCAGTAGGCGCTATCACTGAAGGTGATGATGTAAGAGTTATCGATGGCGATACCTGCACAGACTGCGGCGCTTGCGCTGAAGTTTGCCCAGTTGATGCAATCGATGCTTAATTAATCTGGCAACAACTAACTTTTAATATAGCCCTGTGCTTACAGGGCTTTATTTTTAAATATAAATACTACAAGGATACTAGGATATGAGCATTCTTAAAACACTGAAAGAGGAGATCGACACCGTTTTTGAAAGAGACCCCGCTGCGAAAAGCAAGATGGAGGTTATCTTCTGTTATCCGGGCTTTCACGCTATCCTTTTTTACCGTACTGCTCATTGGCTTTGGGTTCGTAAATTCTATTTTCTGGGAAGGTTTACTTCGCACCTCGGCAGGTTCTTCACAGGGATAGAGATACACCCCGGTGCCACCATCGGCAAACGCTTCTTCATCGACCACGGTATGGGTGTGGTGATAGGCGAGACAGCAGAGATAGGCAACGACGTTACGCTTTATCACGGGGTTACCCTCGGCGGCGTCAGCCTTGAAAAGGTGAAGCGTCACCCCACCATCGAGGACAATGTCGTCGTCGGTTCGGGCGCAAAGGTTCTCGGACCTTTCACCGTGAAAAAAGGCGCAAAGATCGGTTCCAACTCCGTAGTAGTAAAAGAAGTGCCTGAGGATGCCACTGTGGTCGGCATCCCCGGTAAGATCGTCAAAGGTGCAGACGACCGCAAGAGCTTTGACCACAACAAGCTCCCCGACCCCGTAGCAAGAGCCATCACAGACATGGCCACACGTATGTGCTATATGGAAGCGGAGATAAACGAACTCAGAAAAAAACTTAAAAATTATGAAGATAACGACTAAGAGCAGGTACGCTATACGCTCCATATTCGCCCTGGTTTTAATGGGCGGAGACGAGCGTCCCATAGCCCTGACACAGATAGCCGAGCATGAAGACATCAGCAGAAAGTATCTCGAGCAGATATTCATAAAGCTGAAAAAGGCAGGCATAGTCGAGGGCTCCAGAGGAGCACAGGGCGGATATATGCTGGCGAGATCACCCGAAAGCATAAGGCTGAAAGAGGTGATATACGCCATGGACGGCCCTGTGAAAATATCCGACTGCACACAGGAGGAGACATGCGACAACTTCTCATCCTGCGGGATAAACTGGCTGTGGAGCGGACTGAAAGAAACAGTAGATAACTATCTGGATAATATAACAATACAAGACCTAAAACGTCAGGCCTTTGGAGGAAAAGATGTCAATCTATCTTGACTACAGTGCTACAACACCTATGGACCCCGCTGTTTTCGAGGCAATGAAACCTTATTTTGTTGAAAAGTTCGCAAACCCTTCAAGCATCCACTCAATGGGACGCGAGATAAGAGAGGATGTCGAAGCGGCCAGAGCAACAGTGGCAAAGTCTATCGGAGCCGAGGCACACGAGATAATCTTTACCGGAAGCGGTACAATAGCAGATAATATGGCAGTTCGCACAACGGCAGAGCTGTTTAAAAATAAAGGAAAACACATCATCACATCCGCCATCGAGCACAAGGCTATCCTTGAGAGCTGTCATGTGCTGGAGGAGCAGGGATTCGAGGTGACTTACCTCCCCGTAGAGCCGAACGGCATAGTGCCCCTTCAGGCGGTGAAAGATGCTATCCGTGAGGATACCATCCTCGTATCAGTGATGCTGGTGAACAACGAGATAGGTACAATCCAGCCCATCAGAGAGATCGCAGAGATAGCCAAACCAAAGGGCATCATCGTGCATACAGACGCCGTGCAGGCAATGGGCAAGATGAAGATAGACGTGGGCGAGCTCGGCGTTGACCTGCTCACCATATCAGGACATAAGCTCTGCGGACCGAAAGGCATCGGCGTACTCTACATAGACGAAAACCTTAAAGAAGACTTCAAACCGCTCATCGTGGGCGGAGCGCAGGAATTCGGCCTCCATGCCGGTACAGAAGCAGTCCAGAACATCATAGGACTCGCCAAAGCCTGCGAGCTCATCATGGCAAACCTTGAAAATGAAAAAGCCCATATCAAAAACCTCCGTGACCTCTTTGAAAAAAGACTGATCGAGGAAGTGGGCGACGTGAACATAAACGGCGACAGAGAAAAGCGTGTCTGCTCCGTGTCTAACCTCGCATTCAGATACATCGAGGCAGAGGCACTTATGATATACGCAGAGGAAGTCTGCTGCTCGACAGGGAGCGCATGCTCATCCGAAAGCGTAGACGCATCACACGTGCTTTACGCCATCGGCGTAGACCCTGTGGATCTCCACGGTGCTATCAGATTCAGCTTCGGACGTTTCAACACGGAGGAAGAAGTGAACAGAGCCGTAGACATCATCAAAGACAGCGTAATAAAACTGAGAGCTATGTCTCCCCTTATAAATAAATAGTGTATACTGCTGTTTATTAAGGTGAGAAATGACTGATAATTCGAATTACAAGAGGACAGCATTTTTACTGTCCTCTTTTTTCTTTCTGCACTATGCCACACTGGGCATCATATTCCCCTTCACAGGATACTATTTTAAGCTGGCGGGCTTTTCAGGTACGGAGATAGGCATATTCCTGTCCATCTTCCCACTTGTAAAGTTTCTGCTGACAGCCAGATGGCTTCACTTCTTTTCAAAGGTGAAGAATAAGAATCTATTCGTGGCAGCCTGCGTGGTGATATCCACCTTCGCCATATTTCCACTGACACTGACAAACAACAGGCTCCTCGTGGGTCTGATACTCTTCATATTCTCTGTCACACGCACGGGCGTTATCCCCGTCATAGACAGCATAGCCGTGTCGATGGACTCACACATCCCATACGGCAGGATACGTCTCTTCGGCTCCATAGGCTTCATATGCACATCCATCATCGGCGGTATGCTGATGGACAAGATCGGCCCCAGCGCATTCGTATGGACATACACGGCAGCAGGTCTCCTCGCCGCCGTGCCCGCTTTCCTCACTGATTATTCAGGAGATTTCCTGAAACCTCGGTCAAAGGCGGAGCGGAAGCTGACGCCTGAGCTGGCAGTATTCTTCCTCGGGGTGACGGTATACCTCACCTCTTTCGGATTCCTCAGCAACTTTTTCAATATCAAGGTGTCCGAGGCGGGTTACTCACAAACGTGGGCAGGCTATATGTGGTCCATAGGCGTGTTGACTGAGATAGTCTTCCTTTATAATCAGGAGATAATACTGAAGATGTTCCGTGTGAAGACACTGCTCGCCCTTTCGATGTTTATGGCGGGTGTGCGGTATCTTGTCACGGGATATACGGATTCCCTCCTTGTGCTTTGCATATTTTCCACTTTTAACGGATTTGCCTACGGAGGCGTACACATCGCCATCATGAGATATATAAGGCGCTATGTCCCCGACAGGCTGAAGCTGAAGGCGCAGGGGATGTATTCAGGCTTTGGATACGGGCTGGGAACCATCATCGGATCGCTGATATCGGGCATAGTATACGACATCAGCGGTATTCAGGCAGTGTTCGCCGCATCTTTTGTTTTGTGTACGGCTGCAGCTATGATAATATACTTCTTAACAGGTAAGACCGAAGAGGCATAAATGAGCACTACCAGTCAGAAGACTGCAAAACTTTTGGAAGAGCTGGAGGCTGTCGCCACAAAGCTCGATATAAAGCTGCGCTATGAAGTGACAAAAGCGAGGGGCGGGCTGTGCACCGTGGACGGACAGCTCATGTTCATCCTCGACAGGAAATCGTCCAAAGAATACAAGCTGCTCATGCTGGCCCGTGCCGTTAAAGAATTCGACATTTCCGACATATACATCAGCCCGAAGCTGAGAGAATTCCTCGATGAAGAAAGCTGATATCCATAAGGTATACGACATCCTCGAAGACGTTTATAAAAACATGGAGGAGCCGTCCGTAACCAAGATATCCAAACAGACAAAGCGTGACCCTTTCCGTGTGCTGGTGAGCTGTCTCATATCTCTCCGCACAAAGGACGAGGTGACACTCGAGGCTTCAACACGCCTCTTTGCCAAAGCAGACAACCCCGCAGACATGCTGAAACTCTCCGAAGAGGAGATAGGCAGGCTGATATATCCTGCGGGATTTTATAAAACCAAAGCCGTGACAATCACAAACATATGCAGGATATTACTGGACGAATACGACGGGAAAGTCCCCGATGAGATAGACGAGCTGCTCAAGCTGAAAGGCGTGGGGAGAAAAACTGCTAACCTTGTGGTTGTGGAGGGGTACGGACGTGACGCCATCTGCGTGGACACACACGTACACCGCATCTTTAACCGTCTGGGGTATGTGAAAACAAAGAACCCCGACAAAACAGAGATGGAGCTGCGCAGGATACTGCCTCAGAAATACTGGATACGCATCAATGAGATATTGGTGTCCTACGGACGAGAGATATGTAAGCCCGTATCGCCCCATTGTTCAACTTGCAGATTGTCCGAAATATGTGATAAGGTCTCTGTAGACAAGCGGAGGTAGCACTTTATGCGTGGTCAGATAGACGAAAAAGACAGACAGATACTCAACCTTCTGATGGAAAATGCACGGATATCCTATGCCGATATAGCAAAGGCAGTGGGTATGAAATCCCCCTCCGTGATAGACCGCATAAAAAGGCTGGAGCAGATAGGCATCATAAAGGGCTACAGCGCAGACATAGACTATAAAAAACTCGGCGACGACATCAACGCCTTCATCGGCGTCTCCATAGACAACGCAAAGCACATCGAGGAATTCGAGCAGCAGCTCAAAGACATCGACCCCGACGTAATCGACTGCCACCACGTGACAGGCGACTACACATTCCTCATCAGCGTCACCACCAGAAATACTCAGTCCCTCAGCAGCATCATCAAAAAGATAAGGAACGTGAGCGGTGTGGACAAGACAAACACCATGCTCATCTTCTCTACCCTGATGGATAGAAAAAGACAGGTATGACATTCACCGTAATCATCCCCGTTTTTAACCGCACATCAACACTTAAAACAGCGATAGAATCTGTCCTCTGCCAGAAGACCTTCATGCGGTACGAGATAATCGTAGTGGACGACGGCTCGGACGAATCCGTCATGCAGGCTCTGCGCCCGTATTTCAGCCGTATACGCTATATCCGTGTGGCAAAGAACAGAGGCGTCAGCGCAGCACGAAACCTCGCAATACAAAAATCAAAGGGCGACTTCATCGCCTTTCTAGATTCCGATGATATATGGCTCCCGGATAAGCTCCAGTCCCAGTACCGAACCATGAAGAATGAAAAGACGGCAGTCTGCCATACGAACGAGTTCTGGTACCGCAAAGACAGGTTTGTAAATCAGGGTAAAAAGCACGAAAGATACGGCGGGGACATCTTCGACAAGATTCTCGATTTTTGCCGTATCAGCCCTTCGTCCGTGATGATACGCAGGGATGTCTTCTACGAGTGCGGATTCTTCGACGAAAACATGCGTGTCTGCGAAGACTACGACCTCTGGCTGAGGATATGCTCAAAGTATAAGGTGAGCTACATACCAGAGAAACTGATCATAAAACGGGCAGTAACAGACGACCAGCTATCTGATACTATTCAAAATATCGAATATATACGCCTCGTTTCACTCGCCAGATTCGTCAGATGCAAAGTTTTATCTCCTTCGCAAAAGCTGAGCGCAGTTAAAGAGATAGCCAGAAAGTACGATATTATTAAGGGCGCCGTCGATAATTTTTGATCTTAAGGCACTTGATTTTGAACCATCTTCATGTAAGATGCGTCTGATAAAGAACTAGGATAAAACATGAAACGATTATTTATATATATATTGATAACAGCGGCTTTGGCCGCATGCCAGTCTCAGATAACAGGTCCGGAAGCGCCGATGAAAGGCGAGGCTGATCTGCAGGATACATTCAGATTCTCCAAATACGAACACCCCGAATTCCGTAAACAGATAGACGAAAGTCTCAGCATATATACAGTGGTGAAGAAGGACCACGAATTCCACTTCGGCCCGCACGATACAGAATACGGCAAGTATGACGTTATCCCGCTCGTGGAGAACAGCAGATTCGACTATTACGTCAGGCTCTTCACAGGAAACTACCGCAATGTTTTCCAGAAATGGCTCGACAGATCAAACGAATATATATACATCGTCCGTGACATCCTCCGCCGTGAGGGCGTTCCGGAGGAGCTTGTCTACCTCCCGTTTACCGAGAGCGGGTTCAACCCTGCGATAACATCCCATGCAGGCGCAGCAGGCATGTGGCAGTTCATGAAAGGCACGGGGAAGATATACGGGCTGGATGTCAACTTCTGGGTTGATGAAAGGAACGACTTTGAAAAATCCACGGTAGCGGCAGCACGCCACCTGCGTGACCTGTATGACAGGCTCGGAGACTGGTATCTCGCCATGGCCGCCTATAACGCAGGTCTGGGCAAGGTTCTGAACGCTATCAAAAGATACAACACACGGGACTTCTTCGTGATGAGTCAGCGTAAATACAGATATCTGAAGCTGGAAACAAAGGACTATGTGCCGAAATATCTCGCCCTCAGATACCTTGTGAGAAACTATCAGGAATACGGCTTTGAGACACCGAGCGGTCAGCCGCAGCTTTTCGAAAGGGTGACGCTGTACCGTCAGGCAAACCTTTATGTGATAGCCAGCCTTATCGGAGTGGACATAGAATCTCTCCGTGAGATGAACCCAGAGCTGATGACGCCTATGACACCGCCTGTGGAGGAATACTCCCTGCGCATCCCATACGGAAAGAAACAGCAGCTCGAGGAAGAGCTCGAACACATCACAGATGAAGAGCTCTCACAGTTCCACATAGAATTCGCCCGCAAAGGCCAGAGCGTATCCACATACGCAAAGAAATACGGCATGACATCCAACGAGCTTAAGAATATAAACGGGCTCCGTCATAACAACATACTGAGAGATACTTACCTCTTTATCCCGATACAGGGCGTGTACGACAACGAACTGAACTCTATGTTCGTACAGGAGCTGAAAAGATATAACCCGAAAGTGCACACTGTCAGAAGCGGCGACAACATGTATGCCATCGCACATAAATACGGCATGTCGCTCTATGAGCTTATGTCTCTGAACCGTGACGTAAACCCGAACAGGATACGCCCGGGGCAGACCATCATAGTCTCCGACTCTTACTATAACTCCAGAGCCAGCAGAAAGGCTCCGACCAGAAAATATGCAGCAAAAGCAGAAAGCAGAAGCTCATACAAAGAAATCAGCCACAAGGTGCGCAGCGGTGAGAGCCTCTGGAGCATAGCAAACAAATACGGCACTACCATATCACAGATAAAACAGTCCAACGGTCTGAGAAACAGCAATATCCAGATCGGCAAATGGCTGAAAGTACGCAACTATAAAGCAGCGTCATCATCAACATCTGCATCCTCGGGCAACGGTAAATACACCGTGCGCAACGGCGACAGCCTCTGGGCTATAGCACAGAAGTTCGGCACCAGCGTCAACAGGATAAAGCAGAAGAACAACCTGCGTGGAAACAACATCCACCCCGGCTCTGTGCTCGTCATAGATTAGTATCCAAACAAATATTGAACTACTTGTGTTAAATAAGTATCATAGCTAATATAATAGTTTAGCGCCGCTTGACGTAAAGGGGATACGAAATTGGACAACAAACTGATAGAATTGGCAAAACACGTGTTTGAGCTCGAGGCGAAAGCAGTCTCTGCTCTTTCAGACAAAATAGACGAAACCTTCCTTAATGCTGTGGATAAGATATACGGACTCTCGGGCAGACTCGTGGTCTGCGGAATGGGTAAATCCGGCCACATAGGCAAAAAGATCGCAGCAACACTCGCCAGCACGGGCACACCCAGCTTTTTCATGCACCCCAGCGAAGCCTACCACGGCGACCTCGGCATGCTGACAGAGTATGACATGATAATGCTGATATCCAACTCGGGCGAGACAGAAGAGATATTAAAACTTATCCCCACACTGAAACTGAGAAAGATCCCCATCGTATCTATAACAAGCAAAGCGGACTCCACCCTCAGCAGGATGAGCGATTATAACCTAGACATAGGATTTCAGGACGAGGCCTGCCTGCTCGGGCTGGCACCGACCACATCGACAACATCCACCCTTGCTATGGGCGATGCTCTCGCTGTCTGCCTCATGCAGAAGCGTGATTTCAAACCCGAGCACTTCGCAATGTTTCACCCCGGCGGAAGCCTCGGCAGGAAACTGCTCACAAAGGTCAGAGACATTATGGTGGATAAAAACCTGCCCGTCGTTTCCCCTGAAACGGCGTTCCCGCACCTGCTGCACATCATCACAAAGTGCCGCATGGGCGTAGCCATCGTCATGGACGGAGAGGAACTCGCAGGTATCATCACAGACGGAGACCTTCGCCGTGCACTGCTGAAGGATGAAAAGCCGAGGATAGATTTCAAAGCACGTGAGATAATGACCACATCGCCCGTCACCATAGACGCAGAAGAAAATGCGAGCTCTATCGAAGCACTTATGATACAAAAGAAAATAAACGAACTGATCGTCACAGAAAACGGAAAAGTGGTCGGGCTCGTTCAGCTTTACGATATAGGTAATATCAGCTAAGAGGTTTATATGCTTTATAATAAGATAAAATCCGGCATGTTCGTCATGGCGGGTCCATGCGTCATAGAGAACGAAGCAAACATCATGACCATCGCCGAAGAAGTTAAGAAGATAAGCGAAGAGCTTAAATTCACATATATATTCAAATCATCATTCGACAAGGCAAACAGGACATCCATAGACTCCTACAGAGGCCCGGGACTGGACGAGGGGCTGAAACTCCTTCAGAAAGTAAAGGACACCTTCGAGCTGCCTGTCGTCACAGACATACACGAGCCTTATCAGGCTGCGGCTGCTGCCGAGGTTGCAGATATTTTACAGATACCAGCGTTCCTCTGCAGACAGACTGACCTGCTGGTCGCCGCTGCTAAAACAGGCAAGATCATCAATATCAAAAAGGCGCAGTTCCTCGACGGAAGCGACATGAAATACCCTGCACAGAAAGTTGCCGAGAGCGGTAACGAGCAGATCATCCTCACAGAAAGAGGCTCTATGTTCGGCCCGGGCAGACTTGTAGTGGATTTCACCCAGATAGTCGATATGAAGAAGCTCGGCTACCCTGTCGTAATGGACGTCACACACTCTACACAACGCCCCGGAGGCGGTGCGACATCAGGCGGTAAACCTGAGTATGCTCCTTATATAGCAAAGGCTGCAAAGGCTGTCGGCGTGGACGGATTCTTCTTTGAAGTACACCCAAACCCTGCCGAGGCACTCTCCGACGGCAGTAATATGGTGAGACTCTCCGAATTTAAAGAACTGCTTTCAAATACGCTTTAACAGGATTATTTCGAACGTGAGATGATTGCGTATGCGCTGTGGTTGTGGATGCTCTCCATATTTTCACTGGAGACCTCAAACCATGTGACACGGTCGTGGTTCATCAGCTTTCCCGCTGCGTTTCTCACGACATCTTCTACAAAAGCGGGGTTTTCATAAGACTGCTCGGTGACAAACTTTTCGTCCTCACGTTTGAGCAGAGGGTAAATAGGCGAGCTTGCGCAGGATTCCGCCAGCTCGATGAGCTCTTCTATCCATATCATCTTTTTCATACGCACACTTATGGAGACATAGCTTCTCTGATTATGAGCACCGTATGAGCTGATCTCCTTCGAACAAGGGCAAAGAGTCATCACAGGCACCTTTACGGTGAGAATCTGGTCGTGCTTCCCGTGCATATCGGAGGAGCCGAAGTACTGGCACTGATAGTCCATCACGGCTTCCTGCCCTGTGACGGGCGCCTTCTTTTTCATGAAATAGTCAAAGCTGAGCTCGATGAACGCCTCTTCACTGTCTAGGGTTTCCTTCATTTCTTTCAGGATGTCGCCTATGGTGCTGAGGTTGATATCTGATGAACGTCTGCTGAGTATCTCAACAAATCGGGACATATGTGTGCCTTTGAAATTATGAGGCAGTTTCACATACATGTTGATAAGGGCGACCGTGTGCTGGCTGCCCCTCTCTTTATCAGAAAGCACGATGGGATACTTGATATCCTTTATCCCCACCTTATCTATATCAAGATTACGCGGGTCGTGCTGGCTCTGTATATCTTTCAATATTATCTTCTCTTCATGCGCTGGTTCATGAGGAACTGCTGATACTGCTGTCCGCCCTGAGGGTTTTTACCGCCGAGGTGCATCTGAAGCCAGTAGTTGCCGTAGTTCTGCATTTTCAGCTTTTTGCCGTTTTTCACAGCGTCGAGGTTAGAGCTGAGTCTTTCGTCGATAGGGTTCTTCTCCACACCCTTAGTGAGCACTTCCATAGCTTTCTCTTTCTCGCCCTTTTCCATGAGGAACCAAGCGTAAAGAGCATACATGAATGTCTCTTTCGGAGCGCCTTTGATACCCTTATCCATGACTTTCTTCACTTTGTCCATATCGCCTTTTTTATAATGTGCGGCTGCTCTCATGGACATTGCCATCCAGTTTTTGGAGAAAGCGTTCTCGAGGTAAGGCTCTGCCTTGTCGAAGTCCTTCGCTGTGTAGTAAAGGATACCGATCTGAGAATCTATCTGCTCTTTCACCATGAACTGCCATTTTGCATATGTGTATCCGCTCTTCAGCTTTTCCACTGCCTTTTCGACACGTCCGCCCTGAATATCTTTCTCAATGGATCTGAAAAGTCCTTCGAGCTTTTTAACGACTTTTCTACCGATATAAAAATTGAGACCGAGGATACCGACCACCATAATGAAAAGCGGCCAGAATATCTGATAAGTAAGGAAATAAAGACCAAGTGCCGCGGCTGTTGATATCGCCACTGAAATAAGAAGAGTGTACATCTATGTTTCTCCTGAAAGTTTTCAAAATCTGGTTTGGAGGCAAGATTATATCATTCGCTCATATTTTTTCAAGAAATTACTTTTACGGGTGACATCATTTAAAGTCATTCTGAACGAACAGTGTGAGTGAAAAATCCGTGTAAGAGATATCCGGATACTTATGCAGACATCAGGATAAATGAAAGATCAGCAGAAAGCGTTTGTAATATGCGTTATTTCGTCGCCGTCGATGGAGACAACATCAAACTGTGCCGGACATTCGCCCTTTTCTGCCATGTATGCCTCGGCGGTTTTTATCAGCTTTGTCTGCTTTGCCTGACCGACAGCCTCATACCCCATACCGAATCTGGCGGAGCTTCGTGCCTTTACCTCGATAAAGTGCGTCACGCCGTCCTTTTTGGCTATGATGTCTATCTCTCCGAACTTAGAGCGGTAGTTCAGCTCCACCACGTGATATCCGTTACGTTTGAGATATCTTGCGGCGGTCTTCTCCCCCTTTCTGCCGGCGAGGATATGCCTCATTTTATAAAATTCCCGCAGAATGAGCGTCTGTGCAGAGGGGTCAGACCTATCTCTTTTATCTTTTCGATGTGAATCTTGGCTCCGTAGCCTTTGTTTGAGTACCAGTTATACTCGGGATAGTCTATGTGGTGCTTTGTCATCAGGGCATCACGATAGACCTTTGCGATAATGGAGGCCGCAGCCACACACTGAAACTTGTCCTCTGCCTTGAACGGGTTCTCCAGAGGCACTTTCACATTTTCCAGCTTTACAGCGTCCACGATTATCTTGTCGTAGGGCACTGTTATCTGCTCGAGGGCTATCATCATAGCCTTCTTTGTGCTGGGCACAATGCCGAACTCGTCTATCTCTTCACTGCTGACGGCGCCTATGCCGAATGCGAGGGCATTGGCACGCACGACACCGTCCATGAGCTTGCGTTTCTTTTCGGATATCTTTTTCGAATCGACCAGACGGTCGTCTGAAAAATCAACGGGCAGAAGCACCGCAGCAGCCACGACAGGCCCCGCCAGACATCCTCTGCCTACCTCGTCTATCCCTACTATCAGCATCTTAGCCTTTTTTCGCCTTAATGCGTTTTTCGATGTAAGCCATGATGTCTTCGAGACCTTCCTTTGTCTTGCATGAAACTTTGAAAACATCGAGCCCTGCATTGATGCCTTTTGCGTAGTTTATGCATTTCTCAATGTCGAAATCCACGTAAGGGAGCAGGTCTGTTTTGTTAACGATGAAGGCTTCGCTGGCACGTATCATGACAGGATATTTGATAGGCTTGTCCTCACCCTCTGTGGTGGAAAGGACTGTTATCTTTCCGTCTTCGCCGAGGTCAAATTCCGCAGGGCAAACGAGGTTTCCCACGTTTTCAACGATCACGAGGTCGTAGTCGTATCCGAGGGCGTTCATCCCTCTTTCGATATCGGCTGCCTCGAGATGGCATCCGTTCCCTGTGTTCACCTGAAAGGCTTTCACGCCTGTTGCCTCGATGCGGTCAGCGTCGTTTGTTGTCTGCTGGTCGCCTTCAATGACGGCTATTTTGTATTTATCTTTAAGTGTTACCAGTATATTTTCGAGTATCGTAGTCTTACCGCTGCCGGGGGAAGACATGATGTTCAGTACACATATCCCTTTTTCTGCGAATATTTTACGCATTTCTGCGGCTTTCTGTTCGTTTTTGGTTAATATCTTCTTTTCGACTTCAACTTTCCCCATGATCAATCCACCTCTATTTCAGTAATGGTAAGCTCTTCCCCTGTGAGAAGTTTTACCTCGAAGGAGCCGCACTTGCTGCACGCAAAGAACATCTCCTCGTATGTATCTTCCGCTCCGCACTTCTGACATTTGCCCGTGATAGGCACGTCTTCGATGATCAGTTCGGACTCGGCTATTGTCGGGTATTCGTCCTTTATAGCATCATAGGCGAAGAGGAGCGCATCTATCTCGACGGCTGCCAGACGGCCTATCTTTGCGAATACCTTATTTACTTTTTTTGAATTGTTTTCCTCGGCTGTGTTTAAAACTATCTCAATCAAACTTGCGGCTATGCTCGCTTCATGCATTTTCACTCTCTCATTCAGATTCTTCGCTCCGCTCAGAATGACATCCTTTACGAAGCAATTCGTCTATTTATTCTTTTCACCGTATCTGGTCAGCGTTATCAGCTCGTAAACCCTTTCCACGTCTGCTTTCAGGCTTTCTAGGTCACCGGAGTTGTCTATTACATAATGGGCAAATTTCAGCTTTTCGTCCAGAGGCATTTGCGCACGGATTATCTTCTGCGCCTCTTCCTCGGAGATGTTATCCCTCTCCATCACACGCCTGAGCTGTGTGGCAGGATCGGCGTAGACTACTATCAGCCTGTCGAAACGCTTGTGCGTGCCAGCTTCGATGGCGACTGCTGCCTGTGTTATGATTATCGCCTTATCGTCCTGACCTTTTATCCGCCCCACTTCCTTACGCTCGTATTCACGTATGGCGGGCTGGACTATCTGCTCCAGCTTATGCCTCATCTCGGGATTGTCGAAAACTATCTGTCGCAGTGCTTTCCTGTCGAGGGTCTTATCCTCTGCCAGCACTCCTTCGCCAAAGGTTTCGACTATCTTTTCATATGCTGCTTCATTCGGCTGCATAACGATACGGCTGATGCTGTCCGCATCCAGAACGTAACACCCGAGCTCTTCGAAAAACTTTGCCGCCGTGCTCTTTCCGCTGGCGATATTACCTGTCAGACCTAAGTACACAAATCACCGTTTAAACTTCGTATATCTTTCTATAGATTGCTATTTTCTGCTCATCTGTGAGAGTGCTCACAAGGATGCACAGCTCGTCTGGCTGATACCCTTTGCACCCCCACGGGCGGGTTTCATATATGGTGCAGAGGTTTTCTTCTGAGAGGTATTTGCACCTCTCCCCCGCTTTTTTATCTATCTCTTTTATGTCGAATGCCGTACAGCACGTACCGCATAGCTGACATTCTATCTTTTTATCGCTCATAGGATACACATGTCATACTGAGGCTTTCCGTATGCTCAGATTCTTCACTTTGTTCGGAATGACTAATTTTCGTCATTGACTATTTTATTCGTCAGCCTGCCGATGCCGTCTATCTCTACCTCGACAATATCGCCTGCGTCCACTCTGCCCACTCCGGCTGGTGTCCCCGTGGCGATGACATCACCGGGGAGGAGAGTCATTATACCGCTCATAAACTCGATGATGGTGGGTATGTCGAATATCATGAGGTCTGTTGTGCCGTCCTGCACGACCTCGCCGTTCTTATATGTTTTCACCCTTGCATTGCGCCAGTCGAAGTCTGTCTCGATGAACGGTCCGATGGGTGCGAATGAGTCGAATGACTTCGCACGGGTGAACTTAGTATCTATCTTCTGCAGGTCTCTCGCCGTGTAGTCGTTCATGCATGTGAATCCGAAGATGACGCTTTCGGCATCCTCACGCTTCACTTTTCTGCATTTTTTACCTATCACGATGGCGAGCTCCCCTTCATAGTCCACCTGCTCTGATTCGGCGGGGATGACGACATACGCCCCGTGAGAATTCACAGCAGTGGAAGGCTTGAGGAATATCATAGGTATCTCGGGCACGTCGTTGCCGAGCTCTTTTGCATGGGCTACATAGTTTCTCGCTATGCATGGGAACTTGGAAGGGAGCACAGGGGGGAGAAACTCAACGCTGTCCACATCATGCTCTTTATCCGTTATGACATAGTCGTCAAACATCGAGCCTTCGATCTCTTTTATCTTTCCGTCTACTAAGACACCTTTCTTCTCTACTTTTCCTTCTTTGAATCTGCAAAATTTCATAAGTATCTCCGAAAAGTCATTACGAACGGAGCGAAACACTCTTCCTTTTCAGAACATTATAGATTCGGAAGACTGCCGCATCGGACACGAAGCCCTCCTCGCAGTGACATGATAAGTTTATTGTAAATATTTGCCTTTGATATAGTCTGCGGCCTTTTCCAGAGTATTCAGCTCGCCCGATGCCATCATCGGCTTAACTTCTTTCAGAATCTCGCCCATCATCGGCCCCGGTGCAACGCCTATTTCCTGAAGGAGTGCTCCGTTCAGCCTTTCGGGCAGGTTAAAGTTTATGTAAGGAAGCTGGGACATGATCTTGAATTCCTTGTCCTCCACCTCTTCCTCTGCGACACCGTCGCATTTCGACTTTATCATATACAGCTTTACGCCGTCGTCAAGCTCGTCGGGATATTCATATATAAGTTTTCTTATGGCGATGTTGTTTTCCCTCGGCAGTATATTGCCCAGCTCTGATGCAAAATGCGCGATGCGTGCCGCTTTTTTCTTCATAGCATTGGGGAAATTCAGCCGTGAAGCCAGCTTTTCCTTCTCTTCCTTATCCAGACGGCAAAAGAGCGACGAAGCAAAGAAAACAAGCCCTCTGCCTGCGCATGAGGCCTCTTCGTCATAGCAGTCGCATGCTATACCGCCTGTCATAATGCGGAAAACACCGCTGTCTTCCATAGCTTTCAGAGCATCACATGCGTATCCGCCCTTAAACAGCTTGTCCACCTCTCCGTATATCCTCTCGGATGCGGTCTGTTCGAGGAGATGTCTCTCACGGAATATCTTATTCAGTGAGTCCTGATCTATTATAAAGCCGAGCTGAGACATAAACCTGAAAGCACGGAGTATGCGTATCGGGTCGTCTGAAAATGTCTCTTCGCCTATGTGTCTGATTATCTTGTTGTCGAGGTCGCTTCTGTCGCCGTAGACGTTTCCGCCCGTATCCATGGCTAGGTTGTTTATGGTGAAGTCCCTCTTTGTAAGGTCATCGGCGAGCTTTTCGCCCCTTGGTTTAGAGATGTCTATCTCTGTCATGCCTCGGACGAGGCGTATATTATCTTTAAATTCCACCCACACGGAAGGCACTGCCTCCTTCACCGCAGATGCGAAATCTTTATAATCGTGGGAGAAACATACGAGGTCTATATCCTGTATCTCTCGGCCGAGAAGGATATCACGGACGCATCCGCCTACGAAATATGCGTCGAACCCGCCATCCAGAATAACCTTTTTCAGCTCTGAAAAGAACGGAATCTTCAAAAGATCATTATGCATGGCAAGCATTTCTCAGGCTCCGACGGCTCTTTTCATTGTTGACACCGTCTCCTATGCTAAAATAAAATATACACCTAGTACGCAAAACGTACCTCCACACTAAGGACATGAAATGAACATACTTATAATATCAGATACACATACCGATTCAATAACAAAACTCCCAATGTCGGTAAGAGATGAGGCAGGCAAAGCTGATGCTATCATCCACGCAGGAGATGTCGTCGGTTTTAAGGTCATACACGACCTTAAACATATTAACCCAAATGTCTACGCCGTGAAAGGGAATATGGACCCTGCACTTGGTGAAGATTACCTTCCGATAAAGCAAGTCATTGAGATAGAAGGAGTAAAGATAGGAATTTCCCACGGCGAAGGGAGCCCCCACGGGATAGAAAACAGACTGCTCTATACATTCGAAGAGGACAATGTGGACATCATCATCTTCGGACATACGCACAAGCCCTTCTGGGGCGTTATCGGCGGCGTACACTTCCTGAACCCGGGAAGCCCGACGAATAAACGCACCGAGCAGTATCACACATACGCCGTGCTCACAGTCGAAGACGGCAAGTTCCACGCAGAGATAAAGAGGGTATGATGAAAATAGCTATAATAGGTGCGGGCAGCGCAGGCATGACCGCCGCATATAACTTTCTGGATAAAGATATCGAAGTCGACATGTTTGAAAAAGGGAACGGGCTGGAGACCAGAAACCGTAACGAAGTGATGGAAGGATTCGGCGGTGCGGGGGCATACTCCGACGGGAAGCTGACCCTCACCACGGAATACGGCGGATGGCTGACAGACTATATGCCCGAATCCGAGCTGGAAGCACTGATAGACGAAGCGGACAA
Source organism: Deferribacterales bacterium (assembly GCA_050253075.1). Lineage (GTDB taxonomy): Bacteria > Chrysiogenota > Deferribacteres > Deferribacterales > Geovibrionaceae > Denitrovibrio. Next base: position 118,548 of record JBFWJS010000004.1, read on the forward strand.
GATGTGGAAGGAGATCAGCGGTGTGCTCGATCTCTCCTCAGGCGGAGACTATGACACCACAAAACAGCTCCAGTATGAGTGTTCGCAGAACAGGCTGAAGCTATACCCCGCAAAGATACGCCACCTCGGCACAGACAACTGCCTCCTCTTCATCAAGCGGATATACGAGATGGTAAAAGGTGCGAAAAACATAAACCTGATATGTAATGCAGACGTCACCGACCTGATAGTCGAAAACGACGCAGTGAAAGGGATAGAGGTAAACATAAACGGCGGTGTCGAAAAGAGATATTACGACAAAGTGATAGTCGGTGTCGGCAGAAGCGGGAACGCATGGATGCAGGACATGGTGCGTAAATACGGCATAAAGAACGACCTGAACCCCGTGGATATCGGCGTCAGAGTCGAGGTGCCCCGCTCTATCACGGATAAATACACCGACAACCTTTACGAATTTAAAATAAAATATTTCACCAGCGAGTTCGAAGACGAGGTACGCACCTTCTGCGTGAACCCGGGCGGATTCATCTCCATCGAAAAGAATACGGGCGGACTTCTCACCGTGAACGGACACAGCTATAAAAACCGCCACAGCGAAAACACAAACTTTGCCCTGCTGGTTTCCACAAAATTTACCGAGCCGTTCGACGAACCGCTCAAATACGGCAGGTATATAGCAAACCTTTCAAACATGCTGGCAGGCGGAGACAACATCATCGTACAGAGATTCGGCGATCTGAAAAGGGGCAGACGCTCCACCGAAAGCCGCATCAGGAAAAATACCGTACAGCCCACGCTGGACGCACTGCCCGGCGATTTATCATTCGTGCTGCCGTACAGATATCTCTATAACCTGATAGAAACTATCGAACAGCTGGACAAGGTTATGCCGGGGATGGCATATCCAGACACATTATTATACGGTGTGGAGGTAAAGTTTTACTCCGTGCGTATAAAAGTGGATAAGCACATGAGATCCGAATCCCTCGAAAACCTGTACTGCACAGGGGACGGAGCAGGACTCACCCGAGGCATCATACAGGCGAGCGTCTCAGGGCTCATCGCAGCAAAGGATATTTTGGGAATAAATTAAAAAGGATACGGTTTTCGCCGTATCCTTCTCTTTAAAGCTGTGTGGATGCTTTTTCAACGTGGACTACAAGAGCGCCGCGTGACCAGACGAATTTTTCCTTCATGATATCGGCAAATCTGCCTTCGTTCTGAACTTCGGCTGTCCCTTTGAGGAAGCATCCTTTGCCCGCACTGTTTGCTCCCATCACTTGTCTGGTCCCGCATAAAAGCTCGATCTTGTTATTAACCGCCAGATTCTTGCTTGTCTTGACATATCCGCCCACAGGGATGAGAATCGTGTCTTCCTCTATAAACTCAAGATAGTCGCACCATGTACCGACAACGTGTGCGCCCTCTTCCCCCTCTGTGGCTATGGCTATCCATTCTGATTTGTTGATTATTTCCAGATGCTTTTCAGTTATTACAGACATTATATTCCTCCGACATGATTTATATCGGGAATATAGACCCTGTCTATTTTTCTTGATTGTATAAACGGGACATCTTTTTGTCGGAATGATATTCTTTCGGCGTGAGGTTCACGACGTCTTTGAACTCTTTGATAAAATGTGCCTGATCATAATATTCACATTCATAACCCACTGTGGTCAATGACACTTCGTCCTTGTCCCGCATTAGCGATCTCGCCTTTGCTATGCGTGCTATTCTCAGATACTGCTTAGGGGTCAGCCCTGCTTCCTGCTTGAATTTCCTGCTGAACTGCCGTCTGGATAAAGCAAATTTTGATGCGATATCCTCTACGGATTCATTCCCGCCGCAGTCGTTGATGTGGTCTATCACTCTGAGTATCCAGGCTTTCTCCGCTGTGAGATGCTCTCGGAAAACATTCATGAGAAAGCTGTCGAGCAGCTTTGTCTTTTCATCAAACCCGACGGCATTGAGTATTTCATCATACACCGTTGACAGCCCCTGAATAACGCTGTCATCCACAGCACCGATGCTGTTAATATTCTCTTTCAGAAAGTCGTCAAGGATGAGAGATGACACACCGGGGAAGAATCTTATGCCGACGGCATCGACCCTGTGCTTCAGCTTTAGGAGAACTGTCTGGTCGGTGACACCCGTAAAGACTGTTTTCCCCTTTACGAGGCAGGTTTCTTCGCCTGAGTATATGATGAACGGAGTGCCAAAATTAAGGACAAAGCCTGAACCGCCGTCTGAGATTATCTTATTTATCATCGGCTCACGGAGCCTTTCATCAGTTTTTATAAACCAGTAGCACTGGATAAACCCCTTAAGCTGTTCGCACGGCTCAGTCATGACAAACCCGATGGCATTAAGACCTTTATCCTGTTTCCTGATCACATCTGCACCTTTACTATATAGATATCTACGCAAATGCCGTAAATAAAAAACTCCCGTCGGCGGGTTTGCTGGCTAAAGCAAACACCCAACAGGAGTTTATATACTTATTTAATTTTACGCCGATATCAGAAGATAGCGTGCTTCACTATGCTTCCCAGCGAATCCGGTCCTTCTATCTTATATGACTGCTTTCCGTTCAGTACAACCATAGGAGGATTAATAGTGCCATAGCTCTCCGGTGCTGTCTCTTCGGAAATATCGAGTAAGTAGATATCAGCCTTATCACCATATTTCTCTTTCATTTCGTCAGCTTTTCCCGGAGTCTCATTATCTACCGAACCGTCATAAAATATCTCTATTTTTAACATAATGGACCTCCTTATAAAAAATATGCCGAAACATTGTCTTATACTACTATTATAGCACTCTTATAAATGTCTGCAACCTCACCCGATTTTTCAATGAATATACAAAACCTACAAAAAGGGTATAATATATAGTCTGAATAGACTGATGGCTGATTGACTTGTGTTTTCGACTGTAGTATTTTAAAAATCTGCGTTCGAAAATTTATACCCTGAGAGGTTTTAAGCGATGCTTAAGAAATATCTTATCGCACCCGGGCCCACACCTGTGCCTGAGAGGGTGCTTCTGGAGATGGCGAAACCTGTCATCCACCATAGAACCAGTGAATTTGAAGCGATTTTCGGCAAAGTGGCAGAGGGTCTCAAAGCTGTGTTTAACACAAAGCAGGATGTCCTCATGCTCGCAGGCAGCGGTACAGCAGCCATGGAAGCAGCCGTCATCAACACTCTGAACCCGGGCGACAGCGTGCTCGTCGTCGATGCGGGTAAATTCGGCCAGAGATGGCGGGACATTTGTAAAACATACGGTATAAACGTATCATCCATCGAGCTCGACTGGGGCAGATCCGTTAAGGCTGAAATGATAGAAGAATTCCTCAGTGCAAACCCTGAGACAAAAGCTGTCCTCATGCAGGGGAGCGAAACATCCACAACAGCGTATCACCCTGTGGAGGATATCGCAAAAGTTGTTTCCAAAAGGGACAACTGCCTTTTCATCGTGGACGGCATCACATCCATCGGCGTACACGAGACAAAATTCGACGAGTGGGGCATAGACATAGCAGTGACAGGCTCACAAAAGGCCTTTATGCTGCCGCCCGGGCTCTCATTCATATGTCTCAGCGAAAAGGCGTGGAGATTCGCAGAGAGCTCCACAATACCCAAATACTACCTTAATCTGAAAAAAGAGCTCAAATCCCAGAGCAAGAACACCACAGCATACACACCTGCCACCACCCTCATATCAGGGCTCGCAGAGGTGCTGAAAATGTTTATGGAAGAGGGACTTGAGAACGTATATAAACGTCACGCCGTAAATGCGGAAGCAACAAGAGCGGCCATCACGGCTATGGGCTTCGAGCTTCTTGCCGAGGTTCCTTCGAACGCTGCCACAGGCTTTTACCTGCCTGAGAGCATCGACGGAGGCAAGCTCGTGAAATTTATGCGTGAGAAAGTGGGCATAACATACGCCGGCGGTCAGGATCACCTGAAAGGCAGGATAGTGCGTGTCTCCCACCTCGGATACCACGACGCTTTCGACACCATCACAGCCATAAGCGGGCTTGAGATGGGACTGCGCAATATGGGATACGACCTCAAGCTCGGCACAGGCGTTGCCGCCGCAGAGGAAGTTCTGCAGAGCTACATAGGCGAATAAAATATCTTACAAGTCATTCTGAGCCAAAGCGAAGAATCTGTTTTCAGATCCTTCATTACATTCAGGATGACGAATACGATGGAGAATAAATGACTGGAAAGATGATGCCGAATGCGGCGGGGAACATAGCTCCGGGCAGATCGGTAAAGATGAACAAGATCGAGCAGAGCATCAAAAACTCTGTTCTCGCATACGGATACATGGAGATATTCCTCCCTGTCTACGAATACTATGACATCCTGAAGGAGACCACGTTCAACTTCAAGGATGAGAACACCATCAGATTCATAGACAGAAACACAGGCAAATCTCTTGTGCTCCGCCCCGACTTCACACCTCAGGCGGCCAGATATTTTGCCAACTATATGGCAGACTTCCCGCTCCCTGCAAGGGTATGCTACAACGGGCGTGTGTTCAGAAACGTAAACCTGAACAAAGGGATAAAATCCGAACAGCTTCAGGTGGGTGCTGAGCTCTACGGCAACGACATGCTCGATGCCGACACAGAGCTGCTGCTCCTTGCGAAGCGTGCATTCGACACACTCGGCATCAAAGGCTGTAAATATGTCTTCGGACACAGCAAATTCACCAGCAGAGCACTCGAGCTCGCAGGGGAAAAGAAAGAGGCATACCACAAACTGCTCGACGCAAAGAACGTTGCCTCCATCAGACAGATGATAAAAGGCGACAGCGATGCGGAGAAATTTCTCCTCTTCCTTCCTATGGCTTTCGGCGGGATAGAGACCATCGAAAAGATCATAGACGCTTGTGCATTTGACGAAGAGATGTCTGAGCATATACAATATATTAAGGCACTCTTTAAAAATCTGATCAGCCTCGGCTTCGACAGAGAAGACCTTGTCTTCGACGCATCAGAATCCAGAGGGCTGGACTATTACACAGGTATCACATTTGACATCCTCCACGCTGAGGTCGGCGAAACGCTGGCAGGCGGAGGACGTTATGACAACCTCACGAAGAACTTCGGCCGTGATGTACCCGCATGCGGTGTCGTGTTCAACATTGAGGAGATATACAGAGTAGATAAATCCGACATAAAGCTGAAAGAAATAGACTGGCTTGTGGTCGGCAGAGAAAATTTCGCCAAGTGCGAGCATCTCCGCAGCGAGAACTTCACTGTTTTCTACGCAGGGGACGAGAAAGAAAAATCCGAGCTCGAGAAGAGCTATAGTTTCCGAAATATACTTTCATAGAGGTAAAAGCAAATGAGCTGTACTGTTGTACTGGGCGCCCAATGGGGCGATGAAGGAAAAGGAAAGGTCGTAGACCTCAGCACTGTCGATGCAGACGTTATCGTACGTACATCCGGCGGTCACAACGCAGGGCACACTGTAGTAGTAGGGGATACAAAATATATCCTCCACCTTATCCCTTCCGGTATCATCCACAAAGGAAAAATAAATATCATCGGTAACGGCGTTGTCGTTGCTCCTGATGCCCTCATCGAAGAGATGGAAGGGCTGAAAAAGCAGGGAGTGGTCTTCGAGGAAGGCTGTTTCTACATCAGCAAACGCGCACACGTCATCATGCCTTACCATAAGACAATAGACGTACTCAGAGAAGAACTTAAAGGTAAAAAGAAGATCGGTACGACAGGACGCGGTATCGGGCCTACATACGCTGATAAAGCTGCGAGAAGCGGTATCAGAATATGCGACCTCTACGAGCCTGAAGTTTTCCGTGAGAAGCTCGAAGCAAACGTGCGTGAAGTGAACTACCTTATGGAGCACCTTTACAAACACGACGCCATCGACGCAGAGAAAATATACGAGCAGTACATGCAGTACGCAGAGATCATAAAACCTTACGTAACAGAAACTGCGTTCCTTGTGAACAAACTGTACGACGAAGGTAAGAAAATTATGATGGAGGGCGCTCAGGGTGTTCTCCTCGACGTAGATTTCGGTACATTCCCTTACGTTACATCCAGCAACTCTTCCGCAGGCGGAGCTTGTACCGGTTCCGGTCTCTCCCCTAGAAAGATAGATAACGTTATGGGTGTTATGAAGGCTTATACAACACGTGTGGGCAGCGGTCCTTTCCCTACTGAGCTCCTCGGCCAGACAGGCGAACAGCTCCGTGAGGCAGGCGGCGAATACGGCGCCACAACAGGACGCCCCAGAAGATGCGGCTGGCTCGACCTTGTAGCCATGAAATTTGCCGTTGTCATCAACGGTATAAACCACATCGCCCTTACAAAGCTCGACGTACTCTCCGGCATGGAGAAGGTGAAAGTTTGTACAGGATACAAGTATAAAGGCAAGATACTCGATCAGTTCCCTGCTGAGATCAATGCCCTTGAGGAGTGCGAACCGGTTTACACTGAACTCGACGGATGGAGCGAAGACATTACAGGTGCAAAATCTTATGAAGACCTCCCTGTAAATGCCAGAAAATACTGCCAGTATGTCAGCGATTTCCTCGGCGTAAACTACTGTCTGATAAGCATTGGTACTAAAAGAGACCAGACTATAAAATTAAATGAAATTTTTTGACAAAAACTTGTTGACATAGGCAAGTTGCTTTGATATAACCTACATCTCGCTAGGGAAACAAGCTTTCCCAAAACGAGATAAGAGCCATTAGCTCAGTTGGTAGAGCAATTCCCTTTTAAGGAATGGGTCGTTGGTTCGAGCCCAACATGGCTCACTTTTTTATCCGTCCCCATCGTCTAGCCTGGCCTAGGACATCGCCCTTTCGAGGCGACGACTGGGGTTCGAATCCCCATGGGGACGCTTTCTTTTCTTTAAAGGAAAGATTGCTTCACATGACAAGCATCAGGATGATGCTCACGGAGCGAAAGCAAAGTGCAGCGAAGTACTGAACTTGTTCTGGACGGAGCGGGTATAAAAATTTCTACGACAGAAATTTTTATTACTACCAATCGGGTGGTTAGCTCAGCTGGGAGAGCATCGGCCTTACAAGCCGAGGGTCACAGGTTCGATCCCTGTACCACCCATTTAAAAGATTTCTAACCTGGGGGCGTAGTTCAGTTGGTTAGAACGCCGGCCTGTCGAGTCGGAGGTCGAGGGTTCGAGTCCCTTCGTCCCCGTTAACAAAAAAGCCTGATACGAAAGTGTCAGGCTTTTTTTTTGCGTTATAGATTCGCCCTAACCACAGTGCTCCTTTTCTCCACCTTCCCCAATTATGTATAAAATGTGAAAAATAACCATAGCTCATAACCGCATCTCCTTGACGGTCTGATAAACTGGGATATTCTTGTATAGTTATTATTATTTAAGTCTCATCCAAAGACTTTTCAGGAGAACCCTTATGAAAAAGATCCTAGTCATTCTCATGCTCACCCTATTGGTGTCGTCTGCGTATGCGGCATCTAATCCGTGGGATCAGAAGCTCCCTTTCAAAAACGCAACGATCAGCTATAAGCTGAACGGCTCCTTCAAAGGAACAAGCACCCTGTACATTAAAGACCACGGCCAGACCAGAGCCGAATACGTCGATTCCGAGATGAAGATACTCGGCATATCAAACAAGAGGAAAGAGATAACCATCACAACACCAGACTGGGTATATGTGTATAACGAAAAGGACGGTGTGATAAACAAGCAGACCAACCCTGTGAAGTATATGAAGGAAGAGTATGAAAAACTCTCTGCATCAGACAAAAAGAAGCTTGTGAAAAACATGGAAGAAACAGGAATATCCACCGTCGAAAGCCTGAACGGCACAGTCGAAAAAGGCGCAGCGGAGATAATGGGATATAAATGCGACAAGGTCACAATGGCTGGGATAACCACATACACCATGACAGGCACAGACATCGTGCTGAAGACCGAAGGCGGTCTCATGGGAATGAAGGAAAACACTGAGGCCGTAAGCATAGACAAAGGCAAACCTGCAAATGATAAGTTTGAACTGCCGAGCGGTGTCGAGATAGTCTATTCCGCAGAAGCCGATGCCATATCAAAAGAGCATGCCAGATCAGCCGTGCAGATGCTACTTGAGAGTGAAGGCAAGCCCATGATGAGCATAAGCAACAGCGAAGCACACGAACAGGCCGCTGAGGAAGACGGAGGATTCGACATGGACGAACAGAAAGAAAAGCTGAAAAGCATGATGAAGATGTTCGGCGGTCAGCAGTAAACATATCTGATAAAAAAATCCCCGATGCCTGCAAAGACACCGGGGATCTCATTTTATAGCGTATATCGCTTATTCTGCATCGTTATTGATCATTACTCCGTCTGTCTGGAGAGCCGTCATGAAGGAGCTTCCCATTATCTTAAGCAGAGAGCTCGGCAGATCAACACTGGTATACCATATGAGCATATAGTCTTCCTCTTCAAAATTAAGCCCTAAGTTAGGATAATTAGGTTCGAAGAAATCTGCTGCAAGCCCTGTGTCTATGGTCTGCACCATATCCATATCAGTATATGCCACCATTATCTTACCGTCGAATCTGCGTATGTCGCCTCTAGGGCTTGCGTAAACTGTCTCGCCCGACAGATCCATCGGCACCACTGTACTGGTGTAGTACAGTTTGTTGCCCACTGAGCCAAACATCTCAATAGCCGAGCCGGATTCGCCAGGTGCGCCGTCTACCACCATATGTGTTCCGCTTTCGGTACCGTCTGTGATCCAAAGCTCCTCGCCGGCCTCTTCTGTGGCGGCAGTGAAGAAGACCTTGCCGTCCACTGATCTGAAGTCGTCAGGATAGCTGGAGACCACTCTGTCTGAGTCGTCTGCGATATTCTTCAGCATGACAGTGCCTGCTAATGTACCGTTTGATACCCAGAGCTCGCTTCCTGCATCGTCTGAGACTAAGTTAAATATGAGCTTATCCTCTGTACCTGCAAAGCCTCTGATAGAAGCCGCTTCTGTGAATTCCATCTCTTTTATCAAAAGAGTGCCGTCTGCTGTTCCGTCTGTGACATACAGCCTGGATATGCCCATGAAGTCAATAAGCATGAAGTAAAGATCGGAACCGACCTTTGTCAAATAGCTAGGCTCGACAAAGCGGTTATCGTCGCTGTTGCGCAGAGCATGTGTGCCTGCGGCTGTACCGTCACTAACATAGAGATATGCAGTGCCTGTATCATCGGCGATGAAGTATATCAAGTCGTCCACAACCATAACGTTATATATGTATTCAGACGTCAGGAGCTCCTCTGTGCCTTCTGATGTGCCGTCTGTAATGATAAGTGCGTTAGATACGTTGTAATTCCCCTTAATGAGGACAGAGTCGCCGAAAGCCACTATACCGTTGTCACGTGTAACAGGAATTTCCAGAGATTTGGTACCTGCGGCGGTGCCGTCTGTCACCCAATAACTGTTTGTCCACTCTGTATAAGCTGTGAAGAAATATTTGCCACCTGCTTTTACAAATGAAGCGTCAGCCGTAAGGGACGACATAGGTTTTTTATTAATATCAGCCACCTGAACAGTTGCGGATGTTGTACCGTCTGTGATCCAAAGCTCAGAGCCGTGCTTGTCGTCATCTGCTCTGAAGAACAGCTTCGAACCTGCCGCTGTCATATAATCCACACTGGAAGAGCCTGTATCGTCGTTTATATCCATAACCATGACAGTGCCTGCTTCTGTACCGTCGGACTTCCACAGCTCATGGCCGTGCTCACCGTCATTGGCAGTAAAGAATACTTCATTGCCGAAAACAGTCAGATAGTAAGGCGAGGATTCATCTGTGGCATTAATGTTTTTCACCAGAGTGGCAGACGCACCCTCAGCTTTATAAAGCTCGACATCGCCAGTGACAAAATCTGACCCGCTGAAGAAGAGCGTATCGCCTATCGTCACGAGATAATTAGCATAAAGTACGCTGTTGTCAGATTCATCGAGAACCTCTGTGATGCTCGTACCGTCTATATAGTAAAGTTTCTCTGAGCCTCTCATATACAGCTTTGTGTCACCTGCTGCCATAAAAGTTTTATTGTCGCAGTCGCCCAGATAGCCGAGGTCTGTGGCTGAGGTTCCGCTCACTTTTATCAGCTGGAAATTAGCCTCGAAATACAGATCACCCGCAAATGCTACCATTCCCTGTATCTCGGAAACAGAGGAATAGACCTTCTCAGTACCTGCACTTGTGCCGTCTGTCATCCATACGCCGTGACCTATGTTATCATTAGCCGTAAAATAGATATAATCACCGACGACTGTGAAAGAATAAGGAGTGCTTCCGCCTGTGCCCGGATAGATATCTTTAACCGGCACTGTGCCTGCCTCTGTACCGTCTGATATCCACAGCTCATAACCGGCAGCATCTGTATATGCGCCAAAGATCAGCTTTCCGTCGTATGCCGCCATATCTGAGATATATGTGGGGTTTCCGCCTTCGTTAATATCGGCGATCATGTATGTACCCGCCGTGGTGCCGTCTGTCGCCCAGAGTTCATAGCCGTATTCGGCTGTCAGAGCCAGAAAGTATACCTTCCCGCCTGAAGAGATAAAGTACGGACTGGATAAAGAAGATGAACTGCCTTCATAAATATCTTTCAGCATGAATGTGCCTGCATCTGTACCGTCTGAGACCCACGGCTCATAGCCATGTTCGCTGTCTCTTGCGCCAAATATGACCTTATCACCGAATGCTGCAAAATCCGCAACGGATGCACCATATGTCGCTCCGTCGTCCAGATCTTTAAGGAAGCTGAATGTCCTTCCGTCCTGTGTTATCCACAGCTCTTTACCGTGCTCGGCATCATAGCCTGTGAAAACCTTATATCTTTCCTCCGCTACGCCGTCGGGCTTCACACCCAGATCGACAATAGCATCATCCATGTGCTGCAGTGCATCCGCAGCAGAGACAAATACCAGATGCTCAGGTAGATTTGCACGGAGGAAGTCCTCGAATCCGTCATCTTCAAAATTTATATCACGCAGAGGTGTCAGGTCGGCTTCGTTCGGTGTGATGCCGTTCGAAGGGTCTCCGTCACTGTCTATACTCTGCAGAAACTGGGCAAGCCTGAGTGCTGCCGTCTCGTTATCGGGATAAATTGTTCTAGGTGTGATGTAACCCGCCGCCTGGCACGACCTAAGGGATATACCGCCTATGGAGAAAATTACGGTGTCGCCCGGGTTATAGTTGTAACGTCCCTGAGCGTCTGTAACGCCTGTCACGCCTGATGATGTCACATATGAGAGACCTGCCACTTCATTATCTATGAATACGCCCGTCTCGCTCCCTGTGACAGGCAGATCGCCTCCGTCACCGCCTGAATCACCCGAATCTCCGGAGTCACCGGAGCCGCCTGAATCTCCTGAACCGCCGTCGTCGACAACCGCCGTCCCGCTCGAATTCCCTGAACTTCCTAAGAAGTTACAGCCGTTTAAAACCATAGAAACCAATAGTAGTAATGTCAGTAATAATTTTTTAGACATGTTCTGCTCCTCATAAAATCTACACAATTTCATTATACTACATAACTCGAAATGCAATGGTGAATTATTCACAAATACGTGTAAAAATTTCACTCCTTCAGACAACATCGGCAAACGGGTTTTATTCAAACTATTTAACTCCACTGAACCCTTGAAAAAATCAGAAAAAATCGGCATAATGCCTGCCTAGCCTTTTTTGGAGGATATTATTGTGTCTGAGACAATTTCACTGAAAGATGTTAAACACATCGCAACGCTGGCACGCCTCAATTTCGAGGAAGCAGAAGCGGAAAAGATAAAAGACGACCTGAACAGCATTCTGGGATACATGGACAAGCTGAACGAGCTGAATACGGATAACGTAGAGCCCACATCCCACACGCTGGACATATACACTGTCACCAGACCCGACGTGGCGAAGCCTTCCCTCTCGAATGAAGAGGCGCTGGCAAACGCTCCGCTGGCTGAGGACGCCCACTTTAAAGTTCCGAAGGTGATCGAATGAGTTTTATAAACCTTAGTCTGAAAGCTCTCACGGCAGGGCTAAAAAATAAAGAATTCTCCAGCAGGGAACTCGTGCAGTTCTATCTGGACAGGATAGAGAAATACGACGGCGAAGTGCAGGCCTTCAACCATGTGAATGAAAACGCCATTGCACAGGCTGATGCCGTCGATGCTAAAAGAGCAAAGGGCGAAGCACTCCCCGAATTCGCAGGTGTGCCTATCGCTCTGAAAGACCTGCTCATCACAAAGGGTATGCCCACCACATGCAGCTCAAAGATACTCGAGGGCTTTAAGCCTCCGTTCAACGGCACAGCCGTAGGGCTCGTGGAGGAAGCAGGATTTATCAACCTCGGTAAGCTCTCAATGGACGAGTTCGCAATGGGTTCCTCAAACGAGACATCTGCATACGCTAAAACACGCAACCCGTGGGACACAGACAGAGTACCGGGCGGTTCATCGGGCGGTTCTGCCGCTGCCGTTGCTGCCGGTTTCGCACCTGTGACACTCGGCTCCGACACAGGCGGTTCCATCCGTCAGCCCGCATCACTCTGCGGTATCGTCGGCATGAAGCCCACATACGGACGTGTTTCCCGTTTCGGTCTCGTGGCTTTCGCATCTTCCCTCGACCAGATCGGCCCGATGGGTAAATCAGCGGAAGACCTCGCATCCGTACTCTCCATCATAGGCGAGCACGACCCGAAGGACTCCACATCTGCAAAGATAGATAAGAAAGACTATAACGCTGAGTTCACAGGCGACGTTAAAGGGATGAAGATCGGTGTTCCGAAGGAATACTTCGCCGAGGGACTCTCCGCAGACGTTAAAGCCGCCGTGGACAGCGCAATCAAAAAATATACAGACCTCGGATGTGAGATGGTGGATATATCTCTGCCTCACACTGACTATGCTCTGGCAACATACTACATCCTCGCCACGGCAGAGGCATCGAGCAACCTCGGACGTTACGACGGCGTACGCTTTGGACGCAGAGCCGAGGCGGAGAACCTGCGTGACATGTATTTCAAATCACGCTCTGAGGGATTCGGCGACGAAGTAAAGCGCAGGATCATGCTCGGCACATATGTACTCTCAGCGGGATACTACGACGCATACTACATAAAGGCCCAAAAGGTGAGAACACTCATCAAGCAGGACTTCGTGGAAGCATTCAAGACAGTCGATGCGATCATCTGCCCAACATCGCCTACCACGGCTTTCAAAGCGGGTGAAAAGACATCAGATCCTATACAGATGTATCTCAGCGATATCTATACACTCTCCCTCAACCTCTTCGGAGGATGCGGGCTATCCGTTCCTTGCGGATTCGGAGAGGACGGCATGCCGATAGGCGTTCAGCTCATCGGTAACTATTTTGAAGAAGGGAAGATACTGAACCTTGCACACGCTTTCGAGCAGGAAGTGCAGATAAGCCGTATCTCCGAAAAACTTAAGTAGGTACTAAATATGAGCTATAAACCAGTCATAGGACTTGAAGTACACGTGCAGATGGCAACAGAATCAAAGATATTCTGCTCATGCTCTAATAAATTCGGATCAGACCCTAACACAAACGTATGCCCCGTATGCCTCGGTATGCCCGGCGTGCTCCCCGTGCTGAATGAAAAGGTCGTGGAGTTCACCACAAAGGCGGGACTCGCACTCAACTGCGAAATACGTGAGAAGTCAGTCTTCGCACGTAAGAACTACTTTTACCCCGACCTGCCGAAGGCTTACCAGATATCCCAGTACGAACTGCCAATCTGTGAGAACGGATACATAGACATCGAGCTGGAAGACGGCACACAAAAGCGCATAGGTATCACACGTATCCACATAGAGGAGGACGCAGGTAAACTAGTCCACTCGTCCGACGGCTCAGGCGTGGACCTTAACCGTACCGGTACGCCTCTGATGGAGATAGTGTCCGAGCCGGACATCCGCAGTGCAGAGGAAGCAAAGGCATACCTTCAGAAGTTGAAAACTATCCTTAAATACGTGGAGGTCTCCGACTGCAACATGGAGGAAGGCTCCATGAGATGCGATGCGAACGTGTCACTTCGCAAAAGCGAAGAAGACCCATTCGGCACACGTGCAGAGATAAAGAACGTAAACTCTTTCAAAAACGTCGAAAGAGCTATCAAATATGAAGAAAAACGTCAGGCGAAAGTGCTCGACGAAGGCGGCACCATCGTACAGGAAACACGCCTCTTCAACGCCGACACAGGCGTTACTGCTTCCATGAGAGGCAAGGAAGACGCACACGACTACCGCTACTTCCCGGACCCTGACCTTGTGCCTCTAGTACTGGAAAGATCATTCATAGACAACATAAAGGTAAACCTGCCGGAGCTCCCTGTGGACAGAAAGGCACGCTTCATGAACGACCTTAAGCTGCCCGCCTACGATGCTGATTTCCTCACATCGGAGAAGAGCTACGCAGACTTTTTCGAAGAATGTTTAAAAGCGCACAACAACCCAAAGGGTATCAGCAACCTCATCATGACAGAGTTGATGCGCCACGTTAACGAAAAGCAGTGCGAGATATCCGAAGCAGGTATGTCGCCTGAATCACTCGCTGAGATAGTAGCCCTCCTTGATAAAGGCACCATCAGCGGAAACATCTCGAAAAAGCTTTTCGAAGAAGTGCTCGAAAGCGGAAAGAAACCTTCCGCTATAGTAGAAGAGAAAGGCATGTCTCAGAACTCCGACGAAGGCGAGCTCGAAAAGATCGTTCAGAAGATCATCGATGCAAACCCTGACGAGACAGAAAGATTCCGTGCGGGGGATAAAAAGCTCCAGGGATTCTTCATGGGACAGATAATGAGAGAATCAAAAGGGAAAGCAAACCCCGGCGTTGTCTCTCAGCTGCTGAATAAACTTATTAACTAAATTGGTCATTGCGAGGAGTTACTACGACGAAGCAATCTTCACCTGAGATTCTCACGTCGGCTAAAGTCTCCTCAGAATGACATTAAGATATGCATATTACTGAGGGGGTCATTATGTTAGAGAAGATAGACCATATCGGCATCGCCGTTAAATGCCTCGACGAGGCGACAGCTTTTTATAAAACAATGGGGATAGTGCCTTACCACTTTGAAGAGGTAGAGAGCCAGAAGGTTCGTGTTGCCTTCATCAAAATAGGCGAGTCGAACATAGAGCTCCTCGAGCCCACATCAGACGAAAGCCCCATAGCAAAGTTTATGGAGAAAAAAGGCGAAGGGATACACCACATAGCGTATAGAGTGGAAGACATCTATAAAGCTCTGGAGATGCTGAAAGCCGACGGCATAAAGCTGATAAACGAAGAGCCAATGAACGGCGCACACGGCATGAAGGTTGCATTCGTACACCCGAAAAGCGTGAACGGAGTGCTCACAGAGCTCTCTCAGCCAGGCGACGAACACTAATAGGATTTTATCGGAAGATATATGAAAGGCACAGCTTTGGCTGTGCCTTTTTTTATTCTACGGTAACTGATTTTGCGAGGTTTCTCGGCTGGTCTACATCCAGTCCGAGCAGATGCGCACAGTGGTAAGAGAATATCTGCGTAACCACCACGGCAGGGAAAACTGAAAGCTCTTCTATCACATCGGGTATCTCTATGACATGGTCACAGATACCTCTGAGCCCTTCGTCACCCTCTGTAACGACGGCGATAACTATGCCGTCTCTTGTCTTCACTTCCTCAACGTTTGAGACGACCTTTTCATAAACAGAAGACTTCGGACAAAGTATAAAAATAGGCAGAGTCTTATCTATCAGGGCGATAGGCCCGTGCTTCATCTCACCTGCGGGGTATCCCTCAGCGTGGATGTATGATATCTCTTTCAGCTTCAGCGCACCTTCGAGGGCAACGGGATAGTTTACGTTGCGACCCAGATAAAGGAAGTCTGAAGCATCTTTGAATTTCTTCGCCAGTGAGAGTATATAGTCTTCCTGAGAGAGGACTTTTTCGATAGCTTCGGGGAGTTTCACCACTTCGCCGAGGTATCTGCCTATCTCGTCTTTTGAGAGCACTCCCCTCTCCTGTCCCATATAAAGGGCGAGGAGGAAAAGGCTGATCACCTGTGTGGTGAATGCTTTCGTGGATGCCACGCCTATCTCAGGCCCGGCATAAGTATATATCACAGCGTCGGAATCTCTCGGTATGGATGAGCCCACGGCATTACAGACGGAGAGCACTGTCGCGCCCATCTTTTTCGCCTTACGCAGAGCCATCAGCGTATCTGCTGTTTCGCCTGACTGGCTGATGCCGAGGAACAGTGTCTTGTCGTCTATCACTAGGTCTCTGTATCTGAACTCGGATGCTATGTCTACCTCTACGGGTATCTTGGCGAGCTTTTCTATATAGAATTTAGCGATGAGCCCCGCATGCCAGCTTGTGCCGCATGCCACTATCACTATACGGTTTATCTTATCCATTACGGCGTCTATCTTTTCAAATTCGGCAAATGAGACGCTGCTGTCATCGAGGGAATATCTCCCCCTGATGGTGTTAATTACGGCTGTTGGCTGTTCGGCTATCTCTTTCTGCATGAAGTGGTTATAACCTGCTTTCTCAGCCATTACAGGGTTCCAGTCGATTACCTTTACCTCACGGTTGACAGGATTGTCGTTTATATCGAATATCACAAAGCTGTCTTTGCTCAGCACTGCCATGTCGCCGTCTTCGAGGAAGACGAACCGGCGTGTGTATGACAGTACCGCAGGCACGTCGCTTGCGGCGAACATTTCACCCTCGCCTATACCGATAACGAGAGGGCTGTCCTTTCGTGCGATGACTATCTTATCAGGTTCATTTTCGGTGATAACACCTAGGGCATATGAGCCTATTATCTGTTTCAGTGTTTTCTGAACGGCTTTGACAATGTCGCCGTCGTAGTTTGATTTTAAAAGGTGTGCGACAACTTCCGTATCGGTCTCAGAACAGAATTTCGCACCCTGAGCGATGAGCATTCCTTTCAGCTCAAGGTAGTTCTCGATGATACCGTTGTGCACTATTGTCAGCCCTTCGGAGCTGTGCGGGTGTGCATTTTCAAAGGATGGCTTGCCGTGGGTCGCCCATCTGGTATGGCCAATGCCCGTGGTAGCGTTAAAAACTTTCTCTTTCAGTTTTTCACTGAGGTTTATCAGCTTACCCACGCTGCGTTCCACAGCGATGGAGCCGCCTTCAAGCAGTGCGATGCCTGCCGAGTCGTATCCTCTGTATTCCAGTTTTGAGAGTCCGTTCATAAGTACGCCGGACGCTTTTCTCTCGCCTATATATCCTACTATTCCACACATACGGTCACCCTAAATCATTCTTTTGTTCTGTATTCGAGTATCTTTATAAACTTATCGACATCTTTCTTCGGGACAGAACCCTTTTCCGGCAGAATCACTATTTCAAGTTTCTTATAGTAATTCCACATATCCAGCTCGATAATGTCTCCGGTCTTCACCTTTGAGCTCGGCTTTGCCTGTCTGCCGTTAAGCAGGACAAATCCCTCGTCCGCCATTTCATTGGCAACGGTACGCCTTTTTATCAGCATTAAGACCTTGAGGAGCTTATCAATACGCATATTTTTTCTGGATAAGGATCTCTTTTCTGCTGTCGGCCAGCCAGTTGTCAAAGATCTCTTTTGAGCGTTCCTCGGTGAGAGCTCTCACAATGCTGTCCTTTTTTTCTTCGGGGAGTTCGTTTTTATTCTTAAAACCCTCGACATAAAACACACGGAATCCTCCGTCGCTGTCTTCGATAGGTTTTGCTATGCCTTTTTTGATGCCTGTGATGGCACTTCTGATGTCGTCATCGAGAAATGCGAGCTCTACCCATCCGAGGTAACCGCCGCTGTCGGCGTTGCCTGCTGTGGAGTATTTCATCGCTGCTTCTCTGAAGTCACCTGTCTTTTCAAAGTCTGCCATAGCTTCGTCCAGCTTTGCTTTGCTGTCTGTGGTGAGTATTCTCAGCTCGTATGTGTCGGAAAGTTCGAGCTCTGCCGTGTGTCCGTCCACATATTCCTGAATGTCCTGATCCGTGATGATGATCTTTGGTCTGAATACGGTGCTGACGAGCCTTGCTTTAAGGATGTCTACCTTGATGCTCCATTTATACTGCTCAAGTGTCTGGTTTGAAGCAGCGAGGAGTTCTCTCAGGCGGATCTCGTCGACGTTGTTCTTCTCCATGATCTCCTGCACTGCGCCGTCGACCTCTCTGTCTGAAACACGCACGCCCTCTTTGGCCGCTGCCTGTTCGATGACATAGTTGTCCAGCATCAGGTCGAGTGCACCGTTATAATATCTGGCGAGCTCTGTTTCCAGCTCATCGCCTTTGAATTTTTCATAAATGTACTGCAGTCTCTTCGGGTTCATAGTTTCCAGCTCGTACTGAGTGATGATCTTCTCACCCACAACGGCATAGACCCTGTTTATGATCTCCGCATAAGAGCTAGTTGCTGTCAGAAACAGCAGTATCAGGATAGTTAATTTCAGATTTTTCAAATAAGCCATCAATATATTCCCTTACAATTTTTTCCTGTTTTAGGCCGTAAAGTTCGGCATAAAGTTTCTTTTTCAGAGTTTCAAAACCGATGTCGGACTTCTTCTGCACATCTATCAGCTTAAAGATGTGAAAGCCGTATTCAGATTTCAGAATTCCGCTGACCTGCCCTTTTTTAAGACTGAGCGCCTCTTTAAAGATATCAGGATATTCATTCACGTTTATAAAGCCGAGGTCTCCGCCGTTTTCCTTCTCTGGTGCTACGGAGAATTTCTCCGCCACTTCAGAGAACGGGATGCCCTGTTTGATCAGAGAGAGGGCATTTTGTGCGGCCTTTTCCTCATACACTACTATATGCTGTATATGAGCCGAAACAACGGCGTTAAGTTCATTTTTTTTCTCTTCGTAAAATGCCTTAAGCTCTTCTTCGCTGATTACGATATCAGAGCCTGCGATCTGCTCCAGCAGCTTGCCTATCATAATGCGCTGACGGAGGAGTTTTTTGAGTGATTCAAAGTCGAGGTTGAGCTGTCTTTCAAATTCGCTCAGCATCTTCTGCCCTTTGATGGTCTGGAAGGATTCGACTATCTCGTTAAATTTTGCCTCGTCTACATCAACATTCTCTTCCACAGCTTTCTGCAGGAGGAGCCTGTGTTCGATGAAGTCCTTTTTAAGTGTCTCCACTATCACAGGGTTTGATCTGGTCTCTATATCCATAACGGAGATAGTATATGCGATGAATGCCTCGTAGTCTGCCTTTGACACATTTTCACCGTTTACGATGACAAATGTATTCGCCGGGTCGTCCTTGCCGAGACCCTCTTTTTCATCATTTTTACCGGAAAAACATGATGCGAGCGACAAGCTCAAAATAGTTATAATTAAAAGAATTAGATATTTTTTCATAGCGTATTAGAATACCTTAAACCTGTATATTTTTGCAATAGTCTTATTGATATCAGACAGCGGGTATTTTGATCAGTTCACCGATAAAAGTAATTGCCTTGTCCAGCACCCTCTGCTCCTTTTCAAAAAAGAGCGATAAAGTGAACTCATTCTCAAATTTCGACCCTGCCCCTGCCTTCTGTATGGATTCCATGATCCGCTGAGGGTTCACGGGAGTGCCTTTGGTGAACACCATCTTCAGCTTATTGCTGTATATGAACATTTTCTCCATATTGGCAAATCCTGCCAGTTTCTTTATCAGCATGATCCGACCGAGGTTTTCCGTCTCTTCCTTCAGCTCGCCGTAAAGCTCCGACAGCTCGTTCAGTATCTCGTACACGCCTTCCATATCCTCCTGTTCGGAGAATTTGCGGTAGTAATCAAGGCGTATCTTCGTGTCCTCGATATAGTCTGCGGGGATAAAGTGAGGTATCGACGTGATAACCTCTGTATCTGCCGAAATGCTGGCGATACCTTTCAGGTCTTTAACAGCCTCGTCTATCATGGCGATGAAGAGCTCATAGCCCACCTTCACCATGAAGCCCGACTGGTCTGCCCCCAGCAGGTCTCCCGCTCCTCTGAGCTGAAGGTCGTAAAAGGCGATCTTCACCCCGCTGCCGAGGTCTGAAAGCTGCTGGATTATCTTCAGCCTCTTCTGTGCGACCTCCGTCAGTGCGGAGAACTGCTCGACTATGAGGTAGCAATACCCACGTCTGCCCGATCTGCCCACACGTCCTTTGAGCTGATATATCTGCGCCAGCCCGAGGTGGGCGGCGTCGTTTATGATTATGGTATTCGCATTTGCGATGTCTATTCCGTTTTCGATGATGGCAGTACAAACAAGCACGTCTGTCTCACCAGAATAAAACTTCATCAATATCTTTTCAAGCTCGCTGCTGCTCATCTGCCCGTGGGCAATGGCCACAGATGCGCCTGGGAGCATATTCTTCACGCCTGCCGCTATCTGGGTGATGTTCTCCACCCTGTTATGCAGGAAAAAGACCTGTCCGCCACGCTCAAGCTCACGCTGAATGGCGTTCTTGACCTCCATATCCCTCTTTATCACCTTTGTGATGACAGGCAGTCTGTCCACAGGGGGCGTATCGATGGTGGATATGTCACGTATCCCCGAAAGGGATAGCTGAAGTGTACGGGGGATAGGCGTTGCGGAGAGATAAAGCACATCCACGTTACTGCGCATTGCCTTTATCTTTTCCTTATGGGCGACGCCGAAGCGCTGCTCCTCATCTATTATCAGCAGACCGAGGTCCTGAAATTCTATCTCTTTCGACAGCATCTTGTGCGTGCCTATCAGTATGTCCAGATTACCCTTAGAGAGCTTCTGCAGTATCTCACGGGTGTCCTTCGCACTGCGGAAACGGCTGACATAGTCCACACTGACGGGCATATCGCCGAATCGCTTGTGAAATGTAAGGTAATGCTGACGGGCAAGGACAGTCGTAGGCACAAGCACAGCGACCTGCTTCCCGCCTGCGACGGCTTTACATGCGGCACGCATCGCCACCTCTGTCTTGCCGAAGCCGACATCGCCGCAAACTAGCCTTTCCATAGGCATGCTCGCCTCCATGTCGCTGTATACGTCATGGATAGCTGCGAGCTGATCGTCTGTCTCGTCATATTCAAATTTATGTTCGAACTCATCGAGCATCTGCCCGTCGTCCGTGAATGAGAATCCCTTCTCCACCTTACGCTGTGCATAAAGTTTCAGAAGGTCCATAGCTATCTTTTTCGCTCTGGCCTTCGCCTGCGCTTTCACCTTTTTCCACTGCTGAGTCTGCAGTGAGCTTATTCGTGGGCGGGAGCCTTCCTGACCTATATATTTCTGTATCTGACCGATGGATGAAAGGGGCACATAGAGGAATTCGTTATTATCGTATTCCAGCTGGATAAAGTCCCCTTCGACACCGCCGATGCTCTGGTGCACCAGCCCGACGTATATACCGATACCGTAATCCACATGGACGACATGGTCGCCCGCCTCGAGGTCGGATATTGTTGTGGAATACAGCTCTTTCTTTCCACGTTTCGGTCTTTTCTTTGCAGTGCCGAAGATGTCTTCGTCGGTGAAAACGGCAAACATGAGCTTGTCGTCGACGAATCCTCCACGGAACTTTTCAGGGTGCAGATAAAGCCCTGCCTTATCCACCTCTTTATATTTTGCAACCTCTAGGGGTATGTAAGCGTAATCTTTTGAGAATTCAGTGAAAAGTTTTGCAAGTCTGTCACTTTCAATGGAGCAGAGCACCCTGTATCCGTCCGAAGTATAGCCCTTTATGATGTCCATAGCAGAGGACATGGACTGATACAGATTTCCCTTTTTCCCTGCGAAGATCATGGCACTGCTTTTGTATCTCATGGTCTCGGATTCGGCTGTGGTGATGTCGGCCATGATGTTCACTTTTTCGGGAGGCATATGCAGGAGCATACGTGATGGAGCAATGAAATTATTCCTCCAAAAATTTTCGCCCTCTGGTATCTTATCATCTATTAAAACACGGAAATCTGTGAAAATTGTTCTGAAATCTTCTGTGAAAAATAAGAGATTGTAATCCTCTCCCACATAGTCCACAAAGGACTCCATATTATGCACCGCAGGGGTCAGCCAGTGACAGCCTGCGTATTTGCCGTAGAGCTCGATCTTATCTTTGATATCAGTGTCGATGATGTTCTTCATCAGGTCGTCCACGTCGAAAAGAGCCTCGGACGCAGGGAGCAGTCTCACGCTGTCAGCCGTCTTTTTCGTGCGGCGTGTGCGTGTATCCACATATGCTATCCGCTCCGCCTCATCGTCAAAGAACTCTATCAGGCACGGCATGTCGCTGTCAGCGGGGAAGACCTCTAAGGTATCGCCTCGGAATGCGTATTCACCCGCACCTTCCACCATCTCGACATTTACGTATCCGCTGTAGCCGAGTATATATTCCAGCTCTTCACGCTCATAGCTTTTACCCGCCACGATGTCAGCCGTGGCAGATGCAAAGACATCCTTCGGAGGCAGACTTTTCAGCAGTCCGTACGGAGTGGTGACAACTATGCAGCTCTCTTTGCTGTTTAAAAGGAAATCTAGGGTCGAGGCACGCCTGGCGAAAACCTCGGGGAGGACACGGGCCTCCTCGTATGGATCCTGCGTGTATTCGGGGAAACCGAGTACACGAACACCCGAAAAGAAGAATTCAGCCTCCTGCAGGATGAGCTCATACTCACGTTTATTACCTGCGACAAGTATGCTCACACGCCCTTTAGGTCGGTTGTTTAGGAAGTGCCAAACGGACGAACACCCCCACAGGCTGCTTAAAACTGACATAATTAACCGGCGAATTTACCGAACATTATTTCATCTACAAGCTGACAGATGATGTGCGCTGCCGCTATGTGTATCTCCTGAATACGGCCTGTATTTTCCGATGGAGACTGAAAGAGCAGGTCGCAAAGGCCTTTCATCTTTCCGCCGTCTCTGCCGGTGAAGCCGATGATCTTCATATTGCCTCTGGCCGCTTCACGGAGGGCACGAACCACATTCTCGGAATTACCGCTGGTGGATATACCCCACACAAGGTCGTCTTCGTTACCGAGGGCGGACACCTGTTTTATGAATATATCGTTGAACTCGTAGTCGTTGCCTATGGATGTGAGTATCGACGTATCGGTGGTGAAAGCTATCGCAGGAAGGGGCGGACGCTCCATCTTATACCTGTTTACAAACTCGGCTGCGATGTGCTGAGCGTCGGAAGCCGAGCCTCCGTTGCCGAATATCATCAGCTTACCGCCATTAATGAAGCACTGGGCTATCTCTGTGGCGATGGCTATCAGCACGGGGGCAGACTCAGCGATGAATCTGTTCTGCGTTTCACGCATCTCGTCGAATATATCTGAAATGTATTTTTCCATAAAAATTACCTTTAAATTTCTATACTTATTACAGTATTTTCCAATTAAATAAAAATATCAATAGCTAACAGGAGGACGGGTCATTATAAAATATTCAGTGCTTGTCAAAGGCTCTGTGAATGATGCAGATTCCGCATATCCCAGCCTTTTATAGAAAGACATGTTCCTCGGAGTGAATGTCTCCAGATATGTCGGGACGCCTGCCTCGTCGGCCTCTTTCAGCACACTTTCCACCAATCCGACACCGAGCCCCTGCCCCTGATATTCGGGGAGTACGCCCAGTATCGAGAGATACCAGTATTCATCCGTGACAGCCTCTTCCGCCCTCGCAGACATGAATTCCACGATGGTTTTATAAGTGTCCAGACTCCCCTTCCCCATGTGCTCCATGATAAAGCTCTTTTTAAGTGAGGAACGCTCCGCCTCACGCTCTGCACTGAGCGGCTTTGACCATATGGACACCCCGCACCTGTGGGACTGCGGTATATACAGCCTGCCGTACTCGGCCGCCTCTTTCATCGAAAAGTCCATATACCTCAGCATTGCTTCCTTACCGTCGCCGTCGGCACTGTTTTCCATAGCGATGTAAAAAGCATCCTCTTTCAGCGCATGATACAGCGCTTCGGCGAGGTCGGGATAGTGAAAAACATAAGACATAAATGCTCCGTCATATTATTGATAACCAATATTTATCTCAGCCGTGAGAAATCCGCAAGCCATTAAACCTGCATATCCTAACAAAAAAAATCATTGACACTAAACTCGATATAGTTTATTTGAACTTATATGAATAACAGGACAAATTTCGAACTTAACTTTTTTGGTTTCTTTTTTAGCTGGTATTTTAGCACTAGGAGTGTAGCCGTATAAGTTCGACCTGTTGACAGAATAATAAGATTAAACAGGCCGCAGCGGCTTCACTTTCGAAGCTGTTGCGGCCTTTTTTTGTGCCTATCAGCATAGGCAGGCACACCGGAGAGCGCATTTTGTACCGCCACTCTTCACAGCTCACGATGCTCGCATAAGAGTCATTGCGAGGAGCAGAAGGCGACACGGCAATCTCCGGGTTTACAAGGGAAATTAGATTTAGGTTTTTAAATAAAAATACGGAGGATCAAAATGATCGTAGTAATGAAGATCGGAGCAACAAAGGATGAAATGGCTAAAGTGACTCAGTCTGCTGAGGAGCTTGGTTTCTCCACACACATCATCGAGGGTAAAGAGCGCAACGTTATCGGGCTTGTCGGCGTTTCCGGACAGAGAGACAAGGTAAACGTTATCTGGCAGCTCCCCGGTGTTGAAAACATCGTACCAATAAGCAAACCTTACAAGCTCTCCAGCAAAGAGGTTAAGCGTGAGCCCAGCATCATTGATGTCTGCGGTGTAAAATTCGGCGGAGAGGATGTGCCCGTCATAGCGGGGCCATGTTCCGTAGAGAGCGAATTACAGGTTATCAAAACTGCTGAATTCATCAAAGCAGGGGGCGCAAAGATGCTCCGTGGAGGCGCATTCAAACCGAGAACATCTCCATACTCTTTCCAGGGTCTCGAAGAGGACGGCCTGAAGATACTCGCTAAAGCAAGGGAAGAGACAGGTCTGCCTATCGTCACAGAGGTCACAAACCCGAAATACGTCGATATGGTATACAAGTACGCAGATATGTTTCAGGTGGGTGCGAGAAACGTTCAGAACTTCGCCCTGCTCTCCGAACTCGGTAAAACAGATAAGCCCGTGCTGCTGAAAAGAGGCATGTCCACAACGATAGAGGAATACCTTAACGCATGTGAGTACATCCTTTCCGAAGGGAACAGCAAAGTTATCCTTTGCGAGAGAGGACTCAGAACATTTGAAACAGCCACAAGAAACACGCTCGACATCAGCGCCGTGCCTGTTATAAAGGAAAAGTCCCACCTGCCTATCATCATAGACCCAAGCCATGCGGCAGGTCACTGGCAGTATGTAGGCCCTCTGTCTAAGGCGGCTGTTGCTATCGGCGCAGACGGTCTCATCATAGAGGTTCACCCCGAGCCTGAAAAAGCATGGTCAGACGGCGCACAGTCTCTGACACCTACACAGTTCCTCGAGCTGATGGGCAGCATGCGTTCTATCGCCCTCGCAGTAGGACGTACAATAGGCTGATAATATATCGGATTTCCCCCTTCGGCTAAGAAGGGGGAAACATTTACGCCGCTGATAAATCTTTTTTAAAAAGTTATGAAATAGATATTGACAACGAAGGCGTTTTTCGATATTTTTAGACCTCGCTTTTGAGAGCAACCTAAATTGCCCAGGTAGCTCAGTCGGTAGAGCAGGGGACTGAAAATCCCCGTGTCGATGGTTCGATTCCGTCCCTGGGCACCATTTTTTATAATACTATCAATGATTTACACAAAGACTAGTGTTTCGGCACTGGTCTTTTTTTTGTGGTACACTCGTGGTACATTTTTGATTGAGATCTTGTGGTTAGGATTGGTTAAAAGTAGTGTATTATGAAATGTTTAGCCTTTGTTAAAGCATGAGTAATATAACATAGAGCTATTTTTCTAAAATATTGATAGATTTCGCCACCAAATATTCTGGAAATAATTCTAAGCTAAATCCATTAATAATCAGATATATCTTCTTTTCAACTTCATTGAGTTTCGGATAAATCTCATCATTCAAGAATCCTTCATCCACTAAGTTCTTTAGTTTAAGGTCTCTTTCGGCTAAATCTTCCTCAAGCTCTTCTTTAGAATTAAACTCGCTGCCATTTATTAAAATACAAGCGACTAAATTCTTATATATTTCATCGTCAGTATTGACTGAATCTACCGTGTCTTGATAAATCTTCTTAAATGTATTCTTAGCTGATCTATCTTTGAAAAAGATCACAGCTGATACTCCGATGATAACCATTACAAACATAGTTACTAATTTCATATTCTTGACCTCGCTATAAACTTTCCCAATTATGAATTAACTCAAAATAAATCGCCACTGAATTGGTCGGCTATCTGTCTAATTCTAGTTCCAATTCAATAATTCTTTCCTCTAGCTCATTAATTTTCTCTTCTAGCGTTGTTGCCTCATCGAAAGTGTTTTTGTTACTTATGTTTTGATAAACTTTGTTGAAATGGAAATTGGCTTCTAATGTATTTAAATGGTTTTGGAATGAATTTGATTCTATGCTGAAAATCAAGTATCCAATAACTACATATAATCCATACTCGAAATAAATTATCATTAATATAGCAATAATTAGCTTAATTGCAGTAAATGAAATAATGCTAAAATATTTGCTATCCTTTTTTGATTGGATATTAATGTCATAATCAAGCATAAACACGCTCCTACGAATTTATTACTTAAATCATAACTCATATTTTACATAATTGTGTATTTGATTGTACTTATGCTATTATCAATGTGAGGTATTGATATGGAATTAACAAAAATCATGATGTTGGTATGTTTCGCACTCGTTTTGGTTTCATGTGGCAGTAGGTATGGACTAGATGTTACAGGATATGGCGATATTAGTAATGAAATAAAAACTTATGATGTTGCATTAACACCACAGCTGAAAAAAGACCTCGAATATATGGAATATGTGAAGTTGCTTGATAATAAAATGAGATGTCTGGGGTGGACTAAAACAACTGACAATCCTATATACCTTGTGCATCTTCAAGCTGGAATTGATGGAGGACGTAATTCTACCTCTGCTGTACCAATATTTGGGCAAACAGGTGGTGGCTCAAGTTATACTACTGGTTCTTTTAATACAACAAGCACATATGGAACGTACACAGCGCGAACAACTTACTCTCCAAGTTTCGGAATGGTAGGAGTATTACCTGTAAATGTAACAACCTATACTCGATATGTTACGATATCCTTATATGATCCGACTAATAGTACAGAAACTCCTGTATGGATGGGAAAAACCATTAGTAGAGGGTCAACGGGAGTCCTAAACAAAGTAATGCCTGTGTTGATGGAGTATACAGTTAAAGAAATTGGTAAAAGTACTAATGGAACAAAAAGTTTTACTGTAACATTATCTGAAAAAGACGTTGAGCAGCTACGAACAACCTGTAGTGTCAGGTAATTCTACTCAGCCCATTTTTCGTTCTAAATTGAATCTCGCCCAATTCTGTCCAAAACTTATAAAAATTCAGTAACTGCATCCTGTAATAATGAACAATAAATATGTATTTGCTCGTTAGTGGTGCTTACGTGAAAATCATTAAGAACTTAAAAGACGACAATGTAGAAATATATCAGCGAGGAATATTCCTCGTTGAACAGATTATTATTATGTTCAAACTGTTCATAGATTGTTACAATATCACACTGAAAATCACTTATGATGTTACGGCTATCTGTATCATGATAGTCATATTATATTTCGTTGGTAAAAGCACAAAAGAGATGAAGGTAAAGTTGAGCTATGACATCTGAAAAATTTGGTTATTCTGAAAAATCATCTAAAGAGATAATGCATATTTTCTGGAAAAATTTGCAAAAAGATCCTAAGAACAGAAAATTTCTGTTTTTCTACATTATGATAAGTGAGAAACAGTGCTTCACAAGTAATGAAAGTTTCATGCACATTTTAGAAATGATACCTGCTCTAACCCCAGAGCAAGAAATAAAAGACTTATATATTGAATTGCTTGCAGTTATAAAAAAAATAATGCCAGATACAGGGCTAACAAACAAAGAGGAACTGGTTAATAATTGTCTCGAAAATCCTGAACTTATAACAAGTATGACAGAAGTAGCAAAAGAAGATAGAGACTATTACGATGCATTAAAAGAAGTTATCAGGATTTATATCGAAGATGTTGACCTTGACGTATCACAGATACCTTTCAAAACACAAGTAGCATTCTTAGACTGTTTTTCCGAAACTCAAAAAGCACCTATAAGCAAAAAGAAAAATTTGATCCGAACGGATTACAGAAAAGCTTTTTCCGTATGGGCATTAAACGCATTTTTTGGGATAAACCCAACAAGAAATGACAAAACAGATCGGAATACTAATCCATGTGGATGTGATTTTGTCGCAGATGCTGAAAATTGTAAGTACGGTGAAATAAAAGAGCTTTGGTTCGATCATAAATTTAAGTTTTACCGTATGTCTGAGATCGAAGATATTTCATACATAATTAAAGATAAAGAAAATAACAAAACTTTATTTTCTCTGGGTTCAGGGCTAAGTAAGTAGCTTTATATCATCGAGGAATATTCCTCTCTGCCCAAGACACAAGTTACTTATGAACGCCTTGCTGACTCATAAGAGAAGACATATGAAGCAGTGTTGAATTGACTAATAGATAATTTCTGAGAGGCAAGCCAATATGTTTACAGATAATAACGAGTACAAAAATGAAATAGAACTTTTGTGTGAAGAAGAAGCAAAAGAACGGATGAAGTCCTTTTGGTCAGCATTAATAGCTAATCCAGATTATAAAAAATTTCTTTATTATTATATTTTGACAAGTGAAAAGCAATATTTCAAAAATGACGAGGCTTACAGGCAAATTGAAGAAGAGTTAGAAACCATAACCAAAAATCAAAACGAAGAAGATGTCTATCATGAATTTCTTGAAGTCATAAAGAAATTGTTGCCCGACACAGAACCAACAAACAAAGATCAGATTATTAAAAAATGTGTCAGCAATCCAGATTTTATAAGACATGTTGCAATAAATTCAAAAACAGACAGAGACTACTACGATGCTTTCATGGAAGTCATGAAAATGCTTTTTGAAGATAAGATAAGCATATTAGAGCTACCACCAGAAGCATATACTGTATGGTTAAGTTTTACTTGTGGTGCATTAAATCCTACTCAGGCTAAGAAGAAAGTTCTAATCACTGAAGAGCATAGAAAAGTATTTTCCGTATGGGCACTAAATGAGTTTTTTAAAGTAAAGCCAAGCACAACTGTTAATGGGGACAAAAACGGTGTTGTTAAGACTTGTGGATTCGACTTAGTAGCCAATGCTGAATATACTAGTTATGAAGCAATGAAAACACTCTGGAGTAATTATAGGCGTAAAAATACTTACAAATTTTATCGCTTATCTGAAATTGAAGATTTGCCAGTGATAATAACTGATGAAAACAAAAAGCTACTATTCGAAATAAACGACTGATCATACATGATATTTAACCTCATCATCCTGAATTAATAATCTCCGTGTGGCACAACCACATCAAATCTTCCCCACTTATTTTTACCACTCATCACAGATATAGTTTTCTTAACAAATGGCTCGCAAGAGTCAAAAAAAGGAGACACTATTATGTGTAAATTAAACAATGTATCAAAAATGTCCGAAGAACAAAAAACTATGTCAGCAGAGCTTAATGACTATCTGTATCGAATTCATGAAGCTATCAGCGAAGCCAGAAAATCATCTTATAACATTTTCGCTGTATTTCTTGAGGCGCATGAGAATCTTAGCAACATTGAGTTCAATGATTTCTTAGACAAGGTTGAGTATGAAAAGAGCAGTATCAACAAGATGATGAAAATCTGTAAAAACAAGACTCTAGTCAAGCACATCGGCTTAGGGGGGCTTCCTGAAAGTTGGGGCACACTTCATCAAATCGCATTTCTGAAAGAAAGTGATATTGATAACTTCATTAGTGACGGTTCACTAAACAAGAACTCGACCTTTAATGACGTTACGAAGTTACGTGATTCTACCAAGACTAACTCTGCTAGTACTGGCAGTAAACGTTACGTTCTTCAATTTAAAGAATCTGTCGAAATAGACAACATTGCAAAAAATGAAATAAAGCAAGCCATAAAAATATTTGAGAAGTACTTTTCTACTGATGGCAAATTATTCAACAAAATATTTGGAAATAGTGAAGGTTAATCATGAATAACATGAAAACATTCGATGATTTCATATTTCATTCAGTACTAAGGAATGAACTAAAATATCTGCTAAATAACCCAGAGAGGATTCCAAGTCCTCTCTGCTTCTACGGCAGACCAGGCAACGGCAAGACATCTTTTGCTAATTATATAGCAGAAACATTTTGCTCTGAAGGATTTTACTATGACATGAATGAATACAAAAAGAGTGGTGCAAGTAGTGGGAAACTGCTGGAAACCATTAACCGTTATGCGTCTATGGCAACAATAAATGATGAAAGCAAACCTCTAGGTAAATGTATAATACTCGATGAATGGCACAACGCCACATACTCGCAACAAGATGCATATAAAGTGCCTTTTGAAACGTACTCGCAAAAAGCAAACGTACTATTCATACTATGCTTAAACACAGACTGGAGCCTGCCCATTGAAAAGGCTCTTAGTCCTGCTATTAAGTCTAGGTGTCACTGTGTTTCATTTGATACAAGAAGTTCACAGTTGCCAGAACTTAAAGCACTAGTTAGTGAGCGATACCCTAATTTGAGTGAGACACAAATAGCTACTGCTTTACCAGACATGCGGGTAATACAGAGACTTGCTGATATGTACTCAGCTTAAGTTCATCAATAATGATCAGCGAGGAATATTCCTCGCTGATTTATTTTCTGAATGCCTGACCGTTTTTATGCAACTCCCCAGCATAACCATTAACTAAAGATGTATTTCTTAAACTAGGAATATTATAATCACTACGAGGTGTTTAAGTGAAGATTATCAAGAGTTTACAAGACGGTGACGTAGCTCTTTACCAGAGAGGTAAATACTACCACTGCCGACTGAAAGTGAATAACGAATATATTAAAAAATCATGCAAAACAAAGCATTTAAATGAGGCTGAGAAGTTCGCCTTAGACAAGTACCTTGAGATCAGGTACAGAGCGGAACATAACCTTCCGATTGAGTCTAAAAAATTCCAGAATGTTGCACATATAGCAATCAGGAACTTACAGAACCAACTGGATTCAGGGGATGGCAAGGAGGTCTATTCTCACTACATTGGTTGCTTGAGGCGATATTTCATTCCTTTTTTCAAAAACAAGAACATCGACCTGATCGGGTACAAAGAAATGAAAGAGTTTGACGAATTCAGAAGAAAGAAGATGGGTAGAGTCCCATCTGCATCTACAATCAAGACTCACACTTCTGCCCTGAACTATGTCTTTGACATTGCAATTCAGC
This sequence comes from Deferribacterales bacterium, assembly GCA_050253075.1. Lineage (GTDB taxonomy): Bacteria > Chrysiogenota > Deferribacteres > Deferribacterales > Geovibrionaceae > Denitrovibrio. The sequence continues at coordinate 150,029 of JBFWJS010000004.1, forward strand.
ATCAGTGGATATTGAAGTCACAAATTCCACACCCCAAAAATCAAGGGCGTAAAGCGAGCAGAAGACCGCATTTTACTAGAGAAGAGTACAGGAAACTCGTTAGGAACATGACTGAATGGTCTAAAACAGGTCACAGAAAAACAACTCGTGATATCAGAGTGCTACTGAGAGACTATGTACTGATTCTGGCACATACTGGCATGAGGTGTGGTAGGGAAAGTCTAAACCTTAAATGGAATCAAATCGAGTTCTTTAAGCATAATGGTGATGAATATCTCAAGTTCTATGTTGATGGAAAAACAGGTAAGAGAGAACTGATTGCTCACAATAATATAAGAACCTATCTGGAGCGGATTAAGGACAGATTTGAGGATTTGAAAGACTTATCTCTGAAAGAATGTACCAATTCAAATGAGTATGTTTTCAGAACTCCTGACGGTAGGAGACCGGGAAATCTGCTTAGAAGTTTTGAACAGCTTCTGGTTTATTGTGACCTGTTACATGACAAGTACGGAGACAGAAGAACCCTTTACTCTATTCGCCACACATACGCTACAAAACAACTGAGCAAAGGAGTTAATATTCACCTACTCGCAAAACAGATGGGGACATCGGTAAAAATGATTGAGGAACACTACTCGCATCTGGTTCCGTCCATGTCTGCGGATATGTTATCTGGCAGGAATCATTTCAAAGAAGAAATAAATAGTATAAAAGTGGTGGTTAAATGAGTTTCATAGAAATGCTAAAAAAATCTGATAAGAATTGCTTTGAGTACGACGGGGCTTATATCCTGATTTCAGAGACTAAGGCAGAAATTGTTCATGTCCGAGAAGGTCAGGTTAAGTCCTCGTACTTCAAGCTAAAAATCCCCAAGAGATTAAAGAGATCTGAGATCATCTATCTCGGATAATTGGCAGAACAATTATGAATTACCGTCGTTGTGAGCTCAAAAAGGTCATCAACTTGAAGCCTACCAGATTATAATTTAATTTTCTGTTACCTCACAATATTCAATCGAACTATTTATAATGCGTACTTTTTTTATGTCTCCATTTGGTTTTGCTGAATCAACGCCGAAAAGAACATAATTATCACCTGTAGCTTTATTACTCTTGTATTTAACCCCATGAACAAAAGGTTTTCTACGGTCATCAGATCGTAATGATTTAAGATATTCACACAAATATTGTGTTGGTAGATATTCAAATTCACTGTTTTCTTCTAATACCGGCTTATTTAACTCCTGTGCAACATAATTCAAAAGGTCACGGTAACGTAATTTATCTTTAAATCCATCAACAAACGGAGACTCAATAACCATTTCTTTTCCCAAATCAAGAATTCTCAATTTTTTAACAGCATTAAACTTTACATAACAGACTTCTGTCTTTACAGGTGGTCGAACCTCATTTATTGCTGTATCAACGTCTGAAGCTAAATACAAGTACGGTATCCCTTTTGGGTTAGCTCTTCCAGAATTAGCCTTACCAAATGGAGGAGCTTTCAAATCTTTAAATTTGTATTTAGCACCTCCATCATGAATCCGTGCTCTATAAAAGATTTTAGATGCGTCTACAATTTCATAATTTTTGAATGTAGCGATTCCTGTTTTAATTAAACTTTCAAAATCTTCAAAATCTCTGCCTCTTAATAAAAATCTATTCTTGAAAATTATGCTTTGAGATATTTTTTGAAAACAAATCTTTCCGTATTCACTATATAAAGAGGAACGATTAGGGAAAATACGACCTATACTATTTGCTGATAACTGCAATATAGAATCTTTCTCATCTTTAAAAAGATCGCTTAGTATCAATTCGCATCTCGATTGAGCGATAAACATGTCCCAATCTTTCTGTATTCCTTGAAAAAGATTAATTTCCCATTTTGATAAAAATGCTGCTCCAAAAATGGAATCGTTGTTATTGATAACTTTATAGAAATTGATTAATTCTAGGAATCTTTCTTTTAAGGCTAAAATATCTATGACATGATCTCTTATGGCATTACAGTAAGAGCATTTCCCACTGTGCCCTGACTTCAATATATCATTTTTAATAATTTTATCGTTAAAACACTCTGTACAACAATAACTCATGTCTTGCCTCACAATTTTTACGTTAATAAAAACACAACTAAATTGCAATTCAATTACGATATGTTTAGAGTGTACTTCTAAGTCTAAAATAAATCCATTGTGCTGTTCGACTGATCTATAGAGTTGAACAATTCCTCGTTATGATATTTCAGATAAATCAGCGTGTTATTGATTGATTTATGTCCCAAGAATTTCTGTAAGAGAACTATGTTCATACCTGTTGAGAGAAGGTGAATTGCTCTGGAATGGCGGAACATATGAGAATGTCCGAAACTCTCTTTAGACTCTCCCAGAGTCCTCCTGATTAGTTTTCTCAGCCTGTACCAGATAGCAGGGTTGGAGATTTGCTTCTTTCCAGATTTCTTTGAAAAGATGTAGTCCGAATTATTCATATAGTTTTCAGTCTTATGAAGCATGAGTAATTTGGTGAGTTCGGACGAGAGTTTCAGGATACGAAAAGAGGGTTTTCTTTGCTTAAGTGTCATGACCTTAACCTTGTTCTCATAGAACATAACATCATCAAATTTCACGTTCATCCCTTCTGTTATTCTACATCCAGTCTCGAACATGAACAGGAACACCATTTTCCAGAATTTTGAATCCTCTGCCGAAATCAGGGTCATTATATCGGACACATGAAGGTACTTGATTTCGTCTGATTTTTCAGATTTGACCACTTGAACTAATGTAGTATCACAGATTTGTATTTCTTGCATAAATAGCTCCTAGATTTAGACTTTTACCACTTGGTTATTATATTAAATCTAGGAGAGAAATACAGAGAAGAAATAGCATAAAGCTATTAAATACCAATAGTTTAGTTATCAGCATTTAACATTATAGTTCATTCTATTAAATTCAATTCAGACCGTTTTTCGTTCTAAATTAATAGGTCTTTTCAGAGAAGCCAATAATCATGTTCAGTTCTTGGTAGATGAATTGCCTCAGTTCATTTACATCAATTTTACCATCAAAGATTACACAGTCATGTATCTGGTAAAAATCAGCGATTCCTTTGCTTTCAATAAATTCAATCATCTTTAATCTAACCTGCCGTTCAACCAGTTCATAGATTCTGTAAATTCTCCTATCATCTAGAGATTTGCCCCTGCCTTTCCCTTTAAGTGTTTGATTATGTTCCTGTATCTCAGCATCAATCATGTCTTTGAAATCCTTAACCCTGATATTGCCAATCTTGAAGAATTCATTTGAATCAGAATTTTGGTGATAGAACTTTTCAAGAACTCTTTCCCTTAGTTTATTTGTTTCTGCGATATACGGTTCAACTAGTTTCTTGCATTGAAGAATTGATTTTGGCGAAAAAAGATTATTCCTCTGTTTGCAGTATTTGTATATGATTCTGCTCTTTGGCGAGTAGCTAATAGAAGTAATGATCTCTTTTGCCAGCGGTTCACTGCATCTGAAAACATTGGTGTATTTCCATCTGAACATTGACTTATTGGTTATCAATGAATAATGGGCTGGGAAATCTTCTTTAAGATAACTCAGAGAATTCCTCTTGCTCTGAATAATCGTGTTCATGTAATACAGGTTCACCAGAACAGATTGAATGGCAGAGTTAATATCTATTTCCGTGTATCCCTTCAATATCACTGACCTGAAATTCTTTGAAAACATACCTATTGTCGTGTATTCCCTTCCGTGCCCCTCAAGGCTCGACTTTAAGACCTCGTTTTCAGCATATACATATTCACTATCACTACCGATGCAGTTATTCAGCAGTATAAGGAAATCATCACAAAGCCCTTTCTTAAACTCCTTGTACAGCTTCAAGAAGATGTCTTTTCTCACTTTGATAAAACTATCTGCTTTTTGATCTGCATCGGTTCTGAGAACTGTTCTAATCTTCTCTTTATGAGCATCTTCGTAATATTGGAACTTATCTAAGTACTTGATCTGTCTAACTGTCAGCCACATTGCAGTATCAACAGCTTTATTGATTAAATCAGAATATGTATACCAATGTGGGTAGCCATTACGCTCTGAACCTTTGCTGTTGTTTCTGTGATATGTCGAGTTATCCCCCCTTCGGAAGAATACAAAATACTTACTGAGCTTGTTCCTCTTTAATATTGCTAAGTCAGTACTGAAAATGTGGTATTCGTCAACATGTCCGCTACTGGGAAGGTGCTTATTCTGGTAAGAATAACTGATTATCTTGGCTAATGTTTCAACCAACCCTTTCAGCGTTAAATGATGGTACTTCACATCCTTGTACTTTCTCAGGATTCTAATCTGGTTTAATATCTTTTTATTCAGAACTAATTCTAACTTCTCTTGAAATATCTGTTTCATATCTGGCATGTTATTCAATTAAGTGATTTGACCGAGAAGCTCACGAGCGGAAACTAAGAGTTCTAATACAGTAATGTTTGATGAACCAAAACCAAACAAAAAAGCAACTTTTACTGCTAAGGAAAACTAATCCCTTCTTTGTGTTCCTTTAGTTCCCTTCTATTAGTTCTAACCTCTTATTTCTTTATTTCTCTTTAATCACCTTTCCTTTAATTTTCCTCTATTATGTTGAACAAGTAACAACCACTTAACCTAGTTAAATGGCTTTTAATTCAGAATATTTTTCGTTCTGAATTAGTCCTGTCTTTCTCTTAGTTCTCTGATTAGATCGGCTGTACTGATTGGTTGTATTGCAGGTTTCATGACCTCTTGTTCCTGAACAATATTGCTTCTTGTACTCTCAGTACCATGCTTGTAATGATGCTCTTTTACCAGATCACAGATAAATGAACTCATATTGTTTGACGATGTTTTCAGAATCTCGTAAACCTCTTCTGTAACTGATATTGTCATTGCCTTTTTCTTGTAGTTTTTCATGATTTTATCTCCTTTAGATAATATTATTTATATCTCTAAATAGGCATTTAAATACTCACAGCGACACAGATAATGGCTAAATAATAGTTTATTACCATATGTTTAACTAAAGAGAGTATGAGTCATTTATGAATATTAAGGAATGAACAGGATAAATCCCGAAAGTTATATAGCGAGGAATATTCCTCGCTTGTTAGATTTTTTCATATATGGACGTACTTGGTTTTAGAGTAAATTGTCTTTGTATCTTTTTGGTGCTAAAATCACCATTAGTGAGGTCAAACATGAGAACAAACTCTAAAAGCTACATTCAAAATAATTTCCCCGACTTACTTCAATATAAATGTACTACTAGTCGCATGTATGAGAGCAAAGATAAATCTAGCTATAATGATAACTGGTGGTTCAACTTCAATCTTAATGATTTAGGGAAGGACGATTACATAGTATTTGCAGGAGCTTTAGACTACAATAATCAGGATTTTCGCATTTACAAAGTACCAGTTGATTTCATTAAGAATAATCTCCAACATCTTTATAACAAAGAAGGATTTGTAATTTTGTATATCACTATGGAATCATCTATCGACATCAGGACAAAAAACAAAATTTCTTTCAATGCTTTTAGATTAAATTAAGCATAAACTTGGCAAGATAAAGTTCAAAAAAGGAGCCTCCCTATCGGGAGACTCCTTGAGACCTATATTATTCCCTTTGTTTGTAGATTTAGCTGTTATAAGGAACTGGCATAGCCAATGAGTTCATTGTAATCCAGAGTTCCGTAGTTATCTGAGAAATTGAACCAACCAGAAAGACCAAATGGTGCTGATTCTGTATTCTGCTCTGATACAGAGTCAATTCGGGTGAGAATATTCCTTGTTGTTGCTTCAAGCTCAAAATCATCGACAGTACAGCCGTCAAAATCAGCAGACGATTTATTCACGATGTTCTGAATCTCGTACATGTTCTGAGTTCCGGCAATGTCATTCAGAATGTCTTCATCAGCATAGATGTAACCCTCTGAACTCTGACATGTATAATCGGAATCATCACCGAGCCTTGATTCAAAAGTGGTGAATGTATAGACCTCAGTGTTCGAGTCAGGATTCTGTCTCACTCTTTCACTATAAGATATTGGTCTGATTTCGGTTTCCAGATCATCTTCTACTTTAGTGAGTTCGTAGATTGTTCTCTCGTTAGTGAACACGATTACGTCTTTATACCAAGCATCTGGATAAGCATTTTTGTTGTCGATTTCACTGCCCTGATAGTATTGAACCATTACAAAGTTAGTGTCACCGTACTGTGCTTTGAGAGCAAGTGTGTCCTCAAGAGACTTGGCAAGGACAGGTACAATGTCTCCTGCAAGGTCATGAGCGACAGCATTCTGTTCTTCTACATAGTCAGAATAGAGTTCTTCTTCTGTAAGCCCAAGTGTCTGAGACACGTTCTGAACTGTTTCATCCATGAGCAAAAGAATGTCCTGAACTGCTGATGGGTTTGATGAGAAATAGTCACATGTTACATCTGCACCATATTCCTGAAATATCATGCTCTGAATCTTAGTCCAGAGAACAGAAGTTAAAGGTGTGATGTGAGCTGTTGTTTTCTCAGTTGTGCCGCCAAAATTTGGTGTTCTGAACATCTGATATGCTTCTGTTACTGTGCCATTCTCTAGGTCAACTGCACCGACAGGAACATCAACCACGAGTGGCGAGTTCCAAGCACATGCTTTCTGTGTTTCATCTTCAAAAGTCAGGTTAAAGAGTCCGCCTTCTCCAGATACTACAGATGGTTCACCATCATCAAGCTCACCGTTGTAGTTCAGGTCATAAAAGATTGTTGCTCCTTCAATGTAACCATCAATGACCTTACCTGCCATATCAGCAGTGGTTAAGTCTGAATCTGATGAACTGGAAGACGAACCGCCACCTCCACATGCAGTCAAGGAAAGAAGCACTAATAACATCAAGCAGTATCTTTTCATTGTAAAACCTCCATAAATGATTGTAAAAATTAGATTTTATAAGGTTATTCACTTATAAATCTTCGACAATAGAACCGCATATATGCGGTGTATAAACTTTAAACTTTAATGCAGAATTTGTAAATGGATAATATCAATTTAAGATTTGCAAAAACGCTTAGAATGTTACGAACTGAAAGGAACATGACTCAGGAAGAACTGGCAGAAAAGTCAGGTATTGACTATAAGTATCTTCAGAAATTAGAAGGGCAAAATCCTTCATCACCAACATTATCGACCCTTGAAAAACTTGCCAAAGGGTTGAGTATAACAATAATACAGCTTTTAGCAGATATTCAGTAATACACGCAGCATTTCAGCCGTGTTATTGAACGATATTTCTGTTGCTCTTAATGTGTCAATTTCAGAGCTAATGCAACACGACCACAAAGACGATAGCGAACTTCTAAAGAAAGAGGTCATAAAGTATATCAACAATGCCAGCCCAGAAACCATTCAGAAGATATACTTCTTTATTAAGAATATATTATAGATGACTATATGATACAATTTAGACCATTTTTCCTTCTGAATTAACAGGATTATTGCCTGAATTGACTTTCAAAGATCATAAATGTTAAACTAAATTCACTAAATGATATTTTTAAAAACAACAATAAAAGCACAAAGAATAAGCATCAAGTTAACTATTACAGAGAAAGTCCTGTCGCTAATTTTCCTGAGGAATTTACGACCAAAATAATTACCCGTAACCGCCCCAACTCCTGCTATAACCCCAATAAGCAAGACTTTGGAATCTATCATGCCAACTGTAGTGTATGTGCCTGCTTTGAATAATTGCATAACAATAACAACAGCAGCTTTTGTGCCTAGTAGCATTTCTTTTTGCATGCCATAGTTCATGTAAAACGGATTCATTAAAGGACCGCCCACACCAACAATCCCTGATATAAAAGAAGAGATTGTTCCGGCTATTGGAAAGTGCCAGTTTTTAACTTGAAACAGCTTTTTCTCTTTGAAAAATAGTGCCCATACGCCATTTAACAAATAGAATCCTGCCAAAAAATATGCAATTACCACAGGGTTAACAAAAGAGAATAGGTAAGCTCCAGACACCGCTCCGATTATGACACCCGGCATAACAAGCAATGAGACTCTAACATTAATTGATTTTCTGTATAAGACTATTCTGCTTAAACCAGACAACAAACCTGCAACAGCGACAGCAGGTGCTACTGTCTGTATCGAAAAGAACATTCCTGAAACAGGGACAAAAATCATTGCCCCTCCGCCACCAGCCAGAGTACTGAAAAACCAAGATAAAGCACCTAAAACAAAAGGTAATAAAAGCATAATCCCTCATGTAATAATGTATTAAAATTCTATAACTATCTTTCCCATATCTTTTGTGTCGTAACCGCCAATATGGGCAAATTCATCTCTGAAAGCATCTGAACGTATTATGCTTAATAAAGATTCAATCTCAGGAGTCCCCATATCTTCTCTCTTGAATACTAAGTCATACCTTTCTTTTTTGATTGGAACAAATTCAATGCCTTCAACTTGTTTAGCGATTTTCTCAGAACCGATAGCGACATCAGCCTTTCCTGAAGCAACAACACTTGCGACAGTTAAATGAGACTGGATTTCTTTTTCGTATCCTGAAATATCCTTTCCGAAAATACCTAAAAGTCTGAGGTTCTCATCCAGCAGTACCCTAGAGCCTGAGCCTTGTTCACGGTTGACCATCGTTATGTCATCACGCCTAAAGTCTTCCCATTTTATTATATTTTTCGGGTTTCCTTTGGCGACATAAAAACCTTGGATGCGACAGGTTAAGTGGACAATAACAGCAGGAATCCCAGGTAGCAGTCTACGCACATAAGGAACATTGTATGTGTCAGTGTCGCTGTCCCAGAGGTGGGCTGATGCAACACTTACCTGATTCCGATAAAGAGCGACAAGGCTATCATAGCTCCCAATGTATGCTCGCAATGCAGGTGTATTATGCTGACGCATATAGTTTGAGAGTATATCCAGTATTATATCCTGACCACATAACACAAACCCTTTATTTGCGATACCACTGATTGCTTCATTTTTAACGGGGATATTCGCTTGTTTGCGACCTTTAATATATGATTTGACATCATCTTCTGAAAAACGAATTTTCCGTCCAACTTTGTAAGATGGTAACTCACCGTTTTTTATTAAGCTATAAACCTTGCTCTTACTGATTTTTAGCATTTCGCTAATATCTTCTACAGAAAGCTCATCTCTTGACATCATAAAGCCTCCAAATCTTGACAAATACGCCAATTAATTTAAAATAAGACATAAAGCATAATTTATACATGTTTTAGTGTTATTTAATCTATTTAAGCACAGCTCAAGACGAGAAACAAGAACATTTAAGTTGAAAATTATTTCTTAATAAAACAAGGAGTGATTCTATGAATAAAAAAATTGCAATTAATGGATTTGGAAGGATAGGTAGAGTTTTATTTAAACAGATTATTAACGATGACAGATATGAAGTAAAAATAATAAACGATCCCGCAACAACAGAGATGATGGTTTACTTATTAAAACATGATAGTACTCTTGGCACAATGGATATGCAAAACGAATTGAAAACGGGCTGTGATTTCATAGATGTACATGGACAACATATACATACAACACATGAAATTGAGCCAGATAACCTATTATGGGGTAAATACGATATAGATATTGTAATCGACTGCTCAGGCACTTACCTTTCTAAAGAGAAAGCACAGAAGCATCTTGATGCCGGAGCAAAGAAAGTCATATTGTCTGCCCCTGCTGGTCATGATATACCAACTGTCGTATACGGAGTTAATACAGAAATATTGACATCAGATGACCGTATCATTTCTGCGGCATCTTGTTCTACCAATGCACTTGCGCCTATGGTGAAAGCCTTGAGTCAGTATGCCAATATTTTAGCTGGGAACATGCTTACAGTTCACGGATATACTGCAAGCCAAGTTCTTGTGGATAATGCACAAAAAAACAATGACTTTAGACGATCAAGAGCCGCAGCATGCAATATTATACCAACCTCAGCAGAAGCAGCTACCGCAGTAGGGAGGGTTATTCCTTCTTTAGATGGCAAATTGCACGGTTCAGCTGTCAGAGTTCCAGTTCAAGCAGGATGTTACATAAATTTTATTGCTGAAATAGAAAGAAAAAATGTCTCAGCAAAAGAACTTAATAATGTAATGAAATCAGCCTCCTCAGATTTCTTTGGATATACAGAGGAAGAATTAGTTTCTTCTGACATAATAGGTATTCGTTATGCATCACTTTTTGATGCCACACAAACAGAAGTCTGTAGAACATCTCAAAATACTTTTCAGATAAAACTGTCAGCATGGTTTGACAACGAAAGCTCTTTTGTATCACAAATTATTCGCTGTTTAAGCATTGATGCTTTAAGGATTGACAAGACAAGACATTAACCAGCTAATTGTTTATATTTTTCCTGAAACTAATATGGAACATTTTTCGTTCTAAATTAAATGTACTTTTAGACACAATAAACTGAAGTGGTACAAAAAGCCCATTGCTGTCGCCATAAACTACTGATAATGCTAGAGAAATTCTCAAATACATTTTTTGGTACAATTTTTAGATTAACTTAAAGTTCAATATTATTAACAATTTAACTAATGTGTAACTTTCTGAAAATCCCCGTGTCGATGGTTCGATTCCGTCCCTGGGCACCATTTAAAATAATAAAGGCTTCCCTTTTGGGAGGCCTTTTTTGTTATATATATTGTCTAAGGAATTAAAGCCTGTGCTCAATCCCTGTTTATCAGCCAAAGAGATACAAATATTATTAATGCTCCGGCCAGCATATTCAGCGTAAATTTCTCATTCAAAAGAAATATGCCAAGCACTGAGGCACTTACAGGTATCAGATATGTGACAAGCAGTAACTTAACTGCGCCAACCCTGAACAATAGAGTGAAATAGATGACATAGGCCATGGATGTAGACACTAATGACAGCAATATCAGGTCTTTGAACTCATACAGGGATTCGACATGCAGACTGTTTATCGAAGTAAAGAATAAGCAGTACATTATTAATGCACTTGAGCTGAGCATACCGAATACATTTAATACAGGGTCGTAGCCCTTCAGTCTTTTCCCGAATATCCCCGCACAAGCATACGAGACCGCACCCATTATGGCAAACATACCCGCTGACTCAAAGCTCCCAAATCCGCTAGGAAGCAGTAGAATCACCATCCCTGCAAAACCTGTCAGTATGCCCAGAGCTTTTAGTGGAGATATCTTTTCATCTTTCGTGAGAACGTGTGCGAAAGCGGCGGTAAAGATGGGGGTTGTCGCATTGAACAAAGATGCCAGAGACGCCGTGATGCTCTCCTGAGCGTAGGTAATGCCTAGGAAAGGAATGACATTATTTAAGCTGCCCATAATTAAGAACATCCCCCACAGCCTTAGGTCTAGGACTATCCTGACCCTTTTGACTATAAGGACCGGCAGAATAAAAACAGCAGCAAATAGAACCCTGAAAAACACTACCTGCTCGAAGGCAAAATAAACCAGTGACTTCTCTATGAAATAAAATGATCCGCCCCATACTATAGACAGTGTTATCAAAAGCAGCCAGTTTCTGTAATTCATATCACACCCCTTTTTCCAATAATTATATTTTTATGGCGGGGTGGAACAATCCGATTCTTGCTGTTTTTGAACATTAACTGAAAGAAATTAAGCAGGTATACTTATATTGAACAAAAGACTTATTTTAAGCAATAATTACAACAATATGCAATATGACAAGATGATATATATCAAGGATATAAATGATATCTATGCCGGCTGAAAGTTAACAAAAATTAAAGCCTGCAATTCTAAAATAACAGAATACTGCTTATTATTTATTTATTACCAACAGCTGCTGAATGCCTATACCCCCACCGTTATAGTTTTTCTGTATTTCATAAAACTGCTTATTAATGGGGTTGGAGTATCCTTCGAATGACTCATAATCCGTCACAAGCTCACGAAAAACTCTTGAGCCCATATAGTATATAGAGGAAATATCTTTGAAATTATAGTTATAGCCTTTGCTATCTAGCCAGATTTTCAATCTTTCTTGTTTCAAATATCTATTAAAATCGTGTTCGACAAGTGGTTCCAAACCAAGTAACAATCTTATTGCATTCAGCCTCATAAGAGGTTCCCAGAAACCTTCACAGAAGATGACTTTTCCGCCTTTTTTCACTACTCTGAGACACTCATTTATCCCATTAAGCTGTTCCTCCCATGTGGGGAGATTTATAATAACCCGTGTAGTATAAGCAATATCGAAAGATTCGTTACCAAACGGTAGCTTTCTGACATCTCCATTCTCAAAGGTAACGAGCTCTTGCTCATCTTTACTTAGAGTTTTCTTCCTCTCGTTAGCTCCTGCAACCATACTTTCTGAGAAATCTATACCTGTGATGGACTTTAATTTAGTAGCTTTAAGCTGCTGAATAGTTGAGTAACCGTTGGCACACCCAACGTCCAGGACTTTACATTCTGCATCAATATATTCTCTTATGTTTGATATCTCCAGGTCTATCATAAAGTTATCACCCCACGAAGCCCAATGAGAATCCTTAAATGTTTCTGCCTGGTTCTCCCAATATTCTTTTATATGATCAGTCATCGCCTCACCTTTATCTCTAATAACTACTCGAATGTTGTTTCGGAAACAATATAAATTGGCCTACCTTTTATTTCATCAAACATCTTACCTATATATAAACCTAATATCCCCATGTTTGCGATTATCAACCCGCCTATAAAATAGATAGAAACCATAACACTAGCCCAGCCCTGTACAGGGATTCCATACGTAAAATACCTGAACACTAACCAAACAGTGTATAACAAGCTGAACAAAGAGGATATGAATCCGATTTTAACACTAATCACAAGTGGTTTATTAGATTGAGAAACAACACTTTCTATCGCAAAACCAATAAGTGCTGCGAAAGAATATGAGCTCTTCCCATACGTACGTGGAGCATGTTCTACATCAACACTTGCTGTTCTAAATCCAAGCCAATTGATCAGAAGATAGTATGATCTTTGCTTTTCTTTTAACATGTTAAAAACATCGAGGACTTTTCTATTTATGATGCTGAAATTCGCAACCTTGTGGTCAACTTTATTATCAGCGAGAAAACCATATATTTTATAAAATAAGTAAGAAGACAGTCTCTTCGTAAAATTATCTTTACGGGACGAGCGTCTTGCAAAAACAATATCAAAGCCATCAGTTATTTTCTTATAAAGTTTAAGAATTTCTTCAGGTTGGTCTTGCAGGTCACAATCCATCACAACGGTATACTCGCCTCTCGAATAATTGAGTCCGGCAGTAATAGCTGAATGCTGTCCAAAATTTCTTGAGAGTCTGATACCCCTTATCTTCTTATTACTATCTACTTGAGCTTTTATCTCATCCCATGAATTATCCGGACACATATCATCAATGAGAATTATCTCATAATCCTCACTAATCTCACTTAATGTACCTGCTAACCTAGAACACAGTTCCGGCAATGCCTTTTTACACTTATACACCGGGACAACAACAGATATATGGACACTACCCATAGCAACTCTCTCACTCTAACATCATTTTCACACTGTCTCTTAAATAGTTCTACATCATCATTATTACCAATTCAACCTTTATAGCATTAAATAGGTTAATACCAAACATATCGAATAGATAAATCTGGACGAAACACAGTAACTTTAGACTACTTTCTACATTTGAAAACAATTAGCAGACACGCAACTTAAGTTATTTTAATGTATACACCTATGATGCGATGTGGTTACCTCGTGCTTTCTTAGCGAGGAAGGTGAGGTTTTCTTCGGTGTGGAGGCTGGCACGCAGTCTGCCCGACATGATGCCGTTTAAAACTGCTTTCACGAGGTTCAGCGTTATCGGCTTTGGTATCACGTTTACGTCGAGGGATCTGACCCAGTCCATAGCCGAGACGATAACGACGGGCGTCTTTTTATCCAGCTTACGTATTTTGGATATCAGCTCGCAGCCTGTCATACCGGGCATGTCGAGGTCGGTAAAGATGATATCGGGCTTATATTTAATGAAATACTCATAAGCATCTGCACCGTTGTGCTCCGCATGCACATGGTCAGAAACGAGACTCAGGACGGATACGCCCATCTTATTAGCAAATCTACTGTCTTCGACGTACAGTATTTTAAGGTCTTTATACAGTTTCATAATCAGCTCTTCAATAATATTGTGTATTTATTGTGTTTCCCCTAAGTTACCTTTTTTCCTACATATTCCTAGAGTAAAATTTATTTACACAACTATCGAATCACCATATATCTCTATATACACAACGAAATGTTTATAATAAAATGGATTTATGAGTGATTTAATAACCGAAATAAAAACAGACTGCGCCACATGCAGGCTCAGAAAAAGCGAGGCGGACATTTTGCTGACAGGGGACTGTAAGCTATTCGAATGCTTAAAGTTCCGCAATGAGCACTGCCGTAAAAAAATGGCCTTTGAAATAATTAATAGTCAGGACAGCATAATCACTCAGACTTGGTTTGACGATTCTAACTTCATCGTCCACATCACTCATAAATATAAGACCTTAGATGATATCATCCTTCTCCTTAACAAGCTGATCGATATCTGGGGCAATCTGGAGGGCGACGGCTGCGACTGTCCTTTCGAAGATGTGATAAAAGAGCTTATAACCAAGATATCCGCCAAATCAGCCTAAGCCTTCGGCATTCTGACCACAACCTCTATACCGTTCTCAATATTTGAAATGTTTATATCCCCGCCCATTTTATTAATCATCTGACCGCACATATACATGCCGATGCCTGTACCTGTACTGCTTTTTGTAGTGTTATACGGCTCAAACATCTTTTCCATGACGCTTTCGGGGATGCCTCCGCAGTTGTCTCTGTATATGATAACGAGCATGTCGCTCTCAGCATCTATAGACACCTGTATATCACCGCTGACTATAGGCTCGTATTCCTTCAGATGCCTTCTCTCCAGATACGCATCCTTTGAGTTATTAAAGAGGTTAAGGAATATCTGCTTCAGATCATTCGGGCTGCCTGTTATCTCCTCATCCGATTTGATCTCTATATGCATAGAGAGCCCTGCGGAGCTGTACTGATACTCCATCATCTTAAACAGTTTTGTGATAACGGCTGCAGGAGAATATTGTCTTACGTCGCTGGCAGGTTTAAAGAAATTTGAAAAATCGTCTATGGTGTCAGAGAGAAATTCGACCTGTTCGCCCATTTTCGAAACATAGTCCTGCAGGTCTTCTATACATCCCCCCCTCCCCTTCATAGTATCTTCGATGCATTCCTCCATCAGCCCTGATATAAGGCTCATGACATTGAGCGGCTGTTTCCACTGGTGAGTGATGGAGCGTATCATCTCGCCCATAGCAGACAGCTTTGCCTGCTGGGTTATTATTTGTTCTTTAAGTATGTTTTCGCTTTCGAGCTGTTTCCTGTCTGTCACGTCTCTTATAGATGTAAAGACCATCCTCTTGCCCTGATAGTCGATAACCTTCGAGTGCAGCTCAGCTATAAAGACAGTGCCGTCCTTACGAAGCAGATCAGCTTCGAAATCGAGATAGCCCTGCTCGTGTATGAGGTTCGCAGTGGCACTCAGCTCTTCTGTAATGTCCATTGTATGAAGGTTTATGGGTTTCAGCTTCATCAATTCTTCTCTGCTGTAGCCGAACATTTCGACCATCCTGTCATTCACCTCGATGAACTCTGTCGGCAGGTTTTCATCGTCGAAGTAATGTATGCAGAACCCTTCCGCCATACTGTTGAAAAGGTATTCATAACGCTTTTCAGAATCTGTTCTTTTTAAAACCTCAGCCTCAACCATCTTTTCCAGCTTATGCTGATAGCTCTCCAGCAGGGTTATATCGATGAATGAGACCACATAAAGCGGCTTTTCACTGTCTATCTCCGTACCTTTTACACAAAAGATATGCTCTGCTCCCCCTTTCATCATCTTTACTTTATAGTCCACGCCTTCGTTTTTTATAATCTTTGTGACCCACCTGCCATCTTTCTTATCTTCACCCGTGAGGAAGTCTTTGCCTTCGGCTTCCTGGAAATAATCACAAATGCACAGCCCGCTCTCTACAAAAGCGGCGACATCCTTATACTGAGGGAAAAACTCGAAAAAGCAGGTATTGGTATCTATAAGAGTGTTACCCGTTGTGACCAGCACTATGTCCTTTTGTGCATCCAGAACGCTCCTTATGAACTGGTTCTTATCCTGATGCTCTTCTATGCTGTTTTGTATTGAACACCGTACACGTTCGAATTCTTTCAGGGAAAAGTTGGGCATCGTGCCTGCCGTGCCTTCGATAAAGCCTGCGATATTTTTTATAGGCACTATGATCAGCTTGTATTCCAGGAGTATGATGATAATAAAGACTACAACCCCGCCGATAAATACATACAGCAGGGAATGATGTGTATAGTAGAGCACTTCTTCGCGGAAATAATCCTTTTCCATCTGTCCGGTAATGTAATACACGTCGACCTTTCCGTCGTGTTCATACACCACAGGCATAAAGTATTTCACATTGCTGAAGAGGTTCTCCATAGTGATATCGTTAATGTCGATAAGGTCGGAATCGCATTTCAGGTTCAGCCTGTTCCTTGTGGTGGAGAGCATTATGGTCTTTTCACTATCCAGCACATTTATCTCCTGAAGATACTGATTCACATTCTTCACTTCGTCCATCTTAGGCAGAAAGGACTGTATCTTCCCTGAATATAGATAGTCAGAGAATGTATAATTCAGTTCGTAGAATTCACGTTTAACATCGCTGATGACATGCCTTTTGAATATGGTCTGGCTGGATTCATAGTAATAGAACATGATGAGCACGAATCCGGCGATGAGAGCAAAGTATACAAGGAACCTATAACGTATATATGTCATTTCAGCACCTTGTCATACGGCATACCGATCATATCCAGCCCTTTTTTAAGGCTGTCGTTCAGCTCTCCGGTTATCCACTCAATATCATCTAAAGACTCAAAGAATTCATCATATGTCAGCCCGTCCAGATAAGGCAGAACTGTGATGTAGTACTCCATCGGATCATTTTTCAAGACATCCAGAGCCCTGTTGAATAGGGTTCATATGTAACCATGATGAGTTTATCAGCCGCAGGCTGCAGCTTAGAGATATTGAACTGATTCATGTTTATAAGGTTCAGCTCACAGTCGCCCAGATCATACTTCTCGACAAACCGCTGAAATATAATGGAGTTTATCGTCTGCAGCTCCAGATAAACGTCTATCCTGCCGTGCAGGTTGTCCTTATCTGTTATATCAAAGTTACTGAGGACAACATCGCCCCCTTTAGAGACCTCTATGAGTATCACAGGCACTGTGGATTCTTTAAGCAGGTTTGAGTGACGGTATTCGTATTGGGTTCCGCAGAAGCCGTCTGTTATCCCAGCCTGAAACATCTTAACGCTCTCCTCCAGTGAAACCACGCTGTGAAACTCTATCTCGCTGTCCATCCAGCCCTTCTCTTTTACATAATACACAGGGGAATAGCCTATCCAGCTATTGAGAGATATCCGCAGCTTGCTTTCGTTATGATTTCCGCAGCCGTATATAAAAAAAACAGACATGCATAAACATAATAATAATATATATAGTCTTCTCATAACCCACCTTGTGTATATATTAATATTTTACCACTTATAGAATATTTAACAAATTATTCATGTGTATTAATTAACATCGTAAGTATTGGTCAGATAAGAGAATGATTTACAAAAATAGGACAAAAAAAGCCCGTTCAAACGAACGGGCTTTCTCTAAATATTAATATGTATCAAACAGTCTATTCGGCTGCTTCAGCCTTAAGCTGTTTCTTCTTTGCGAGGAGATAAACGAACGCACTGGCGATACCTATGGAAGAGTATGTACCGACAATAATACCGATAAGCAGTGCGAAAGCAAATCCGTTGATAACAGCTCCGCCGAAGATGTAAAGAGATGCAACGGCAAGAAGTGTCGTACCGGATGTAAGTATCGTACGGCTGAGGGTTTCGTTTATCGATCTGTTGATGATAGCCTTAAACCCGACCTGACCTTTTGTCTCTTTCATATTTTCACGGATACGGTCAAACACAACGATGGTGTCGTTCAGCGAGTAACCAACGATGGTAAGGAGCGCAGCGATGATAGTAAGGCTGATCTCTTTACCCGCAAGGCTGAAAATACCGAGCGTGATGATAACGTCGTGAGTAAGCGCAAGCACGGCACCGACAGCAAAAGCAAGCTGGAATCTAAAAGCGATGTATATAAGAACACCGATAAGTGAATAGATAACAGCGTATGTAGCTTTGCTCTTCAGCTCAGAGCCGACCTGCGGACCGACCTGCTCTACCCTTTCCACGATGAACTTGTTCTCGGGAAAAGTTGTAGTAAGGCTGTCCTTTATGTTGTTTGCGACTTTGTTAAGGTCGCCTTCGTTCTTTTCAACACGGATGAGGATCTCTTCGGGAGCACCGAAGTTCTGGATCACTACCTCACCGAGCTTAAGCTCGTCCATAGTCTTTCTGATATCGTCCACATTGGGGGCAGTCTCGAATTGCAGCTGGATGATAGTACCACCGGCGAAATCGATACCAAAGTTAAATCCCTTTGTTACCACGATACCTATACTAAGAACACATACAAGACCTGATATGATGAAGAATATCTTGGCCTTGGACATGAAATCAAATCTTGTTCCTTGTTTTATCAACTCAAACATTATTTATACCTCGACCTAGATACTCAGTTTATTCACATCTTTGCCGGTCAGGAATGTCCAGAAGACAGCCTTAGTGACGAAGATAGCCGTGAACAGCGATGCCAGGATACCGATAGACAGTGTAACGGCAAATCCTTTAATAGGACCTGTACCGAACTGGAACAGTACGATGGCAGCGATGATTGTTGTTATGTTTGCATCCATAATGGTGGAGAAGGCTTTCTCGTAGCCGTACTCCAGAGCATTAAGAGGCGTACGCCCCATACGGAGCTCTTCACGCACACGCTCAAAGATAAGAACGTTCGCATCCACAGACATACCGATGGTCAGGATGATACCTGCGATACCGGGGAGCGTCAGTGTAGCGCCGAACTGGCTCATTATACCGAGGATAATGATAAAGTTTGTGGCGAGCGCGATGTTAGCAACCAGACCTGAAAGACGGTAGTATATAGCCATGAATATAACGATAAGTGCGAGACCGATACCGGCCGCCTTTATACCGCTATTGATGGAGTCCTGACCGAGGGATGGTCCTACTGTCCTGTTTTCCTCGATGGAAACAGGAGCAGGGAGAGAACCGGCTCTCAGAACGATAGCGAGGTCTTTAGCCTCTGCCAGAGTATCTATACCGTCGATGTATGCAGAGCCTCCGGGTATCCGAGAACGGATAACGGGAGCAGAGTATACGTTGTCGTCAAGGACGATGGCCATACGGTTGCCTATGTTGTCTGCTGTGATCTCTTCGAAGAGTTTGCTGCCTGCTGCGTCCAGGCTGAACTGAACGATAGGCGTGTTGTAAGAGTTGCTGAAGCTGACCTCAGCATCCACAAGATACTCTCCTGTGAGCACGGCATCCTTTTTAACCACGAAAGGCACACGTCCGATAGTGTTCCCCTGTGCGTCTGTCTGCTTCTGATAGAGGATGATATCGTCAAAGGGGATATTCCCGCCCTCAGCTTCCTGAGCGCTGACGTTGTCGTCCACTATATAGAATTTAAGCTGTGCAGTCTTACCGATGAGGCCGATAGCCCTGTCCGGGTCAGTAACACCGGGGAGCTGTACCACAACGGAGCTCTTGCCCTGTCTCTGAATGATGGGTTCGGACACGCCGAATTCGTCGATACGGTTACGTACGACCTCGAGAGACTGATCAACAGCATATTCTCTAACCCTGTCGACTGTCTGGGAATCGAGCATAAAGGAGAGTGTGTTCTCCTTGCCTATGCTGATGTCCTGAAGCGACGGATAATTATCTGCTATAAGTGCCTTTGCTTTTTCAAAAGCCTCCGGTGATTTCAGAGAGACTGAAAGGCTCTTCATGTCTGTTTTCTGTACGAAAGCAAAATCAATTTTTTCTGTAGCCAGCTCTTTTCTGAGCTGATTGGCGATGGCTTCGACCTTTGCCTCAACGGCTTTGTCTGTGTCCACCCCGAGCACAACATGCATACCGCCCTGAAGGTCAAGACCGAGCTTGAGCTTCTCGTTCAGCGGAAACATGGAAAAGATGGTCCACGCCAGGACTACGATAATAAATGCCCAACGGAGTTTGAGGTTCATACTTACTTTTTCTCCTCTGCGGTTTCGCCGTTTACCTTCTGGGCGATACCGTTCTTAGCAAGTTTGATAGTAACGCCAGCGGCGATCTCTACTATGTATGTATTGTTGTCTATTACTTTCAGAACTTTGCCGTAGATGCCGCCTCCTGTCATGATCTCATCGCCTGCTGCGATAGAGTTAAGCATGCTCATGTGCTGCTTCTGCTTTTTCTGCTGTGGTCTGATAAGCAAAAAGTAGAAAATTGCGAATATAAGGATAAGTGGAATGAATGGAGCGAACGGGCTTCCCTGTGCTGCTGCACCGTCTGCTGCGTATGCGATACTGTTAAACATCTATTCTCCTCCTGCGCTCATCTGCTCGAGCGTTTCTTTCATAAATTTATCATAAGCCTTCAATTGTATAGCATTTCTTGCCCTTTTTACAAGAGAAAGATAGAAATGAAGGTTGTGAATACTGTTAAGCCTGAGCCCGAGATACTCACCCGCCTTGTGCAGGTGTCTCAGGTATCCTCTGGAAAAGTTTCTGCATGTGTAGCAGTCGCATGTAGGGTCTACGGGGTCGTCAGACAGCTCATACTCTTTACGTTTTATATGCACCTTGCCGAAATTGGTGAAGAGCATGGCGTTCCTTGCGTTCCTGGTCGGCATTACACAGTCGAACATGTCCACGCCGTAGCTGATGCAGTTCAGCAGATCCTGCGGAGTGCCGACACCCATGAGGTATCTCGGCTTATCCTTCGGCATGAACTCCGTGGTGTGGCTGCATATATCATACATAACGGGTATCTCCTCGCCGACGCTCAGTCCGCCGATGGCGAATCCGTCGAAAGGAATAGATGTTATCTGCTCTGCGGAGAGCTTGCGCAGGTCTTTCTCTGCGCCCCCCTGTATGATGCCGAAGAGCGCCTGATCGCTGCGTGTGCGTGCGTCAAAGCTCCTTCTGGCCCATGCGTATGTCCTCTCTACAGAGTCGGCGACATACTTACGCTCGGCAGGCAGGCTGACACATTCGTCGAATGCCATCATGATGTCTGCGCCGATATTTTCCTGTATTCTGATGGATGTCTCAGGGTCGAAGAAGAGCTTGCGACCGTCCAGATGCGAACGGAACATTACGCCTTCGTCTGTTATCTTGTTCATTTCGGAAAGAGAAAAGACCTGAAACCCGCCTGAGTCGGTCAGAGTGGGCTTGTGCCACGAGTTGAACTTTGCCAGCCCGCCCATCTTAGCCACTACCTCATCCCCGGGGCGGAGGTGCAGGTGGTATGTGTTTCCGAGTATTATCTGTGCGCCGATGTCGTCTGTTAGCTCCAGCGGCGAAATGGTTTTGACAGAGCCGACAGTCCCCACGGGCATGAATATCGGAGTCTCGATATTTCCGTGCGGGGTCTCAATGAGTCCCGCTCTTGCCCTGCCGTCTTCGGCCTGTAAATTAAACTTAAATTTTATATCAGAGCTGATTTTCTTTGCTCCCTTCTCTATAGCCTCCCTTTTGCGGTCGGCTTATTTATTTTCTATCAGGCGACCGTAGGAAGCCGTTAAGTCTGCAAATTTAAAATGCGTTCACAGTGTTGTGTCATGCCTCAAGGCGCTGCCTTGATATACATTGCATCGCCGTAGCTGAAGAATTTATATCCGTTCGCCTTGGCGTGTTCGTATGCTTTCAGCATGTTTTCCCTGCCTGCCAGCTGGCTCACCAGCACGAAGAGTGTGGACTTGGGCAGATGGAAGTTAGTGATAAGCTCACTTATCACCTGAAATCTGTATCCGGGTTTGATGAAGAGGTTAGTCTCTCCGTACCCTGCTTTTATCATACCATTTTCGGCAGAGGATTCCAGCGCACGCACAGCAGTCGTCCCCACGGCGACGAGCTTCTTCCCCTCTTTTAAGAGACAGTTGATACGCTCGGAAGTTTCCTCGGATATATAGTATTTCTCCGTATGCATGTCGTGGTCTTCGAGATAGTGTGCTTTAACAGGGCGGAATGTACCTATCCCTATATTCAGCGTAACTTCGAGAACCTCTATCCCCTTTGCCTTCACGGCGGACATTATCTCCGGAGTGAAGTGCAGCCCGGCCGTCGGCGCAGCCACAGAGCCCTCATCCTTTGAGTATATCGTCTGATAGCGTTCCGCATCGGATTCATTATCCGAACGCTCTATATAAGGAGGCAGAGGCATGTGCCCGCACTCCTCCATGACACTGCTCACATCCGAGTCGAACTCTATTATGCGTGAGCCGTCTTCGAGTATCTCTGTAACTGTTGCTTTATATTTATCGACGAGAACTTCCGTCCCCTCTTTGACCTTGCCTTTGGTGATGGCCATCGCCCTGTTTTCAGACAGCTTTTCCAGGATGAGTATCTCTACCTGTCCGCCGGTCGGCTTATTGCCGTATATACGGGCCTTCATGACCTTTGTGCTGTTCACCACGAGGAAAGAATTTTCATCTATAAGGTCTACGATATCCGTAAATACCTTATCGGAAAAGTCATTCTGAACAGGGTGAAGAGTCTGCTTTTCAAATGTTTCAGATCCTTCGGGTATCCCCTCAGGATGACTGTTTTTATTCACGACGAGCAGCTTAGACATCCCCCTCTTTTCAGCGGGGAACTGGGCTATCATCTCATCAGGCAGTTCAAAATCGAAGTCTGATATCGGTGTTCTTATCTCAGACATTAGAGGCAACGAATTCCTTCACCTTATCCAGATCGTTCTCTATCACGGAGCATCTTTTCTCCAGCGATTCCAGCTTTGCTATCCCTTCAGGCTTTTCGGGTGCTTTGCCTGTGGCTTTTACAACCACATCGGGGAATTTCGCAGGGTGCGCAGTAGAGAGACAGACATAGTCTGCATCAGCCAGCTCAAGTGCCGCCGCCACACCGCAGGCAGTGTGAGGGTCGAGAACGTATCCTGTGGATTCGTAGAATGATTTTATTGTTGATTCTGTCAGTTCGTTTGATGTGGAGAATGTGCCGAATTCAGCGTGAACCTTCTCCATGTCACTGTCAGAAAATGTTATTTTTCCGTTTGCTTTCAGCTCTGCCATCTTTTCACGGATGACTGCGGAGTCTTTTCCGTAGAGGAAGTAGAGATATCTCTCAAAGTTTGAAGCTATCTGTATATCCATAGACGGGCTGTATGTCTGCACCACTTCCTTTGTGCTGTAGTCGCCGTCTTTGATGAACCTTGCAAGGATGTTGTTCTCGTTTGTGGCGAGTATCATCTTATCCAGAGGGAGCCCCATCTGCTTTGCAAAGTATCCTGCGAATATATTGCCGAAGTTGCCTGTGGGAACGATGAAGCGAACCTTCTCCGCACCCTGCTTCTGCGCCTGAAAGTATCCGTAGAAGTAATATACTATCTGTGCCAGCACACGTGCCCAGTTTATGGAGTTCACTGCGCCCAGCTTATATTTCTTTTTATAGTCTATGTCGCCGAATGCCGCTTTAACGATATCCTGCGCATCGTCGAACGTCCCTTCGATGGCGAGGTTATAAACGTTTGCATCGGTGACGGATGTCATCTGCATCTCCTGCACTGCGCTCACACGTCCTTTCGGATGCAGGATAAAGATGTTTATATTATCCTTTCCTCTGACGCCGTATATAGCAGCAGAGCCTGTATCGCCGGATGTAGCTCCGATGATGTTGAGCTGCTCGTTGCGCTCTTTGAGGATGTATTCAAACAGATTACCCAGAAGCTGAAGAGCGACATCTTTGAAAGCGAATGTCGGCCCGTGGAAGAGCTCCTGAATGTATACGCCCCCCTTTTTCACAACTGGTGCGACCTCAGGGGTTTCAAATGTTGAGTAGCTTTTCTCTATCAGCGTTCTCAGGTCAGATTCAGGGATGTCGGTGGCAAAGAGGGATATGATCTCATAAGCCAGCTCTTTATACGAGAGCGTGGCGAGCTTATCCAGCTTTTCTGCGACAGACGGGACAGTCTCGGGGAGGAGGAGTCCTCCGTCCTCTGCGAGCCCCATCATAACGGCATCTTTGAAAGAAACCTTCTCAGTTTTTCCTCTTGTGCTGATATATTTCATTTGAAACCTCATTAAACAGTTAGAGGGGACATCTCTGTCCCCTCGTTTATATAGCATATAAATTATTGTCATTCTGAGGAATATCATGACGAAGAATCTAAAAGCAACAGAGTGCCCAGATCCTTCGCTTATCGCTCAGGATGACGTTTTATATAGTCTTAGACCAGTTCGAGTTCGGAGAAGAAGAAAGCCATCTCGTAAGCGGCTGTCTCAGGAGCATCAGAACCGTGTGTTGCGTTGTTGTCGATGCTTACGCCGAATTCTTTTCTAAGTGTGCCTTCTGCAGCGTCTTTAGGGTTTGTAGCACCCATAAGGTCTCTCCATGCTTTGATAGCGCCCTCTTTCTCAAGTATCATAACGACACAAGGACCGGAGCACATGAAATCTGTGAGCTCGCCGTAGAATGGTCTCTCTTTATGTACAGCGTAGAAGCCTTCAGCCTCTTTTTTAGAAAGGTGGATCTTTTTAAGTCCGATAACTTTGAATCCTTCTTTCTCGATTCTTGTGAGGATAGCTCCTGCGTTGCCTGCTGCTGTAGCATCAGGTTTGATGATTGCGAATGTTCTTTCCATTATCTTAACCTCTAAAAGTGTAATTATTTTATTAAGCTCAGATTCATTAGCATACTGAACGTCTATAATCAAGACATATATATTTCAAGCCTCGGCAATGGGGCATCCTGAATGAAATGAAGGATCTGATACCGATTTTCGAAACAGATTCTTCGCCTTTCGTCTCAGAATGACAAAAACTGACCTAGTGCTTTACTATAAGCGCAAGGAATGTGAGCGGTTCGAGGGTGTCGTTTTCCAGAGAGTGATTCTCACCGTCTTTGGTAACGGTGAGGTCGCCTGCTGTGACTCTCTCTAACTGGCCGTTGTCGTTAAATCTGCCTTCTCCGTCAAGGATAAGGTAAAACTCCATATCACCGCTGTGTCCGTGATATCCTATAGAACTGCCAGGCTCGAGCTGCATCATGGCGAAGTTTGTTATCTCGCCGTTGAATCCTGCCGCCGCTTCATAAGCCATACGCATAGCTTTGCCTGTTCCGCCTCTGGGCTTTTCCATAGTCTGCTGTTCGAGTTCCTGTCCTCTTATTATCACGATAATGCTCCTCAAGTATCAGTTTAGTATTGTTATATTAATGTATGGCTGATTTGTAAAGTTGAGATGTTGCCATGAGTAAAACGAAGGACCTGAACCCGATGCGAGCTTTCAGATTCTTCGTCATGCCATTCCTCAGAATGACTTTAAATAAAGGCTTTACCTTGCCTCTCCTGCTTTCTTTAATGCCCACTTGAACCCAATAGACACTGATTAATCAAAAGCTAATTCTCAATCCTAGAGAATTAGCTCTACACTCAGCAGGAACAAGTACCTGCCTCGTTTACGCTCCATTAAAACCTGCGGTTCATTCCGCAAGGCACATCCTGTGGCTTATCGGGCCTCTCCTGCTTTTTTGAGTGCCCATTTGAACCCAATAGGCACTGATTAATCTAGAGCTAATTCTCAATCCTAGAGAATTAGCTCTACACTCCGCAGGAACAAGTACCTGCCTCGTTTACGCTCCATTAAAACCTGCGGTTCATTCCGCGAGGCACATCCTGTGCCTTATCGGGCCTCTCCTGCTTTTTTGAGTGCCCATTTAAACCCAATAGGCCCGATGATCTGGTTTATGGCGACGATGGCGAGGATGAGTGTCTGGAGCTGTATGCCCCAGTCGCCGAAATTCGCCCCGATTATCTTCGCAAAGCCTATGCTGACACCCGCCTGACCTATAAAGCCGAGGAACGAATATTTCTTAATATTATCCCCCTCTCTGATGATCATCCCGCCGATGTAGCACCCTGCGAATGTCGCAAATGTCCTGAGTAAGACTATGGCAATGGCAGCCGCCCACATAACCTTCAAAGCGGTGAGGTCAACCACAGTGCCTGCGATGAAAAAGAATATAAGGTATATTATCCCCGAATTATCCTCGACATTCTTCACCAGTGAATGACCGTATTTCGAGAAGTTGTTAACGCCTATCCCCACAAAGAGGAAAACCAGCAGCGGATTAAGGTGCAGACTCTTCGCCAGCCATGTCATAGATATGGTGAAAAGGATGATGAAGACACCCTGATTCGCCTTTATATACTGTTTATAAGATACGACAACAAGGCTGAGCGCCAGCCCCGCCAGTATCGATAAAAACTCCTCCAGCACAACACCCGTAACGGTGACCTCGCCGTCTGAGCTGTATAAAGACAGCACAAAGGCAAAGAGTATGATGATGATAATATCCTTTATGATGGCACTGGTGAGTGTATAGTCCGTCATCTTGCCTTTTGCTTCGGACTCTATTATCACGGCGACGGTCGTCGCAGGGGATTTCGCATTTGCTATAACGCTCATGAATATAATGGCTGTCATACCCGCAAAAACTGCATTAGGGAACATATCCCTGAAAAAGTACAGAAACACAAATACAATGCTGAATGTGATGACTATCTGCGACGCCACAAAGGTGAAAACTTTCCGCAGGTCTATACGGCTGTTGCGGAAGTGTATCTCTCCCCCTGCCGTCATGGCTATGATGCTGAGAGCAACATCATCTATGAAGCGGAGCTCGCTTATCATATCCGTGGTGAAGACGTTCATCACATACGGCCCCAGCAGTATCCCCATGATGAGGAAGCTGGTGATGGTGGGCAGTCCGAACCTGCTGAGCAGTCTGCCCGAAACAAACGCCATGAAAAGCGCAAAGCCGAAAACCATAAATAGCGATTCAGGGCGAGCGGATATGCCCGACGTCTGTATTATATATAATATTGTAAGTCCTGCCGTCAGAGACAGCGCATCAATCAGTTTTTCTTTCATTTTTCATCATTAAATATGTAGTGATCTCTGTGGCCAAATGCACGAGGAAGAACGGACCGAAAAGCCCCGCAACAGACTCGTACCCATGACGTGAGCCAAAGTCAAGGAGCATCACGGCGGGGAGTATCCCCGTGGATACCAGCATTATCAGCTCGCCCTTTGTGGGCATCAGCCTTTCCGCCAGCACCTTTGCCATTACCATACGCACCAGCATAAAGCAGACGTATATCCCACCTGCGGTTATCACAACCTCAAAGCTGAAGGTGAAGCCGTAAGCCAGCATTACACCCAGAGCGACGTAAAAGAATATATAAAGTATGCGCTCGAACGTGATGGACATATTCTGAAAGATGTTGCCGTATTTCGTATCCGAAGTGACAAACCCCACGAGGAAGCCGAGCACCAGCGGAGATATCTTATAAAAAACAGCTATCCCCGATATCAGCACCACGAAGAGTATGCTGAGGTTATGCACGCTCTTCTTCGAGCGTATCTTTCCGTAATGGAGAAATACAGCGGCGAGAGCCAGCGCAGACACAAACGACTTCATAAAATCCACCGGACGGTAGTCCTCCACCCCTGCGGCAAATGTGTATGCGAGGAGCGTTATCAGGGGGAACAGCGAAGCCGTCAGGTTCGATATAAAGACCTTATCCTTCGGCACACGGAAGAGCTTCATAGTCAGATTCACCGAATAAGGCATAAGCGTGTTCAAAGCGATGCTCATCATCAGCGGATACCTACACTTCAGATTCAGCAGTACTATGTATAAAAGAGGGATCATCACAATGTATATGATGCCCGAGAATATGAAAAATCTGTACGGCACAGTCATCAGCAGCTTTATGCTGAAATGCGTCCCCAATGCCAGCCCCATAAAGGCAAGGAGCAGATACATTATGCCGTTCATCGTCGTTATTGGTATCGGCAGCTTATCCGTAAGAAAGAAAAGCACAATCCCCACAATAACATACTCAAGCTCTAGGTTTATCAGATAGCTGAACAGAGACTCACGCTTCTTCTTTCTACTGTAAAGAAGACTGGCGGTGAAAAGGAATACAAAAAATATTATAAGTGTCTCTATCTCGCTCATTAAGACATTCTACAGTAACTTTTAAACCTCTGCTACTAATTAACAACCTATCCAAAAGCAAGGAACACCCCAAGGGTGATAATGACGAATCCCGACATCTGTTCGATGCGGTATGTATATGCATTCAGCATCCCCTTTATCTTTTTATTCCCCACGGAAAAGGCAATGAACATATCCCAGAAAAGTACGGCGGAGAACATCCATAAACCGTAAAGAAACTGTATGTGCACCCCTGTGGTTCGGCTGATGAAGAGACTGTAGAGGCTGAGATAGAATATCGGATTCTTCGGATTCAGTATCGCAGACATAAAGCCCGTCATGAACAGCTTCCCTGCCGAGTCTCTCATCTGCACGGCATCTGCACCGATAAATAACTCCCTTTTGCTCGAGCGCAAAAGCATAAAGCCGATATAGCAGAGGAATGCCGCTCCGCCCACCTTCATAACCGTCAGCAGCCATGTGTGCTCCCGCACGACGGAAAAGCCCACCAGGGCAAATATGATATAGACACCGTTTGCGACGGCTATGCCGAGACATGTGAAAAAGGCTCTGGCGGAACCGTTCCGCAAAGACATGGATATAATGATGAAAAAGTCGGGCCCCGGACTGATAAGTGCGAGAAAATGTGCAAGCGCAACCGCTATGAATTCTGCCATGTGCATCCTCCTGATGAGTGAAGATGCCCGAAAGGCGTTTAAAAATATTGTATATTATTGACGATATTCGCCCGGAGTCGCCGCTGTTATCTTTTTAAATATGCGGTGAAAGTGGCTCTGGTCTGTGAATCCGGTGTCTGCGGCGGTGTCTGCTATGGACTTTCCGCTTTTCAGCATGTCTTTTGCCCGCTCTATGCGGATGTTCATCTGATATGCGTGGGGAGGCAGTCCATATGTGTTGCGGAAACAGCGTAAAAGGTGAAATCTGTTCTGCCTGAATTTATCCGCCAGCTCTTCCAGAGTTATATTTTCAAATGGGTTTTCCTCGATGTATTCCGCCACTTCTTTCAGGATTACGGACGGTATCTCGTCCAGAGGCTTTTCCGTGCAGTATTTTTCGAATATCCTAGTGACTATGCGTATCAGCTCGTATTCGCCGTCGTAATATTCCTCTTCATCCATTACGGCACGGCAGTAATTACAGAAATCGCCGAAGAGCTCCTCGTCTGTGACACATCCAGACACAAGGGGGACAAAGCTATCCGAGCCGAACATCTCTCTCTGCATGTCCTCGCACCATTTCACATCCAGATGCATCATCCAGTATGACCTGCTCTTCTTATTTATAGGGTTACAGCTATGTGGGTCGTTCGGGTTAAAAAAAACGAGCATACCCGCAGAGACGACACTATCCTCTCCGCAGCAGTTCATCACTGTTTCCCCGCCGTCCACTGCGCCGATGGAGAGGTATTCCACATGAGAGTGCGATTTATACGGCACATTGCTCATGTCCGTTCT
This sequence comes from Deferribacterales bacterium, assembly GCA_050253075.1. Taxonomy (GTDB): domain Bacteria; phylum Chrysiogenota; class Deferribacteres; order Deferribacterales; family Geovibrionaceae; genus Denitrovibrio. The sequence continues at coordinate 179,865 of JBFWJS010000004.1, forward strand.
GCGTATTTCCATATGCGGGAGCTTTTCGCTCCGCCAGAAGTTATTGCTCATATTATGATTTCAGCAGACCGCCCATCTTAGTTATATCTTTATCACTGCCCATCACGAGCAGTTCGTCACGCTCTATTATAGTAAAGTCGCACGGAGGATTGCTCATCACCTTTGCGCCTCTGGTGACAGACAGCACCGTCACGCCGTGCTTATAGCGCAGGTCGAGTGTACGGAGGTTTTTACCTGTTATCTTCGAGCCCACGGGCACGGTTATCCTGCGTACCTCCACGCCTGAGAGCGCATTGCCCATATCTTTCACGCCTGATTCCTCATAGCGCCCCATCACCTCTGCCACCAGCTTATTGGCCGATTCTATCTCTTCGGAAATTACGGCATTTGCGCCCAGCTTTTTCAGCGGAGCCAGCTCCAGAGCATATCTGGTACGTGCCACGATGTGTATGTACGGGTGTTCCTTTCTGGCGGTTTCGACTATCTTTCTCACTGCCACAGGGTCGGGCACGGTTATGGCTATCGCACGGGCAGAGTCGAGGTGTGCGTGTTCCAGCACCTCTATGCTCGATGCGTCTCCGTACATTATATCTGTCCCTTTTGCGTGTTCGTTCTTCACCGTTTCGGGGTTCATCTCTATTGCGATGAACTTCACCCCTTCCTTACGGCAGGATGCCGCTAGCCTGCGCCCTGCGAGTCCGTAGCCCACTATCACTATATGATCTTCGAAAACAGTAGCGGGACGTGTCACTATGCTCTGTGTACCTTCACGGAGCTGTTCAGATACGGGGAGCTTTAAGACCAGCGCAGCCACCTTGTCTCCGTAGCGTATCATGAAGGGGGCGACAGCCATCGTAAGCACTATCACAGCCACTGCGAATTTATAATGGTCGTCTGTGAGCACACCTGCGTTCACGCCTGTTTTCGCCATGATGAATGAGAATTCTCCCACCTGACCAAGGGCGAGACCAGTCACCACGGCGGTCTTCAGCGGATATTTCAATATCAGTATCGACAGAGCCGAGAGTACGGATTTACCAAACAGTATCAAAAGGGCAGTGCATACGATCAGTGTCGGATACGCCGCATATATCTGAAAATCTATCAGCATGCCGATAGAAACAAAGAAGAATCCTGTGAAAATATCCTTGAAAGGGATAACGCTGGAAAGAGCCTGCTGACCATAGCCCGACTCGCTCACCATGATGCCCGCAAGGAATGCTCCGAGCGCAAGGGACAGCCCCGCCTTGTATGTCAGCGATGCAGTGCCCAGCCCCGCCAGTACCACGACAAGGAGGAAGAGCTCACGGTTTTTCGAAGCGGCTACATAATACAACACCTTCGGCACGAGGGTACGTGCGCCTATAAAAACTGCTGCAACTATCACAACAGCCTTCAGCCCGGTGAAGCCTAGCTCAGCATAAACATTGCCCCCCTGACCGGCCATAACAGGGATAGCGAGCATCATCGGAATAACTGCTATATCCTGAAATATCAGCACGGCCGTGGAGAGGCGTCCGTGGGGAGAGTCTGTCTCACCCCTGCCCGCCAGCACCTTCAGCACTATGGCAGTGGAAGAGAGCGAAACCATCATACCCGATATCACCGCAAGGGAGAGGTTGTTATCTGAAAGATAATAGACCACCCCGCCTGTGACTATACCCGTGGCAAAGACCTGAAAGCCTCCGCCGAGCAGAGCGGGCTTCTTCAAAGCTAACAGATGCGAAAGTGAAAATTCGAGCCCCACCGCAAAAAGGAGAAGGACAACGCCTATCTCCGCCATCATCTCTACCTCGTGCAGAGCGTGTATCACCGAGAGCCCGTTCGGCCCGAGTAGTACGCCTGTAATAAGGTAGCCAAGTATCTCAGGCACGTTCAGCCTGGAACATATAGCGAGAGAAACGGCAGCAGTAGCAAATATTACTGTAATATCAGCCAAAATAGGTATTTCCATATCCACATCCATCAGAATAATTTTTATTGATAGAATATCAGGCTTTTGATCTTATGTAAAATACTGTATATCTATCTATGAGGGAATTTATGAAGATAAAGACCGGCATCGGATTCGACGCACACAGATTTAAGGCGGACAGAGATATGATCATCGGCGGGGTGAAGATCGACGCTCCTTACGGGCTCGACGGACACAGCGATGCCGATGTGCTCATACACGCCGTAATAGACGCCCTTGCGGGGCCTTCCCTCGGCAGAGATATCGGAAATCTATTCCCCGACACTGACGATAAATATAAGGGTATCGACTCAAAGATACTTTTGAAAGACGCCGTAAAGCTCATCCGAGAAGCCGGCTACGACATATCAAATATAGATGCGCAGATAATAGCCCAGAAACCGAAGATGGCGAAATACATCCCCGAAATGCGTAAAATCATGGCTGAGATAATAGGCATCGAATTCGACGACATCACTGTCAAAGCCACCACCACAGAAAAAATGGGCTTTACAGGCAGAGGCGAAGGTATCGCAGCTCTCGCAACTTGCACGCTAATCAAACCTTAACAGCACACAATAGTATTGTAATGAGACTCCTACGCTGACATATGTCAGCTCAGAGTGACGCATAAACACACACAAGGTGCAAGGACGCACCTCACGCAGTGAAAGCGAGGCAGATCACACATGGGTTTGTGTTCAGAAGCGAGTAGTTCTAGGCGGCTTTTAATATAAATTTTCTGAGCATACATAGAGTATGTGATGAAAATTTTATTAAAAACAACGAAGAAATACGAAGGTTATGCTAGGAGATCGATGTTAGAACCTGTGGGGTTCCCGGCCTGCGCCTTATTAACGTCTCCGCCCTCTAAAAGGCTGAGTACTGATCTCCCTGTCTGTTCCTGAACATCCAGAGCATTTTTCATAACCTTTACACTGGCTTCATACTGTGTTTTCTCAGCTTTCATTGCTGATATGTCGTTCACGAGTCCTGTCATAAGGTCCATAGTATATTCTCCTTAATCGTATAATCGGCAGTCTGCCGAAAACTTTAAATAAAAAATAAAAAAAATGATTTAATTTCACTAAACACTGTTTAATTTTATGAAAAAATAGTGTATGGTTGAAAACTTTCCCGATGAGATAATCAGCGAAAGTTAAAATTTGAACTACAAGTTATAATGTTAACTGAAGATAAGTTTTTTTTGGAGGTTTTATGAAAAAGTTACTCATGCTCATCATTATCACAGCTTTTGCCTGCAGCGCATACGCTGAGATCAGGCTCGGAGCTCTCTTTGCCGTTACAGGCGGAGCCAGCTTCCTCGGAGATCCTGAAAAAAGGACTCTTGAAATGCTGGTGGATGAAGCAAACGCCGCCGGAGGCATCAACGGAGAGAAGATAAAGCTCTTCCTCTATGATACTCAGGGACGTGAAGACAGAGCGATCAACTACCTGAACAGGCTCGCACAGAAAGATAAGGTACTCGCCATCATCGGACCTTCCACAACAGGCGAATCCCTCGCTGTAAAAGACCGTGCGGCATCTTTCAAAGTTCCGCTCATATCCTGCGCAGCATCTGCAAAGATCGTGACACCTGCCAACGTGTTCGTATATAAGACACCTCAGTCTGACGTACACATCGTGGAGCGTCTTTTCAGCTACCTCCAGTCACAGGGGAAAAAGACCGTGGCACTCATCTCCGTACAGAACGGTTTCGGCCAGACAGGACGTGACGCAGTGCTCGAAACAGCCCCTAAATACGGCATAGAGGTTGTCGCAGACGAAAAATACATGGACAAAGACAAGGACGTAACCGTTCAGCTTTCAAAAATAAAAGATACTAACGCAGACGCTGTACTCTGCTGGGCTGCGGGCGGTTCACCTGCCATCGTAGCCAGAAACGCAGCACAGCTCGGCATCACAAATATGTATATGTCACACGGTGTTGCATCACCTAAATTCATACAGCTCGCAGGGGATGCGGCAAACGGCATAAAGCTCGCAGCAGGCCGTATCGTCGTAACCGATAAACTCGACGAAGGCGACAGATACAAAGCTCTCCTGACAAAATATACTCAGGACTATGAAAAAACAACGAGCAACCCTGTGTCTCAGTTCGGCGGGTATGCATACGACGGCTTCGAACTCTTCAAAGCCGCATACGCCACAGCAGGCAACGACAGAGTTAAACTGGCGGAAGCACTGCAGGAGCTGAAAGGAATAGTATCCGTAACAGGCGAGTTCAACATGACAGAAGACGACCACAACGGTCTTTCAAAAGAAGCAGCGATCATGCTCGAGATCAAAGACGGACAGTTCCAGCCGCTTAAATAAGCATCAATTTGTTCACTATAGATAAAAGCAGGCGCAAAAACGCCTGCTTTTTCAATTTAACACTGTTTAGTCTGATTATACTTTCAGCCTTTAAATAAAATAATTCTCTCTCTGTGATACCTATTAATAGCTGATAAAATAGTTTACACACAAAATTAATTGTATACTCTAATCAAAAAAGATATAGAATTTAACTTTTCAACACACACCTCTTGGTGTATAACTAATGCTAACCATATTAAGATTCGTACTTATGGAGTTGTTATGAAAAAGTTACTTCTTGTTGCGCTTATGCTGTGCTTTTCCCTTACAGCATTTGCTGAAATCAGACTTGGCGGGCTTTTCTCTGTTACCGGCCCTGCCAGCTTTCTGGGAAACCCTGAGAAACTTACAGCCGAGATGCTCGTAGACGAGATAAACGCCGCAGGCGGCATCAACGGCGAAAAGATCAAACTCTTCGTTTACGACACACAAGGACGCGAAGACAGAGCCATCTCTTACTTCAAAAGACTGGTGACAAAAGATAAGGTAATTGCTGTCCTCGGGCCTAGCCGTACAGGATGCGCACTCGCCATCAAAGACCTCGCAATCAAATTTAAAGTTCCTCTCATCGCATGCGCAGCCAGCGCAAAAATCGTCGAGCCTTCCACTCCTTATGTATATAAGACACCTCAGTCTGACATACACGTAGCAGAGAAGCTCTTCGACTATCTCAAAAGCCACGGCAAAACAAACGTAGCACTCATCTCTGCTTCCAGCGGATACGGCGCTACAGGGCGTGATGCTGTCCTTGAGAACGCTGAGAGATTCGGCATAAATATCATAGCTGACGAAAAATTCATGGACACAGATAAGGAAATGACTGCTCAGCTTTCAAAGATAAAATCTAAGAACCCTGATGCTATCATCTGCTGGGCTGCGGGCGCTGCCCCTGCCATCGTCGCCAGAAACGCTCAGGCGCTCGGCATCGACAATCTTTACATGACACAAGGCATCGCATCCAAAAAGTTCATAGAGCTCGCGGGAGACGCTGCTAACGGCGTGAAGCTCACAGCGGGCAGACTCATTGTGGCAGATAAACTTTCCGATGACGACAGATTCAAGCCTATGCTTATGAAATATAAAACAGACTACGAGACAAAATTCGGGACAGCAGTATCTGTCTTCGGCGGACACGCTTACGATGCTTTCGGTCTCTTCGCCGCTGCATATGCTAAATCCGGAAACGACTCTGAAAAGCTCGCTCAGGCTCTTCAGCAGGTGAAAGGATATATGGGAACAGCGGGTGAGTTCAACATGACAGAAGACGACCACACAGGTCTCTCAATGGACTCATTCATCATTGCCGAGATAAAGAATGGAGAATTTGTTCCTGCGGAATAAGTTTTTTGTTGACTGACTATAAAAGATAGGGTATAAAATCATCCCTGTCGGCGGTGTAGCTCAGGTGGTTAGAGCATGCGGCTCATATCCGCAGTGTCCGGGGTTCAAGTCCCTGCACCGCCATATGATGAGAGAAAGGGGTTCAGATTTATCTGAGCCCCTTTTTTATTGTCTGATTAATTATCTCTGACACATTTAGCCGACGGAACAGTCGTCGTAAATGCATTCAGCGCTGTAACATTGCCTTCCACAGGAAATGTTGAAAAGAAATACGTTACATTCTGCGCACTTGCACCAATGACGAATTCATTGTAAAACCAGTCATTATCAGTATCATTCCCTGAAACTGAAGTCGGCATAAGGATTGTATTTCCGCTGAAATCAACTGTCACAGCACCAGGTTCTGCCACAGAAGTATCCTGCACGGAAGAAGACCAATAGTTTTCCATACCATCATTCACAAAAACACCATACATTCCGGTATTTTCAGCATCGAGTATGCTTTTCAGCTCACGCACATTTGGAAGCCTCCAGTCTGAATAGCCACCCAGATCAAGATTTTCGCAATAGTTCACAGCATCTGCAAAGAGTATGTTTTCTGAGGCTGCATCGGCATTATCCTGCCACATAAGTCCTGTCTCGTCGGAATAAACTATTTCTGATGATGATATGCGGGTATAAGAGATATCTACATCATTGCCTTTACGAACGCATCTCGCAGGCATTTCAGTTGTTTTAGCAGCAATTGTATCTGACAAACCTGCCATATTCATGAACTGAAACCTAGCTGTACCTGCACCTGTATAAACCCATGCTGTATTATCCACAGACTCTGTAGCCGTCCATGAAGATGAAAGGTTTTCAAACGCCCCTGCAAGAGAATGCAGGCCGTAATCTAGTGCAGACTCAAACTCGTCTATCTCAGGAAGACGCCAGTCGCTGTATCCTGCATAAACTAAATTGTCACAATATCCTACTGCTCCGACCCATGTGTATTTTACATTGCTGGTATTACTGCTGTCCTGCCACATGAAACCGTTCAGATCGTCTTTGACGACACCGTCGGCAGCGTCCCTTACAAACTGGCTGTCTTCGCCTTTCCGGTAGTAGCCGTCGTCATAGTTTATGTATGATGACGTAATACCTGTCTTAGTCAGTTTGAATTCAGCATTCTTATAAACTGCGTCATCCTCGCCCCCGCATGCCGTGAGAAGGATCGAAAAAGAAATGCCCAATACACACATCAATAATTTCCTCATAAACCTCTCCATATTCTGTTATTTACCTAATAATAAAAATAATTATTATATTACTTTCTATTCTAACAGACAAAAATAATTACACAAGGTTCATTAAGTGTGAATTATCCCTATTATGAAGAAATAATTACGAAGGAAGACCAGTAGTAAGGGTTGCTGTACCCTTTGAATTCTCTCTGAGTGTGTGATTTGGATTTGATAGCCCTGTCTTCCGAGGCACCGTCGGCAGACGCTGACTGAAGCAGTTTTTTCGCTTTATAAAGCGCATCGGACACATTCATGCCATTTGCTACATTTTTATAAAAAAGCTCCATAAGGCTCTTTGTCGCCATCGAGTCCACAGGCCATAACGAAGCGACAACAGTGTCTGCCCCCGCCAGTTTAAAAGCTCTGGCGATTCCTGTGACCCCCTCACCCCTGAAATACTGCCCGCTGCCCGTATTACAGGCCGACAGCACCACAAGACTGGAATCCAGCTTAAGAGAGGCTATCTCGGACGCAGTAAGGAGAGAATCCTCACCCTTTTCACCGGAAAGCACAAGAGCAGGCTCATCCATGTCTGGCAGTTCACCGCCGAGTATGCCGTGGGTGGCGAAGTGTATCACGCTGTATTTCGAAAGAGGCATAGACTTTAAAAGGCTCTCAGAGGCATCCTTTCCCAGGAGGAAATCCGCACTGATCATGCCTGCGGCGACGGCTTTGACCTCTTCTCTTGTCTCAGGCAGCGGAGCGAAATAGCCCGCAATGGCTGCGGAACGCTTAAGCGTCACCTGCACCCGAGATATCTCTTGCGGTTTAGTGTCATACACAGGGTCTGCAACCCCGAGAAAAGTAAGGCGTGTGTCGCTATCTGCTTTCTTCAGCTTATCCAGTGTTACCATATAGTCCACCTTATAATCCTCAAAAAGCATCTTCCCGCCTATGGGGTATATATCCAGCGGGAGAATCGACAGCTCTCCGTCTATGACGGCGTGTATATTACCCTTTGATCTATACGATGCAATGGGCTCTATTATCTCTGATGTCAGTTTTTTCAGCACATCCATGTCATAGACATTCTGATTTATAAGCTTATCCTTGAATACCTTAAGCGACTTGCCGAATCCTTTCGGTTTACTGATAATGCTTATCCCTTTATCCGTATTTGTGATGCCCGCCGTGATTATCTTATCCTCTGCGTCTATCACCATGTATATAAGGTCATCATCACCGAGGGATGCCTGTATAGCATGTATATCTGCCACAGTCTGCTGACCGCTCAGCTCTCTGAACTGTCTGGAGTTCATCATCTCCACAGCATTCAGGAAAGACTCAAAGCCCGCAGTATCTTTACGAACCATAAAAGCCATAGCACGGTTTTCGATCAGTCCTATATATGCATTCTTAGAATAACCTCTGAAAAATCCTCGTCTGAGCTGTACAGGAAGGCTCTCACGCACTTTCTCATAATAATTTATCAGCTCGGTGTATGTGCCGTCTGCCAAGGCAAAATTCATCCTGCGTTTGGCCACTAGTGCTTTTGAAAGTATCTGCATCGGAAAGTCATCATCTATCTTATCTATATATGAATACTCTTTTGGGAGTTCACTATAGTACATTTGCATTTCGTTGTATCTTTTTTCAGCTTTTTCAAGCTCTTTGGCTGATTCATCGTAATTTCCGAGTTCTGAGAGTATTTCAGCCCTGTAAACGCTTTCCAGATATGCATAGCGCACAGAGATCCTTTGAACTACACTGGTCTCAGTCGACGTGGTTCCGCCTGCTCTATGTATCTCTTTGCTAGGTATATTATTAGCGTCCAGAATCGAAAGACTGCCGCTGCCGTTGGACCTTACAGCCTTTTCAGCTTCAGAAAGAGCTCTCAGGGCGCGTTCTTTGTCACCGTTTACAGCAAAAAATCTGGCAAAATTATACATAACCTCATAATTAGTGTAGTAATGTTCATATGCTATATTTTTTTTGGAATAACTTATAAAGGACGTCTCTGAAGACATCACTCCGGCGAGCTGCATAAAAGGCATGTAATAATACTTATCATACGACCGGATAAGTATATCAAAAATTTTCTGTTTATCAGCAAGTAGCTTATGCGAATCACCCTCTATGAGGGCAAGTCTGATAAGCGCTTTGCAGTATTCAGCATAAACTATTATCGAGTACGGGTCTGATTCCTCGATATCATCCGCATCAGTGATAAAAAAGTCATCAATTACAGCTTTCAGGCTGCTTATAAGTTCTTTTGCAGCTTCTGCCTGTCCCAATGTTAAGTAGATGTCGATGAGCCGGATAGAAGATTCGGCCTGTACATCAACCAGATATATTCTGGCCGAGTCATCAACCAGACTTCGAAGATAGGGGACGGATTTATATATCCGCCCCACTGAATTGTAATATGCGACCACCGCATCACACAGGTTTCTATAACCATACTGGGATGCTATCATAAATTGCTGTTTTGCCCCTTCTGCCTGCCAAAGTTCGCTCCCTCTGTCGAAAAGAGCCCTGATGCGCTCATCTTGAGCATCGCCGTCATTCATAGGGTTCAGCTTTGTGATGTCTATCACCACCTGATCAAAGCTGAGTGCCGTATCAGAATAGATTCCGGTACGTTTCTTAATGTCCAACTGATACTCAAAACCTGTTTCAGCATAAACATTTATGCCAAGAAACAAGCAGAAGGTAATGGCAAAAGCAATTTTACTCATATTCCATCTTCATCATATTGAGGATGATTGAGCCATCTTCATTTTTAACCACTACACTAAAAGTACTAGGCATATTTTTAGGTCCGATATTGCCGGATTTAGTACTCCATGAATACTTATAGAAAGTTATCGCATCATCACTGTTATCTGCGCTGTCTCTCTTTTTCTCAAAATATGCGAGCATATTTTCATTCTTTTCAAGGTCTCTCTTGACCCTGTCAGTGTAATCCTTCATCTTTGGATTGTCGCCATAGTCCTCGAGCTGTTTCTTTTGGAGAGCGATAGTGTCTTTCATTGTTTCGATTGCATCCTCATTGGACTGCTTAACCAGGTTATCTGTTTTAGTCCATTTATCGCTTTGCAAAAGAAAAGAATCGATGGCTGCTTTGATATCCTCTTTGACCTTACCAGGGTTTGCCGTATCCATAGGGAACATGAAGTACAGATACTTGCTTGTCTTTCTGGAAAGATACTGAGTTGTGTTTCCCTGTATTTCTCTGATAATACCGATAGAAGCACCTTCTGGAAGATCTGCAACTTCCCAATAAGGACGCTTGAGATCCTCTTCAGTACTTTTTATCATCTGAGCCAGCATAGCCTTGTTCATGCCTGATTGTTTCGCTGACTTCATCAGACCTCTTCTGGCAAGTGCAATATCTTTTTCATACTGGGCTGCCGCTTCAGGGTTAGTAGCAGGATCCATATATTTAGCAGGTATTGCATCAGGGTTAGAGCTTACACCATCAATGTAATAAAACAGCTTCTTTGCCAGAGGGGTCTGAGCGTACTGCTCAAGAGGCTTCAGGTCAGGCGGTGTCGACTGCAGATTAAGCCTTGTGGCATTCTTTTTCTTAATTTTCTGAACGTTGTTATATGCCATCATTGTAGTGCCGCATCCGACAAGCAATGTTGACATCATTAATAAAACAAGAAACACGGTAATTCTTTTCATATTTTCCTCCTAGATATTTACACTTTGTAACAATACCATATATGCATTTATACATGTATGCAAATTTCAAAATAGCGGTAATTTTCACAAAGGCATAAAAAAAGGGCAGCCGAAGCTGCCCTTGTGGTTGATTATTTAGGCTGAACACCTATCTGGAAGTAATCGAAGCCGAGCTCTTTCAGTCGCTTTCCGCTGTACTGGTTTCGTCCGTCGAATATCACAGGGTTCTTAAGTCTCTTTTTGATCTCTTCGAAATCAGGGCTTCTGAACTCTTTCCACTCGGTGACGAGTATCATAGCATCGCACCCTGTGAGAGCAGTATACTTGCTGTCGAGGTACTCTATCTCCTTCACATCTTTCAGATAGCATGTCTGAGCTTCGTGGTATGCTTTCGGGTCATATGCCTTGATTTTTGCGCCTTTAGCCACCAGTTCTTTGATAATGGTGATAGATGCCGCATCGCGCATATCGTCTGTCTCAGGCTTAAATGAAAGCCCCCAAACGGCAAATGTCATACCGCTGAGGTCTTCGCCGAATTTCTTGATGATCTTTTTAGGGATGCTCTTCTTCTGCTCATAGTTTACTTCCTCCACAGAGGCAAGCAGTTTCGGCTCGTATCCGTTAACCTTTGCAGTGCGCACGAGAGCCTGAACATCTTTAGGAAAGCAGCTTCCGCCGTATCCGCATCCCGGGTAGATGAAGCTGTATCCGATACGGGAGTCGCTTCCTATACCGATGCGAACCTTATTAACGTCTGCGCCTACGAGCTCGCAAATGTTTGCTATCTCGTTCATGAAGGATATCTTTGTGGCGAGCATAGAGTTCGCCGCATATTTTGTCATCTCGGATGAACGCACATCCATAGAGATAAATCTTTCGTGGTTTACAGTAAACGGAGCGTAGAGCTCTTTCATCACTTCGAGAGCGCCTTCGTTGTCGGTACCGACGACAACCCTGTCGGGCTTCATAAAGTCCGCAACTGCCGCACCCTCTTTGAGGAATTCAGGGTTTGATATCACGTCGAAAGTGATGTTCGCACCACGCTCTGCGAGAGCTTTTGAAACAGCCTCACGCACTTTATCCGCTGTGCCCACGGGCACTGTCGATTTGTTTATGATGTAGGTGTGCTTTGTGATGTGTCGGCCTATCTCGGAGGCAACAGCCAGCACATACTGAAGATCTGCGCTTCCGTCCTCACCCATAGGTGTACCAACTGCGATGAAGCAGATGTCTGTCTTGTCCAGAGCACCCTTTATATCAGTGGTGAAGTTGAGCCTCTCAGCCTTGTTATTCTCTATCACCATGCGCTCGAGCCCGGGCTCGTATATTGGGATGATGCCTTCGTTCAGCTTATCGATCTTATCTTTGTTAACATCGACGCATATTACATAGTTTCCCATCTCTGCAAAACATGTTCCTGTTACGAGACCAACGTATCCCGTTCCTACTACTGAGATATTCATTACATTCCACCTTTCTCTTTCAATAATCTGTCAAAGTATTCGACAGTTTTCACAAGCCCCTCTTCCAGCATGATAGAAGGCTCCCAACCGAGCTCTTTCTTAGCCAGAGTGATGTCGGGCTTCCTCTGCATAGGGTCATCCTGCGGCAGAGGTTTGAAAATTATGTTATTTTTATTTCCAATAATCTTTATGACAAGTTCAGCAAGTTGTAAAATTGTAAATTCGTTAGGATTTCCGAGGTTCACAGGTCCTGTGAAGTCCTTCGGCTTTTCCATCATTTTGAGGAAACCGCTCACCATGTCGTCCACATAGCAGAAGCTGCGTGTCTGTTTTCCGTCGCCGTAGATGGTGATGTCTTCGCCCCGGAGAGCCTGCATGATGAAGTTGCTCACCACTCGCCCGTCCTGCGGGTGCATGCGAGGGCCGTATGTGTTGAATATTCTTACAACTTTTATGTTCAGGTCGTGCTGACGCTTATAATCGAAAAAGAGCGTCTCTGCGCATCTCTTCCCTTCGTCGTAGCAAGCTCTGATTCCGATGGGGTTTACAGAGCCTTTATATGTCTCGGGCTGCGGGTGAACCTCAGGGTCGCCGTACACTTCGGACGTACTCGCCTGCATCACGGGTATCTTGAGCCTTTTCGCCAGACCGAGCATGTTTATGGCACCCATCACGGATGTCTTCGTGGTCTGCACAGGGTCAAACTGATAATGTATAGGGCTCGCAGGGCATGCGAGGTTATATATCTGATCCACCTCTACAAACAGAGGGAATGTCACGTCATGACGCATGAACTCGAAGTTCTTGTCATCCATGAGCGCTTTTATATTATCCTTTCTGCTGGTGAACAGATTGTCCACACAGAGCACCTCGTGCCCCTGTTTCAGCAGTCTTTCGCACAGATGGCTCCCCAAAAAACCCGCACCGCCTGTTACTAATATCCTCTTCATAAGTTCTCCGTTATCCCGCTACGGGAAAGATGTTATACGCATGGGGGACATAAGCTGTGTTCTCAGCCTCTCCCGCCATTCTGACGGCTTCATCTATGCTTTCCAGTTTTTTAAAGCCCATCCTCTCGCAGTCGGCCTTGTCAAAATCTGAATAGAGATAAACATCGAAAGCCTCCAGTCTTGAGCGGAGGTTATAAGCCGTCTGTCTGTTTATCTGATAGTCATTTAAAAGCTCTTCCAGCATGACATCGGCCGATGCCCTGTCGAAGAAGTCTTTAAAATAGTCGTTTCCGTATCCGTCGGCGCACTCCGCAAAGAAGAAGACCTTCGCCCCTTCTTTCAGCATGGGTGCTATCCTGTCGAGGGATTTCTGTGCCTGCACCATGTTGATATCCTTAGGATACCCGCCGGCAGAGAGAAATACCGCATCGTACTTCTTATCTATTTTAACAGATGAAATGCCGTCCAGCTCTTCCGCTGCCTTCAGATGAGACATGAAGAGGTCTCCGCAGACCATATCTATTATGCCGCCGCTGTTGTCCAGCAGAGTGTTCACCGCAAAGAATGTGTGTGTGGAGCGGGATATCATCAGTGCATCGACAATGTCGTCGTGCACGGGGTTGTTCTTCAGATTTCCTGTGACAGCCTTGTCGTCACGCTTTCTGGTGAGGCTGTTCAGGGCGAGCTTGTGGTTTGCCATTATGCTCTTTTTACCGCCGAGACCGGGCATGATGAGCTTTCGCCCGCCGCCGTACCCTGCGAAGTAATGATAGCTCACTGAGCCTATTGTGATGATGGTGTCGTGCTCACGGTATGCCTTGTTTATCAGCACTGTCGTCTTGCGCTTTGTCACGCCGTAGAAGTCGTGAGTGTCATAATCGTCACTGTTATGAGAGAGCAGTTTATCTTTATGCGCTTCGTAAATGTCGGGTGTCAGTATAGTTTTTAGTTCATCTTCCGTCGGCTGCCTGTGCGTGCCTACGGCAATTATCAGATGAAATTCCTTCCCGTGCTTTATGATGGTGTCGATAATGTAAGGAAGCATGCGCTCTGCGCCGGATTTGCGTGTGGCATCGGGCAGGATGAGCAGAATCTTATCCGCATCCTCGACGACCTCGTTCAGCCCGTAGCTGTACACGGCATTATTCTCCAGCTTTTCCTTTATCGCCTCATCTGTAAGGGGAGCTTTATCTATATGGACATCAATGATATCGACAGGTTTTGAAAGTGTTACATCAACAGCACCTTTACCGCATGCTATGGTGAGCTTATCCGCCGATCTTTGACATGGTTCGTTTGTATCCGTCATTCCTCTTCTCCGAAAGTACCGCGTGTTCCTGCTCTTTAATATTCAAGCCCTCGATTATGGCTTCACGCAGAGCCTTAGCATCCCCCGCCTTTATAGCGGGTACAAGGTCTATCTCTTTGTCTGAAAGGAGGCACGGACGCAGTTTGCCGTCGGCTGTGAGCCTCAGCTTGTCGCATTCATGGCAGAAGTGGTTTGATATAGGGGTAATGACGCCTATCATAGCGCCGTTATCCAGCTCAAAGTTCTGAGCAGGGCCGCCCAGCTTCGCCTTTTTCACCTCTTTCAGGGTGTACTTGCTTTTAATAATCTCTAGTATATCCTTACCGAAGAGGATATTCTCCTCTTTCCATTCGCTGAAGTTGCCCACGGGCATAAACTCTATGAACCTAGTAATGATTTTGTTTTTAGCAGAAAATTCACAAAAATCTAAGATCTCGTCATCATTATACCCTTTTATAACCACCATATTGGTCTTAACGGGGCCGATGCCCGATCTCTGGGCATGCTTTATACCGTCGATGATCTTATCCAGGCTGAATCCGCCTGTGATCTCGTTAAATCTTTCGGGCTTAAGGGAATCAAGACTTACGTTTACCCTTTGTATCCCTGCGTTCTTGATCTGATCGGTAAATTTTTTCAGCAGTGCGCCGTTTGTGGTAAGGGTTACCTCTTTCAGCTTTTCCAAATGTCCGAGCTCTTCGAGAAACTCGCCGATACCCTTGCGCACGAGGGGCTCGCCCCCTGTCACACGCACCTTCTGAACGCCGATATCACAAAAAACTTTAATGGCGAACAGTATATCTTCGTATCTGAGTATATCGCTATGGGACATGCACTTGAACTGGTCGGTAGGCATGCAGTATTTGCATCTGAAATTACATCTGTCTGTGACAGAGACACGGAGATATTTTATCTCGCGTCCGAATCTGTCTTTCATTTTATCAGGCATAGACATCTTCTTCTTTAATTTCGCGTTTGCGTCCGAATGTCTTAGCAACGATAACGCTGAATTCGTAAAGAACTATCATCGGACCGGACATCATAAGCTGTGTGAAAACATCCGGCGGTGTAAGTATAGCTGAAAAGACGACGATGCCGAAATAAGCATAGCGTCTGTGTTTTTTCATCATCTCGGCTGTCAGTATCCCCATCTTTGCGAGGAAAAGTACGAAAACAGGCATCTCGAAAACAATGCCGAAAGCCATGATAAGTCTTGTGACAAAGCTGAGGTACCATTGTATCGACAGGTTAGCCGTTACATATCCCTCTGCATATCCGAGGAAAAATTTGAACCCGAATGGGAATACTACGTAGTAAGCAAAGCTGGCACCGAGGAAGAAAAGCAGAGAGGACATCAGCACAAAGGAGAAGACATACTTCTTTTCCTGTGCGTAGAGCCCGGGTGCGATAAACTTCCACCCCTGATAAAAGATGAACGGCATAGCAAAGAAAACTGATACCAGAGCAGACAGCTTCAGCTCTGTGAAGAAGCCCTCGGTCAGTTTCAAAAGCGCCATGCTGGAATTCTCGGGGAGTATCGGCACTATGGGAGCAGTAATAAAGTCCATGAATATCTTGCTCTTCCAGTAGACAAGGCAGAAAACGACAATGAGAACGGCAATGACGTATATCAGCCTTTTACGCAGCTCTTCCAGATGTGTGGTAAGGGGGAGAGCCTGTTCGACGCCCTGGTCCTTATCCTTATCCTTCGACATTCTTCTTTACCTCCGGCTCGGCCTCTGTCTCTGCCGATGCTGTGGATACAGTCTCGGTCTCTGCCTTTTCGGCAGTTTCTTCAGGCTTTTCCGCCGTCATCTCTTTGTAGTGTTCTTCGTAAACCTCGGCAGCCTTTTTAGGTGCTGCGGGCTTTTTAGGTTTATCGTCGTCAAAGTCTACGTTAACCGCATCTTTGAAGTCGTTCATATATTTTTTGAATTCCGCGTATCCTTTACCCAGCCCTTTAGCAACTTCCGGGAGCTTTTTCGGGCCTATAACAATGAGGGCTACTGCAAGTATAAGGATGATTTCTGACATTCCGAGTCCGAACATGTTAACCTCTTAATGAATATATCTTGCACCATACAGATGGCTATTTTGATAATATTAAAATTCAGCTAAAAAGCAAGATGTATATCAATTATTAAGGATTCGCAAACCCTGTTTACACATATTGTATGCCCTGTTATATTATTGGCATATGAAAGAACACTATCACGGCCACAGAGACCGTCTGAAAAAACGCTTTAAGAAAGAGCCCGAATCGCTCTATGACTATGAGGTCGTCGAGCTGCTGCTGGGCTATGTACTGCGGGGGCGTGATGTTAAACCGCAGGCGAAGGAACTGCTGGAAAAAGCGGGGAGCATGAGCGGCATACTCGGCTTCGACCCTGCAAAGGTGAAGGGGCTGGGCGAAGAGGCTCAGATATTCTTCGGCGCCGTGCGGGAGTTCTTCTCCAGAGTGGAATATGAAGAGCTAGACCGTGAGGCCATCATCATAGACAAGCCTGAAAAGGCGTCCGCATTCCTGAAGTATAAGATAGGCTACGACACAAAAGAGCACTTCGTCGCACTCTTTCTGGATGTGAATAAGAAGCTCGTCGGGTTTGACAACCTCTTTAAAGGTACGGTGGACAGGCTCGCCGTTTACCCGCGTGAGATAGCTGAAAAGGCTCTGGGATATAAAGCGACCAGCGTGATAGTGGCGCATAACCACCCATCGGGGAACATGCAGCCCTCAGAGGCCGACATACAGCTCACGGACAAGCTGATAAATGCCCTTGCGGCACTTGATATAAATCTCGCAGATCATATTATTATTACTACCAAAGGATTCTACAGTTTCAAACGCGAACAGGTGATTTAAAAAACGGAGCTTATTATGAAACGTGTTCTAGTGACCGGCGCAACAGGATTTGTAGGCAATGCAGTGGTTGAATCCCTTATCAACAACGGCTATCAGCCAGTGGCTCTCGTACGTGAAGGGAGCGAATCCAAGCTGAAGCACAAGGCGGAAATAGCCCACGGCGACGTACTCGATAAGGAAAGCCTCACAGCGGCTCTAGAAGGGGTCTATGCCGTGATACACCTTGTAGGTATCATCAGAGAATACCCGAAAAAGGGCGTGACATTTGAAAACATGCACCACATTGCCACAAAGAACATAGTGGAAGCCTGTAAAGAAAAACACGTTAAACGATACATACACATGTCTGCAAACGGCACAAGGTCAAACGCCGTGAGCATGTATCATAAAACAAAATACGAAGCCGAAGAGGAAGTGCGCAAAAGCGGACTGGAGTACACTATATTCCGTCCATCCCTCATATACGGTCCGGATGACAGCTTTATAAACATGCTGGCGGGATACATGAAGGGCACGCCGATATTCACATACTTCGGCGACGGCTCATACCCTATGGCGCCTGTATACGTTAGCGACGTAGCGGACTGCTTTGTTAAATCCATCGATAAACCCGAAACAGCAGGGATGATATATCCTCTCTGCGGGGAAAAGGTATACACATACAAAGAAGTGCTGAAGCTAGTGGGCAAGGCTCTGGGGAAAAATATCATACTCCTCCCAGTGCCGGAATTCGCCATCAGCCTCGGCATATCGCTCCTCGGAAAGACTGACTGGTTCCCTATTACAAGGGATCAGTTCATCATGCTGACCGAGGGAAATACATGCGACACAAACGATGCTTTTAAGATATTAAAAATAAATAGAAGTGATTTTTTTGAAAAAATTGATTCTTACTTATGAAAATCTATTGAAAACCATCGTTCGTTTTCCTATCATAAGCCACATCAAAAATCTGGAGATTATTTAGTATGAAAAGAGTCCTAATAGCAATGCTTATCATGATATTCGCAGTAGCCTGCGGAGACAATTCTGCAAAAAACTCTGCGGCATCAGCAGATATACAGACAGTTTCAAAGGGTTTCATAGAACAGCTTAAGGCTGAACACGCCGGTAAGGTCATGATAGTGAACTTCTTCGCTTCATGGTGCCCGCCGTGCAGAGGCGAAACACCCGACTTCGTAGAAGCATACGAAAAACACAAAGACGGCAATTTCGTCATCGTCGGTCTCTCTGTGGATAAAAAGGCCGAAGACGCAGTGAAATTCATCGATGAATACAAAATCACATACCCGGTGTATCTGGCGGACAACTCCCTCGGAGCAGAGATGAACATCAGCACCATCCCTACATCCATCATATACAAGCCTGACGGAAAGCTCTTTGACATAGTTGTCGGACCGCTCACATCAAAAGAGCTCGACATTATCGCCGGAAGCTTTAACAACTAAAATAATTTTCTATTGCACTATAAAGTAACAGCGTTATTTTAATATCTGTCGAACGATTTATGGTGTGGAGGCTGAAGAAGAATGATAGAGACATCGGTTAAATGCGTGATAAAAGATCCGCTTACATCCAGATATATTCTGGTGCTTGAGACACTGTGCGGACACTACCTTGTACCCGTTTACATCGGAGCTTTCGAGGCTGAATCTATCTACTGCATAATCAACAGGATAAAGTCCCCACGCCCCATGACGTTCGATTTCATATCCGGCATCCTCGGATTCATAGACGAAGTAAACATCGACAGAGTCGTCATAGACAGATACGAAGACGGGCTTTACAAAGCAAGCGTCTTCGTAAACTGTAATAAGGTCGAAAAGCGCATAGACTGCCGTCCGACGGACGCCGTATCCCTCGCCCTGCAGATGGATGTGCCTGTTTACGTAGAGGATGACATCATCTCCTGCAAGTGCGTGAACAGAACCACCATGAACGAAATGGACAACAAGACACTGGGAACACTGATAGACAACGACCACGGTTCTATCTTCTGGAACGTATAAGTCCATACTGTTTCGCTGTTTTTGCACTTAATATCGTTTACAAGTTTAATCTTTCTTTAACATTCCTTCGTGTATAATTCCCGAAAGTGTTAAAATAGAATAAATTCATTACGGCGGACGCATGAGACAGATCTTCTATGCACCAATTTTTTTCTTTATTTTATTCATCGCATTTCTCATATCTTTTGAGCTGTATCAGGGTCGTCAGAACTATAACCGTATACTGGAGAGCAAAGCCAGAGAGCTGGTGAACGCCACCATAACCTTCCGCAAATGGGCAGCCCGTGTGGAGAACCTATATGCCGACACGGACAAAGTAGCCCCAAACCCGTACCTCGCATGGCGTGACGACAGAGACATAAACACCGACGGATACCATCTGACAATGGTAAACCCATCATACATGACACGTCTTGTTTCAGAAATATTTGCCGAGAGTGACGGCGTACAGATACGCATGGTCGGGGTGAACCCACTGAACCATGCTAACGCTCCCGAAGAATGGGAAGAAGAAGGTCTAGAAGCATTCCGCAATGGTGCAAAATCATTTTCGATACATTCCAGTGCACCATTTTTCAACAGCACATACAGATATATTTCGCCTTTATATGTGGATGAAAGCTGCCTCTCATGCCACGCCAGAGACGGATATGAGGAAAATGAGCTCATCGGCGGGATAAGCGTCACTATTCCCGAGAGTAAAATATCCTATGTAATGCTGAGAGGTACGGTGAGGAATGTCACAGTATATGCCATGATATCTCTGGTGCTGATAATAACCGTAACACTGCTGCAAAAGAAAGTTTTCATGCTGACACAGGAGCAGGAAAAAGCGATAGACGACCTGAACGCAGAGATAAAGCACAGAGAGATGACAGAAAACGCCCTCATGCGACAGACACGCATAGCATCGCAGGGCGAGCTGCTCACCCTCGTCTCCCACCACTGGAGACAGCCTCTGAACGCTATCTCGCTCACATTCGACATGATCAAAGACGAACTGGCACAAATGAAAATGTCCGACAAGGACACATATGAAAACATCGGACACTCACAGGAGCTCATACAGGAACTGAGCGGATCGATAGACATGTTCAAGCAGAGCTTCGCCTCCACCGAAAACAGTGAGTTCAGCCTGACACAGGCATTGATAACAGCCACAAACGCATTCGAGCCGATACTCTATTCATCCTCTATAAAGCTGTGGCTGAAGTGCAGCTCCGGATACGCCTTAGAGGACATCTGCATATGTTCGTCCAAAAAGCGCGCCCTGATGAAATGCCCTTTCAAAGACCTGAAGATAAAAGGGAACGAGAGCGAATTCAACCAGATAATCCTCGCCCTTCTGAAAAACGCATATGAAGCCATAATGGAATACAGAGCCTCCGGCGGAGATGTCCGCAGCGGATACATAGCCATAGACATGCAGATAGAGGAAGAGCAGATAAGGATATCTGTCACAGACAACGGCATAGGCATATCAGACGAAAATGCCGACAAGGTTTTCGACCCTTACTATACATCAAAAGGCTATGAATACGGCAGAGGGATGGGGCTCTATTTCGCAAAGGTTCTGGCGAAGCACTTCGGCGGCGGGGACATCTCGCTCATCAGAGGTGAAGAGCATACGGAATTCATTGTGACTATAGGGGGCTGACCTATTTAGACTTCTGCTTTTCCAGCTCTACCTGAAGGATGATATTCAGCATATTCTGAAATGTAATGGACTGGAGCACCTTATCATACTCTTCGGAAAGGGCTGTCTCCTTCGCTATCATCACACGAAACTCAGGGCGTGACAGGAGCTTTATGTATGCCTCGATCTCTTCGTATGTGTAATTAGAGCGGTAGAATTTATATACGGCGGGTTTTATGTTTTCCCATTTGAACTCGGCTATCACCTTATCGGCGACACGCACAGCCTTATCTTTATTCTTCACTTTAAAGTTTCCGCCGTCCAGCATAGCTGCCAGAGGCATGTATATGGATGCCATAGCAGAGTCATAGCAGTGGGGCGCACCTTTAAGTGTAAAGAATTGGTCGAGCTGTTCGTCCGTGGGCTCTTTTGCGTATGCAGAGGTAAAGGCGGATATTGCGACGATGAGCAGTAATACTCTGAAAAACATATTAATCTTTATTCTGCTGTTTAAAGAAATCAATGAAAGACACGAGGTTTTCTTTTTTGGTCGCTTCGATATTCTCATTTAATATCGCCTCATAGACTTCTTTACGATGGACGCTCACATCCTTTGGAGCGTCAATTCCGATCTTAACATTGCGACCGGATACATCGACGATTTTCACCTCGATACCGTCACCGATAACGATGCTTTCATTTATCTTCCGTGATAATACAAGCATTATTTTTCCTGATTTTGAAATAGCGGCGACTTGATCTGCCACTTGTCATCTTCAAGTATAACCTGTTTTGCTAACTTTTTCTCCATATTTAATACAAGAGGAGCGCGTAAATTTACCGTAGCGTTCTTCGGCTGATCCGGTACCACCACGATGCCGAACACCTTGACCCCTTTGTTCTCTTCAACACTGAGTATCTTGATGTCCCTTTTGCTCACTTCGGGTTTGTAGTCAGGGAAAAATATCTCCGGCTCCACAAGTATGAAACAGATATTAACGTCCTGAACCGACTGAAACCATAAGAATGGATATGATTTCTCATTGGAGATAAGGATAAAGTCGTTCAGTTCGGGGAATCCCAGCATAGGTGCTGAAAGCGTAATTATGTCGGATTCCTGAAACTCGATCTCACCGAGCTTGCCTGATACAATCTTCCGGGTTTCCATTTTTTCCTCGCATCTTTTTACTGAGCTAACACTCATTTTTCGCTCCTATAACCTTACAGATAGTTCATGATACTAAGCTGCAGTATCTCGGCAGTGGAACTAAGCGCAGCCTGATAAACTGTCTGTGCGACGGTATACTTTGTCGCAGACTCTGTCTGGTGCAGTGTCGTAGAACCTGTATACTCTGCTTTCAGCTGCTCATAGTTTGTTATCAGCGATTCGTTAAATGCGATCGCCGATTCCGCTCTGTTCTCTCTGTTACCGACAGTGGTGAGTGCGCCGTGAATCTGAGATTCTGCCTGTTCCAGTACGGGAAGCTCATATTCAATACCCGAGCCGACAGCCGCTGTGTAAGAGTCTGTCGCTGCGATAGTACCTTCGTCATAGTGATGATAGACACCGTCTGCGACATAGTACTTCTCATTTGCAGTATCAACGAGATAACTGCTGATAAGCGTACCGTCGCTTCCTGTGACCTTCATCCTCGCTATGTCACCGCCGTCCTCGATGCCGAGAGTGCCTGTGTGGTCTCCGGAGACGTGCATGCTGGTATAGTTGACACCGTCAAAGCTGAACTTAAGCTGGTCTTCACCCATTCTGGATGCTGATACATCAGGGTAGAGACCTTCAGCAGTCAGTTTTTCGTTGATGTTGTCTATCAGATCGTCAATGCTCTGAAAGTTTTCTTTATCAACGATGATGCTTGTGGCTGTCATTGTACCCGAGCCGTCATCGGTATAGAAGGTCAGCGTACGCTCGTCCAGAGCCTTTTCGCTCAGGTCGAGGGTGGCCGCTGTCTTCGTCTCGATGGTGTTCGCCTCTATCACAGGATAGAATCCGAGCTCGCCGTGATCGTCACCGGATACTACTATATCGTCAAAAGCTGCAGTATTCTTAATAACAATTGTTCCGCCCTCTGTCATTTCTGCATACATATCGCCCGCCAAGAAGCCGTCTGCGATGAGCGCAGCGTCGAGCTGAGTGTTTATATCAGCTATCAGAGCGGCATTATCTGCATAAACAGATCCAGCAGGCAGAGTGATGGATATAGGGGATACTGTCTCCCACGCACCGCCTGATTCGTAAAAGACTGTGAGTGAGGAATCGTTCTCCAGCTCCAGATTAGGTATCTGGGTTCCTGTTGTGTCCTTGCCTGTCTCGCCGAACATGAAGGCTGTCTCTGTATTGTTATAGTTAACTGTTATCTCTGTGTTACCCGAACCGGAATCTATGCGCAGGCTTCCGTCTTCCATGTATGCCTGTACGCCCAGTTTCTGAAGGTCGGGGTCGCTGTTTATCTGGCGGATCAGTTCGTCTGTAAGGAGTGTCGCATCACCTGCATATGTGGCAAGTGGTACGGACACGGACTTAGTGAAGAAGCCGTCCGCAGATGTTATAGAGTCTGACTCAAGCACTATGTCGAAAGACACGGGGTCCACGCTGTCATACATTGTGAGCGCATCAGACTTCCAGAACTGCTCAGACTGAATGTAGTATTCTGACTGGTCGCCGTAATACTCCACTTCGAAATTGAGCAGGTCGTTGTAGTTACCTCTGAATTCACCGTCGAGGTAAGGTGTGGCTGTGGAGTTCAGACTGTCGTCGCTCCATTCGCTCGGTGCACCGATACCGCTGTCGGGGATATTCAGGTTAAGCGCATCGTAAAGATTCATCAGCGATGTGAAGACGTTTACGTTGCTGCCGTTCTCTATTACGTTCAGGTCACCGAAGCTAAGGTTTGAATTAGCTGTGAGATCCACTGTGAACGATGAGCTGACTAGGTCGCCGAGCACTATGCTCACACCCTGGTTCAGATATATCGGATCGCCTGTATACGCAGATGCAGAAAGCGGGCTGGAAGAGTTGTCGAAGAGAACTGTTCCGTCTGAGTCTGTAACGGTAATGACCATGTCATCACCCACAACAGAAACGTTAACACCCCATGAATCATCTGCTGTACCGCTGTATCTTCCCTCAAGTGTTACATTCGGCTGAAGCATCGCATAGCCTATACCAGTGTTATCTTCGTCTATGCTGAATGTAAGTTTGCTGCTGCCGCTGCGGATATCTGTGACCTGGAGTTTTCCGTCCACCAGCTCAGCAGAGACTGCGTTATTATAAAGGTTTTCGATGAAGTCGAGCATGTCGCTGACTGTCTTTTCCTCTTCGGTCGGATAGTCAGAACCCTTCGCAGAGTCATACTGATACTCATTTGCACCCTCGTCTATGCGAGTGGTGATGTATGTATCTTTTGTATAGTTCTGGTTTACCAGTGTAAAGGTAAGGTCGTAACCGCCGAAGCCGTCATCGGCAACTGTGGCATCCACTTCAAACTCGAACCCTTCGCTCTTAAGAGCGGCGTTGATCTTGTTCTGGATGTCTGCTGCCGTATCTGTATCGTATACGGTAAACTTGATCTCCTCACCCTGAATGTTGTACGAGTGCTCAGTACCGCCCGGCGTACCTGCTATTGCGAGACCGTTATAAACTGTCTGCACAGGGCCTGAGTAGTTAGAGTAAGAGAAGTCGAATGTAGTATCGCTGCCTGTGGCATACAGAGGAGTATCGCCGAATCCGAGCGTGCTGTAGTCGGAGCCTGTGATGCCTATCCTGACGCCTTCACCCGCTTTGTTTGATATAAACATCAGCTTGTCGCCGTCGTTCACTGCTGTCATCTCGCCGCCGAGCCCTTCGTTTTCGAGGAGTCTGTTGACGTTGTATACCACCTCATCCATATCGCTGTAACCCTGCTGGTCGAGGGTGATGCTGTAGTTCTTGCCTGCGTAGGATATGTTGAGTGTTCTCTGCTCTTCTGTAGCGTTTGTCATGTCGAGGTCTACGTTCGCAGGGCTTGTCACTCTGGCTGTACCGATACGGTATCCGTTGTGGTCTGTACCTGTGAACGTAACGCTGTCAGACGCCGCTGCATTCGCTCCGTCTATCTTGGTGAACTTTGTGGTCTGTGATATAGAGAGACCGTTCGCCGTGTTCGGCATTGTGCCGAGTATGGTTTTATGTGTTTCCATAAAGATATCCTGACCGGATACGTTTATGGTTACGTTCTGGCTGTCGCCTATCTTGGTAGTGATCTCTCCGTCGTCGCCGACATACTGGATGTCGTCGCCCGGCTGATAGTAGAAAGACATCTTAAGTGTCTCGCCCACAACCATATCTTCAGGAATCTTAACACTGACGCCTCGGCCTGTATTTATAACCTGACCGGGGAGGAACTCTGTCACCAGAGTATCAGTTGTAAGGTTTCCGTTTTCTGTTGATTCGTCACTGCCGTTACTGTCAAGGATAACTGTTTTATTATTCGCATCAACGAGAGAAACTTCGACTACGCCCCCTGAGAGAGCCTGTACTGTCACGGTATATGAGCCCTCGCCGAGGTCTGGCATGTCAGAGTAGAGTCTGGCTGCGAAAGCCTGTCCGCCGTCTTTATTAGACACCACAGATGTTACCTGTCTGTTGCCCGATGTAAACGGTGCATCGTCTGTCTCGTATCCTGCAAAGATGTATCTGTCCATGTACTGAGAGTTTGCTATGTCGAGCATCGCTTCATAGATGTTCAGAACCTCTCCTGCGAGAGCCTTGCGGCTGTCTGCATCCTGAGAGTCGTTTATACCCTGAATGGCGAGCTCGTCCTTTGCTCTGGAGAGTATCTCAGATGCTGTCTGGAGCTCTGAGTCTGCATTTGAAAGCCATGTAAGGGCGTTATTTGCGTTTCTCGAATACTGGGTGGCATCATCTACCGTACGCTGAATGTTAAACGCTGTGAGATAGTTTACCGCGTCATCCTCAGGGTCGAGGAGCTGACGTCCGGACGTAACCTCTTCACTCGCTTTAACGAGATTATTCAGCGTCTGGTTGACACCGTTCAGATACTTCATAGTCATAAAGTTATATGTGATTCTCATGCTGTTATCCTCTCACCGGGTCCTAACTGCCCAGATTATTGATGAGATCTTCGAGCATCTCATCAACTGCGGAGATAAATCTTGAACTTGCTTCAAACGAACGCTGAAACTTCATAAGGTTTGTCATCTCTTCGTCCATAGACACACCTTTTACCTCTTCCAGCTTAAGTTCAAGTTCGCTGACCGCTTCCGTCTTTGTAGATACATAGATGTCTGCGGTCGCTTTGTCGCTACCTATAGTCGCTGCGAAATATGCATAGAACTCATCGACTGTGACATCCATGGACTCCATGATGTCCTCATCTTTGATGTTTGCTATCGCTGCTGCGTTCTGGTTGTCCCCTTCTGCACCTGTGACAGAAGTGGCGATGTATGCGTTGTTAGACATTATCAGGCTGGATACTGCCATGTCGGATGCGTCACTGCCTGAGAAGAATCCGTAAGTACCGGATGCCACAAGGAAGTTTGATGTATCCTCTGCAAATG
Organism: Deferribacterales bacterium; assembly: GCA_050253075.1. Taxonomy (GTDB): domain Bacteria; phylum Chrysiogenota; class Deferribacteres; order Deferribacterales; family Geovibrionaceae; genus Denitrovibrio. Next base: position 206,259 of record JBFWJS010000004.1, read on the forward strand.
TGAAATCATAGCCTGAGCCTGCCGTAATCTTTATGGTATTACCGCTCGAAATGGATGCCTGTATCATACCGCCGTTCGGGTTGCCGTCTGCTGCGGATATCTTGGCTATCACAGAGTTCAGGTTGTCCTTTTTAGGGTCTATCTCTATGTCCAGGTCGTCCACATGGTTTCCCTGATCGTCGTATACGGCGATACGCAGCGTGCCTTCTCTTATCTCAGTGGGGAAAGCACCCGCCTCTTCGGCGAATGTGTATGTCGGGTTCGGTACACCCTGAGATGATGTTATCTGTGTGAGCCTTTCGATACCCTGACCGAGAGCGTGGATCTCGTTTGTCGCTGTGATCAGCGAAGATGCCATCTCGTTCAGTGTGTCCATATAGCCGTTTATGAGCTCGTCACGCACATACAGCTCACCTGCGATCTCTCCGCTGGTGAATGATGATGTGATGTCTACGAGGTCTCTTGTCTGGCCTTCGGTTCCCCACATGATGTTAAGTTTGCCTGTGTCTTCATCTGTGACAGTGGAGAGCTCGAAAGTCTTACCCTCATCCACGAGGGCGTTACCGTTGATATAAACAGCCACCTGACCGTTTGTTCTCTCTGTCACCGAGATGTTGGACATCTCTGCCAGCTGGTTAAGCAGAACTTCTCTCTGGTCTCTGAAGTCATTGGCAGTGTTCCCGTTGGCTTCGATCAGAGCAATGTTCTTATTCAGGTATGCGATGTTTGATGTTATCTCGTTGATCTCGTCAACATAGTTAGATATCAGATAGTCGCTTTCTGCCTGAATACCATCAAGTGCGTCATAGCCGGCATTCATCTTTGAAGCCAGCACCTGTGCACTCTCCAGAAGGGTCTGTCTTTTGATAAGACCTTCATCGGATTCGTCTGTTGCTGTGTTTGCGAGGTCACTCCATGCGTCGAAATAGTCCTGCATTGCCTCACCCAGCCCCGAGCCGTCCTCAAGCTCATTGAAGTAAATCTCCACCTTGGTAAGAGCTGTCTGAACAGTCTTATAATAAGCAAGGTCAGAGCTTTCGCTTCTGATATTGGCCGCAAGGATATCGTCATAGATACGTTCAACTGTCTCTATGTCTACTCCTCGTCCGAACACTCCGTCTGCGTAAACGGCAGACTGCTGGGTGTCGAGCACCACTCGCTGTCTGGAGTATCCTTCGGTGTTTACGTTCGCAATGTTGTTACCGGTAACGTCGATCCCCGCCTGAGAAGCGAAAAGACCGGACACACCGGTAGAAAAAATATGCATCAAATTAGACATGGTCTGCCTCCGGCTTTATCTTAAAGCCTGTTATCCTGTTTGGCTGATGGTGGATGTTCTGCCTTTTGCGTATCCTTTGTTGATACCGTATGTGTGCTTTCCGGCTATACCGAGACGGCCGAATACACCTTCGATCAGCGAAACATTAGTCTTGTAAAGGATTTTAAGTGATTCATTCAGACGTCCTACCTCTTTCACAAGTGCGATAAGGCGCTTGCGGGCTTCGGACATCTCCTGATAAAGTTCGCCTGCATATTCTTCGGGTATATCCTGAACACGGACGCTGTCCAGCTCCAGATCTTTGGCTATACGCTTAAGACTGGCTCTGAATGCCTCATCCAGGACTCTTTCTTTATATGCAAGGGTATCTTTCTTTTTTACCAGTTCGATAGTTCTGTTAGCGTCCCAAGTGACAACGCACTCAGTCTCCTGTTCGAGAATGGTCTTCATCTCTTCGTACAGGGTTTCCTGCGAACTAAGAATGTCTAAAAGATCTTTAACGGATTCCATCTCATTCCTCCGAGTATTTCGGCAGTTATGAGGAGCGGAAGTATTAAATAGGGTGTGTTAGGATATGATCTTAGAAAAGATCGTCAATAGCTGTCTGTACTATTCTTTCGGCGATATCTTTGCCTGAGACGTTGTACTGACCGCTTTCGATCTTGACTTTAAGCTCCTGAACGAGCTCGACTCTGATCTCCGGAGCACCTTTTACAGCTTCTGTCACATTAGCAGCGTCTTTCGCACTGCTGGAAAGAGAGACACTGTCGCTGGAAGATGAGTCGGAGCTAGAGGCGGACTTAGAAGAGGATTTCTTCTTAGTGTCTGTCTCGTTCAGCCTGTTCATATCAAATTTGAACTTATCATCAATTCTCATCAATAGCCTCCGGTACATTCAGGTAATCGTCGAAATCCTAAAAAACTTTAGCAGTTTTTACCTGGTTGTTCCAGTGAAAAAGCCTTTTTCCCTATTCACTCGCTCTCATAATTTACTATTTATTTTAGAAGCAACATCTGTGCCATTCAGACTCCTTTGTAAATCAAGGAATTTCTGCGTATCCACAGTACTGTTTTTTCCTGTCGGGAAATTATTTCCATCGGCATTCTGGAGATATTTGCTCATAGAGTCGTAAAGCATCTTTGAAAGACCCATCCCCTGACCTTCGGATGACTGCTTCGCTACTTCGGAGTCCAGCATGTCTGTGAAGATCTCTTCGCCCATGTTCTTTTTAACGAGACCGCTGTCTTCGATAGAGTCTCTCATGCTTTTGAACATCTTAGACATGAAAAGCGCTTCGAACTCCTCGCATGTCTTTTTGAGCTTTGTGCTCTGGTCTTTTGTATAGTTCAGGTCTGTGCTTACTACTTCTGTATACATTACATCACCTGTAATTCGCCGTGGAGAGCACCTGCGGACTTGATAGCCTGAAGTATGGATATCAGGTCTCTAGGTGTCACACCGATGGAGTTGAGAGCTTTCACAAGGTCGCTTATGCTGACCCCTTCAGGCACTACCATCAGTTTTGCGTTTTCTTCCTGTACTGTTATCTGTGTCTCCTGTGTGGTCTGTCCGCCGTCGCCGAGGAAGTTCGGGTCCTGCACCTGCACAGTAGAGTTTATAGTAATGGTCAGGTTACCGTGTGAGACTGCCACAGTGTTCAGCCTTACGTCTGCGCCCATTACTATTGTTCCTGTTCTTTCGTCTACGACAACCCTTGCGAGGTTTGTAGGCTCTATCTCTGTGCTGAGTATCTTATCGAGATAAACGTAAAAGTTATTCTTCTGATTCTCAGGCACAGCCACTTCCATTGTGGAAGGAGATGTTATCTTTGCCACGCTGAGTCCGGTCATGCCGTTTATAGCGTCTTTTGCTTTTACAAGGTCAGTGAGGTTTCTGTGTTTAAATGTGAGCACGATCTCGTTCTCGTCCATATTGAAAGGAACTTCCTGCTCCACGATCCCCCCGTTCGGTATCATACCCACTGTCGGGTGGTTTTTTATAGCTCCTGCGCCTGCTGCGGATACGTTCATACCGCCCACGGATATCGGCCCCTGAGCCACGGCATAAACCTGTCCGTTTGCAGCGGAAAGAGGTGTCATGAGGAGCGTACCGCCCTCAAGGCTCTTTGCATCACCTACGGATGAAACAACAACATCCACCATAGTACCGGGGCGGGCATACGGCGGGAGCTTTGCCGTTACCATAACTGCGGCGACGTTTTTTACGCTCACTGCGTTCTGATCAACAGTGATGCCCATTCTGTCTATCATGTTTACGAGGGACTGCACGGTGAATTCCGTACCGCTCTTATCGCCTGTTCCGTTCAGACCGACGATCAGACCGTATCCTATCAACTGGTTGTCCCTGATGCCTTCTACATTGGAGATATCTCTTATCTTAACCATCGCAAAGGATGTGTTTGCTATCAGTGCTATTATCAGTGTTATCAGTATTCTTCTCATCTCTTTACCTCTCCCCTTAGAACGGCATGATCCAGCTGAGCAATGTCATCAGCCAGCCCGGTTTGTTAGAGTCTGAAAGCTGCCCCTGACCGCTGTATGCTATCTTTGCATCTGCTATGGATGTGGACTGCACAGTATTGGTGGCGTTCACGTCCTTCTGGCGGACGATACCGCTGAGTGTGATGGTCTGCTTCTCATTATCCACGATGATCTCTCTGTGGCCCTCTATCACAAGGTTACCCGAAGGGAGCACATCTGTGATCCTTGTGGCGATGGTACCTGTGACGGTGTCTGCCTTAGATTTTGACCCGCTGCCTGAGAATGCGCTGGATGAGCTCAGAGAGTTATCAAGGTTAAGCGCGTTTCCTGTGCCGAGCAGGTTTGTTATACCCATATCAAGCGGAAGCCCGAGCACGTTGCCCAGTGTGGAATCTGCACTCTGAGACTTCGATGTGGATGTACTGTTTGAATTGGTGGCTGATGAGCTCTCCACTATCTCTACGATAATGATGTCGCCCACGTGACGGCCTTTATAGTCAAGGAACAGACTGCCCTTTGCAGAAGCCTCCATCCAGAGGGACGGCGTCGGCTTTCTCGCATCGAGCTGTCTTTTATATTCTTCGAGTTCTTTTTGATAGCTGTTTTGAAGTGACTGGTTGTCAAAGTCGGGTTTTTTCGCACAGCCTGTGGTAAGGAGGAGCGCTGCTGCTATAAGAAGAAGAATTCTGATTTTCATATCATTTCTCCGGCAATTTTTTTCACTTACCGGGTTAAATAACAAGAAGTGTGCCAAATATAGAGAAACTATGAAGGGGTTGACATCCAAGTATTACTGAGCGTTTACGAAGACCTTACGTCCTTCGGCGTATGTTCCGCGGACAATTTTGCCGCTGGTAGCATTTTTCACCCGGACATTTTTTCCGATGTAGGCATCCTCTTCCAGCTCTCCCGTTGTGCTGACATTCAGCCCGCCGGAGTTATAAACTATCTGAACCGTAGAGCCGGCAAAAGCATCTGGCTTCTGCACTACATCGCCTGTTGTGACGGGTCTGCCTGCGCTGATGTTTCTGATGGCGATATAGCCTTTGACATCTTTCACCGGGTCGCCGTGGATGCGTCCGAGCTCAAAGCGTTCTTGATGCACGAGCCCTTCGATGTCCTGACCTTTCTTTATGGAGCTGCCTGCCACATAGACATCACCAAAGGCGGTGAGAGTGACGGTATAGTTGTATTTTCTGATGCCGTTATCCACAGAGACGGACACATTGCCGAATCTGTTTCTAGGCAGGTCGATATTATACCCGTCCGCTTCGGAGTAATAGAAAGGCCTGCCCATGCGTATCCTGTCTATCTCCACGTCTATCTTCCCGTACATAACGGAAAGGAGGTCGGCTATGTCTTTCTGAAATCTTTCTTCGGTGAGCTCCACTCCACGTCTGCGGAATGTAACTTCGCCGGGACGTGCACCTGCAATATTATATTTATTAATAATATACATAGACATCTGGCGGTTTATTGTTTTCTCCTCGCCATAGTCCAGCCCGCAGGCCACCTCATCTTTTATACCTATCCCGGGGAATATATCCTCCAGCATCACACACTCGGTGTCGATGAGTATCGCGTCATCGGCAAAGGCGGAAAAAGCTGTCAGAAAGAGCATCATTCCCAGCAGAACAGTTCTAAGCATTATTACCTCTTAAGGTTATTAACTATCTGGAGCATCTCGTCACCTGTCTGCACAGCCTTAGAGTTTATCTCATAGGCACGCTGTCCGGTGATCATGTTTACCATTTCATCTACCACACTGACGTTAGACATTTCAAGTATGTTTTGCGCAATGGAGCCGTATCCGTCTGCATCAGGCACGCCTGTCACAGGCTCACCGCTTGATCCGGTAGGGAGGAAGAGGTTCTTACCTATCGCCTTCAGACCCGCAGGGTTGATGAATCTAGCCAGCTCTATCTGACCAATCTCCTGAGCTTCTTCCTGACCGGGGAGTGTCACGCTTATGGTACCGTCCTCACCGAATGCGATGTCTGTGGCATCCTCCGGCACGGTCACCGCAGGCTCGAGGTAATATCCGTTTGAGTTAACGAGGTTACCGTCTGCATCTGTTTTAAGAGAACCGTTTCTGGTGTATGCGATGTCACCGTTCGGCATGGTGAACTGAAAGTATCCGTCACCTTCCACGGCGATATCGAGGCTGACGCCTGTATACTGGAACGAACCCTGTGTGTGTACCTTCTCAATAGCAGAGACCTTCGAACCGAGACCGACCTGTATGCCTGTCGGGTGTGTCATGCCTGCTGCCGATATTGCACCGGCGGGTTTAATCTCCTGATAGATCAGGTCTTCGAAATGCGCACGGCTCTTTTTGTATCCGATGTTATTTACGTTCGCAAGGTTGTTCGCGATTGTATCAATGTTTGTCTGCTGTGTTGTCATGCCGGTGGCGGCTGTCCATAATGTTCTGAACATTACTTCACTCCTTAGCTGACTTTGCCGACTTCAGTAGCGGCTTTGCTGTTCAGCTCGTCAAATGTCTGTATTATCTTTGAATATGTCTCAAAGCCTCTGGAGGCTTCTATCATTTTTACCATCTCATCCACGGGGTTCACATTGCTCCCCTCGAGGTATCCTGTATACAGTCCGGGGTTCTCCGCCGCTTCGGGGAGAGCGTCCACGGCCACGTAAAGGTTGTGTCCTGTTTTCTGCAGATTAGCCGTATCGGGGAACTGCACTATCTCTATGTTGTTCACGGGGGCACCGTTCACAAGCATTGTGCCGTCCTCTGTGATCGTTGCTCCTTCCACCATCTGCACAGGCTGCATGGAGTCCATGTTGCTAACTACTTTATATCCTTCCATTGTGGTCAGCTCATTCTGATCATTAACCGTGAATTCGCCGTTTCTGGTGAACCTGATGCCGAACGGAGTATCCACGGCAAAGAATGCGTTAGGATTTGTCAGAGCCATATCCATGTCGTTTGCTGTTTCTTTCAGGTAACCCTGCTCAAAGCTCGTCTTTATATCGTAAAGCCTTACGGTGGAGTTTATCATCTGGTTATAGTCGCTGTTACGGATCACATCATCAGGAGTCTCCGATGCATTCGCTATATATTCCGCAAATACGGGAACCTCTTTCTTATGCCCGATGGTGTTCAGGTTTGCGAGGTTCTGTGATATGACATCCAGTCTCTTCTGCTGCATTGCCATACCGCTTGTTGCAGTGTACAGTCCGTTTATCATCTTATTTCTCCTTGTATTCAGCTAACTTCTTTTTCGCATAGGCGGTGAGGAAGCCCTCTTCGCCGTGCACCTTAGGCAGACCGTCAGCCATGATCTTTGTCAGCCCTTTCATAGTGAGCTGATCGACGGGTCTTGCTTTCTTGGTCTCGTAGTACCAGAAGTTTCTGTCCGATTTGCTCTCCACCCTGATATCGGCGAGGAATATCGGCAGGTCGAATTTATCCATTATGCTTAATGAAACCGTTGAGTAGTTTGTTCCGTAGAACTTGCTCAGGGATTCATTTATATTCGTAACAACTATGTATTCGGCGTCCCTTGCGTCTGTGACGGGGAGCCCGTATTTGGCAACAGTCAGATAGTTTCTGATCATACTGCCCATCTCTTCGTCGTATTCATATGTTTCGCCGTTTGATACTTTCGGCGGGATGACAAAGAAAAAACTTCCGGGCTTAAGCTTCTTAAGCACCTGTACATCGTAGGAGGTTATTTTCTCTTTCGTCTTGTCTATTACCAATGAAGAAATATTAGAGTTGATCTCCAAAGCTATGAGGAAATATGTGTATCCATAAGACGGATTTATCAGCTTTGAAAATCCCTGCTGGCCGAGCAGTACTTTGTCGTCTATGAATGTCTCGACCTTATCGGGGGTGACGGATTCATAAGCACCTGTCACAGCCTTCGTCACGCATCCCTGCAAAAAAACCATAATTAATAGAAAGGGAAATAATTTCTTCATAATTCACTCCTACGCCTCTTAACAAGCAACAGCCGTGCCAGATTACTTAAGATAATTTTTCTATCCTTAAAAAGACAGTCAGCAGAAATAATGCAGTCTGTATACAAACACAAAACACTTGCAAATGATTTGCAAGTATGTAATATTCTGATCATGGAAAAATGTATAGCAACAGAGCTCTTAAAGAGCACAAATACCAAAACAACAGAGGCGAGAAGCAGGATCCTCGACCTGATACTGGACAGCAGATCACCGCAAACAGCAAATGATTTGCACAAACAGCTTTCAGACGATACATCCATAGACCTCGCCACAGTATACCGCTCCCTGAAGGTCTTTAACGAAAAGGGGCTGGTACGCACCATCCACATAGACGGCGACACCGCCTATTACGAAAAATCATGCAGACACAACCCGCTCCACGCACATTTCCACTGTGAGTCCTGCGGAGCTGTCGAGTGCCTTGACCCTTTCGGATTTGACGAAAGCAGTGCCTTCATACGCATGGCACAGGGGAAAGAGATATCAAAAGTAGAACTAGTAATAAAAGGGAGATGTTCCGAATGCGCATCATAATAATTATTTCCATGCTGCTCACAGCGGCAGTTTCATACGCAAAGCCGAATATATACGTAAGCATCCTGCCTCAGAAAACATTTGTGAAAGAGATAGCAGGCGACAGGGCAAACGTAAACGTTATGGTTATGCCGGGCGCCAGCCCTGCAACATATGAGCCGAAGCCGAAACAGATGGCTCAGCTTTCAGAGACAGACATATATTTCTCTATCGGAGTACCATTCGAGAGGGTCTGGCTGGATAAATTCGCATCTATCAATAAGAATATGAAGATCGTCCACACTGATGAAGGCATAAAAAAACGCACGGTGGAAAAACACGTGCACCATGACGAAGAGGGCGAAGACCACGACGAACACGGCGAAGAGCAAGGTCATGACGACCATGATGACCACGACAAGCATGCAGAGCACGATGATCACGACCATGAAGGCGAGCATGACGACCACGACGGGATAAAAGATCCCCACGTTTGGCTCGACCCTATCCTTGTAATCAAACAGGTAGAGATTATCACAGAAGAGCTGTGTAAAGCAGATAAAGACTCTTGCGGCTTTTACACAGAGAATAAGAATAAATTCATTCAAAATGCAGAGCTGCTCGATGCGGAGCTTCATAAGATATTCAAAGGGAAAGATGATGTGCACTTTATGGTATTTCACCCTTCATGGGGCTACTTCGCCGACAGATACGGACTGCACCAGATACCCGTGGAGCTCGAAGGCAAGGAGCCGAAGCCCGCAGACCTGAAAAAGTTCGTAGACACTGTTAAAAAGCTGAAGCTGAACTCCATCTTCATACAGCCGCAGTTTTCAAAGAAAGCAGCAGAGCTCATCGCAGATGAAACAGGCGCAAAGGTGATAGCCGTCGACCCTCTGGCTGAGGACTGGCACGACAACCTCGTCTATGCGGCAAAGCTCATAGCAGGAACCCTTTAGGAATAAAAGTAAAATTTCTCTCCATTGTGTTCGGTGATCTTAAGATGTGATGCATCGAGAGCAGAGATGGTCTCTGCCACCTTCTGAACGTCAACGCCGAACACTCTGGAGATATCGCCCGCAGAGCATGGACGCATACTTATCAGCCTCTCCAGATGGCTCACTGTCAGCCCGCCCCCCGAAAGCTCTTTTATATAATTGCCCACAGGCTCTACATTTATCCCTTCAGATTTGAAATACAGCGCAGTGTCCAGCAGTGTTTTTTCGCTAACGGCCTTTGCCCTGCTGAATGCAGGCGGACGGTGTACTGTGTTCAGCTGAACCACGTCATACTTACATCTCTTTATCACAGACGCTATCTTCGTCAGCTCTTCCATGCTGTCGTTCATCCCCTCGCAAAGTAAAACCTCGATGAGCATCCTCCCCTGAAATCTATGGGAGAACTTAACCACGGCTTCGTTTATCGCCTCGATATCCAGCGACCTTTCCGGTGCGCACACTTTGCGGTACGCCTCTTCCGTTGCTGCATCTATGCTGGGCACCAGCACGTCCAGAGGCATAAGCTCGTCACACACGGCTTCATCCGTCAGCAGTGTGCTGTTGGTGAGGACTGCCACAGGGTGTCCGCTTATCTTCTTCACCTCTTTTATGATGTATCCGAGGTCAAGGTTCAGCGTGGGTTCACCCGCCCCTGTTATGGTGACGATGTCCAGACCGTCCTTCAGGCTTGGATAGTTTTCTCTGAACTCTGCGATTATCTCGTCGGGGTTTTCAAACTTCTGCCTTTTGACAATACAGTCGGTCGTGCGCCCTACTTCGCAATAAACACAGTTCAGCGTGCATATTTTATGGGGAATAATATCTATGCCGAGAGACCTGCCCAGTCTGCGTGAGGGGACGGGTCCGAAAAGATATCTGTATCTGTCTGTATAAACACTCATATTTTATCTCCGAAACATAATAATAGCCCCAATAAATCAAAATGCAAGTGAGCGGAGCAGACTATTTTTACAACCCCTTTCAGCAGTACATTTACTTGCGTCTTGTTAAAACATCTGTTTAAATAAGTATAAGAGCTATAGTTCAATAAAAAAGGTATGAAAATTGAACTAATGCTTAAGACGTTAAACGCCTAATTAACTCATACTTAAACGTATTACTCAGATACAACCGGAGGTTTTATAATGAGCCTTAAAGACATTCTAAGGAGTTACGATGTCAGCAGAAGGGACTTCATGAAATACTGCACTGCCCTCAGTGCGACCCTTGCTCTTCCTCCTGCTCTAGCACCGCAGATAGCGGAAGCCCTCGAAAATGAAGACAACAGACCGCCTGTTATCTGGATGGAGTTCCAGAGCTGCTCGGGAGATTCCGAGTCTATACTCCGTTCCGGCAGGCCGAAGGTCGGCGACCTTATCCTCGATGTCATATCACTCGACTATATGGAAGTAGTGATGGCAGCGTCGGGACACCTCGCCGAAGAAGCGAAAGAAAACACGATGGAACACTATAAAGGCAAGTATCTGCTCATCATCGAAGGTGCGATACCTCTCGAGGACGACGGTGCCTGCTGCTGTGTCGCCGGAGACTCAGCCGTAAACCATCTGAAAAAAGCTGCCGAAGGTGCCGCCGCTATCATAGCAGTGGGCAACTGCGCATGCTTTGGCGGTATACCTGCGGGTCATCCAAACCCTACGGGCGCCACAGGCGTGCAGAACATCATCAGCGGAAAGCCTATCATAAACCTGCCGGGCTGCCCGATGAACTGTGACAACCTCACAGCACTCATCGTGCATTACCTCGTTTTCGGCTCTCTCCCTGCTGTGGACAGACATCTCCGTCCGAAATTCGCATACGGAAAGCGCATCCACGACAACTGCGAACGCAGAGGTCACTTCGATGCGGGCCAGTATGTAGACAAATGGGGCGACGAAGGACACCGCAACGGCTGGTGTCTGTATAAAATGGGCTGTAAAGGCCCCGAGACATTCCACAACTGTCCGACACTCCGCTTCAACGACGGTCTCAGCTGGCCTGTTATGGCAGGGCACGGATGCGTCGGCTGCGCAGAGCCGGGATTCATGGACACTATGGCTCCGTTCTACCGCAGGCTTCCTGCCGTACCGGGATTCGGCGTGGAATCCACCGCTACAAAGCTCGGCCTTAAAGTGCTCGGCATATCTGCGGCGGTATTCACTGCTCACGGTATCATAAACATGTTCCGCAATAAGAATATAGTCAAAGAGGTCGAGAGCGAACATCTCGACAATAAGGAGTAGTAAACATGGCTGAAAGGATAGTGGTAGACCCCATCACCAGAATAGAGGGGCATCTTAGAATAGAAGCCAAGGTTGAAAACGGAAAGATCGTGGACGCCTGGTCCAGCGGTACTATGTTCCGCGGTATCGAAAAGATACTGCAGGGGCGTGACCCGCGCGACGCATGGTATATCACACAGAGATTCTGCGGTGTCTGCACCACAGTACACTCCATTGCATCCATACGTGCCGTTGAAAACGCACTTGGCATAAAGATTCCGTATAATGCGGAACTCATCAGAAATATCATTATGGGCTCTCAGTATGTGCAGGACCACGTGATACACTTTTATCACCTGCACGCACTCGACTGGGTGGACATCACATCCGCTCTGAAAGCAGACCCTAAAAAAACAGCAGCTCTCCAGCAGTCTATATCCGACTGGAAATACAGCTCCGAGGACTACTTCAGAGGTGTTCAGGAGCGCATAGCCGCATTCGCAAAAACAGGCCGTCTCGGACCTTTCGCAAATGCATACTGGGGACACAGCGCATACAAACTGCCGCCTGAGGCAAACCTCATGGCGACAGCTCACTACCTTCAGGCTCTCGAGCTTCAGAAGGAGATAATAAAGATCCATGCCGTGCTCGGTTCTAAGAACCCGCACCCGCAGACATTCCTTGTGGGAGGTATGGCGATACCTATCGACCCGAACAGCCAGAACGCCATCAACGCTGACAAGATAGCTATGATGCTGGAATACAACAAGCTCGCAAAAGAATTTGTCGAGCAGGTATACATTCCGGATGTTCTCGCTGTTGCGCCTTTCTACCTCGACTGGGCAGGCATAGGCGCAGGGCATAAGAACTATATGTCCTACGGCGAATTCCCTGAAACACAGAAGGGCTACCCTAATGATATGTGGCTCCCTTCAGGAATAATAAAGGGGGGAGACCTCTCAAACATTATCCCTGTGGATCAGTCGAAGATAGCCGAAGACTCCGCACACTCATGGTATGTGGATAAATCTGCGAAGCACCCCTACGACGGCACATCGGACAAGAACTACACAGGGCCGAAGCCGCCGTATGACTATCTCGACGTAGATAAGGAATACACATTTGTCAAAGCTCCTCGCTATGAAGGCGAACCTATGGAAGTAGGCCCGCTGGCGAGGATGCTCGTCGCATACGCAAAAGGTCACCCAGAGGTGAAAGCTGTCGTGGATGCCGTGCTCGGTAAGCTGGGTGCAGGGCCGGAGGTTCTCTTCTCCACACTCGGACGTACAGCAGCCAGAGCCATCGAAACACTCGTGACAGTGAAGCGTGTGGATAAATGGATAATGGATCTCGCCACAAATATAAAAGCGGGCGACTATCAGACCCACGCAGGCGAAAAGTGGGAACCTGCCGCATGGCCTGCCACAGCGAAAGGCTACGGCTGGCACGAAGCTCCTAGAGGCGCTCTCGGCCACTGGATAGTCATCGAAAACGGACAGATAAAGAACTATCAGGCTGTCGTGCCTTCCACATGGAACGCAGGTCCTATGGACAAAGGCGATGTACACGGCCCATACGAACAGTCACTTATCGGCACACCGATAGCAGACCCTGACAAGCCCCTTGAGATACTGCGTACCATACACTCATTCGACCCTTGTCTGGCCTGTGCTATACATCTCTACGATGAAAAGGATAATCTCCGCTCTAAAGTGAAGGTTCTCTAACAAAAGCAACACACACTAATTAATTTAAAAGCCGGATGCTTTCTGTATCCGGCTTTTATTCTATAGGTAACAAATGAATCTACTCGTACTCGGAATAGGAAACCTCGTGATGAATGACGACGCTGCCGGTGTCCTTGCGGCACAGGAGCTCGCACCTAAATATAACAACAAACGTGAAGACCTCCTCGTTCTCGACGGAGGTACACTCGGGCTTGATCTGCTAGGGTATATCGAATGGGCTGACAGGCTCGTCCTTGTGGATGCCGTGGAGCTCGACATGGAGCCAGGCACAGTGGTAAAGCTCGAAGGGGACGACATAGACACCGCCTTCGAAAGCAAGCTGTCCGCACACCAGATGGGGATGAAGGATATGCTGCTCACCGCAGAGCTAATGGGGCACAGACCGCCCGAGATAGTCTTTTACGGCATACAGGCGGGGACGGTGCAGATGGAGATGGAGCTATCCGAAGCGGTAAAGGCAAACATGCCGAAGCTGATAAGCCATGTGGAAGCAGAGATAAAAGACTTTTTAAATAACGCTGACAATTTGTAAAATAAATCTTCCTGTGTTATCCTGATTAAAAAATTTCGGGGTCTTTTCTATGAAACAGTTAAATATCAAAGAAGCCTTCCAGTTAGCTATGCAGTATCACCAGAAGGGAAACTTGGAAAAAGCGGAATATCTTTATTCTGCCGTTCTGCAGTTAGACCCGAACAATGCGGACGCTCTGCACTATATCGGCGTGATATACGCAGGTAAAGGCATGATAGAAGAGGCCATTGACCATATCAGAAGAGCTGTGGAATACGACAAGACAAACGCCATATATCATAACAACCTCGGAGAGATATACCGACAGAGGGGGCTGATGGAGCACGCAGAGTTTCACCTCAGTGCAGCATGCGAGCTGAAGCCTGACTACTCTGACGCATTTTCAAACCTCGGTCTGGTATATAAAGAGAAAGGGCTCATAAACGATGCAAAATACTGCTTCGCCGAGGCGCTCGCCAAAGACCCGAGGAATGTGAACGCACTGATAAACACGGGTAACCTCTTTGTCACCGAAAAGAATTACGAAGACGCCGTGCAGTGCTACGAAGCAGCTATACAGCTCTCCCCCGATAATCCGAACGCACTCGCCAGTGCGGCATCATCTTACTATGAAATGGGCGAATATAACTCCTCAGCAAAATACTACAGCAGACTGGTGAACACTCACCCCGACCTGCACAGAGACAAGGTAAACCTTGCCCTGATAACACTGAGAAACAAAGACTTCCGCAAGGGATTACAGCTTTTCGAGGCTCGCTTCCACACTGTCGACACCCTCGAAGGGGACAGAGACACGCTGTGGCGAGGCGTAAACATGAAAGGCAAAACCCTTTATGTATATAACGAAAAACAGGGGCTCTCAGGCTACGGCGATACTATAATGTTTGCCCGATACCTGACAGAGCTGGATAAATATGAACCTGCGAAGGTCGTCTTCCGTGTTCAGCCTGAGCTGGTCGACCTGTTAAAAGGCATGATGCCCGAATATGTCGAGGTCACATCAGAAGACTGTACAGAATTTGATGCGCACTGCCCTCTGCTCAGCCTCTTATTCGTGCTGAATGCCAGAGCAAAGACCATCCCGCTCGTTGACGGATATATAAAGGCAGACGAGTCTAAAATAGCATCATTTGCATCGATGATGGACACGCCGAAGACAAAGATCGGGCTGGTTTTCCAGACGAGCAGATCCCACGTAAAGCATGAGGAACGCTCCATCCCGCAGGATGCCTTTACACCGCTGTACGGCAACGACACAATCCAGCTGTATTACATCAGTAAGGAAGAGCCCGACCAGCCTCTGCACGAAGGCATAACAGACCTGCGTGACAGCATAAACGATTTCTCCGACACTGCCGCCGTGATAGCAAACCTCGACGTGGTTATCACAGCCGACACATCCGTTGCGCACCTCGCAGGGGCAATGGGTAAAAAGACAGTTCTACTGCTTAATCACCTCCACGACTGGAGATGGTTCAGCGCCAAGACAGGCAAGGCGAGCGAGTGGTATTCCAGTGTCATTTTTCACATCAAAGAAAAGGGCTCCGACTGGCTTGATGTGGTATCATCTATTAAGTTCTGACACCGACGGGAGGTTACTTTGAGCAGTTTTAACTACAAAGACGAAACCCTCTTTTGCGAGGGGGTATCACTGAAACAGATAGCCGAAGAGGTGGGGACACCTTTTTATGTATATAGCGCAAAAGAACTGCGCACACAGTATAATCATTTCTATAACGCTTTTAAACACGCCGACCGCATAGTATGCTTCGCCGTGAAAGCATGCGGAAACATAGGCGTGCTGTCTCTCCTCGGTGCCGAGGGGTGCGGTGCGGATATCGTATCGGGCGGAGAGCTCCACAGAGCGCTCAAAGCCGGGATAGACAACAGCAAGATAGTCTTCGCAGGGGTTGGCAAACAGCCCCACGAGATAAGATACGGCATAGACTCAAATATCCTGATGTTCAATGTTGAATCCCGTCAGGAGATGGATCTCATCAACGAGATAGCAGGCGAAATGGGTAAAAAGGCACGCATAGCCATACGTGTGAACCCGAACGTGGATGCTAAGACACATCCATACATCTCCACAGGGCTGAAAAAGAATAAATTCGGCATCCCCGCTGAGATAGTCACCGAAGAATACATCTATGCATCAAAACTGCCGAACATTGAGCCCGTTGGGATACACTGCCACATAGGCTCACAGCTAACAGACATAGCTCCTTTCAGAGACGCCACAGAGATACTGGTAAACCTCGTGAAGGATCTGCGTAAAAATAAGATAAACATAAGATACCTCGACCTCGGCGGAGGGCTGGGCATAAGATATAATGCAGAAAACCCGCCGAACCACAACGAATACGCAGCAGCTATATGCGAAGCCGTTAAGGGCGAAGACCTCACGCTGATATTCGAACCGGGGAGAAACATAGCGGGCAACTCAGGTGCGCTCATCACAAAGGTGCTCTATACCAAAGACACCGAGGAGAAGCACTTTAAGATCGTCGATGCCGCCATGAACGACCTCGCCAGACCGTCTCTTTACGACTCTTACCACGAGGTAAAAGCTGTCGAAAAAACAGACAAGACCATCAAGGGCGACATAGTCGGCCCCATATGCGAATCGAGCGACTTCCTCGCTAAAGACAGAGAGCTCCCCGACATAGACAGAGACGGACTGTACGCTCTTATGTCTGCAGGCGCATACGGCATGACAATGTCCTCAAACTATAATTCACGCCCGAGAGCTCCCGAAATACTTGTGGACGGAGAGAATTATCATATAGTAAGAAGACGTGAGATATATAACGACCTCACGGGGCCGGAGATGGTTCCTGAGTATCTGAGGAAACAATGAACATACCATTTTACAAAATGAGCGGTGCCGGAAACGACTTCATCTTCATAGACAACCGTGACGGCAAAGCAAACGGCATAGACAGACAGACACTAGTGACCAAAGCATGTGCGAGAAATATCTCCGCAGGTGCAGACGGCATGATGCTGATAGAGAACTCCGACAAGGCAGACTTCAAATGGCGCTTTTACAACTGCGACGGCTCCGAGGCGGAGATGTGCGGTAACGGAGCGAGGTGCGCAGGCAGATTTGCCTATCTGAACGGCATAGCGGGCAAGACCATGAGGTTCGAAACCCTCGCAGGCATCATAGAGGCAGAGGTAAAGGACGGGGTGAATGTTAAAGTTCAGCTCACCGAGCCAATCAACAAACGTGAAAATTATCAGATAAAACTCGACGGAGAAACTCTCAGCGTCGACAGTATAAATACGGGCGTCCCCCACGCTGTCATGTTCACCGACAGCATAGAGGAGCTCGATGTTATGAAATACGGCAGCGGTATTCGTTATCACGACGAATACAAGCCTGCGGGCACCAACGCAAACTTCTGTAAGATGCTTGACGACGGGTTCCTGCGGGTTCGCACCTATGAAAGAGGGGTGGAAGGCGAAACGATGGCATGCGGAACAGGATGTGTGGCGAGTGCTATCTTTGCCGTTGGTAAGGGACTGGCTCAAAGCCCTGTGAAATGCAGGACCACAAGCGGTCTTATCCTCACCGTTTATCTTGAAAAAGGCAAAGTTTATCTTGAAGGTGAGGCGAGAGTGGTTTATAAAGGTGAACTTACTGAAGAAGCTATAAACTATTAACTTTTTTAACTAATAGTCATCCTGAACATTTATGTGAAGGATCTGAAACCCACAGATTTTTCACTCTGCTCAGAATGACCCAATGAATATAGATACGGAATTTGGAGGCAAATATATGTTTAACGGAAGTTACGTTGCCATAGTCACGCCATTTCTCGATGGAAAAGTAGACGAGGCGACACTCAGAAAACTGGTTGACTACCAGATCGAAAAAGGGACAGACGGCATTGTGCCATGCGGTACATCAGGCGAGTCTGCCACACTCACACACGAAGAACACTGTCAGGTCATCGACATAGTCATCGACCAGACAAAAGGCCGTGTACCCGTTGTTGCGGGCGCAGGCTCAAACTCCACACACGAGACAGTTTTCCTTACAGAGCACGCCAAGAAGGCAGGAGCCGACGGTGCGCTTCTCATCACACCTTACTACAATAAACCTTCTCAGGAAGGACTTTATAAACATTATAAATATGTCGCAGAGAGAGTGGACATCCCGATAATAATGTATAACGTTCCGGGACGTACTGCTTGTAACATGCTCCCCGACACAGTTATAAAACTCTCCCAGATACCTAAC
Organism: Deferribacterales bacterium; assembly: GCA_050253075.1. Classification (GTDB taxonomy): domain Bacteria; phylum Chrysiogenota; class Deferribacteres; order Deferribacterales; family Geovibrionaceae; genus Denitrovibrio. The sequence goes on from JBFWJS010000004.1 coordinate 224,286, forward strand.
ATCGTATCTGTCAAAGAGGCGAGCGGCTCTATGGATCAGGCGGCAGAGATCATCAGCAACACAGCCGACGATTTCGGTCTCCTCGCAGGCGAAGATTCGCTTATCTTCCCTCTCCTCTCCATCGGCTCTAACGGTGTGATATCCGCATCCGTTAACGCATGCCCTGCGCTGGTAGCTGAGATGTACGATGCTTTCGCAGCGGGTAATCTTGAAAGAGCAAAAGAGCTTCACTTTAAGCTCCTCCCTCTTTTCAACTCATTCTTTATGGAAACAAACCCTGTGCCTGTTAAAAAAGCTCTCGAGCTTATGGGGCTCATCGGACCGGAGGTCAGACTGCCTCTCGTAGAGATGACACCTGAAGGCACTGCGAAGATGAAAGCCGTAATGGAGCAGGTCGGCATATTATGAGCCTTATAAAGATAGCCGTTGTCGGCGCCGCAGGAAAGATGGGAAGACGCATAGTCTCTCTCATCACAGAAGATGCGAGATGCGAAGTCGCAGGTGCGCTTGAATACTCCGCATGTCCTTTCATCGGGCATGATGCGGGTGAAGTTGCGGGCTGCGGTAAACTCGGCGTAGAGATAACAGCCGACATAGACAAGGCTTTCGAAGGATGCGATGTTTTCATCGACTTCACAGGTGCAGAGCCCACAATGGCAAATCTGCCGAAATATGCGAAAGCAGGCCTCCCTGCCGTTATAGGCAGCACAGGCATAACATCCGAGCAGGCTAAAGAGCTGGAAAAGCTCTCCGCAGGCTTCCCTGTACTCTTCTCTCCTAACATGAGCGTGGGCGTAAACCTCACTTTCAAGATACTGGAGATGGTGACAAAGGTCATCGGTGAGGACTGGGACATAGAGATAATAGAAGCTCACCACCGTATGAAGAAAGACGCTCCGAGCGGAACAGCAATGCGCATGGGCGAGGTTATCGCTAATGTGCTCGGACGTGATATAGAGAAAGACGGCGCATACTGCCGTCACGGTCTCATAGGAGAACGTACCGACAAAGAGATCGGCATGCAGACACTCCGTGCGGGCGACATAGTCGGTGAACATACTGCTATGTTCTGTACAAACGGCGAGCGCATTGAGATCACTCACAGAGCCCACACCAGAGACATGTTTGCCAAAGGCGCAATATCCGCTGCCTGCTGGCTGCACGGAAAGCCGAAGGGTTTCTACAACATGTTCGATGTTCTCGGCTTCTAAATATTTAAGTAAATCTACTTCAAGGCCGACCTTAGTTTAAAACTTTGGTCGGCTTTTTTATTTGTTAAAATCTTTAACATTTACCTAAAATAACAACTACTTATAAAATTTAGTTTTGTAAAATAACTTTACATATTGTTACGGACAATATTCGTCTTATTATAAATTACAGATGAAGGGTTCTGCACTCTAAGCCAAAGAAGCAAAAGTCGGATGACCGACTGGACTCCTTTATCGAATTGCTGGAGCCACATTAAGACTCAGGCGCCGGGAATTAGTGATTTATTGGCACCAGTAGGTGTGATCACAGAGTATTTGTCTCAGTGGGACAACCAAACTATGGTCGGGCGGCTATACACCGTCCGGCCTTTTTATTCCCTTAACAGGACAAACACATTAGAAAATTCTATTTGGCGAGTGGCTGAAACGGCGGAATAACCGCCGAAAGGATATTAAAAAAACTTAGTGATTAGCCTGAAAGTGCAGTCTTCTAGTTTCGGCTGAGTATGATGACAGTGGACTCGTGACCGAAGCGTTCGGCATAGTCCTTTGCGGTATTGCCCAGGCTGTCTGTTAGGTTCTTGTCCCCGCCGATACCGATAAGCCCGAGAACTATCCTCGCATATCCCCTCTCTGCGGCATACATCATGGCTGTGCGCCCCTGATTATCCTGAAGGTTTGGCTTGGCTCCATGCTCGAGCATGATGTTTATCATCTGCTCATAGCCGTATCTGGCGGCCTGCATGAGAGGCGTCACGCCTTCAGAGTTCGCCTTGTTCGGGTCTGCCCCCCTTTCGAGAAGCATGGCTGCGATGGCTTCCTGTCTCTGCCTTGCGGCGTTTGATGTGGGTGTCACCCCGTCTTCGTTTGCAATGTCGGGGTCTGCCCCGTTTATGAGAAGTGCGTTCACGATGTCTGCGTTCCCACGCATTACAGCGAGGTTCAGTGCCGTGTTGCCGTATTTATCCTGAAAATTTATATCTGCGCCCTGACGTACGAGTTTTTTGAGAGATTCCGCATCTCCGCTCTGTGCTGCGTTCAGCATGCCTTCGCTCTTCTGCTCTCTCTCGCTGGGTTGTGGAGGTGTTGTGACGGCTGCGTTGTTGCTGACATTATTAGATCCTGAAACGATGTCCGTGGATGGAGCCTGTGCGGGCTCGCCCTCGGGTGCATCTGTGCGTGCCTTTGGTCTCCAGTCGGGATATATCACCTGCATTATCTTATCGACGATAATGGGGTCAGACATTCTGGAATCCGCAATCATAAAAATAATAATGCTGCCCAGCAGGACAACCAACAGAGCAATAATGGTCTTCATATTTTCCTCACACCGTATCTTACTAAAAATAAAATGAATTTAAAAGCCCGTTATTTACATCAGGCACTTACCTATTGATTTTTTACCTTAAATATATTAAACCTCATCTCACGGAATCAGTTTCCTTAGAATAGAAATGTTCGAAGGGTACCTATCACCTGGCCTGCCTTAATCATCGACGACCATCTGATATCTACCTAACCTACGGGTGGTGTGTAATGGGTTTTATATTTAATCCGGCTCTGTTTAAAGAGCTGCGGAACGGTTATTCAGTAAATAAATTGTCTCAGGATGTTGTAGCGGGAATAATAGTGGGCATAGTCGCCCTCCCCCTTGCTATAGCCTTTGCCATTGCTTCTGGCGTGTCGCCTCAGCAGGGTATATATACGGCTGTGGTGGCGGGCTTTGCCATCAGCTTTTTCAGCGGCAGTAAATTTCAGATAGGCGGCCCTACGGGGGCATTCATCGTGGTGGTCTTAAAGATAGTCACCGACCACGGATACAGCGGTCTCGCTATGGCTACGCTCATGGCGGGCTTCTTCCTCATACTCATGGGGCTGGCTAAGATGGGGAACGTCATAAAATTCATCCCATACCCTATGACAGTGGGCTTCACGGCGGGTATCGCCCTTATAATAGCCATCACACAGGTCAAAGACCTCTTCGGGCTGACCCTTGCGTCTGCTCCCGAGGGGCTCATCGACAGGATAGAGATATATGTGGAATCCGCATCTACTGTGAACTGGTACTCTTTCGCACTCGCGGCTTTCTGCATATTTGTGATACTCACATTCGGCAAGATCACGAGGAAAGTGCCCGGCTCGATAATAGCGATAATAGTTTCCACCGTTATAGTGCAGATGTTCGACATACCCGTGGAGACCATAGGCTCACTCTTCGGCGATATACCGAGAGGTCTGCCGAAGCCTTCAATACCTGAATTCAGCCTGAGCCGTGTGCCTGACCTTATAGGCCCGGCGCTGACGATAACGATACTCGGTGCAATAGAATCCCTTCTCTCTGCCGTCGTCGCCGACGGTATGAAGGGGACAAGGCACTGCTCCAACACTGAGCTGATCGGACAGGGGATAGCTAACATCCTCTCGCCTATATTCAGCGGTATCCCCGCTACAGGCGCAATAGCCAGAACAGCCACAAACATAAAGAACGGTGCATGCACCCCTGTTTCAGGTATTGTCCATGCGGCTACGCTCTTTACCATACTTATATTCTTTTCAGGATATGCAAAGATGATACCTATGGCATCGCTGGCTGCCGTACTGCTGGTGGTGGCGTATCACATGAGCGAGTGGAAACACTTCCTTAAACTGATGAAATCCCCAGCAACGGATATACTCGTCATGGTGGCTACATTCCTGCTGACGGTGTTCGTAGACCTCACCATAGCCATACAGGTGGGCGTTGTGCTCTCTGCCCTGCTCTTCATGAACAGGATGTCCGCCACGACAGACGCACACTACATCAGGGGATATTCCTCTGACACCCATAAAGATAATAATGATATAGACCCGTCCTCACTGCCTGAGGGGGTAGATGTTTTCGAGATACACGGCCCATTCTTCTTCGGTGCTGCGAACCACTTCAAAGACACCATAAGCATAGTGGAGAAACCGCCGAAGGTGCTGATACTACGCATGAGGCATATCAACATGATAGACGCAACAGCCATGCGGGCTCTGGAGGACGTGATAGAAAAGGCATCGTCTGAAAAGACAACGCTGATGTTCTCCGGTGTCAGTAAAGAGCTTATGGCAGTGCTGAAAAAGTCAGGAATAGATAAAAAGATCGGCACAGAGAACATATTCCCGCATATTAACGATGCTCTCACAGCGGCAGAATACTTAGTCAGATCATAATCCGGTTCATAAAAAAAGCCGTCTCAAACGAGACGGCTTTATCATTATAACTATCAGTTATTATTAGAAATCGCGTGATACAACCACAACACCTTTGGCGATGTTTGCGGATGTCTCTGCACCGGCATACTCTGCACCTTCACCTGCGAGAACTTCTTTCTCAATAGGGAAGAAATACTCTCTGCTCTCTGCTGTGGCAGCGAGGAAAGATTTAGCAGTGATGATGTTCGCATGGTAGCGTGGGTTCATGTATGTTACACATGTTTTTGCAGCAGGCTTGCTGTATGTGTAGCTTGTGGCGTTCCATGTGTTTGACTTAGCCTTAACAACTGAGCCGTCCACTTCGGAGTAGTCAACAGCAGGGAAGCCGTTCTTGCCCGCTACGTCTCCGTGGAATGTCTCAAAAGCACATGCCGTGATGGTCTGTCCCGCCATTCCGCCGAGCATAGATGCAGTCTGTACATGTGTCTTCTGTGTGCCTTTCGCTTCGACTATTTTCTCAAGAGCTACGAGTCTGCCGTCGAGAGTCGTGAATGTTCCGACTGTTTCGAGTGCATCCTTCACAGGGATAATGACGTCAGCCATTGCCGCTGTGCCTGTTTTGAAGATGTCTGCTGCGATGTATGTTCCCGCTTTAGCGAAAGCGGATTCGAGTTTCTTAGCTTTGTCACAGTTAGGCTGTGCGTTGTATCCTGCTGTGATGAGCAGTTTGATGCTGCCTGCCGTGAGCTCTTCGGTAAGTTTCTCGGCTGTGTAGCCTGTGCGTACAAAGCCGTTTACCACTGCGCCCATGTAGTTGACCTGATCGTTTACAACGAATACGGATTTCAGCTTTTCCTGACCTATGAAGTCGCAGAAAGCGAGAACAGCATCGGCATCTGTGCCGGACTGGATGTATTCGTCACCGATGATGACAGAAACCTTTTTCACTCTTGCGAGGTTAGCAGGAACATAAAGGTTGCGGTCGTTCTCTACATCGAAAACGTTAGGGTTAGGACGGTCAGCTTTTGGTGCAGGAGCATCTTTCTTAAGCTCTTCGAGTGCACCTGCGAAATCGCCGTACTCAGCCATTACAGTCTTTGTTGTAAAGAGGTCGTACTCGTACTTTTTAAGACCGGCAACATAGAGCTTCGCATCGTTGTGTACGATGGCGTTCATTATCTTATGCTTCACGCCTACTGCCTCTCTGCGGAGGTCAGAGCCGATGACAAAGATGATGTCGGAATCTTTGATGTCTTCAAGTGTTCCGATGTTTTCCATTGTGCCGAATTTAGCAGAGTATTTATCGTAGAAAGAGCCGAGGAGCATGTCTGTATCGGATACTATCTTAGAAGATCCGAGACCTGCCATCAGCTTTTTATATGCTGCGAATGCCTCGTTTGTGAGTGTGCTGCCTGCTACGAGTGCAACTTCGTCACCTTTAACGCCTGCGAGCTTATCTTTGAGAAGTGTCTGAACCTCTTCCCAGTTTGTCTCTGTCAGGCTGCCGCCGTTCTTAACCATAGGGTTGAGAGCTCTGTCGGCTGACTCGAGGTATTTGAAAGCAAATCTGTCCTGAGCGGAAATCTGACCGTTGCCGACAGCTTTTGCTCTGAGGACTTTGCCGTCCTTTGTGCCGTATTCCACAGCGCATCCGTCAGGGGAGAAGACAGAGGAAGTAACTTTCTCGTCCAGATCCCAGACTCTGGCTGCGTGGTGAAACTGAGCGTCAAGGAGAGCACCCACAGGACATCTGTCGATACAAGTACCGCAGAAGTCGCATGCGAGAGTGTCGCCCTTTGAAGGGACAACGTGGTTATAAAAGCCTCTGTCGTCCATAGCGAGGGCAGAGCATCCTGTCATCTCGTGGCAGGATTTCATACACTTTTCGCAGAGAACACAAAGGTTTGAGTTATATACTATTTTATTCCATTTAACGATAGGCTCGGCAGGTTTTTCAGATGTTACCATCTCTTCTCTCATGCCGAACTCGAAAGCAGTATCCTGAAGCTCGCACTCGCCTGCCTTGTCGCATATAGGGCAGTCAAGGGGGTGCTTGATGAGGATAAAGTCGAGCATATCCTTTCTGTTTTTCCAGACGTAGTCGTTGTCTGTTTCGATCTTCATACCGTCTTTTGCGTATGTAACGCAAGCGGCCTGAAGTCTAGCAGCACCGTCAACCTGCACGAGGCAGAGTCTGCATGCGCCTGTAGGAGTGACATCCTTCAGGTAGCAGAGGGTCGGTATATGGATACCGTTTCTTTCGGCGATGTCGAGAATGGATTCGCCTTCGTCGAAAGAGTAGGAATTGTTATTTATGATTATTTCAGCCATTTTTATCTACTCCGCTCGCCTATTTTTTTCCCAGTGCAACCATAGCCATGCGCACACATCTGAGGCATCTTGTAGCCTCTTCATATGCTTCGTTCAGAGTGTATGGTTTTTCAACTTCTTCGTAGTTATCCTTTCTGGCATCTCCGTCCATCTTTTCCTGATGTACTCTGTGGATGGAAGGTGTCTCCATTTCGCAGACCTTTTCGTTTTTATCAAAGGTTGCGCCTCTTGTTGTCTCGAGTGCTCTCTGGAGAGTCTCGGACTCTGTGAGGTAAGGCTGACCCTCTGTGAGGTATCTGTCTATCATTGTGGAAGCCCAGCGAGCAGCACCGATAGCCTTAACAACTGTCATAGGACCCCACTCGCAGTCACCTGCGGAGAATATCTGCGGGTCTGTTGTGTCGTAAAGGTCGTCGCGCACTTTAAATGTGCTCCACTTTGTAACATCAATGCCGTCTTCTTCTTTAAGGAAGGAGAGGTCAGGGTCCTGACCGATGGCAGGGATGATGAAATCGCAGTCGATGATAAACTCAGAACCTTCAACAGGCTGTGGTCTTCTACGTCCTGATTCGTCAGGCTCACCGAGTTCCATTCTCACTGCCTCACAACCGATAACCTTGCCGTTTTCGGCAACGACTCTTGTCGGGTTGCAGAGGAAGTGGAAGTTGATCCCCTCTTCGATGGCGTCTGCGATCTCGTAATCTTCCGCAGGCATCTCCGCACGGGAACGTCTGTATATAAGGTTTACATCCGCAGCACCCTCTCTGAGAGCAACACGGACGCAGTCGATAGCAGTGTTACCACCGCCGACGACAACTATCTTTTTACCTTTGACTTTTACGTCCTGACCGATCGCCTGCTCATAAAGGAAGTCGATACCGCCCGGGTAAACACCCTCGTGTCCGTCTTTCTCGCCCTCGATACCCATGGCCTTTGATCTCCATGCGCCGAGTGTGATGAGTACAGCGTCGTAGTTCTTTTTCATGTATGCGAGGTCTATGTCATCGTTTGGTCCGCCGAATTTTGTGTTGTACTGGATCTCAACACCGAGGGACTGGATGATCTCGCACTCGTGACGAAGTATGTGTCTAGGCTCGCGGTAGTCTGGGATACCCATGGCAACCATACCGCCGGGCTCGCCGCACATCTCATATATTTTAACATCGTAACCCATAAGGGCGAGGTAGTAAGCACCTGTGAGTCCCGCAGGACCTGCGCCGATGATACCGACCTTTTTACCTTTGGACTCCATCTTAGGAGGGAGCTCAGGGGTTTTGTTGTTGTAGTATTCGTAGTCGAAAGGAGTACGTTTAAGGACCATGATGCTAACCGGATCTTCGTCTACCAGTCCTCTGCGGCAGTTAGTCTCGCAAGGGTGAGGGCAGACACGTCCGCAGACACCCGGAAGGGGCATAGTCTTACGGATAGTGGCAAGAGCATCGATGTATCTGTGGTCTTTGATCTCTTCGATAAATTCAGGAATCGGAACATTCGCAGGGCAGCCCGCTGTGCAGGGAGCCGTGATATGCTTGTGATATTCGGCAGCGTTCTCGTCAACCTGTGCTTTGATCTGATCTCTGAACTCTCTGAGGAAGGCTCTCACAGGGACAGTTGATGTAGGAGCAACTGTACACTTCGCAGAATTAAAGATAGACTCGGCCATGTCGATAGCCTTGTCGATGTCCTCGTCAGAGCACTGACCGGAGCGGATCTTTAAGAGCTGCTCGGCGAGAAGTTTCGTTCCCACTCGTCCAGGGAAGCAACGACCGCAGCAACCGTCGCTGCTGATCTCTTCCATATAGTTTGCAAGTGCGGAGAGCATGTCTACGTTTTCGTCGTAGACTAAGAAGCCGTCCCAGTTGATAAGGGCTTTGAGCGGCTTGCCTCTGTACTCGTCAGGAGTCTTGATAGGAGAATCACTCCACTCCTCCTTGCTTTTACCTCTGTTGTCTAGCTTGGTATCCTTATAGTACCCGTAGCAAATTTGTGCCATTACACACTCCACGGAAATTTATGTTTATGCATTATTTATGCGCTTATACGGCAATGGTATACTGTATACAATTTCGTATAACACAATTCTATATTCATGTCTATAACTTTATTATAGTTCGAATCATAACTGAAAAGGTCCTTTGAACCCCTGAAAAACTTTACTGGTTATACACTTTCGGGGACAAGATTACAACCCCATACATGAACTTATGCTCTACATTTTACATAACGGACTTTATTATGTTTACGGATAAGGCTACAATGTTTTATTATAGTGTCAGAGGTGTTTTTGTGAAAAAAGCTGCATATTTTTGTTTTTTTATATTTCTTACGGCGACATCATTCGCCTCAAAACTTGATATTAATATAATATATGAGGCATCCAGCATGAAGGTGAAAGAGACCGTCTGCGGATGGCAGCCTGACCTTTCAAAGGGGTATATCGATGCAGGTGAAGACTGTTATACAACAGGCTATACCCTTGATGTACCTATGTTTGGCTTCACTTTCGAGCCCATATCCGGGCCTCTGCCTCAGGCCGCAAAGGTGGCTTACTATCTTTCATTTTTCGACTCTGTCGTACCCACCGACGACCATGTGAAAACAGAGGTCATCAAGGACGGCAGCGTGAAGGAAACCATCAAAGGCGTTAAGCACGACAGAACCTTTCAGGGGCTGGCGATTCTGGATGCGGGCGAGACAATCCGATTCACTTCCAAGAATGAGCCTTCATACTATTACATTTATATAATTGCTGTTCTATTTGTCGGCGCAGGCGTGTTTCTCATCCTTAGGAAAAAGGGATGAGCATCTGCCTCTTCACCGCTAATTATATAGGCGGACTGCTGCTTGCGGAGCTGGACAAACGCAATTTTTATCCTGAGGTGGTGACATACACCAAAGGATTTCAGAGGACATCTCTGGCAAAGGATCTGGGCAGTTTCCGCAGAGAATTCGCCATGCGGTTCATCGCTTCGAACAGCTACCTCACATGTGAGAACCTCCCCGACCTCTCGGGCAAGACCGTCGTGTGCGTGGACTGGACAAAGGACTTTTTCAAAGGCTCTGATGTTCAGGCGGTGTTCGCACACCCTTCCCTGCTCCCTGCATACAGGGGTTATTCCGCCGTTACGGAGCAGTTTGTCCGAGGCGTGACAGTTAGCGGAGCATCATTTTATAAGCAGTCGGATAAGGTCGACGGAGGGGACGTCATCCAACGTCAGGATATCCGCATCGACTATCAGGACTATCCTCTGGATTTCCTGAATAAATACGCCTCTGCCTGTGCGGACTTTATCATAGACATAAACCGCAAGGGTGAAGATGCCTATACCCCCGAACCCCAAAACGAAGAAGAGGCATTCTACCTTCAGCGAAAGCGTGGAAAGGACTCTATCATCGACTTCAACCGTGACGCATTCAGCCTTTATAACCACATCAGAGGATACAGCAGACCGTTTTTCGGTGCTTATTATATATATAAAGGTAATAAGGTGGTCGTCTGGAATGCCAGCACAGAGGTTTGGCAGGGGGACTACGGCAAGCCCGGCACGGTTATAAACGTATCCGACGAAGGGGCAGAGATAGCCTGCGGAAGCGGAAGCATCACCATCAAAGAAGCCGAGATAAACGGACACATGTATGACGGCTCGAGACTGGGCATATTGGCGGAATAAGGCTTGAAATATTAAGTCATTGCGAACATGCGTGAAGCAATCTTAGGATTTATACAAGCCCTAAGACTGCCGCGTCAGAGCCAAGCCTCTTCCTCGCAGTGACGGGAAAATATGGAAACAAAAAAGGCGGCCCGAAAGCCGCCTTTATATTTTAAACTAGATTATTGATTAGTCCAGCTGTATGCAAATCTTGTAAGATGCTCCAGCAGTAGCGTAATCATCAGTAGCAGCAGCAGTACCTGTTGTTGCACCTCTAATGGTTCCTGTATCAGATATACCGTCATCAAATGTAGTGTCGAAGCGTAATGCATCAGTAGCATTTATACCTGTAAAGCAAACTGCGTTTTTAGTAAAACCGTAGAGAACTGACTCCACACTGATGTCTCCGCCATATGTATGAGTAGGAAGAGTTGTGCCGTCAGGACCTGAATAAAATCCGTTTGCAGTAACATCTGCCCAGAACTGAGTTGATTCTGATCCGGAGCCGACAGTAACACCTGTCTCTATCAAGCTGTCATTATCGCCTGCATTGTCTCCAGGAAGCTGATTGAATCTATCATAGTAGCCGAATGTGGCATACTCAACCTGCTGAAATTCTCTGTAAAGACCTTTTACTTTTGCGCTGTTTACAAGTTCCTGACCTTTGATAACTCCGCCGAGAATAACACCGATAATAACGAGTACTATCGCAAGCTCGACGAGTGTAAAACCTTTCTGGTTCATACATCCCCTCCGTATGAATAAATTTTCTATATACTTTGATTATCGTACAAATCTTGTATATGTCAACATGGAAAATGTTTTTACATTACTTCTGCATTTTTCAGAAAAGGTAGCCTACTTCCAGATAGATAGCGAAGAAGCCCGCTCCCATTTTTGTAAATGTGCCGATGAACCTGCCGAAGAGGACACCCTTCGCCTTTTCCCTCGCACGGGGCCAGCTCGCTCCTGTGGCCAGTTCGTAGCCGAGCGTACCTAAATATGCACCGAGGAACGTACCCAAAACAGCACCAAGCCCCATAAAGAGCGGAGCGAAAAGTATACCCATAACGATGGCACAAATGATGGAAAACCAAAGGCCTTTGGAAGATATGCCGTAGCGTTTGCCTATCACAAATGAGGAGTAAAACTCCGCCGCTTCCCCTGCGATGATGATGATAAGCACGGATATGAACAGCTTCAGCCCGATGTATCCGCTGAGAAACATGATGAGCGGAAATATAAGCGAGATAAACCCGCCCGGCAGACCTACAATATTTGTAAGAACAGCAACGGACTGCAGCCCGATGAGAATATATTTAATAGTTTCCATATGGCATTTTACACGGAAAATCATTAAAATCAAATCATGTTAACAAAGGATTTTTTTCATCGTGATGCGATGCTTGTGGCGAAGGAACTGCTCGGCAAAGTCATCCGTAAAAAGCACGGCGGGGTCATGCTCTCCGCCATGATAGTCGAGACCGAGTGCTACTACCTCAGCGACAAAGGGAGCCATGCATCGCTCGGCTATACGGAAAAGCGGAAAGCGCTCTTCATGGATGGCGGTACAATATATATGTACTATGCCAGAGGGAAAGATTCGCTGAATATCAGCAGTATGGGCGAAGGGAACGCAGTGCTCATAAAGGGCGCAATACCATACACGGACGAGATCAGCCCGCCCGAAACCATAAACATAATGCAGGCGAACAACCCCATGCCCGACGGAAGCAGGCGGGACGTGAAAAGGCTCTGCTCGGGGCAGACACTGCTGTGTACATCACTGGGGCTGAAGCTGACCGACTGGGACGGGAAGCAGTTCGCCGAGGGCGAATTTTACCTCGAAGATGTAGACTATACCCCAGAAAAGATAATACAGACCACACGACTCGGCATTCCAAAGGGGCGTGACGAAGACCTGCCGTATCGGTTCGTAAGCTATGATCATGCCGACAGGTGCACATCAAACCCTCTGACAAAAAGAGAAAAGAACTATATAATCATATGATGAAACTGCCGAAGATATTCCGAAAAAAAACACTTAATGATGCCGTTGAGTACCTCGACAAAGGGAAAGTGAATAAAGCGCTGAAGGTGCTGAATGCGAACCTGCACGACAAAAACGCATGCGCCATGCTCGCACACATGTATGAGCACGGCAGCGGTGTGCCGAAGAATATAAAAAAGGCTCTACAGATGTATATACGTGCGGCGAAGCTGGGCTCTGCGGAGGCGAAATACCTGCTGGGCACATTCTTCAGCAGCGGAACATACATAGAGAGAAGCACGGAAAAGGCTTTTATTTTTTACAAAGAAGCCGCAGACGGCGGGATGCCGGAGGCACAGTATAAGACAGGGCTTTTCTATCTTTTCGGTTATCTGGGGAATAAGGATCTGGACATGGCTTTCAGATATTTCGAAATGGGGGCAAAGCAGGGACACGCAAAATCCCAAAACAGACTTGGGCTCCTCTATGCAGGGGGCAGAGGCACGCTGAAATCAGACGAAGATGCCGTATACTGGTACCGCAAAGCAGCAGAGCAGGGACACGGCGAAGCCATGTATAACCTCGGCTGTATGCTGACAGGCGGACGTGGCGGAAAGCGTGATAACAAAGAAGCCCTGAAATGGTTCAATATGGCTGCAAAGGTTTACAACGCCATGCCCTGAATCTTTGCCAGCAGATCGTCCTCATCCGGGAAGACACCCGTCTGCTTCTTAGAATAAATGAGCTCTCCGTTCACACTTATCTCAAACACACCGCCGGAGCCTCTTATCAGCTCCACATTTTTTCCTGTTAGTTTTTTGATCTTCTCTGCGACACGCGCAGCTCTCGGCTGATAGTTTCACATTCCGCAGTATTCTATCTTGATCATATTACCCCCTGTTTCAAGTATTTACATATCATACACCTTAGATATTTTCCCAACAATCGAACTTTTTGACGTTTAGATTGTTAAATTCTTGTAATAACAGTTCTTTGCAAACATACATAACATTGCGTATAAAATAACGGTAGGATATACTCTTCTATGGATAGATTATTAACATTATCTCGAATCACAATACTTGTAATAGCCTTTATCACAGTATCCTGCGGGCAGTCGGCCAATAATGAAGACGGAGCAGCAACGCCTATTATCATGCACCTCGGCATGAATATGGGCAAAGACAGCGTCATGTATGAGGCGGCAGAGCTTTTAAAGCAGTCGATAGCAAAAGATACCGGGGGAAAGGTTCAGCTTCAGATACACCCTTCGCAGGCGCTGGGCAATGATCAGCAGATGGTGGAGATGTGCATCACGGGCAGGCTGGACATGGCGATCATCCCAACGGCTAAAATAAGCTACATTGCGCCTTCATTCTCATTCTTTGATCTGCCTTTTTATCTGCCTGAGCGGGAGGACGTTTATACGCTCCTAGACGGTGAGTTCGGAGATCTGCTCATGAGCAGGCTCGAGCCATTCGGACTGAAAGGCATCACGGTGTGGGAGAACGGATTCAAGCAGTTCACCGCAAACACGCCTCTGAAGATCCCCGAAGACTATGAGGGACAGGTCTTCCGCATTATGAATAATCCGGTGATATATGACCAGTTCAGAGCACTGGGCGCACAGCCCGTGCCCATAGATTTTTATAAGACCCTGTCGGCTCTGAAAGACGGCGCAGTAGACGGTCAGGAAAACCCAATCAGCGCCATATACCACATGAATTTTTATAGATATCAGAAGTATCTGACTGTGAGTAACCATGCCTATCTCGGATATGTCTTTATAATGAGCTCCTCCGCCCTAGACAAACTGACGCCAGAGGAGAGAGAACTCGTGACATCCAGAATAAAAAGCCTGACACCGTATCAGAGAAACAGGATACTTCTGGATGAAAGCGGTCAGCTCGAAGACATCATCGAAAGCGGTGTCACGGTGAATTACCTCACGCAGGAAGACAAACAGTTATTTGACAAAAAGTTATTTGAACTGAGGAATAAATACTGGACGCTAATAGGCGACGACCTGATGAACATAGCCGACGATTATCTCTCGGCAAAATATGACAGGCACAACAGCGACACATACGCAATAGGCATATCCGTTCCTCTGACAGGATTCAAAGCTCAGGTGGGACAGGCAGTGCTGACAGGCATGCAGATGGCCGTGGAGGAGATAAACCGTAACGGCGGAATAAAAGGAAAGATGCTCCGCATAGTACAGCTGGACAACAAGAACAGCGACGAAATACATATGAAAAATCTGGAAATACTCAGCAAATATAAAAATCTGCTTGGGATATATGCAGGCGAATCCCCTGAAAGAACCGCAGCGGGGATAGAGTACGCATCCTCTGCGGGGATACCGTTCATCTCTGCCATACATCCGCCTTCGGAAGGGTATAAAGAAAACCCGCTGGTTTTCAGCATAACAGGCAGGCTGGACGACATAGCAGACGCCATAGCGACTGAGTCGTTACTGACATCGAAGAAGTCTGCGATAATAACCGTGAACGACCACAGTGCCTCCACAATTGCCGAAAAGATATTCATGAAACTGAACCGGAAGGACGCACCGCCTATCATACTTAAACAGTTCGCCATTGCGGAAGACAGCTTTATGCCGATGATAAGCGAGCTTAGCTCTCTGGGTGTGGAAAATGTTATTTATGTGGGTTCTTCGATGGAGTTGATAACTTTTATCAACGCAGCCAAAACACTAGGTAAGTCATTCAGAATAATAGCAAATAACAGCATTTGCGGTAATGCCGCATTCAAAGAACTGGTTGATATTTCAAAAGGAATGGATGTAAAGTATCTAGTTCCGATTAATATGGAAACTATTAATAATAAGAAACTTAACGAAGTATATAACCAATGCACGATGTGCCCACAGGACTATGATATCCCGCCGATATCACTGAACACATACGACATCACCATGATGCTGGCAAAGGCTGCCGAACGATCTGAGCAGACAGACAGCAAAAGCATTGTAAAAAACCTGTCGGAGACTGAGTCTTTCGACGGAATAGCAAAGAAATACACAAGGCCCTTCGGCGGAGAAATAAAAGAAGCCGTTACTAAAAATGATTTAGGATTTAGAACAATCGGAGATTAAATGATCCGCAAAAGAAACAATCTTAAGATAAGACTTATCGTTAAGATAACATCCCTGATAGCCGTCACCACAATACTTATGATCGCTATCACCGGGGTGGTAACATATTATAAATTTGACTCTCAGGTAAGAACCAACCTGGAGTATGTTCAGTCTGACATCCTGCAGGATGTTGAGAACAGAGTGCAGTACCTCATGGAGACTGCGCACAATTTCAGCAATAACAATCTCGTCGTCAGCGGCGTTATAGACGAAAAGCACCGCACTATGTATCTGCCGAAGATGCTGAACGAGCTCTCCTCAAACATGGGGATAGCATTCGCCGTCATATACGACTTCGCAGGGAACCCCATAGCAGACAGCAACTCTGTCGTCACCAGCATATTCGAAGAGAAAGACGTGCGCTACACCCTCATAAACGGCTCCACCCACATCGCATATAACAGAGGCTACATACTGGTTTACAACCCTGTGATGTTTTACAACACGCCTCAGGCTGTGACAGCTATCGCAGTGGACCTTAAGACCATCTTTTACCGTATGTGCAGCCACACCAGAAACACATCGATCAGCCTCTTTCTGAATAATGAAGAGATAGCAAACTTCGGATATACAGAGGGGAAGACATACCGTGTCGGCGAGATAAAGCGTTACAAAGAGCTGACGGCTCTCTACAACCTTAACATAGGCATAAGATACAGCCCGACCATAGAGATGTTCTTCAGACCTGTGACAGAGGTTCTCCTTCCGCTCCTTCTGATCGGTACACTTTTCATATTTGTCGCTGTCATGGCGGGGCTTAAGCTCGCACGTGACATATCCGAGCCTATATTGGAGCTGGTGAACAGAGTGAACGCCATAGCACCGGGAGAGAAATCAAACTGCGCACCTCTGGGCACAGACGACGAACTCGAAGTGCTGGCATACGCATTCGACGAAAAAACGGAAGAGCTGACAAACGCTCAGGCGATGCTGAAGGCATACTCTGACGAACTGCGGGTGTCAAACACCGAGCTGGAAAAGCGTGTAAACGAAAGGACAGAAGAGCTCGTACACGCCAAAGAGCGTGCAGAAGCGGCGAATGTTATGAAGAGCCAGTTCCTCGCAAACATGAGCCACGAAATACGCACGCCGATGAACGCCATACTAGGCTTCAATCAGCTCCTGTCGAAAACAGACCCGAATGAGAAACAGCTCGAGTATGTAAACAAAACATATCAGGCAGCACACCACCTCCTCGGGATCATAAACGACATTCTGGATATTACAAAGATAGAGTCAGGAATGATGACCATCGAAAAGACCACATTCCACCTCTTTGACATGCTGAACAACGTGAAGCAGATCATAAAACCGAAGGCCGATGAAAAAGGCCTTACATTTAACATGTATTTTCAGACGGACATGCCCGCACACTATGCGGGAGACCCGCTCCGCATAGGACAGATACTCATAAACCTGATAACAAACGCAGTGAAATTCACCGACAGCGGAAGCGTAACCGTGAACCTCTCTGCGGAGAATCAGGATGAAGATACCGTAATGCTCCGCTTCGCCATAATAGACTCCGGCATAGGTATGAGCAGGAAAACGGTAGATAAGCTGTTCAAGCCTTTCCAGCAGGCCGAGAGCTCCACAGCGAGGAAATACGGCGGCACAGGGCTCGGGCTTTCCATCAGCAGACAGCTCGCAAAGCTGATGGGCGGTTCAATATCCGTTGAGAGCACCGAGGGGAAAGGGAGTACATTCACCCTTACTATCCCGCTGGAACACGTGCTGAGAGAAGACCGCACAGACATGCTCCACTTCCCTAATACAAAAGTGCTGGCTGTCGGATTCAATAAAGAAAACGATAGTTTCATCAATTATATAAGCAGCCTTGTAGGCACAATGGACGTATGCTGCGATACTGAGAGCGGATGCGGATATGTGGATGCCATAATGGCGAGAGACTCCCACTATAACCTTGTCTTTGTAAACGACCTGAACGATGTAACGGAACACGCCCTGCAAAAGCTGGAAAAGATGACCGGCAGGTTCGGCAGGATATATGTCGCCCTCATGAAAAGACCTGAGAATCTGGAAGAGATCGAAAGCAGCTACCCTTCCATAATATTCAACGTAGTATCGCCTCAGATGGAGACATCAGAGATACTGAACCTCATATACAACAGCTCGTCAGAGATAACAAAGATAGCCCCTGAGCTGGTTATAAAGACCGCTCCGGATATGCTGACGATGGACAAGCGCATACTTGTGGTCGAGGATAACGAGGTAAACAGGCAGATACTTCAGGAACTGCTGAAACATGCGGGCATTTCATCCAAAGCGCTGAACAACGGCGCAGAGGCCGTGGAGCATCTTTCCGACCCGGATAATGCAAGGAAATACAGCCTCGTCTTCATGGATATACAGATGCCTGTAATGGACGGATATCAGGCAGCAGACGCCCTTATGAGACTGCCTCACATGAAGGCTCTGCCGATAGTTGCGCTCACGGCCGACGCTGTGGACGAAAGCCTGAAAAGAGCCAAAGAAGTGGGCATGACCGGCTATATAACAAAGCCTTATTCCCTTAATAAGATACTCGAGGCAATCGGCAAATGGTCTAAGATAAAAGTTGTCTACCATGAAGCAGATAAGCAAACATCCGAAGATAATTCAGCCATATACGGCATAGATAAAAAGAAATGGTTCGACTCATACGCAGAGGATGAAGAGCTCTTCAACGAGGCTCTCCATATATTCTCTGAACACAGCTGTCAGGACACACGGCACGCTCTGGATCTCATCATAGAAGGCAAGCTGGATGAAGCCAGAAGGAAGACGCACAGCTTTGTCGGTGCAGCGGGTGCATGCTGTCTCACAGACGGATATATAATGGTGAAGGAACTGGACAACGACCTCACAAACGGCTCCGAAGATATAGCCTCACTTGTGAAAAAGGCTGAGAAACTTGAGGAAGAAGTCTCGAAAGTAACCGCTGCTATAAAGACTTACCTAGCAAACATAAAAACTGAAACCAAAGCAGGTTCAAGTACGAAGCCAGACCCTGAGATGCTGACAAAATTGATTGTTCTCCTGGAAGACGGAGACATTGAAGCAAGGAAATTTTTCTCTAACAATAAAGATGCACTTACTGTATACTTAGACTCGAAATCTCTTAAAGCATTGGAGAGCAACATCTCTTCATTCAATTTCAACGAGGCGCTGGAGATTTTGAAAAAGAACCTGAACAACGAGGGATGATGTGCCTAGAGTATTGATCATCGACGATACCCCCGAAAATCTGATGATACTGGCGGAAGCCCTGCAGGAAGACTATGCGGTGAGCGCCGCAAACTCTGCAAAGTCAGCACTGAAGCTTCTGGATAAAGGGCTCGAATTCGACCTCATCCTCTCAGACGTCATGATGCCGGAGATCAGCGGATACGATTTCCTCGAGATCATAAGCAGACGTGAAGACTGTAAGGGGATCCCCGTGATGTTCCTCACTGCCTTGTCGGATAATAAAGACGAATACAAAGGGCTCTCGCTGGGCGCTGTGGATTATGTCACAAAGCCCATAAACATCCCCCTGCTGAAAGCAAGGATAAAGAACCACATCGCACACAAGATGCTGCGGGACAACCTCGAAAAAGAAGTGCGCGAACGCACCGAGCAGGTAGTTTTCTCCCAGCAGATACTCATAGAGGGGCTCGGCACCCTGGCCGAATTCCGTGACCCTGAAACAGGCGAACACATTAAGCGCACTCAGCTTTATGTACGCTTGGTCGCCGACTATCTCCGCACAGAAAATCCGAAGTATAAAGACATAATATCCGAGGACGATGTCGCAACAATGTTCCGTGCAGCCCCCCTGCACGACATAGGCAAAGTCGGCATATCAGACTCAATCCTTTTAAAGGAAGGCCCTCTCACACAGGAAGAATTCGAAAAGATGAAGCACCATACCCTTTACGGATTCGCCGCACTCAGAAAAATACATCTGAAAAACCCGGACAACAACCTTGTGAGAACAGGGATGGACATAGCACTAAACCACCATGAGAAATGGGACGGCTCCGGCTACCCGCAGGGCGCATCAGGCGAAGAGATACCCCTTTCAGCCAGAATAATGGCGGTATCAGACATATACGATGCACTCCGCAGCGCCAGACCGTACAAGCCCGCATTCGAACACGACAGATGCGTCAGCATCATAACCGAAGGGGACGGCAGGACAGAGCCTTCGCATTTTGACCCTGATGTTCTAGACGCTTTTAAGGCTATAAAAGATAAATTCTACACAATTTCCGTAGAGTATGCCGATAAAAATTAGACACAAAAACATTTACAATATCTCTTAACTATTTTATTAAACTTTAAAACAATATTGTGTTAATGTTTATTAACAAAGGTGCTTATGTCTCTCAAATTAAAAACAACACTGATCTTTTTTATTGCTTTTATAATTGCATTCAGCTGTCTCGGATTTTATATGGACAGAACAATCTTCAGCGTTTTCACACAGCTGGAGAAGAATCACTTCATCAAGATAGGCAATCAGATAGTCAAAAGCTTTGAAAACAGGATGAACTATTACGAGGCATTTCTCACCGACTGGTCGGTATGGGACGACACTTATAATTTCGTAGAGGATCTGAACGAAGAATATAAATCAAGCAACCTCACAGGATCCGTGCTCGAAGATATCGGGCTTTCCGCTATACTCTTTTTTGATGATCACATGAATCTCAAGCATTCATTCTATAAAAATGAACTAAAGCATGACATATCAGAACTAGCTGCCGACATAGGTAAAAACAGGAAAAAAATAACAGAGATAGCTGTCACCGGACAGTCGGATTTCTTCATGCAGACGGAAACCTCTGCTAAGAGATTCCTTTGTGTTATCGCTCCGATAGTACCTTCGAACGAAGATAAGCCGATGCGCGGTTTCATGGTTATGACCGCACTATTCGATAAGAATCTGGTGGAAAAGCTCTCCGAGCTGACAGGCTATGAGCTCACATACCACACAGACGTAGACTCAACAGAGCATCAGGGCGGAGATTTCACCCGTGTGAGCAAACAGATATCCCACTCTCTGAAATACTCCGACCACAATACTGTCTATCAGGATTTCTTCCTTTACGATCTCAATGACAAAAAGATACTCGCCATACGCCTTGAGCAAGACAGAGCATTCAACACTCATATGAAAAACGTACTGAAAAACTCTATGCTCACACTCGCCGTATCAGGTCTCTTCACGATAATTCTTGTCGGCTTCATACTGGACAAGCTGGTGCTTTCAGAGCTCAGGATGAAGATACAAAGATTCCGCGAGATAGAGCAGAGCAACGACATCTCCCTCCGTCTGGACGAGACAGGTGCAAGAGAGCTGAAAGAGCTGGCACAGGCGGCTAACGGAGCCCTCGACCGCATAGAGATACTTAACGACCAGCTCATCGCAATGTCTAACATAGACAGCCTGACAGGCATCGCAAACAGGAAGTTCTTCGACGAGCAGTACCTTCTGCACTATAAAAATGCCGCAAGGGAAGACAAGCTGATATCCATACTGATGATAGACATAGACTACTTTAAAGATTACAACGACGCATACGGCCACCTCGCAGGAGACCAATGCCTGCGCAGTGTCGCAGAGATAATAAACAACTCACTGAAACGCCCCATAGACGTAGCAGCGAGATACGGCGGTGAGGAATTCATCGTGATGCTTTACGACACAAACGAAGAGGGTGCACTGCACATCGCCGAATCAATCAGAAAGAATGTTCAGTCCGCCGTAAAACCCCATAAGGCTTCCAAATGCGCAGACTGTATCACAGTCAGCATAGGAACCGCCACATCAAAACCGAGCAGGATGTCCAGCAGTATCGACCTGATAGCAAACGCCGACAAAGCTCTCTACGAAGCTAAAGTTTCAGGCAGAAATTCTACCAGACAATTTTCCTAACAACAAAAAAAGGCTGCCTTTTAAAGACAGCCTTTTATAGTACTTAAGCAGGTCAGAGATGTATTATCCCTGACATCCGTCATTACTGTTATTATCATCGAATGTGATGATCTTAGAGGCAGGGTCGAAGTCGAAGCTGCCCTGAATATGAACCTCTGCGCCTGAGCCGTCATTCGCTGTGAATGTACCTGTCTGGTTGTCGTATGACCAGTCATTGCTCATCTGTACCTGATCGCCCTCTCCGCCTGTGATGGTGAGGATGCGGTCTTCATCTGTGAGACCGAGTACGTCATCTACATTAAGCGTATTGATGATCTGCGCTGCATCATCGTCAGACATATTTATCAGGTCTATGTGTCCATAGCTTTCCACATTGCTGAAGTCTATGCTTCCTGTATCCAGTGTGGATTCTGCCATATCGTATGTATCGGCAGCCTGATACTCTACAGGTTTCACGATGAAGTTGACATCGCCTGTTCCATCAGGGTCGATGGCAGGGTCGTTGTTAGAGTGACCGTTACCGTTGTTGCCCGCATCAAAAACTATGTACTGGAACGGAACATCAGATGTAAATGTCGCTGTAGTGCCGTCGAATGTCACACTTGCGTGTGATGGGTCGATAGCGTCACCGTTGGCATCGTATATCAGCCATGTTGTAGAGCCGACGCCTGAATCTGTCGCGTCGCTGTCTGCGTTGTAGAATTCGAATGTAGCGGAAGTAACATCGTCATGTATGTGGAATGAGATGCTTTCGCTTGTTTCAATGTCGAAATCCTCAGAGTTATTATTCGACTCATTTACAGACCTGACAGCATAAAATCCGTCTTCGTTGATGGCTTCGGCATTGTTGCCTGTAGGGGCGTATTCGTTGCTGTTGCCATAGTTGCCGCCTCTGTGTCCGAATGCATCGAAGTTTCCGTCAAGGCTGTGTATCTCAGGAGTGTATTCCTGTGCAGGTACATCGATGGATACGCTTGTATGCGCTGTTGTTGTTATAGTGCTGTCTGCGCCGTCTGCCACAGTTACGCTGATATCGCGAGCATCCAGACTGTCTGATTCTGTGCTGAATGTCACACTGCCGAGAGCATTTTCGAAGTGCTCTATACCTACGGCTGAACCGTCCTCGGACGCTATAGTCATGGATGTGCCGTCTTCGCTGTATGTAACTTTCAGTCCGCCGCCGAGAGCCGTCTCGTCGATGTTCAGAGTGTCAAGTGCATCAAAGTTGCCTGTGATGGCTATTGTCATGGAAGTGAGTGTAGTATCGTCCATGTCCTGTATGTACAGGTCCGCTGCTGCGATAGCAACACCCTGATCGCTTCCCATAGTATATGTTGTGCTGTAGTCCACTGTCTCTTCGGAGAAGTCGAGCCCTTCCGGTCCGTTCAGGTCTATGAAAGGAGCTTCGTTTGCAACGACAGCTTCTCCCGGTACATCCACGTGGACAACTGCTTCAGCAAGCTCGGATACATCGCCGTTGCCTGATTCAACTGCCGCAGCAGAGAGTGTCAGGTCGAAATCGGCTGTGCCCGCAGGCACAGTCATAGTTACCTCGCCGTGATATGTGGTGAGGTTTTCCACGCTGATGGTCCATGTGCCGTCGCCGTTGTCGGTACCGATGCTGAGCTCTGCGCCTTCAGGCAGACCGCTGAGTGTGAGCGACTCGAGGCTTTCGTATGAAACTGCGCCGTTGAGGTCTGTCACTGCTGCATCGAGTGTGAGAGTGAACTCTACTGAGTCAGGTGTGGCAACGAGCTGTACATTGTCGATGGCCATACCGTGGTTGTCATATGCTGTACCTATCTCTTTGAACTCGAGACGGTCGTTTCCGTTACCGGCTCCGCCGATGACTTCTACAGTGTATGACTCCCATGTCGTGTTGTCGCCTGTTATAGTGGCGATAACTTCACCGCCCCAGATAACCTGCATAGCGCCGCTTGCAGGATTGTTTGCGATGGCAGCTTTATCCACATAGTCGAATGTGAGTGTATAGCTTTCGCCTTCTTCCAGTCCGCTGAGGACCTGACCTATGTGTGTGTTGTCACGGTCGCCGTCGTTGGAGCTGTTTGTCTCGCCGAGGTCCATATAGTTTGTACCGTCTGTAGAGCCGACGCTCATATGGCCTGCATTATGTATCTCCATAGTGTTCGATGTTTCTGATGCTTCACCCACAAGCTCCCATCCGGGGATAGAGGTCATAGCTTTGTATGAACCGCTGTTGATATTGCTAGAGCTGGAGTAGCCGCCGTTAGGCTTGATGCCTGTTACATCTTCGAAGCTGCCGTTCACAATGAGGTTAGCTGTGGATTCTGTAACCGCTTCGGAAATGCTGAGTGATACGCTAGGTGCATCTGCCACAGGGTTCACTGTCACGTTAACAGTCGCTGTGGATGTAGCTCCGTCTGCGTCTGTCACTGTGTATGTGAAGCTGTCCTCTCCGCTGAAATCGTCAGCAGGAGTGTATGAGAATGTTCCGTCTGAGTTCTGTACCACAGAGCCGTTAGCACCCTGAGTAAACTCAGTGATAGAAGCAGGACCTTCCGCATCGCTGAAATCGCCTGAAACATCTATGCGGATGGCTGTGTCCTCATCGCCCGATACATATGCATCGGTAACGACAGGTGCTTCGTTTGCACCGTTTATTGTTATGTTCAGATCAGCAGAGCTTGATTCCTTGCCGTCTGAGATAGTGTATGTGAATGTCTCTGTGAGAGTCTGACCGTCGCTCAGCCCTTTCACGTCTGTGTTTTCGCTGTCGAGCTCGTATGTGTATGTACCGTCTGAGTTGATTGTCAGAGTACCGTACTCTCCCTCTATCACAGTGTCGCCGTCGACATCGCTTCCGTCCACGTCTGTAACGCTGAGGCTGTCGCCGTCAGGGTCAGAGTCGTTTGCAAGGACATCGCCTGTGAGAATAACAGATTCATCAGAGCCTGCGTCCACGCCTGTGTATCCGTCAGCCAGCTCGAATGTTATCTCGCCTACGCTGACCGTACCGCCTGTGGATACGGCTTTCAGCCCTTCGACTTCGTCGGCAGAGACTGTCCATGTGCCGTCACCGTTGTCTGTACCTGCGCTGAGAGTAGCGTTTGTCACAGTGATAGTGAAGCTGTCAACCTCAGCACCCGCAGGGTCTGTTGTGATGACAACGTCATACTCTGTGCTTCCTTCGGAATATCCGCCGAACCTGATCTCTTCTATCTCGTTCACAGTGATCATCTGGCCTGTGCCTTTGTCTATGATCTGGGTATTTATCATACCGTTATTGTTTGTGTAGTTCTGGAATGTGTAGTCACTCTGAGAACCGCCGAGTATAAGTATGTCGTGTCCGCTTCCGCCGGCTATGGCAGTATTTCCGTTAATAGGTCCGTTAAGGAGGAAAATATCGTTTCCGTCGCCGGCATTGATATTATTTCCGCCCTCTGTGCTGCCCACCATGTAGAAGTTGCGCTCTGCGCCTCCGTTGATGTTAAAGTTCAGCGACAGGTCGCCGAGGTCTGTCACGACAACGCCTGTGAGGTCGATATCGCTGTTTGCTCCGCCCGCTGTTGTCTCGTTTGTGAGCTCTACAGTTGCAGTAACATCGACAGCCTCTGCACCGGCAGCAGTAACTGTGCCGTAGTCATCAGCAGCCACAGGCGCATCATTGATGCCGTTGACCGTGATGGAAAGTGTCGCGATGTCTGTAGCTCCTTCGGAGTCTGCAACAGTGTAAGAGAATTTATCCAGTGCGGACTCTCCGTCTCCCATAGCCTGAACAGCAGGGTTTTCTGTGTCCAGAGTATAAACGTATGAGCCGTCGCTGTTTATTGTAAGTGTTCCGTACTCGCCCTGTACTGTTATAGAGCCGTCTGACATGTTGTCCAGAGCGACAGAGTCGGATGTCTCTCCGCCTGCTTCTGCGCCTGTCACAGTGAGCTGAACGTTAGTACCGTTTGAGCTGTCTGACCAGTCGATGTCCTCAGGGTCTGTATCGTTAAGGAGTACATTGCCGATAACTTTTGATGTGTCGGCTATGTTCACGAGTGTCTCTGCAAGTCCGTGCTCGTCATTCACCAGCAGAACCTGACCGTTCTCACCCGCTACGAGTGAAAGCTGAGAAGAAGCAGCGTTCACGCCTATGCCGACTGCATAAACGTTAGAGAAGTTTGCTCCTGCGAACTCATTCCAAACGCCTGCTTCGCTTGAGCTGATGCTGTTGCTGTTGGAACGTCCGTCCTCATAGTCTGATCCCTGAGGAGATCCGTCAGACAGGAAGTACATAACAGTCTCGTCAGCCGCAGGCATAGAGCCGTCAGCCGTGCTGGATTCATAGTTGTCCATGATCATCTGCAGAGCACTGTCATAGTCTGTGTTCAGGTTGTTCTGATCAAATGGGATCTCGAAATTAGTTATTAAGTCCATAGCTTCGTCGTATGTGAGCCACACACCGTTCTGACCAGTGTTTGTGGAAACATCGCCGAAGAACTCAACGAGCATAACACCGCCGACCTCGCTAGGCTCATAGCTTCCCAGCATCTCTTTAAGAGAATCGAGAGCTATCTGGAGGCGTGTCTCGTCACCTTTGATGTCGTTGTATCTGTCATGGAACATACTGCCTGATGTATCGAGAGCGATAACAATGTTCAGGCTGGATGTGTCAGACACATCGGATATAGTGTTTACATCATCGACAGCCAGAGGCGCATCGTTCACAGGGACAACTTCCACTGTGATGTTTGCTGCGTTGCTCCATGCCTCGCCGTCACTCACCTCTACTCTGAACTCTCTGTCAGCGGTATCAGGTGTGTCTGATGTGTTGTTGTACATGATGGATTCGACAGCCTGAGCAAAGTCCTCGTTGCTCATCTCTTCACCTGAGTTGGTGAATGTGATAACGCCGTCTGTAATGTCATATTCTATGCCGTCAGGAAGCATGTTCTCGTCTATGCTGAGTACATCTTCGCCCGGCTGATAGTTTTCAAGTGTTACCTTCAGCTCAAACATTGTGGTGTCGTCCACGTCTGTCACTGTCACGTCCTGTACGATGTGTATCGCACCGCCGTCCTCAGTGAAAACAGCCGCTTGGTCTGTCTCTGTGACGTCCACTCTGAAGTCTGTGTCGTTTGTCGCATCTTTGCCGTAGAGGTCTTCGATGGCGATGGTCACAGAGCCGTCTGCATTTTCAGTGACGGCGAAGTGGTCTTTGCCGTCTTTGTTCAGGTCGTTGTCAGAGTAGAAAACGTTCTTAGTAACTTCAACACCGTCGATGGACATAACAGGCTTGCCGTTTACCATCTCGAATGTAACCTCGCCCTCTTCATATCCGCCTGCGCCGATATTAGAGATGAGGAAGAAGTGTACGTTTGATGCTGCAGTGTCGTATGTGCCGAGGTCGAAGTTTATATCGCCTTTGGAATCGCCTGCGAGTATCTCACCGCTGACAGGGTTGCCGTCTGCATCTGTGAAGTAAACACCGAATGCATTCGTATAGCTTGCGCCTGTGTTGATGGAGTTAAATGTGACGCTTGTCTCCACATCATTCACTGTCACCACAGGGGCATCATTCACAGGGTCTACGACTATTGTGACTGTGGCAGGCTCAGAGAGTGCTCCGTCTGCATCTGTCACCTGATATGTGAATGTGTCTGTACCGTTAAAGTCGGCATCAGGTGTGTATGTGAATGTTCCGTCTGCGTTGAGTACAACAGTACCGTTAGCAGGCTGTTCGAATGTGGATATGCTTACATCGCCTTCGACGTCGCTGTCGTTAACGAGGGCGTCGAATGTGATGCCGCCTTCGATGTCTTCTGTAGTGCTGTAGCTGTCGTCGCCTGCTACAGGTGCGTCGTTCACTGATTCCACATTTACTGTGAAGTCTGCAACGTTGCTTGTGAGACCTGTATCGTCAGTGACGGACACTGTGAATTCTCTCGGTGTCTCGTCAGGGTCCTGAGATGTGTTTTCGAATGTCACCATCTTAAGTGCTGTTTCGAAATCTGCTATGCTGACAGATGCAGGGTCTGCTGCGGTGTTTGTAAATGTTATCTGGTAAGGGACACTTGTGTCGGCTGTGATGCCTTCAGGCAGGTCGCCGAGTATGCTCATCACATCTGATGCGAGAGGATTTGTCAGTGTCACTGTCATATTTGTCATAGTAGAGCTGTCGTCATCGGCTATTGTAACGTCGCCTGCGATGCTTACTGCTTCGCCGTCTTCCACGAATGTCACATTGCCTGTCTCCAGTCTCATAACTGCGTCGTCATAGTCTTCGTCGCTTGTGGCAGGTGCTAGGTCTTCCACACCGATTGTTATGCTGCCGTCAGCATTTACGGTTGTCTGGAAGTGTTCTACATTGCCCGGGTTCAGCTCTGCATTGTCGAAGTATACAGGTCTGTTTATGTTGACCATGTTTTCGCCGTTGGAGTATTGAGCAGTATATCCGTCGCCGTTATCTACGAACCGGATAGAGTCGTAGTCCACATCACCCACGTTTCCGTTTGCGATTATGAAGAAGTGCAGGTCCGAGCCGTCGCCTGTATATGTGCCGAAGTCGCCGTCCGCAGGGTCTATCTGGAAGTTGCCTGCGCCGTAGTTACCGTTGTCTTCGAGTATGGAGACAAGGACAGGCTCGCCCGCCTCGTTCACGGTGTAAAGACCGATAACGTTGTTGTAGGAAGCCTCTTCGGAAACGTATGTGACGGTTGTTTCTGTGTTTTCAACAGTGATGACTGGGGCCTCGTTCTCATGGAGAACATTAAGGCTGACTGTGGCAGTATCTGTCTTGCCGTCTGTGTCTGTCACTGTGTATGTGAATGTGTCTGCGCCTTCGTAGTCTGCGTCAGGTGTATATACAACCTTACCGTCTACTATCTGCACAGTACCGTGCTCCGGATCTGTATGGATGGATACTGTGAGGTCGTCGCCGTCTATGTCGCTGTCGTTGGCGAGAACATCTATCTCTATGCTTGTGTTCTCCTTCAGCTCTGCGGAGTCATCGAGTGCCACAGGAGCATGCTCTGCCGTGAGAGTATCGGACGGCTCGATGTCGAATGTGATGGTCGCTGTCTCTGAGCCTTTACCGCCGGAGTCTGTCACAGAATAGTCGAATGAGTCGCTTGTCACTGCGTTCAGCTCTATGTACTGTACGGTGAAGTTAGAGTTCACTGTTGTATTTGTCACGCTGAAGACTATCTGAGAGATGCCGTCAGTATCTATCGTGAATGAGTTAACCTCGTCGCCGTCATTCTGTACATCGCCTGAAGCTATGAGGTTTCCTTCTGCGTCGAATGCTTCCCAGTGTGCGTATGCGTCTATGCTTCCGCCAAAGTTTTCACCGAGGCCTGCGAGTCCCACTGTAGCGTTTGAAACAGGAGAGTCGAAGTCTATGACGAGTGTTTCGCCGAGGTCGATCTGATTATCATCCACGCCGCCGTCTACGCCAAGCCCGAATCCGTCCTGTTTGTTTATGCCGGAGTAATCGTTGAAGCCGATGTCACCGTTTGGTGAGGATATAGTCGCCGTCACGTCACCAGCTTCGAATTCTATTACTGTTTTACCGCTTTCGTCTGTTGTCACGGTTCCCCAGTTGTCTATTGTGCCGTCGCCCTTAGAGCCCATCAGCACAGAGACAGTCTCTGCATCGCCGTCGAGCACATACTGAAGCTGTGCAGCATCAGGGATCTCCTGACCGATATGAACTTCCTCACCGCCATAGTAAAGAGTTCCGTGCTCAGGGAGAGACTCGATTGTTACAGTTGTGGATGTGGCAGGGTCACCGTCGTTGTCATCCTCGTAGTCGGATGTGAGCGGATCAAGTGTGAAGTCCGCTGCGTATCCGCCGTCGCTGTTCAGAGATATAGTATCGCTCTCAGCTTCGGGTGCAACGTTGTATTCTGCTACTGCTCCCTGCTCTATATCGAATGTAACTGTGGATGTGTTAGATATCGCATCGTCGCTGTCCACAGCGTGATAGTCGAAAGAATCTGTCATGTCGGCGTTTGTATACTCTATGTATTGGAGTACAAAGTTAGAGTTACCGCCTGTGGAGACATTGAAGAACTGTATCGAGTTAAATGTAACGCCGTCGAGGTCTACCTCAGCGGTGAAGTTATCGCCTCTCTGTACGAATCCTTCGGCAACGATATCGCCGTCTGCGTCATAAGCTACCCAGTGTGCTTCCGCATCACGAGGGTTGTCGCTGTCAAAGTTTTCACCGAGACCGCCGAGACCGATGACAACATTACTTACAGGAGCATCGAAACTCACTGTGAGGCTTTCGCCTGTGTCTATCTGGTCGTTGTCGGCTCCGCCTACAACACCGATGCCGAGGCCGTCCTGTCTGTTTATCAGGTTGTTAAAACCGACCTCTGCGCTGTTTCCGTCGTCATCAGTTGCTGTTATCGTAGCCGTGATGCCGTTTGCGCCTTTATATGTGAGGACACCGTTTTCAACCTCGCCCCACTGTCCGACAACACCTGATGATTCCTGTGTTCCCATTACTATAGTAGAGTTATATCCTTCGTCCAGTTTATATGTGAGGTTTGTAACGTCGTCCACTGTCACGCCGGCTTCTGTTATCTCTGTGAGAGAGCCGTCGGACTCTACATAATAGAGTGTTCCGTGCTCAGGGAGAGAGTCTATGACAACAGATGTTGTTTTATCTGCGGATGCATCGTCTTCAAGGTCTTTTGCGCCCCCTTCATCGAAATCTGAAAGGTCGAATGTTACCTCTCCGCTCGCATCCACTGTCACGCTCTTATCGCTTGTTTCAGGGCCGTCGTTAACGGCTGCCACGTTCACTGTAACTGTTGCTGTGTCTGTTCCGCCGTTACCGTCAGTAATTGTGTACTGGAATGTATCTGTACCGTTGAAATTCGCCGCTGGGGTATATGTGATTGTACCGTCAGCGTTCACGACTACAGTACCGCCGTTAGCGGAGAATTCATCCGCAGACTCAACGGATACTGTGTCACCGTCGAGGTCGCTGTCGTTAGCGAGGACATTAATGTTTACACTGCCGTCTTCATCAACGGACTGTATGTCGTCTATTGCTACAGGGTTGTCATTTTCAGGTGTAACAGTGAGATTCACTGTTGCCGTATCTGTACCGCCGTTGCCGTCGGATATTGTATAAGTAAAAGAATCTGTGCCGTTGAAGTTAGCTACAGGTGTGTATGTCACTGTGCCGTCACCGTTGATAGTTACAACACCGTGCTCAGGCTGAGTAACTGACGTTACGCTGAGTTCGTCACCTTCGATATCGGTATCGTTACCGATAACGTTGATAACCGCAGCAGAGTCTTCTGCAAGCTCTTTGCTATCATCATTTGCCACAGGGCCGTCGTTCACGGCTGCCACGTTTACTGTGACTGTCGCTGTGTCTGTACCGCCGTTGCCGTCGGTGATGGTGTACTGGAATGTATCTGTACCGTTGAAGTTCGCCGCTGGGGTATATGTAATTGTACCGTCAGGGTTTACTACTACAGTACCGCCGTTAGCGGAAAGAGCGTCTGCACTTTCGATTGTTAATGTATCGCCGTCAAGGTCTGTATCGTTATCAAGTACGGATATTGTTACCGGTTCGTCTTCGTTTGTACCTATGCCGTCAGCCTCTGCGACAGGGCCGTCGTTAACAGCAGCCACGTTCACTGTGACTGTCGCTGTGTCTGTTCCGCCGTTGCCGTCTGTGATGGTGTACTGGAATGTATCTGTACCGTTGAAGTTCGCCGCTGGGGTGTATGTGATTGTACCGTCAGCGTTTACTACTACAGTACCGCCGTTAGCGGAAAGAGCGTCTGCACTTTCGATTGTTAATGTATCGCCGTCAAGGTCGCTGTCGTTAGCGAGTACGTTGATTTTGACAGAACCGTCTTCGTCAACGGACTGTATGTCGTCTATTGCTACAGGGTTGTCATTCTCAGGTGTAACAGTGAGATTCACTGTTGCCGTATCTGTACCGCCGTTGCCGTCGGATATTGTGTAAGTGAAAGAGTCTGTGCCGTTAAAGTTAGCTACAGGTGTGTATGTCACTGTGCCGTCGCCGTTGATAGTTACAACACCGTGCTCAGGCTGAGTAACTGACGTTACGCTGAGTTCGTCACCTTCGATATCGGTATCGTTACCGATAACGTTGATAACCGCAGCAGAGTCTTCTGCAAGCTCTTTGCTATCATCATTTGCGACAGGGCCGTCGTTAACGGCTGCCACGTTCACTGTGACTGTAGCCGTGTCTGTACCGCCGTTGCCGTCTGTGATGGTGTACTGGAATGTGTCTGTACCGTTGAAGTTCGCCGCTGGGGTATATGTGATTGTACCGTCAGGGTTCACGACTACAGTACCGCCG
This sequence comes from Deferribacterales bacterium, assembly GCA_050253075.1. Taxonomy (GTDB): domain Bacteria; phylum Chrysiogenota; class Deferribacteres; order Deferribacterales; family Geovibrionaceae; genus Denitrovibrio. The sequence continues at coordinate 256,055 of JBFWJS010000004.1, forward strand.
TTAGCGGAGAATTCGTCTGCAGACTCGACGGACACTGTGTCACCGTCGAGGTCGCTGTCGTTAGCGAGGACATTAATGTTTACACTGCCGTCTTCATCAACGGACTGTATGTCATCTACTGCGACAGGGTTGTCATTTTCAGGTGTAACAGTGAGGTTCACTGTTGCCGTATCTGTTCCGCCGTTGCCGTCGGATATTGTATAAGTAAAAGAATCTGTGCCGTTAAAGTTAGCTACAGGTGTGTATGTTACTGTGCCGTCGCCGTTGATAGTTACAACACCGTGCTCAGGCTGAGTAACTGATGTTACGCTGAGTTCGTCGCCTTCGATATCTGTATCGTTACCGATAACGTTGATAACCGCAGCAGAGTCTTCTGCAAGCTCTTTGCTATCATCATTTGCCACAGGGCCGTCGTTAACGGCAGCCACGTTCACTGTGACTGTAGCCGTGTCTGTACCGCCGTTGCCGTCTGTGATGGTGTACTGGAATGTATCTGTACCGTTGAAGTTCGCCGCTGGGGTGTATGTGATTGTACCGTCAGCGTTCACTACCACTGTTCCGCCGTTAGCGGAAAGAGCGTCTGCACTTTCGATTGTTAATGTATCGCCGTCAAGGTCTGTATCATTATCAAGCACTGATATTGTTACCGGTTCGTCTTCGTTTGTACCTATGCCGTCAGCCTCTGCGACAGGGCCGTCGTTCACGGCTGCCACGTTTACTGTGACTGTAGCTGTGTCTGTACCACCGTTGCCGTCTGTGATGGTGTACTGGAATGTGTCTGTGCCGTTGAAGTTAGCCGCTGGGGTGTATGTAATTGTACCGTCAGCGTTCACTACCACTGTTCCGCCGTTAGCGGAAAGAGCGTCTGCGGACTCAACGGATACTGTGTCGCCGTCGAGGTCGCTGTCGTTAGCGAGGACATTAATGTTTACAGAGCCGTCTTCGTCAACGGACTGTATGTCATTTACTGCTACAGGGTTGTCATTTTCAGGTGTAACAGTGAGGTTCACTGTTGCCGTATCTGTTCCGCCGTTGCCGTCGGATATTGTATAAGTGAAGGAGTCTGTACCGTTGAAGTTAGCTACAGGTGTGTATGTCACTGTGCCGTCAGCATTGACGACTACTGTACCGTTTTCAGGCTGAGTAACAGAAACAACTTCGAGCTCGTCGCCGTCTATGTCTGTATCATTAGCAAGAACAGAGATAGTAACGGAAGAATCCTCTGCAAGCTCTGCTCCGTCTGCCTCTGCCAGAGGACCGTCGTTCACTGGGTTTACGCTTACGTTTACGACTGCTGTTGAAGTATTGCCGTCTGCATCAGAGATAACGTATGAAAATCCGTCGGTGCCGTTAAAGTTGGCATCCGGAGTATATGTAACAGTACCGTCTTCGTTAAGTGTAACAGTACCGTTTGATGGCTGATTAATGCTTGTGATGCCTGTGGCATTCACATCGTTTGCGAGGAGGTCTATTACAACACTGCTGTCCTCATCCACAGAAACATTGTCTACCACAGCCTGTGGAGCCGTAGAACCTGAATCACCGGAGCCCTCACCGCCTGTTTCGCCTGTGGAGCCGCCGGTTTGAGATGCGGCAGGTGTCTGTCCGTTGTTGTTGCCGTTATCAGGAGCACCGCCGAAGTCGTCGCCTTCTTCACCCGAGCCGCCTGATGAACCGAGTAGGTAAGACCCGACATTACCCTGTGATGAGTCGCCCGGCAGGAAGTTGTAAGTGGTAAGGTTTTCCTGTGGGTTATCGCCTGTCGCTGTGTCCTGCTCGAGTTCTTCGATATTTTCACCCTGAGCCAGAGCATCCTGAATGGCCTGTGCCTCAGCTTCAGCATCGGAGAGCTCAACATCGCCGAGGACAGAGTCGTCCATTGCGAGTGTCTGACCGCCGTCGAGCTGAATCTCGTCACCGTTATTAAGTGTGATTACTATATTTGATCCGGGTGATGTCACCACCACGTCGCCTTTATTGATTACATCGCCTGCTGAAAGGACTCTCTCCTCCCCGTCCAGCCTTGCTACTACGTATCCGATCGTTGATTTAACTGTTCCTACTGCGAGCGCCATAGGTCACCTCATAAAATAATAATTATGAGTAAAGATACACTCGCCTGAAACAGAAAACATCGTACCAAGGTACAATAGATGCAAATTAAATCGCATTTATGCATCTTTTTTTACATTTTTTTTTCAAATAAACCTTATTAATTATACTAATCATATTATAATTACTGGTACACATGAAAGTGTGCTTATTAAAATCAACCGAAACCGAAGGGAGGTTTATTATGGGCAGCAGACTTACGATCAAAATGAAACTGACTATATCATTTGCTATATTAGTTCTCTTCATGCTCATCATGGGGGGCAATACGATCCTCACAGTCAACTCTCTGGACAAGGCAAACACCGCACAGGTCGAAAGATCGATACAGGTGAGGCTTGCTCTGGATTATGAGAAATATATCACAAACATAATACTGACCAGCATGGACATCATCATAGATAAAGACGAAGGGAAGGTTTCAGATGAAAGGGATGCATCCCTGAAAGAATATTTCAAAAAGCTGGAAGAGATAAGCCCGAAGCTCCTGGAGGCATCCGATACGCCTGATGAAAAAGCATCTGCGCAGTATCTCGTCAATGCCGTAAATGAGCTGAAACCGGTGGTTATGAACGACCTTTACAAGCTGGTTGAAAGCGGAGCATCGGACGAAGCCTTTGCCGCAATAGATGACGGCATAGACGGCGCAGCGGGCGAAGTCAGCGGGAATATTGAGAAGATCATAGAATCGATTCAGTCGGAAGTGGTCGAATCGAGGGAGTTCATGCAGACAGCTTCCACAGCGTCAAAGACCACAAGCTATGTCCTGCTTATCGTTGTGGTAATAGTCTCAGGCGGTGCGCTGGCAGTCTCCATGAAAGCTGTTATGGGGCCCGTGTCTAAGATGACAGACGTTACGGAAGACCTCGCAAAAGGCGACGGAGACCTCACCCGCAGGATAGAGTCTAAAACAAACGACGAGATGAAAACCCTAGGCGACAACATAAACATTTTCATAAAGAACGTGCACGGAGTGATAGTGAATGTGGGCGAACAGTCCCAGAGCCTGACAAGCGCAAGTTCCGAGCTGGCAGCCACCACAGAGGAGCTGTCCAGCACTTTCAACGAGCAGGCATCGCAGATATCCGATGTCGCATCCGCAATGGAAGAGATGAGCTCATCCAGTATCGAAGTGATGAGAAGCGTTGATTCGTCCCTCGCCACAGCCGAAGAGGCGACACAAAAGACACGCCACGGCATAGAGATACTGGGGCAGGCGGTCAAAGATATGGACGAGATAAAGAACAATATATCAGGACTGTCTGAGATAATAAGGCAGCTTAACGACTCCTCTCAGCAGATAGGAGACATATTGAACGTCATCGACGACATAGCCGACCAGACAAACCTGCTGGCGCTCAACGCAGCCATCGAAGCAGCAAGAGCAGGGGAACACGGGCGTGGATTCGCAGTTGTAGCTGATGAGGTAAGGAAGCTCGCCGAACGCACACAGAAAGCAACAGGCGAGGTCGAAGTGATCATCAAGACACTGCAGGATGAAAGCAACAGAGCATCCACAAACATGAACAGCGCACTGGTCTCTGTAAACAGAGGCAGCGAAGTCATAAACGAGACGAACATAATATTCGGCGAAGTGAGCGGTGCTATCGAAAACGTAAACAGTAACAACAGCCTTGTCGGTGCGGCCGTCAGGGAGGAGAGCACCACCATCACCAGCGTAAATGACAATGTACAGGTGATAGCATCTGCTGTGGAGCAGAGCTCGAGAGCCGTTGCAGAGGTGGCAAGTACTGTGGCAGACCTGCAGAGGCTGGCTGTCGAACAGGAAGAAATGATACGGAAATTTAAAGTCTGACAAATAAAAAAGGTAACCGTCACTCTGAGGAGTGAAACGACGTGAGAGTCTCATAGCCTCTGATAATCAAGGCTTTATAGTAACTGTGACCAAAAGAGCTTAATAAGCAGCAGTCTGAGATTCTTACGCCTGTAAACAGGCTCAGAATGACAACATCTTCTTAAAATAAAGAATCCCCAATCTTGTTATCAAAATTGAGGATTCTTTTATTTAAATTGTGCGAAACAACACGTTTATTAAGCGGCTTGAGGCAAAAACCTCCGCTTCTTTTTTATATTCTGTTTTCCTCCACTGCGTGGCAGGCGATCTTTCGCCCGTCCAGCTCCTGCAGTTTCGGTATCTCTGTCTTACATCTTTCGTTTGCATACGGGCATCTTCCGTGGAAGACACATCCGCTGGGAAGGTTTATCGGCGTGGGAACTTCCCCAGTCAGGCGCACTCTGTCGCTCTTTGTTCCGTCCAGCTTCGGTATTGCGCTTAAGAGAGCCATGGTATACGGGTGTCTCGGCGACTTAAACAGTGTCTGAGTATCCGCCAGCTCGCACACGGTGCCGAGATACATCACGGCTACCTTTGTGCTGATATGCTCCACAACGGAGAGGTCGTGTGCTACGAAGAGGTATGTGAGGTTTCTCTGCTCCTGAGCATCCATCAGCAGGTTCAGTATCTGCGCCTGTATGGACACGTCCAGAGCCGAGATAGGCTCATCTGCCACTATGAACTCAGGGTCAACGATGAGCGCACGGGCGATACTTATACGCTGGCGCTGTCCGCCTGAAAATTCGTGGGGCATGCGAGTCACCCATTTCGGGTCGCTCCCCACCTGAAGCATCACTTCCTCCACCCTGTCGTGCACCTCTGATGCAGTCAGAGCGGGATAATGATATCTGAGCGGTTCTTCGAGGGTGCTTTTGATGCTTTTCCTCGGGTTCAGCGATGCGTAAGGGTCTTGGAAGACCATCTGCATCCTGCTGCGGAATGGGAGCATTTCCTTTGCGCTGAGGTTGTCTATGCGGGAACCGTCATAGTGTATCTCACCGCCGTTTGACGGGTAGAGCCCCATGATGGTTCGTCCGAGGGTGGATTTACCGCATCCGCTCTCTCCCACCACGCTGAAGGTCTCACCCTTGTTTATCTCTATGCTGACGTTGTTCAGCGCTTTCACATATGTGTGCTCACGCTTGAGCTTTCCGTCTTTGAATTTTAACTGGTCGAGGAGCCCGCCCGAGATGTCAAACCTCTTATAAAGGTTCTGCACGCTCAGAAGGGTTTTCTTCTCATTACTCATTTCCGCCCTCCTTCGCTCTGCATAAAACGCAGGCTGCTTCCGTATCCATCCCCTGCACTTTAACAAGGTCAGGCACACGCTCTTTACACACATCCATCACATAAGGACATCTGGGGTGAAATGCGCATCCCGCAGGGATATTTGTCAGTGTGGGCATCATGCCCGGTATCTGATTAAGTCGGCTGCTGCCTCTCGCCCCTTCGGGCAGAGCTGCTATCAGGCCTTTTGTGTAAGGGTGCTGAGGTTTGCTGATGACATCTTTCGTCAGCCCCTTTTCAACGATCCGCCCGGCATACATGACGGCTATCTTCTCTGTCACCTGTGAAACGACGGCGAGGTCGTGGGTGATGAGTATAAGCCCCATGTGCTCTGTCTCGCACAGCTCGGTGATAAGATCCATTATCTCCGCCTGAATAGTCACGTCGAGAGCCGTCGTCGGCTCGTCGGCGATGATTATCTCAGGGTCTGTGAGCAGTGCGATGGCAATGATTATACGCTGTCTCATCCCGCCTGAGAACTCATGCGGATACTGATCCAGACGCTTTTCGGGGGACGGGATATGTACTTTTTTAAGTTTATCGAGGGCTATCTGTCTCGCTTCCTTTTTGCTCATTTTCGGATTATGCGCAAGGAGCGTTTCTGTCATCTGTGTGCCTATGCTGAGCACGGGGTTCAGGGTCATCATAGGATCCTGAAAGATCATACTGATGCGGTTTCCGCGTATTCTGCGGAGTTCTTCGTCTGATATCTTTGTCAGGTCTTCGCCGTGAAAGAGTATCTGCCCTTCTGCTACGAAACCGGGCTTGCTTATCAGGCCGATTATTGAGAAGCCCGTCACGGATTTACCCGCACCGCTCTCACCGACGAGTCCGAGCCTCTCACCCTTTTCCAGAGTGAAGGACACGCCCGTCGTGGCCGTTACGGCGCCCGTACGCAGGCCGAATTTTATCACGAGGTCTTTAACCTCAAGCAAACTGCTCATGATATTAACCTTTATATAATTTAGGGTTTAAGACGTCACGGAGGAAGTCACCCAAGAGATTTATCGCAAGTATAAGAGCGACAAGGAGGAGCCCCGGAAAAAGGGTTATCCACCATGAACCGCTGAATATATATTCAAACCCCGAGTCTATCAGAGACCCGAGAGACGGCCTCGAAATAGGCATACCCAGACCGAGGAACGACAGCGCAGCCTCACTCATAACGGCATTCGCCACCTGTATGGTGGAAACAACGAGAATGGGTGAGAGCGTATTGGGGAAAATGTGTCTCCACATGATGCGCCCCGAGCCGAACCCCGCCACACGGGCAGCCTCGACATACTCCTTCTTCTTTTCCGCAAGAACAGCAGCACGCACAGTCCTCGCATACTGAGGCCATTCGGAAAATCCTATGACGAGTATAAGGAAAGGAATGGCTATCTCGCCAAAGCGTCCGACGCCCACCGCAGCCTGAAGTATAGCCGTAAAGAATATAGCAACCATAAGGTAGCTGAAAGAGAGCTGTACGTCAGCCATACGCATAAAGAATGAATCGAGCTTTCCGCCGAAATATCCTGCCACAAGCCCTATGGAAACGCCTATGATGGACTGGAGCACAACAGCACCGATACCTATCAGCAGTGATATGCGCATACCGTATATCATTGTGGAAAGGAGGTCACGCCCCTGATTATCCGTACCCAGCATAAATGCGGGGTCTCCGTTCGGCATCCACATAGGCGGGAGCTCAGAGTTCATAACGTCGATATTGTGCGGGTCGTAAGGGTTATAAGGGGATATCAGCGGAGCAAAAACCGCTATCAGAACCAGCAGTACTATGACAACGAAGCTGACAATGGCGACCTTGTCCTTTTTAAAGCTGTACCACAGGTATGAGTCTTTGAATTTAGACATCTTACTCATTTCGCACCTGTTATTCTGATAGTAGGGTTAACTATACCGTATATGATATCCACTATCGTATTCACGCCGACCATTATTATCCCCACAAACATGAGGTACGCCACCAGAAGCGACACGTCGGCACGCTCCACTGCCTCCATAAAGAGGAAGCCGAGCCCGCCCCACTGAAAGACTGTCTCTGTAAGGATGGTGAAGGCGATCATTATCCCCAGCTGAACACCGCCGACGGTGATAACGGGGAGAAGTGTATTTTTAAAAGCGTGGACAAACCAGACTCTCTTTTTAGTGAGCCCCTTTGCCCATGCGTATTTTACATATTCAGACTCCAGTATCTCCATCATCTCAGACCGTATGAGCCTTATGAAAAGAGGGAGCATGATGGAAGAGAGAGCTACACTGGGCATTATGACATGCTGCCATCCGTCCAGAGTGAAAAGACCGGACTTCCACCCGCCGATGGACACCAACTCGCCCCTGCCGTATGAGGGGAACCAGCCCAGTTTGATAGAAAACAGATATATCATCATAATGGCGATGAGGAAAACAGGGATAGACACCCCGACGATACTCGCCCCCATTAGCAATTTCGAAAAGAAGTTTCTGGGATAAATAGCAGAGTATACCCCCAGAGGGATAGAAAGCCCCACGATGATAAGAGCAGCAACAAAGACAAGCTCTATCGTAGCAGGCGCCTTAGACAATATAACGTCCACGGCGGGCTTTTTATAAAAGAATGAGTTTCCGAGATCGCCGTGTATGGCGTTCTTCGCGAAACGTGCGTATTGGATCAGCAGAGGGTCGTTCAATCCCAGCTCGTCACGTACAGCCTCTCTTTCCGCTGCGGAAACGTGTATGCCTGTGATCTCACGGACAGGGTCGCCCACGTTCTGCTTAATGGCAAAGGCCAAAACGCTGATAACGAAGACAACAAACACAGCCTGAACAACTCTCCTTATTATGAATGCGAACATCAATTTCTCCTGAAGTTTATGGAAATAAATACCCGTTAAAACCTACATTTGTATCTAAATAATCCAGAATACAGAACAAAACGGGAGTCTGCAAAAACAGACTCCCGCTGCAAATAGGAAATATTATATTGTTATTTCATCATGAGATTTCCGAAAAATGGGAAATCCATACTGTTAACGATATCAAGCATGTTCATGCCTTCTTTACCTGCCCAGCTGATGTACTGCCAGTGGAGAGGAACGAAAGCAGCGTCTTCATAGAGAAGTCTCTCTACCTGCTGAAGCATAGCAGCACGCTTTGCTACATCTGTCTCTACCTGAGAAGCCATAACGAGCTTATCTACCTCAGGGTTGCAGTAGTTACCGCTGTTGTACTGGCCGTAGCCTGTCTCTTTGTTAGGACACATAGTGAGGTACTCTGTAAAGTTAGAGGAGTCTTCTGTGTCTGAGTGCCAGCCTATCATCTGAATGTCTGCTACCTGAGCATCGAATTCATCCCAGTACTGAGCTTTAGGCATTGTTTTAAGGTTTACTTTGATGCCTATTTTACCGAGCATAGAAGCAGCAGCCTCTGCTATCTTCTCGTCATTTACGTATCTGTTGTTAGGAGCGATCATAGAAACTTCGAAGCCTTTCTCGTAGCCTGCTTCCTTCATAAGCTCTTTAGCTTTTTTAAGGTCGTAGCGGGGCTTGAGGTCTTCTACGTATCCGAGGTAGCCTTTAGGTCCCTGCTGAGCAGCAACGTCACACTTGCCTTTCATGATCTTATCAGCGATACCCTGATTGTTTATAGCGTAAACCACGGCCTGACGTACTCTCTTATCTTTGAAAGCAGGCACACGGTTCTGGTTAAGCTGAAGGGTGATGATTCTCGCTTCGTTCATAGATGCGAGCTGGATGCCCTTTGTCTTTTCGATTCTGTCGTAGTCCTGTGGCGGAACAGGCTGTATCCAGTCTACGTCGCCTGAAAGGAGGGCAGCCACTCTTGTAGCGCCGTTCTTAATAGGAGTGAAGACGATAGTATCAACGTTACCTTCGTTGTTCCAGTATCCGTCGAACTTCTGCAGAACCATTTTAACGCCCTGCTCACGCTCTTTTACATAGTATTTACCTGTACCGGATTCGTTGAGGTTTGCGAAGGAGTAGTCTGTTTTAACGATTGCGTCTTTATCAAGGCCTTTCTCATCTTTGCCTGAGTAGAACTTGCTGTCCATAGGGAAGATGTATGTAGCCATGTTAAGGAGAAGAGGATAAGGACCTTTTGTGGTGATGTCCACTGTATAGTCATCAACCGCTGTCACGCTTGCGAAAGGCTCAAAGAGGCCTTTGAAGTCGCCGCTTTTTTTAAGTCTTTCAAATGTCCAGACAACGTCTTTAGCTGTAAAGTCGTTTCCGCTGTGGAATTTAACACCTTTGCGGAGGGAAAATCTAACTGTTGTAGGGTTGATTCTTTCCCATTTTGTAGCCAGTCTAGGCTCGAAATCCATCTGCTGTGTCCAGCGCACAAGCGGGTCGAACACCATGTGGGAGTATTGGAGCATACCGCCTGAAAGCTGTACATGCGGGTCAAGGGATACAGGGTCTGCATCCATAGCAAGACGAAGAGTTTTCGCCTGTACCTGAGCCGTGAAAGCAAGTGTAACGGTCAGGATGAAAAGCATAATAAGTTTCTTCATTAATTCCTCCTGTAAGAGTCGGGCATAATCACAAATTAATAGTTTTTAAGATTTTGCCGAATTTAGCTTAGCTTAACAGTTAGTTTTATCACAATTTTCTCACAGAAGCAACGCCCTCTATATATGCATATTTTCATACTTATAAATCACATAGTTCAGTTTAACTTAAAATTTTTCACTCTAACTTTCCTCCCGTGAACATATGTCACTTTGCTCCCATTAATGAACTTTCCATATGCAATGTTTTCAATAAAGTAGTATCATTTTAAACAGACCTTTATGGAGGTTTACATGAAGAAGACCCTTCTCTCGTTTCTCTTAGCTGCTTTCACATCCGTGACATCATACGCAGGCGACATCATAGACGAATGGAGCGATGTCATAGCGCCTGCCGCACCCAAACTTTTCGAAGTAGAGGCGTCCGCATCGGACACAGCCCTGCTTATACTCGATATAGAAGAACGCACATGCAACGCAGACCGCAGACCTAGATGCCTCGACACAGTACCCGCCATAGCCGCACTGATGAAAAAGGCGAGGGAAGCAGGCATGACAGTGCTCTACAGCACCACAAGCAAAGGCACTCCCGAAACTATCCTCCCCCCTGTGAGACCTCTCGAAGGGGAGCATGTGGTGAAATCCAGCGTAAACAAATTCTACGGGACAGACCTGGACACAGAGCTGAAAAAGAGAAATATCAAAAATGTGATAGTGACAGGCACGGCAGCACACGGAGCCGTACTACACACCGCCACGGCAGCATCATACATGGGGTATAAAGTTATAGCCCCCGTGGACTGTCTCTCGGCGGCAGAGCTCTACACAGAGCAGGCAACGGTATGGAACCTCGCCACAGGCCCCGCAAACAGAAACAGCACCACACTGACAAAGTCAGGAATGATAAAAATAACCAAATAGGACGTGCATATTGAAGATATCCACCGCAACACTTAGTGATGTACCCGAGCTGTGCGGGCTTCTCAGCATACTGTTCACACAGGAGGAGGAGTTCAAGCCGGACTTTCAGAAACAGGCCGAGGGGCTGAATAAGATAATCGAAAACCCCGAGACCGGATGTATACTGAAAGCAGAGGCAGACGGACGCATCATAGGGATGGTAAACCTGCTTTTCACCATCAGCACATTCACGGGCGGGCGAGTCTGTATTCTGGAGGACATGGTGGTTCTGCCGGAGCAGAGAGGCACGGGAACAGGCGCAAAGATACTGGAAGCAGCGAAAGACAAAGTGAGAGAGATGGGGTGCTCACGCATCACTCTGCTCACCGACGGCAGCAATGTCAGAGCACAAAAATTCTATAAACAGCACGAATTCGAACGCTCAGACATGGTCGCTATGCGCTACTTCGTATAAGGTGCGGATGAGTTATGACAGATAAGATCATCATACTGGGCACATGCGGACACGCAAAGGTTGTGAAAGAGCTGGCGGAGGACTGCGGATACGAAGTTCTCGGCTTCGCAGGGAACAACAAGCCCGTAGGCGCAAAAATACTGGACAAACAGGTGCTCTGCACCACTGAAGACATAGCAGACATGCTGTCTGAAACAAACAAGATAGCCGTGGCGATCAGCGCAAACACCGTGAGGGAAAAGCGTGCGGAATTCGTACGCTCGCTCGGATTTGAGACACCTTCGCTTATACACCCCTCATGCTGTTTCAGCAAAAGCGCAGACGTAGGCACGGGAACCGTCATAATGGCGGGCACAGTCGTAAATGCCGAGGCATACATCGGCGATTTCACTATTATTAACACAGGGGCGACAGTCGACCACGAATGCAGAATAGGTGACTTTTGCCACATCTCCCCGGGGGCTAATCTGGGCGGAGAAGTCACAATAAGAGACCACACACAGGTGGGTGTGGGTGCGGCAGTGCGTGAGTGCATCACCATCGGCAGGAATGTCATGATAGGCGGAAGCGCCTTTGTCGCATGCGATGTACCCGATAATGTAACCGCTATCGGCGTACCTGCGAAAATAAGGCAGCCTTAAATTTCTGTTGATTTAACAGACGTTCAGAGCAATTATAATACTAAAGGAGTCTGTTATGTCACTGCTTAATTTCGAGATGCCGCTCCTCAACGGCAAGATGCAAGACCTCAACGAATACAGCGGGAAAGTTGTTCTCGTGGTGAACACTGCGAGCAAGTGCGGGTTTACCCCTCAGTATGAAGGGCTCGAAGAACTCTACCGCAGATATAAAGATCAGGGGTTTGTGGTGCTCGGATTTCCTTGTAACCAGTTCGGCGGGCAGGAACCCGGCACAGAGGAAGAGATCGAAGACTTCCTCGCATGTAACTACACCATCACATTCCCGATATTTTCCAAAGTGGACGTGAACGGCGAAGACCAGCATCCATTCTTTCGTGCGCTTAAAACAATGGCGCCCGGCACTATGGGCACAAAGCCCATCAAATGGAACTTCACAAAGTTTCTCATCAGCCGTGACGGTACGAGCGTCGAGCGTTTCGCTTCATCAAAGCGCCCTGAAAAGCTCGAGTCAGCCATAGAAAGAGAGCTGGCGAAGTAGCAAGGGACTTAAAAAACGTGTTGAAATTTTGAAGTAAAATAAGAAAAACCCCAATTTTAATAATAAGATTGGGATTTTTATGTTTCAGGATAATTTTTTCGTCATCCTGAGGCTTTAGCCGAAGGATCTGAGCACGTGGATTCTCTAATGATATCAGATTCTTCGCTACGCTCAGAATGACGTATCTGTGTTTGTTTTAGGGATTCTGGCAACAAATCTTTTAAGGGGCTGGGGCGAAGCAGTCCTTACTTCTTCAATCCTAAAAAATATAATATCCCGTCCTGCTTTACCAGCAGGGCTCCGTCCACCTTTTCGTCTATCTGTACGGAGTCGCCTATCTTCGGCAGGTTCTCCGCTGAGGAACGTGCAAGGAACAACTTCCCCTTTCGCTCCAGTATAACCAGATCAAGGGGTGATTCGAACCCCTCGGGCGGTGTGTAAAGCCTTGTGGCGGAATATATCTTATACTTCTTAGTGTCTTTTATCTCTTTAGATTCGACAGGTTCATATACCAACGGTTTAGCCAGAGGTTTCGTCTTTGCACCTGTCTTTTTCAGTATGGTGACAAAGTTGTTCGTGGCGAGCCCGCCTATGCTCTGTGTCAGAGCCACGTCAGTCTTTTCAGGAGTTATCTCCGCAGGGTATCGTCCGGACATTATCTTATAACACTCGACAACCTGCGCCAGACCCGATGCACCAACGGGATGCCCTCTCGACTTCAGACCGCCGCTGATATTAACGGGGAGTCTGCCGTCGTGGTAACCCTCTTTATTCTTATAAAAGTCTTTTACCTCTTCTGGCTTCAGCAGGAGCGTGTCTATCAGCCCCACCACCTCAAATGGGGTAAAGGCATCGTGTATCTCAGCGAAGTCAACATTCTCAGGACCGAATCCCGCCATGTTGTATGCCGCTATGGCTGCCTTCCGTGTGGAAGGGAAGCCGGTTATACTGCTCCGCTTTGTGAGAGCCTGTTTATCTGTCCCCTGCCCGACGCCCGCTATCATCACACTGCTCTTTTCGGATGATATGAGCAGAGCTGCGGCACCGTCGCTTATGGGCGAACAGTCGTAAAGTCGCAGCGGTTCGGCTATATATTTACTTTTCAGGTAGTCGTCTTTTGTTATGTCTCTTTTGAACTGGGCTTTCTCGTTCAGCTTTCCGTAGTGATGGTTCTTTATGGCGACAGCGGATAGTATGTCGGCAAACTTCTTGTCGTTCAGCCCCTGTTCATAGGCAAATCTGCGGGCACACATAGCAGCCAGTGACGGCATGCTCGCCCCTGTTTTCCTCTCGTTTGGGTCTATCACTTCGGATATTATCTTTGTCACCTTCGGAGTGGACAGATGGGTCATCTTTTCGGCGGCTATCACCAGCACATTCTTATACAGCCCCGCCTTTACCGCTGCATAGGCGAGGTTCAGCACGGCTGCCCCTGTGCTGGATGCTGTCTCTATCCTCACTGAGGGCACACCCGAGAGCCCAACCCTGTCTGTGACATATGAGGCGATGTTCCCCACGCCGGTGAACGCCTCCGGGTTCATCAGACCGAGGTAAACGGCATCAACCTCCGACAGGTCGGTGTTCATGGCTTTTATAGCTTCACGTATCTTTTTGATAAGGTCTTCGTCAGATTTGCTGAAGAGCGACAGCCCGCCGGCCTTGATATATACACTCATAAAAGCCCCCTTCGATAATATATAATGAGATAATTACGGTGTGTTATCAAGCCTATTTGATTTGTGGATTATATAAATAAAAAAGGGCCGGAAGAATACTCCCGACCCTAAATAGTTTTCAATTGTCTGAGTGCTTAGTAGCGATCGTTGCCGAAGTTACCTCTAGGCGCTCTAGGAGCTCTAGGTCTGGCTTCATTCACTGTGAGCGGTCTGCCCAGCATCTCAACACCGTTAAGTTCTTCGATAGCGGCTTTAGCCTGCTCATCGTCTGCCATTTCAACAAAACCGAATCCTTTGGAACGGCCTGTTTCGTGATCTGTGATAATTCTCACAGAGGCTACATCGCCGAAAGATGTAAACATATCTCTGATTTCATCTTCCTGAGCTTTGTAAGATAAGTTACCAACGTAAATGTTCATGATACCTGATACTATCCTCAAATTTTCGCCAAAAAACACATCTATCGACTGTTTATCCTGGCGAAAAACATTTGGGACGAACATCGATATCCTGTCACAGGGACCTTGCCAAAACATGCAAAAAAGCTCTTAACCCGCACCAGCAGTACGTCTTAGGGCTTTCTTACTATACAAGGAAAAAATATCACTGTTTTTTACGCTTCGCAATACTATTTTATAAACTCATGAAAAAATTCTTTATTGCCTAACTTCCGAAACTCACTCTGTTAACAGTGATTTCGTCCCTTACTACACCTCTGTAATATTTAACAGAGGGTTCACCGACAAGCATCGCATATGCGACCTTGTGACCTTCGGGGATGTTTAAAAGCACCTTTATCTCCGGTGCCAGCTGAAAGATATACATAAGGAAGCCAAGCCAGACAGTACCCAGCCCCATAGCAGAGGCCATAAGCTCCAGATAGCTGAGGGTGATCATACCGTCGGCATCAGGGCAGGGGCCGTCCTCGGGAAGCGACGCCACAACAAGGTGCGGAGCTCCTCTGAAAACAAGGTCTTGCCCATTCCTGAAAGCTCTCACCACGGAAGAGAAGAATTCCCATCCGCCTTTCAGCTTTTCTTCGGCATCGAGCTTTTCCAGATGAGCAATAACTTTTTCTCTGAAGGCGTCCATATCTGCCATGTTGTCTATCACATGGAGCTGAACCGTGCGAGTGTTTTTACCTGTTGGCGCATTCGCAGCAGTTCTGAACAGCTTCTCCAGCTTTTCCTGTGCTACATCCTTCTTTTTAAACTGGCGCACGGAGCGTCTGTTCCTGATGAGGGCATCCAGTGCCTCTTCCGTGGCGCAGAGCTTTCTGTCCACGCAGTCATCAGGGCTGACTCCCAGTATGCCGAGCGCAGCAGTAGGGCAGACAGCCACACAGTGCTGACACTTCATACAGTGCTTTTCACGCTCTTCCTTGATGAACGGCAGTCCGTCCGTCATCTCAATGATCTTGATAGGGCAGTCTTTTACACATTGCCCGCATTTCGTACATTTTTCCCCGTCGATCTTAAAATCAAGCATTATAATACTCCAAATTTTTTCAGAACCTCGTCGGGCAGTTTTGGTCTGCCTGTGTCGCTGAGCCCCGTGCCTGTGATCTCGGCCTTCAGCACCAGCTTGTTATCCGCTGTTCTGTATATATCCTGTTCAAAGATGATGCGCACCTTTGAGTGAGGCACAATGTTTATACCTATCCAGAATTCGTCTCCGCTGCGGAGTGATGTTTTATACTCCAGCACGGCCTTAGCCACTATGAGGTATATCCCCTTCTCTGCGTATTCCGCAAAGTTAACGCCTTTGCTGATGAGGCACTCATGCCTCGCATGCTCCAGATAGTTCATATACACACTATTATTGACAACGCCTTCCATATCCAGTTCATAGTCTCTTACTTTAAAATCCAGCCTGAAATCATATTCCTTCATACCGCACCTCAGTCGGTATCATACATGGAAAGCTATTTTTACGTCAACCGAACAAAAGCAGAGATATTTTGTCTTTATAATATCAGCGTATTGATTATTTTAAATAAATGAGGTGATACCATGAAGGGCATCAAACTGGCTATTTTCGCTGTAATAATAATTTTATCGGGGGCTGTCATGTCAGAAGCAAAGACCAAAGAAGCAATTTTCGCAGGGGGCTGTTTCTGGTGTATGGAGCCGCCCTATTCGTTCATAGACGGAGTGCAGGACGTATCCGCAGGATACACTGGCGGAGACGTTGAAAATCCGACATACGACGAGGTCTCCACAGGACGCACGGGACACTACGAGGCGATACGCATCCTATACGACCCTGAAAAGGTCGAATACGCAAAACTTCTGGACATTTTCTGGATGAACATAGACCCCACAGACCCGGGCGGACAGTTTGCCGACAGAGGCACACAGTATCTCACGGCGGTATTTTATACCGATGCTGAGCAGAAAGCTGTGGCTGAGATGTCCAAAGAAGCACTCAATAAATCAGGCAAGTTTGACTCGCCTGTGGTGACGGCGATACTTCCTGCCGAAAAGTTCTACGTGGCAGAGGACTATCATCAGGACTATTACAAAAAGAACCCCGACCACTACAACAGATATAAGATAGGCTCCGGCAGAGCTGGCTTCATCGAAAGGAACTGGGGAGAAAAGCTGAAAAATATGAAAAAAGATAAAACTACCGACTGGAAAAAGTTTGAAAAACCAGAAAAATCCGAGCTGAAAGGCATGCTTTCGGACATGCAGTATGAAGTGACACAGAACGAAGGAACCGAGCGGGCCTTCAGCAATCAATACTGGGACAACCACGCAGCGGGCATTTATGTAGATGTAGTATCCGGCGAGCCCCTTTTCTCATCCACGGATAAATACGACAGCGGCACAGGCTGGCCCAGCTTTGTGAAGCCGCTAGTCCCGAATCTTGTCACAGAGCATGTGGACAAGGGCTGGTTTTCAACCCGCACGGAGGTACGCAGTAAAAATGCAGACAGCCACCTCGGACATGTTTTCCCCGACGGCCCTGCCGATAAGGGCGGGCTGAGGTATTGCATCAATTCGGCTTCGCTGAGGTTCATCCCTGCGGATAAGCTAGAGGAAGAGGGCTACGGAGAGTTTAAACACCTCTTCGAATAGTTAATATGTTTATATTGTGATACCTTTGATAATACGGAGGTATCACATGAAGAAATTATTGGCTATAGCTCTCATAGCGGTTTTCACCCTTACCATAGCAGGGTGTGCGGGTAAAGCAACAGCGCCAGGTCAGATAAAGAAGACGACAGGGACAAACCCCAAAGCTAAAAAGTAATTAAATACAGTAGTTTACAAAAAAGATTAAAAAAGTTTCAAAATAGCCCTTGCAAAATTTAAAGCAGGGGCTATTATCCTCTGAAAGGCATAATTAAAATGATAGCATTAAACAGTAACTCAAACTACAGCCTGAACGCTTCCCAAGCTACAGCATGTGCTATCGCTATGTCTATGTCCATGATGATGCAGCTCCTCGCTGCATAATTATATAACCCCCAACAATACAATCTATCTTTGGCTTTAATCTCTGAATTGCAGGGATTGTTATAACCTATTTTATTTACAATATTGGAGAATTTATTATGAGTCACATTGACAGCACACTACTTCACGGTGGATACGAGCCTGGTGAAACAGGTTCCAGAGCAGTACCCCTTTACCAAACAACAAGCTACGTTTTCAAAAACAGCGACCACGCCGCTAACCTTTTCGGGCTGAAAGAGTTCGGAAATATCTATACAAGGCTGATGAACCCAACAACAGATGTCCTTGAAAAGCGTCTCGCTGCACTTGAAGGAGGAACGGCAGCACTGGCCACGAGCTCCGGTCAGGCAGCAATAACATACGCTGTGGTAAACATCGCAAAAGCAGGCGACAACATCGTCGCATCATCTTCCATATACGGAGGAACATATAACCTCTTCCACTACACACTCAAGCGCTTCGGCATTGACGTGAGATTCGTGGACGGCACAAACCCGAAAGCCTTTTCTGAGGCAGCAGACGAAAACACAAAGGCATTCTATACAGAATCCATAGGAAACCCTGCGGGCAGGCTCGCAGATGTGAAAGCTATCTCAGAAGAAGCGCACACAGTCGGCGTTCCGCTCATAGTAGACAACACTGTGACACCGTATATATTCAAACCATTCGCCCACGGCGCAGACATCGTGGTCTACTCCCTTACAAAGTTCATCACGGGTAACGGAACATCCGTCGGCGGAGCATTGATAGAAAAAGGCACATTCAACTGGGCAAACGGCAGGTTCCCCGAGCTCACAGAGCCGGATCCGTCTTACCACGGGCTGAGATACTGGGACGTCTTCGGCGATCATGAAAACACTCTGGTACGCGGTACAGCTTTCGCATTTAAGGCGCGTCTTCAGCTCCTTCGTGACCTTGGATCTTGTATATCTCCTTTCAATGCACACCAGATCATACTCGGACTGGAGACCCTTCCGCTCCGTATTAAAAAGCATTGCGAAAACGCTCTCGCAGTGGCGAAGTTCCTTGCTGAGCACCCAAAGGTCAGCTGGGTAAACTATGCAGGGCTTGATACACACCCTGACCATGAGCTGGCGACAAAAACGACAAACGGCGGATACGGAGCAATCATCGGCTTCGGCATCAAAGGCGGACTCGAAGCAGGCAAGACATTCATAGACAACCTGAACGTCTTCAGCCACCTCGCAAATGTCGGTGATGCACGCTCACTCGTTATCCACCCAGCAAGCACAACGCACCAGCAGCTCACAGATGAGGAAAGAGCAGCAGCAGGCGTAAGTAACGATTATATAAGACTTTCTGTCGGTATCGAGGAAGTGACAGACCTCCTCGCCGATCTGAACTTAGCACTGTCTAAAGCTTAATAGATTTTAAGCCTCCTGAACGTTATAAATGGGAGCTTGCGGGCTCCCATTTATATATATTTAAATTGCATATTTCTCTATATTTTACCCACATTGCAAATTCCTATTAACAAAGTCGTTTTTTTCTTATTTGTAAAAATTCGCAAGTTAACTATACTTTTTTTGTCTGAATAGTTTGTAAATATTGTAAAGATGTGTGTATAGTTACATAATTAGGAAACAAACGTGTAGATGATTAATTTAGGAGGCCCGTGTATGTTAAAGAACCTAAAAATATCGCAGAAGCTCTATCTAGGCTTTACTGTGATCCTTTTCCTTATGATCTTAATAGCCCTTATCAGTTTTCTTCGAATGGAGAGTATTTCATCCCAAGTTAACAAAAGAGACATGCTTGCCAAGATCGTAGAGCACATCAACAGTGCCAGAGTGAACCGTATACAGTTCTTTTACACTTCGAACGAGCAGTACAGCAAGATGACAGAGGATGATTTCAAACAGATACTCGTCATTACTGCAGAAGGTAAAAAACAGTATAACGACAAAGAAGATATCGCAATTTTCAACAGCATCGAAACAGATGTCAGAAAGTATCAGGATATTTTTGCCAAATACTCCGACGCTATCAAAAAGAACTCAGAGATTTACAAAGCCCTGAGCGGATACGGTGCAGAAATGGCCGCAGCAGCAGGCGATGTGAAGACACAATCCTTCACATTCAACTTCTTTTCTATGCGTCTGAGCGCAATGAAGTACCTTTATCAGCCAACTTAAAAAGAGTATGAGACAACACAGGGATTTTATCAGAAAGCCTACTCTGATGCACAGGCGGCAGGTGCTGCAGACCTTATGAATAAACTGCAGACTTACAGCAAAGGCTTCTCTGATATGCATGACAGCAAAAACTCGCTGAAGGCTATTGAGGATGATCTCGCTGTCTCAGCCAGAAAAGCACAGGATCTCTGCAGTGAGATTATCGTCGCTGAGAGAAAACAGCTCGAAAGCACCGTCGCAGGGGCAAAGTTTATAACAGTTCTGATATCCCTCATAGCCGTTATCGCAGGTATTCTCACATCTATCCTTATAGCAAGGTCTATCACAGGGCCGATGGAAAAGGCCGTTCAGCTCTCTGTCACTATGGCAGAAGGCGACTTCACACTTTCAGTGGATAACGACCGCAAGGACGAGATAGGCAAGTTCCTCTGCGCTATGGAGACAATGCGCATAAAGCTAAGGGAAGTTATTGAAACTATCATCCAGTCCTCAAACTCTGTGGCATCGGGGAGTACCGAGCTAGCCTCTACTACGGAAGAGCTCGCCACCACATTCTCCGATCAGGCAGGGCAGGTCAGCATGGTCGCCAGCGCTACAGAAGAGCTTAGTGTCTCTTCCACACAAATACTGGAAGCCATCAACGAAGTTAAGCATAAATCTGATACAGGGCATGACCTTACCATAGAGGGGCAAAAGCTCATCCAGCTTACAAACGATGCCATGCACAGCATCAGAGCAAATGTCGAAGACCTCGGCACCACAATAGGCTCACTTGCACAATCCTCTGAAGAGATCGGCAATATACTTCTAGTTATAAACGATATCGCAGACCAGACAAACCTTCTCGCACTTAACGCTGCCATCGAAGCGGCAAGAGCAGGCGAGCACGGACGCGGTTTCGCCGTTGTCGCAGACGAGGTCAGAAAGCTCGCCGAACGCACACAGACATCCATCCACGATATCGAAAAAATCATATCTTCCTTTGTTACAGAAACCACGAAGACGAATCAGGGGATGAAGTCAGCAAAGGATAAGGTTATCGACGGCGAAGATAAACTCTTCAAAACAGACGAGATATTCAATAAGATTGTTATCGCAGTGGAAGAGATCACCCAATCCAGCGACCTTATGAAGACAGCCATATCCGAACAGGTAGCCGCCATAGCGAATATTAACGATAACGCACACGTTATCTCAGGCGGTCTGGAGGAGAGCTCTGCTGCTATTTCACAAGTTTCTGTGACAGTCAGCGACCTTCAGAAACAGGCCGACGACCAGATGCAGATAACCGAACAATTCAAGATCTAATCACAACTCAGGGAGCCTTCGGGCTCCCTTTTTTATTTACAAGCTGGTACATATTTCATTATCCAGTCATTTACTTCTTTATCTAGCCAGCCAGCCTTATAACCACATACATTTATAATTAAGAGTCTGTCATTTTTATCAAAGAATGGAGCTAATCGTCTATATATTTGCTCTGCCGTTTCTCTCGTTTCTACAAGGAACGCAGATTTCTGATAATGACACCAATTATAATGGGATTTAATTGTATTAATCACATTATTATAATCTTGACCAGTTCTATTCAAATCATACGTAATATTGTAAACAGACATTAGACACCTCTTAGATCATTCATTATTATCATATGTATATTATTAAAAGGTAAGATAGTTTATGTGTAAGACTATACGATTTCATTGGATAATACTTAAATAATATATTGTCAGATACATACCAAAACAATGAGGGATGTCAAAGCATAGTGGTTCTTTATTGAAATGAGTAAATGAAGGCACCCGAAAGGAGTGTATACAGATATACATGACTGAGGTTTACTTGAGGGGGATACTGAGATTCGAAAGTGAGAGGAATTTTAGGCATAAAAAAATCCCTGGCGGCGACCTACTCTCCCACATGTTTGATTCATGCAGTACCATCGGCGCTGTGAAGCTTAACTTCCGTGTTCGAAATGGGAACGGGTGGGACCTTCACGCTAAAACCACCAGGGAA